>NZ_CAXAXA010000005.1:0-267495 GCF_963973085.1 uncultured Sneathiella sp.
TCTTCTTAAGGGCGATTCATCTTAGCAACTGGTCCGATTTTCCGCGACCACCTCTTAGCCCGCACGACTTCAGTCGGCGAGATTATTGTAGAATATCCGATAGGGTACGATAGATGGCACTCTAGGAATCCATATCTGATTGAATCAATGTGCTTCGTTGTGAGCAGGGCATATCAAGGAAAATACCAACCTTATCTTGGCCCGCTGCAAAAATGAGAAAAGCTGCTGACCTTCTATTGCGCCCAGACATAATAACCATCCCCTATGGAGGGAGGCTCATCCTTGCAGTCTGACAACAGCAGCGTATCTGTTTTGTCTGCAATCGATAAATATAAGCTATTGATTTTATGAAATTTATTTCTTAATCGACTTAGTAACGAGTGGGAAATATATGGTATATAATAAATTACTAATGAATATATGGCATAGAATAATATTACTTATATTAATAGCTATCTGTAAGTTCATTCAAGTATAATTTGTAAGTATTATTACCAAAATCTATGTAATGTTCATGTTGTCTATATATGAATACCACTGATATTGCCTATTTGTATATTCTCTATATTCACCTCCAGATAACATTTCCTCAACATTGCCCATATCTACAAATTTATGCTCTACAGGTGCGTCATAGGTGAGGATCGACTTGCCGTCTACCTTGGCCATAGCTCCGGCAACCTCCATATAGTAGTGTTCCATATATTCCCTAAGCTCGTCAGCTAAAGCATGGTGCACAAGAAAGCTATCATGCACTGGTAGACACGCATATTGCATGTCAGCAAATCTAAGCATGACTTTTTCTGCTATATCAGCGTCCTTTTTCTGTAATTGCAAACCAAACCCGGAGCCAAAATACTCCCTAATAGGAGAGTGCGCATCTATGATAGCTTCCAATAGTTCTTGCCATGAGCAACCGGCGTCCATCTCGTTAAAGTCGCTGTGCTGTTTGATATTCTTGTTAGAAGCATTCACCAGCGAATTAAAGGCAACTTTCTTAACATCACGGACAACATTTTCCAAACCCATATCATATGGATCTAGGGGAGGGGTAACGCCAACCTCTGCATACACCAAAGCCGGATGCATTCCTGAGTAATCGAGTTCTACTGTTTGCTTACCATTGATATGAATGTATTTCCTGTATTCTTTGGGAATTCCTAGCCACCATGCGCCATAAAAACGGCCACCTTCGTTCCAACTGCTATTGTTAAAGATCCGTCTCAGCGTACGCGCACTAACATCTATTGACGGCAGGGCTTCTTCATCTTCCAAATGCCTGTTCCAAACGTGCCGTCTCAAGGCTTCAAACTCTGTATCTTTCAAATATAAATCAATCCAAAAAGTTGATAGGTGCCTATTGATACGTTCTAAATTTTCCGACATTTTCGTTGTTTGACTATTATGCTCGTAAGGAATGATATCTTTATTTTCATCCTTGAGAACAATATTGTTGCACCCTTCTAATTGCCGTATCTGCCACAGAGTAATATGGGCCTGCTCTTCCAGTGCCGACATCAGTTTCTGAGTTGCTCTAATGCGGGTCCGCTTACCTTTACCCTTCTCCTTGTCGAAATGCCCTTTCTTTTCTGTTCTTAAATATCCGCAGGCTTCTAGTCCTTTATAGGCTGACTGGACATCCATATAGGAAAGAGCCACTGACTGATAAAAACTGACCATCCTGTGGTAGTTGTTAGTAGGGCTGTACTCATTCTTGTTTAACGGCAACCCAAGCTGCATTCGCTTATTTGACTTTCGGGCTACATATAGGTCAAGCACCAGAGCCTTTACCATGCGAGTAAAACCATGATGCGCTCTTATAGAACGTTTTTTGGAGCGTTCCTCTTTGCCCTCAATCTCATTACATATATTTTGGAGAACTATCTCAAATAAAGGTGACGCAATATCACGCGACCAAAAGATAGATCGAGACGGTTGATTTATTTTACGTGACTGGTCATCATAGTTAGCCGCAGCCATAGCTTCTTCTCTTAGCTGCTCGTCCTTAATCATCCGTTTATATCCTTAATTTTGGTGCTACTTAGGACTATTTCAGCCAGTTTCTTAGGGTCCACACCATCGCCGTAAGCCCTCTTCGTACCTTCTTCATCTGCGAACTCCAACCAGTGCATTCCTTCAACCACGCTGTCAGGGTCTTGTCGCTTAACTTCTTCAAAGTACCTTTTTTTGTACTCCACGAAATCTATTCCATCGTTCTGTTTATGAGTTCGGCTAGTCTCATCTTCAAACCCCTTTTTTGCCCAGACAGCAAAGCTGGTGCTATCGTCTTTAATTGCAGTTATACCTGCTGTAGCTCTATTTTTTAGCTTGTTTGCACCGCCATTAACTAGAGCCTTATATATGGAATAGATGAAACATCCGACTTCTTCAGCGACTACTATCGGAACCTCGAGAAACACGAAAAACATTGAAGATATCCCACCGAATATACCGACAAAAATAGCCAGCGCCGAGCCAACCCCAAGAAAATAAACATTCCATTGTTCATCTGTATCTTTAAATATTAGGATAAACAGAAATACCGACAATCCTATAATTATCCCAATCCCGCCGGAGCCATAGAATATGGGCTTCCAGAGGCCCCGAAACTCTTCGAGAAAACTGTTTCGACGAACTTTCCAAATCCAGCTTGCTTCTTTTATTCCTGCAATTGAGTACAAAAGGAAACGAACGCGTTTTTCGAACCAGTCAGTTGGCGACATCCAAATCACAACAGCTCTCATGGTAGCCGCAGCGACAAGCAGCTGACCGGCCAGCCTAATTATAGTTAACTGTTCAGTATCGTAGTGCCCGTTCTGAATTAGTGTGAATAGGATTGTGACCACTACTGGCACGGCTAGTGAAATCAGCAGGTTTCGGAAGCAAAAAATTACGACCACTGTTATGATAGTTGGTATGTCTGCAATTGTTACTACAAATAACACTAATATTTCTTCTAGTGTCATTTTAAACCCTCATTTTCTAAACCAAAGCTCAAACGTTCTATTGCTTCTTTCTTTTGAGCAACCGTATATCCATCACCAAAATATACTTGTTGCGTTACGCCTTCTTGAGCGTGCCCTACGATAGCTTTAACGAGAGGTTCAGCGACGCCGGATTGAAGCAAGTTCGTGACCATCGTGTGGCGAAAGCTATGAAACACCAAACCTTGGCCACTCATGCCCACAGCCTTCAAGAACGGACCATTAAACCATCGGCTTAGATTTCGCCCGTACCCGGTTCCCTGACTAAGGGATAGCTCATGCAGCAACCTTTGCTTACCTGACTTCTTTAACCTTTCGGCATGCTCTAAGAAGCCGAGTTCAAGCAACTCAGAATGGATGGGGATTAGGCGTGTTGCAGAGGAAGTCTTGAGCCTTACCCCATCAGCTTTCTCATTAATGTCAAAGCACCATAAACCGTCTACTTGTCTGACATCACCAAGTTGCAACTGTGCAATCTCGTTGAGGCGTGCCCCTGAATAGATAGCAATGAGGGGTCCCCATCTTTGATATTCTTTCTTAATTGCGCTGGTTTCATCTTTCAGGATCGCACTGAGTATCTTGCCAATCTGATCCTTAGAGAATGCTGTCCGTTCCCCATCACCTGATTTCTTGAGCTTGATGGTAAGGCCGGTAAATACGTTCTTAGAGACATACCCGTTCTTTTCAGCCCACTTGAATAAGCCGTGGCATGCATTGAGATGTTTATTAATTGTTTTCACATGCATCCGTTCTACACCCACAACCGTGATAGCATCTTCAAACTTAAGCCCCCTTGTTTTGGGGTTAGAATTAATGTTCTTGGGCACCTGCTGCAAAGTGCTCTTCACCTTCTGGGCACTCTTGGATGTAATAGAACTACAGGCGATGTCAGCACCCAAAATGGCAAGCAGTAAACTAAAGATTGCCCGATATTCCTTCTCTGACTTTTTTGTCCAATTGCCGCCCCTTATTCTCTCTTCCACAAACCGCCTGACAAGCTCACTGAGAGGGGTGTCCATACCTTCGCTTGAGGATGGTGGGCGGGAAGGCTCAGCAGGGCTTGAGAGGTCGTATTCTTCCATCGACTTGTCATAGTCAAGAACATGTTGGCAATAAGCTTTGTAAGAGCTCCTGAACTCCGTTTCCATAGTTTTATAGGTATCACTGCCTTGAGAGACGGGAAGCCCATACAGGGCGATCAGACGGTCCACAGGCGGCTTTTCGTCGTTAGCCGTATGGTTGAATATTTCTGGTGCGTCGGATGTTAAAATACTCGATCTTAGGACGTTTAGCTCGAGCCCGCTCAGGCGTCCTTTATCAGCCATAGACGACTTCCGTTGCTCTAGGAGGCTTGCGAAATGCGACTTAAGCAGGGTTCTTATTTCGTGATATTTCATATTTTTATTGGCAACGCTACTCAGCAATTCATCAGCCCAGTATGATAACCACCGTGACAATTGCATGGCAAGGCGATTATCTCTCGTATCCAGAGACACTCTAATATGCGTGCATTTATTGTAAGGATGGAGGGCCTTAGGAATAGGCCAACGGAAATAGAAGACGTTGTGTCTGGAAAGCATCAGGTAGGTAGATATATGCATGGATAAATGGCTCACTTCAATGTGCCACCATCAAAACTAGGTATCTAATGCATTGATTTTAAAGCAAATGGCGGAGGGTCGGGGATTCGAACCCCGGAAGGGCTTGCACCCTTGCTGGTTTTCAAGACCAGTGCATTCAACCGCTCTGCCAACCCTCCGCGGGGCGGCGCTTTCAAAATGGCATCGGCAAGACGCAATTCAAGGCCGCAAACGGTCCTGATCGTTTAAAGTTCCCGCTCTGGCCTGTCAATATGTTTGATAGGGAAATCGATAATTCTGTCGCCGGGCATGGCCGCCGTCGAAAATCAAGACTTTTATGTCTGAAAGCGTTGCGAATCCGCGGGGTTTGTGGCAAAAAGGGTGGATCAGTAAAATGGAGTACCAATGGCCAAGAAACCTGCGCGTTTTATTCTCTTCACCCTGTTCGGCATTTTTTTGACGGCTATCGCAACACCGGGGTTCGCCGCGAAGGAGCCATTCGATCAGTGGCTGACTAAGCTGAAAACAGAAGCGCGGGAAGGCGGGATCAGCCAGGCCATCCTCGACAGCGCCTTCGCGGACGTGAAACTCATTGAAAAAGTCGTCAAACTAGACCGCAAACAACCCGAGACCGTCCAGACATTCCAGGAATATATGGCACAGCGCCTGCCGCAGTCGCTCGTTGACTCGGGCAAGGCCATGCTCAACCAAAACCGCGCCATACTGGAAGAAGTCGGGCGGGAGTTCGGGGTGCAGCCACGTTTCATCGTTGCACTGTGGGGGGTGGAGACACGTTACGGTAAATATACCGGCGGGTTCAGCGTCATTGACGCACTCACCACGCTTGCCTATGACAATCGCCGGGCGGAATATTTTCGAAAGGAGCTGTTGCTCGCCCTCAAGATCCTTGATGACAACCATATCGCACTTGCCGATATGAAGGGTTCCTGGGCCGGTGCGATGGGACAATCGCAGTTCATGCCGTCAAGCTTCGTCAATTTCGCCATTGATTATGATGAAGATGGCCGCCGTGATATCTGGACAACCAAGGCTGACGTTTTTGCCTCTGCTGCGAACTATCTGTCGAAATCCGGCTGGCAGGGCGACCAGACGTGGGGCAGGGAGGTCACTTTGCCCAAGAATTTCGACCTGTCCCTGATCGACCTTAAAATCGCCAAACCGATGGCGGAATGGGAAGCCCTTGGCGTTCGTAAAATCGACGGATCCGCCTTACCCTCGCGCCAGCTGGTTGGATCGCTGGTCCAGCCGAAGGGCGGCAACGGGCAGACATTTCTGGTCTATAACAATTACCGAACCATCCTTAAATGGAACCGGTCCACCTATTTTGCAATGTCCGTCGGCCATCTTGCCGACCTGATCGGGGATGGGTAAGAGAGATGAAGTGCGTAGCGTAAAAGGTATAAGTAATATGGCGAAATTGAACCAACAGTCCGGACTGATTGTCCTCGTCACCACCGCCCTGCTGCTGGCGGGCTGCTCCGAGGTCAGTCTGCTCAGTTATGGCGCGAAGAAATACCATGCCGCGGGAAAAGACACCGCCGCCGTCGGACCAAACGATGTGGATCGTGGCACTCCGAAACTCGGCAATCCTTATCAGGTGGACGGCATCTGGTACTACCCGAAAGTCGACAATGCCTATGACGAGACGGGGATTGCTTCCTGGTATGGGGAGCCGTTTCACGGCCGCCGCACGGCGAACGGCGCCGTGTATGACATGCATAAGCTGACGGCGGCGCACAAGACATTGCCCCTGCCAACCGATGTGCGGGTGACCAATCTTGAAAATGGCCGGTCAATCATCGTGACGGTGAATGACCGTGGCCCCTTCGCGCATTCCCGCATTATTGACCTTTCCTATCGTTCTGCGCAAATGCTGGGCATCGTCAAGAAGGGAACGGCAAAAGTCCGAGTGCAGGTGATTAACGGTGGAAATGGGGATCAGACCATTATCGCCAAACCCAAAACTCCCTTGACGGAAAAGAATAATGTTGCCGCTGCACCGCAGGCTACCGTCGTTGCCGATACCCTGGCGCCGCCCGCTGGCGTTAAGCAGGCGCCAGCACCTAAAATTGAAGCCTTGCCAGCACCGGCCGCCGCCGTTGCCGAAACGCAGGTAACATCGGCGTCCGCCTATAGCGCACCAACCCCGACTGTCAGCGTTCAGCCGATTACTCAGAGTGATATTTTCATACAGGCCGGCGCTTTCGTTGATTTCAATAACGCCAATATCCTGAGTGCACGTCTGTCGTCACTCGGCCCGACGAAAGTCAGTCAGGTTCTGGTCAACGGACAGGATTTCTATCGCGTGCGGGTCGGTCCGGTACCGGATATTGATAAGGCGGACCAGCTGCTGGCGGACCTGATCAATAATGGTCATACGGAAGCTCGGATTGTGATCGAGTAGGCAAGCCTTAAACTGGCCAAAAACACGCATTAATGATAGAAATCACCCGATAACTCGAATTTACTGCGAGAAACCTGAAAAGAGAATGACTGAAAGCCCGACCGCCATGAATTTCTGGACCTCCTCCTTCCGATTTTTTTCCGCCCTTTTCCTTTCGCTGTTCTTGATTGCAGGGACTGCCGCTGCGGACCCAATTGAAACCGCGGCCCGGGAAGCGTTTATCTTCGATATGAATACGGGTGCCGTTCTGCTGGAGAAGAATGCCGACCAGCTTATGTCTCCAGCCTCCATGAGCAAGTTGATGACCATTACCATGGTGTTCGAGTGGCTGAAGGACGGCACGCTCAATATGGAAGACACCCTGCCGGTCAGCGAGAAGGCCTGGAAAAAGGGCGGCTCCAAGATGTTTGTCGAAGTCGATACCCGCGTCAGCATCGGAGATTTGCTGCGCGGCATTATTGTCCAGTCCGGCAATGACGCCTGTATCGTGGTGGCCGAAGGGCTTGGCGGATCGGAAGAGGGGTTTGCCGAGGCGATGACCTCGCGGGCTCGGGAACTCGGACTTGAGAAAAGCACCTTCAGGAACGCCACCGGCTGGCCCGATCCGAACCACAAGATGACAGCGCGGGAACTTGCCCTCCTGGCAAAGCATATCATTCAGGACTTTCCGGAATATTATACCATCTTTGCCGAGAAGGATTTCACCTTCAGCGATATCAAGCAGGGCAACCGGAACCCGCTTCTCTATAAAGACAATGGCGCGGACGGCCTTAAAACAGGACATACCGAAGAATCCGGCTATGGCCTTGTCGGTTCGTCGGAGCGGGACGGGCGACGCATTATCCTCGTCGTCAACGGCCTTGAAAATGCGAAGGAGAGAAGCCGCGAATCCGAGCGGTTGATGGAATGGGCCTTTCGCGAGTTTAACAACTATGCGCTTTTCAAGTCCGGTGACATTGTCGATAACGCCCGGGTCTGGCTCGGCGACAAGGATGTGGTGCCGCTGACCGTGGAATCCGATCTCACCGTCACCCTGTCCCGTCAGGCCCGCAAGTCCATGACCGTCAAGGTCGTCTATAACGAACCCATCCCGGCTCCAATAATCAAGGGAACGCCGGTGGCGCAGCTCGTGGTTTCCGGCCCCGAAATCGAGACCATTGCCGTGCCCTTGGTCGCGATGGAGGATATCTCTCGCCCCGGCACGTTCAAGCGCCTAACCTCCGCAGTCGAGTATCTCGTCTTCGGTCCTTCCGCCAATTAGGGCGGCAGTGGCTCCGATGCAGTGCGCGAAGCGCAAAGGCGGAAAGTTCATTACGCTGGAAGGGGGCGATGGCAGTGGGAAATCCACGCAAAGCCGTCTTCTTGCCGAGTTCCTTGAGGCCCAGTCCATAGAGACTTTGCTGACACGGGAGCCCGGAGGCGCACCGGGCGCAGATGAAATTCGTGAACTGATCCTGACCGGGGATCCGGATCGCTGGGATGCTATCGGCGAGACTTTGCTTTTCTATGCCTCCCGCAGGAACCACCTCCGACTGACGATCTGGCCAGCACTCGACGAAGACCGCTGGGTTATCTCCGATCGCTTCGCCGATTCAACCATGGCCTATCAGGGGTATGGCAATCAGCTAGGCGAAGAGGCTGTACAGCGAATCCACGACTTCGCCGTCGGCAGTTTCGCGCCGGACCTTACCTTCATCTTCGATATTCCGGCGGAGGAGGGGCTGAAGCGCACCATGGGCCGCACCCATGACGAAGACCGCTTCGAGAAAATGACCCTGTCCTTTCACGAACGCCTGCGGGACGGCTTTCTCGATATCGCCCGGAAAAATCCGGACCGCTGCGTCCTGATCGACGCGACCCGGTCTGTCGATGCCATCCAGAAGGAGCTGCGCGAGACAGTCGCCGCGCGCCTGTTGCCATGACGGATTTACCGGTCTCTGACAAGCTGGAGGGATATCCGCATCCGCAGGACCGCATGGAGCTCATCGGCCATGATGCGGCGGAAAAGCGCTTCCTTGAAAACTATCTAAGTGGCCGGTTTCATCATGCCTGGCTCATTACGGGAGCAAAAGGCGTCGGCAAGGCAAGTTTCGCCTACCGCGCGGCCAAATTTCTGCTGAGCCAGCAGGGAGAGGGGGGCGGTGGCCTGTTCGGACCGCCGGACAGCCTTGATGTTCCCGAGGGCGATCCGGCACTCGCGCTGATCCGCGCCGGATCACATCCGGGCCTCGCGGTACTCAGGCGGCAATATGACGTAAAAAACAAAAAGTTTTTCAGCGTTATCCGCGTCGATGATGTTCGTGCCCTCAACCAGTTTTTCCAGTTGACCGCCTCTGAAGGAAGCTGGCGCATCGTTATCGTCGATCCGGTCGATGAAATGAACCAGAACGCCGCCAATGCGATCCTGAAAATACTCGAAGAACCGCCGAAGAAAACGCTTTTCCTCTTGCTCTCCCATACACCGGCAAGTCTGCTGCCGACAATCCGCTCACGCTGTCGTCAACTGGCGCTACGACCGCTCAGCGATGATGACATGCGACGGTTTCTCGCGCCCTACAGCGAGACGATTTCCCCTGACCAGCTGGACATGCTCCTGACGCTGGCGGAGGGAAGCCCTGGCATGGCGCTCAGGCTGCTGGAGGCGGGCGGCCTTGAAATTTTCGCCGATATCCTCGATATCTTCAGGAACTATCCGGTGCTCAACGCCGAGAAACTGCATACACTTGCGGACAAGAGCGGCCTGAAGGACGGGGAGGCAGGCTATCGCACAATCTGCGAGCTTTACCCCTGGTGGCTGACCCGTCTGGTCCGCGCCGCCAGCGATAATTTCAGTGACGGCAATCTGGTTCCCGGAGAAGCGGACATCATGAAAAAAATGGTTTCCCGGCATTCGCCCGCTGACTGGGTTGAAATTTGGGAAAGCGGGAATGACCTGATAAAAAGGGCAGACGTCATCAACCTTGATCGTAAACAGGTTGTCCTCAACCTGTTTTTGAATGTAGAACGCATGGGCAGGTAAGCCGCCACAATAATTCGGAAAGACAGATGTTAGTCGATAGCCATTGCCATTTGAATTTTGAACAGCTTTCCAGCGAGCTTGACGACGTGGTCGCGCGGGCGAGGGCGGTCGGCGTCGGACATATGCTGACCATCGGGACAAAACTCCGCGAGTTTGACGCTGTCCGGGCGATCGCGGAGCAGTATGACGATATTCATTGCTCCGTCGGTGTTCATCCGCATGAAGCGGAAAGTGAGGGCGATGAAGTAACGGCGGCAAAGCTCATCGAATTGGCCGCGCATCCCAAGGTCGTCGGCATTGGCGAAACCGGCCTTGATTATTTTTATGAGCATGCGCCGCGCGAGTTGCAGCAGAAATCCTTTCGTCTTCATATCGAGGCCGCGCGGGAAACCGGACTGCCACTGATCGTGCATACCCGCGACGCAGACGATGATACCGTTAAGATTTTACATGAAGAGTACGGGAAGGGGCCTTTTACCGGAGTAATCCATTGCTTTAGTTCAGGATGGGAGGTCGCTGAGAAATCAATGGAAATTGGTTTCTATATCTCCATTTCCGGGATCGTGACCTTCAAGGCGTCGGAAGAGCTCCGCGATCATGTCAGCCGTATCCCCGTGGAAAAGCTGCTGGTCGAGACGGACAGCCCTTATCTCGCACCTGTGCCCAAACGCGGCAAGACGAATGAACCATCCTTCGTCGCCCATACCGCCGCCCAGGTGGCAAAACTGAAAGGCCTTGAGCCGGATCAGCTGGCGACCATCACCACCGACAATTTCTTTAACCTTTTCAATAAAATAGAGCGGAAACTTTAATGGAAGTGACGATACTCGGATGCGGCACCTCCGGCGGAGTTCCGCGCATTGGAAATGACTGGGGCGCCTGCGATCCGGAGGAGCCAAAAAACCGGCGTCGGCGCTGTTCTATTCTGGTGAAAGAGAAGGACACGACTGTCCTGATCGATACATCACCGGACATTCGCGAACAGCTTCTGGATGCGGATGTCAGCCGGGTTGATGGCGTCGTCTGGACCCACGAACACGCCGATCAGTGCCATGGAATAGACGAACTCCGCGTCCTTGCTATCCGCAATCGCGAGCGCGTTAACGTTTGGAGTGACAAGAAAACCCTCGACATATTGATGCGGAGATTTGATTATTGTTTCCGGCAACTTGAAGGGAATCCTTATCCTGCCATCTTAGCTGAACATCTGATCACCGGACCGTTTACGATTGGCGATATTAACTTTCTTCCCTTCGATCAGGATCACGGCAGCATCACCAGTCTCGGCTTTCGCATGGGGCCCATCGGCTATTCCAATGATCTGGTCAATCTCGACGACCGTGGCTTTGAAATTCTCGAGGGCGTTGATACCTGGATCGTCGATGCCATGCGCTACACACCGCATCCGACGCATGTAAATCTGGAAACCGCGCTCGAATGGATTGACCGGCTTAAACCGCGGCGCGCGGTGTTAACGAATATGCATGTCGACCTCGATTACCGGACATTGCTGAAAGAACTGCCCGACGGCGTCGAGCCGGCCTATGACGGCATGGTCATAGAGGCCTGAATGAACGACAGGCTGCAGTTCAGGATAGCGCGCGAGGAAGATCTTCCCGAGATCGTCCGCTTGCTCGTTCAGGATCAGCTCGGATCCACACGAGAGGTTCTGAGCGATCCGCTGCCGCAGGTTTATCTGGATGCCTTCAACGCCATGAAGACCCAGCCGGGCAATGACTATATTATTGGCATCATCAACGAGCGCATTGTTTGCTGCTATCAGTTTACGGTGATCCACGGCATTTCACGCAGCGGATCTTCACGCGCGCAAATCGAAGGCGTCCGCGTTGACAGCGACATGCGCGGCCAGAATATCGGAAACCTTCTGATGAAGGACGCAATAGAACGTGCTCGTGCAAACAAATGCCGACTGTTGCAGCTCACCACCGATAAATCCCGCCCTGATGCCCACCGCTTCTACGAGGGGGTTGGCCTCTCGGCCAGCCATATCGGCTATAAGCTTGATATTTCATAATCCAATATTTTCCATAATATATATTATGCGAAAATTAGATATATGAATCATACATCGAAATCCTCCTCCCTATCCATTGAGCCTTCGATGTTCCAACCAGTTAATCGTCTCCGAAAATGATCGCTTCAATCTTCTCCGTGTCCTCCGCATCTATGACGGAGGTTGCGACATCATAGGAAAAGCCCTGACGTGCCAGCGAGGTAAGTTCCTTGTCCCGGCGATCCTCTCGCGTTTCTTCCGGCTTATAGGGTCCAAACCTGCGTCGCTTCACAAACCGGGCCGCCGCCTTGCGGTCAAGCAATGTCGTATCCGTGCCGAGTTCCTTAATCGCATGGCTCTGATCGGATTCCGCGAACCCCATTTCCTGGAGTTTCACGCCAATCTGAGCTATCGACCGCCCCTGCCGCGCCATCACGCGCGCTTTGCTCGCGGCAAACTCCGTATCATTGATAAAGCCCGATGCCTCCAGTTTCTCGATCACCCCGGCGATGCGTTCGTTCAGGACGGTCTCGGACAGCTCGAAATGCTCTGCATGGCGCATCGCCTTGTCAAACAGGTGCCGAGTCATCTTGCGACGCGTCGCCGGAAAGCGGTTTAAGTACCGAAGCGCCTGATCCCGCAGCCATTTTTCCGTCGGCTCGATCGGTTTTCGCGGCTTTTTGGGTTTTGGTTCCTGTCCGTCATTCATGGCATTCTCGTTTTTCGGGTCGTATTTTCATGATACGTATGGCCAGCGGGAAAGGAAATCCCGTAAACTGGCCTGGCCGGAAATTCGTACCCGAAAGTAAGTTACATGACCAAATCCGTTACCCCTGCCCCGATCGATCAACTGCTGGATATCATGGCCCGGCTTCGTAATCCAGAGGGCGGATGCCCCTGGGATCTTGAGCAGAATTTCGAGACCATCGCCCCCCATACCATCGAGGAAGCCTACGAAGTCGCGGAAGCCATCGCCAAGGGGGATATGGCGGAACTGAAGGACGAACTCGGCGATTTGATGTTTCAGGTCGTTTTCTATGCCCAGATGGCGAAGGAAGCTGGAGATTTCGATTTTAACGACGTGATCAAGGCGATTTCGGAGAAAATGATCCGCCGCCATCCACATGTGTTCGGCAATGAAGACATCGCAACGGCAGAAGCCCAGACAACCGCATGGGAGGAAACGAAGGCACGGGAGCGCGTATTGAAACGCGAAGCATCCGATACTCCGCCGTCCGCTCTTGATGGGGTGGCGAGCAACCTTCCCGCCCTCACCCGTGCAGTCAAGCTACAGAACCGGGCCGGACGGGTCGGGTTCGATTGGCCGTCCATCCGACCGGTGTTCGAGAAGATAGAGGAGGAAATGGCGGAACTTCGCGTCGAAATTGATAATGACGGGAGCGAGGAACGCATTGCCGAGGAATATGGCGACCTGTTGTTCGTGATGGCAAATCTGGGCCGTCATCTGAAACTGGAACCCGAAACTGTCCTGCGATCCGCCAACCGGAAATTCACCCGTCGTTTCCAGACGGTGGAACAACGCCTCACCTCTAGAGGTAAATCCCTCGACCAATGCTCTCTTGAGGAAATGGATGACGTCTGGAACGAAATTCGAAAAGAAGATAAATCTAAATAAAATTAGATAGTTAAAGATCTTTGTTAAGAATTTTCTCGAGCCGCCCGAGGTTCTCTGGTGAGAATTTGGCCTCGATATGGACTATGTCTTCCTGATCGGTTCGCTCCAGCACGGTCCCGTTCCGGTATATCCAGGAGAGCGTTGCCCCGTCCTCTGCCGGGATTTCAAGCTCCAATACTTTCTGCCTGGCCGTCAGCAAGTCCTCTATCCGGCGGAGGAATGTCTCCGTGCCCTCCCCAGTGATCGCCGAGATAGCAACCTGCCCCTTCCCGCGCTCCGTGCTGTTATAGAGCTTTTCCTTCTCTTCAGGTTCCAGCACATCAATCTTGTTCAAAACTTCAAGATAAGTGCCTTCGTCATCCGTATCGACACCGAGCCGCTTCAGAACATCCAGCACGTCCTGCCGCTGCGCGCCCGTGTCGATATGGGTAATGTCGCGCACGTGAACAATCAGGTCCGCCTCCAGCACCTCTTCCAGGGTGGCGCGAAAGGCAGCGACCAGCTCCGTCGGCAAATCCGAAATAAAGCCGACCGTATCGGAGAGGATCACCGGCTGCCCGCCCGGTAGGGTAATTTTCCGCATGGTCGGGTCAAGCGTCGCAAACAAAAGATCTTCCGCGAAGACATCCGATTGTGTCATGCGATTGAAAAGGGTCGATTTCCCGGCGTTGGTATAACCGACGAGTGCAACGATGGGGTAAGGTATCTTCTTGCGCTTCGCCCGGTGCAGCTCCCGCGTCTGGACAACCGAGCTAAGCTGCCGCTTGATTTTCGTGATCCGCTCGTCAATCAGCCGGCGGTCGATTTCAAGCTGCGATTCACCGGGACCGCCAATAAAGCTCAGGGAGCCGCGCTGTCGTTCCAGATGGGTCCATGACCGCACCAGACGGGTCCGCTGGTAGCTGAGATGGGCAAGCTCAACCTGCAGGGCGCCCTCCTTCGTCTGCGCCCGTTCCCCGAAGATTTCGAGAATCAATCCGGTCCGGTCGACAATCTTGACTTTCCAGTGGCGCTCCAGGTTGCGTTGCTGTACGGGCGTCACCGGCCCGTCGATGATCACGACATCAATATGCGAGTTTTTGATGAAATCACCCAGCTCGTCAATCTTGCCGGTTCCGAACAATGTGCCCGGCCGCGCCTTGTTCAGAGTGATAATCTCGGAATGAACAACATTAAGGGAAATGGCAGCCGTGAGCGAGACGGCTTCTTCGAGGCAACTTTGCGGATCACGAATCTTGGTTTGGGTTGAACGCTTGATATAGGGGTGCAGAACCAGAGCCGCCTCCCCCGAACGCAAGTTCTCGCGTTCTGAATTAACTTCCATGTGGGGAATTTAGGCGCAGCATAGGGTCCTTGTCAGGGTCAGCTCTCGGCTGACGGGTCAAAAAGCTGAATAGGTCCGGCGGGCATCACCGTCGAGATGGCGTGCTTATAGACAAGCTGCTCATGTCCATCGCGGCGCAACAGAACGCTGAAGTTATCAAACCAGCTTATCGAACCCTGTAATTTTACACCATTAACCAGAAATACCGTAACTGGCACCTTGTCCTTGCGTACCTTGTTCAGGAATACATCCTGTACATTTTGTGACTTCTCAGCGGCCATCTCGAATTATCTCTCGTCTGTCATTAATCTAATGATTTGCCTTTTTATAATCCTATCAAGGTCTATTTGACGGCTTATGCAAACAAAGGGCAAAAAAGTTTCCCTGACATAAGGATTTATCGCCCTAAACACAAGCACTATCGCGCCTAAATTGCAACAAATAACGACTTTGACATAAAAACCACAGTCAAAGTTGAAAATTACGAAAATACTGTGTTAAATATCCTGCATGAATTTCTCGTAAATAGCCCTGAGTTGCTGTGAAACAATGCCCGGGTGACCATTTCCGATGATTTTATCATCTACCTTTACCACAGGCATGACATAAGTCGTGCTGCTGGTCAGAAACACTTCGCGTGCAGAATTCAGTTCTTCTTTTGAGAAGCTTCGCAGCTCAAGTTCAATATCATGTTTTTTCAGCTCCCGCAGGAGCGATGCCCGCGTGATACCAGCCAGAATAGAATTACTTGTCGGTCGGGTAACAACCTTTCCCTCTTGCGTAACGATCCAGGCATTGGTGGAACTGCCCTCGGTTACCATGCCGTCTTCATCAATCTGAAACGCTTCATACGCGCCCTTTTCCTTGGCTTCCTGCTTGGCCAGTACATTCGGCAACAGGGAGACCGATTTGATGTCCCGTCGGGTCCAGCGGATATCCGGCACGGTAATGACATTCACGCCGGCCTCCGCCGTTTTTTGCGCCTTTGCCATCGACAGTCTTTTTGCCGTCATGACCAGTGCGGGGGCCACATCCTTCGGGAAGGGATGATCGCGCGGGGCAACACCCCGCGTCACTTGCAAATAGATAATTCCGTTTTCAATTCCGTTGCGCCGGATCACTTCGCGCATGACCATTTTAAGCGGCGCGCGCTTCATCGGCGCATCCATCTTCAATTCTTCAAGACTGCGCCAGAGACGATCCAGATGCCCCTCTTCATCGATCATCCGGTTATTGAAGATTGTGACCACCTCATAGACCCCGTCGGCGAACTGGTAGCCGCGATCCTCAATATGAACACTGGCAGTCCGGTGCGGAACATACTGACCGTTTACATAAGCAATTCTGGACATCTTCTTCCTATTTCGTTAACGCCGCCACAGGGCCGGGTTGAGCAGGGAAAGCACAGCAAAAAATTCCAGCCGTCCCACCAGCATAGTGACACATAATAGCCATTTGGAAAAATTCGGTAAGGCCCCGTAGCTGATAAAATTCTCTTCACCGACAATCACATCCGTGATCAGGGGCTGGGCGGCTGAACCCGCGTTAGCGAGGTTCGTTACCGCAAGAGAAACCGACGACTGCAGATCGAGCCCATTGAAGGCGAGCAGCAGCGTCACCACGACAAGGGTACCACAATACAGAACGAAAAAACTCCAGGCGGAGAGTATCTGCTCACGTGAGATACGCTGATCACCATATGTCAGCGGAAAAACGCTGCTTGGAAAACTGAGACGATTGATTTCCGAATTTGACACCTTCATTAGAATACTGAGGCGCATGAGCTTGATTCCCCCAGCCGTCGAGCCGGTCGAACCGCCAATGGTGATTAGAACCAGGATCACAAGGAGCGCCCCGATCGGCCAATAATACTGACCGCTGCCGGAGACAAGCGGCATGTTATACCCCGTTGTCGTCACGGCGGAGACAGTATTGAAAACTGCATATCGCAAGGTATCGGGAATGCTCATATCCGTCTGGGTCATCATCAGGAAGAAAACAAACAGGCTGCCCAGCACGATCACCACCAGCAGATAGCGATATTCTGAGTCCTTGAAATAGGATTGCCGATCGCCATTGAAGAATGACCAGTGGAGAGAGAAATTGACGGCGCCGATCACCATGAAAATCATCAGTACAACTTCAATCCCACGGCTGGCGAACGCGGTTCCGGCTGTATTTGACGTCACAAACCCGCCGGTCGACAGGGTACTGAAGGCGTAGCACAGCGCATCAAAGGCCGACATACCGGAAAACCAAAGCGCAACAATGCAAATGGCCGTCAGCAGGCCATATATCTTCAACAGGGAGAGCACTGCGTAACCAAAACGACGCGAGACCTGACGGCGGCTGCTCTTGGCGAGCGCCCGGGTGAGAGGATTGTTTCCCGGTAGATTGAAGGCACTCGCCAGGGCAGAAAGGAAGACAATGATCGAAAACCCGCCCGCCCATTGGATGAGGCTCCGCCACAGCAGGATGGCCCGCGTCTGAATATCAAGATCATCGATAACAGTCGCGCCGTTTGTAGTGAAGCCGGATATGGCCTCAAAGTAAGAATTGGTCGCCGAGGGGATGGCATCGCTCAGATAGAAGGGCAAGGCGGCAAACGCCGGAAGCACGATCCAGATTAAGGTCGCCGCGAAGAAAGTCTCCCGTCGCCCCAATATTGTCATTTCCCGCCGCATGGCGAGAACCATGCCGCCGCCGAAGAACAGTGTCACGATCGCCGACACGACAAAGCTGGCGGCAAGCCCTGCCTGCCCCTGCGCCAGGGCGAAAGCCATCGGCACCAGCATTAGAGCCGCCAGGAATCCCAGAGCCCAGCCCAGAAAGGTAAAGACAGGTGCAAATAACATCGGTCTTAGAAAAATTCCAGGCCGACGGAAAACATTTCCTCAACCTTGTGAATGGATTCCTGAAGACCGAGAATGATTACCCGGTCGTCCTCCTGTATAACGGTTTCACCGCGCGGTATTTCAACTCTGTTCCCCTTGATGACGGCTCCGATGATGGTTCCCGGCGGCAGCTTGATATCGCGAAGTGGCTTCCCGACCAGCAGTGAGGTTTCAAGCGCATCTCCTTCCACTACCTCTGCAGCGCCGTCGCGGAATGAATGCAGACCGCGGATACGGCCGCGGCGGATATGACGGAGGATTTCCGACACCGTCGTCGCCCGCGGATCAACCACTACCTCGATGCCGAGCGATGTGACGAGATTGCCAAAAACCGGATTATTGATGAGGGTAACAGCGGTTTTCGTGCCCTGCCCTTTTGCCAGCAGGGACGACAGGATATTCACCTGGTCATCATTGGTCAGCGCCACAATCGTCTCGGCCCGCGCCGCGTTGGCCTCCTGCAGAAGCTCCGGATCTATCGCACTGCCATGAAGGACGACCGTCCGGTCCAGTTCTTCGGTAATTTTCTCCGCGCGGGCACGGTTATTCTCGATCAGCTTTAGCGAGACGTTCCGCATGTTCTTCTCAACATACTTCGCAAGATGCAGTCCGATATTTCCCCCGCCGACAATGACAATGCTGCGGGCCTCCTGCTCTTCATGACCGAACAACGGCATGGCACGGGCTACATGATCGGTGTCTGCGGCGAAATAGACTTCATCGTCCGGAAACATCTGATCCCCGCTGGCAGGAACAATCATCTTCCCATCACGATATATAGCGACAACCACGACGTTAAGGTCAGGGAAAAGCTCCGTTAGCTGCTTGAGCGGCGTATTAACGATCGGACAGTTTTCATCCAGCCGGACACCAATTACCTGAACTTTCCCGTCGCCGAATGACACCGTATCAAAGGCGCCAGGAACCTTGAGCCGCCGCTCTATCGCGTGCGCAACCTCAATTTCCGGCGAAATAATGACATCAATGGGCAGGTTTTCACGACTGAACAAATGCGCCCATAACGGATTTGTATATTGCTGCGCCCGGATACGCGCTATTTTCTTCGGTATATCGAAAATCGAATGAGCAATTTGGCAGGCGACCATATTGACTTCATCGCTGTAGGTGACGGCAATGATCATATCCGCGTCATACGCCCCTGCCCGCTCCAGTGCATCGGGATAGGACGCATGGCCAACCATCGTGCGGACATCCAGCTCGTCGCCAAATTTTCGCACAAGTTCGGCGGACTGATCGATCAGCGTTACGTCATTGCTTTCCTGGGCGAGCTGACGCGCGATATTCGAGCCGACCTGGCCTGCGCCACAAACGATAACTTTCATCGCCTCAAATTTCCCCTCATATACTGCCGGTTCCGAAAGCTATTGCCCCCTAGTCCGAGACTCTTTTCCGTTCGCCATTGCTAACACCAAGTGTTTTCAGCTTGCGATGCAGAGCTGACCTCTCCATACCAACAAATGACGCGGTACGCGAAATATTTCCGCCAAAGCGATTGATTTGGGCTTCAAGATACTCTTTCTCAAACCGTTCCCGCGCTTCACGCAAAGGCAACGCCATTATTTCCGTGTTCTCATTCTGTCCCGTCATGATAGAATGAGCCGAACCTGCATCCGCCGGCACCATATTGGCCGTGATCGGCGCGGTCTTGTCATCCGTTGCCAGTATCATGATCTGCTCGATAACATTTTTCAGCTGGCGGACATTGCCCGGCCAGGACGAGGCCTGCAAGGTGGCAATCGCATCCTCACCGACTTTGCGTAGCGGCAGGCCGGAGCTTTTTGAAAATCTCTCGACAAAATAACGGGCGAGCGGCCCGATATCCTCCGGTCGTTCTTTCAGGGATGGCACAAAAATCGGGACCACACCGAGTCGATGATAGAGATCCTCCCGCAGGCGGCCACTGGTCATTTCCTCTTTCAGGTCACGGCTTGAAGAGGAAATAATCCGTGCGTCCACTTTGATCTTTTCGGTTCCGCCGACCCGCTGAAAGGACTGATCGACCAGCACCCTGAGAATCTTGCCTTGTGTCTCCATCGGCATATCGGCAATTTCATCAAGGAAAAGCGTGCCGCCATGGGCCTGCTCCAACAGGCCGCGCCGACCACCTTTGACGGAATTCATCCGCCCTTCCTCTACACCGAACAGCTGTATTTCAAGCCGTTCCGGCGCCAGTGTCGCTGCATTCAATACGACGAACGGACCCGAGCTTCTGTTGGAACGACTATGAATCAGGCGGGCAACGACTTCCTTGCCGGCACCCGACGGCCCCGTAATGAGGACGCGGCTGTTGGTCGGGGCGACTTTTTCGATCGTTTGCTGGAGCTGGATCATGACATGGGACCTACAGATCAGCTCATTTGTTAGCTCGCTTCCCCGGGTTTTAAGCTCCGCGACTTCCCGGCGCAGCCGAATTGCTTCCAGCACCCTGTCGACAAGCTGGATGAGCCGCTCCGCCTTGAATGGTTTCTCGATAAAGTCATAGGCTCCCAGCTTAATAGCCTGTACAGCCGTCTCGATATTGCCATGACCTGAAATCATCAGGATCGGCAGGTCAGGCTGATCTTTCTTTACGGCCTGCAGTATTTCAATCCCGTCCAGTTTGCTACCTCGCAGCCAAATATCAAGAATCATCAGGCTTGGCCGCCGATGCGCGATTTCAGCAAGACACTGATCGCTGTTCGCGGCCATACGTGTCTCATATCCTTCGTCTTCAAGAATCCCCGCCACAAGTTCCCGAATATCGGCTTCGTCATCTACAATAAGAATGTCAGCAGACATTTTTAGTCATTCCCCGTTTTCAAACTCGGTTCACTCATTGGAAAAGCAATCCTGACCTTTGCTCCGATTCCAGTTTGCGTATCCATCATGGCGAGACTGCCACCATGTTCCTCCATAATCTTGTTGACGATCGCAAGTCCCAGACCCGTTCCCTTCTCGCGATGGGTAACATAAGGCTCGGTCAATCGGCTACGGTTTTCCTTGGGAAGGCCGCGGCCATTGTCCGTAATCTCGACAATGATCTCGTCATTTGTCGTCTCGATATTGACCTCGATACGTCCCTTTGGCAGTTTTTCACCATCGCCTTCCCGCCCGTCTATGGCATCGGCGCTGTTCTGCAGTAGATTGGTGAGAACACGGTTGACCTGCGACGCATCACAGGCGCAGGTCAACGCTGTCGCCGGGGCTTTGAACTCATACTCGATTTCAGGATGGGCTATCTTCTGCAGAAACACCGCTTGCCCGACAAGTTCGTTAATATCTTCAGGCTTGAATTCCGGTGTCGGCATCCGGGCGAAAGACGAGAATTCGTCGACCATCTGGCCGATGTCCCCGACCTGTCGGATGATTGTGTCTGTACATTGATTAAAGACATCAACATCCTCCAGAATTTGCCGCCCGTATTTTCTCTTTATCCGTTCTGCCGAGAGCTGGATCGGCGTAAGCGGATTTTTGATTTCATGAGCGATACGCCGGGCAATATCCCCCCAGGCGGCCATGCGCTGCGCCGAGACGAGATCGGTAATATCATCAAGGGTCACGACAAAGCCCTGGATACTGCCGCTGGAGATTTCCGCGGAGGCGCGCACCAGAAGATGGCGATGCCCGTCTCCGGCTTGAAGCTGTATCTGCCGCTCCACCACGCGATACGGCTTCTCCCGTATTTCGTCGAGCAGTGCCGCCATTTGCGGCTGTATCTCGGAAAAATATGACCCGATCAATTCAGAACTGGAGAGCCCGAGAAGTTCCGTTGCCTTGCGGTTCGGCAGGTTGATCACCCCATTTTTATCCAGCCCGATAACACCAGAGGAGACACCAGACAGCACAGCCTCGGTAAAACGCCGCCGTTCATCCAATTTTTCGTTGGTCATTTCCAACTCATAACGCTGGGTACCGAGTTGATCGGTCATTCGGTTGAAGGCGCGGCTCAGGGTGGCCATTTCATCATAGGCACGGCTTTCATCGACCTTTGCTGTCAAATCGCCGGACCGGACCCGTTCCGCCGCCTTCACAAGGCTCTCGATCGGACCGACGATACGGGAGGCGATCACCAGCCCAAACCAGACGGCCGCCAGAACAACCATCAGGGCGATGATAAAGAAGATAACGGCGAACTGGATCTGGATGCCAAATCCTTCCTCTTTCAGTTCTTCATACTCTGCGGCGGCAATGCGGGTTCGCTCCATATGCGCAAGCACTCTCGGTTCAACAAACCGCCCGACATACAGAAATCCGTCCAACATCCGATCCAGCCGGATCAGGGCGCGCACCTGATCATCTCCTTCTTCCGTGCTGATAACTACATCGCGCTCCCGCGCCTCTGCAAACAAGGCCGGGCTGATCTTGTCAAACTCGAGGGCGAAGCTGAGATCAGACTGGGCAATAACATTCTGCGCCCCGTCGATAACCACGGCCTCGCTCAGATTGCGGGCAATGACCTGATCGCTGAGATAGGAGCCGAACAAGCCCTGGTTCTCAAGAACCCGTGTCGGCGCACTATTGATCTGCGCCGCCATTTCCAACACGTCGGAACGGATATTCTGGATATGCTCCTTGATATAGGCATCGGCGACAGCGATCGATTCTGACACAGCCATATTCACCGGATCGGAAAAATGCCGCTGGAAGTAAATATTGAAGAAAAGTGCCGAAAATAGCGCCACCATAAGGGCCGGTGCGACGGCAATCAGGGAAAACAGTCGCAGGATACGGCGATGCATCATGCTGCCTGCCCCGCCGACCTGTCCCTTGCGCCATGTCCTGATCAACCGATGCGTGATGATTACTGCCAGAATGACGACAATGACAATATCAACAATAAGCAAAACACGCGTGTAAGCCGGATTATCGATGGTCAGGGATTCATATGTTGCGATGCCGCTCGCGATGGCCAGCATCGCGACGAAAAAAGACGTCTTCGGCCCCAACCCGATCTTCCGTGTCCAGCGGATGAATGAGAAGGACGGCTTTCCCTTAGTTTGCTGTGACTCGACCACAACCCCCTCCGACCGGCTTGTTCATGACGCGATCACGGTCCAAGGATTTCGCATCACTTTCAACTTTACGGTCAAAATACCACATTGTGGCATTTAAGCATCACTTGAGCCCGCGCACAACCTGAATATCCAGCTCCCGGATTTTTTTACGCAAGGTATTCCGGTTAACCCCCAGCAAGTCAGCCGCTTTGATCTGGTTTCCGTTGGTTGCCTCCAGCGACAGCGACAACAGCGGCCTTTCGACCTCGCGGATCACCCGCTCATACAGCCCGGATGGTGGCAGACTGCCCGAATGCGCCGCAAAGTATTTTGCGACATGCCGCTCCACCGCCATACCGAGACTTTCATCCGATCCGGTAATTTCCTCTGTATCGCCAATCTCCTGGGGCTGCAGTTCCTGCTGGATGACCGAAAGGTTGATAACGTCGTCTGAATAAAGGGCGGCAAGGCGGCGCACAAGATTTTCAAGCTCCCGCACATTGCCCGGCCATTTATGCTTTTTAAGCGCCTCTAATGATTCTTTATCAATACTCTTGACCGGCAGCCCCTCCTCCATCGCCTGGGCGAGAAAATGCCGGACAAGGTCGGGAATATCTTCCGCCCGCTCCCGCAGCGGCGGCAGGCGCAACGGTACCACGTTCAATCGGTAATACAGATCCTCGCGGAACAACCCCTGCCGCACGAACTGCCGCAAGTCCCGGTTGGTCGCGGCAACAATCCGCACATCTGTCCGGATCGCCGTCCGTCCGCCGACGGTCGTATATTCCCCTTGTTGCAATACACGCAGAAGCCGGGTCTGGGCCTCGATCGGCATATCCCCGATTTCATCGAGGAACAATGTCCCGCCCTGGGCCTGCTCAAACCGGCCAATGGCACGGGAATCCGCGCCGGTAAAAGCGCCTTTCTCATGACCGAACAGCTCCGATTCAATAAGCTCCTTTGGAATGGCCGCCATGTTGATCGGCACAAACGGTCCCGCTTTACGCTTGCCGTACTCGTGAAGGGCGCGTGCTACAAGCTCCTTGCCGGTGCCGCTTTCTCCCGATACCAACACCGTAAGATCTGTTCCCATGAGGCGCGCCAGCACCCGGTATATCTCCTGCATTGCCGGAGATCGGCCGATCAGAGGCGTTTTGGTCTCATCCTCCTCTTCTGCGCCCGAACGTTTTGCGGCTTTCTTCGGCTTGGAAAGTGCCCTTTCCACCACTTGAAGCAATACCTTCAGATCAAACGGCTTTGGCAGATAATCATAGGCCCCCCGCTCCGTCGCCTTGATTGCCGTCAGCAAGGTGTTCTGTGCGCTCATCACGACAACCGGCAGTTCGGGTCGGATTTTCTTGATACGCGGCAGCAGATCGAGGCCGTTTTCATCCGGCATAACCACATCGGTCAAGATGATATCGCCCAATCCTTCCAGCACCCAGTTGTAGAGCGTAGCCGCGTTGCCAGTAGAGCGCACAACGTAGTTAGCCCGTGCAAGTGCCTGCTCTAGGACAGTGCGAATACTCTGATCATCATCTGCGACTAAAATTGTGCCGGGCATATTATTCCGTATCCGTTTTATTAATGTAGTAAACCGGCAGACGGATCAGCGCCTTGCCACCCTCTCCCGATGTGTCAAACTCGACGATACCCCCATGATCCCCGACAATCTTGGCCACCAGAGCCAGGCCAAGTCCGCTGCCGCCAGCCTTCGTGGTGACAAAAGGATCGAAGATATGCGGCATGATTTCCTCCGGAATACCGGGCCCGTTGTCGTGTATCCCGACTTCCAGCGGCAGTTGCACCTTCTCCTGCGCGCCGGGAACGGCAAGGCGGATACCGTGACGATAGGCCGTGCTCAAGGTGATCTCCCCGCTAGCTTCCGGGGTTGCCTCCGCCGCGTTCTTCACCAAGTTTAAAAGCACCTGAACGAGTTGGTCGCGATTGCCATACACAAAGGGAAGCGACGGGTCGTAATTTTCGCGAAAGGTGATGTTGCGACCAAAGCCTGCCTCGGCCACCCGCCGGACATGTTCCAGAACCTCATGGATATTAACGGCATCACGGTCGATCGGCCGGTCATCCGAAAACGCCTCCATGCGGTCGACAAGCGCGCAAATCCGGTCCGTCTCGTCGCAAATCAGCCGGGTCAGTGCTCGGTCGGCATCAGACGCGTTCATTTCCAACAGCTGCGCCGATCCGCGAATGCCGGAGAGCGGGTTTTTCACCTCATGAGCCAGCATGATCGCCATCGCCGTAACAGACCGCGCCGCGCCGCGATGGGTAAGCTGCCGGTCCATCTTGGCTGCAATGGTCCGCTCCTCGATCTGGACCACCACATTCGGTGTTCCGTACATCAGCGAGACCTGCAAATTGACATTCTTCACGCCGGTTTTGGGAGTTCCAAGATCAACGCTATATTCGGAAACACAATCCCCAAGGGTCCGGACCTGCTCCACCAAGCCCAGTAGCGGGCTGTCGAACGGAACAATCTCCTCCACCGTCATCCGGGTCAGCATTTTCGCCGACAGGGCGAAAAACTCCTCCCCCGCCGGGTTGGTCATGCAGATATACCCGTCGTCATCAATCACGATCAGCGGATCGGGTAAAGCGTTCAGCACAGACAGCGCATCCACATCCGTTTTCTTGCGTTTTGCGCCGCTAAAGGGATTTGGCAGGGCCATGTTATGCGCTTTCCTTCAATTGCAGGTCATTGTAAAACACGTTTATCTCATCGCGCACTTGATGCCGGTCCGTCAGGCGGACGACCTTCTGCCGAAAAGTTTCGCCGCCCGGCAATCGCGCGGAATACCAGCCCAGATGCTTCCTGGCGACCCGGACGCCAACCTCTTCCCCGTAAAGGGAGATCAGGGCGTCATAATGCTCCAGAAGGACGGAGCGTTGCTCATCGAAATCCGGGTCCGGCAGCGTCTGCCCGGATTTGAAATGCTCCGCCACCTGCGACACGAACCAGGGCCGGCCATAGCTGCCCCGTCCGATCATCACACCATCGGCACCAGACTGGGCCCGAGCCTCGACCGCATCCTCAACTGTCTGGATATCCCCATTGACGATAACGGGCAGCGACACCGCCTCCTTGACCTCGCCGACATATCGCCAGTCCGCCGCGCCTTTGAAGAACTGGCATCGCGTACGGCCATGCACCGTCAGCATCCGGATGCCCGCATCCTCGGCGATTTTTGCAAGCTCCGGCGCATTGCGGCTCTCCTCGTCCCAGCCCGTCCGCATTTTAAGGGTTACCGGTATGCTGACGGCATTAACCGTCGCCTTGAGTATCTTTCCGGCATGATCGAGATCGCGCATCAGTGAGGAGCCCGCCATACCGGCCGTTACCTTTTTTACCGGGCAGCCCATATTGATATCGATGATCTTCGCGCCCATTTCCTCATTCAGCCTTGCCGCTTCGGCCATAATCTCCGGATCGCAGCCTGCAAGCTGGACCGCCATTGGCTGGTCATCATTCGCGGAGCGGACGATACGAAGAGACCGCCGCGTTTCCGCGACCATGGCCTTGCTTGCCACCATTTCCGAGAACACCATCCCGGCCCCGTACCGCGTCACCAGACGACGAAAAGGCAGGTCTGTGATACCGGCCATAGGTGCCAGAAAAACCGGAGGGTCGATCGTAATTGAATCGATAGTAATGACCATTTATTATGCAATTAAAAATATGACTAATATTTAGGCACTATAGTGCGGTCTCTGCCGCACTGCAACAGAATCATTCGTAAGCTGTCAATTTTATTGAACCTTCCGGTTTCGCGACCTATTGTCGGGCCATGACAACCATCGCCCTCATCGTCGCCGCCGGCAAAGGCCTCCGAACCGGAATGAGCTTTCCCAAGCAATATATTGAGATTGCAGGAAAAACCATACTCAGGAGAAGCATCGATGCGTTCCTTGAGCATCCAGCCATCGACAATATTTGCGTGGTTATCAGCGATGCGGACTTAGCGCTCTATGACGAGGCAACAAAAGACCTCAACGTGCTGCCGGCGGTAATGGGCGGTGCGACGCGTCAAGAATCGGTCCGCAACGGGTTGGAGAGCCTGACTGATTTGTCACCAGATTTTGTGCTAATTCATGATGCCGCGCGGCCCTTCGTAAGCACCGCATTGATCAGCCGGTGCCTAGAGATGCTGGAAACCGGGCAGGCTGTGTTGCCGACGCTCCCCCTTACGGACAGTCTGAAGACATTTTCCGATGGACAGATTACCGGCTCCGTCAATCGCGATGAAATTGTCGCTGCGCAGACACCGCAGGGCTTTGCTTTTGCGGCTATTCTGGCAGCGCACCGGGCCTTTGACGGCGAGAATTTGACAGATGATACAGCCCTTGCCGCTCGCGCGGGTCTAGGTGTGTCAATAGTTGAGGGGGAAGCCCTCAATTTCAAGATCACCACTGCGGCGGATATGGCGGCGGCGGAGCGGCATATCCTCAAATCTCTCGGGGATATCCGCACTGGCTATGGTTTTGATGTTCACGCCTTCGAGGCCGGCGAAAGTGTCTGGCTTGGCGGCGTTGAAATCCCCTATAGGAAAAAACTGAAAGGCCATTCCGATGCGGATGTGGCGCTGCATGCCCTGACGGACGCCTTGCTGGGCGCTGTTGCCGCCGGAGATATCGGCGTTCATTTCCCGCCCTCGGATCCTGTATGGAAAGGCGCGGCGTCCGAGAGATTTATCTCCCATGCCGCCCGCCTCGTCGCGGAGAAAGGCGGCGTGATCAGCCATGTCGATCTGACCATCATCTGCGAAGAGCCGAAAATCGGTCCGCACCGCGCGGCCATGACAGAGAAAATTGCCGATATCCTGAAAATTCAAAGCGACCGGGTCAGCGTCAAAGGGACAACGACGGAAAAGCTCGGCTTCACCGGCCGCGGAGAAGGCATCGCCGCGCAGGCGGTCGCAACGGTGAGGCTGCCTGAATGAGCCAAAAAATCGCCCCCCTCTCCCTCTGGCATCCGGCGGTTATTCTTTCCACCTGGTTCTGGAGCGGCCTGTCTCCCAAGGCACCGGGAACGGTCGGTTCCCTCGCGGCACTGCCGTTTGGTATTTTGATCTTTCATTATCTCGGTGCACCGGCGCTTGGCGTGGCCTCGCTGATTGCCTTCGGTGTCGGCTGGTGGAGCACGAAAATCTATCTGGAGCGCACCGGGAAAACCGATCCGGGCGAAGTGGTCATTGACGAAGTCGCGGGAATCTGGCTCGCGCTTCATGCGGCGGCGCTTACCCCCGTGATGATATTGGTGACCTTCCTTCTCTTCAGGCTCCTTGACATCTGGAAGCCCTGGCCCATTGGCTGGCTGGACCTAAAAGTGAAAGGCGCTTTCGGCGTCATGATCGATGACTATGTGGCGGGGCTGATTGCCGCCGTCCTGATCGTTATAATAAAAAGGGTATATGATGGGAATTTTTAGCGGAGACATCGAAAAGCTGGCAACCGAGGTGCTGGAAAAATGCCGCGCAAAAAAATGGCAGCTGGCGACGGCGGAATCCTGCACCGGCGGACTGATTGGCGGGGCGCTCACGGATATCGCCGGTTCCTCCGACGTGTTCGATCGCGGCTTTATCACCTACAGCAACAAGGCAAAGGCGCGTGTTATCGGTGTCAGCACGGAGACATTGCGAAGCTTCGGTGCGGTATCGGAGGAAACGGCGCGGGAAATGGCGTTAGGGGCCCTAAAAACCGCAGGCGCGAATATTACTGTCGCCGTAACCGGTATTGCCGGCCCCGGTGGTGGCGGTCCCGGAAAGCCGGTCGGCTTGGTTCATTTTGCCGTTGCCACGGAAGAGGGCGTCGCGGAGCACCGAAAGATGGAATATGGGGATATAGGCCGGTCTGAAGTTCGCATCGCCACGGTAAAGACGGCACTTGAAATGCTCTTCGCGGCGGCTAGCCGCTGACGGATTGATCCTCAACAGACTTGATCCCGTATAGTTCTTTCGCGCGGGTTTCAAAGGCCGAGATCATGCGGGTCACCGCTTCGTTAAAGAGCATCCCGATCGTCTTTTGCAGGATCATTGAGCGGAACTCGAAATCGACAAAAAAATCGATTTCACACCCTTTCGGGTGTTCGTTGAATTGCCAGTGATTGTTGAGATAGCGGAAGGGTCCGTCCATATACTCAACATCAATCCGCATATGTTCTTCATCCAGCGTCACTTTAGACGTGAATTTCTCCCGGAACAGCTTGAAGCCGATCACGAGATCGGCCAGCACAATATTCTCTTTTCGCTCCTTAATGCGCGCGCCGACGCACCAGGGGAGGAATTCGTCATACCTGTCGATTTCCGCCACCAGATCAAACATCTGCTTTGGACTATAAGGGAGAACCCGCTGTTCCGCGTGTGTTGGCATACTCTACTTTATTCCGTACTCGCTTGACTGGTCAGTTCTTGCCATTGGTCCGCTCGCGCGCTGCCTTCAGCTTGGCGAAATCCTCACCCGCATGATGACTTGAGCGGGTCAGCGGCGAGGCGGAAACCATCAGGAAGCCTTTAGCATAGGCCTGCTTTTCGAGAACTGCAAATTCATCCGGCGTCACAAAGCGATGAAGGGCATGATGCTTGACCGTTGGTTGGAGATACTGGCCAATCGTAATGAAATCGATATTCGCAACGCGCATGTCATCCATGACCTGGGAGACTTCCTCCCTCTCCTCGCCAAGTCCGACCATCAGGCCCGATTTGGTGAACATGGTCGGATCAAGCTCCTTCACCCGTTCCAGCAGACGGAGGGAATGATAATAGCGGGCGCCAGGACGGACGGAGGGATAAAGCTTCGGTACCGTCTCAAGGTTATGGTTGAAGACATCAGGCTTTGCCGCAACAACGACTTCTAACGCACCGGGTTTCTTGAGAAAATCCGGCGTTAGAATTTCGATCGTCGTTTCCGGCGTTGCTTCGCGAATGGCCGTGATAACCTCGGCGAAATGCTGTGCGCCACCGTCTTTCAGGTCATCGCGGTCAACGGAGGTGATCACGACATGATTGAGGCCGAGCGTCTTGACAGCCGTTGCCACGTTGACCGGCTCGAAAGGATCTAGGGCATTGGGCTTACCGGTCGACA
Organism: uncultured Sneathiella sp.; assembly: GCF_963973085.1. Classification (GTDB taxonomy): domain Bacteria; phylum Pseudomonadota; class Alphaproteobacteria; order Sneathiellales; family Sneathiellaceae; genus Sneathiella. Next base: position 29,966 of record NZ_CAXAXA010000005.1, read on the forward strand.
CATTGCAGAAGGCGCAGGCGCGGGTGCAAATTTCACCCATGATCATCATCGTCGCATGTTTTTTTGCCCAGCATTCACCGATATTGGGACAGGCCGCCTCCTCGCAGACCGTAGTGAGGTTAAGGCCGCGCATCAACTCGCGCGTCTCGTTGTAGGTTTTCGAGACAGGCGCCTTCACCCGGATCCAGGCGGGCTTGCGCTGTATCGGGTTGTCCGGCCGGTTCACCTTTTCCGGATGACGAACACGCTTTATCGATGCTGTCTCATTCATAACTCAACCTTACCATCGTTTCTCCCTGTAGACTGGCAGAGAATTAAACTAGATGTGGATCACCTTGCCATAGGCGTCAAGCACGGATTCATGCATGGCCTCCGATATTGTTGGGTGCGGGAAGACCGTATGCATCAGGTCAAGCTCGGTCGCTTCCAGTGTTTTCGCGATGTCGAACCCCTGAATGAGTTCGGTCACTTCCGCGCCGATCATATGGGCGCCCAGCAATTCTCCCGTTTTGGCATCGAATACCGTCTTGACCAGACCTTCCGGCTCGCCGAGCGCTATTGCCTTGCCGTTTCCAATGAAAGGAAAGCGGCCGACCTTGACGTCATAGCCCTTTTCTTTCGCCGCCGCTTCCGTCATGCCGACGGAGGCAACCTGCGGATTGCAATAGGTGCAACCCGGTATATTTGACGTATTTAGCGGATGCACATCCTTCTCGCCGGCAATTTTCTCAACGCAGATTACCCCTTCATGGGAGGCCTTGTGCGCGAGCCAGGGTGGACCGGTCAAATCGCCAATAGCATAAACGCCGGGCTCCCCGGTGCGCGAAAATTCATCCACTACGACATGAGTTTTCTCGACTTTCACCTTTGAATCTTCGAGGCCGATGTTCTCGACATTGCCGACAATACCGACGGCGAGGATGACGCGATCGAATGTATCCGTCGAGCTTTTGTCCTTCTTGTCCTTGAAGGTGGCCGTGACTTTGCCTCCAGACTTCTTCAATTCGGAGACTGTCGTTCCCTTGTGGATGGTCATGCCCTGTTTCTTGAAGGCTTTCTCCGCAAGGGAGGAAATCTCGGCGTCTTCCACCGGCAGGATGCGATCCATCACCTCGACAACGGTAACTTCGGATCCGAGGGCATTGAAAAAGCTCGCAAATTCGATCCCAATCGCGCCGGAGCCGACAACCAGCAGCTTCTTCGGCATAACATCCGGCACCAATGCTTCCTTATAAGTCCAGATCAGCTTGCCATCCGGTTCAAGCCCCGGCAATGTCCTGGCCCGCGCGCCGGTCGCGAGAATGATATGCTTGGCATCCACCGTTATGACGACTTTATCATCCTTGGTCACTTCGAGCTTTCCGCCGCCTTTCAGCTTACCATGCCCATCGATGACCGTGACCTTATGCTTCTTCAGAAGATGCTTGACCCCACCGGAAAGCTGACCGGCCACCTGACGGGACCGGTCCACGGTTTTCTTGAGATCGACGGAGGCGCCCTCGACCTTGATGCCGAATGTTTCCGCATGCTTGATCAGGGTATAGACATCAGCGGTCCGCAGAAGCGCCTTTGTGGGAATACAACCCCAGTTCAGGCAGATGCCGCCGAGGTGTTCCCGCTCGACAACCGCGGTTTTTAGCCCAAGCTGCGCCGCACGAATTGCCGCCACATATCCGCCAGGGCCGGACCCGACAACGACCAGGTCAAATTTCGTCTCGCTCATATCCGGCTCCTCACAGCATCATGGTCAGGGGCTCTTCAATATACCCCTTGAAATATTTAAGTAATTCCGCCCCCATGGCGCCATCAATGACGCGATGATCGCAAGAGAGTGTCACGCTCATCATCGTCGCCATGGCAAGCGCTCCGTCTTTTACAACCGGGCGTAATTCTCCGGCCCCAACCGCAAGAATTGCTGATTGCGGCGGATTGATTACAGCAGAAAATTCCTTGATCCCGTACATACCGAGATTGGAAATCGAGAAACAGCCGCCCTGATATTCCTCCGGCATCAGCTTGCCTGCTTTTGCCTTGCCCGCAAGTTCCTTCATTTCGTTGGAAATCCCGGCGAGACCTTTCTGGTCGGCATGGCGGACAACCGGCGTGATCAAACCGCCGTCAATCGCCACGGCAACGGAAATATCAAAGTCCTTATACTGAAGAATCTTGTCGCCGCCCCAGATGGCATTGGCCGAAGGCAGTTTCTTGAGCGCAAGCGCAGACGCCCGGATGACGAAGTCATTGACCGAGATCTTATACTCATCAGACCGGCCATTCAGTTCCTTGCGCATCGCCAGCAGATTTTCGAGCTCGCATTCAATGGTCAGATAGAAATGCGGGATCGTCTGCTTGGCCTCGCTCAGCCGCCGGGCAATTGTCTTGCGCATACTGGAGAGCGGAATTTCTTCATAATTCCCTTCCGGTGGCGGTGTTGTTGCCTGCGGCTGTGAGGCAGGTGCGGAAGCAGCCGCCTTGGGTGCCTCCTTGTCTGCCTTGGCCGTTCCCGAGGCAATTGCCTTTTCTACGTCCGCCTTGACGATCCGGCCATGCGGTCCGGTTCCTTTGATTGCTTTGAGGTCAAGCCCTTCATTCGCCGCTATCCGGCGAGCGAGTGGGCTTGAAAAGATGCGCTCCCCTTTCTTTGAGACCGGGGCCGGGCCACTGCTACCCTTGACTTCCGGCGCGGCTTCATCCGTCGCCGGTTCGGATTTATCTTCGCCAGCCTTCTTCTTTGGCGCTTCTTCCTTTTCGGGTTCGTCCGATGCCTCCTTCTCCGGCGCCGGTGCCGATCCTGCATCGAAGTCGTCAAGGGCGGATTCATCCTCCCCCTCTTCCAGCAGGATTGCGATCGGCGTATTCACGGCAACATTTTCGGTGCCGCCCTCAATCAGGATCTTGGCGAGCGTTCCTTCGTCCACCGCCTCGACTTCCATGGTCGCCTTGTCAGTTTCAATCTCAGCCAACACGTCCCCGGAGGAGACAGTATCGCCCTCTTTCATTTGCCAGTTGGCCAGCGTCCCTTCGGTCATCGTCGGTGAGAGGGCTGGCATGGTGATGGTAATTGGCATTTTCGCCCCCTTTAATCGCGATAACAGACAGATTTAGCCGCCGCCACAACCTCATCGGCATGCGGAAGCGCCAGTTTTTCAAGATTGGCGGCATAGGGCATCGGCACATCTTTTCCCGACACGCGAAGAACCGGCGCATCAAGATAGTCGAACGCGTGATGCATGATCTGCGCCGTGATTTCCGCGCCAACGCCACTCTGTGGCCAGCCTTCCTCAACCGTGACACACCGGTTCGTCTTGCGAACCGAGGCCAGCACGGTGTCCATATCCATCGGCCGGATGGTGCGAAGGTCGATCACCTCGGCCGAGATATCCTCCTCAGCGAGCTTGTCCGCTGCCTCCAGCGAATACCGCATTCCCATGCCAAAGGAGACAATAGTCACATCGTCACCGGAGCGTTCAATCTTCGCCTTGCCGATGGGCAAAACAAAATCATCCATCACCGGCACCTCGAAACTCTGTCCGTAGAGAATTTCATTCTCCAAGAAAATCACCGGGTTCGGATTGCGGATGGCGGCCTTCAGGAGACCCTTGGCATCCGCCGCCGTATGCGGCGCAATCACAATCAGCCCCGGCACATGGGAATACCAGGACGCATAGCATTGGGAATGCTGCGCCGCCACGCGAGATGCCGCCCCATTGGGGCCACGGAACACGATCGGGCTTCCCATCTGTCCGCCCGACATATAGCGGGTCTTGGCGGCGGAATTGACAATCTGGTCAATGGCTTGCATGGCAAAGTTAAATGTCATGAACTCAACGATGGGCCGCAGCCCATGAAAGGCCGCGCCGACACCGACACCGGCGAAACCATGCTCGGTAATCGGGGTATCAATCACGCGGCGCGCGCCGAATTCATCGAGCAACCCTTGCGTCACCTTGTAGGCGCCCTGATATTCGGCGACTTCCTCACCCATGACGAAAACACGCTCATCCTCACGCATTTCCTCCGCCATGGCATCGCGAAGCGCTTCACGGACCGTCATCTTGGTCATCTCGGTGCCTTCCGGGATTTCCCCGCTGGCATCATAGGCGTCCGGCGTTTTCGAACCCCCGCGTGAGGCCGGAGACGGAGCACGCTCCTCTTCTTCCTTCCCGTCGCTATCCTCCTCCGTTTCCTCCTCGTCAGATGATTTGGACGCAGAGGACGGGGCACTGGGAGTGAAATCATCAAGATCGCTTTCATCCTCCCCTTCTTCGAGGAGAACCGCAATCGGGGTATTGACGGCAACATTCTCCGTCTCTCCCTCGATCAGGATCTTGCCGATTTTTCCCTCATCGACCGCTTCCACTTCCATGGTCGCCTTGTCGGTCTCGATCTCGGCCAGCACGTCCCCGGAACTAACCGTGTCGCCCTCCTTAACCATCCAGCGGGCCAGTTTGCCCTCGGTCATCGTCGGCGATAGCGCGGGCATCAAAATTTCTGTTGGCATTTATCTCGTCCTTCCCAACCTGATCGGCACTTATGCCAAAACATCCGTGTAAAGCTCTTCCGGTTTCGGTTCCGGACTGTCCTGGGCAAATTCGACAGCATCAGCGATAATTGCCTTGATCTCGCGGTCGATTTCCTTGAGCTCATCTTCGGTGTGGATTTTGTCATCGAGAATGGTCTGGCGCAGGTGATCTATCGGATCATGTTCCGCGCGTTTCTTGTTGACCTCCTCTTTCGAGCGATATTTCGCCGGATCAGACATGGAATGTCCGCGATAACGGTAGGTTTTCATTTCAAGAATATAAGGCCCCTTTCCGGAACGAACCCAGTCGACGGCTTTCTTTCCTGCCTCAGCGACGGCGAAAACATCCATGCCATCAACCTGTTCGCCGGGAACATTAAAGCTATCACCGCGCTTATAGAGCTCTGTCTGCGCGGAAGACCGCTTGACCGATGTTCCCATGGCATATTCGTTATTTTCAATGACATATACCACCGGCAGGTTCCAAAGTTCCGCCATATTGAAGCTCTCATAGACCTGGCCCTGGTTGACCGTGCCATCGCCCATATAGCAGAGGGTGATTTCTTTCGTGCCCTGGTATTTCTGGCTGAACGCGAGCCCGGTCCCGAGCGGCACACAGGCGCCGACGATACCGTGGCCGCCATAAAAGTTCTTTTCCTTGCTGAACATATGCATGGAGCCGCCCTTTCCTTTGGAATAGCCGCCCTCGCGTCCGGTAAGCTCGGCCATGACGCCTTTCGGATCCATGCCGCAGGCCAGCATATGGCCGTGATCGCGATAAGAGGTAATGACCGCGTCATCATCCGTGATCGCCGACTTCATACCGACGACAACGGCCTCCTGCCCAATATACAAGTGGCAAAAGCCGCCAATCAGGCCCATGCCATAGATCTGTCCGGCCTTCTCTTCGAACCGGCGGATCAGAAGCATGTCCCAGTAAAACTTCTCAATGACCTCTTTTGAGAATTTCGGCTTGGCCTTGCGGGCACCTGTGCTCGACTTCTTGGTCGCAGGCGCAGGCTTCTTCGCAGCTTGACGTGCCATGGTGTCTCCCATTGATGTGGGCATCGAAGGTATCCCTGCCCTGTCCGATGCGCGTTGTGACTGCATCAGAATGTGTATGAACAGGTCGACTTAGACAAGCTGTATTTATAGATTAACTTTATATCAGTTAATATTTTAGAAAATTACTTCGCACATGCAAAATAAACCGAAAATCAGTTAATATTTTCAGGCGCACGAAATGCAAAATTTCAACTGAACGCACGCAATAAACAATAATAATAATAAATATAAAACGGGATATAAAAAAAACAAAACAGACTATCGCCTGACTATTTTCTGTAAATGACGATCTCGTCAGGGTGAGCAAGCCCTAAAACGTCACGACTGCGCTCTTCCAGCATATCGACATCGAGATTCTCCGGTCGCAGCAAGGCAACCCGCTTTTCAAGCGCCTGTTTCTCGTTCTCGGTAAGCTGGTAAATGGCTTCCGCCCGGTCAATCGCATGCTGAAGTTTCAGATAGGCGAAAAGGCCCCGATCCCCTTCAACAAGATGATAGCTGAAATAGGCAACAGCAAGTATTCCCAGTATGGGTCCGGCTCCGGCTTTCGCGCGCTTGCGTATTTCATGGCTGACGTTCATGAAGTGAGTGAATCAAATAGCGGAGTCGAGGTCAACCGTTAAATTGCCCTCCGGACAATTTAGTTGCGAAAAACATCATAATAGACTGAAATTGCGGAAATTAGGGACGATACCCTCAAGTATATTTCCCCTCGGCGAAAAGCTTACCCTCTTTCTCCCGCCGTTCCTTTAGGACGGGCGAGACCTCTTTACCACTACCGAGATGGGTCCAACGCGCAATATCGGCTAACGCGCCTTTTTTATCCCCCGCATAAATCCATCGATCTAGTTCCGCTGGAACAGCGTTATAATCGCTTTCATTCAGCTTTTTGAGTAATGTTGACGATTTAAAAGCTTCCTCCCCGACATTGTAGGTAAAGGATACCAAAGCGTCGAACTGGCTCTGCTTGAGATCAACTTTCACCGCATTATTGACCGTATCCACCGCCCATTTCACATCTTCCGTGAAATAGCTGTTCGCCTGGGCCTGGGTGATCGTCTCTCCGACCTTTACATCACCCGTATGGCCATAACCGATGGTCATGACCCCTGTTCCGTCATCATAGGCGGTTAGCCGTTCCCCCTCGAAATGCTTAATGAAATTTGCGCCCTGCGAAGAGAGTTCATGCGTCATCATCAGCCTCCAAATATCAAAGTTTTAAATATCTATATTAGATAGCTTTAAATATCTATTTTTCAATTTTGAATTGTAAAATAGAACAGGCACATACCATTGCCCGTTCCGCGTCGAAACGGGGCGCATGGCATACATAGTGGTCCTGCGTGGTTTTCGCGATATCCGCCGGTAAAAGCTATCCGGTGGCTGACTTCTAGCCTTTCAAAATGCTGCGGCCCGCATATTCCGCGGCATCGCCAAGCTCTTCTTCAATTCGGATGAGTTGATTGTATTTTGCAAGGCGGTCAGAGCGGCTGAGGCTGCCCGTCTTGATCTGCCCGCAGTTGGTGGCAACCGCGAGATCGGCGATGGTGGAGTCTTCCGTCTCGCCGGAGCGATGCGACATCACCGCCGTATAACGCGCTTTGTGGGCCATTTCGACCGCTTCCAGCGTTTCCGTGAGCGAGCCGATCTGGTTGACCTTCACCAGGATGGAGTTGGCTACGCCTTGCGAAATGCCGTCGGCGAGCCGTTTCGGGTTGGTCACGAATAGATCGTCCCCGACAAGCTGAACCTTGCTGCCGATTTTCTCGGTCAGCGTTTTCCAGCCTGCCCAATCATCTTCGCTCATGCCGTCCTCAATCGAGATGATCGGATAATCACCGACCAGCGCCGCATAGTAGTCCGCCATTTCACCCGACGAAAGAATTTTATCCTCACCCTTGAGGTGATACTTGCCGTCCTTGAAGAACTCGGTCGAGGCCGCATCCAGCGCGAGATAAATATCCTCACCCGGCTTGTAACCCGCACCTTCAATGGATTTCATAATGAAATCAAGGGCATCGCGCGTACTTGCAATATTCGGTGCGAAGCCACCCTCGTCGCCGACATTGGTATTGTGGCCTGCCTTGGAAAGTTCCTTCTTAAGGGTTTGGAACACTTCCGATCCCATCCGGATCGCATCCGCGCAGGTGTCGGCGGAAACCGGCATGATCATGAATTCCTGAATATCGATGGGGTTATCTGCATGCTCTCCACCATTGATGATATTCATCATCGGCACCGGCAATGTCCGGGCCGAGGCGCCACCGATATAGCGATAAAGCGGCAATCCGCAATCTTCCGCCGCAGCGCGAGCAAGCGCGAGGCTGACACCAAGGATCGCATTCGCCCCAAGGCGGCCCTTGTTCTCGGTCCCGTCAAGCGCCAGCATCGCCCTATCGAGTGCAATCTGGTCATCCGCATCGCGGCCGGAGAGAATATCGAATATCTCGCCATTAACAGCCTCAACCGCCTTCAGGACGCCCTTGCCGCCGTAGCGGGACTTGTCGCCATCGCGCAGCTCCACGGCCTCATGCGCGCCGGTCGACGCACCAGAGGGCACCGCCGCACGGCCAAATGCCCCGCTTTCCAGAAGAACATCGACTTCAACCGTAGGGTTGCCGCGGCTGTCCAGAATTTCACGACCGGTAATATCAAGAATTGCACTCATACGACTGGGTTCCTGTATTTTTTAGAGATTTTTGGCAAGAGTATCGAATTTTTTCAGTGTGGTAAGCAGGGCCTCCATCTGGTCGATGGGTACCATATTTGGTCCGTCGGAGGGTGCGTTATCCGGGTCCTGGTGGGTTTCCATGAAAACCATGGCAACGCCGACGGAGACAGCGGCCCGCGCCAGCACCGGCACGAATTCCCGCTGGCCGCCCGATGTCGTGCCCTGCCCGCCCGGCTGCTGCACGGAATGGGTCGCATCAAAAACAATAGGTTGACCGGTCTGTTCTGCCATAATGGCAAGGCTGCGCATGTCCGTGACAAGTGTGTTATAGCCGAAGCTCGCGCCGCGTTCCGTCAGCAAGATCCGGTTGTTCCCGGCGCTGATCAACTTGTTCGCAACATTCTTCATATCCCATGGGGCCAGGAACTGACCCTTTTTGACATTGATCACTTTGCCGGTTTTTGCGGCAGCAACAAGAAGATCCGTCTGGCGACACAGAAAGGCCGGTATCTGCAGAACATCCACCGCATCGCCCAAGGCCGCACAATGTTCCGGCAGATGCACATCCGTCAGCACGGGAATGCCGAATTCACTGCGAATTCTTTCAAAGACCGGGATCGCGCCTTCGAGGCCAAGGCCGCGCTCCGCCGTATGCGATGTGCGGTTCGCCTTGTCAAAGGAGGTTTTGTAAACCAATGGGATGCCGAGTTTCTGTGTCATCTCATGCAGGCGGCCCGCCATATCCATCGCATGGATCATGCTTTCCATCTGGCATGGTCCCGCGATCAGGGCGATGGGTAAATCGTTGCCAACGGTAAAGTCGCCAATCTGGACGTGATGGGTTTCAGTCATGTCTATACCAATCGTGATTTCTTGACCGCCGCCTCGATAAAACTCTCAAACAGCGGATGCGGCGCGAAGGGTTTTGATTTTAACTCTGGATGGAACTGAACGCCAATAAACCAAGGATGATCTGTAATTTCGACGATCTCTGGTAATTCCCCATCTGGCGAAAGGCCGGAGAATTTATATCCCACCTTCTCCAGAACATCCTTGTAGGCGATATTGACTTCAAAACGATGACGGTGACGCTCATCGATATGGGACACGCCATAAATCTCGCTGACTTTTGTATCGGCGACAAGATCGCAAGGATAAGCGCCGAGCCGCATGGTCCCACCGAGATCGTCATCGGCACTGCGTGTCTCCGTTACGTTTCCGCGCGTCCATTCCGTCATCAGGCCAACGACATTGGGCTCATACAGGCCAAATTCGGACGTGCCTGCATTCGGCATTCCAGCAAGATTACGGCATCCTTCAATGACCGCCATCTGCATTCCAAAGCATATTCCGAAGTAGGGAATATTCTCTTCGCGGGCATATTGGACCGCGCGGATTTTTCCCTCCGCGCCGCGTTCACCAAATCCGCCGGGCACCAGAATGGCATGCGCATCTTCAAGAACGCTGGCCGGGGACACACCGTCGGCTTCAAACAATTCTGATTCCAGCCAGGTAATCTTGACCCGCACCTTGTTTGCGATCCCGCCATGGATCAACGCTTCGGTCAGGGATTTATAGGCGTCCTGAAGCTCAATATATTTACCGACAACCGCAATGGTCACCTCACCTTCCGGATGCAGGACGCGATCAACAATATTCTCCCACTTTGAAAGGTCGGGCTGCGGCGCATCATCAATCCCGAACGCTTTCAGCACCTGTTCATCAAAGCCTTCCTTGTGATAGCTGAGCGGCACTTCATAGATCGTGCGCACATCCAGCGCCTGGATAACCGCTTCTTCCGGAACATTACAGAAGAGCCCCATTTTCCGGCGCTGACCGGCAGGGATTGGCTGCTCGCTCCTGCAGAGAAGGATGTCCGGCTGGATGCCAATTGAGCGAAGTTCCTTTACCGAATGCTGTGTTGGTTTGGTCTTGAGCTCCTTCGCAGCGGCGATGTACGGCACCAGTGTCAGATGTACAAAGACCGCATCATTCTGCAGCTCATACCCCAGCTGACGAATAGCTTCCAGAAACGGCAGCCCCTCAATATCGCCGACGGTGCCGCCGATTTCGACAAGGACAAAATCCTCATCCTCAAGGTTATCCGTCGCAAATTCCTTGATCGCATTGGTGATATGGGGAATGACCTGAACCGTTCCGCCGAGATAGTCCCCGCGACGTTCCTTGCGGATCACCGTCTGGTATATCCGCCCCGTCGTCACATTGTCGCTCTGGCGGGAGGGTACACCGGTGAATCGCTCATAATGACCGAGATCGAGATCCGTTTCAGCCCCGTCGTCGGTGACATAGCATTCACCATGTTCGTAAGGATTCATGGTGCCGGGATCGACGTTGATATAGGGGTCCAGTTTCCGAAGCCGTACTTTGAAGCCGCGCGCCTGCAGGAGAGAAGCCAGCGCCGCCCCGGCAAGGCCTTTGCCGAGCGAGGAAACCACACCACCGGTAATGAAAATGAACCGAGCCATGGAGTTACGTTATAACCAATTCTTTATTCGCCGTGAAGTAAAAGAGGCGGCTTTTACGCCGCCTCCGATATTTTTTGTAAAATGTCCGATTATTCGGACAATGGAGCCGAGGGCTCAGCCGGGGCCGCCGGGACGGCGGGCGCCGTGCTTTCCGGCGCGTCCGTGGTTGTCGCGGGGACATCGAGAATGGACGTCGGCTCTGAATGCGTACCGCTCACGATCGCGAGCAGGACACTTGTCAGCATAAAGCCAGCCGCGAGGACGGCTGTCGTCCGGGTCAGCAGGTTGGCAGCTCCGCGGCTGCTCATCGCGCCGCCTCCGCCGCCACCGCCGCCGATACCCAGTGCACCGCCTTCGGACCGTTGCAACAAGACTACCCCGACCAAAACGATCGCGATCATAACATGAATGACCAGCAGGACAGTTTCCATACTTCTAAAATCCCGATATTCCGGCGGCCCTCGCCGCCCGTTTCATCAACAATTGCTGGGCTTCTACACGAAACTCAACCAGATTACCAGAGACTAGTTACGCGTACTCATCAGAAAGGAACAAGAGCCCTACTCCTTTATGCCGCGAATCCGCATGACCGCTTCCTGGAAGGATGGCTGCCTCAATATGACGTCCGCATAGGCATTGCCCAGCAACTGACCCGAAATGATGTCCATCGGATAATGTACGCCGGCAGTAACGCGCCCATAACCAATCTGTCTGGCTAACTCCGATAGTTCCGCTTCACGCTCCGGAAAAATATATGCCAGCAGGCGCGCATAGACTGTTGCCCGTATGGCGTGCCCGCTTGGATAGGAGGCGACAGGCCGTGCATCGCCAACTGGAGTCACTGCATCGCTGACCTGAAAGGGACGCGGATAATCATACCTGCCCTTGACCGCATCATAGTCCTGCCTTACCTGATCGATGGCCTTATCCAGCGTTTCTTCAAGCGCGACCCGATCAACACTATCGAGATCATGCCCCAGAATTGGTGCGAACCGGTCGAAATTCAGAGGCTTTTCAACAAAGGCAACCTCTTCCGGCGTGCGAATCTTCTGCATCCACATCACGACAGCCATCTGCTGATTGAATTCCGGCGACCCTAATTCCGGCGGAGCGCCGATCAAAGATTCCGCCTTGACTTCACCATCTGGCAGAAACTTATTGTTCTCCGTATTCTTTGGCGTCATCCCGCTTACGAAAATTGCGATGACAAGAAGAGGTGCTATAGCCGTAATCCGACTGAAAATCTTCATTCTCTGATTCCCCTTGGGTTATAGCAGGACCAGTGACATGTAGTATTGAACAGATTGAATTCAATCCAGACGGTTGAATCTCAAATACAGGTACTCACGATCGGCCAGAAATCAACCGCCTTCAAACTCGCGCCGCCGACCAATGCTCCATCGACATTTTCAACCGCCATCAGTTCCGCCGCATTGCTGCCCTTGACCGACCCGCCATAAAGCACACGGACAGAATCCGAATCGCCCATCATCGATCCCAGTTCCTTGCGGATATGGGCGTGAACGTCGGCAACATTCTCCGGCGTCGGTGTCTTGCCCGTGCCGATTGCCCAAACCGGCTCATAGGCAATGACGGTATTGCTTGCCGTTGCACCGCCGGGCAGGGAATTCCGGACCTGGTCACTGATAACGTCGAGGGTCTTGTCCCCTTCCCGCTCAACCAGGGTTTCGCCGACACAGACAATGGCAATCAGGCCAGCGCGCAAGGCCGCCTCCGCCTTCGCTTTTACTACCGCATTGCTCTCACCGTGATCGGCGCGGCGTTCGGAGTGACCGACAATGCAATATTCCGCGCCGGCATCCTTCAGCATTTCAGCGGAGATGTCGCCGGTATGGGCGCCACTCTCATTTGCGTGACAATTCTGACCGCCAATTTTGACGGCGCTTCCCTCCGCAAGGGACACCATTTCATAAAGCAGGGTGGCAGGCGGGCAGATCAGTATATCGCACTTCGGGTCAGGATGGTCACCCGCGCGCTTTACAAGTTCCTGCAATTCCGGTGTGGCGGACCCCACCAGACCATTCATTTTCCAGTTCCCGGCAATCAACGGGCGTCTTTGCTTTGACATCTATTTTCCTCGAAACATGAAACATATAGGGGTAATTATTGCATTTTCACGATCATATGCCATTTTTTATCCAAGAAAGATACCGCTTTGCAAAATTCCATGTTGCCCCGCCCCGCCCCGTCCCTATAATCTGGCGCGCTGTGCCGGAGGTGCGGCCTTGGATATGTAATTTTTAATTCGAACTGGTTTTGGTAGACAACAAATATGCTTCACGCGATGCGAAAAGGAGCCAGCGGATGGCTCGCAAAAGGTTTGTTACTTCTTCTTGTCGCGAGTTTCGGCGTTTGGGGAATTGGCGGTGATATGCTGTCCAGTTCCGTCGGCGGCAATGTGATCGAGGTCGGCGATACCTCTGTCTCCCTTGGTGAGTTCCAGCGCGACTACCAGCGCAATCTCAATCTGCTGTCGCAGCGTTTTAATACGCAGCTTACACAGGAGCAGGCGCGTCAGTTCGGGCTCGCGCAGATGACAATCAATCAGATCGCCTCCCGCGCCCTCGTCGATGAGAAGACCAAGACGCTCGGTCTCAGCGCCAATGATGAAGCCGTGCGCAGGATGATCCAGAGTCAACCTGCGTTCCAGAACCAGGCAGGACAGTTTGACCGCTTTCTATTCGAGCAGTTCCTCTCCCGCAATGGCTACAGCGAGGGAGAGTATATCGAGATTGTCCGCAACGATATCACCGGCGATCAGCTTTTCGGTACACTCCCGCTGGGTGTCAGCAAGGCTCCGGATGTCCTTGTCGATACCTTTTATGCGTTTCTTGCAGAAAAGCGGACAGCGGAATATATCGACATTAAAGATAGCAGCATCGGCTTCGCCCCGGCCCCGACGGATGAGGAACTCGAGGCATTAATCGAAGCAGCGCCGGAAAATTACTCCGCGCCCGAGTATCGCAAACTCAGCTATGTCCTTCTCACCCCAGAAGCCGTCGCAGCGGCAACGGATATTTCGGAGGAGGAACTCAGAGCAGAGTTCGAAGCCCGCAAAGATCAGCTGGACACGCCGGAACAACGGCATGTCCAGCAAATGATTTTCGAAACCGAGGAAGCCGCTATCGCTGCTCGCAAGAAAATTGCGGAAGGCGAGGATTTCGCCAATGTGGCCATGGCGGATCTACAACTGACGACCGCCGATATTGATCTTGGCCTGATGGCACCTACCGATCTTCTGCCCGAATTGCAGGATCCGATTTTCAGCCTTGAAAAGGATGGCGTGACAGCGCCGATAAAAACGGTTCTGGGCTGGCATCTCGCGACAGTGTCTGAAATCCAGCCCGGCGAAACCCGTGAGTTCGCGGAAGTCCAGGAACAATTGAAGAAAGATATCCAGCTCGGACAGGCTCAGGAATTGCTGTATGAACGGGCCACCAGGCTTGAAGATGAATTCGCAGGCGGCTCTAAACTCGATGAAGCGGCGAAAACGCTCGACCTTAATATCATCACAACCGACTGGATTGATGCCAGCGGCAATGACAAATCCGGGAAAGCCGCAGAGCTGCCCGACGTTACGGGGTTCCTGACGGAAGCCTTCGCCCGCAGTCCACAGGATGAGCCGGAAGTGAGCGAGGCCAACGGGGGCGGATACTACGCGGTCACTGTCACGGACATCGAGGCCGCTGCTGTTAAGTCCCTTGCTGAAGTCAGGGAGCAGGCAATACAGGATTGGCAGGACAACTGGCGGCATGAGGAAGCCAGAAAGAAAGCAGAAGCTCTCCTCGTCGAGCTTAATGGCGGTAAAACGCTCGAGACTGTGGCGAATGAACAGGGTTTGACGATCCAGACATCAAAGCCCATTCTGAGAGTTGGCAGCGCCGAGGAATTATCCCCAATTGCCCGTGACGGACTGTTCGACCTTCAGACCGGCGCCTATGGCGTGAATGCTAACAAGGCAGGTGATGGTACTCTTGTTTATGGCGTTGCCGATATCATTCCGGCCGATCCTGCAACCGACCAAGACGCGTTCACACAGATGACCGAGCAGATCACAGCCAGCATAAAGACCGGCATTCTGACGGAATATGAAAATTACCTTCAAAAAGATATCGGTATTTCCGTCAAGGAAGAGCTGATCCAGGAATATTTTTAAAAGATGTCCATCCAACCCAGCTTTGCCGACTTCAAGGAGAAACACGACAGCGGGCAGTCCCAGATACTCTGGACGACGCTGGTCGCCGATCTTGAAACCCCTGTCTCTGCGATGATGAAGCTCGCCGAAGGACAGGCCAACTCCTTCCTGCTCGAATCCGTTGAAGGCGGTGCCGTCCGTGGACGCTATTCAATCATCGGCCTCAAACCGGACCTGATCTGGCGCTGTGACGGGAATGAGGCACGGATCAACCGGATGGCCCGCTTCGATCCCGACGCTTTCGTCGCCTGCGATCAGCCAGTACTGGAAAACCTGCAGGCGCTGATCGACGAAAGCCATATTGACCTGCCACCGAACCTGCCACCGATGGCGGCCGGTCTGGTAGGCTATATGTCTTATGACACCGTCCGGCTAATGGAGAAGATACCGGATGGCAACCCTGACCACCTGAAAGTACCGGAAGGGATGTTCATTCGCCCGACGGTCATGGCGATCTTTGATTCCATCCTCGATCTGGTCACGATCATTACGCCGATCTGGTCTGGGGACGATCGATCCGCGCAGAATGCCTATAACCACGCCGCGGAGCGACTTTCCGATGCGGTACAGGATTTCGAGCGCAGCTTGCCGCATGCGGCGTCTCTCGATGCTGGAAATCTCGATCTACCCGAACCAACGTCAAACACGACCAAGGCCGAGTATTACGACATGGTCGAGAGGGCGAAGGAATATATTCGCGCCGGAGACATCTTCCAGGTTGTGCCGTCGCAGCGCTTCGAGCTACCGTTCGAGCTTCCCTCTCTCGCGCTTTACCGGGCGCTAAGACGCACAAATCCCTCCCCCTTTATGTTCTACCTCAACTTCGGGGAATTCTCGATTGTCGGATCAAGTCCGGAAATCCTTGTCCGCTTGCGCGATGGCAAGGTAACAGTCCGGCCGATTGCCGGCACACGCCCACGCGGGACCACCGCCGCCGAGGACGCCGCACTCGCCGAGGATTTGCTATCGGATCCAAAAGAGCTGGCCGAGCATCTCATGCTACTCGATCTGGGTCGTAATGACGTTGGACGTGTCGCCAAGATCGGAAGCGTAAAAGTCACGGAGAAGATGGACATCGAGAATTACTCCCATGTCATGCACATCGTCTCCAACGTGGAAGGGGAGATCGCCGAAGGGCTGACTGCAATCGATGCGCTGAAAGCCGGTTTTCCGGCAGGCACCGTTTCCGGCGCGCCCAAGGTCCGGGCAATGGAAATTATTGACGAGCTTGAGAAAAGCCGCCGCGGTATCTATGCGGGCGCTGTCGGCTATATCTCCGCCAACGGTTCGATGGATACCTGTATCGCACTACGTACAGCGCTGGTGAAAGACAACAAGGTTTATATTCAGGCGGGCGGCGGTGTCGTTGCCGATAGCGATCCGGAAGCTGAGTATCAGGAGACCGTCAATAAGGCCAAGGCTCTTGTCCGTGCCGCACAGGAGGCTGTGCGCTATGCCTCCAGTAGCGGCCGAAACCGTTAGGACAGCTCAGCGCGTTATCCTTTGAAGGTGAGCGCTGTAACGGCGCTCACCGGTACAAAAAGAAAGCCCTTCTTTTTCGCCTCCGGCAACCATTTTTTTAAAGCCCGAATTGTTGCCGGATGTGGATGTCCTATGGCAATCGCGACGCCGGAACGTTCTGCAATAACCTCCACTTTCGCAAGCTGCTTCAGGATCGCCTCATCCTCAATAACGTGATCGATGAAAATATCCCGTTTAACGGACGGCATACCCCGTTCGACGGCGAGACGGTATCCGGTGGAGGCAGAGGTCGTCTTGGAATCGAGAAACAGCAATCCCCGGGCCGCCATAATGTCCATAACGACAGCCATAGCCTCGCCATCGGCTGTAAAGCGGCTCCCCATGTGGTTGTTAACGCCGACATAACCGCTAAAGCTGTCCAGATTACGGATGGTTCTCCGGCGGAGTTCCTCTATATCAAGACCCGTCAGTAAAGCATCCGGGCCCGGGTCTGCATCAGGCGAAGATGGCTCCATCGGAAGATGCAGCATGACCTCATTCCCTTCCCGGCGGGTCAATTCAACCTTCCTCTGAAGCGACGGTGCGTAAGGCAGATAAGCAAGGGTCAATAGCGCCGGAAGCGCATTCAGTTCTTCCACGCGCTGGTGACTCAGGCCGACATCGTCGATAACAATGGCGATCAGCGGTTTGTCCTGCAAGGGCGGTGCAAGGGCAGCATACCGTTTCCAGGCTGGCTGCTCTGAGGTTAACTTTTCGACCGCTAGCGTTTCAATTACGGGATCGGGCTTCATCGTCTCTACGGCCTCGCGCTCGATAGGAAGCGCTGCCGTTACCAGTGGTATCTCTTCTGTTCTCGCCTCAACCGGGTAGTCATTATAGGCATACGGACTTTCCGGTACAAACACTCTAGTAGCGGCAACCGGCTTCTCAGCCTCAATTGGCATCGCGAGAGCGTTCACCACCTGCAACTCGATTTCTTGAGATTGGGGACCAAAAAGCTTGCCGATCAGGATGCCGCCACT
Organism: uncultured Sneathiella sp.; assembly: GCF_963973085.1. Lineage (GTDB taxonomy): Bacteria > Pseudomonadota > Alphaproteobacteria > Sneathiellales > Sneathiellaceae > Sneathiella. The sequence continues at coordinate 47,430 of NZ_CAXAXA010000005.1, forward strand.
GACACTGATGAACAGCACCGCCACGCACAGAATGGCGATCCGCGCCGGAGCTTCCGTCACACGGCTCGCCCACGACAATAATGTCGGCTTGCTTTTTCCCATATTCCGGGATGGCATGAAAAATGACCCCTTCGCGATACGATGCCGTTACTTGCTTATGTTAATTCTACTTCAATATGGTAAACAAGGCATAAAAATGGCGATATGAAAACGGAAAAGGACTTTTGCTCTCTTGATTTTATGGCGAAAAAGGAGAAACTGCTAGTCGAACCTGCGGGATCGTTGACTGTGACGGCAAATAACTCCGCCATGACAATAAGAAAGTATGATATAATATTGATATGATTACGTTAATCGATAACTACGATAGCTTTACGTATAATCTGGTCCATTTTCTTGGAGAATTGGGCGCGGACGTAAAAGTTTACCGAAATAATGTCGTCTCTGTAGATGCAGTCTTTGATGAAAATCCGGAAGGGATTGTTCTCTCTCCTGGTCCGTGTGATCCGGACAGGGCGGGCATTTGCCTTGAGGTGGTCAAACGGGCAAGCATGAGCGGAACGCCGCTTCTGGGCGTCTGCCTCGGCCATCAGACTATTGGCCAGGTGTTCGGAGGGAAGGTCGTTCGCGCCAATGAGTTGATGCATGGCAAGACGTCCGAGATTGTGCATTCCGGTTCCGGCCTATTTGAGAAACTCCCGAACCGCTTTATCGCAACACGCTATCACTCCCTTACCGTTGATCCAGCGACGGTCCCGAATACTCTGGAGGTCACGGCAACCACCGAAGATGGCGTCATCATGGGGCTCAGCCATAAAGCACTGCCGCTGCACGGTGTGCAGTTCCATCCCGAGAGCATCGCATCCGAGCATGGCCATGCATTACTGCAGAATTTCCTGAACTTGACGCGACCGGACAGCAAGGCGGCCGCATGAACAGCGTCCAGCCTGAGTTCAAGACGCTGATTGCAAAAATCGCGTCCGGCAAAACCCTGACCGTGGATGAGGCGAAAACTGCCTTTAACATCATCCTGTCCGGCGATGCCACGCCTGCGCAAATGGGCGCCTTCCTGATGGGCCTGCATCTGCGCGGCGAGACCGTGGAGGAATTGGTCGGCGGCGTCTCCGTTCTCCGTGAGAAAGCCACCTATATCACAGCTCCAGAAAATGCCGTCGATGTGGTCGGAACAGGCGGTGATGGCCACGGCACCCTCAATATTTCCACAGCGGCGGCATTCGTTACAGCAGGCGCTGGAGTTCCGGTCGCCAAGCATGGCAACAAGGCTGCCTCTTCCCGCTCGGGTACCGCGGATGTGCAGGCTGTTCTCGGTATCAATACGGAATGCGACTTCGCCTTGACCGAACGCGCGATACGTGAAGCCGGCATCGGCTTTATGGTCGCCTATCGCCATCATGGTGCCATGCGACATGTCGGCCCGACGCGGAGTGAACTTGGTATTCGCACGATTTTCAATCTGCTCGGCGTCATGTCCAACCCGGCCAACGTCAAACGCCAGTTGATCGGGGTATATCTCCCGCGCTGGATGCGCCCGATGGCGGAGACGCTCCGAAAACTCGGATCGACCCATGTCTGGATCATGGAAGGGGCTGACGGCCTCGATGAACTGACGACCACCGGCCCCTCCAACGTTGTGGAGTTGAAGAACGGCGAGATAACGGAATTTGAAGTCACTCCTGAACAATTCGGCCTCAAAAAAGTTCCGATCGAGGCGCTCAAAGGCGGAACACCGGAAAGAAATGCAGAAGCCCTGACGGCATTGCTGAACGGCGATCCCGGCCCCTATCGGGATGTGGCCCTGCTGAATGCCGGCGCGGCCATTATGATCGGCGGAAAATGCGATACTGTGGCCGAGGGGATCGAGCTTGCCAGGCAGTCAATTGATACGGGCGCAGCGCTGAACGCATTTGAAACCCTAAAACGGATTTCCAATGAAACGGTTGAAGTGGTATGAGTATTCTCGCAAAAATCTGTGATGACAAGCGCCAGCATATTCGCGACTGCAAGGATCGCGTAATGCTCTCCGACATCGAGGCAGCGGCGAAAGCTTCGGAGCCCCCGCGCGGATTTATTCGCGCCCTCAAGAAACGCCGGGATGCCGGTGAGTATGGGCTGATCGCGGAAATCAAGAAAGCCTCGCCTTCGAAAGGGCTGATCCGCGAGGATTTTGACCCGCCAATCCTCGCAAAAGCCTATGAGAAAGGCGGAGCCACCTGCCTTTCGGTGCTCACCGATATTCCCTATTTTCAGGGTTCGGATGATTATCTGGTTACGGCGCGCGGCGCTGTCTCCCTTCCCGTCCTTCGCAAGGATTTCATGTTGGATCCCTATCAGATTACCGAGGCACGTGCCCTCGGCGCGGATTGTATCCTCTTGATCATGGCGGCCCTTGACGATACGGAGGCACAGGAGCTGGAAGCGGCGGCGCATGAGTGGGGCATGGATGTTCTGATCGAGGTTCATGATCGCAGCGAACTCGATCGTGCGGTCAGGCTCAAAAGTCCGTTAATCGGCATCAATAATCGCAACTTGAAAACCCTCAATGTGGATATCGCCACGACGGAGGAGCTGGCGGGAGCTCTGCCGGAGGGATGTCTCGCGGTCAGTGAAAGCGGCCTCTATACGCCCGCCGATCTGGCCCGGATGGAAAAGGCCGGTTGCGGTATTTTCCTTGTCGGCGAATCCCTGATGCGGCAAGCAGATGTCGCCGCCGCCGTGCGGTCCCTGCTGACCCGGAGTTAAGGAGGTACCATGAGCGGTCTCACTCATTTCGACAAGAAAGGCGCCGCTCAAATGGTCGATGTCGGTGACAAGGACATCACCGAACGTGAAGCCACGGCAACAGCAAGCATTGAAATGGCGCCGGAAACCCTGGCGCTTATTCGGGAGGGGAAGGCCAATAAAGGAGATGTTCTGGGAGTCGCCCGCCTCGCTGGCATTATGGCCGCCAAGAAAACCGCCGACCTGATTCCGCTCTGCCATCCACTCGCGCTCAGCAAGGTGAGTGTCGAGTTTATTATCGATGAAGACAACAGCCGTATCGAAACACAGGCGACCTGCAAGCTTAAAGGCCGCACCGGTGTCGAGATGGAGGCCCTCACCGCTGCCTCCATCGCGGCCCTCACCATTTATGACATGTGCAAGGCCGTCGATCGCGGCATGACCATTGTCGAGACGAAGCTACTGCATAAAAGTGGCGGCAAGTCAGGAACTTATAACGCGTCATGATCTCGGTAGAGGAAGCCCGCAAGAACATCCTGAAGGAGATCCGCGCTGTCGGGACGGAAGTCATCTCCCTTCAGGCGGCCGCAGGGCGCGTGCTGGCAGAAAATGTTCGCTCTCGCCGGACCCAACCACCTGCCGACCTGTCTGCAATGGATGGCTTTGCAGTCAAGGCCGCCGATCTTGGAACAATTCCGGCCAGCCTCAAAATTGTCGGGGAAGTGCCTGCGGGCGGCTCCTACGATAATACCGTCGGGACCGGCGAAGCAGTCCGCATTTTCACCGGCGCAGCGCTCCCCTCCGGTACCGATACCATCATTATTCAGGAAGATACGGAATTCGATGCCGAAACCGTGACGGTTAAGGAAGGTGCGGCAAAGGGGACATATGTCCGGCCTGCGGGCCTTGATTTCAGCGCCGGTGACATTGGGATAAAGGCCCCGACCATCCTGACGCCACGGGATATCGGGCTGCTGGCGGCGATGGATATTCCCTGGATCACGGTCAGGCGCAAGCCGAAAATCGCTCTCTTATCGACGGGAGACGAACTGGTCCGGCCCGGGGAGCCGCTTGGCCCTAACCAGATTATTTCTTCCAACAGCCTTGCCATTGCCGCCCTGATTGAGGCCGCCGGCGGTGAAGCGCTCGACCTCGGGATCGCGCAGGATAACGCAGAGTCCCTCCGTGAAAAAGTCATGAACGCCAAGTCAGCGGATATGCTCATCACCCTCGGCGGGGCCTCCGTTGGCGATCACGACCTGATCCAGCCTGTGCTCGGCAAGGAGGGCTTAAGTGTTGATTTCTGGCGGATCGCCATGCGGCCCGGCAAACCGCTGATGTTTGGCAATTTTGCCGGGATACCCATGCTGGGCATGCCGGGAAATCCGGTTTCCAGCCTGATCTGCAGCTTTCTCTTCCTGATCCCCGCCATCGATGCGTTAAACGACCTCACCCCGCGGACCCCTCCCCGCCAACGCGCCATCCTCACCCATGCGTTGAAGGAAAATGACCAGCGGGAAGATTATATGCGTGCCGTCATCACCGAAGAGACGAGCGGCCTGCCGGTCATCCGGCTATTTGACAAGCAGGACAGTTCCATGCTCTCGCCGCTGTCTCTTGCCGATTGCCTGGTTGTCCGTGCGCCTTTTGCGGCTGCGCTGCCTGAGGGGTCCGAAGTGGATATCATCCCGCTCAGCCGCCGTTATCCGTCCATCTGAACCGATTGCAAAACCGGGAGCTTTTCCCTTGACGCGAGAAAAGAACTTTTGTAGAACATTTGGAATGTTTTTGATTTGTTCTTTACGGTGGTTTTGATCATGCTGACAAAAAAACAGCATCAGCTTCTTCTCTATATTCATGAATGCCTGGAAAGTCGTGGAGTCTCGCCGTCCTTCGATGAAATGAAGGAAGCGCTTGATCTGAAATCGAAATCCGGCATTCACCGCTTGATCACGGGGCTGACGGAGCGCGGGTTTATCCGTCGCCTGCCTCACCGCGCCCGCGCGCTTGAAGTGTTGAAGCTGCCCGACGACCTCAGGAACAAGATCGCCAGCGATGAGCGGGACGCCGTTGCTGATGACAACCTTGTTGAGGTGAATTTCGCCAAAGGGCTGAGCCGTCAGGCGAATGCCAACAAGGCCCCTGCCCCCGAGAATGAACGCGAAGGTATCCTGAACCTGCCGCTGTATGGCCGGATTGCCGCCGGTACGGCGATCGAGGCCTTGAGCGACCCGAGCAGTTTTGTGGATGTACCTGCAGGCATGCTGGCGTCCGGTCGGCATTACTGCCTTGAAGTGGCTGGTGATTCGATGATTGATGCCGGTATCCATGATGGCGATACCGTGATAATCCGCGAAAGCGAAACGGCGGAAAATGGCAAGATTGTCGTCGCCCTGATCGATGATTTTGAAGTGACTCTGAAAAGGCTCCGGCGCAAGGGAGGCTCGATCGCTCTGGAGGCCGCCAATCCGGATTATGAAACGCGCATCTTCGGTCCGGATCAAGTCAAGGTGCAGGGCCATCTTGTTGGCCTCTTCCGAAAGTACTAAACCTTCGTGATTTAGTCCGCCTTGCTCTCCGGGCTCTTGCGATAACGGAGCGGTACCCACGGCCTGTTCCCCCGGAGTCCATTATTGGTATCGACAAGGATTTGTCCGGATGGATCAAAATAGAGGCTATGTGCCCCGTTCCGCCATAAATCAAACTTGTCGATGATCAATCGTGCCGCGCTGCAATCCTCCGGCGCGGGGATGCGGCTTATGATGATATCGGCCCGTTTACAATCCGCCTCAACGCCCGCCATCGTTACCGGAAAGGCGATGACATCGGCCCCCTTCCGATAGACACATCCATAGGGATCACAAGAGAGTTCCGGCAATGGCTCGTCTGCGACTTCCTCCCCCATCACCAGCCGCCAGCGTTCTGCTTCAAACCGATCGGCCCGGCGAGTGGAAAGATAGGTTTCTCCTTCCACATTCTTAACTGCGTAGAGATTGCCGCTTTCGGAAATCAGGATATCCGGCGAACGGTTGAACAGAAAGGAGAGAAAAAGTATCCCCAGCATCGGGAGCGCGAGCCAGCGTATCGGTTGACGCCAGATGATATACCAGAGACCAATAACGGTAATCGCAATCAGCTGCACGACAGAGAAGGAGCCCAGAAACTGCACTGCCTCGGGCCAGGAGGCGGTCTCCGCCGCCACTCGCAGGATCATGTCAACGCCACTTCCAACGATAACAAGCGGAAAAGAGAAGCCAAACGGATAGCAGATAAAGGCGAGGATAACACCCGGCATCACCCACAGACCCATCAAGGGAACGGCGAGAAAATTGGCAATCAGACTGTAGGCGGCCACTTGCCCGAAGTGATAGAGCGCGAAGGGCGCTGTCGCAAGCCCGGCCACAAGGGATGTCAGGACAATGCCGATAAGATACGCAATACTGCGGCGAATGATCCCGCCGCTTCTTGCAACCCGGCCAAGCCAGGGGCCCAGCTGCTCATAGAGAGAGATAAGGGCGAAGACGGCGGCAAAGGACATCTGGAAACTCGCCGTGACAAGGCTTTCCGGATATAAAATCAGGATGATCACCGCCGCCATCGCCACCATGCGTAACGAAAGGGCTGTCCGGTCAAAGCAGATTGCAACAAACAGCGCGGAGATCATGATGAAGGCCCGAACGGCTGAAACGCTCATCCCGCTTACGAACAGATATCCGGCAAGCCCCAGAAGAGCGACTATTGCGGCAATCTTCTTGATCGGATAATGAAGCCCTACATAGGGTATAAGCACCAACAAGAGGCGAACAGCGAAAAAAATAAGTCCGCCAATCATCCCCATATGCATCCCGGAAATTGCGAGCAAATGCGCCAGTCCCGAAAAGCGCATGTTGTCGAGCTGCTCCTCCGGGATCGCCGACTTATCTCCTGTCATAATGGCAATGATAAACCCGGCGTTTTGTTGCGGGGCATTGTCCATAACAAAATCAGCGATTCGCGCCCGAATCCCAGAGGATAGCTGGCGAATGCGCGAGAAAAAATCGCGTTTCTCCCCGAGTATTTCAAAAGAGCTGATGCTATACCCGACCGCGCCGATGGATTGGTAATAGGAATGACGCTGAAAATCATAGCCGCCGGGATAGGCTGGCTCCGGTGGGGGCAATAGCACCGCCTTTACGCGAATGATCTGCCCCGGCCTGACTTCCTCGAAGTTGGTACGCGACGAAAGCCGGATGCGGTGGAGCTTGGGAAAATCCTCCTGGCCCGAGAGAATAATGTCCCCGAGGAGAAACCGGGCTGCGTTATACCCGGTCGATTTTTCGAGCACGCTCGCGCGCAGCTCCGTCACTGCTTTTTTCTGCAAGATCGGCGCATCAACGATCTGCGTCCGGATGATCGCCGCTGAAAAGCCGAGTGAGACAAGCAAAAATATACCGAGGATCCAGACATATCCACTTTCTGGTCTTTCCCTCAGCCAAAGCAAGCCGAGCCCCGGCAGGAGGGGAACCGCCAGCCATACAGGGTCCGGTTCCGCCGGAAGTGCAAAGTAAAAGGCGATGCCGAAACCGATGGCCACTGGAAACCAGAGAAACCAGCGCGACCGTTCGCGCCGAAACTGGTCGGGCAGCTCTTCCAGATTGTGCCTACTCAACAGTGCCACGGCGCGAACCTTCCAACGGCATACTTGCCCTCCGCCATGACAAAGGGTACAAAAGCCTGTTTTTTGTGATCATCCGGCTCAAATTTATAATCGAACGGAATGTAAAGTAAATTCTTATGACTGTCGTAACACGTTTCGCTCCCTCACCCACTGGCTTCCTGCATATAGGCGGCGCCCGGACGGCCCTCTTCAACTGGCTTTATGCCCGCCATCACAAAGGAAAATTTCTTCTCCGGATCGAAGATACAGATCGGGAAAGATCAACTGATGCCGCAATCGAGGCTATTCTGGATGGCCTGGCCTGGCTCGGGCTCGATTGGGACGAGGAGCCGGTATTCCAGTTTTCCCGGCGGGAGCGTCATGCGGAGGTTGCGCAAGAATTGCTGGCCACAGGAAAAGCCTATTATTGCTATGCTTCCCGTGAAGAGCTCGCTGAAATGCGCGAAACCGCACGGGCGGAAGGCCGCCCGCCAATCTATGACGGACGCTGGCGGGATAAGGATCCGGCAGAGGCGCCAGCGGGTGTAGATCCCGTCGTCCGGTTCAAATCCCCCAATGACGGCGAGACTGTGGTCAGGGATCTCGTTCAGGGTGACGTTACTTTCGCCAATGCACAGCTTGATGACATGATCCTGCTCCGGGCAGATGGAACGCCGACCTATATGCTTTCCGTGGTGGTGGATGATCATGACATGGGAGTCACAGATATTATCCGCGGCGACGACCACCTCACCAACGCGGCGCGGCAGCAGCAATTGATCGAGGCGATCGGATGGTCTGTTCCCCGCTATAGCCACATCCCGCTGATTCACGGTCCGGATGGCGCGAAGCTTTCAAAACGGCATGGCGCACTCGGCGTTGATGCCTATCGCGAAATGGGATATTTGCCCGAGGCATTACGGAATTACCTATTGCGGCTGGGCTGGTCCCACGGAGACGATGAGGTGATTTCGACGGCCGAGGCGATTGACTGGTTCAACCTTGAAAATATTGGAAAATCGGCGGCCCGCTTCGATTTTGCAAAGCTGGAAAACCTTAATGGCATCTATATTCGAGAGGCAGATGACACCTATCTGACGTGGCTCGTGGCGCCGATACTAGCCGAAAAAACCGGTCAGGATATAAGCTCTAATCAACTGAAATTAATAGAAAAAGCCATGAATGGCTTGAAAGAACGCGCAAAATCTGTAAACTCCCTAGCGGAGAGTTCCCTGTTCCTCATCGCCGAGCGGCCACTTGCGCTGGACGAGAAAGCCAAAAGCCTGATAACCGAAGAAGCCAGCGCTGTTCTGATGCGGCTGGCGGATCGATTGGAGGCGCTGGAGAACTGGAACGCAGAGGACTTGGAAGCGGCCGTTCGGGCGACGGCAGAGGCGGAAAGCCTCAAACTGGGGAAAATCGCGCAACCCTTGAGGGCAGTGTTGACAGGAACCACAGTTTCGCCCGGTATCTTTGACGTTCTGGACGTCCTTGGACGGGAGCAGTCAATCGGACGTATTCGGGATGCGGCTATCACTTGAGATACTGCGCCGGGGGCAAGCGCTCCAGTGAAAACGTCATAAAAAAAAGAAAAAATTCCACCCGGAATTTTATCAATATTACGGGCGCACCCAGCCTGAAAAATATAAAGGAAGTGGATGAATGAGTAGCTCTACTGTTACCGGCAACGTCACCCTGTCAGAAGGGAGCGACGACACGCTCAGCCTGCCCCTGATTGCGGGCACCGTTGGACCGTCTGTTATTGACGTTCGCAAGCTATATGCCGATACAGGTCATTTCACCTATGATCCAGGCTTTACGTCGACGGCATCCTGTGACTCCGCAATTACCTATATCGACGGTGATGCTGGCATACTGATGCATCGTGGCTACAAGATCGAGGAACTGGCGGAGAAAAGTGACTTTATGGAAGTCTGCTATCTGCTGTTGAAAGGCGAATTGCCGACACAGCCGCAGAAGGATAAATTTTCCCACGATATCACCTATCATACGATGCTGCATGAGCAGTTGACACAGTTCTATCGCGGCTTCCGTCGCGATGCGCATCCGATGGCCATTATGGTCGGTGTGGTTGGCGCCCTGTCCGCCTTCTATCATGACAGCACGGATATTACGGACCCGAAACAGCGGATGATCGCCAGCTACCGCCTGATCGCGAAGATGCCGACAATTGCGGCAATGGCCTATAAATACTCCGTTGGCCAGCCTTTTATCTATCCGAGCAATGACATGTCCTATGCGGAAAACTTCCTGCATATGACGTTCAGCGTACCCGCAGAGCGCTACAAGCTGTCGCCCACCATTGCCCGGGCCATGGACCGAATTTTCATCCTCCATGCGGACCATGAACAGAACGCCTCCACGTCGACGGTGCGTCTTGCCGGATCATCTGGTGCCAATCCGTTCGCCTGTATCGCGGCGGGTATCGCCTGTCTCTGGGGCCCGGCTCATGGCGGCGCAAACGAGGCTGTGCTCACCATGCTCAGGCAGATTGGCAGCGTCGATCGGGTGCAGGAATTCATTGCCAAGGCAAAAGACAAGGACGACCCCTTCCGTCTGATGGGCTTCGGGCATCGGGTCTATAAAAACTACGATCCGCGCGCGAAGGTCATGCAGCAGACGTGCTATGATGTTCTTGATGAGCTAGGCATCAAGGATGAGCCGATGCTCAAGCTCGCGATGGAACTCGAAAAGATCGCCCTGAATGATCCATACTTCATCGAGAAGAAGCTCTTCCCGAACGTTGATTTCTACTCCGGTATCATTCTACAGGCGCTTGGCTTCCCGACAAGCATGTTTACCGTGCTCTTTGCTCTGGCCCGGACGGTTGGCTGGGTTGCCCAGTGGAACGAGATGATGGAAGATCCGTCACAGAAAATCGGGCGGCCGCGTCAGCTTTACACAGGGGCAACCGAGCGTCCCTTTGTTGACATCAGCAAACGGTGATCGGATGAGCGGAGCCTCACCAACAAGCAAAAAAATGACGCCTTCGGTCCCAACCGGAGGCGTCAAACCAGCCGGGCGGCTCTATCTCAGGGCGGCCAATGACAATCGGGCGCCGTTTCTCTATCGGATCAAGAAACTCTCGATGATCCTGCTGCCGGCGGCAATGCTGCTCTTCTTTGCGGCCGTCTGGTATTTCGGCGGCGCGTAACCACTTATTTCCGTTCAATAAGCTCTATTTTGTAGCCATCCGGGTCCTCGATAAAAGCGATCACGGAGGTGCCGTGTTTCATTGGCCCGGGCGGACGCGGAATATTGACTCCCTGTACCGCCAGCTTCTCGCAAATTCCGTAAATATCCTGCACCCCAAGGGCAAGATGCCCGAAACCATCGCCTAGATCATAGGGCACTTCCTGATCCCAGTTGTGGGTCAGCTCAATAACGGCTGTGTCTTTTTCATCGCCATAACCCACGAAGGCCAACGTGAATTTCCCGCCCGGAAAATCTGTCCGCCGGAGGAGCTTCATCTCCAGTTTATCGACATAGAAATTGATCGATTTATCCAGGTCCTTGACCCGGATCATCGTGTGTAGCAGTCTGAAATTATTCTTATCGTCGCCGCTCATGTTGTTCTATTCCTTGCAATGAGTTCCATGATGATCCCCGCCGCGCGCACGCCGGGTGCCTCGCCGCCTTCCCCCAACATTACCATGGCCTCGCCATAGGAAACAATCTGTTGGTGGCGCTTTTCCTCTGAACGGAAAAGCTCGGCGAGAGCATTTGACAGATTATCCGCCGTACAATTTTCAAGAATATGTTCGGGGACAACCTCTTTCCCCATTAGAATATTTACCAGATTAACATAGTCCAGCTTCACCGCGCGCCGCGCGATCCAGCTGGTGATCGCATTCATCCGATAGGCAATGACGGTTGGCAACCGGGCGAGCCCCAGTTCCAATGCGACTGTGCCGGACGCTGCAAGCGCCAAATCAGCGGCGGCCATAGCATCATATTTCTCGTCTTCTCCGTCAACAACCAGGACGGAGGTGTCCCAATTCGCAACTTCCTCCCGGACAATAACCCCGGCTCGACCAATAACGGGGGTAACAATCCGAAAGGCGCCGATGTCAGAGCGAAGCTTCTCGACCGCTTCCTTAAAAACCGGCAGATGGCGCGTGACCTCTCCGCGCCGACTTCCGGGCAGCAGCATCAGGAGGCGTTCATCCGGCTTAATACCGTGCCGAGCCCGAAAAGCGGGTCCATCGCCCTTGTCCGCGCCACTCTCGATGACAGAATGGCCAACAAAGTCTGCGGATAACCCGACTGCTTCAAAATATGGTGGTTCAAATGGCAGAAGCGTCAGCAGGTGATCGTACAGCCCAGCTATTTTCTTTGCCCGACCCGGACGCCATGCCCAGACGGAGGGAGCGACATAATGGACTTTCGGGAAATCACTTCCCTTGAGTTGCCTGGCCACGCGAGAGCTGAAATCTGGCGCATCGACGGTGATAAAAATATCCGGTGAGAATTTTCTCACGGCAGTGGCCGTTTGTCTGATCCGTTTCAGCAGTTGAGGAAGCCTTGGCAACACCTCAACCAGACCCATGACGCTCAGCTCCTCCATCGGAAAGAGACTCTTGAGGCCTTGCTCCATCATTAGAGGACCGCCAACGCCTTGAAACTCTATATCCGGCGACATTGCCTTCAATCCCGCCATCTGGTGCGCGGCAAGCGCATCCCCGGAAGCTTCGCCCGCCAGAATAAAAACTTTATACCGATCTACGGCCGACATTATGAACCGCTCTCGGGATCCAGGCCGATCAGGAAAATACCCGCGGCATCCGCCCGCCGGATCGATTCTTTAAGATCAAGGATGAGAGTTTTCTTCTCTTCCAGGGCAATGCCCCGCAAATTCGCTTCAGCTGCCAGAGTGACGGTATCCGGTCCGATTGTCGGCATATCCGCCTTCAGCTCCTGACCCGGTTTCGAGAGTTTCACCAGAACCCCCGCCCGTTCTTCCCATGCGAAGGCCGCAGAGCGCGACAACAGACCGTCCGTTCCTTCCGCCGCCTCGACCGCAAGGACATAGCCATCACGAATGATGGCGGCCTGCCCGATATCGAGCGCGCCGACCGCTTTGACGATACGCATACCTGCCGTAATATCCGCCTTGTCCCGCTCAGTCGGCGAAACCCTACCAAGCTGGCCAGTGGGCACCAGCAAGTCTCTCGCCAACTCATGGGCACCGATAATTGTAAATCCTTTTTCCTGTATGTAGCTTGTAATTGCCCGCATCAGGCCATCATCCCCCTTGCGGCTGGCCCCGGTTATCCGGGCGAGCAATTTCACACCTTCCATATCCGGGACGAGATTCTTGAGATCAGGCCGTTTTACAGGACCGGCAAGGGTAATATGGGTGCATTTTTCACGCGCAAGTGCCTTCAGGAACCGCCCGACCTTGGTGATCCGAATAACCTCATGCGGAAAGTCCTTATATTCCGCCGGATCGGCCTCCCCTTCCACCAGAAGAAGATAGGGTGCCTTCCCGTCCCCCCGCAAGGCCTCAGCCAGCGCGAGAGGCAAGCTTCCGCTACCAGCGACGATGCCGACCCGCATGGAGTTTGTGTTATTCCGGATGACAGAATCCACGCTTTGTTTCCTCATTGACGAAATTGAGGACTGTTTGAACCGACAGGAATTTGCTGTATTCCTCCGGCACAGATTTGCAACGTTCCGCGAAGGTTCCATCTCCGGAGAAAAGATATTTATAGGCACTGCGCAGTGCATGAATATCATCACGCGAAAAGCCGCGCCGTTTCATTCCCGTGAGATTAAGTCCGCCAAGAGCCGCGCGATTTCCTGTGGCCGAGCCGAAGGGGATGATATCCGTTTCCACTCCAGAGGCCCCGCCAATCATCGCATGTTCCCCGATCCGGACAAACTGATGTACTGCCGACAATCCGCCAATAATCACAAAATCACCAAGCATGACGTGCCCGCCCAGGGTCGCATTATTCACAAGGATAACATGATCGCCGAGAATACAGTCATGGGCGACATGCGCGCCAATCATCAATAGGCAATTATCGCCAATCCTGGTCTGCATCCCGCCGCCCTCAGTGCCGGGATTAATCGTAACATGCTCCCGTATCGTGCAGTTCTCCCCGATGACAAGCTCAGAGTTTTCCCCGTTGTATTTCAGATCCTGCGGCGCATGGCCGATAGACGCGAAGGGGAATATGGTTGTTCCACTTCCGATCTTCGTATTGCCCGCAACGGCGACATGGGATTTCAGCGTTACGTCAGCGGCAAGCATCACATCCTTGCCAACCACGCAAAATGGGCCGACGTCGGCGTCTGGATGTACCGAGGCTCCGTCCTCGATAATTGCTGTCTGATGAATTCTGCCCATACGGTACCCAGTCAATCTAACGTATAAATGAAAAATGTGCGCTATAGCTAACGCGGAACGGCCCGGATCACAAATCAAGCTGTGTTACAGCCGGTTACCTGTCTTTCTAGTCGACGATCATTGCGGAAAAATCAGCCTCTGCAACTTTCTTTCCTTCCACAAGGACTTCGCCGGAAAATCGCCAGACAGCTCCGCGGTTCTGCTTCACCTTGACATGAACATGCATGGTGTCACCCGGCGTTACGGGCTTGCGGAAGCGCGCATTGTCGATCGACATAAAAAAGACATGCTTGCCTTGAGATTCCGCGCCGAGGCTCTTGATCACAAGAACACCCGCTGTCTGCGCCATGGATTCAACAATCATCACCCCCGGCATGATCGGCCGGTTGGGGAAATGCCCCTGGAAATGGGGTTCATTCATCGTCACATTCTTGATACCAACCGCAGACTCATTGGGAACAATCTCAATCATCCGATCCACGAGAAGCATCGGGTAGCGATGCGGTATCATATCCAGAATATTGAGAATATCGAGGGCGTCAGCCGTACCAGAGGAGCGTTCTTCAGTCATTTTACAGTACCCTTGTTATTCGATAATTTACCCAAAATAGCCATCTGGCGGAAAAACTGCCGACGGGGACGTGCGGGGAAGCCTGCATATGTCTCCCCAGCCGGCACATCCGAAATAACGCCCGATTTTGCCGTAATCTGGGCCCCTTTTCCAATCGTAATATGACCCGCAAGGCCGACCTGTCCCCCGATAACCACAAAGTCCTCAATCACCGTACTGCCTGAAATGCCGGTTTGGGCGGCAATAATGACACCTTTACCGATCTTCACGTTATGGGCGACCTGAACCAGGTTATCAAGCCAGGTGTTGTCGCCTATGACTGTATCCGGACCAGAGCCGCGGTCAATTGTCGTATTCGCCCCGAATTCGCAATTTGATCCGATAATGACACGACCGAGCTGTGGAATTTTCACATGCTGTACTGGATCAGGCGCAAATCCGAAACCATCCTGGCCAATTTTCACACCATTATGAATAAAAACATTATCGCCTATATGGCAAAAACTTAACACCACGCCGGCACCAAGACGGCAGTCCGCCCCGAGCTTGACCGCCCGGTTTAAGTAAGAATGGGGCCCGATGATACAATTGTCCCCGACAACGACGTTTTCCTCAATCACCACATATGGCCCAATGGAGGGGTTTTTACCAAGCTTTGCCTTGGGTGATATCACCGCTGTCGGATGAATATCGCCACTCCCAAGCACCGGCTGATAAAATTTATTGGCAATTCGTGCGTAGGCTTTATAAGGATCTTTCGCCACCAGAATGGACAACCCTTTCGGAAAATTCTTGAGGGCCGTCCGCGCGGCAATGCAGGCCGTTGCATTCGTACTTAAAAACCGATCCAGATATTTCGGATTGCTGAGAAATGTCAAATCCCCTTCCCCGGCCTGATCCAGTGGGCGAACATCGGAGATCATTACGTTTGGGTCAACTTCCGGTGCCAGCTCCACGTCCGGCAACTCAGCAAGTTCTGCAAGGGAGAAAGGCCCCGCAACTCCATAAAATAGAGGATCTGGCATCAGCTTTTCTTCAAGGGGACGAGTTCAACCTTGGTTTTTTTCAGTTCCTTGTTGAGGCGATCAATCAATACATCCGTAATCTCCAACGGCTTTTCGGCAAACAGGATTTCACTCACATCGACAACCAGCGTTGCGCCATATTCATCCATTACCGTCCGGACAATTGGAATCATCTGTTCCCTGACCTTGTCGAGTGCCTTGATCCGGCTCCGCTGCAATTGCCGGTTTCGTTCCTGTACATTGACACGGAATGCCGCCGCCTTGCGATTAAAGTCAGCCTGCTTTTTAGAATAAGCATCGGGCGTTACCAGGGTTTTTTGACGTTCAATCTGGGTTTTCTCATCCTTCAATTTCTGTTCCGCCGCGGCAAGCTCCGCATTTACCTCGTCGTCATAGGCGGCCATTTGCGCATTGATATCCTTGGCAACCTCTATTTCGCGCATGATTTTTTGCATATCAATAACGCCGATTTTCGCTTTTGACGCAGATTGGGCAAAGCTCGTCTGAGTGAAAGCCGGCATTAAAATTAGCAGGAATATGGCACTGAGCAGAATTCTTGAGATCATTTTTCCTTATCCTAGAATCGCGTCCCGAAGTCGAGCTGGAATATCTCTTCCTTGTCGTAATCTTCCTTCAATAAAGGAACCGCGACATTTATCTGAATGGGACCGAACGGTGAGACCCAGTTCAAGCCAACGCCGACCGCTGCCCGTATACTAGGGTCATCCGCAATGCCGGGGTCATCATCATCAATGGTCGTCAAGGTTCCGACATCAAGGAACGTCCGACCGAGAACGCCATATTCCTCCGGCAGACCGACCGGGAAGCGAAGCTCGGCGGTTGCAACAAAATAAGCGTTACCGCCAAGCGCATCCCCGGACGCCAGATCCCGCGGCCCGATACCGCGGTTATCAAAACCGCGGAAGTTACGTCCACCGACATTATAGCGTTGCGCAAGGATAACGTCTTCCCCAAGTCCAAAAATATAACCGCCTGTAATACCGGTACTCAGGACAACATCATTCTCATAGACCGGAAAAAACCGGATATAACTGGCATTCGTGGCAAGAGAGCGAACGTCCCCGCCAATACCGGACAGCGTCTGTCCAAATGTATATTTACTTCCGGTTGTCGGAAATAGCGTATCGTCCAGATCACTGATCGTGATGGTGTAGCCGACCGAGGAAATGAGGTACTCCCCAGCCGCCTTTTGAATAGCCACCGGAGCGTTTAGGGCCAGATTATCAATTTTCTCATTCACCAGGCTGTAGAAAACATCCCCGCGAACATATTCACGGATGGGAAAGCCCGACCGCAACACAAAGCCGGTGCGTTCCAGATCATATCCACTTTCGTCCTGATAATCGCGAACCGTCCGGAAAATATCGAAACCGGCACTCAGGTCACGATCAAGGAAATAGGGCTCCGTGAACCCAATATCAATCGTCTGGCTTTGCGCACCGACAGATACACCAAACCGTAAATCCTGACCACGCCCCAACAGGTTACGCTCCCGGATCTGGAGGTTTGCCGACACGGACTCAGTTGTCGAGAAGCCGGCACCGACGCTGAGCTCGCCGGTTGATTTTTCCTGAACATCAACATTGATGATAGTCTTGTCCGGCGCCGTTCCTTCTTCCTGGGTCACTTCAACCTTTTCGAAGAAATCGAGACCGCGGACGCGAGATTGGGAGAGGCGCAACAACGCCGTGTTAAAGGCATCCCCTTCCGCAAGCTTCATCTCCCGTCGGATCACATAATCAAGCGTCCGGACGTTCCCGGTGATATTGATTTGCTCAACATAGACACGAGGGCCCTTGTTGACCTCATAGGTGACGGCGATCGTCAGGTTTTCGCGATCCCGATCAATGCGCGGACGGACATTGACAAAGGCATACCCCAGTTTGCCAAGCTCAAAGGTAATTTTCTGAATGGTATCTTCGATCTTGTCTGCGTTATAGGTCTCTCCCTCAATCGTCGTTACCTGTTCCAGTAACGCTTCCGCGGAAAGGTCCTTGATTTCGCTCTTCACGTCGATGGCGCCAAATTTATATTTTGCGCCCTCTTCCACTGCGAAGGTAATGAAAAAACCATCTCGATCCGGTGTCAGTTCCGCTATCGCGGAGACAACGCGGAAATCCGCATAACCCTTGGAGAGATAAAATTTGCGCAGCAACTCACGATCGAAGGTCAGGCGGTCCGGATCATAAGTATCGGAATCGGACAGGAAATTATACCAGCGGGTTTCCTCGGTCGAGATTTCTCCGAGCAATTGGCTGGAACTGAAGTTCTTATTGCCGAAGAACCGGATTTTCTTGATCCCCGTCTGTTCTCCCTCATTGATCTCAAACACAAGATCAACGCGATTTTCAGGAAGCAGGATAACCTTGGGCTCAACTGTTGCCGCAAAACGACCGCTCCGTCGATAGACCGTAATAATCCGCTGCACATCGTTCTGCACCCGTGCACGGGTATAGACAATGCGCGGCCGCAGTTGAATTTCCGCCGTCAGGGTTTCGTCTTCGATCCGTTGGTTTCCTTCAAACGCCAGACGGTTGATGATCGGGTTTTCAACCACATTAACGATCACCACATCCCCTTCCTGCCGGATGGTCACGTCCGCAAATAGACCGGTGTTAAAAAGCGCCTTCAGGGACCGGTCGACGCGGGACCGGTCATAGGGCGCCCCTGCTGTCACCAACAGATAGGATCTGACCGTGTCGGCCTCGATCCGCTGGTTTCCCTCAACCCGGACTTCGGAAATAATGACGGATGATTGCGCGAAAACCGGCTGGCTGGCTGTCAGCACCGTCGAGAGTGTTGCAAATGCGAACACTGCAAGTAACAAAAATACGCGCAAATTCCCACCCCCCTGAGCGGACAGCCTCAATTATCGTCGAACAGTTCTAGCAGACCTTGCCTGTCAGGAAAACAAGCCGGTGAAAAAATCTTTTACCCAAGGTTTGTTAACATCATTCCATGTGGCAAATACCATTAGCATCAGAACGAGGGATAGTCCAATTCGGAAACTGAATTCCATGGCTTTTGCAGAAGGTGGCTTCCCGCGAACCGCCTCATAGGCATAAAAAACAAGATGTCCGCCGTCCAACATCGGGATCGGGAAGAGATTGATCAGGCCAAGACTGATGGAAACGAAAATCATGAAATTAAACAGGGATAATGCGTTATCAACGAGGTCCTCCCCGCGCTTGGCCGCATCGCCAGACATTTTCAGGATACCGAGCGGGCCGCTCAGTTCCTTCGTATCCCGCGCACCGGAGATCATCTGCCCGACCCCCTTCAATGTCGCGGTGGTGATAAACCATGTTTGATCTACCGCACTGGCCAGCGCACTGATCGGGCCATGCCTGACAAATTCCCGTCCCGTTGACACGATGCCAAGGCGGCCGATTTTCTGGATATTCCCGTCCGCATCAACTTCCTCTACGATATGCGGCGTGACAGCCAAATCAATCATACGACCGTCACGATCAACTTTCATATTGAGAGGTTCGTCAAGACCGACGAGAACGGTCCGCCGCAGCTCCTCAAAACTGTCAACGGCGGAGCCATTCACGGATATCACACGATCACCAACTTCGATTCCTGCCTCGGCAGCGGCGCTATTTGGCTGAACTTCTCCGGCAACAGGTGGCGTTTGTGCCTGCCCGAGCGCCATAAAGAGGATCGCCATGGCAACGATCGCAAAGATAAAGTTGGCGGCCGGCCCGGCAAAAACGACCGCCGACCGCTGAAGAAGGGATTTGTGATGAAAACTGGTCCTTTTCTCCTCTTCAGACATATCCTCAATCTCATCCGAGGCATCGCTGGCAACGCCCGCATCCCCATGAAACTTCACATACCCGCCGAAGGGCACGGCGCAGACTTTCCAGCGACACCCGTTTTTGTCATACCGCCCCCAGAGTTCCGGACCAAATCCGATGGCAAAGACATCGACTTTCACGCCACAAAGCCGCGCCACCTTGTAGTGCCCATATTCATGGACAAATACCAGAACCGTAATGACAACAATAAAGGCCGGGATATAAATCCAGTTATTTATCAGAAAATCCATATTACTTTACCGTTTTATACTTTAGTCGAAATTGACGTCATGACAGAGCGGGCCAAGTCCCGACTTTGCGCATCACATTCAAAAATATCTTCAATCGCGGTCAGTTCAGTGATACTCGCGCGGTTCAGGCATTCCTCTACGATACTGGCGATATCCAGAAAGCGTATTTCTCCGTTCAGGAAACCGTGGACCGCAACCTCATTCGAAGCATTTAGGATCGTCGGTGCCGATTTTCCAGTATTTAGCGCTTCACGGGCGAGCCGCAGAGCAGGAAATTTCACCGGATCGGGGTTCTGAAAGGTCAGAGAACCGACTTTTGCAAGATCAAGCCGCTCCGCCTTGAAATCATGGCGTTCCGGCCAACCCAATGTATAGGATATCGGGGTCCGCATATCGGGTGCGCCCATCTGGGCGAGCACCGAGCCATCGCGATACTCAACCATACTATGGATAACCGATTGAGGGTGGACGAGAATATCGATCTGCGCCGGCGATACAGGAAACAGGCGAACCGCCTCGATAAACTCAAGCCCCTTGTTCATCATCGTCGCGCTATCGACCGAAATTTTCGCCCCCATATCCCAGTTCGGATGGGCAAGTGCCTGATCGCGCGTGACTGATTTCATCTGATCCAATGAAAAATCGAGGAACGGGCCGCCGGACGCCGTCAGGACAAGGCGCTCCACTTTGTTAATTTGATCGAAGTCCAGCACCTGGAAAATCGCATTATGTTCGCTATCGACGGGAAGCAGCGTCGCGCCGTATTTCTTGACATCCGCAAGAACCAGATCCCCGCCGCAAACCAGCGCCTCTTTATTCGCAATGGCAATGATCGCGCCAGTCTTTACCGCGGCGAGTGTCGGCGCCAGCCCCGCCGCGCCAACGATCCCGAGCATCACCCAATCTACCTTGCAGGAGGCCGCCTCGATCAGGGCGTCACGTCCTGCGGCGGCCTCAATAGCGCTCCCAGAGAGCAATAATTTAAGCTCCGCATATTTAGCCTCATTGGCGATAACGGCGCGCTTCGCCCCGAATTGCCGCGCCTGGGCGGCCAGCAAGGTGACATTCTCGTTCGCGCTCAACACTTCGACTGTAAATTTTTCCGGTGCAGCGGAGATCAGGTCCAGCGTATTAACCCCGATTGAGCCGGTGGAGCCAAAAATGCTAACACTGCGTTTCCCAAGACGTTGGGTTGGGGAAATACTTCTTGCTACCGGACTACTACTCATCCTAAATCCCATTCCACATCAATATTGCCATCAAGATTGGCGCTGTCAGAAACACTCCGTCTAGCCGGTCCATAACGCCGCCATGTCCAGGTATGAGGTTGCTGGCGTCTTTTATGCCAAAATGACGCTTCCATGCCGACTCGGCAAAATCACCCACTTGCGCAAATATAGCACAAACGGCACCCAAACCCAGTATACCAATTGTCGCAACCTGCCCGTCGATGAGCAGACTGTTCACTCCGAAGGCGACAATCATGGCTGCAATAATACCGCCGATCAGGCCGGCCCATGTCTTATTGGGGCTGATTGACGGTGCTATTTTTGGCCCGCCGATCGACTTTCCGCTAAAATAAGCGCCAATGTCCGTTGCCCAGATTACGAGAAACAGGCCAAATGTCAGCGCAAAGCCGGTATCCGGCAGAGAACGCAACATCATCAGCGCGACGACCGGCACTCCAATACATATGGGACCGAAAAACGCCCAGACAATCCGCTCCTTTCCGCTCAAGAAAGCGGCGACAGCGGCCGTTAAAGCAGATCCAGAAATAATGATCGCAATTAGCTGAAATATATTAGAGTTATACGTCATTACCAAGACAGAAATAACCGTTAGGGCGGTTATGGCTGTGACAATGCCGGGAGTGGTCTCGACAGAGGCCCGACACCACTCATAGGCCATGATGGCCGAGGCCCCGATCAGGAAGACCAGAAAATAAACGCCGCCAAGATAAAGCGCTCCGATCGCAATGGGCGCCAATACAAGTGCCGATACGACACGTTGTTGCAGGGACGTCAGTGAAGACAGCAACACTTATATCGCCCCGTATCGACGGTTCCGGCTTCCAAATTCCTCAACGGCGCTGATCAGGTCCTCTTTTCGGAAATCCGGCCAGAGAACATCCAGAAAAACGAATTCCGTATAGGCGCATTGCCAAAGCAGGAAATTGCTGAGCCGTTGTTCACCACTGGTCCTGATAAGAAGGTCTGGATCAGGGAGATCTGCGGTTTCAAGATGTCGCGCGACCATAGTCTCATCTATGTCTTCCGGCTCTATCTCTCCGGCCCTGACTTTTTCTCCAATTCGCCGCATGGAACCGGCAATCTCCGCCTGGCTGCCGTAGCTGAGCGCGATCGTCAGGTTCAGCTTGGAATTATCCTTCGTCCGCGCTTTTAGGTCCTTGATCAATTCCTGAATATCGTCAGGTAATCGACTGATATCACCAATAAATTTTACCTTTACGCCCGCTTCGCATAATGCCTTGACCTCTTTCTGAAAGAAGAAGCGGAAAAGCCCCATCAGGTGATTGATCTCCTCAACCGGGCGGCTCCAGTTCTCAGAGGAAAAGGCGAATATCGTCAGATAGCGAATGCCCAGTTCACCGCAGCCCTTCACAGCCTCACGGACAGCTTCTGCCCCCTGCTCATGGCCGCGCAGGCGCTGGAGGGAGCGTTTGGTCGCCCAGCGTCCATTTCCGTCCATAATAATCGCGACATGCTCGGGGATCTGGCAATCACCTGATGTGATAGAGGGCGAGACTTCCATATATCAAACCTGCATGATTTCCTGCTGCTTTTCAGACAGCATTCCATCGACCTTTTCGACATAATTGTCAGTCAGCTTCTGAATAACATCTTCGGCCTTCTTCCGATCATCTTCGGAAAAATCGCCGTCTTTCTCCGCTGATTTCGCATCATCCATGCCGTGACGACGGACGTTTCGGATAGCAATCTTGGCATTTTCAGAATAACTTGCGGCAACCTTGGCAAGCTCGGCACGGCGTTCTTCCGTCAATTCAGGAATTGGAACACGGACAACCATGCCGTCAACAACCGGATTGAGGCCGAGGCCCGAATTGCGGATGCCCTTCTCGACAGCCTTCACGTTATTCTTGTCCCATACCTGAACGCTTAAGGAGCGTGACTCAGGTGTACTCACCGTTCCGACCTGATTTATCGGCATGGAACTTCCATAACTCTCCACCATGACGGTATCGAGCAGGCTGATATGCGCCCGGCCCGTCCTCAGCCCTGTAAACTCATGCTTGAGCGCTTCAAGCGCGCCCTGCATGCGTTTTTCAAGATCTTTCATGTTCGGCGCTGCCATTCTTTCTTCTCCTCCATCGCCAAGACAGTTTTCTTGGCATTCTTTAGTATCGCGCGAGTGATCTTACACCCCCAAAACAACTTCTGTGAAACATCCTTCTTTCCGGAGAACCCGGGCAAAGGCCCCTTCTTCCTGAATGGAAAAGACGAGGATCGGAATTTTGTTCTCCCGTGCGAGCGAGATCGCCGCAGCATCCATGACCTTGAGGTCCCGGGCCAGCACGTCGAGATGCGACAGGGTCTCATACCGCTCCGCATCGTCATGCTTGCGTGGGTCTTTGTCATAAACACCATCCACGTTGGTGCCCTTCAGCAGCGCATCGCACTTCATTTCGGCGGCGCGAAGGGCGGCGGCAGTATCCGTAGTAAAATAAGGGTTGCCGGTACCCGCCGCGAAGATCACGATGCGGCCTTTCTCAAGATGTCGTTCGGCCCGTCGGCGGATATAAGGTTCGCATACCGCTGACATCGGGATGGCGGAAAGCACACGGCTGTCCATTCCTTCCGCTTCAATCGCATTTTGCAGGGCAAGGGCATTCATCACGGTCGCCAGCATGCCCATGTAGTCGGCGCTGGACCGGTCCATCCCTTTCGCCGTACCGGAAATACCGCGAAAAATATTACCGCCACCGACAACAACACAAACCTCCACGCCCATATCGTGGGCAGCGCGTATGTCCTTGGCTATGCGGGAGACGGTCTCGACATCAATACCATATTGCTGGTTTCCAAGAAGTGCTTCACCGGAACATTTCAGGAGAACCCTGTGGTACTGAGGTGTTTTCGACATATTATTTCCCAAAACTGCTACATATGGTTAACCGCATCGGCATGACAGCATACAGAAAAAGTATCATTTGAAAAGCCGCGAAGCCGCACATAAAAATATGGCGGCCTCTGATTGAGACCGCCATAGATTTTCGTATCCTGTCACCGCTATCTAGCAGCAGCCGCCACTTCCGCAGCGAAATCGCTTTCTTCTTTCTCGATCCCCTCGCCCACAGCAAAGCGCACCATGCCAACAACCTCAATTGGCGATCCGATTTCCTTGGCAACGAGATCGATAGCGGCCTTGACCGTATTTTCGCCGTCGACCACAAAAGTCTGCTCCAGCAGAACAACTTCCTTGTAGAACTTGCTAATGCGACCTTCGACCATCTTATCGATAATCTCTTCCGGCTTCCCGGATTCGCGTGCCTGCTGCGAAAGCACCGCACGTTCACGGTCAACCGCCGCCGGATCGAGTTCAGCCACGCTAACTGATTGCGGGCTCGTCGCCGCAACATGCATTGCGATCTGCTTGCCGAGCGTTGCAAGCTTATCAACATCGCCATCACTTTTCAGCGCGACCAGAATACCGATCTTGCCGAGGCCCTCGGTGACAGAGTTATGAATGTAAGAGGCCACGACACCCTTCTCAACGCTCAGATAGGCCGCACGACGCAGCGCCATATTCTCACCGATCGTGGCGATGCTTTCCGTGAGCTTCTCTTCAACAGTGCCCGAACCACCCGGGAAAGGGGCGCTCTTGATTGCGTCAA
This sequence comes from uncultured Sneathiella sp., assembly GCF_963973085.1. Classification (GTDB taxonomy): domain Bacteria; phylum Pseudomonadota; class Alphaproteobacteria; order Sneathiellales; family Sneathiellaceae; genus Sneathiella. The sequence goes on from NZ_CAXAXA010000005.1 coordinate 71,725, forward strand.
TATCGCCTTCTTTTTCCACGGCAACCGCGGCAATACCCTTCACTAGGGCCTGGAAATCTTCATTCCGGCCCACAAAGTCGGTTTCGGCGTTCACCTCAACAACGGCGCCGCTCGTCCCGCTCGCAGAAACGGCAACGAGACCTTCAGCCGCCACACGGCCGGATTTCTTGGCAGCCGTGGCCAGGCCCTTGGTCCGAAGCCAGTCAATTGCCGCATCGATATCGCCGTCCGTTGCCGTCAGCGCCTTTTTACAATCCATCATGCCCGCCCCGGACCGGGTACGGAGTTCTTTAACAAGTCCCGCTGTAATAGCAGTCATAATTCATCCTCGCGTTTATATTCTTAAAAGGGGGAAACGCCTGCCCTTTAAAATGGGAGACAGGCGACCCTCTCAGATTTAAGACGCTTTCGCGCTTTCCTCATCACCTTCGGTCGCAGCCGCTTCAGGAGCTGCCTCAGTCACTTCCGGTTCCGGTGCCGCTTCGGTCTTTTCCTCTTTGGCCTTTTCCTCTTCCGCAGCAGGCTCCTCCGGCAGGTCTTCGCTCATTGCCGGAGTTTCTGCCGCGCCAAGGTCCGTGCCCTGGCTTGCCATTTCCATGGAAATACCATCGATAACCGCCTGCTTGAACAAATCACAATACAGGCTGATCGCGCGGAGTGCATCGTCGTTGCCCGGTACCGGATAGGTAATGCCATCTGGATCGGAGTTGCTGTCCAGAATTGCTACAACCGGAATGCCAAGCTTGTTGGCTTCCTGAACGGCCAGCTCTTCCTTGTTGGTGTCGATCACGACAATCACATTCGGAAGACCGCCCATTTCCTTGATACCGCCAAGCGCCCGTTCCAGCTTGTCACGCTCGCGGGTCATTTTCAGGACTTCCTTCTTGGTCAGGCCTGTATGTTCCTCTGAAAGCTGTTCTTCAAGCTTGTGCAGCCGCTTGATCGATTCCGAAACGGTCTTCCAGTTGGTCAGCATACCGCCAAGCCAGCGATGGTTGACGTAGAACTGAGCGCATTGCTTGGCGCTTTCCGCAACCACGTCCGACGCCTGACGCTTGGTACCGACGAACAGGACGCGTCCACCACCGGCAACCGTATCGCGCACAACTTTAAGTGCCTGATACAGCATCGGCACCGTCTGTTGCAGATCAAGAATATGAATTTTGTTACGTGCGCCGAAGATGTAAGGACCCATTTTCGGGTTCCAGCGACGTGATTGGTGGCCAAAGTGAACACCAGCTTCCAGAAGCTGACGCATAGTAAAAGTTGGCAGAGCCATTCTGCAATCTCCTTTTCCGGTTGAACCTCCGTGAGCTGTGGTCCGTTGGATAATCCTCAGGACACCGGATGGGAAAGACCAACACAGCCTGACCCAAAACCCACGTGTGAATTTAACAGTGCGGTAAATAGGCCCCTCGGCCCCCGGATGCAAGGGAAAAATGCGGATTCACGTGGAATTCCGCCAACTGCCGCTAAATATCGTGAACATCGATAACCCCGACGGCGGATTTAAGGGCCTGTCGGACTTCCGGCGTGATATTCACCTGGTCTGAAAGGTCAAACTCAACTTCCTTTGCCTCCGCCTCCAGATTGAGGACAAAGGCCACCCGACCCCGGCCCCGCCCGCCCTGTTTCAGGATGGCCGCGACTTCCGCAAGCGGCTTGTCGTCATTCGCGAATATCCGCACGCCGTCGGCAATATTCGCCGCCAGTGATTCCAACCGCTGCAAGCTTTGCACCGTAAGCCTTGGTTGATCGTTATCGAGATTTCCCGTTACGCGCAGCACAAGTGACTGCCCGACGACCAGAAGATCACGATACTTATCCAACGATTCTGCGAACATGGTGACCTCGAAGGCGCCCGTCGCATCGGAAAGCTGAACAAAGGCAAGCGGTTTTCCTTTCCGCGTCCGGAGTTCGCGCTTGCCCATCACCGTGCCCGCAAGCGTTGCTGCGCTCTCCGCAGTGCTAAGACCGGCGAAATAGCTGGCCGCATCGCGAACACCTGCTTTATCCAGTGTCTTGTCCCATGCATCGAGCGGATGGCCCGAGAGGTAAAAACCGATGGCGTCGAACTCCTGCTTCAATTGCTCCATCGCTGTCCAGCGGGCAACATCGGGCAATGCCGGACGGACGGTCAGTGCCTCGGACTCTCCACCAAACAGATTGACCTGGCCCGAGCCACGCTCTTCTTCCGATTGCTGCGCCTGACGCAAAAGGGTTTCGATTGAAGAGAAAACCTGGGATCGGTGATCCAGCATGTCGTCGAACGCACCGGCCCGGACGAGATTTTCCGCCTGGCGCTTGTTCATATATTTAGGGTTAAGGCGCGCGGCAAAGTCGAACAGGTCCTTGAACGGGCCATTCTCGCCGCGTTCGCGCACGATCCCAGCCATTGCCTCCCGCCCGACATTTTTCACCGCCGCAAGCGCATAGCGCACGGCGCCCTGATCTCCCTCAAACTCCACGGAAAACTCGACATCCGACCTGTTGAGGCACGGTGGATGGATGGGCACTTTCATCCGCTCCAGATCCTGACGGAAGATATTGAGCTTGTCCGTATTGTTCATATCGAGGCTCATGGACGCTGCCATGAATTCCACCGGATAGTTCGCCTTGAGCCATGCCGTGTGATAGGAGACGAGCGCATAGGCGGCGGCATGGGATTTGTTAAAGCCGTAGTTTGCGAATTTTGCCACCAGATCAAAAATATGAGTGGCATCCTTGGGGGAAATCCCCTTCTCCTTCGCGCCTTGCGCAAAAATAGCGCGCTGTTGATCCATTTCCGACTGAATTTTCTTGCCCATGGCCCGGCGCAACAGGTCAGCATCGCCCAGGCTGTAGCCTGCCAGCATCCGGGCGATTTCCATCACTTGCTCCTGATAGATGATAACGCCGTAGGTTTCCTCCAATACCGGCTTTAGCTCGGGATGCAGGTAATCGGGCTCCTCTTCTCCGTGCTTGCGGCGGATATAGGTCGGGATATTCTCCATCGGGCCCGGCCGGTATAGTGCGACGATGGCGATAATATCCTCAAACGCGTCGGGGCGCATTTTCCGGAGCATGTCTCGCATGCCGGAACTTTCAAGCTGGAATATCCCGATGGTGTTGCCGGTGGAGAGCAGTTCGAACACCCCCGGATCATCAAGCGGCACCTTCGCATAGTCAATCTCGATTCCCCGGCGCGCCAGCAGCATCTTTGCCCGGTCCAGAACCGTGAGAGTCTTGAGGCCGAGAAAGTCGAATTTCACCAGTCCCGCCGTTTCCGCGTATTTCATCGAGAATTGCGTCACCGGCATATCGGAGCGCGGATCACGATAGAGCGGCACCAGCTCTTCCAGCGGGCGATCACCAATGACCACACCGGCTGCATGGGTCGACGCATGACGATAGAGCCCTTCAAGTTGAAGCGCTATTTTCAATAATCGGGCGACATCCGCATCGTTCGCCCGTTCCTCCCGCAGACGCGGCTCGATATCGAGCGCCTGTTGCAAACTGACCGGATTGGCCGGATTGGCCGGGATCATCTTACTGATCCGGTCTACCTGACCATAGGGCATCTGCAATACCCGGCCCACGTCGCGAACCGCCGCCTTCGCCTGCAGCTTTCCAAAGGTAATGATCTGGGCCACCTGATCATGGCCGTATTTTTCCTGAACATAGCGGATAACCTTTTCACGCTTGTCCTGGCAAAAATCGATATCAAAGTCGGGCATTGACACCCGTTCCGGATTGAGGAACCGTTCGAATAAGAGTCCGAAGCGCAGCGGGTCAAGATCGGTAATGGTCAGGGCCCAGGCAACGACCGAGCCCGCACCGGACCCGCGGCCCGGCCCGACGGGGACATCATTTTCCTTCGACCACCGGATGAAATCGGCAACGATCAGGAAATAGCCGGGAAAGCCCATTTCATTGATCACACTGATTTCATAATCGAGGCGATCGACATATTTTTTCGCTGTGGCGTCTCGTTCCTCTTGGCTCATCCCATCCGTGAAAACTTCTTTTTCAAGACGGACTTTCAGGCCCGCCGATGCCGCCGCCGCCAGCTCCCCTGCCTCATCCCGGCCCTCGGCCGACGAAAACGCAGGCAGAATCGGATCACGTGTGGGAGAGGCGATCGCGCAGCGGCGGGCGATAACCACCGTATTGTCGATTGCCTCCGGCAGATCCGAGAACAGCTCGACCATCTCCGCCTGTGACTTGAAATAATGCTCGGGCGTGCGCTTGATTCGCTCCTGATCGCCAACATATTTCCCGGCGGCGATACACAGAAGCGCATCATGCGCTTCGTACATGCTGCGATCGACAAAAAACACTTCATTGGTCGCAACGAGGGGAATGTCCAATTCATAAGCAAGCTTCAGAAAACCCGGCTCCGTCTTCTGTTCCAGCGGAAGGCCATGGCGCTGAAGTTCCATATAAAGGCGGCCATCAAAAATACGGGCAAGAGTTCGTGTGTAGTCTTCCGCCGCCGCCAGCTGGTCCGTGGCAATCAATCGCCCAATGGGACCTTCCGCGCCGCCGGTCAGACAAATCAGGCCGCCGCCGTGCCGTTCGAGCAGTTCCATCGGCACTTGCGCCGTTTCACCCGATTCCGTTTTCAGAAAAGCATGGGATGTCAATTTCAGGAGATTGTTATAGCCCGCCTCGTCTTGAGCCAGCAAGACGACAGGGTCCGGCTCTGGCCGGCGCCCATTGCGGTCAATCCCATCTTCGCGCGTAAGGGCGATCTGACAGCCAATAATCGGCTGCACCCCGCCCCCCTGCATCGCCAGAGAAAATTCAAGCGCACCAAACATGTTGCTGGTGTCCGTTATCGCCACCGCCGGCATATCATTCGAGATACAAAGCGACTTGATATCCTTGACCGGCACCGCCCCTTCAGAGAGGGAATAGGCGGAATGAACGCGCAAATGAATAAAACGGGGGCCAGGCAGGGCACTGGACAACGGCAAATCTCCAATCTGTGATTTCAGCCGCCCCATTATTGCACGTCCTTCATGAAAGGTCAGGGCTTGTCAGCCCCTCCCGTCAAATTTCTTGTGGATAACTCCCCTTCTGTCCTATTCGAAGATCATACCACTAGAGCTGCCCGGCAAGGCCCGCCACAATATCCGCCCAGAACACCATCACCCCGAGCGCGCCTGCAAAGGCCGCACATTCAAATCCGCTTTTAATTATCTGGTTCACATCCATGTCAGCTCTCCTGTTGTCCGCTGATACATAGAATGTTCTTGTTTTGTTCTTTTGTCAAATAAAATTATTCTGCGCATGAAAATAGGGTGCTACGCCAACGCCAGATAAAGCTTTCGCTCTCCACGATCGTCCTGTAGCCTCTATGTTCGTCCATGCACTTTCTAGGCCGCGTTGGCGCCTATGCCGGACTAGCATCCTTCCGGATTCGTTGTCATATTTAGGATATACTGGAGTACGGCTTTGACAAATCCTGTTCAGGCCAGCCGCGCAGTGTCGCGCCAGTCTCAGGTGCGCTATCCGATGCCAGATAAGTCGTTGTAGAGGGAAAAGCGAAATCTGCACCGCGCGCGCGGACAATCTCGACAATCCGCATCAGGACTTCTTCCTGAACCCGAAGAAACTCGGGCATGCTGGTAACCGCGACATAGGCATAGATCTCGATATCGAGAGAGTAGTCGCCAAGTTCCACGAACCTCACCCGCAAAGGATCTGACTGTATGCGATCATGATCTTCCAGATATGCAAGAATATCGTCGATGATGACCGATAGCTGGGCCCGTGTCGTTTCATATCTCAGGCCTATGCGATGACGCAGGTGAAACTGATCGCGGCGACTGTAGTTCGTAATCTTGCGCTTGGCCAAGTCGGCGTTCGATATCGTAATCAGGGTGCGGTCAAGCGCCCGAATACGGGTTGAGCGAATACCGATGGATTCGACCGTTCCCGAAAGATTATCAAACTGACAGAATTCGCCAATCTTGACCATCCGGTCTGCATAGAGAATGATCCCGCCGATCAGGTTTTCGATTGTTGGCTGCGCGGCAAGGGCGATCGCCAGACCGCCAACGCCAAGGCCGGCAATCACACCATAGACCGGTATTCCGATCTGTGTCGCACCATAGCCCATAATGATCAGCGCGATCGTGCATGAAAAGACGCGAAATCCGGTTCGCAACAGGCTTGCATCGATACTGTCCGTCGGGACAGCCGGATTACGGATGGCAGACGCGTAAATGAAATTCAAAAACTGATAGGTCAGCAAAGCCACACAAGACCAGATAATGGCCGTTGTCACCGTGCTGATTCCCTGCATAAGGCCGCCGGTGATATTAATATGGCTGTCGCAGGTATAGCGATAGAGCAAGGCCAAACCGATCACAGACCCACATAGAATCATTTGGCGCATCCGCCGACCCGCGCTCATATCCTCTTCCAAATTACTACGGGTAAGATGAAAGAATGTTGCAGGCGCAGCTATAGCCATGATGGTTAGGAGTGCGAACATTACCCACTGCCAGACCGCCTGATTATAGAATTTCTCTTGCAGCCAATCAGGCCCCATAAGTATAAAGCCATACCATTTGGGAGCCACAAATCCGCCCGGAGTATAGATATAGTAGTTATAAAGATCTTCCGTCCAGTCGTGTCTCAACGGAAAATTCTTGATCGTTTCATAATCCTCAGGGATGCGTTCAACCGTCTCTTTGGAGAAAAGAAAAGCGCCTTGTTCACTGCCACTCTGGACACGGGAAATCACAATATTGGTTCCTGGAACTGACCAGCTCGCGTCCAGTTTGGCAGCTTCATTCGCGCCGGGGAAAACGCCGACTTCATAGCCGGGAATGCTTCCCATTGCCGGAAGATCCATTCTGTCAAATATTTCATGGAGTTGCAGCGTGATCTCAATATTGACCTGTTCCCGGATACTTGCAGGTATGGTGCTTAAATCAAAAGTCTGGGCGGCCTTGTCAAGAATTGTCCGAAGTTCTTCCAGCCGTCCCTCCAAGACCTCAGATAAAATAATAGTGTCGCTAACCGCATAATCATCGCGTACATCGAGCCATATTTTACGTGCTTCACTGACGAGATAGACAAAGCTTTCAAGTGTCGCCCGTGGGCTTGACGTGTCTGGAGGTGAAATTGGATTTTCAAGCAGAATTTTTCGTAGATTGTCAGAATATTTCTGTTGATTATGCAACTCAAATGCTGTCCTCGCCGCGTTATCAACGTCCGACTGTTGAGCATTCACTGTAGTTGCCATCAGGGCGACCATAAGTCCCAGCAATAGAAGGCTGACTTGACGCCACCTCATGCCACATTTGAGAATACTTTGAATCAATCTGAATTTCGGCATGGCTACCCGACGCCCCTAGTCTTTGTGAATATTGGGGAATACTGCCGACAATAGCTTTACAATTTCTTAACCAACAAGTCAGGGAATGCAGAGGCAATCACAGGAGCAAGGCCTAAAGCTACTGCCAAAAAACAAAATAGGAGGAGTAAAAACTAATCAGCCACCAGATGATGATCGCGAACCTGCACAATCCGGTCCATGCGGCGGGCCAGATCGGTGTTATGTGTCGCCACCAGTGCGGCCACCTGACGATCCCGCACAGCATCGAGGAACTGCTTGAATACAATCTCTGCGGTCTGCTCATCTAGATTGCCTGTCGGTTCATCCGCCAGCAGCAAAACCGGGTCATTGGCGAGCGCGCGGGCAATGGCGACGCGCTGCTGCTCCCCGCCGGAAAGTTTGGCTGGGCGGTGGGAGAGCCGGTCTTTCAGGCCCATTTTTTCCAGCAGTTCCGTTGCTTTTTGTTTCGCCTGCGCCTTCGAAATTCCTGCAATCAGGTTTGGCATCATGACATTTTCAAGAGCTGAAAACTCCGGCAGCAAATGATGGAACTGGTAGACGAAACCTATCTTGTCACGGCGAACCTCTGTCCGCTTGCCATCCCGCGCCTTGCTGCAATCTATATCGGCAATCCGCACAGTGCCTGTCGTTGGTGGCTCCAGCAAGCCCGCGATTTGCAACAATGTTGATTTTCCTGATCCGGAAGGCCCCAAAAGGGCGACGATCTCACCGGGTCGAATATCAAGCGCAACGGAATCAAGAACCAGAAGCTTCTCCTGACCCTGCGTAAAGGTTCGGCCAATATTTTCAAGTTTAAGGACCGGGTCACTCATATCGAAGCGCCTCCACCGGATCGAGGCGCGCGGCGCGCCAGGAGGGATATATCGTTGCCAGCAGCGAAATGACAAGCGCCATGACAACGACCGTCGTCACCTCCGCCGCATCTATTTTCGCCGGCAAATGCGAGAGGAAATAGATTTCCGCGGAAAACAGCTCTGCCCCGGTAATCCCCTCAATCAGCCCCTTGATCTTGTCGATATTCATGCAGAAGCCAAGCCCCAGCAGAAAGCCAAAAAGGGTTCCGACGACGCCAATGCTGGCTCCCGCAATGAAGAAGACCCGCATGATCATGCCGCGGGTTGCCCCCATGGTCCTCAGGATCGCGATGTCCCGCCCCTTATCCTTCACCAGCATGATCAGGCTGGAAATGATATTGAACGCCGCGACCAGGATGATGAGGGTGAGGATCAGGAACATCACATTCCGCTCCACCTCCAACGCATTGAAGAAACTCGCGCGGGATTGCTGCCAGTCATAGATAAAGGCCCGGATATTCACTGCGTTGATAACTTCGCTCCGAATGGCGAGGGCCGTGTCCGGGTCCGTCGCGAAGACTTCAAGCGCCGTCACCCCGTCGCCAAGGCGGAAATAGTTCTGCGCCGCATTCAGCGACATATAGATATAGCCGCTGTCATATTCATACATACCCGTATCGAACAGCCCGGCCACATCGAAGGTTTTGACCCGCGGCATGGTGCCAAAGGCCGTCGGCGTGCCCTGCGCCGAGATCAGCTTCACCTTGTCACCTGCCGCAACACCAAGGGTGCGGGCGAGCCTGTATCCGATGACAATCGAGTTATCATTGCCGAAATCATCCAGCGAACCGTCAATAATGCCGGTGGATATCACATCAAGAGCGGCCAGCTGGTTTGGTGAGATCCCCCGGACGAGCGCGCCGCTTGCAGCCTTGCCGGACGCCATCACCTGACCCTCGACAATCGGCGTCACACGCACGACTTCGGGAATATCGGCAAGCCGCGCCACGACATTGCCAAAATCAACCAGCGGCTCCTCTGCCGGTGCCCGGACTTCATAATGACCGTTCAACCCGAGAATACGATCCAGCAGCTCCGCGCGAAACCCGTTCATGACAGACATCACGATAATCAGGGTTGCCACGCCAAGCCCGATCCCAAGAAACGAAAAAGTGGCGATAACGGAGATAAACCCCTCCTGTCGCCGGGCACGAAGATAGCGAAGCGCCATCGTCCATTCAAAGCGGGAAAACACTAGTTCAGGCCTACCAGCAATTGCAGGGCATCGTCCAGGCCCAGTTCCTGCTTTTCGCCCGTGGCACGATTTTTCACTTCAACAATGCCGGATTTCACGCCACGCGGCCCGATTGTTGCCTGCCACGGCAGACCGATAAGATCCATATTGGCGAATTTCTCACCAGCCCGTCCCGACGTATCATCATTCAGCACATCGATGTCCTGATTGCGCAGCTTGTTATAGAAATCCTCACAGGCTGCATCACAGGCCTCATCCCCGCTTTTGAGGTTAATCAGGCCAACCTTGAACGGTGCAACGCTCTCCGGCCAGATGATACCGGCATCGTCATGGGATGCCTCGATGATACCGCCCACAAGCCGCGAAACTCCGATACCATAGGAACCCATGGAGACGGTCACGTCTTTCCCCTCAGGGCCAGCGACAGTTGCGCCCATGGCTTTTGAATATTTATCCCCGAAATGGAAGATATGGCCCACTTCAATTCCGCGCCGGGTGACCAGATCAGCGTCATCGATATCACAGGTGGCAGGATCATGCATATCATCCGCCGCCGCATAGTAGCTGGTCCATTTATCGACGATACCTTGCAATTCCTCTGCGGAGTAACTCGCCTCCGACGGTGTCTCAAGGGTCAGGATGTCCTTGTGATAGAAAACCTCGCTCTCGCCGGTATCCGCAAGAACAATAAATTCGTGGGACAAGTCACCACCGATCGGGCCCGTTGCCGCACGAAGGGGGATTGCTTTCACCCCAAGCCGTGCAAATGTCTTGAGATAGGCGACGAACATATTGTTGTAAGCCGTTTTGGCGCCTTCATAATCCAGATCGAATGAATAGGCATCCTTCATGAGGAACTCGCGGCCGCGCATGATCCCGAAACGCGGACGCACCTCATCACGGAACTTCCACTGGATATGGTACAGGTTCAACGGCAGGTTCTTGTAGCTTTTGACATGGGAGCGGAAAATATCCGTCACCTGCTCCTCATTCGTCGGGCCATACAGCATATCGCGTTCATGCCGGTCCGTAATACGAAGCATTTCCTTGCCGTAATCATCATAGCGGCCCGATTCCCGCCAGAGGTCTGCCGGCTGCAGGGTCGGCATCAGAATTTCCAGTGCCCCTACCCGGTTCTGTTCCTCCCGTACGATCTGCTCGATCTTTTTCATCACCTTGAAGCCCATCGGCAGCCAGCTGTAAATCCCGGCAGACGATTGCTGAATCATTCCGGCCCGCAGCATTAACCGGTGGGAAACAATCTGTGCCTCCTTGGGATCTTCCTTCAGGGTCGGCAGAAAATAACGGGACAGACGCATATGAGCCTCAGAACGATTGAATATTGCGGGTTTTGGTGACTTTTAACGGGATTTGAGCAGATTGCAAGGATTTCACTTTATTGATACCGCTTTCGGCATTCGTTGGCGATGGCATTTTCGGCAGGATCCGTCAGCTCCTGCCCATTATAAAGTAGTTGTCCGGAGGCAATATCAAATTCGACAATGCCGACATTCACCTCCGCTTCCGCCAGTTTCGGGTTATAGCTTTCAAGCAAGTCCTTTAATGGCAATGCCAGGTTTACGTATATTTGATCGGGAATTTTTGCGCGCTGATCCTCAAGATCCGCCGGAGCGACAGGCTTTCCATGCACATCAACGCCCGGCTGATAGGTAACATCCGGTGATTGCTTGTACTTAACAATCTGCTCACAGGCCACGCGGGATACTTCCAGCCGTATCTCGTCCTCCGCGGCGGCGGTTGCCGCAAATGACCCCATGAGCATCGCCGCCATAAGAAACCGGATCATCGTCTTGCCGACCCTCCTATATGTCCTGGAAATAGGCCCGGATATCAAACAAATCAAGATCGACAATCGTCCAGACAGCGACAAACAGCACAATCGTTATTACTGTTGTCATGGCAAATTTCGTCCATATGCGAGGGTTTGCCGGCGCGCTCTCGACTGTCCCGGGTTCGATCTCACCCTCTTCCTCGCTTTGCGGCCTCACCCCCCAAGGCAGCACCGTAAAAAGAACGAGCATCCAGGTAATCGTAAAAATAACAATGCCGCCGACAATGGACATTCTATGTTGCCTCTATACCTGTTCCAATTCGACAAGAGTTCCGCTGAAGTCCTTGGGGTGCAAGAATAAAACTGGCTTCTTATGAGCGCCGATCTTCGGCTCTCCATCTCCCAGCACCCGGGCGCCCTTGGCTTTCAACTGATCCCGTGCCGCGATAATATCCTCCACCTCATAGCAGACGTGATGAATACCGCCCGACGCGTTTTTCGCCAAAAACCCCTCGATAGGGGAATTTTGCCCCAGCGGATGAAGAAGCTCGATCTTGGTATTATCCAGTTCGACAAAGACAACTGTCACACCGTTGTCCGGCTCGTCCTGTGGCGGGCTAACCTTCGCGCCCAGCGTATCACGGTAAACCGCCGCGGCGGCCTCAAGATCGGGGACCGCGATGGCCACATGATTTAATCGTCCAATCATCTTGTCATATATCCTTATTCATCTTCAAATCTGATGACATAAATATCCGTAATCGGCCGTCGCCCGGCAAGTCTGCGGAACACCCGACGAACCGCGTTATGCGCCGACAGCTCGACCTTGTCATCATCCAGTTTTTCACTTTTTTTCAAGCGGTTATGGCCCTCTATTATCTGTTCTCTCAGATCTTTTTGCAACTCCGGAAACAGACTTTCATCAAGCACCCCTCGCAGCCGTATTATCGGGTCTTCTGTTATTTGGCCCTTTTCATTGACAAAGACAACCCCGCTGACACTCCCGTTGTAGACAAGGCGGCGGCGTGTTGAGAGAAACTCCCCGTCCAGCGGAGTCAGCCCGCCGGCATCAACCGCAAGACGGCCCGAGGGGACATCGGCGATAATCCCAGCCACCCCCGGTGCAAGTTTCAGGATATTTCCGTTTGTGATCTCAATCGCCTGCTTCACGCCGAGGGACCGCGCCAATTCACAATGGGCGCGGATATGGCGCGCCTCCCCATGAACGGGGATCGCAATTTCCGGCTTCACGATCCGGTACATATCGGTCAGTTCGTCTCGCGCCGGATGACCGGAAACATGAACAAATTCATCGGCTTCCGTGATAACATTGACACCGGATTCAGTAAGCTGGTTATGCAGCGCATACAGTGTTTTCTCGTTTCCCGGAATGACCTTGGACGAGAAAATCACGGTATCGCCTTGCGAGAGCTCAACATGGGAATGCTCTCCGCGGGCAATCCGGGCCATCGCTCCGCGAGGCTCTCCCTGGCTACCGGTACAGAGCAGCAATATCTTATCCCGCGGAATATGGCCCGCATCTTTTTCATCAAGAAATGGCGGCAAGTCATTGAGGTAACCTGATTTTTTTGCTGCTTGCGTCATTCTGTGCAGGGAACGGCCGACAAGGACGACATGACGGTCGTTCCGCTCGGCAACGCTGGCGATTGTCATAAGGCGGGCGATATTCGACGCAAAGGTCGTAACCGCGATCCGCCCCGACGGAATGCCCCGAAAGAGTTGGTCAAGGCTGTTTTGCACATCCAACTCCGAGCCGGAAACACCTTCCTTGAAGACATTGGTGGAATCACAAATCATCGCCAATACGCCTGCGTCGGAAACCCTCTGCATCTTGGCAAGGTTACTGGCCGGGCCGACGACAGGATCGGGATCAAGTTTCCAGTCACCGCTATGGAGCACCCGACCATGTGGCGTCGTGATCATCAGGGCCTGCATTTCCGGTATGGAATGGGTGAGATCAACAAAGTCGATATGATAATCGCCAAGAGAGATTGAACTCCCTGGCGCGATCACATTAACTTCCACCTCATTCTCAAGCCCCTCCTCCGCCAGCTTGAGAGACAGGATTTCGGCCGTAAACGGGCTGGTATAAACCGGGCAACGAAATTGCGGCCAGAGACGGGCGACCGCGCCAACATGGTCCTCATGTGCATGGGTTACAATAATCGCGAGCAGGTCTTCGCGCCGCTCCGCAATCCAGGCTGCATCGGGAACAATCACATCGATGCCCGGCGCCCGGTCATCGGCAAAGGATATCCCGCAATCGATCATCAGCCATTTACCGTCGCAGCAGTAAAGGTTGAGGTTCATGCCAATTTCCCCGCTGCCGCCAAGGGGGAGGAAGTACAAACCTTCCTGCAGGTCGCGATCAATTTTGTTCATACGGGTTTTCAGCTATTCCTGTAAAAAATTTCAACAAGACCCGCGAGGGTCAGATCGCCGTTCACAATCTCGATCATCTCGGTCCCGCGCGAGAAAAGCGGAGCCAAACCGCCAGTCGCAACCGTCTTCATCTCGGCACCATATTCTTCGCGTATGCGTGTCACCAGTCCCTCCACCATCGCGATATAACCGCAATAGATTCCGGCCTGCATACATTCGATCGTATTTTTGCCAATCACCCTTGCTGGCCGCTCGACAGCAATGCGTGGAAGCTTGGCTGCCGCCCTATAAAGCGCATCAAGGCTGAGATTGACGCCCGGCGCGATTACACCACCGATATAGTTACCATCGCCGTCAACCACATCGAAGTTCGTCGCCGTTCCAAAATCGATCACCACCAGCGGCCCGCCGTAGAGGGAGTGCGCTCCGACGGCGTTGACAAGTCGGTCCGCACCCGCCTCGGACGGACGATCAATCAGCGGTGTCATCCCCAGATCCACATTTGTTTCCCCAATGACAAGAGGAGTTACGCCGAAATAACGGCGGCAAAACCCTTTAATGTTGAAGAGGGTTTCCGGCACCACAGTCGCCACAATCGCATGTGTCACCTCATTTAGCTTCAACCCGTCAATCGCCATCGCCTGGCTGAGCCAGACACCATATTCCTCCGCCGTGCGGGAACCGGACGTCGATATACGCCATTCATTGACAAGTGCCCGGTCCTTATAGGCCGCACAGGTAATATTCGTATTTCCAACGTCAATTGCCAGTAGCATGGACATCTCCTTGGATTAGCTGACGGGAGGGACTATAAACACTTCTCCCGCCGAGATCAGCTTTCTTTCACCGCTATCCAGAATAAGCGCAAGCGCCCCGTTATCTTCCAGCCCAGCGAAAGTTCCCTCCAATGTCTCATTGGAGAGTTTCACCGTTATCCGCTCCCCCAGACCGGTGGCATGAGACAGCCACAGATCGCGGATCGGCGCGAAATCATACTGTTTCCAGGTCGTGTAGAGTTCTAGTAATGCATAGGAATAGGCCGAGAGCAATGACTCGATCGAAACCTTCGCGCCCGCCTCCTCAAGTGATATGGCGGGAAGCCCATCGGTAAGTTGAGGGTAGCTCGCGATATTGATGCCAGTGCCGATAATTACATAGTCCATCAGGCCATCCGGCTTTACCTTGCTTTCCAGCAGGATTCCGGCGGACTTGCACCCGTCTATCAGGACATCATTAGGCCATTTCAACTGGAGAGATGTTTCCGGTTTCAGGAAGGTCGCGATTGCCTGACGAATGGCAAGGGCAACCAGAAAGGAAAGCCGGGCGGCTGCGGCAGGATCACAATCTGGCCGGAGGATAAGCGAGCAGTACAAGTTCCCTTCGGGGCTTACCCATCTGCGGCCGCGCCTGCCAACGCCCTGTTCCTGTCGTTTCGCCCAGACAATTTGCCCTTCCGGAGCACCGGTGTCCGCGAGGTTGCGCGCCTCGGTATTCGTGCTGCCGACCGTGTCAAACGCCGCAAGCTTAAAAAAGGGCGGGAGATCAATTCCGCCACCGCCTGTCTGGATCACGGGAACAGCACAGCCGCCGCAAACTCCGCTCCTTCAAGCAAGGGAGCCGGGAATATGACAAAGAAGGCAACGAACAGGCCGGAAGCTGTCATAACGATCGTCTGGGTCCGGCTAACCGGCTCAAACCCTTCCGCCGCGTCATCGAAATACATGATCTTGACGATCCGGAGATAATAATAAGCACCAACCACCGAGGTCACCAGACCGACAACGGCAAGCGGGATAAGGCCCGCATTGACGGCCGCCACGAAGATATAGAATTTTCCAAAGAATCCGGCGAGCGGAGGAATGCCGGCGAGACTGAACATAAACAGTAAAAGGAAGAACGCCATCCAGGGGCGTGTCTTGCTGAGTCCGGAGAGTTCGGAAATATCCTCCACCATACCGTCGCGCTGTCGCATGGAGAGGATACAGGCAAATGTGCCGATGTTCATCACCACATAGATCGCCATATAGATCAGGACGCCGCGTACGCCTTCTTCCGTGCCTGCCGCGAGACCGACAAGCGCATAGCCGATATGTCCGATTGAGGAGTAAGCCATCAGCCGCTTGATATTCTTCTGGTTGATCGCGGCAAAGGCACCGAGGATCATAGAGGCAATGGAGACAAAGACGATAATCTGTTGCCACTGATCGACCAGATCGCCAAAGGGCGTTACAAAAACTCTGAGGAACAGGGCAATCGCCGCCACTTTCGGAGCCGCCGCGAAGAAGGCTGTGACCGGGGTCGGAACACCTTCGTAGACATCCGGTGCCCACATATGGAACGGCACGGCGGAGACCTTGAACGCAAGACCCGCGATAAGGAAAACGAGGCCAATCAACAGACCAACGCCGACTTCCGCCTCCCCGCTTGTGAAGGTATCGCGCAATACATCGAAATTTGTCGTGCCGGAGAAGCCGTAAATCAGGGAGGCGCCATAGAGCAACATGCCAGAGGACAGGGCACCGAGAACAAAATACTTCAGGCCGGCCTCCGTCGAGCGGACGCTGTCGCGTTTGAAGGCAGCTGTTACATAGAGGGACAGGCTCATCAACTCAATCCCGAGATACATGGTCATGAGATCATTGGCCGAGATCATGACCATCATGCCGAGCGTGGCAATCACGATCAGGATCGGAAACTCGAACCGGACCAGCTTTTCGCGCTTGTTGAAATCAATCGACATGATGATGGCGAAAGCGGACGCGCCTAAGCACAGCGTCTTCATGAAGACAGCAAAATTGTCATCTCGGTACAGCCCGCCGAAAGTGGTAACCGTCGCATGGCCTTCGAACTGAACCAGGAAACCCGCAAAGATGAAGGCGAGCACAGACAGCCAGGAAATCAGGCTTGTAGACTTGTTTCCGCGAAAAGCGCCGACCATTAGCAGCGCCATAGCAACGCAGGCGAGGAATATTTCCGGAAGGGCGATTGAAAAATCGGGCAAAACCATTTCTTGAACCTACCTACTTAGCCGCGTTGAGTATTGTTTTACTGGCCTGCATGGCCGTCTCATGCTGATCCATCAGATTGAGCACCGACGCATGCATGACATCGAGAAACGAATCCGGATATATGCCTATCCAGAAGGCCACGATGATGAGCGGCGTGAAGATCAATATCTCACGACGGCCGACATCCATGATATTCTTCAGATCCTCTTTCACCAATTCACCGAAGACAACCCGGCGATAGAGCCAGAGGCTGTAGGCCGCGCCGAGGATAACGCCGATCGTCGCGATAAAGGCCACTGTCGTATTGACCTGATAGGCGCCAACCAGGATCAGGAATTCACCGACAAAGCCACTGGTGCCGGGAAGGCCGATTGTCGCCATCGTGAAAATCAGGAAGATCAGCGCGTATTTCGGCATGCGATTGACGAGGCCACCGTAGCGGGCAATTTCACGCGTGTGCAGGCGGTCATAAACCACGCCAACACAGAGGAACAGCGCGCCGGAGACGATGCCGTGGCTGATCATCTGCAGAATGCCGCCTTCAAGTCCCTGCTGGGTAAAGGTGAAGATACCGATGGTGATAAAGCCCATATGCGCGACAGACGAATAGGCAATCAGCTTCTTCATGTCCTTCTGCACGAGTGCCACGAGCGAGGTATAGATAATTGCGACAACACTGAGCGCGAACACGAGCGGTGCAAAATATTCCGATCCTTCCGGGAACATCGGGATCGAGAATCGCAGGAAACCGTATCCTCCCATCTTCAGCAGAACGCCCGCCAGAATAACCGAGCCCGCCGTCGGCGCCTGAACATGGGCATCAGGCAGCCAGGTATGCACCGGCCACATCGGCACCTTGACCGCAAAGGAGGCGAAGAAAGCCAGCCAGAGCCAGAGCTGGAGGTGCGGATCAAAGTTAAAGTCGATCAGGGTCGGAATGTCCGTCGTGCCCGCAATGAAATACATGGTGATCATCGCCACCAGCATCAGCACGGACCCGATGAGTGTGTAGAGGAAAAACTTGAAACTGGCATAGACCCGTTCCTTCCCGCCCCAGACACCGATAATCAGGAACATTGGAATCAGGCCCGCCTCGAAGAAGAGGTAGAAAAGAACCATGTCCAGCGCACAGAACACACCGATCATCAATGCTTCCATGACCAGGAAGGCGATCATATATTCGCGTACCCGCACCGTGATCGCTTCCCAGCTCGCCAGGATGCAGAGCGGCATCAGGAAGGTGGTAAGGATAATGAACAGCATCGAAATGCCGTCCACGCCCATATGATAGTTGATATTATTGCCGAGCCAGCTTGCCTTTTCCACAAACTGGAACGCCGCCGTATCCGTATCAAAGTTAATCCAGATAAAGAGCGAGATCACGAAGGTAAACAACGTTGTCCAGAGCGCGACCCATTTCGCATTGCGGGCCGCCGATTCTTCCTTGCCACTGGTCAGCAGGATCAGCAACACCCCGATCAGGGGCAAGAATGTCACCGTTGATAAGATTGGCCAATCAAGCATGACTTAATGTCCACCCGCGAAGAAAAAGTAAGAAACAAACGCCGCGACACCAAGAAGCATGGCAAACGCATAATGATACATGTAACCGCTCTGTAGCTGGGATGCGCGGCGTGCCAAGACGAGGACGCGCCCGGCAATCCCGTTCGGCCCCAGCCCGTCGATCACCTTGCCGTCCCCGAAAGTCCAGAAGAAGCGGCCAATGGCTTTGGCGGGACGCACGAAGATGAAGTCATACAGCTCGTCAAAATACCATTTGTTCAGCAGGAACTGATAGAGCGCCGAATGAGTCTTGGCCAGCTGAACAGGAATGTCTGTCCGCCGGATATACATGTTGAAAGCAACCAGTATACCAAGCGCCGTCGCGATCAGCGGAGTTGCGATGACCCAGCCCGGCACATCATGGAAATTATGCATGATGTGATTTTCCGGTATGAAGAAGAGCGCGTCGCCCCAGAATTCCTCATACCCATGGCCGACCATAAAGGGATAGAAAACCATACCCGCAAACACCGCGCCAGCCGCCAATACATAAAGCGGGATCAGCATGACATTCGCGCTTTCATGGATATGCGACATCACTTCCTTGCTCGCACGCGGTTCGCCATGGAAGGTCATGAACAGCAGGCGCCAGGAATAGAACGCCGTCAATACCGCGGCGGCGACCCCCATCCAGAAGGCGTACATGCCGACATTGCTGCCGGAGGCGAACGCGGCCTCGATAATCGCATCCTTTGAGAAATAACCGGCAAACCAGGGAACCCCGGCAAGCGCCAGCGATCCGATCCACATCATCACATAGGTGATCTTGATATGCTTCCACAGTCCGCCCATATTGCGCATGTCCTGCTCGTCGGACACCGCATGAATGACGGAACCCGCGCCGAGGAACAGCAGCGCCTTGAAGAAAGCATGGGTGAAGAGATGGAAGATGGCGACGGGATAGGCGCCGACACCGATGGCAAAGAACATATAGCCAAGCTGCGAACAGGTCGAATAGGCGATCACGCGCTTGATATCATTCTGCACAAGGCCGATAGTCGCCGCAAAAAACGCTGTTGATGCGCCAATTACCGTTACAAACATCAACGCATCGGGCGAATATTCAAACAGAGGTGAACAGCGGGCCACCATAAAGACTCCGGCCGTCACCATTGTCGCCGCATGGATAAGCGCGGACACTGGCGTCGGGCCCTCCATCGCATCTGGTAGCCAGGTATGCAACCCGAGCTGCGCCGATTTGCCCATAGCGCCGATAAACAGCAGAAGGCATAGCGTCGTCAGGATATCAACCTGAAAGCCGAGGAATTCAAAGCTTTGCCCGACTTGATCGGGCGCGGCGGCAAACACCTCATCAAAGCTAACGGAGTTGAAAACGAAATAAATCCCCATGATACCAAGTGCAAAGCCGAAATCGCCCACCCGGTTGACGACGAATGCCTTGATCGCTGCTGCGTTTGCAGAAGGCTTCTTGTACCAGAAACCGATCAGCAGGTAACTGGCGAGCCCGACCCCTTCCCAGCCGAAATACAGCTGAACGAAGTTATCGGAGGTCACCAACATCAGCATCGCAAAGGTAAAGAGCGATAGATAGGACATAAACCGCGGCTTATGCGGATCATGAGACATATAGCCGATGGAATAGACATGAACGACGGCAGACACTGTGTTCACCACAACCAGCATTACCGCCGTCAGGCTGTCGATCCGGAGTGCCCAGGAGACATCAAAATCACCGGAATTTATCCAGGTCATCAGCTCTACGACTTCCGTCGTCTGCTGAAACGCAATCTGGTAAAGCGAGGCCCAGGAGAGGATGGCCGCAATTACCACCGCGCCGCTGGTAACCAGCTGGCTTCCCCGATCCCCGATAGAACGCCCGAACAGGCCGGCAATCAACGCCGCGAGCAATGGTAGAAAAACAATGAGGACGTACATCATGATACTGTCTTAACCCTTCATGTGATGAATGTCCTCAACCGCAATCGTACCGCGGTTTCGGAAGTAAACGACGAGAATGGCAAGCCCGATGGCCGCCTCACCTGCCGCCACCGTCAGGATAAACAGCGCGAAGACCTGTCCGACAAGGTTGTCCAGATAGGCGGAAAAGGCGACGAGGTTGATATTGACGGCCAGCAGCATCAACTCCACCGACATCAGGATCACAATGACATTCTTCCGGTTCAGAAAAATACCGAAGATACCGAGGGTCAGCAAAATCGCGGACACTGTCAGGTAATGTGCGAGACCGATTTCCATAATTCCCCCTTACACACCCTGTCCGGGCTCAACCTTACGGACGGCCATTGACTCTTCAGGCCGACGATAGACCTGTTTCGCGATATTCTGCTTACGTACCCCGGCGCGCTGACGGTTGGTCAGGACAATCGCCCCGATCATCGCCACCAGAAGGATCATGCCGGCAATCTGGAACAGATAGGCATATTTTGTATAGATCACATGGCCGAGCTGTTCCGTATTGGTTAGGCCCGTCATAACCGGCGCGGACTCAGCCCCAACCTTGATTGCGTCAGGCGACAGGGCCCAGCCGCTGACCACAAGGATCAGCTCAATCAGCAATATCAACCCGACCAATCCCCCGATCGGCAGATACTGCAGGAAGCCCTGACGAAGTTCTACGAAATTGATATCCAGCATCATGACAACGAAAAGGAACAGCACCGCAACCGCGCCGACATATACGACAATAAGAGTCATCGCGAGGTATTCCGCTCCCAACAACACAAACAGTGCCGCCGAGTTAAAGAAGGCCAGGATCAGGTAAAGCACTGAATGAACCGGGTTCTTCGCCGAGATCACCATAAAGGCCGAGGCAATGGTCATCGCCGCAAAAAGATAGAAAGCAATCGTCGAGATAATCATCGCGCCCCTCTTCCCGTTATCGTCTTTTCCGTCTTGCACATAGCTGTCACTTGTTACTTTCGATTATCTGTAGGGCGCGTCAGCGACCAGGTTCTGGGCAACTTCCTGCTCCCAGCGGTCCCCGTTATCGAGCAATTTTTTCTTGTCAAAGAAAAGCTCTTCCCGGGTTTCCGTCGCGAACTCGAAATTCGGTCCTTGCACAATGGCGTCCACCGGACAGGCCTCCTGACAGAACCCGCAATAGATACATTTGGTCATATCGATGTCATAACGTGTGGTTCGCCGACTACCGTCGTCACGCGGTTCGGACTCGATCGTAATCGCCAGCGCCGGGCAGGCCGCCTCGCACAGTTTACAGGCGATGCAACGCTCTTCCCCGTTAGGATATCGGCGCAGCACATGCTCCCCGCGAAACCGCGGGCTGAGCGGGCCCTTTTCATAGGGATAGTTGATGGTCGCTTTTGTCTTGAACATATAGCGGAAGGTCGTCGCCAGACCGGTGACGATTTCCGCCAACAGCAGACTGCGTGCCTGTTTATCGATAAAGCTCATATTCAAACAGCCTTTTCACTATCTCGTTTGTACCCCTACCCATACGGAAGGAGATCATTCTATTGTTTTCTTCCTAAGCCGGAATCATGTCGAAATAGACAAGGAAACCGGCCGTCAACACCACCCACAACAGCGAGAAGGGCAGAAATACTTTCCAACCAAGCCGCATCAACTGATCATAGCGATACCGCGGCAGTGTTGCCCGCACCCAGATAAAGACGAACAGCAATACCGCAATCTTGATGCCGAACCAGATGATCCCGGGAATCCAGGTAAAGATCGCCCAGTCCGCCGGTGGCAGCCATCCCCCCAGAAAGAGAACGGTGCAAATGCCGCTCATCAGGATCATGTTCGCATATTCACCGAGGAAGAAGAGCGCAAACGCCATCGAGGAATATTCTGTCTGATAGCCCGCAACCAGCTCCGCTTCCGCCTCCGGCAAATCGAATGGATGCCGATTGGTCTCCGCCAGGATCGAGACAAAGAAGATAATAAACATCGGAAACAGCGGGACAAACCACCAGTTCAAGAGGCCGAGGCTCCCCTTCTGCGAGAGAACTATGCCGGAAAGGTTCATTGTCCCGGCGCAGAGGAGAACCGTCACGATCACGAACCCGATCGACACTTCATAGGAAACCATCTGTGCCGCTGAACGAAGTGCACCCAGAAACGGATAGCGCGAGTTGGAAGCCCACCCCGCCACAATAATCCCGTAAACACCGAGGGAGGAAATCGCAAAAAGATACAGCAAGCCTACATTGATGTTGGCCAGCACCATCCCTTCATCAAACGGGATGACTGCCCAGGCAATCAGGCTCAGGATAAAGGTGAGCATCGGGGCCAGCAAGAATAGGACCTTGTTGGCACCGGTCGGCACTACCGTTTCCTTGAAGAAGAGCTTGGCGCCGTCGGCAAGAGGTTGCAACAAACCGAACGGACCCACCACGTTCGGTCCCTTGCGAAGCTGCATCACCGCCATGACCTTTCGCTCATAGAGCGTCAGATAGGCAACCGCCACCAGCAACGGCACCACAATCAGCAGTATCTGGCCAACAATAATCAGTGCCGGGAGCAGATAAATATCCCAAAACTCAACCATTTGTGCCGGTCTCCTCAGTCTTTACCTTAGAGAAAGTCGCACTGCATTCCGCCATGATCCGGCTTGACCGTGAAATCGGATTGGTTAGGTAGTAATCCGTAATCGGATTGACGAAAGCGTTGTCATCTGTCGTATCTTGCATCCCAAAATCACCCCAGGGCGCCGGTGTCACCACATCGATATCGGCAAAATGAGGCGCTACCTCAATCATCGCCGCCCGAAGTTCGGCCAATGTATTGTAAGGCAACGTTTTGCCGATCTTTTCTGACAGAGCCCGCAGGATTGTCCAGTCCTCACGCGCGTCGCCCGGCGGGAAGATCGCGCGCCGCCCCAGCTGTGGACGGCCTTCCGTATTGACCCAAACAGCGTCTTTCTCGGTATAGGCTGCGCCTGGCAGGATCACATCCGCCGCCGCCGCGCCCGCGTCGCCATGACTACCCTGATAAATCACAAAACTTTTTTCAAGCCGCGAGGTATCGATCTCGTCCGCGCCCAGCAAGAAGAGCACATCTAGCGATCCATCAAGCATTTCCACAGCGGATTTACCACCCTCTGCTGGCACTAGGTCGAGATCCAGACCGCCAACGCGGGCCGCCGCTGTATGGAGCACGTTGAAACCGTTCCAGTCATCAGAGACAAGACCGAAATCATCCGCAATCTGTTTGGTAAGCGCGAGCACTGCCGCGCCATCAGCCCGGCTGAGCGCGCCCTGCCCAACGATAATCATCGGCCGCTTTGCTTTTTTCAGGATTTTGGCGAACGAATGCTTGCCCACTGCGACATCTGCTAACGTCGCGGGTCCAGCGCCCAGATACTCATGGCCATAGCCAAGATCGACCTGTTCTCCCACCAGCGCAATCGGGAAATTCCCCATTTTCCAGCGCTTGCGAATGCGGGCATTGATCAAGGCGGCCTCATGGCGCGGATTACTGCCGACAATCAGCAATGCGTCCGCTTCTTCGATACCAGCAATCGTGCTGTTAAAAAGATACCCGCTCCGCACTCCACCAGGGAGCGCTGCGCCATCCTGACGACAGTCAATATTCGGCGAGCCAAGCAAATCCATTAGGTCTTTCAGGGCCTTCATGCTTTCTGCGCACACAAGATCGCCCGCTATCGCCCCGATTTTCTCTCCCGCAACGCCCTCAAGTTTCGCCGCAATCGCATCAAACGCATCGCCCCAACTAACCGGCTCCAACTTACCGTTCTTGCGGAGGTACGGTGTATCCAGCCGCTGCGCCTTCAATCCATCATAGGAAAAGCGGGAACGGTCCGAGAGCCATTCCTCGTTCACATCTTCATGCAGACGCGGAAGAATTCGCATGACTTCCTTGCCGCGATTGTCCACGCGGATATTTGCCCCGACCGCATCCAGCGCATCAATGCTTTCGGTCTTGGAAAGCTCCCACGGACGGGCGGCAAAAGCATAGGGTTTCGACGTCAAGGCGCCGACCGGGCACAGATCGATGATATTGCCGGACAATTCACTATCCAACGCCTGCTCCAGATAGGTTGCGATTTCCATGTTTTCGCCGCGATTAATCGCACCCAGATCCTCGACCCCTGCCACTTCCGTCGCAAAACGCACACAGCGCGTGCAATGAATGCACCGGGTCATGGTTGTCTTGATGAGTGGCCCCATATTCTTTTCGGCGACCGCACGCTTCATTTCATGATAGCGGCTGTTACCGGAGCCATAGGCCATGGACTGATCCTGCAAGTCACACTCGCCGCCCTGATCGCAGATCGGGCAATCCAGCGGATGGTTAATCAGAAGGAACTCCATCGCTCCTTCCCGGCCTTCCTTCACTTTCTGGGTATTGGTATGGATTACCATACCGTCACTCGCGGGCATGGCGCAGGAGGCGATCAGCTTCGGTGCCTTCTCCATCTCCACCAGACACATGCGGCAGTTGCCGGCAATCGACAGTCGCTCATGATAGCAAAAACGCGGTATTTCCGCGCCCGCCTCTTCACAGGCCTGAAGCACCGTTGTTCCCGGATCGACTGTGACTTCTGTCCCATCTACTGTAAGTGTCGGCATACTTCGCTCCCCGCTCAAGACAACCCTCAGGCGGCCTTAACGGCTTTCCGTGATTTAATACGTTCTTCGATGACCGGGCGGAAATGCCGCACCAGCCCTTGAATAGGCCAGGCCGCCGCGTCGCCAAGGGCGCAGATGGTATGACCTTCAATCCGTTTCGATACATTGATCAGCATGTCAATTTCCTCGATCTCCGCTTCCCCGGAGACGAGACGCTGCATCACCCGCCACATCCAGCCGGTTCCCTCCCGGCAGGGCGTACATTGACCGCAGCTTTCATGCTTGTAGAAATGCGACAACCGCTCGATCGCGCGGATCACATCCGTCGATTTGTCCATAACGATGACCGCCGCCGTGCCAAGACCGCTCTGGGCGTCGCGCAGGCTGTCGAAATCCATCAGCATCGTATCGCAGGTTTCCTTGGGTAGCAGCGGCACGGAAGATCCGCCGGGAATAATCGCCAGCAGGTTATCCCAGCCACCGCGAACACCGCCCGCATGTTTCTCGATCAGTTCCTTGAGCGGAATGCCCATTTCCTCTTCGACATTGCAGGGTTTTTCTACATGCCCCGAAATACAGAAAAGCTTGGTTCCGGTGTTGTTCGGGCGGCCAAGACCGGAGAACCAGCCTTCCCCGCGCCTAAGAATTTCCGGTGCAACCGCAATACTCTCCACATTATTGACCGTTGACGGACAGCCCCAGACGCCGACATTCGCCGGAAACGGCGGTTTCAGACGCGGTTGGCCCTTGTTGCCCTCAAGGCTTTCAATAAGCGCCGTCTCCTCACCACAGATATAAGCCCCGGCCCCGCGATGCAGATAGATATCGAAATCATAGCCGGATCCGGATGCATTCTTACCAATCAGGCCATCCTCATAGGCTTCCTGAATGGCAATCTCGAGGTTGATGGCTTCCTGCACAAACTCGCCGCGAATATAGATATAGGCCGCAATAGCGCGCATGGCGAAACCGGCAACCAGACATCCTTCCAGAAGTCGGTGCGGATCGAACCGCATAATTTCCCGATCCTTACAGGTGCCGGGCTCGGATTCGTCGGCATTGACCACAAGATAGCTTGGGCGGCCATCGGATTCCTTGGGCATGAACGACCATTTTAATCCCGTCGGGAAGCCTGCGCCCCCGCGTCCACGCAAGCCGCTTTCCTTGACTGCATCAATGATGCCGTCGTGTCCCATCTCGATAAGAGCCTTGGTATTGTCCCAGATACCGCGGGATTTTGCGCCTGCAAGCTTCCAGTCATGAATGCCGTAAAGGTTGGTGAAAATCCTGTCTTGATCTTTCAGCATCAGGCGTCCCCCGTCTTTTCCAGCAATGTTTTCGGGCCACCTTCTGGTGCGGAATTGATCCGGTCTATCTGCGGTCCCTTGGGCGCATCTTCCCCATTGGCGAGCTTATCGAGAACAGCCTCGAAATTTTCAGCATTCAGGTCTTCATAGAAATCGTCGTTAATCTGTACCACAGGTGCATTGACGCAGGCGCCAAGACATTCGACCTCCAGCAAGCTGAACATGCCATCCTCTGTCGTTTCGCCATTAGCGATGCCAAGTTTATTCTTACAGACTGCTTCCAGGTCATCACTCCCGCGCAACCAGCAGGGTGTCGTCCGGCAAAGCTGGAGGAAATATTTCCCGACCGGCTTCAGGTTATACATCGTATAAAACGTCGCGACCTCCAGCACCCGCATATACGGCACATCCAGAAACCGCCCGACATATTCCAATGCTTCTCTGGAGAGCCAGTTTTCGTTCTGGCGCTGCGCCAGATCAAGCAGCGGCATCACCGCGCTCTGCTGGCGTCCCTTCGGATACCTGGCGATAAAGACCTTCGCCTTTTTCACATTCTCGGGCGTGAACTCGAACGCCTTGCCCGTTTCAATGACCTGACTCACCGATCCACCTCACCAAATACGATATCCAAACTTCCCAAAATTGCGGACGCATCGGCCAGCATATGCCCCTTGGTCAGGAAATCCATCCCCTGCAGATGAGCAAATCCCGGCGCCCTGATCTTGCAGCGATAGGGCTTGTTCGACCCGTCCGACACCAGATAGACACCAAATTCACCCTTGGGCGCTTCCACCGCCGTATAGGTCTCGCCTTCCGGCACCTTGACCCCTTCGGTATAATGCTTGAAGTGATTGATCAAGGCTTCCATCGACGTTTTCATGTTCGCGCGGCGCGGCGGCGCCACTTTCGGATCCGTTGAGAGCACAGGGCCCGGCTTCATCTGATCGAGGCACTGTTCCATAATCCGCAAGGACTGGCGCATTTCCTCCATCCGCATCAGGTAACGGTCAAAACAATCGCCATTCAGGCCCACCGGAATATCGAAATCCATCTTGCCATAGACATCATAGGGCTGGCTTTTTCGCAAATCCCATGCGAGACCGGTGGAGCGCAACATCACGCCAGAAAACCCCCAGGCCATCGCATCCTCTTGCGAAACAACCCCGATATCCACATTCCGCTGCTTGAAAATACGGTTCTCAGTCAGGAGGGCTTCGATATCATCCAGAATGGACGGGAACTGCTTGATGAAGGTGCGAATATCTTCTTCCAGCTTTTCCGGAATATCCTGATGAACACCACCAACCCGGAAATAGGCCGCATGCATGCGCGCACCGCTTGCCCGCTCATAAAACTCCATCAGCGTTTCCCGCTCAACAAAGCCCCAGAGCATCGGCGTCGTTGCTCCGACATCCATGGCCTGCGCGCAGACATTCATGATGTGGTTGAGAACGCGGGAGATTTCTGAAAACAGGACGCGGATATACTGTGCGCGTAACGGCACCTCGCAACCCAGTAGCTTTTCCGCCGCCAGAACAAAGGCATGCTCCTGACTCATTGCCGCGACATAGTCGAGCCGGTCGAAATAGGGCATCGCCTGCATATAGGTTTTATGCTCGATCAGTTTTTCCGTACCACGATGCAAAAGCCCGATATGCGGATCGATCCTCTCAACAACTTCACCGTCTAACTCCATCACCATACGGAGCACGCCATGGGCGGCCGGATGCTGGGGTCCAAAGTTCAGCGTGTAATTCTTGATCTGAATTTCAGCCATCAGCCCTGCCCTTCCGCTTTTTCATCACCGGGCAAAACATATTTGGCTCCTTCCCAGGGGCTTTCAAAGTCGAACTTGCGGAACTCCTGCGTCAGATTGACCGGCTCATAGACAACGCGCTTCTCGTCTTCGCTATAGCGCAACTCGACATACCCGGTCAGCGGAAAGTCCTTGCGCAGCGGATGTCCCTCGAAACCATAGTCGGTCAGCATACGGCGCAAATCCGGATGGCCCGAAAACATGATTCCATACATATCCCAGGCTTCCCGTTCAAACCAGTTGGCGCCCGGAAACAAACCGACTACCGAAGGAACCGGGGTACGGGCATCTGTTTCCGCCTTCACAATAACACGCTGGTTATGGCGCAGGCTCAGCAAGTTATAAACGACGTCAAAGCGTTTGGCACGTGTCGGATAATCCACACCGCAAACGTCGCATAAAACTTCAAACTTGCAATTAGAATCATTGCGGAGGAATTCAATCACCTTATCAATCGATTCCGCCCGTACATTGACGATCAGCTCATCGAACGCCACCTTAGTCGAAATGACGTCGGCGGAATTCTCGGCCGCGATTAACTCGCCCAGCTCTTCAAGCGCTTCATTCATGTTACTGACGATCCCTTCCGATTAGCGCAAAAATGTTCCGGTGCGACGAATTTTCTTCTGCAGCTGAAACACGCCGTAAATCAACGCTTCCGCCGTCGGCGGGCATCCAGGCACATAAATATCGACAGGGACGATCCGGTCGCATCCGCGAACAACGGAATAGGAATAGTGATAATATCCCCCGCCATTGGCGCAGGACCCCATTGAAATCACATAGCGCGGCTCCGCCATCTGGTCATAAACCTTGCGGAGTGCTGGTGCCATCTTATTGGTAAGTGTTCCCGCGACGATCATTACGTCGGATTGACGGGGCGATCCGCGCGGGACAACGCCCAGACGCTCCATGTCATAGCGGGGTTGCCAAGCGTGCATCATTTCCACCGCACAACAGGCGAGACCGAACGTCATCGGCCACAGTGAGCCAGTCCGGGCCCAATTCGCCAGTTTGTCGACCTGGGTGACGACAAATCCCTTGTCGTCCAGCTCATTGCCGATCTCGCGAAAGAATGAATCTTGATCTTGTGCACCGGGACGAGGTTCCACACCGACCGGTTCAGAACTTACTCCCATTCCAGAGCTCCCTTCTTCCATTCATAAATAAAGCCGATCGTAAGGATGCCAAGGAACACTATCATGGACCAGAAACCATACAGCCCCACCCCGCCCAGGGAAATCGACCAGGGGAACAAAAACGCCACCTCAAGATCGAAAATAATGAACAGAATGGCGACCAGATAAAACCGGACATCAAACTGATTACGGGCATCATCAAACGGCTCAAAGCCGCATTCATAGGGAGAGAGCTTCTCGGCATCTGGATGCTGTGCCGCCACAATCATCGAGGCAATCACGATAACCGCTGACAACCCGACCGCCAACCCCAAGAAAATCAGGATGGGTAAATATTCTATAAGCAAGGCTTCCATAATATTACAATCCGACACCCTGAGGCAGGCCTTGATTGGCCTGGCGGGTGACAATCCCTCCTACCAAATACATACAGCATTATAGTGTCGGGTTATACGGAAGAAAACCGATTTAGCAACAAAATTCCGCCTTAATTGAAAATGCACGGCAGCCACTGGAGTGCCCACGATTATTTCACACAGGTCAGTTGCGAGCGATTATCATTTGGGGGAAAGTGGCGGGAGTGACGGGGCTCGAACCCGCGACCTCCGGCGTGACAGGCCGGCGCTCTAACCAACTGAGCTACACCCCCGCAGGGACGCTGTTTTGTATTGGACCCAAACGGTGCTGTCAAGCAGCATAAACATATTTTCAGAATTAATTTTTGAGCTCTGACTGTGCTTTTAAAAATACCCAAGTTTTCAAAAATCACCACACGATCCACTCAAGTAAATCGCACCGTCATTTATCAAAAGCAAACCAGGAATCAGCAATATCATTCCGCCGTTTCATGGGAATTATACCAAAGCAATCGCGAATACCGGTGCTTGCACAGCGGCGAATTAAATTGAAGTGTTTGTGGGAATATGGTGGGTGATGAGAGATTCGAACTCCCGACCCTCTCGGTGTAAACGAGATGCTCTAACCAGCTGAGCTAATCACCCATATTCAAGCGAGCCCGTGTATATCAATCAACACCGGCAATGGGAAGTAAAAAAGATGAAGCCAGATCCAGAAAATTGGATCTGGCTTCCATATTTTACCGTAACCGCTTGTGTTACTTGTTAACCGTATCTTTCAAAGCTTTACCAGCTTTGAATTTCGGCTGTTTAGAAGCCGGAATCTTGATGGTTTCACCAGTGCGAGGATTGCGGCCTTCAGAGGCTTTGCGATCAGCGACGCTGAACGTACCAAAGCCGACCAGGCGCACTTCGTCACCGCCACTTAAAGCTTTGGAAACCGCTTCGAGTACCGCATCAACACTTTTCCCTGCTTCTGCTTTCCCCAGGCCTGAAATATCAGCAACTGCGGCAACGAGATCATTCTTATTCACTATAAGCCCCCTTCAATTTAGACTTGAACATATCTTATCAATAAATTCGTTTAAGACGGTCGCATACTAGTTTGTCGGTTGCGCCGGGTCAAAGGGAAAAATCAAGATATCCCCAACTTTTCTGCGGTTTTGACCCGGTTTTTGATTAAAGTCAGTGGGTTGTTACCCCATCCTCAACTTTTCGCTGAGCCGACGCCCCGGCAAGCTCTTTCGCCAGTTCTTCCTCGCTCCAGTTCAAGGGCACAAGCGGTTTTGTCAGAGCATGTTTCAACACCTCTGAAACCTCCGAAACCGGAATAATCTTGAGACCCGCTTTTACATTGTCAGGAATTTCCGCCAAATCCTTTTCATTATCTTTCGGGATCAGAACTGTTTTGATGCCGCCTCGTAGGGCAGCAAGTAGTTTCTCCTTCAGGCCGCCAATCGGCAGCACCCGCCCACGCAGGGTAACCTCTCCGGTCATGGCGAGGTCCTTGCTCACCGGAATGTTTGTCAGGACCGAGATAATCGATGTGACCATTGCCACACCGGCGGACGGGCCATCTTTCGGGGTCGCCCCTTCCGGCACATGGACATGAATATCATGCTTGTCAAAATCTGTTGGCTTCACGCCCATCTCCAGACAGCGCGACTGCACAAAGCTTTTTGCAGCCTGTACGGATTCCTGCATCACATCACCAAGTTTACCGGTAATCTGCATCCGGCCCTTGCCGTAAAGCTTGACCGCTTCGATCGTCAGCAGTTCGCCGCCAACTTCGGTCCAGGCAAGTCCCGTCGTCAGGCCGACCTGATCCGTTTCCTCTACCTCGCCGAAGCGATACTTCCGGACACCGGAGTAGTCTTTAAGATTATCAGACGTAATGGCGACTGACTTGACGCCATCGGTAATGATCTCCTTGATCGATTTCCGGCACAGTTTCGCGATTTCCCGCTCCAGGTTACGCACGCCGGCTTCGCGGGCGTAGTAGCGGATAAGATCGCGGATCGCATCGTCGGTAATCGACCATTCGGTCTTCTTCAGGCCATGGGCTTTCATCTGTTTTTCAACGAGATGGCGCTTGGCAATCTCCACCTTCTCATCTTCGGTATACCCCGAAAGATGGATGATCTCCATACGATCGCGCAGCGGCCCCGGCATGTTGAGAGAGTTTGCCGTACAAATAAACATTACTTCGGACAAGTCGAACTCGACCTCGAGATAATGGTCGGCAAATGTTGTGTTCTGTTCCGGATCGAGCACTTCAAGCAGCGCCGAAGACGGATCGCCACGGAAGTCATTCCCCAGTTTGTCAATCTCATCGAAAAGGAAAAGCGGGTTGCTGGATTTCGCCTTTTTCATCGACTGGATGACCTTACCCGGCATCGAGCCGATATAGGTCCGCCGATGACCGCGAATTTCCGCTTCGTCCCGCACGCCCCCAAGAGCCACGCGGACAAAATTACGGCCTGTCGCTCTCGCAACAGATTTACCGAGCGAAGTTTTACCCACGCCGGGAGGACCAACAAGACAAAGGATCGAGCCACGGATTTTCTTCATCCGCTGCTGCACGGCAAGATATTCAAGGATGCGTTCCTTGACCTTTTCCAGCCCGTAATGGTCATCGTTCAGGATTTTTTCGGCGCGCACAAGATCCTTCTTGACGCGGGTCCGCTTGTTCCAAGGCAGGCTGGTGATCCAGTCGAGGTAATTGCGGACAACTGTCGCCTCTGCTGACATCGGGCTCATGTTCCGGAGTTTCTTCATCTCCTGATTACATTTTTCGAGCGCTTCCTTCGTCAGCTTTGTCTTGGCAATTTTCTCTTCAAGCTCCGTCAGTTCATCGCGGCCATCTTCGCCTTCTCCAAGCTCCTTCTGGATCGCCTTCATCTGTTCGTTGAGATAATATTCGCGCTGGGTCTTCTCCATCTGGCGTTTGACCCGGCTACGGATTTTCTTCTCAACCTGCAGAACACCGATTTCGTCTTCCATCAGCGCATAGACCCGTTCCAGCCGTTCGGCTGCCGATTCAATTTCCAGCAGTTCCTGCTTCTCTGAAATCTTCAACGCCATATGCGATGCCATTGTATCTGCAAGCTTAGACGGCTCGTCAATCTGGTTAAGCGAGACAAGCACTTCCGGTGGGATCTTGCGGTTGAGCTTCACATATTGCTCGAACTGGGAAATTACAGAACGGGCCAGCGCCTCAAGCTCCGGCGTATCAGCGTCCTTCTCTTCCATAATTTCGGCATGGGCCTGGAAAAAATCCGGGTTCGAGAGAAACTCATCAATCCGCGCACGCTCGCCGCCTTCAACCAGGACCTTTACCGTCCCATCAGGGAGCTTCAGCAACTGCAGAACGGAAGCAATGGTTCCGACACGATGAATGTCATCCTCCCCCGGGTCGTCCTGGCTCGCATTCTTCTGCGCCACAAGAAGGATCTGCTTGTCGTCCTTCATCACGTCCTCAAGCGCGCGCACGGATTTGTCGCGGCCAACAAACAGCGGCACGATCATATGCGGGAAAACGACGATATCACGGAGCGGGAGAACCGGAAAAATCTGCGTACGGGGTGTATCAATCATCATGTTGCCTTCTGGGACCGGCGATTTGAAGTGCCCGCACGGGCGGGAAATATATGCTGGTCCTGACTAAAAAAAAGAGCGGGAAGGAAAACGTCCTTCCCCCTAAAGGCAGGACTACGCGCTACTCGTCGCGTCCTGTCGATCAGCATATATATGGAGCGGTTGGGTACCACCGTCAACCACCTCGGCGTTAATAACGATTTCCTCCACACCTTCGAGCGAAGGAAGATCATACATCGAATCCAGAAGGATATTTTCCATGATCGACCGGAGGCCCCGGGCGCCTGTTTTACGGACGATCGCCTTCTTCGAGATCGCCGACAGGGCGTCTTCCGTGAAGGTCAGATTGACATCTTCCATATCGAACAGCCGCTGATACTGCTTGACCAGCGCATTCTTGGGCGTCGTCAAAATCTCGATCAGCGCTTCTTCATCCAGGTTTTCAAGCGTCGCGACAACCGGCAAACGCCCGACAAACTCCGGGATCAGTCCGAACTTCAAAAGATCTTCCGGTTCGACATCCTTCAATGTTTCACCGACATTACGATCCTCTTCCGCTTCCACTGAAGCGCCGAAGCCGATTGAGGTGTCCTTGCCGCGTGAACCGATGATCTTGTCCAGTCCGGCAAACGCGCCGCCGCAAATAAACAGGATATTCGTCGTATCCACTTGCAGGAACTCCTGCTGCGGATGCTTGCGACCCCCCTGCGGCGGAACGGAGGCAACGGTTCCTTCCATAATCTTCAACAATGCCTGCTGAACGCCCTCACCCGATACATCCCGGGTAATCGACGGATTGTCGGATTTACGGCTGATCTTGTCGACCTCGTCAATATAGACAATACCGCGCTGCGCCCGCTCAACATTATAATCAGCAGATTGCAATAGTTTGAGGATGATATTCTCTACATCCTCACCAACGTAGCCGGCCTCAGTCAGGGTTGTTGCGTCGGCCATGGTAAAGGGGACGTCCAGAATACGCGCCAATGTCTGTGCCAGCAGCGTCTTGCCGCAACCCGTCGGGCCGATCAGCAGGATATTGGATTTCGCAAGCTCCACATCGTCCGACTTTCCGCTATGATGAAGCCGCTTGTAATGGTTATGGACCGCGACGGAAAGAACCCGCTTCGCATGAAACTGGCCGATCACATAATCATCCAGAACCTTGCAGATTTCCATTGGCGTCGGAACACCATCGCTCGTTTTTACCAGGGTGCTTTTGTGTTCTTCACGAATGATATCCATGCACAGCTCAACACACTCATCGCAAATGAACACTGTTGGTCCCGCGATCAGCTTTCTGACCTCATGCTGGCTTTTGCCGCAGAAGGAGCAGTACAGGGTATTTTTCGAATCTCCACCACTTAATTTGGTCATAAATACTCCAATAGTCCGTTCGACTTTGCATATTAGCCGTCGTCGTCGCGGGCGACAACAATAATGTTTACCTTGGCGAAATCACGGAATGCGAAACGCCATGATTGTCCCGAACCTGCATAATACGGAATTTGACTCAACTTTCCGTTAACAGGACGTCAAAACCGCCTGCTTTACGAAAAATTATATACCCGCCTGCGCAAAAACTGGCTTATTTGGACTTCTTATCGTCCTCATCATCCAGGCTGGGACGTTTAACAACAACTTCATCGACGAGGCCAAACTCTTTTGCCTCTTCGGCAGTCATGAAGTTATCCCGCTCCACCGCGGCTTCAATCACATCGAGCGGCTGCCCTGTATGCTCGACATAGAGCTTGTTCAGCCGCGCCCGGACTTTCAGGATTTCACGAGCCTGGATTTCGATATCCGTCGCCTGTCCTTGCGCACCACCTGACGGCTGATGGATCATAATACGGGCATTGGGAAGGCTGTAGCGCTTGCCCTTGGTCCCGGCTGTCAGCAGGAATGAGCCCATGGACGCTGCCTGACCGATACAAACCGTCGCAATGTCCGGCTTGATATATTGCATCGTATCATAGATTGCCAGGCCAGACGTAACCACGCCCCCCGGAGAGTTGATATACATATAGATCGGCTTTTTCGGGTTTTCCGCTTCCAGAAACAGAAGCTGCGCTGTAATCAGCCCCGCCATGCCATCCTGAACCTGTCCGGTGACAAAAATAATCCGTTCCTTCAGAAGACGTGAGAAAATATCGTAAGACCGCTCTCCGCGAGCTGTCTGCTCCACGACCATTGGAACCAGATTATTCATATAGGTGTCGATGACATCAACCATTCTCGATTTTCCTTAAGTTTAGCAGTTGCGCCACGTCAGCATATAGGAGCGACGAACGCAACTGTAAATCCACATCAATGAAATTCGGATTATTTCTTTTCGGCCGATTTCTTTTCGGCTGGTTTTTTCGCAGCCGGTTTCTTAGGCGCCGCTTTCTTGGGTGTGGCTTTCTTCGTCTCCCCTTTTTCAGCCGCAGCCTTTTTCTTGGCGGTTGGCTTTTTCTTTGGTTTCGCGGCCTCTTCCTCGTCCGGATCCTTCATCAGTTCGTCAACCGAGACCTTTTTCTCCGTGACCGTTGCCAGTTCCGAGATGAAGTCAATAACCTTGTCTTCAAAGATCGGTGCGCGAAGCTGCGCCTGCATTTCAGGGCGTTTCTGGAACATCTCAAAAATCATTTGTTCCTGACCCGGATAGTTGCGGGCCTGCGCCACCATGGCCTGGTTGACCTCCTCCTGAGAGACTTCGATATTGTTGATCCGACCGACTTCCGCGAGCAGCAGCCCAAGACGCACGCGGCGTTCGGCGATGCCTGTATATTCCTCGCGCAGTTCTTCCTCGGACTGATCCTGATCCTCCAGCTTCTGGCCGGACTGCTCCAGCTCCTGCTCAAACTGTTTCCAGATATTCTCGAATTCACTGTCCTTCATTCCGGGAGGAACGTCGAAATCATGTGCTTCCGCCATGGCGTCCAGCATCTTGCGTTTCAGGGACTGTCGTGAAAGCTGGTTGTACTGCTGCTCGATCTGACCTCGGACCGCGTCCTTCAAGGCATCAAGGTTCTCAAGGCCGAGTTTGGTCGCGAACTCGTCATTGATCTCGACATCCGCCGCTTCACGCACTTCATGGACTTTGACATCGAATACAGCATCCTTGCCCGCCAGGTTTTCCGCGCCGTAATTTTCCGGGAACGTCACCTTGACCTCGACATCATCACCGGCCTTCGCCCCAACGAGTTGCTCTTCAAAGCCGGGAATGAAGGAATTGGAACCGAGCTCCAGCTGATGACCTTCCGCGGATCCGCCGTCAAAGGGGACCCCATCCACCTTGCCAACGAAATCAATCAGAAGCGCGTCGCCTTCTTTCGATTTGCGTTTGCTGGTGATGGCAACGAAATTCTTTTGTTGACCGGCAATTTCGGTCAAGGCTTCGTCGACCTTGTCGTCCTCAACGTCAGCAACAAGTTTTTCCAGCTTCAGCTTTGAAAAATCCATCGGCTCGAAGTCCGGCATAATCTCAACTTCAATCGTGAATTCGAGATCTTCCCCTTCATCGAATTTTGTGATTTCGATCTTTGGCTGCTGGGCCGGGCGCAGGGAGTTGTCATCCAGCGCCTTCTGGCTTACCTCATTGACCGTTTGCTCAAGCACTTCGCCCATGACGGATTTGCCGAAACGCTGACGCAAAATGGCAAGCGGCACTTTCCCCGGACGAAACCCCGGAAGTTTGATATCCGCGCCAACCTCGGTCAGTTTGTTCGTAACCTTGGTGTCGATTTCCGCAGCCTCAACAACAATCGTGAAATCCCGCTTTAGGCCGTCAGAGTTAGTTTGTGTAATTTGCATGAACGATCGCCCGTCATCTTTTATTTAGCAATAAACGCTCCTCCTCACATCCTGTGACGAGAAACGCCAGCCCGAAAGCTTCCTTTATATCCTGGTGCGGGTGGAGGGAATCGAACCCCCACTTCGTAAGAAACTGGTACCTAAAACCAGCGCGTCTACCAATTCCGCCACACCCGCATCTCGAATTTAAACCCGGCGGCGCTCACAAAATTTTGCAACCGCCCGAACCGGGAGCGGCTGTCTATAGCATATGATTTCTGGGATTGACTAGGGGAATTCCCAATAAAGGGCGAGAAAAGTAAAAACAACGGAAAAGGCATCTATCGGCAGGGTGAAATCAACGCCGATTACAACCTGTCAGTAAGGAAACAGGGACATTGGCAATGGATTGTTTCCAAAAGCCGGATGACCGTCACACGGGAACAATTGAATTATGCCGCGTGAAAATCCCGCTCGAAAATCGCAAGGGCCAGTACATTCGTTCCGGCATGTTCCTGATATCCGGTCCGAAGAACGGTTTTCTCATAATGGACATGCGGAATACCCTGGTCATCATCTGTAATGCGAAGAACTTTTGCCTGTTCTTGCAGGCTCAACATCATGCCGCGGTAAAAAATGTCGCCCGAAGCGATCCGATCGCGTAAACTTTGCTTCTTGAAAAACATGCTACTCACCCAAAATAAAATGCCGAATTTTTCCGTTATAAATAATCAATACGGGAAATTCGTAAAAAAACTGTTGAAAAGTGCATCGCATTTTAGGCTTTTTTATGACTGTCTAAAAGTTTGCGCAAAATTGACGGAACGACAGTTTCAATATCCTCGGCAATCAATCCGGGCCCTACCATACTGCCTGCCTCGCCATGTATCCAGGCTGCTGCCGAGGCGGCAGAAAATGCGCTCATTCCGCCCGAGAAAAATCCCGTGATCAGGCCCGCTAGAACGTCGCCGGATCCCGCCGTCGCAAGATATGGAGGGGCATTATAATTAATGACGGCCTTGCCGTCGGGAGTTGCAATAACGGTATCCGCCCCTTTCAGCAGGACCACAGCTCCTGACAAAGACGCCGCTGTTCTCGCCCGATCCAGTTTTGATCCTGCGAGTGAGAATATACGCTCGAACTCCGCCTCATGAGGTGTAATCACCACTTCCCCATGTTCCTTCTCCGCGATGAGCGAGAACAGCGTATCGGGGTCATCCCTGAAGACCGTCAGGCCATCCGCATCGAGAATGACATTCGCCGGGCTTTCCAGTGCGATGCTTGTAAATTTTCGTGTCCGCTCGGTAACCCCATTGCCCGGACCGACAAGGACAGTTCCGATCCGCTTATCGCGAAGCCAGTCCTCAAATGCCTGCCCTTCTGAGAGGGCGATGACCATTACGGCCTCCAGCGCGGCCGCATATGTTTGCAGCGCCGATGGCGGACTGACGACAGTTGTCGCCCCTGCCCCGGCCCTCAGACTTGCGCGCGCCGCCAACCTCGCTGCCCCGGTTGAGGCAATGCCGCCGCCAACAACTGCCGCATGGCCACGGCTATATTTCTGTATCTCTGGTCCGAGTGACGGTAAATCGTCCCGCCAGAGCTCCGGGTCGTTCAAATGCGTCTCTGGGTCAATTTCCTCAAGATAGTCCGCATCGATGCCTATATCGATAATCTTCAACTCGCCGCAATAGGCGCGGCCGGGGTAGAGGAAATGTCCCGGTTTAGCGCGAAAGAAGCTGACGGTCATCGCCGCCGGAATGGCGCCTGCATCTACCGCGCCGGTATCTCCATTGACACCGCTTGGCATATCGACGGCGACGACCGGAATCAACTCCCGTTTTATCCGCGCAAAAAAAGAGGCGAGATCGCTCTCAAGATAGCGGGAAAAGCCTGCTCCGAAGACGGCATCCACAACAAGATCAATATCAGCCACCTCGGCCCGTGCAAGCGACAAAATCGGGCCATTCCACTGGTCCCGCATAAGCGCCGCATCCCCTTTCAGCAACTCCGGATCGGAGATGGACGCAAGATCGATCTGCCAGCCTGCCTCCTGCAACCGGCGGGCGACAACATAACCGTCCCCCCCGTTATTCCCCGGTCCGCATAGAACGAGGGCACGACCGGGCGGCCATTTTCGCTGTATCTGAATCGCAATCCCCTCACCAGCCGTTTCCATGAGCATGGAACCCGCCACACCGCCGTCAATCGCAAGGCGGTCCGCCAGATACATTTCCTCAACGCTGAGCAGTTCGGTCGGCAGAGACATTTTATCAGACTATTTTTGTGAGGTCCGGCCGCGCCGAGGCGACGGGCGATACGCGTTCAAAGGCATAGGCCGCATTGAGAACCGCTGCGTCATCCTGCATTGGCCCGACGATCTGCAACCCGATCGGCAGCCCCTCTGAATTAAGACCACAGGGAATGGAGCAGGCTGGCTGCTGCGTCAGATTGAAGGGATAGGAAAACGGCGTCCAGTCCACCCAGCCGCCAACCTCCTCCAGTTCTGTCGGCGCGAGCTTGCCGACCTCAAATGCCGGAATGGCAAGCGAAGGCGTCAGCAGCAGATCGTAGGTCTCGTGAAACTGCTTCATTCGATTGCCAAGCTCACCGCGTGCCTGAACCGCTTCCAAGTAATCGGTGAGCGTGATGGAGGCCGCCTCCTCGAACACGCGGCGCAGACCGGGATCAAGCTCGTTCAGCTGTTTGTCCGTCAGGTTTCGAAGGGCAAAGCGTGCGCCCGACCACCAGAGAACATTGAAAATCGGCAAGGGATTCTCAAAAAGAAAATCTACTTCTTCAACATTTGCGCCAAGTTCCGCGAAGAGTTCAGCCCCCCTCTTGACCGCCGCCGCAACCTCCGGATCCACGGCCGCATAGCCGAGCGTTGGGCTATAGGCAACCCGCTTTCCCTTGATCGAGGCGGACAGGGCCGCAACATAGTCTGTGTCGACGAAGGGCAATGTCGTCCAGTCGCGCGCATCCGGCCCGCTCATTACCCGCAGCATCAGGGCAGAATCCGTCACGGTCCGAGTCATCGGCCCGACATGCGCCACTGTTCCGAAGGGTGAGAGAGGCCAGGCAGGCACCCGACCATAGCTCGGCTTGATTCCGAATATCCCGGTGAAGGAGGCAGGTATACGAATGGAACCGCCACCGTCCGTTCCGACATGCAGCACGCCCATGCCCGATGCACAGGCCGCAGACGCACCACCGCTGGATCCGCCCGGCGTCATGTCCGTATTCCACGGATTCCGTGTAATGCCGGTCCGCGGGCTATCGGTCACCCCCTTCCAGCCAAACTCCGGCGAAGTTGTCTTTCCGAGGATGACCGCGCCATGTTCTTTCAGACGAGCGACGGAGGGTGCATCATCATTCCACGGCCCTGCGGCATCGACGCTCATCGAACCCCGCAGTGTCGGCCAGCCTTTCGTCAGCAAAATATCCTTGATCGTCGTCGGAACGCCATCAACAAGTCCTTTTGGTGTTCCCGCCTGCCAGCGCGCCTCGGATTCCCGGGCGCTGGCCAACGCATAATCCTCATCCACCAGCACAAACGCATTGAGTGCGCCATTGTATTTCTCGATCTGGGACAGGGCGGCCTGTGTCGCCTCCACGGGCGAGATTGTCCCTGCCCGGTATCCCTCAAGTAATTCTGTCGCCGTTGCATAGGCCAGATCGTCGGTCATATCATCCCCCGCTTGATATTAGTGCCGGAAAAGAGATTAGGCGTTGAGATCGTTTCGGGCAACCGCCATTCCTTGACGACGCCGTTTTTTGATATCATATGGAAAGTCCCGCGACGAAAGCCACAGCGACGGAATTCATGAGAAAACCCAACATCAAAAAGCCGAAGACCAGATTTGGGCGCTTGATCTTAGGCTGGGCTCTCGTTCTTGGCGGCATTCTCGGTTTCCTGCCCGTCCTCGGCTTCTGGATGATCCCCCTCGGCCTCATCATTCTATCCGCCGACTCTCCCTATCTCCGCCGCTGGCGCCGGAAAGCGGAAGTCTGGATCGGCAAACAGCAGAAGAAGCGAAAGAATTACAATTGGAAAAAACCCTCTTCTGAGGACTGAAGAACATCCATTCTTGCTGATTTTCGTCTTTCCATATTGACATAAACTAATCATAGATATATTTTATCCATGATTTTCGAGAGACTTCCATGAAACTAAGTGCAGGCATAGAACAGGCAATTCACAGCGTCACCATGATGTGCGGACTTTCCGAAAATGGCGTCCTGTCTGCCGCCGCTTTGGCGGAATTTCACGGCGTCTCCACAAGCTACCTTCTGAAGCACCTCCAGGCGCTGTCCAGCCGCGGCATACTCACGACTGTTCCGGGGCCAAAAGGCGGCTATCGCCTTAACCGTTCCCCTGAGAATATCTCCCTTCTTGACATCGTACTGGCCGTTGAAGGGGCCGAACCCGCTTTCCGATGCAAGGAAATCCGCCAACGAGGCCCGAATCCCTTGCCAAAGAGCACATTTGTCAAACCCTGCGGCATCAATGCGGCGATGCTGCGCGCGGAGCAGGCCTATCGTGCGGAACTTCGCAACGTCACTATCGCCGACCTCATTACAGACCTGAGCGCAACGGATGACGGATCGATCATGGAACGGGGCTGCCGATTTCTTGCCCTTCATGAACGTAAATCAACTACTAAAAGCTAACCCAAAAAAGGAGATTATCATGCAAGCCCGACTGGATTTTACCAAAGCGTCCCCGGAAGCCATTCAAGCAGTGCTTGGCCTGGAGAATTATGTTGCCAAACAATCAGGCCTTGATCCGCATCTTATTCACCTGCTCAAGTTACGCGCTTCGCAAATAAATGGCTGTGCCTATTGCGTCGATATGCATTCCAAGGAAGCAAGGCGGAGCGGTCTGAGCGAGCAATGGATCAACCTTATCAGCGTCTGGCGTGAATCCCCTGTCTTCGATGACCGCGAACGTGCTGTGCTGGAATGGACAGAAGCCTTGACCAATGTTGCAGGCACCGGCGCTCCCGACACGGCGTTCGAACCCCTCAGGGACTATTTTTCCGAAAAAGAAATTATGGATCTGACGATTGCGATCAGCACGATCAATGTCTGGAACCGGATCGCCGTCGGCTTCCGCAACCAACACCCCATAGACAGGGTGAGGAAAGCATCCTAGGTTGAGTGCTGACTCGGAAAAAAAATGATGTAAGCGGGAAAAACTGCTGATAAACGATGCTGCCGTATTAGCAACATCATCTCAGCCTTTCTTCCTGCCGTTTTTTACCGACGTTGTCTTCGTAGGCAGCTGGCGCTGTACATTAAATGTTTGGGTGGAATGAAATAATTAGTAAAAAATAACAAAAACTGAATTGTTTTTGTTATTTTTTAGGGAGCAACGATTAGTAAGATTATTGATTCAAATAAATACGGTTCATAATACGTGTATCAAGCATTGAACTGTATATACCCAAAATTGGAATGCCTTTTTCCATGGGTAATGCTGACAAATCAATTCCGCAATCCTTGTAAAAGGCTAACGCAAGTATATAGAGTTCCATCATCGGATCACTATCTTCCATATCTTTAGGCCTATCGTACAACGTTTTCCAAGCTTCTGTTATTGGCGTTTTTCTGGCAGCACAATCTGACGCTTCAAAAAAATCAGTTGTATTATCTGCAAAGACAAAAGAGGTAGTAAATACCAAATTTGTAATTGCCATACATAGAATCCAGCAAAGAGTAGATGCTCTGAATTTCATGAGAATTTTCATTGGTATAAAATACTCCATTAATTACAGGAAACCAAATTTCCGTTTATCTTAATGTAGATTCACCTCAAGGTCTGGATATTTTCTAACCTTAATTAAGGCACAAAAAAGCCCCGAAATCGTGAGACTTCGGGGCTTCTGATTTGGGGCGGGCGAGGGGTCTTGAACCCCCGACCTCCTGAGTCACAGTCAGGCGCTCTAACCAACTGAGCTACGCTCGCCGCAGGAGCCGCCTTGTTTAGCGATCCTATCGAGACCGGTCAAGAAAACTTTAGCCTGCCGGTTTAAAAAAATCAGCAAGTTTTTCAATCGCCGCTTCCAGTACCTCGGTCTTTTTACAAAAACAGAAACGGGCAAAATTATCACGCGCACCCGCCGACTGGTAAAAGGCGCTGAACGGCACGGCGGCAACTCCGGCATCCGTCGTGATCAGGCGGCAGAATTCCTCATCCGTGCCGTCAAAACCGATCGAGCTGATATCCGCATTGATGAAATAGGTGCCATCGCACTCCGCTGTCGTGAAGCCGATACGATTGAGACCATCGCGGAAAATGTCCCGCTTCGACTGCATCGACGCCCTCAAGTCGTCATAGAAATCATTTTCCTTCGCCAGCCCATAGGCGACCGCCTTTTGCAGGTTGGGTGCCGTGGTGAAGGTGAGAAACTGATGCGCCTTGGCGATGCGAACAGTCAGTTCCGCCGTCGCAGTAAGATAGCCGACTTTCCAGCCGGTCAGCGAAAATGTCTTGCCCGCAGAAGCGATACGCGCCGTCCGCTCCCCCATGCCTGGCAGAGTCATGAGTGACAAATGCTTCTTGTCACCGAAAATAATATGCTCATAGACTTCATCGCAGATCGCGTAGGTATCATGTTTGATGGCGAGTTCTGCAATCAGTTCCAGCTCCTCGCGCGAAAAAACCTTGCCCGTCGGGTTCATCGGGCTGTTCATCAGGATGAGCTTCGTCCTGTCACTGAAAGCGGCGCGGAGCTTGTCTGGATCAATTTCCCAATTGGGTGGATCCAGCCGG
The DNA here is from genome assembly GCF_963973085.1 of uncultured Sneathiella sp. GTDB lineage: Bacteria > Pseudomonadota > Alphaproteobacteria > Sneathiellales > Sneathiellaceae > Sneathiella. The sequence continues at coordinate 115,197 of NZ_CAXAXA010000005.1, forward strand.
ACGAATTTCGGAATACCGCCCGCGAGCTTTATCATCGGCAGGTAACAGTCATAGAGAGGCTCGAACAGGACCACCTCGTCCCCCGGATTGATCAGCCCGAGCATGCTCGCCGCCAGCGCCTCCGTCGCGCCGGACGTCACCAGCACATCCGTCTGCCAATTGACACTGAGGCCATAGAACCGCGCATCATGCGCGGCAACGGCCTGACGCAGCTCCGGTATACCCATCATCGGCGGATACTGGTTCGGCCCCTCCTCCACTGCCTTGGCGGCGGCGTGCCGGATATCCGCCGGGCCGTCCTCATCGGGAAACCCCTGCCCTAGGTTGATCGCCTTATGCTCGATCGCAAGCTTGGACATAACCTCGAATATCGTCGTCCCGAAGCCGCCGAGCACATCACTGGTATTTTTCACGCTATTTCCTGTCAGATATTAATTGCGCACACAAGTTATGCCCGGATAAACGGCAATTTCAAGCAAAACCATGCAAAGCCCGGCGGGATTGGATTCTTTCCTTGCCCCGGCCCCGAAAGGGCGGCATATCTTGACCCATAATAGGGAGACGTGAGGAAGAGAATGGCCATTTCAGAGAAAATGTCCCGTCTGGGGACCGAAACCGCTTTCGATGTACTGGCGCGCGCCAATGCGTTGGCGGCCGATGGTATGGACGTGATCAACCTCGGTATTGGGCAGCCGGATTTTCCCACACCGGAGAATATCGTCGAGGCGGCGGTCAAGGCGCTTCGAAGCGGCGCGCATGGCTATACAGCCGCCAACGGCATCCCGGAACTTCGCGAGACTGTGGCCGAGGATATTGCCAGATATCGCGGCGTCACCGTAAACCCGGATCACATCATCGTCGTTCCCGGCGGCAAGGTCACCATGGCCTTCGCCATTGAGATGTTCGGTGAGGATGGCGCGGAAATCATGTATCCGAATCCCGGCTTCCCGATTTATGAAAGCATGATCCGGTACACCGGCGCGACCCCGGTTCCGATCCGCCTGATTGAGGAGAACGGCTTTTCGTTCGATGCCGATACCGTCCTCTCTCAGATTACCGAGCGGACGAGACTGATCATTCTCAACACACCCGCCAATCCGACCGGCGGCATTGTTCCCAAAGCAGAACTCGAAAAGCTTGCTGAAGGTCTGAAGAAACACCCAGAAGTCTATGTATTATCGGACGAAATATACAGCCGCATGACCTATGACGGAGAAGGTCATTGCAGCATGTTGCAGTTCCCGGATTTACGCGACCGGCTGATCGTTCTCGACGGCTGGTCGAAAACCTATGCCATGACTGGATGGCGAATGGGATGGGGGCTTTGGCCGGAAAATCTTGTTCCCCATGCCCAGCGCCTTTGCGTCAATTTCCATTCCTGCGTGAACGCCGCCGCGCAGTTTGCCGGGATTGAGGCTCTCAAGGGTGACCAAGGGCCCGTCGATATGATGATGGAAGCGTTCGATACGCGTCGCGCCCTGATCCACGAGCGCCTGAATGCCGCGCCGGGCGTAAGCTGCGTCCTGCCGAAAGGCGCTTTCTACGCTTTCCCAAATATTTCCGGCACCGGGCTGTCCGCGAAAGAGATGCAGGACCGCCTGCTCAATGAAAAAGGTGTCGCGGTAATCGCCGGGACCAGCTTCGGCGCGGAAGGCGAAGGCTATGTCCGCTTCTCTTACGCCAACTCGCTGGAAAATATCGAACGCGCCATGGACCGCTTCGACGACTTCCTGAAAGGACTGTAGGCCATGGACGAAAAGCGTCTTACCGACCTGGAGCTCAAATTCACGGAGCAGGAACAAACCATTGGTGAACTCAGCGACATGGTGAACCGGCAATGGCAGGAGATTGAGCTTCTCAAGCGAAAACTCGTCTCCGCCCATGATCGCATAATATCTCTTGAGGGTACGCTGCCTGCCTCTTCGGATGCCGAGAAGCCGCCCCATTATTGAAAAACGGAAAGCCGTTTGGGCACTGCTTGCATTTTTGCTGATTGACTATTACAACCGCCCCTCACCTATCATCAGGACCGCACAATGACTGACGAGCGCAATAATTCCGACGACACCGCCAAGAACCCCGCCGAAGAAGATCCGGTCATCGGTTATATCCTTCGCGCTGTGAGCTCGGGAAAAGATGTCGCGCCGCAGGAAATTGCCGCCGCCATTGCTGCCGATCGCGCAAAACCAACCGCGCCCAAGGATGTCTGGCGCAAATATATGACAGCCGTGCGCCAGCAGGCCATTCATCTCGCCCGTCAGGAGAAACTTCTGATCATTCGCAAGGGTGAAGTAGCGGATCCCAACGACTTCAAGGGTCTCTACAAACTGCGCAAGATATCATCTGATTAATTTTTAATCATTTGCCTGTTTTTTAATCGCCTATTTTTTAGCCAACCTGCCCCCAACCGCTCGGGAGGTTCTGGAAACCGCAGTTTTTTGAGACTCCGCGCGCCGTTAAAATTACTTCCCAATTCTGGCACGCCTCATGCTATAGAAAGGGCGAAGTCACCTTGGACGATCTGACATCTAAATTTAGTTGAGACCTGCCTTATGAAAAAAATCGAAGCGATCATCAAACCGTTCAAACTTGATGAAGTGAAGGAAGCCCTTCACGAAGTCGGGCTACAGGGCATCACTGTAACCGAAGCGAAAGGTTTCGGCCGCCAGAAAGGCCACACGGAACTCTATCGCGGTGCGGAATATGTGGTGGATTTCCTGCCCAAGGTGAAAATCGAGATTGTTCTGGAAGATTCGCTGGTTGAAAGGGCGCTGGAAGCCATTCAACAGGCCGCCAGAACAGGACGGATCGGGGATGGGAAGATTTTCGTCTCCACCGTCGAAGAAGTTATTCGCATCCGGACGGGCGAGAAAGGCCCTGAAGCGATCTGAATTTTAAGCACGCCCGGCAAACGGGCGGCGAACCCATTCCCTGAACAGTTAAACAGAGAGACGTTACAATGGCTGCTGATATTCTTAAAATGATCAAGGAAAATGAAGTCGAATATGTGGATCTTCGTTTTACCGACCCGAAAGGTAAATGGCAGCATCTCGCCATGCATGTGGATGTTGTCGACGAGGACATGTTTGAAGATGGCGTGATGTTTGACGGCTCGTCCATTACCGGCTGGAAAGCCATCAATGAATCAGACATGACCCTGATGCCGGATAATTCAACGGCGGTCATGGACCCGTTTGCAGCCCGCCCGACCCTGATCGTTTTCTGCGATATTCTCGATCCAATGAGCGGTGAAAGCTACGAGCGTGATCCGCGCTCCGTTGCGAAAAAGGCAGAAGCCTATCTCGCCAGCACCGGAATCGGCGATACGGCCTATTTCGGGCCCGAAGCGGAATTCTTCATGTTTGACGACGTACAGTTCGCAAACGGCAGTCATCATACCTTTTATAAACTCAGTGATGTCGAATCCCCGACTATGGGCGGAGTTGAAATTGAAGGCGGCAACAGTGGCCACCGTCCGCGCGTCAAAGGCGGCTACTTTCCGGTCCAGCCTGTTGACAGCGGCGCCGACATCCGCAGTGAAATGGTTTCTGTCTGCAAAGAAATTGGCCTTTCGGTTGAGAAGCATCACCATGAAGTGGCACCGAGCCAGCATGAACTTGGCATGAAATTCAGCACCCTTGTGGGTGCTGCAGACGAAATCCAGAAGCAGAAATATGTCGTTCATAACGTCGCTCATGCTTACGGCAAGACGGTTACCTTCATGCCGAAGCCGGTTTCCGGCGACAACGGATCGGGAATGCACACTCATATGTCTATCTGGAAAGGCGGCAAGCCGGCCTTCGCCGGGTCGGGCTATGCGGACCTGTCCGAAACAGCACTTTTCTACATTGGCGGCGTAATCAAGCATGCCAAGGCACTCAATGCCTTCACCAATGCCAGCACCAACTCATACAAGCGCCTGATCCCGGGCTTCGAGGCACCGGTCCTGCTCGCCTATTCCGCGCGCAACCGTTCCGCTTCATGCCGTATCCCCTACTCTCCGAGCCCGAACGGAAAGCGTGTTGAAGTTCGCTTCCCGGACTGCACGGCGAACCCCTATCTTGCGTTTGCGGCAATGATGATGGCAGGCCTTGACGGTATCCAGAACAAGATCCATCCGGGCGATGCCATGGACAAGGATCTGTATGACTTACCGCCGGAAGAACTGAAAGACATCCCGACAGTGTGCGGCTCCCTTCGTGAGGCTTTGGAAGCTCTTGATGCAGACCGCGAGTTCCTGAAAAAGGGCGGCGTCTTCACCGATGACATGCTTGATGGATACATCAACATGAAATGGGAAGACGTGTTCCGGTTTGAACATGCGCCTCATCCAATCGAGTTCGATATGTATTACAGCGTTTAAGATCGCTTCAAATCAAAAAAAGGCCGCTGAGGAATCAGTGGCCTTTCTTGTTATATGTGATCTCAATCAACCGGACGCGGATTGCCGTTGTCATCGATAGCAACAAATATGTAAGTCCCTTCGGTCACCTTAATCTCTTCCGGGTTCAGTTTACGCGTGACGATAGTCGTCAGTTTCACCGCGACCGACGTCCGCCCTACCCGCTCGATCTCCCCATAAATGCTGACGACATCGCCAACCTTGATCGGCTGATGGAAGGTCATCGCTTCGACCGCAACTGTCACAGTGCGTCCCTTTGCCCGTCGCGCGGCAAGAATTCCGCCTGCCATGTCCATTTGCGACAGAACCCAGCCCCCGAAAATATCGCCGTTATTGTTGCAGTCACTGGGCATCGGCGCAGTACGGATAACAGGGTCACGGAATTCACTCGTCATGATCTATGGGCTTCCTAGTTGCTATGTGTTAGGGGTATAAGTTATACACTTTCAGCAAGTTGAAAAAACAGGTTTTATCCTGCAAAGCGTAACTTTTAGGTCAGCGAAACAGCTTTATGTCCGATCTTTTCCAACAACCGAAATCTGAAAACTCTGATTACTCCGCCAAGGATATTGAGGTCCTTGAAGGACTGGAGCCTGTCCGGCTCCGCCCCGGCATGTATATTGGCGGCACAGACGAGCGCGCGCGTCATCATCTGGCCGCAGAAGTACTCGATAACTCCATGGATGAGGCCGTCGCCGGTCACGCCACCCGGATCGAGGTTGAGCTTTTCGCCGACGGCTCCCTCGCCATTCGCGATAACGGACGTGGCATCCCGATTGACCGACATCCCAAGTTCAAGGACAAATCGGCGCTGGAAGTGATTCTGACGACGCTTCATTCGGGCGGTAAATTTTCAAACAAGGTGTATCACACAGCGGGCGGGCTGCATGGCGTCGGTATTTCCGTGGTGAATGCCCTCTCCGATCGCATGATAGTGGAGGTCGCTCGCGAAAAGGAACTCTGGCGGCAGGAATTCTCAAGAGGTACGCCCCAGACTCCGCTTGAAAAAATCGGCGCCGCGCCGAACCGCCGCGGCACCTCAGTCCAGTTTCATCCCGATCCGGAAATCTTCGAGGCAGGCACGGCGCTTCGCCCGGCCAGACTATACAAGCTGGTCCGCTCGAAAGCCTATCTTTTCCGGGGCGTGGAAATCCGCTGGAAATGCGACGAGGAACTGATCAAGGACGACACACCGGCGGAGGCAACACTTCACTTTCCGGGTGGTTTACGCGATTTTCTGGATGCCTCCCTCGACGGCGTCAAAGCTGTCACGCAGGAACCCTTTGCGGGCCGGGTCGAACTGGACAATGACCGGGGACGCGTTGAATGGGCAATTGCCTGGCCGCTGACGAACATGTCCTTTCTCAACTCCTATTGTAACACGGTTCCGACGCCCGAGGGTGGCACCCATGAACTTGGGTTTCGCGGGGCGCTTCTTCGCGGCCTGAAAGCCTATGGGGAGCTGATTAATAACAAGAAGGCCGCACAGGTTACGGCGGAGGATATTCTCTCCGGCGCCTCTGCGGTACTTTCCGTCTTTATTCCAGACCCGCAGTTTCAAGGGCAGACCAAGGAAAAACTGACAACGACCGAGGCAAGCCGACTTGTCGATCTTGCCATCAAAGATCACTTCGACAACTGGCTGGCGGCGGCGCCGGATCAGGCGAATAACCTGCTCGCCTGGGTGATCGAAAAATCAGAGGAACGTCTCCGCCGCCGACAGGAAAAGGAAACCAGCCGTAAAACGGCGACAAGCCGTCTTCGCCTTCCCGGCAAGCTGGCTGACTGCAGCCAGAGCGGACGCGAAGGTACTGAGATATTCATAGTCGAGGGTGATAGTGCTGGCGGCTCCGCCAAACAGGGCCGTGACCGTAAAACGCAGGCGATCTTGCCGCTTCGCGGAAAAATCCTTAACGTCGCCTCCGCAACCAATGACAAGATTAACGCCAATCAGGAACTGAAAGACCTTGTTCAGGCGCTCGGTTGTGGGCTGCGCGACAAATACCGGAGCGAAGACCTCCGCTATGACAAGGTCATCATCATGACCGATGCCGATGTCGACGGTGCCCATATCGCTTCACTACTGATGACCTTCTTCTATCGCGAGATGCGCCAGCTTATCACCGATGGCCACCTCTATCTGGCGCAACCACCGCTTTACCGTCTTTCGCAAGGGGGTAAGACACTCTACGCCATGGATGATGCCCATAAGGACCGCCTGATGGAGACAGAAATGACGGGCCGTGGCAAGGTTGATATCAGCCGGTTCAAGGGCCTTGGTGAGATGCCGCCGGCGCAGCTCAAGGAAACGACGATGAACCCGAAAAACCGGGTGCTGCTGAAAGTCGATGTCCCGATGGAGGAATTTGGTGAAACAGCCGACCGCGTTGAAAGCCTGATGGGCAAACGGCCAGAGCTGCGTTTCGCCTTTATTCAGGAGAACGCCCAATATGTTGAGGACCTCGACGTCTAGGCGAAAATTTAACTCCGTGCGAGCCAGTGGCGCATATATTTACTGGTAATCTCCGGCTCTTCCATCGTCGGCAGGTGTCCGCACTCGGGAATCTCCACATATTGTGCAGTCGGGATTTCCACGGCCATTTCCCGCTGGACAGAAGCCGGAATCAGTTTGTCATCGGCGCCGGAGAGAACCAGCGTCGGGCAGGAGATTGTCTTCAGCACATCCCACAGTACCTCACGCGCAAGCAAGGCACGCTCTTGTCTGATAAACGCTTCTTTCCCGACATCTTCCGCCATCTTGAAAATACGATCTGTCAATTCCTCATCCTCAAGACGGGAGGGATGAATCAGGATAGGCAACAAACTACGGGTCACCCCCTTGAAAGCCGATCCCTTCTCAACCAGATTGATAAAATCGAGGCGCCTTTGCCCCTCCTCCGGCGTATCCGCTATGGCACGCGAATCCATGATCGCAAGATGAGTGACGCGTTCCGGCGCCTGTCGCATAACCTCAAGCGCGATATAACCGCCCATGCTCAATCCCGCGAGGGCAAAACGCTCGGGTGCCTCTGACAACAATCGACTGGCGATCGCGGGCACTGTATCGTCGCGCGTATGATCTGCGACGGTGATATTCGCTATATCATCCAGTGCGTCAATCTGGTCGCGCCATAAATCACCGGTACAGAGCAACCCGGGAATAAGGACAAGTGAATGTTTTTCTGTCATTTTTTTGCAATATGATGTAATTTATGATGCGTTTTGCTTTTTAGAGGTTGAAATCTCTTTTACAGTCAAGACACCAGCTTGAGAACCGTTAACTTTAATCCTTTGGCATTTTAGTGTAATACAGCCTTCTCAGGCGCGGTTTTACTGGAAAATTCGCAGGAAACATTTGACAGAGTGCATTAATTCTCTAGATTGCGCTCTGTTTTACGAAGATTTTATATTTATTCGAACGGTAGTTCACACTATATGATATTTGCAGATCTCGGACTAAGTACCGAAGTATTGAAAGCGGTTAAGGAAACCGGTTACGAAAATCCAACCCCCATACAGGAAAAGGCGATTCCTTACGTACTGATGGGGCGCGATGTTCTTGGCACAGCCCAGACAGGCACCGGCAAGACGGCGGGCTTTACCTTGCCAATGATTGATATTCTCGCCTCCGGTCAGGCGAAGGCGCGCATGCCGCGCTCCCTGATCCTGGAACCAACGCGGGAACTTGCGGCACAGGTCGCCGACAATTTCGAGACATACGGTAAATACAGCAAACTCTCCATGGCGCTCCTGATTGGCGGCATGTCTTTTTCCGACCAAGACTCCAAGCTCGATAAGGGCGTCGATGTCCTGATTGCAACACCGGGCCGCCTGCTTGACCATGTCGAGCGCGGCAAAGTGCTTCTCAATGGCGTAAAAACACTTGTGATTGACGAAGCCGACCGGATGATGGATATGGGCTTTATTCCGGATGTTGAACGAATTGTTGGGCTATTGCCGCCATTGCGACAGACACTCTTCTTCTCCGCCACCATGTCGAAGGAAATGCGCAAGCTGGCGGATAAGTTCCTGATGAACCCGAAGGAAGTTGCCGTCTCTGCGCCGACCTCAACGGCAGCGACGGTGACGCAAGGGCTATATGTAGTACAGCGTGCCGAAAAACGCCCCGCTATCCGCAAGCTGTTAAAACGGGAAGAAGTCAGGACCGCCTTTATCTTCTGCAATCGCAAGAAAGATGTTGATATCCTGCATGGATCACTTGTCAAACATGGGTTCAACGCTGGTGCATTGCATGGCGACATGAGCCAAAGCCATCGCATGGAAACCCTCGACAAGTTCAAGAACGGCGAAATCAAGATCCTCGTCTGTTCCGATGTTGCCGCCCGCGGTATCGATGTCAGTGCGGTCAGCCATGTGTTTAACTTCGACGTTCCAACACATGCGGAGGATTATATCCACCGTATCGGACGCACAGGTCGCGCCGGTCAGGAAGGCCATGCCTATACCATCGCCACAAAAAGCGAAACCAAATATCTTGATGCTGTTGAAAAACTGGTGGGCCGAAAAATTCCCCTGTTGACATTGGACGGAATGGAAGAGGTCAGCGAAGAGGCCGCAGAGATCGCTGAACGCGAGAAAAAAGCAGAGCGCAATCCAAAGAGTAGTCGGCGCCGCAATGCAGATGAGGCGCCAAAAGCGAGAGCGGCCCGCAAGAAATCTGAACCGGCAACAGAAAGCACTCCGAAGCCGTCTGTTAAAAAGGAAAACAAGGCAGCCAGCCCTTCTGCACCGAAGAGGCGTACGCCCCGCCACGCCAACGATGAAGGGGATGCCCCCGTTGTCGGCCTCGGCGATAATGTGCCAGCCTTCTTTAAAATTCCGCTCGGCAAGACAGCCCAGAAATAAATCAGGATCCGGCACAAGGCTTCCCAAGGGAAGCCTTTTTTGCTTTCAACTCCCGCCAAAATTTGTATTATACAACAACATTTTACACACCGGATTATGTAGCGGCAGAAGCTCTGCGGGAAGGTATCCTTTTGTGAAAACAATTTTTGTCATGGTGAAATGTGAGCTTGGCAAGGCGTACCATGTCGCCGCAGAAGCGGTGGAAAATGTCGAGCATGTCTCGGAGGTTTACTCAATTTCAGGTAAGTATGACCTGATGATGAAATGCTATCTCAATGATGATCAGGATACCGGCCATTTCGTGAATGAACAGATCCAGGCCCTTCCCGGCATCAAGGACACCTTTACGATGATAACCTTCAAGGCTTTCAATTAACATCGGCCCAATGCAATCGGATGCATGGCAGGAAAAACAAATTCTTTGCGCCGAAGGCAAAAACTCTTATTCTATAGGCCACTTATGGGAGTAGTGCAGGACAATCCGTTTCTGATACAGCACAGGGAGAATTTATTGTGAACAAGAAATATATCAGCCTGATTTCCGCGGTAGCGTTGTTGGGCGCCCCGGCGATGGCCAGCGCGGCGGATGCCGTAAAAATCGGCTTTGTGACGACATTAACGACTGGTGCCGGCGCGATCGGGAAAGACATGCGCGAAGCTGTCGATCTTGCAGTTGAACATCTTGGCGGCAAAATGGCCGGGCGCGATATTGACGTTATTTATGAAGATGATGGCTTCAAACCGGAAATTGGCAAGCAGAAAACTGACAAGCTGGTCAAGAAGGATAACGTTGATTTTATTGCCGGTTACATCTGGAGCCATGTTTTGATGGCCTCCTACAAAAGCGCTGTTGATAACGACACATTCATGATCAGTTCCAATGCTGGCCCGAGCCCTCTTGCAGGCAAGCTTTGCCATGAAGACCTGTTCTCGACTTCCTGGCAGAATGACCAGACAACCATGGCAATGGGAGAAGTTCTAAACCAACGCGGTATCAAGAAGCTTTATATCATGGCCCCGAACTATGCCGCGGGAAAGAATATGGTCAGCGGCGTTGAGCGGACCTTTAAAGGTGAAGTCGTCGGCAAGGACATGACAAAATTCCCGGCCCAACTTGACTTTTCTGCTGAACTGGCAAAAGTCCGTGCCGCCGAGCCGGATGCCTTATTTGTCTTCTACCCCGGGAAGCATGGTGCTCAGTTCATCACGCAATATGCCCAAGCCGAACTGGCCAAAACCGTTCCGCTTTATACGGTTTTCACGATCGACAGCATCAGCCTGCCACGGATTGGCGAGCTGGCGGAAGGTAGTCTTATGACCATGTTCTGGTCACCTGATCTTGATACTCCGGCAAACAAGAAATTCGTAACCGACTTCAAGGCAAAATATGGCCACTACCCAAGCCATTATGCGGCGCAGTCCTATGATTCCATCATGCTGATCAACAGTGCAGTTGAAAAAGTGAATGGCGACCTGAGTGATCGGGACGCCGTACGTAGCGCCTTGAAAGCCGCAGAATTCCAGAGCGTGCGTGGGGAACTGAAATTCGGTAACAACAATATTCCGATCCAGAACTTCTATCTGCGCCAAGTAGTCAAAGATGAAAATGGTGACTATACGACGAAGATCGTTTCAACCGTGTATGAAAATCATCAGGATCCCTATGCGCAAGAATGCAGCATGAAATAAACCGTCAGCCCTTCTGATGAGAACGGAGAAGGCGCGTATGTCGATTGGGCCTACGCGCTTTTTTCTTAAGCTTAAGTCAAATTCACGATAAGGCGTATCCATGAACTGGTTGTTATTGCTGGAGCAAATACTCAACGGTTTCCAGCTTGGCCTGTTGTTGTTCCTGCTGGCAGCTGGTCTGACGCTTGTCTTCGGCATCATGGACATGGTCAATCTGGCACATGGATCGCTCTATATGATGGGCGCCTATTTTTGTGCAACCTTCACAGGCTGGACGGACTCCTTCTTGCTCGGCGCGCTCCTGACATTACCGGCCGTCTTCCTTCTGGGCGTCGTTGTCGAGATGATCGCACTTCGAACCTTGTATGCCCGCGACCATCTGGATCAAGTCATGGCGACCTTTGGCCTGATCCTGTTCTTTAATGAGGCAACCCGCCTGATTTGGGGGCCGATCGGACTGGTGATCCCACTTCCGGATTTTCTGAACCAGACGGTCGAGATTATTCCAGGGGCGCCCTACCCGGCCTTCCGCCTCGCGATTATTCTTGTCGGCTTCTTCGTCGCAGGGCTGCTGTATTTCATTGTGACCCGGACAAAGCTTGGCATGCTGATCCGGGCAGGCGCAAGCAACCGCGAAATGATCGGCGCGCTCGGGATCAATATCAGGCTGCTATTTACGCTTGTATTCGGTCTTGGTGCCGCGCTCGCCGGGCTCGCCGGACTAATGGCTGGCCCTATCCTGTCAGTGGAGATCGGCATGGGGGAAAGCATTCTGATCCTGACCCTGGTTGTTATCGTTATTGGCGGGATCGGCTCGATCAAGGGCGCCTTTATCGCCGCCATCCTGATCGGCCTGATTGATACGGTGGGACGATCCTTTCTGCCAGAGATATTGAACCTGGTCCTGCCGGAGGCTAGTGCCTCAACGGCCGCCCCAGCGATTTCATCGATGATGATATATCTGTTAATGGCCCTCGTCCTTGCCATCAAGCCGCAAGGCCTCTTTCCGCCCAAAGGGGTTGGCCGATGATCTTGTCTTCACGGCACATTCTGAATACAGCCCTGCTTGTCTTTCTCGGCATGATCCCCTTCCTCACGGACTGGATGGGCGACAGCTTCTATACCGGACTTGTTGCGAGAATTCTGATCCTAGCCATTGCCGCTCTCAGCCTCAACCTGCTGATCGGATATGGCGGAATGGTCAGCTTCGGTCATGCAGCATACATTGGCGTCGGCGCCTATTGCGTCGGCATTGGGGCCTTCCATGCATTCGAGGATGGCATCGACTGGATGTTGAACGGCTATATACAACTCACCGCCGCGTTACTGGGGTCGGCACTCATCGCCCTGATTATCGGCGCCATCAGCCTCAGGACACGCGGCGTCTATTTCATCATGATCACCATGGCCTTCTCCCAAATGCTGTATTTCAGTGCCGTCGGCGTGGAAACCTACGGCGCGGATGACGGCCTGACGATTTATTCACGCAGTGACATGCTGGGCCTGATTGATCTGAATGATGAAAAGAGTCTCTATTATCTGATATTTGTGTCGCTTCTTGTGGTGCTCTACCTCATGCACCGACTTGTCGAGTCACCCTTTGGCAATGTCATTCGCGGCACCAAATCGAACGAGGCGAGAATGCGCGCCATTGGTTTCTCACCCTATAAATACCGCCTGACGGCCTTCGTTATTGCTGGCACGATAGCCGGGTATGCGGGGTTCCTGATGGCCAACCTCAATGATTTTGTCAGCCCCGATATGATGCATTGGACCCGTTCCGGTGATCTTATCATCATGATTGTGCTGGGCGGCATGGCCAGCTTGTTCGGCCCGCTCTACGGGGCGCTCGCCTTTCTGATGCTGGAAGAGTTGCTTTCCTCCATCCCACTCACAATTGGCGGTCTTCACGTCGGCGAATACTGGCAGTTGATATTCGGCCCGCTTCTGATCCTGATCGTTTTGTTTGCCCGAAATGGCATTGACAGCTTTCTCCCGCAGCCTAGGAAAGACCCATGACGGCGAATGATATTCTAATCGTCGAGAATTTGGTAAAGCGCTACGACGGACTGCTGGCTACGGATGAGTTGTCACTCACCGTGCGCGAAGGGGAGCTGCACGCCATTATCGGGCCCAACGGCGCGGGAAAGACCACATTGATCAAGCAGCTGACCGGAGAAATCTCTTCGGACGCTGGAAAGATCATTTTTGGCGGACGGAACCTGCGCCGGCTGTCGGAACCGAAGCGCTCTCATCTCGGGCTTGCCCGGTCGTTCCAGATTACCTCCCTCTTTCAGAATTTTACGGTTCTCGAAAATATTCGCCTAGCGGTTCAGGCGCATAGTGGACATTCCTTTCAATTTTGGCAAATGGTCGGAAAAAGCAAAAAACTCAACGAACCGGCCCACAAGATATTGCAGGAACTGGAACTGGAGGGGCAGGCCAACACGCCCGTTTACAGCCTGAGCCACGGGGCGCAACGGCAACTTGAAATCGCTATCGCGCTGGCGACGAAGCCAAAGATGCTACTGCTGGACGAGCCGATGGCCGGCATGTCAGGAGAAGACAGCGAGCGCCTGATCAAGCGTCTCGCGGCGCTGAAATCACGTTACAGCATCCTGTTGATTGAACATGACATGGATGCGGTTTTCAGCCTTGCTGACAGAATTAGCGTTCTTGTCTATGGTCGGGCAATTGCGACAGGAACACCCGATGAGATCCGTGACAACGAAGAAGTCCGTCAGGCCTATCTCGGGGAGGAAAGCTGAGCCATGCTCGAAGTAAATGCCATCAACAGCTTTTACGGACAAAGCCAGGTTCTGTTCGATATGTCGCTGGCTGTGAAGGAAGGAGAAGTCGTCACCCTGATGGGCCGAAACGGCATGGGAAAAACAACAACGATCCGCTCAATTATGGGTCTTACACCCGCGCGCAGTGGTGTCATAAAGTTCCGAGGCAAGGATATAACCTCCCTTTCACCTTACCGTATCGCCCGAATGGGTATCGGGGTGGTCCCCGAAGGCCGGATGATATCGCCCAATCTGAATGTTGAAGAAAATCTGATAGCAACGGCGCATGCTGGCCCTTCCGGCAATAGCCGTTGGACACTGGAGACAATCTGGACACTTTTCCCCAAACTTCAGGAACGCAAGCATAGCATGGGAAGCCAGCTTTCCGGCGGAGAACAGCAAATGCTAGCCGTCGCCCGCGCACTGATGACCAACCCGGATATTCTCCTGCTTGATGAAGCGACGGAGGGGCTTGCACCACTCATTCGCCAGGAAATCTGGCAATGCCTCGTCAGCTTAAAAAAGGAAGGGCAAGCTATCTTGGTCATCGACAAGAATATCCGCGCCCTCGCCGACATCGCAGATCGCCACTATATCATTGAGAAAGGCTCTATCGTCTGGGAAGGTTCGAGCCAGGCATTACTCGAAAGTGAGGAAGTAAAGCATAATTATCTAGGCGTATAGTAATACATGTATTAATAGAATAATTAAACAATAATTACAATTATTTGTAAGATAATTCCCTAATAATATCAACAGTTCTCATTTTCCACAATTTTTTACCATTTCATGGACTTTGTATACTGACAAACCCGCATTTGCACAGTACAGTCTCGGAAAAATTTCGTTATTGGGGGATGATAAAATTGTTGCCGATAGATGATTTTGAAAAAGTCCGCGTCAATGCCAGAAAAGCAATGGCGCTGATGGAAGAAAGAGGGATCCGACAAACTCCTCATAATTATGCCATCTGGTATGAGTATATACAGGAATCCAATCCGGATCTAACGCGGGCTGTTAATGAACTAATTACCAAACACGGAAAGTATACAGACAAAATCGGCCTTGACCTTTATGCACAATTTTTCACTCGTGAAAAAGAAGGCAGAGCGGTCCAGGAAACGAGCCGGTTGGTTCAAAAATCCATGGAAGAAATGTTGGGTAATCTCAACGAAAGCTCTGCCAACTATTCTTCGTATGGGGAAAACCTGAATAGCTTTGCTGAAAAAGTTGAAGAGTTGAGCGGAGCAGAACTGCAAGGTATCATCGACGAGATTGTCAGCCAGACTAATTCCATGTCCGGCAATACAATCAGCTTACAACAGGGCATCGACAGTGCGTCCCGCGAAATAGCGGACCTGAAAAGACGGCTGCAATTTGTTCAGCAGGAAGCCCACACCGATTCCCTTACCGGAATTCCCAATCGCAAAAGTTTCGATATGGAACTTGCGAAGAAAGTAAGTGAAGCACAAGAAAAAGAAGCAAACCTGTGCCTGATCATGGCCGACATTGACCACTTCAAGGATTTCAATGACACACATGGTCACACCTTCGGAGATCAGGTGATAAAACTGGTCGCGAGCACATTGGCGAAGGGAATAGACGGTAGCGCTGTCGCCGCGAGATATGGAGGTGAAGAATTTAGCGTCATTCTTCCTAACACTGAATTGTCTGAAGCCGTCAATATTGCAAATGACCTGCGAATGGCAATTTCCGCGAAGAAGCTCATCAAGCGCTCCACCAAGAAGGAAGTTGGTAAAATCACAATGTCACTTGGTGTAACAGCATATGCAAATCGAGAGAATGTGATGACATTTATCAACCGAGCGGATCAGGCTCTGTATTCTGCGAAAAAATCGGGTCGCAATTGTGTGAAACACGCTGAGCCAGCGCTCTCGCGCTAAAATATAGGCTCTATTCCTTCTCGTCCTTTCCGCCGGATTTCTGCTTAACGTTCAAGCTCTTCTTCACGCCACCTCTGAATATAGAAGAAAAATCCTGTTATCCCCCTGATTATTCGATTAATCTCTGGCAAACAAGCTTTCGGAAAACCAACAAACAAGAAAGTACGGGAACCATGACCTACGCTACGATTAAGTTCGATGTCCAGGATGGAGTCGCGAAAATCACGCTGAACCGGCCGGACAAGCTGAATTCTTTCAGCGACGAAATGCATGAGGAATTGCGCTCGATTATGCCGGTATTGAAGGGCGATGACGTTCGCGCCGTCCTGATCACCGGCGAAGGCCGGGCCTTTGGCGCAGGCGCCGATCTATCTTCAAGCAGCGCGTCGGGCGGGGCTCTGGATGCTGGAGAAACACTGGAGAAAAACTATAATCCACTGATCCTCTTTGTCCGGGCGCTTGACAAACCTGTTATTGCCGCGGTCAATGGTATCGCGGCCGGGGCCAGCATGAGCCTGGCCCTCGCCTGCGACATTGTGCTCGCCGCCAAGTCCGCCTATTTTCTTCAGGCCTTTTGCCATATCGGTCTCGTACCCGATGCCGGCAGCACTTATTTTCTGCCGCGCCTCGTGGGATCGGGTAAGGCCATGGGCCTCGCCATGCTAGGGGACAAACTCCCGGCCGAAGACGCCGAAAAGATGGGGTTGATCTGGAAAAGCTATCCGGACGACGGGCTGATGCCCGCAGCAGAGGAGCTCGCAAAACGCTTAGCCTCCGGGCCGACCGCGGGGTATACGCTGATCAAGAAGGCCATGAACGAGAGTCTTGGCAACGATCTTGAAACGCAGCTGGCGGTCGAGCGGGATTTCCAGCAGAAGGCAAGCCAGACAGAAGACTTCATCGAGGGCGTTTCCGCGTTCCTTGGCAAACGGAAAGCCAACTTCAAGGGCCGCTGACATGCCGGAGAACGAAAGGCTGAGCCCGCAGGATATTGCCAGAACCGTCGGTGAAACGATGTACCGCAAGGACATAGCGGCACAGCATCTCGGCATTGCGCTGAAAGACATCAGCCCCGGACGCGCCATAATGACCATGCGCGTCGCCGATTTTATGCTGAACGGGCATAAAATATGCCATGGCGGCTATGTCTTCACCCTCGCGGATACGGCCTTTGCCTATGCCTGCAATGCCTATAACCAGAATACCGTGGCACAAGGTGCACAGATTAATTTCCTTAAGGCTGTTGGGCCCGATACCCTGCTCACCGCAAGCGCAATAGAAAAAAGCCGGACGGGCCGCACCGGCCTTTACGATATCTCCGTTACGGACGAGGAAGGTCAAACCGTCGCCCTGTTTCGGGGCAATTCCCACACGATCAAGGGACAGATGATCCCGGGTCTCAATGAGAAAGAAGAAAAATGAAAAACGCCTATATTTGTGATGCAGTCAGAACCCCGATCGGCCGATATGGCGGCAGCTTGTCCGCCATTCGCCCGGATGACCTTGGCGCCATTCCGATCAAGGCCCTGATGGAACGCAATCCATCCGTCAACTGGGAAAAGGTTGATGATGTGATGTTTGGCAACGCCAACCAGGCTGGAGAGGATAACCGCAATGTTGCCCGTATGAGTGCCCTTCTCGCCGGCCTGCCCGAAAGTGTTGGCGGCGCCACGATCAACCGGCTTTGTGGCTCCGGCATGGACGCGACAGCGTCTATCGCGCGACAGATTATGACCGGGGAAGCCAATCTCGGCATTTCCGGCGGCGTCGAAAGCATGAGCCGGGCACCGTTCGTCATGGGTAAGGCGACGACGCCTTTCTCTCGCAATGCCGAGATTTTTGACACCACAATTGGCTGGCGCTTCGTCAACAAGAAGATGAAGGACCAGTACGGCATCGATTCCATGCCCGAAACGGCGGAGAATGTGGCGGAGGACTATCAGGTCCGCCGCGAAGATCAGGATCTTTTCGCCCTGCGCAGCCAGGAGAAGGCCGCTGCGGCGCAAGCCAATGGTTCCTTCAATGACGAGATTATTCCTGTCTCCATTCCGCAGCGCAAGGGCGATCCGATCATTGTGAATAAAGACGAGCATCCACGGGCAACCACTATTGAAAAGCTTGCCGCGTTGAAAGCTCCGTTCCGGGCGGGCGGATCTGTCACTGCCGGAAATGCCTCCGGAGTGAATGATGGCGCTTGCGCCATCCTGCTCGCTTCCGATGATGCGATCGAGGAATATGGCCTGACCGCCAAGGCCCGCATTTTGGGGGCCGCCACAGCCGGTGTTCCGCCAAGGATCATGGGGATCGGCCCCGCACCTGCCAGCCAGAAGCTGCTCGCCCGGTTGGGTCTTACAATGGGCGACATGGATGTTATCGAACTCAACGAAGCCTTCGCCGCGCAGGGCCTTGCTGTCATGCGTGAATTGGGCCTGAAGGATGATGATCCGCGTGTCAATCCGCTTGGCGGGGCAATTGCGCTTGGTCATCCACTCGGTATGTCCGGTGCGCGTCTGCTCACAACGGCCATGTATCAGCTTCACCGCACCGGCGGGCGCTACGCGCTCTGCACCATGTGCATCGGTGTCGGCCAGGGGATCGCCACGGTTATCGAACGCGTATAACGAATGAGGGAGACATGCGTCTGACCCCACCGTCAAGGGAAGAACTTGATCCGATCGAGATTGCCAGCCGGGATGAAATTTTGGCCCTGCAACTCGATCGTCTCAAATGGAGTTTGTCGCATGCCTACCGGAATGTTCCGCTTTTTCGGGAACGGTTTGATGCCGCCGGTGTTCAACCCGATGATCTAAAATCTCTGGAGGATCTCGCGAAGTTTCCCTTCTGCAAAAAGCAGGACCTTCGCGATAATTATCCCTTCGGCATGTTTGCTGTACCAAAAGCAGATATCGTCAGACTTCACGCCTCCTCCGGGACAACTGGCCGGGCAACGGTCGTCGGCTATACGCAGGGCGATATTGATAACTGGTCAAACCTTGTCGCCCGCTCCATCCGCGCGAGTGGCGGACGACGTGAACATACTGTCCATGTCACCTATGGTTATGGTCTCTTTACCGGTGGCCTTGGCGCGCATTACGGAGCTGAGCGGCTTGGTTGTACTGTTGTTCCCATGTCGGGTGGACAGACAGAGCGTCAGGTTCAGATCATAAATGACTTCGGCGCGGACATTATCATGGTCACCCCGTCCTATATGATGGCTATTGCAGAGGAGTTCGAACGGGAGGGGCTTGATCCGCGAAAGTCACCATTAAAGGCCGGGATATTCGGAGCTGAGCCTTGGAGCGAGGCCATGCGCAACGAGATCGAGGAACGTTTCGATATTGACGCCCTCGATATCTATGGCCTTTCAGAAGTGATGGGGCCCGGCGTTGCCAATGAATGTATCGAGACCAAGGACGGTCCTGTTATCTGGGAGGATCATTTTTATCCTGAAATTATCGATCCGGAAACGGGCAAGGTTTTGCCCGACGGCGAGAAAGGCGAGCTTGTCTTTACCACACTCACAAAGGAAGCCTTCCCGGTTATCCGCTATCGTACAGGCGATCTCACCCGCCTGCTTCCCGGCACCGCCCGCAGCATGCGCCGCATTGAGAAAATCACGGGGCGTACAGATGACATGCTGATCATTCGCGGCGTCAACCTCTTCCCGTCGCAAGTCGAGGAGCTGGTGGTTCAGACAGACGGGCTGTCCGCTCATTATGTTCTTGAAATCCGGCGGGAAAGCGCCCTCGACACCCTCACCGTGCGCGTTGAACATACGCTGTCCGGCTCATCGGATCAGACCGCAGCCGATAATCTGCAGCAACGGATAAAAAGTATCCTTGGGGTAACCGCAACCATCGATATCTGCGCGCCGTGCTCTATCGAGCGCTCCCTTGGCAAGGCAAAGCGGGTGATCGACCTAAGGAAAGCATAGAGTTTGACGATGGCCACAAATTTCCCCGGGTTTCCCAAAGACCTCCTGCGATTTTATGCCGAATTAATTGAAAATAACAATCGGGAATGGTTCACGAAAAACAAACAGCGATATAAGGATGTAGTCGTCTATCCCATGTGTGATTTCATCGAGGCCATGGCACCGCGACTTGAGGCAATCGCGCCCATGTATATTGCCGATGCCCGTCCGCATGGTGGCTCGATGTTCCGTATCTACCGCGATGTCCGCTTCTCCCGTGATCCAAAGCCGTACAAGGAGCATCTCGCCTGCCAGTTTCGCCATCAGGCCGGTCGCGACGCCCATGCACCAGGCTATTATGTGCATATCGCACTGGATGGTGTCCGCTTTGGTGGCGGGATATATCTGCCACCTGCTCCGGCTCTTAGAGCAATTCGCCGGGCGATCGATGAAAATTCGAAAAAATGGCAAGCTGTGAAAGCAGACCCCGACTTTCAGGATACATTTGACGGCATCTGGGGCGATAGCCTGAAACGTGCTCCAAAAGGGTTCTCGCCGGATCATCCGGAAATCGAGGATCTGAAACGCAAGACTCTCTTCATCACTAAGCCGCTCAGTTCCGTTGAGCGTATCACACAGCCTGATTTCATTGAAGAAGTGGATGATGCTTTTCAAAAAGCTACGCCCTTCATGCGCTTCCTCACCAATGCGGTAGAACTCCCTTTTTAGAAAATCCGCACGCGCGTCTTCCGACCTTAACCTTCCTTTAAGAGTATTTTCCTAAAATTAGCGGCATATTGGAAAGTTGGCTTCGCGCAAGGATAGACGCCATGATGAACACAATTGAATTGCACCCGGACACGACGGTGGATTTATACAGTACGGCCCATAACCTGATCATCCATCAGGGAGAAAATGCCATCGATATGCTCCATGCCGAAGCGCAAACCTTGCGCGAGAATTGCGAGGCCGAGGAAGATCTCTATGCCTGCATCGAACTCATCCGCGTCGTCAGCGAACTGATCGACATGGAGATAGCCGGTCCTATTCACTGAAAATTTACGGCAAAGACACAAAAAAAGGCGGCACTTAAAATGCCGCCTTTTTTTAATGCACTATCAAAGCCTAGCTTTGCAGAACAACGCGGCCGACGACTTTCCCGGCACGCAAATCCTCAAGCGTGTTATAGGCTTCTTTCATGGGACGCGGAACAATGGTGAGTTCGTTGAGTTTTCCGGCCTTTGCGAGTTCCATCAACTCCCGCATTTCCTGAAGGTTGCCGACATAGCTTCCTTCGACCGACATTGCCTTGATCGGGAACATCGGAAGCGGCATGGAGAAGCTGCCGCCAAACAACCCGACAATTACAAGCTTTCCCCCTTTCGCAAGAACCTTGGCGCCGAAGGCCGCACTGCTTTCCGCGCCTACAAAATCGATGGTGGCATTCACACCGCCACCTGTCGTACCCATGAAGCTTTTAAAGGCTGCCGGATCGGATGGATCGATTGCCGCAATCGCCCCTGCCTGCAATCCAGCCTCGCGTTTTGCCGGATCGATATCCGCGACATAAATTTCGGCATCAGTCACGGATTCTGCAATTGCCATCGCCGCAAGACCAACACCGCCCGCGCCCATAATCAACAGTTTCCCGCCGTCGGTGCGGGATTTCACCTTGTTCAGCGCGCTATAGGCCGTCAGACCCGAACATGTATAGGTGCAGGCCAGTTCCTTGGGCAGGGACCCGTAGTCGAGGAGATAACGCGCATGCGGTACGATCAGGGTATCGGAATACCCGCCGGCCACGTCAATACCGAGTTGGCACGGACGGTTACAGAGCTGTTCCTCACCCGAAGCACAGGTCGCGCATTCTCCGCACCCGATCCACGGATAGACAACGCGCTTGTCACCGACTTTAACGTCCGTCACATTCTCGCCGACTGCCGTTACCGTGCCGACAATTTCATGGCCAAGCGTAAAGGGAAGCTCCCGCCCCCCCTTGATGTTAAGCTGCTTGCCATTGCCGAGATCAAAATGCCCTTCCCAGATATGAATATCACTATGGCAGACGCCACAGGCAGTGACATCCATGAGGACCTGATCCCCCGTCGCGACCGGAGCGTCGCCGGTGTTTTCCACCAGCGGCGCCCCGTATTCTTCAAACTGATAACTCTTCATTTTTTCCTCCCAGATTTCTTGAAACTCAGCGATCAGGCGATATTGATCCAGGTTGTTTTCAACTGAGTGTATTTTTCAAGAGCATGAAGAGAGCGGTCCCGGCCATTGCCCGACTGCTTGTAACCGCCGAACGGCGTTGACATATCGACGTCGTCATAGGTATTGACCCAGACTGTCCCGGCCCGGAGTGCCTGAGCCAGCTGATGCGCCTTCGAGATATCCCGTGTCCAGACGGAAGCCGCCAGCCCGTATATCGTGTCGTTGGCAATCTTGATGCCCTCTTCCATATCCTTGAAGGTGATCGTGCTGACAACCGGACCGAAGATTTCCTCTCTCGCAATGGTCATATCGTTCGACACATTATCGAAAATCGTCGGCTCGATATAAAAACCGCCCGTGTCCTGCATGACCTGATTGCCGCCATAATGCAGTTTTGCCCCTTCTTCCTGGCCCTTGCCGATATAGCCCATGACGCGCTCTGTCTGGGTTTTATCGACCATGGCGCCGACAATTGTCTTGGCATCCAGCGGATCGCCCGGCTGCAGGGTTTTCGCAACATTCGAGATTTTCTCGATCAGTTCGTCCTTTACACTGTCCTGCACAACAATGCGGGAGGCCGCAGTGCAAACTTCACCCTGGTTAAAGAAGACGCCCATGGCAATTTTCTTGGCGGCAAGATCAAGGTCCGCGTCGCCCATAACCAGACTCGGGCTCTTACCACCGCATTCGAGGCCAATGGCTTTCAGGTTGCTTTCCCCTGAATAGCGCATGAACATCTTGCCAACCTCGGTCGAGCCGGTGAACGCAAGCGCATCCACGTCCATGTGCCGGCCAAGAGCCTGACCGGCTGTTTCGCCAAAGCCGGGAAGGACGTTGAAGACACCTTCGGGGATGCCAGCTTCAATCGCCAGTTCCGCAATCCGCAGCGCTGTCAACGGAGACTGTTCTGCCGGTTTTAGGATCACGCTGTTGCCTGCTGCCAATGCCGGAGCAAATTTCCACGCCCCCATCAGCAATGGGAAATTCCATGGAACCACACAGGCGACAACACCAATCGGCTCCCGCGTGATCAGCGCGAGGGACCGGCGGCGATCAGTTGGTGCGATTTCATCATAAACCTTGTCAATCGCCTCGGCATACCAGGAAATACTGCCCGCAGATCCCGGTATATCTACGGCGCCTGCCCATTTAACGGGTTTCCCCATGTCGAGACATTCCAGCAACGCCAGTTCGTCCTTGTTCTTCATGATCAGACCGGCAAATTTCTGCAGGACCGCCTTGCGTTTGGCGGGCGCGGCGCGGGACCAGGCGCCGGAATCAAAGGCGGCGCGCGCCGCGGTCACGGCACGGTTTACGTCCTCAACATCACAGGAAGCGACTTGGGTCAGAACACGGCCATCAAGCGGGCTGATACAGTCGAATGTTTTGCCGGATGCGGCATCGACATACTGGCCATTGATGAATGCCTTGTTCCGGATCGAAATTTCGCCTTCAAGCTTTTGCCAATCTTCACGTGTAGGAGCGGGTGCTGCGGACATACTTATTTCCTCTTTTATCTTATTGATGTCAGACATTATTTTTTCTTGTGGTGAGAATAACGAAAGCCCCCCTATCGTGAAAGCCTTTGTTTGCCGCGCTGCGAAAAAATATTTTCCGGCGGCGGCCTGACAGCCATTCATCATTCATATATAAATACTTCTTACTGAAATCATATGAACTTGATAGGCAATTTTTATGGTTCCCGGAAATATCAACCTCACCCAACTCCAGACTTTTCTTTGGGTCTCTTCTTTGCGCAGTTTTCGTAAAACGGCCGAGAAAATGAATACGACACAACCTGCAATATCCTCCCGGATTGCCCGGTTGGAGGAAACGCTCGGTGTCCGCCTGTTCGAGCGGGACACAGGTTTCATTCATCTAACCGCCAAGGGGCTTGAGCTTCTCCCATATGCAGAGAAACTTCTCAGGACATCTGCCATGCTGGTCGACAAGATCAGCCATGACGAGGATTTTGTCGGCATACTGCGTCTCGGATTCTCAGAAGCAATTGTCCATACGTTCCTGCCTGAATTCCTGTCTGGCCTGCATCAAAAGTTTCCGGCAATCGAGATTGACCTTGTTGTTGACACGACACCCAACTTGCGAAAAGAACTGATCGAGCGCGCAATCGACTTTGCCTTGCTGATGGGGCCGGTGACGGATTTCCAGATTGAAAATCACGACCTGATCGAGTTTGACGTTATCTGGGCTGCAGCCCCCTCACTCCAGATTGAAACAGATCGCCAGCTTTCCCTTGACGAACTGGCCGCCTCTCCTCTCATCACCTATGCGCGGAATACGCGGCCCTATGCAGAATTATCGCGACAACTCCGAAAAAATACGGAATTGCCCACCCGTATTTATTCTTCAAGCTCACTCGCAGCTATTCATAGGATGGCTCTTGACGGTGTCGGCATTGCAAACCTTCCGCGACAGATGATTCAGGCTGATATTGTAAATGGCCGCCTACAGGAAATTCAGTGCGTCTGGCACCCTCCCAGCCTTAAATTCACGGCATCCTACCCGACAGAACCCTATAATCCCGTGACCGAGAAAATTGTCCAGCACGCATTGGATGTTACCCGGGATTACCGGAAACAGATGGAAAGCTCGGCTTCTCTCGTTGCGCCGGAAAAATGACGGAAATCGAGGTAATAAACGGCGTAAATATGATATTGTTGCAGTTTAAACTTGCCTAATGTTACAGTGTCATGACGAACGATTAGCACTGTCGCCGGTCAGGGATGTTTTCGTCATTAGCTCCCTGACGAAAATGGGCACAAGCCCGAGAGTAAAAGTTAGAGCGAGATAATGAGTACCTACGTTTTTTCCGTTTACAATACAGAAGCGCGTAACGCGCTCGACAACAATCAGGAACATCCCCATATTTCAATGCGCTGGGCCACTCCATGCCGCTTTGCTGTCGAAGCGGAAAACCCGCAGAAGGCGGAGACCTGCATTAAGGAGAAATACCCCCGCGAAGAGGGGTTTGTGACCAAACGTCTGAACTGATCTTTGCGAAGATCCGATGGCGGTATACGGGGGCGTATATAACCGTCACCTCGGGTTGGTCTGCTCAAATGCATCTCTTTAAACGCTCTCAAATGAAAGCGAAACCCATGACAAACAAACAAAAAATAATAACCGAATCAAAGGGACCCGTTACAACGATTATCGTCAATCGGCCTGAAGTCCGGAACGCGCTCGATCAGGAATCGATGGAACTCCTCTCAACCGCCTTTCGCGCTTTCGAGGCGGATGATAGCCAGCGCGTCGCTGTCATCACCGGGGCGGGCGGTGCTTTTTGCTCAGGTGCGGACCTGAAAGAAGCCGCGAACCGGATCGATTACAAGGCCTGGGCTGGTCATCAGGACGGACCGTTTCACAAGCCGCTTTCAAAGCCGCTGATTGGCGCCATTGCCGGTCATGCCTGCGCCGGCGGCATGGGACTTGCCCTTTACTGCGATATCCGGATCGCCGAGGAAACGGCGGTGTTCGGTATTTTCTGCCGTCGCTGGGGTGTCCCGATGAGCGATGGAACCACCGTTCGCCTGCCGCGCGTCATCGGCATGGGCCGGGCACTTGACATGATGCTGACCGGGCGACCGGTTCCCGCAGACGAGGCCCTGTCCATGGGGTTGGTCACACGCGTCGTCCCGAATGGCACAGCGCTAGCCGCCGCAGAAGAACTCGCCCTGCAAATTGCGGACTTTCCACAAATTGCCATGCTGTCAGACCGGGAAAGCGTTTACATGCAGGAAGGCAAAACCGACGCGGAAGCCATTCAGTTCGAAATGATGGCCGCGGAGGAAGCGAAACAGAGGGAAGCAAAGGCCGGCGCGGCCCGCTTTGCCGCCGGCGAGGGTCGTCACGGCGCTTTCTGATAGTTTCCAAAGACCGGGTACCCTTTCCAGGGTTTGATCGCCCGCAAGGCAAAGATTGACCGCATGCTTGCCACATGGGGCAGCTTTGCCAGGCAGTTCCTGTGGATGCGGTCATAGTCTCGCACATCGCTCGCCGTTACGCGCATGATATAATCTGCGTTCCCCGTTGTCAGATGACACTCCAGTATCTCGTCATAGGTCATTACCGCTTTTTCAAAAAAATCAAGTGTCTCCTGACTTTGCGATGTCAGTGAAATCTCGACAAAAACGTCAACTTCCAGACCGAGCGAGCGCTTGTCCAGCCGCGCCATGTAACCGTCAATAACGGCAGCATCCTCCAACAATTTGATGCGGCGATGACAGGCAGACAGAGAGAGATTTACCCGCTCCGCGATTTCCGAAATAGGCTGGCTTGAGTCACGCTGCAACTCCAACAAAATTTGACGATCAAAGCTATCCATTGGAATATTTCCCAATAATTATCATCTAATCAGGAATTTATACTAAAATTCCGCACAAACAAAATATTTTTCGGAAAAAATTTCACGCAAAAGCTGTATAATATTATCATTCAAAATTGATCTGTCTGGGGGAGAGAACAGCATGATCGTCGGAACACCCAAGGAAATCAAAAATCACGAATACCGTGTCGGATTGACACCGGAAAGCGCCGGGGAACTGACTGCCCGTGGGCATGAAGTTCTGGTGGAAACAAATGCGGGCCGTGATATCGGCGCACTGAACGAGGATTATGAGGCCGTTGGCGCCAAAATTGTCGGGACGGCAGAGGAAATTTTTGGCCGCTCCGAAATGGTCGTCAAGGTAAAGGAGCCCCAGGCGGTTGAGCGAGCCATGCTGCGCGAAGGCCAGATTCTCTATACATATCTCCACCTTGCGCCGGATCCGGAACAAACCCACGATCTGATCAAATCAGGTGCCGTCTGCATCGCCTACGAGACGGTAACGGATAATTCTGGCGGCCTCCCGCTTTTGAAACCAATGAGTCAAGTGGCCGGCCGCATGTCGGTTCAGGCTGGAGCTGCGGCGCTTGAAAAAGCCCATGGAGGACGTGGCGTTCTCCTTGGTGGCGTGCCCGGAGTTGCGCCCGGCAAGGTTGTGATTATCGGCGGCGGCGTTGTCGGATTTAATGCGGCGCAGATGGCAATTGGCCTACATGCTGACGTCACAATCCTTGATCGCAACCCGGTAACCCTGGAGCGACTCGAAAACCATTTCGAATCCTCCGCCAAGGTGATTTATTCGACAAATGCCCTTCTGGAGCGACTGGTGATGGAGGCCGATCTGGTGATCGGCGCCGTGCTCATTCCGGGTGCCGCCGCGCCGAAGCTCGTGACCCGAGAAATGCTCTCCACCATGCAGGAAGGTGCCGTCATTGTCGATGTGGCGATTGATCAGGGAGGATGCTTCGAAACCTCCAAGGCGACGACTCACGCGGACCCGACTTATGTGGTTGATGGGGTTGTTCACTACTGCGTCGCCAATATGCCCGGCGGTGTCGCCCGAACCTCCACCTACGCGTTGAATAACGTCACCCTGCCCCATGCCCTGCGCATTGCGGACAAAGGCTGGAAACAGGCACTGCGGGATGACCGGCATCTCGCGAATGGCCTGAATGTATGGAATGGCCTAATCACCTGTGAACCCGTCTCCCGCGATCTGGGGCTCGATTATACACCTATAGATAATGCATTGAAGGGCTGACAGGTATCAAATATGTTATGCCCGACCACAACCGGTCGGGCAAAAAAATTGGTGACCCCGGCACGACTCGAACGTGCGACCTATTGATTAGAAGTCAATTGCTCTATCCAGCTGAGCTACGGGGCCGTTATTCTGCGAAACTCGATCTGATGCTAGCCGCGAACCCGTGTATAGGCGAAGTTTTCCGCATAGGCCTTCAAATGAAGGCGGCGCTTCTTGGGCTCAAAAACCGTATAGGGAATGTTGTTCGACTCGCAAAAGGCAATGGCACTTTCCTTATCGTCAAAATCGACCGTCACCTGGGCGTTCATGTCCCTTGACCCGGTCCAGCCCATCAACGGCTCAATATATCTTGCTTCGGAGGGCGCATATTCAAGCCGCCAGTGCTTTGTGCCCTTGCGACCCGACTGCATGGCGTTCTTTGCCGGTTGGAAAATTCTCGCCTTCATTGTCATCTCTCTGTTACTCTCCAGTATGACTGAAGACCTCGGCAGGCACATAGTCCAGCTCGCCAAAGCCCGGCGCTTCCCAGTAAAGCTCCAATGTCGCAGTGTTCTTTTTCTCGAAATACTTGATATGGACCGGATACCAGCCCGGCTCTGAAATCTCAACAATTATTTCATCAGAAAAGCGGTCGGCATGCACGTCCGGGTCTTCATAGATCAGCTTGTCTCCGATGGATACCCAGACTCCGTCATTTGAATGCACCATAAAAACATAGCGACCGGGCTGTTCCATCTTGATAAAGCCCTTGATGATCGCACCGACCATATCATTACTGTTCGCTGTCAAAACATTACCATTGCCAACCTGATAATTTAGCATTGGGATAGGCTCTCCCGGCTTGCCATCCATATAGCCCATATTCTCTTCAAGCTCTTTGATACTGTCGACCTTCACACCGTAATAGGTCACCGCCAGGCCAGGCTTGAGATCGGCGGCATCCGGCTGTGGCGAAGCGGGCTTGAGACCAGTAAATGTATCCGCCTGGGCGATAGCAGGTGCAATCAAAAGGCCCAGTAGGAAAACCGAGAAACGTGCCTGTCTCTTAAAGACCTTATATATGACACTTTCTTTCATTGACCCGTCACCTCCATCCAAAAAATATCTTTATAATATTCTAATGAAAATTTACGTGACGGCAACGGAAAGCGCAACAATCCAGAATTCTTCATAGAATCGTCATGTATATTCTGGCCCGGCGCAATAAAAAAACCCTGCAAATCATTGATTCACAGGGTTTTCAATATGGTCGGGGCGGCAAGATTCGAACTTGCGACCTCTCGCTCCCAAAGCGAGCGCACTACCAGGCTGTGCTACGCCCCGTTCGGTGAAAGGATCATCTATACTAACAAAGCCCGGCTCGCAAGTCAGAATTAAGAATTTTTCTAAGCGCCCACATGAACATAGTGGAATATGGCATCGGCTTTGAATATTGCTTTGCCACGGGCCCTCAACTCACCGCGGACAAAGACGACCGTCCGCGTGCTTCGAATCACCTCAACATCGGATTCCACCCAGTCCCCTTCCCGCGCCGGCGAAAGGAATTCGGAGTTCATCTTGATAGTCACACAACGTCGACCGGTTTCATGAACGACGGATGCCGCCAGCGCGGAATCCGCAAATGTCATCATCATCCCCCCATGCACTACCTTGATACTGTTGAGATGACGTTCTTCAACCCGAAAAGCCCGGATCAGCTTGCCCTCGCCAGTAATCTTCTCATAGAAAGGGCCGTTTGCTTGTGTGAACGGTGCCTTTCTTTCAACAATTTCAAAGCCATCTGGGACAGGGTGGGTTCCGGGTGTTTTCTTGTTCATTGTTTTTCCGGCGGTTACTGATTTTCAAAAATGGGATGATACAGAACATCCCCGACCTGAACAGAATTTTCTTTCGCAAATCCCCCGTTCAACTCAAGCACCGCCCGGGCAGTGCCGTCAAAGGTGACAATATCCAGGGAATGAGGGATTGCGCCATTCTTGATGTATAGAATTTTTCCGGCCGCATCCACAAAGAACATATCTAGCGGAATCTCTGTATTTTTCATCCACATCGTAATTTTCCGGGTTTTCCCGAAGTCAAAAAGCATTCCCTGCATTGGCGGCAAGGCATGACGATGCATCAGCCCTTTACTCCGTTCCTCGGCATCATCCGCAACTTCAACATCCAGGAGAATGCTTCGCTCGGAGGTTTTCAGGACGAGTCTTTCGCTCTGGCTGAGCGTCTGTGCGTAAAGCATCGACCCCGCCGCAAAAAACAGCAATGAAATCAATCCTGTCAGCACGGATATAAAACCGATACGCGAACTGATGAATGATGCCATTCGGCCGAATAATCCCTTGTCTGCGAACGTATTTTCTTTATAGTGAGGCTTCCTCGGGGGGAGCCATGTTGGCTGAGAGGTTCCGATACGCGGAACGACCCCGAACCTGATCAGGTTAATACCTGCGTAGGAACGAGAGGTCAATGGAACCGGAACGCCCAGACAATTTCTCTATGCCGAAGCCGATGAATAACCCATCGGAAGGTCCGTCACCTGTCGGCATAATGCTGAATCTCGACTGCCTCGAATTTGACGGGCAGTTGATCCTCGGCAATCTCGACCTGACGCTGAAGCCTGGCCGGATCACCTGTCTGCTGGGACCGAGTGGTGTCGGCAAAAGCAGTATCCTCAAAATTCTCGCCGGCTTTATCCCACTGCCAGGGGAAAGCCGTATAACGGTCAGTGATAGTGGCTCGCTCGCGGGCCGATTATCCTATATGGATCAGCAAGACCTACTCCTGCCCTGGGCGACGGTCTTGGATAATCTGTTGATTGGAGGGCGGCTGCGGGGTGAAACCCCAGATATTGACCGTGCCCGCGCTCTCCTCGACCACGTCGGGCTTGCGGACCGGCAGGATGCCCTTCCCTCCACTCTCTCCGGCGGCATGCGCCAGCGCGTCGCCCTCGCCAGGACATTAATGGAAGGGGCGCCGATTGTCCTGATGGATGAGCCTTTTTCCGCGCTCGACGCCATTACGAAATTCCGTCTTCAGGATCTGGCAGCGGAAATGCTGACCGGCAAGACGGTCTTGCTTATTACTCATGATCCGCTGGAGGCCCTGCGGCTTGGACATAACATTCATGTTCTTTCGGGCAACCCTGCCACTCTCTCTCCCCCGCTGATTCCTGAGGGCCGCATTCCACGCGATCCAACAGACGACGTTCTGAAACATCATTACTCCGATATTATGGCGCGGCTGGCCGCTTCGGGACAGCAGCCATGAAGATTTTCCGTATCCTGATAACAATAGCCGGGTTGTTTCTCCTCTGGGGAGCGATAGCCGCTCTTCTTGATCTGCCGAAGTTCATACTCCCCTCACCACTGATCGTGATGGAAGCGCTCTTAAATCATGCTGGACTAATTGCAGAGAATGCGCTCACTACGGCCTCCGAAATTCTTTTGGGCCTTGTTCTCGGTGTTATGTTCGGGATGATATCGGCTCTCATGATTTCCGCTTATCAACCTGTAAAACAATGGGTTTTCCCACTTCTAATCGCGAGCCAGGCGATTCCCGTCTTCGCGATCGCACCGCTGCTCGTGCTTTGGTTGGGGTATGGCATTGCCCCAAAAGTGGTCATGAGCCTGCTTATCATCTATTTCCCGGTGACCGTCGGGTTTCTGGATGGCCTTAACCGGACGGAGCCTGCATGGCTGAACCTCGCCGCTCTTTTGCAGCAATCAGGCCGCAAGGGTCGTCTTGGGAACCTTATCCGCCTCTATCGCTATATCAAGATCCCCTACGCTCTTCCCTCCCTCGCGTCGGGCATCCGGGTCGCCGCCGCCATAGCCCCGATCGGGGCCGTGGTTGGCGAGTGGGTTGGCGCCTCTTCCGGCCTCGGCTACCTGATGCTCCATGCCAACGCCCGTGTACAGACAGACCTGATGTTCGCCAGCCTGCTGGTCCTGACCCTCATGGCGCTTCTCCTCTATTACCTGATCGATCATAGCCTCCGGCGCGCCTTGCCCTGGCTTTCGGATCAGGACGACACTGCCCCCCAAAAACGGAGTTTGTAAATGAAACGACTATTTCTTTCCCTATTGCTCGTTCTCGCGATCCAGAGCACAACGGTCAGCGCCGCGGAAAAGCTGACTTTGCTACTGGACTGGTTCGTCAACCCGGATCATGCCCCCCTGATTGTCGCCGATGAAAAGGGAATCTTCAAAAAGCATGGACTTGATGTCGAGATGATTGCCCCGGCTGATCCGAATGATCCACCAAAACTGGTCGCGGCCGGCAAGGCGGACCTGGCGATCTCCTATCAGCCCCAACTTCATATGCAAGTGGCGGAAGGATTGCCTCTCAAGCGGATTGCCACACTGGTGGCTACCCCCCTCAACAGCCTCGTGGTTCTTAAAGACGGCCCTATAGCGACCCTTGCCGACCTCAAAGGGAAAAAGATCGGCTATTCCATTGGTGGATTTGAAACGGCGCTGCTTAAAGCCATGCTGGAACCGCATGGCATCTCCCTGTCAGACCTGACCCTCATCAATGTGAATTTCTCACTCTCCCCCAGCCTCCTGTCCGGACAGGTGGATGCCGTCATCGGCGCCTTTCGAAACTTCGAGTTAAACCAGATGGATATTGAAGGATATCCGGGACGGGCCTTCTATCCCGAGGAAGAGGGCGTGCCAGCCTATGACGAGCTTATCGTTGTCGCCAATTCAGCAAAACTGAATGATCCAAGGTTGATCCCGTTTGTCGAGGCATTGGAGGAAGCGACGCAATATCTCATCAATCACCCGGAGGAAAGCTGGAAGTTGTTCATCAAGAATCATAAAGAACTTGATGACGAGCTAAATCGGCGGGCCTGGAGCGCGACGATTCCCCGCTTCGCATTGCGCCCCGCGGCTCTCGATATAGGTCGATACGACCGTTTCGCAAAATTCATGAAAAAACAGGGCCTGATCGAGACGATCAAGCCTGTAGAAGACTATGCCACTGCCCTGCAATAGGCGGTGAATGAAAGGAAGAAGAAGCGATTCTCGTCCGGAATAGAAATTATTCCGGACGCTGAATTTCTGCGACTTGCGGTCCCTTTTCGCTATCGCCGATCCGCACATTCATCCTCTGGCCAGCCTGAACGGGCAACGCCCCTTCACGGCGCAAAGTCTCCATATGGACAAAAATATCCTGCGTGCCGTCCCCACGGGTCAGGAAGCCATACCCCTTAACCGGATCGAACCATTTTACTTCAACTTCGACAAAATCGCCCTGCGGCTGCACCGCAGGATGGTTGGTGACGTTGTTCTTTTCCGGCACTCGCGGCTCGAAAGGAACTGCCGTCGACGTGTCAATATCGAGAACCTTGATTGCCTGAAGCCCTTTCGAGCGACGCACGACAATACAGGTTACGCTTACACCTTCCGCCACATACTCATGACCGGCCTCGCGCAGACAAGAAAGATGGAGAAAAATATCGCCCGGTTCGTTATTTGGCGTCAAAAAACCAAAACCCTTGACCGTGTTGAACCATTTAACACGGCCTGTCATTTCAAAGGTTGCTTCCGGGGACTCGATCGATTTTGTCTCTTCCTGCTTACTCCGTAATTGTTCAATTTTGGCTGTCATATATTACTCCCGAACTTGGCGGACGTCCTGTATCGTCTCGCCAGAGGAAGAGTTTAACACATTTTTAAGGAAACTTTCAATATTCGAATTGGTTGAGTATTTGATGCAGGTTACGGGTAACATGGTATGGCAAAAGAAGTATTTGGCATCATGATAAATCGGCCGCAGCAGTTTATCGCATGGTTGATGCTTGCAGCAGGGAAAAACCCATGGCATATACGGAGAAAGAGTCAGGGATCAGCCGCAAATTTTGTTCCCTTTAATTTTAACAGATGCCGACGACAGGGATTGCAGGACTTTGTTAAAAACCCTCAGTTTGTTTCTCGTGCTAATGGCGGTCTGGCTATTGCTGTCGGGGATATATACACCGCTTATCATCGGATTTGGCGTCGCCTCTTGCCTTTTGTCCGCTCTTATCGCCTATCGCATGGATGTCGTGGATCACGAAGGGCATCCTCTCCATCTGGGGCCCCGCATCATCACCTATTGGGGATGGCTGTTCATCGAGATTTTCAAGGCAAATGTTGATGTGGCGAAATGCGTCCTCTTCCCGCGCAAATATTTACGGCCCAGCATATTCACCGTAACCGCCAGCCAGAAATCTGACCTCGGCCGGGTGATTTATGCAAACTCAATCACGCTGACACCGGGCACGGTGACGGTGGATCTCGATGGCGACCAGGTCATGGTTCATTCCATGACGGAGGTTTCCGCAGCCGGGATCAAAAGCGGAGACATGGACCGCCGGGTCACCACGGTAATGGAGGAAGCATGACGATTTACGCCATTGCTGCAATTGCCATCCTTGTCAGCATTGCCCTTGCGCTTACCCGCGCGATTATTGGCCCGACCTCATACGACCGCATCCTTTCCGTCAATGCTATCGGGACCAAAACAGTCCTGCTAATTGGCGTTATGGGGTTTCTGGGAGGGCGGCCTGATTTCCTTGACCTTGCTCTGGTTTACGCCCTGGTCAATTTCATCGGCACATTGGCCGTGCTGAAATATTTCAAGTTTGGCACCTTGCGCGGCACCCTCTCTAAACCGAGGGATAACACATAATGGAACTGGCCCTCGATATCGCCACATGGATTTTAATTCTGGCGGGGAGTGTCCTGCTCCTGATCACCGGATATGGCCTGCTGCGCCTGCCGGATCTCTATACCCGCATTCATGCCGGTGGCATGGCCGATACGCTTGCGACATTTTTGATATTCATCGGCCTCGCCCTGCAAAGCGGGTTTTCATTGATTACTGTCAAGCTCCTGCTGATCATCGTTTTTGTCTTCTTCACAAGCCCGACTTCATCCTACGCGCTTGCGCAGGCCAGTTTTGTCGCGGGTTTGAAGCCGAAACTGGATGGCTTCGGTCCAAAGGAGAAGACAGATGACGAAACATAATCAATCACAGAAGTCCGAGAGGGGGACAAGACCATCGCTGCCTTTGTAGATATTTTCCTGATGCTGTTGCTGATTGCAGGAACAATGACGGTCCTGATGGTGCGCAACCTCTTTGTCGCGACGATGCTGCTCGGGATCGTAAGCTTTACGATGGCGCTGATTTTTATCAGTCTTGATGCCGTGGATGTCGCCTTTACCGAAGCGGCCGTCGGCGCCGGAATCAGCACCGTTCTCTATATCGGCACCCTCGCCCTTGTCGGATCGCAGGAGAAGGAACGCCCGAAACTCGCTTTGGGCCCCCTCGTCATCTGTGTTGTGGTCGGTGCCGTACTGTATTACGCGACTTATGAAATGCCCGAGTTTGGCCATCCGGAAAACCCGGTGCAGACACACGTCGCTCCCCGCTATGTTCAGGAAAGCCCGACGGAAATCGGCATCCCGAATATGGTGACCTCCGTTCTCGCAAGCTATCGCGGTTATGATACATTTGGCGAAGTCACCGTGATTTTTACAGCCGGGATCGGCGTTCTCTTAATCCTGCGCCAGCGCCGCCGCAAACGCATCGATGCTGAAAAAGACGCAAAGGACATCCCTCTGGACAGAAACCGCGATGGCAAGGGTAGTAGCCTGAGCGGACTTGGCAGCAACCATGACCTGGTGCCCCACGTCATCGCCAAACTATTGATTCCTTTCATCTTTGTTTTTGCTTTATATGTGCAGTTTCATGGTGACTTTGGACCCGGTGGCGGTTTTCAGGCGGGTGTAATCTTCGCGGCAGCAATCATACTTTACGCCCTTGTCTTTAGCCTGGATCTGGCGCGGGCGGTCATCAATGAAAAAGCCATTCTATTCCTGATTTCCGCAGGTGTGGTTCTCTATGGCGGTGTCGGAATTGTGAGTATGCTGCTCGGCGGCAATTTCCTTGATTATAATGTGCTTTCCTCCGATCCGGTCGCCGGTCAGCATATCGGCATCCTGCTGGTAGAGCTTGGTGTCGGCATCACTGTAACGGCGGCCATGCTGGCCATTTTCTACGCTTTCGTCGGTCGTGCGGACCTGATTGAAGAAGCCGCGCAGCAGGGAGAAGACTGATGTCCTTTGGTTTCTTCAACTACTGGGTTTTTATCATTCTGTTGATGATCGGCCTCTATACGGTAATGAGCCGTAGTAATCTCGTTAAAAAGATGATTGGCCTGTCCCTCTTCCAGATTTCCGTGTT
The DNA here is from genome assembly GCF_963973085.1 of uncultured Sneathiella sp. Classification (GTDB taxonomy): domain Bacteria; phylum Pseudomonadota; class Alphaproteobacteria; order Sneathiellales; family Sneathiellaceae; genus Sneathiella. Next base: position 150,812 of record NZ_CAXAXA010000005.1, read on the forward strand.
TCTCTTTTATATCAGCATGGGCAAGATAACCGGCGGCACCGCGCCAATTGTTGTCAGCGGCCCCCTTGATACGGCGGAGCCTATCTATTCAAATCCGCTGCCCCATGTATTGATCCTGACCGCCATCGTTGTTGGTATCGCGACCACGGCTCTCGGCCTTTCGCTGGTAGTCCGTATCAAGGAATCATTTGGCACAATCGAAGAAGACGACATCCTCGACATGGAGGATGGAGCCTAAAATGATATCGCTGAGTTCCCAGTTTCCAATTCTGGTCGCCCTCGCGCCGTTGATGGCCGCACCCTTCTGCGCGCTTTTTCGCGGCAATACGCTGCCCTGGGCCCTGACAACGATCATCAGCGCATTCAGCTTCTATGTCAGCCTGTCATTACTGTTTTCCGTTACCACATCCGGTCCCATTTCCTATGAACTGGGCGGATGGGCGCCGCCATGGGGGATTGAGTACGTCGTTGATCCGCTTAGCGGCTTCATGCTTGTTCTGATCAGTGGAATCAGTACAGGTGTCCTGCTCTTTGCGCGTGAGAGCATTACAAAGGAAGTGCCCGCCCATCAGCTTGGCCTGTTCTTTGCCGCCTACCTGCTCTCGCTTACCGGCATGCTCGGTATTTGCATCACCGGCGATGCCTTTAATATCTTCGTCTTTCTGGAAATTATGTCCCTGTCCTCCTATGCGCTCATCGCGATGGGAGAGAGAACAGACCGGCGGGCGCTGACCGCCGCTTTCCAGTATCTGATCCTCGGCACCGTTGGCGCGACATTCTACCTGATTGGCGTCGGCCTCATCTATATGATGACCGGAACCCTGAATATTGCGGATATCGCGACGCGCTTTCCCGAGATTGAGGGAACGCGGCCCATTCTCGCCGCTGTCGGATTTATCGTTATCGGGATTGGCATCAAGCTTGCGCTTTTCCCTCTGCATGTGTGGCTACCCAACAGCTATACCTATGCGCCCAATATTGTGACGGCCTTCTTTGCAGGCACGGCAACGAAGGTGTCGGTTTATCTCCTGATCCGCTTCATTTTTACCGTCTTCGGCCCCGACTACAGCTTTGCCGGGCTGGGACTGACGGACATCCTGATGCCGCTTGCAATACTGGCATTCCTCTCGATGTCAGCGGTCGCAATTTACCAGACGAATCTCAAGCGCTTGCTGGCCTATTCGAGTGTGGCCCAGCTCGGGTACATGGTTCTCGGTATCGCATTGGCGAGTGAGTCGGGCCTGACAGCCTCAGTCGTGCATATTTTCAACCATGCGATTGTCAAGACGGGCCTCTTCCTCTCAGTCGGATGCATGTTTTATGTCATCGGTTCGACTTACCTCAAGGATTTGCATGGGATTGGCAGGCGCATGCCGGTGACGACATTCGGCTTTGCACTGGGCGGCCTTGGGTTGATCGGCGTCCCGCTCACACCCGGCTTTATCAGTAAATGGTATCTGGTCGTAGCTGTTCTCGAAAAAGGCTCATATTTCGGATATGCCCTTGTTGCCGCGCTGATGGTGTCGAGCCTGCTGGCGGTGATCTATATCTGGCGTGTGGTGGAAGTCGCGTATTTCCGCCCGCCGCCGGAGGGTACCGAAACGAAGGAGGCGCCGCTCTCCCTGATCATCCCGACATGGATTTTCATCCTCGGAAGCTTCTACTTCGGTATCGAAACCAGTTTCAACGTCGGCTTTGCCAAGGCCGTTTCGAGTTTCCTGATGGGGGGCGCATAAGATCATGTTCACCCTTGAAACCCACGTTATTCTGGCTCTCATCATTCCGCTTCTCGGCGCGATCGGGATTGCGATCGCCGCTTCCGCGCCCAATATCCGTGAAACCGTCACGCTGGTCACCTCGGTTCTGCTCTGCCTCAACGTTTTCAGCATACTGCCCGGCGTCATGAATGGTGTGGAACCGGTCGTGGTTCTGGTCCAGTTACTGCCGGAGATCGGCCTGACCCTCAAGGTCGAGCCGCTCGGGATGACGTTCGCGGCTGTCGCGTCTTCCCTCTGGATCATCAATTCGATCTATTCGATCGGTTATATGCGCGGCAATAACGAACCCCGCCAGACCGGTTTCTACGTCTGTTTCGCCATCGCCATTGCCGCAACTATGGGCGTTGCATTTTCTGGTAACCTCCTCACGTTATTCGTTTTTTACGAAGTCCTGACGCTGTCGACCTATCCGCTGGTCACCCATAAGCAAAATGCTGAAGCACTGAAAGGCGGCCGTATCTATCTCGGCATTCTGATCGGCACCTCAATCGGGCTTTTCCTGCCCGCGATTATCTGGACATGGACACTCACCGGCACGGTGGATTTCGTGAAGGGCGGTATTCTTGACGGCCATGCCAGCGCCGGGGTCACAGGTGTCCTGCTATTCCTCTTTATGTATGGTATCGGCAAGGCGGCGCTGATGCCGATCCACCGCTGGCTTCCGGCCGCGATGGTTGCGCCGACGCCGGTCAGCGCGCTCCTTCATGCTGTGGCGGTCGTGAAGGCGGGCGTCTTCGCGGTGCTCAAAGTCGTCATCTATATCTTCGGGATTGATTTTCTGAGCCAAACCGGTGCGGCGGAGTGGCTTACATGGGTCGCCGCCTATACGCTTATCGCGGCCTCGGTGGTCGCACTCACCAAGGATAACCTTAAAGCCCGGCTCGCCTATTCGACAATCAGTCAGCTTGCCTATGTAGTACTCGGCGCCTCCATGGCGACCTCCATGGCGGTGGCGGGTGGCGCGCTTCAGATTGTCATGCATGCGTTTGGCAAGATCACCCTCTTCTTCTGCGCCGGTGCGATCTATACCGCTGTGCATAAAACGGAAATCAGCGATATGCGTGGGCTCGGCCGGCAGATGCCGATTACCTTTATCGCCTTCCTGATCGGTTCGCTTAGCATCATCGGACTGCCGCCCCTTGGCGGTAGCTGGAGCAAGTTCTATCTGATGCTCGGCGCGGCAGAAGCGGACGAGATATATCTTATGATCGTACTGCTGGTCAGCTCGCTCCTCAATATCGCCTATCTGCTGCCGATCGTCGCGCGGGGCTTTTTCTATCCACCGCTCGGCCAAAGCGATCCTCAGACACCCGTCGGATACGAAAAATCCGATTTCTCATGGCGGAACATACAGGAAGCGCCGTTCTTTTGCGTGCTGCCGCCTGTCTTGACCGCCATCGCCTGCGTGATACTTTTCTTCCTTGCGGATCCGATCATGACACTGATCGAACCGATTTTGACGCCATAGGGACTGGATATTATGTCAAACCCGGATGACGAAAAAAAATACTGGCTGGAGGAGCCGGGAAATATCAACAAGATATTTTACGGTGTAATTGGTCTCTGTGTGCTGGTTGCCTTGCCCAAAGTCCTGACCCTGCTCGATATCCTCCTGTTTAAGCAAGGCCGGTTCGAACTGGCAGATTTCTTCGTGTTCTACACATTTTTTGGCGTGATTGGTTATGTGATGATGATCCTCCTTGCCAAAAAGCTCCGCAGATTTCTGATGCGGGATGAGGATTATTATGATTGAAGGCCTCAATCCCGGATTAATCCTGATAGTTGGGGCGGTTCTCGTACCGTTCACCAGCGGTTTTATCCGCTCTCTCCTTGTTCTGGCCTTGCCTGTCCTTGCCATCATACAGATTTATTCTCTAGGGTTGGGAACTTGGGGTCATTATGAATTTCTGGGGCTATCCCTTGAGATTACGCGTATTGATCCCTTGTCGCGAATTTTCGGGACTATTTTTTGTATCGCCGCTTTTATGGGGATGGTTTATGCCGCCCATGTGAAAGACACAATCCAGCCTTTCGTCGCCCTGATCTATATCGGTTCTGCCATTGGGGCCGTCTTCGCAGGGGATATGATCACGCTGTTCGCCTTCTGGGAACTGACGGCAATTTCCTCCGTCTTCCTGATCTGGGCGAGCCGAACCGAGAGGGCTTACCGAGCGGGCATGCGCTATCTGATTATTCAGGTTACCTCCGGTGTATTGTTGCTGGGCGGAATTGTTCTCTACTATCAGGATACCGGCTCCATTGCCTTTGACTATATCGGCCTTACGAGCCTCGCAGGCGGCCTGATTCTGGTGGCCTTCGGGATCAAGAGCGCCTTTCCGCTGCTTCATAACTGGGTGCAGGACGCCTATCCGGAAGCGACGGTCACCGGCACCGTGATCCTGTCTGCGTTCACAACCAAGCTGGCCATCTATGCGCTAGCGCGGGCCTTTCCCGGAACCGACATCCTGATTCCGATTGGCGGCGCGATGATCGTTTTGCCAATCATCTATGTCGTGCTGGAAAATGACTTGCGGCGGGTCCTCGCCTATTCCCTCAACAGCCAGCTTGGCTATATGGTCATTGGTGTCGGCATCGGCACGGAGCTGGCCCTTAATGGCACGGCGGCGCATGTCTTCGTTCATATCATGTACAAGAGCCTTTTGTTCATGTGCATGGGAGCCGTGTTGTTCCGGACCGGGACCGTCAAAGTGACCGAGTTGGGCGGTCTTTATAAATCCATGCCGGTCACGACCGTCTTCTGCCTCATCGGCGCCGTTTCAATCGCGGCCTTCCCGCTGACAGGCGGGTTTGTCTCCAAAGCCATGATCCAGTCGGCGGCCCTGAACGGGGGACTGAATATTATCTGGCCGGTTATGTTATTCGCCTGCGCTGGGATAATGGATCATTCGGGCCTTAAAGTGCCGTTCTTCACCTTCTTTTCCAAGGACCGGGGCATCCGGGTGCAGGAAGCACCCGTGAATATGCTGATCGCCATGGGTATCGCTGCCTTCTTCTGCATCGGGATCGGTGTTTTCCCGGGCCTGCTGTTTGAGCTGCTGCCTTATGCGCCGACCTATAACCCATACTCGTTCGGGCATATTGTTTCGGCTCTGCAGCTTTTGCTTTTCGCCGTTCTTGCCTTCATGCTGCTGATACGTTTCAAGGTTTATCCGTCGGAGCTCAGATCAACGAACCTCGATTTCGACTGGTTCTACCGGGTTCCGTTGAAACGTCTGATTCTGGCGATTGGCCGTCTGATACTGATCGTCTGGGACTGGTCACTTGGCATTGCAAATCACGTCCTTCGTTATTTTATTGGTATCGTAAACGAAACACACAGCAGCGGGAAGGTCATGGCGCGAACCACGGCCTCAAGCACGGCCGTGGTGATTATCGTTGCGCTATTGGGCGTTGTTCTGGTTTTTCTGTATCAATTTACGCCGTAACGGCGATATCGGCAAAGGCGGTTAATTCAGTATCGGTCGTTCCCGGCTGACGATCCGCCTTTTCGGCATCCATCTGGTGACCGAGCGACCGTCTGCCGTAAAGCGAACTTCCTGCGCTGAATTCGGCGCCGCATCAAGGTCGGAACGACCATTTTCATCGTAAGGCTGAACCGGCTCGGATGTGCCATCTGATTCCCGTAGCCTCGGCACGCCTTTCCGATAAGCGGACGCCATATCTGCGAGCATTATTTCCCCGTTACGCCCCCGGGCCAGCGCCGACCGGATCGCTGTATCCTGTGACAGGATCAGATCCAGCTCAATCATTCCCTTGTCCTTGAAATTTTCATAAAATGAACGCAGAAACTTTTCCACTTCCGTACTCGGAGAGAGTGGTTCGCGGATCATGAAATTATTTTCCAGCGCCAGGAATATATCCGGCTCGATCGGTCCCGATACCGTCGCCAGAAATGTCGAGGGCATCAGCTTCCGTTGCTTATGGGATGCCGCATAAATGGCTTGTGACAAATACAGCAGTTTCATCAGGAAAGGCGTTTCTGACACCTGACCGGAAGCCCAAGTCCGGGTTTTCAACCAATGGATAATATCAAATGTGGAACGGGTGACAGGGCGCATCAGGGATTCTCATAAAGTGATCAAGGCCTTCAAACTAAAGACGAATGGTTAACCCGGGCTTAACGCCGGACGATCCATGTTGTTAAAAATACAACATAAAATGACGAATTCCGGAAATCAGCGCTCATACTACTTTTAAGAGTTTGTTCTGTTTGTAAAATCCCTCGAATTATTTTATAAGCACTCTGTTTCGAACAGGAGTAGATTAACTTGCGAAGAGAGAACAGCACATTGTCCCTGGCCGATATCTCGAGTCCCGCGCTTGTTGAACTTGTCCGATATTGGCAAAGTCTAGAGCCAGCACCGGTTATCCCGCACCGCCAGCACTTCAATCCCGTCGACGTGCCCCAATGCCTTCGACATATTGTCCTCATGGATGTGCTCGAGACGAAACCACGGTATTACATCCGCCTGGCAGGCTCTGCCGTGAATCCGGTGTACCAGAAATCGATTGCCGGTTGCTATCTTGAAGACATCGTGAGGGAAGAGGATATTGTGGATGTTCTCTCTGATTACGAACACGCCGTTGCCAATCAGGTGCCGGTTTTCCGGGTTAATGCAAGTCGACTCATTAACGGAACATTGCGTCCCTATGAGAGGGCGATACTGCCCATGACCTCGAACGGGACGACAGCAGACAAGTTACTGGTTGGCATTAATTTTTTCAACGTTGCGCCGCATCTGGTCGACCGCCCGGTTTCCAAGCTATAGTCCATAGAACACACTTGCCCTTCCCCGCTTTCTTGGAGTAGGCTAATCTGAAGCGGGACGCCCCAACCACGGGAGACACATCATGCAGATGAACGGTGAGGAATTGATCTACGCGCCACGGACAAAGGTCTGGGATGCGTTAAACGATCCGGAAATTCTGCGGCAATCCATTCCCGGATGCCAGACTGTCGAGAAAGTTAGCGATACGGAATTTACCGCGACAGTGAAGGTTAAGGTTGGACCGGTATCCGCGAACTTCAAAGGCAACGTTACCTTAAGCAATATTGACGCTCCCAATGGCTATACAATTACCGGCGAAGGTAAAGGCGGCGCCGCGGGTTTCGGCAAAGGGAGCGCGGATATTTCCCTGACGGATGCGGACGATGGAACCCTTCTCTCCTATGACGTAAATGCATCGGTAGGTGGAAAGATGGCACAAATCGGCTCCCGCCTGATCGACGGAACGGCTAAAAAACTCGCCGGTGAATTCTTTGCAAACTTCAATGAACTGGTGAGCGGCGGTGAAGCCAACACAAACGCGCGACCAGAAGATACGCCAATTGAGGCAGCGGCAGAGTCCGCATCAATTGAATCGGTGCCGGAATCATCGACCCCGAAATCCGACAATCCGCCAGCTGCCGAGAAAGGCTCTTCGCCAGACTGGATGAGACCCGGCATTCTTATACCGCTCGGTATTATTGCGGCAATCATTCTGTTCTATCTGGCGGGCGGCTAAGGATAGTTCCTGTAAATGCTTTACTGGTCCGGACGCCGCGCTAGATAAAGTGGATGTCCGGCAGCAATAGATAATAAAAGTGACCAAGAAGTCTAACAAATCGTCAGTACTTAAAAATGACGTTTGACCAAGGGAGGAATACTATATGACATCGGTTACCATGACAGTTAATGGGAAGCAGGTGAGTGCCGACGTTGCACCCAACACCCTTCTCGTTCAGTTTATCCGCGATAATCTCCGACTAACCGGCACCCATGTCGGCTGTGACACCAGCCAGTGTGGCGCCTGTACGGTGCATGTGGATGGCGACAGCGTTAAGTCCTGCACCATGCTGGCCGTTCAGGCTGATGGCGCGGATATCACAACCATAGAAGGTCTGGCAAAAGATGGTGAGCTTCACCCGATGCAGGCCGCCTTCCGGGAACATCATGGCCTGCAGTGCGGCTTCTGCACGCCGGGCATGATCATGAGTGCGGTTGACCTGGTCAAGCGCAACCCGAATCCTTCCGAAGAGACAATCAGGACCGAGCTTGAAGGAAATATCTGCCGATGCACGGGCTATCATAACATTGTCAAATCAGTCAAAGCAGCTTCGGAGAATATGGGAGGGTGATCAATGTCTGTCGAAAATGGAATCGGCGCCTCAGTCAGGCGTAAAGAAGACCAGCGGTTTATCACGGGGAACGGTCGTTATCTCGATGATATGAATAAAGTGGGGCAAGCCTATGGATATTTCCTGCGCTCCCCGCATGCCTTTGCAAAAATCAACAATATTGACCTCACCGCCGCCAAGGCCGCTCCGGGCGTTGTCGATATCTTTACCGGTGCGGATATGGCCGCCGACGGGATCGGCGGATTGATCTGCGGCTGGGGGATTACCAGCAAGGACGGATCACCCCATAATGCGCCGCCTCACAACAGCATGGCCGTCGATGCCGTGCGCCATGTCGGCGATCAGGTGGCCTTTGTCATTGCGGAAACCCTGCAACAGGCAAAAGATGCAGCGGAACTGATCGAAGTCGATTACGAGACGATGACGCCAGTTACGAATATTGCCAAGGCTCTGGCACCTGGCGCTCCACAAATACATGAAGAAGCGCCTGGAAATCTTTGTTATGATTGGGAACTTGGAGATAAGGCTGCCGTCGACTCTGCGTTCTCAAACGCGGCGCATGTCTCGAAAATCGATCTTGTGAACAATCGCCTCTCCCCCAACCCGATGGAACCACGTGCCGCGCTTGGCGAGTTTGATCCAGGCAGCGGCGAGCTTACCCTGTATACGACCAGCCAGAACCCGCATGTGGCGCGGCTGATCATGTCCGCCTTCCTTGGGATTGCGCCAGAAAACAAACTGCGTGTCGTCGCTCCGGATGTCGGCGGTGGTTTCGGCAGCAAGATCTTTGTCTATGCCGAGGAAACCACGACGATCTGGGCCGCAAGAAAGATTAATCGCCCGGTAAAATGGACGGCGGACCGGTCTGAAGCTTTCCTCACCGACGCCCATGGCCGCGATCACGTGACCCATGCAGAACTCGCCACAGATAACGATGGCAAGATTCTGGCATTCCGTGTCTCGACCCAGGCAAATATGGGTGCCTATCTCTCGACATTTGCGAGTGCCGTGCCAACCTATCTCTATGGCACCCTGCTGAGCGGGCAATATAAAATCCCGAATATCTATGTCGAGGTGCAGGCCGGCTTCACCAATACCACCCCCGTCGATGCCTATCGCGGCGCCGGCCGGCCGGAGGCTACCTATGTGGTGGAACGGATGATGGACACGGCGGCGCGGGATCTTGGTATGGATCCGACGGAGTTCAGGCTGAAAAACTTTATTCAGCCCGATGCCTATCCTTATGAAACTCCGGTCATCATGACATATGATTCTGGCGATTATCCGCTTTCCATGAACAGTGCAAAAGAGATGATCGACTATGACGGTTTCGCCGCCCGCAAAGCAGAGTCAGAAGCCAAAGGCAAGCTTCGGGGGATCGGTTGCGCCGCCTATATCGAGGCCTGCGGCATTGCGCCGTCTGCTGCGGTAGGCTCTCTCGGGGCCGGGGTTGGCCTCTGGGAGTCAGCGGAAGTTCGTTTCAATCCGACCGGAAGCGTGACCGTCTTTACGGGCAGCCACAGCCATGGCCAGGGACATGAAACAACCTTCGCACAGCTCATCGCCGATAAGCTCGGCGTTCCCATTGATAGCGTCGAGGTGGTGCATGGCGATACCAGCAAGGTCCCCTTCGGAATGGGAACTTATGGCTCTAGGTCATTGGCCGTAGGCGGTTCCGCCATTTCCAAGGCCGTCGACAAAATTGTCGAGAAATCTAAAAAGATTGCCGCTCATCTCATGGAAGCCTCGGTTGAGGATATCGAGCATGAGCATGGTGTCTTTTCGGTTGCCGGAACGGACAAGAAGATGACCATGGGTGAGATCGCCTTCGCTGCCTATGTGCCGCATAACTATCCGGCCGATCTGGAACCGGGGATGGCGGAGAATGCGTTCTATGATCCGCTCAACTTTACTTTCCCGGCCGGTACCCATATTGCAGAAGTCGAGATCGACCCGAATACGGGCGAAGTGGAAATTGTCGACTGGGTTGCGTCCGATGACTTTGGCAACATCATCAACCCGATGATTGTCGATGGTCAGGTTCATGGCGGCGTCGCGCAAGGCGTAGGTCAGGCTTTGCTGGAAGGGGTAATCTATGACGACGAGAGCGGTCAGCTGCTCACCGGATCGTATATGGATTACTGTATGCCACGGGCCGATGATCTTCCAAACTTCCGTGTCTCGACGACCAACACCCCCTGCCCCAGTAATCCACTCGGTGTCAAGGGCTGCGGGGAGGCTGGGGCCATCGCAGCCCCGGCGGCACTTATGAACGCCATCGTCAATGCGATTGGCAAGGATATTGATATGCCGGCAACGTCTGAAAAAGTATGGCGCGCCATCAACAGCAATTAAGAAGGAATAAATCAAATGTATTCATTCGATTATGAGCGCCCTTCAGGGGTAAGTGAAGCCGCCTCGGCCATTGGCGAAGACGATCGGTTTCTCGCCGGTGGCCAGACGCTGATTCCGACCTTGAAACTTCGGCTTGCCGAAGCTGGAAAGCTGGTCGATCTCAGTAGAATCTCTGATCTGAAGGGTATATCGGCCAACGGTTCGGAATTGACCATCGGTGCGATGACACGCCATGCGGATGTCGCCGCCTCGACCGAGGTCAAGTCGGCCATCCCAGCCCTTGCCTATCTCGCCAGCCATATCGGTGATGCTCAGGTGCGCAACCGCGGTACAATCGGGGGATCGATCGCGAATAATGATCCGGCCGCGGATTATCCGGCCGCCCTTGTCGGCCTGGGTGCGACCGTTCATACCAACAAGCGCAGCATTTCGGCTGAGGATTTCTTCGTCGACCTGTTTGAAACCGCACTGGAAGACGGGGAAATCATTACCAAGGTCTCCTTCCCGATTCCGGAAACAGCAGGCTACGCGAAATTCCCGAACCCGGCATCCCGTTTTGCACTCACCGGAGTCTTTGTCTCCAAGTCGCCAAATGGCGTTCGTGTTGCTGTAACCGGTGCGGGCCCCTGCGTTTTCCGGCAGACAGGAATGGAAGCGGCGCTGGAGAAAAATTTCTCCGCCGACGCGGTTTCCGGTATCAAAACGGAGGCCTCGGGGCTTAATGCGGACATTCATGCCTCGGCTGAATATCGTGCGAACCTGATCTCGGTGATGGCGGCGCGGGCGATCAAGGCCGCGTCCTAGCGCGTTATTTCAAGGCATAGCGCAATGACAAGGGGAAGTTTTGGCTTCCCCTTTCCTGTTTTTTATCTTAACTCCTGATAATAGGCGGCCAGTCTCTAAGGCGCTGTCAGGACCAAATACATAGGTGAAAGCCGACGAAAATGCCAGATACACAACCTCAATCCATCGATGCCGTTCAGGAAATGCTGCAAGGGGCGGACTATGTCGCCGACAGAAGCCTTGCGACTGTCCTCTTCCTGGCGCTTAAAATGGGGCGACCGCTCTTTCTCGAAGGAGAGGCAGGTGTTGGCAAGACCGAGATTGCCAAGGTTCTCGCAGACCAGCTCAAGCGCCCGCTGATCCGTCTGCAATGCTATGAAGGGCTGGATGTCAGTTCAGCCGTCTATGAATGGGATTATGCCCGCCAGATGATCGAAATACGGCTGGCCGAGGCGACGGAAACGGCGGACAAGGACCGTCTCAGCAGCGATATATTCTCGGAAAAATTCCTGATCAAGCGGCCCCTTCTTAAAGCGCTGGAAAGCAACGTGAGCGGTGCGCCGGTGCTGTTGATTGACGAGCTGGACCGGACGGACGAACCATTCGAGGCGTTTCTCCTGGAAGTGCTTTCCGATTTTCAGGTGACTATTCCCGAGTTTGGCACGATCAGAGCAAAAGAGCCACCGATCGTCATTATCACGTCGAACCGGACGCGCGAGATACATGACGCCTTGAAAAGGCGCTGTCTCTATCACTGGGTTGATTACCCCAATGCTGAACGGGAGAAGGAAATTATTGCCCGGAAGCTGCCTCGTGTCGATGCGCGGCTATCGGAACAAATCGTCCTCTTCATTCAGGCGCTGCGCCGGGACCCCAATCTGTTCAAACTGCCCGGCGTTGCCGAAACACTCGACTGGTCGTCCGCCCTGACGGAGTTGGATATCATCTCGCTCGATCCCGATGTCATCAACGATACGCTGGGCGTTCTGTTGAAATACCAGGATGACATTGTGAAGATACAAGGCAGCGAAGCCGCCGAGATCATCCAGAAGATCAACAAGGAACTCGGCACAAAATGAACGAACCCAAGGCACAGGCAGGTGGGACTTTCACGGAGAATATCCTGCATTTTGCACGGACATTGCGCCGCGCTGGCCTGCCCGTCGGTCCCGGCCGGGTGATCGAGGCAATCCGTGCGGTGGAAGTCGCCGGTATTCGCCGGCGTGATGATTTTTACTGGACGCTGCACTCCGTGTTCGTCAATCGCCGCGATCAGTGGGATATCTTCGATCAGGCCTTTCATGTCTTCTGGCGCAATCCGGAAATACTCAAGAAGATGATGGACATGATGCTGCCGACAACCTTTCTCGACAGCACAAAACGGGACGATCAACCCGAACTCAACCGACGTCTTTCCGATGCACTCGCCCCCTCGCCGGCGCCGGACCCTGAAAAAGAAGGCGAGAGCGAGGAGATAGAAATCAACGCAACGCTCACCGCCTCGGACAACGAACTGCTCCAGTCCAAGGATTTCGAGAGCATGACGGCAGAGGAAATGGAATTGGCGAAAAAGGCCATGGCCTCGATGCAGCTTCCCATCCTGAGCGTGAAGACGCGACGGCATCGCGCCGATTTTCATGGCGGTGCAATCGATATGCGACGCACCCTGCGGGCCAGCCTCAGAAGCGGCGGCGCCAGTATCCCCTTGCGCTTCAAATCCCGCGTCACCCGCCATCCGCCGCTGGTCATTCTCTGTGACATATCCGGATCCATGACCCAGTACAGCCGGATGCTGCTGCATTTCATGCATGCCCTTACAAATGACCGGGACAGGGTCCACACATTTGTATTTGGCACCCGCCTCACCAATATAACGAGATATATGAAGTATCGTGATGTCGATGCGGCACTGGATGCGGTAAGCGAGAAGGTCGAAGACTGGTCCGGCGGCACGCGGATCGGCGCTACGATACGGGAATTTAACAAATTCTGGTCCCGCCGGGTTCTCGGACAAGGCGCTGTCGTGCTGCTTATTTCCGACGGGCTGGACCGGGATGCAGGAGAAGGACTCGGTGTCGAGATGGAACGGCTGCATAAATCCTGTCGCCAGCTAATCTGGCTTAATCCGCTATTGCGCTATCAGGGGTTTGAACCCCGCTCCAAGGGCGTGAAGGCGATATTGCCTCATGTCGACCAGTTTCGTACGATCCATAATCTCAACAGCCTGAAAGATCTGGCTGATATTCTATCCGAACCCATGGGCGCCCAAATCGAGAGAAGGAGTTTTGCTGCATGATCGATGCCCTACCCACTCTGCCCGCCGACGATATCCTCGGTCAGGCTCTCGCCTGGAATAAAGACGGGCGTAAGGTTGCCATTGCCACCGTCATCAGCACATGGGGCTCTGCACCGCGTCCCGCCGGAAGCCAGCTTGCCATTGATGAAACCGGCCAGATGATTGGCTCCGTCAGCGGCGGTTGCGTTGAAGGCGCTGTTATTCAGGAAGCCTTGGAGGTTATCGGAAGCGGCACTCCGAAAACCCTCGAATTCGGCGTCAGTAATGATGAGGCCTGGGAAGTCGGCCTTGCCTGCGGCGGGAAAATCAATGTCTTCGTAGAAAAGCTCGACTGAGGTGGCGTCATGAAAACGACTCTGCTGGAAGAACTGCAACAGGCACGTACGGCAAAACGCCAGGTCGTGCTCGCAACAAACTTAAAGTCTGGAGATCAAAAACTCCTCTATCCTTTCGATAATGAAGATAATTCAGATATAGAAGAAGCGGCAAGAAACGCTCTTCGATATGATAAGCCCGCCACCTTCGAAAGTGACGACGGCCCCGTTTTCCTGAATATCTTCAACCCTCAGCTCAGGCTTTTTGTTGTCGGAGCGGTCCATATCGCGCAGATGCTTGTCCCGATGGCGGCGTCGGCGGATTATGATGTCACGGTCATTGATCCACGGCGGAGTTTCGGCTCCGACTTCCGTTTTCCGAATGTCACGCTTGATAACCGCTGGCCGGACGAGGCCTTTACAGACTTGAGTATTGACCGCCGCTCCGCCATCGTGACCCTTACCCATGACGCCAAGCTTGATGATCCGGCACTGCAATGCGCGTTGAAATCGGATGCCTTCTACATCGGTGCGTTGGGAAGTGGTCGCACCCATGCCAAACGGCAGCAACGCCTACTCGGCGCGGGGTTTTCTGAAACGGATTTCGCCCGCATCCATGGCCCCATCGGCCTTGATATTGGCGCAAAATCCCCGGCGGAAATTGCCATTTCCATCATGGCGGAAATGACTGCCGTCCTCCGGCAAAAGGATGCCTGATGATTTTCGACCGTATTCCAATCCGTGAAGCAGAAGGCGTTATCCTTGCCCACGCCGTCGAGATCGCTCCGGGAAAGCTTCTGAAGAAAGGATATATCCTTGCCCAATCGGACATTAAATCCATTGAAAACAATGGAGTAGAAACGGTTATTGGGGCGCGGCTTGAAAATACAGACATGGCGGAAGATGACGCTGCCGCCGCGATTGCCGCCCCTTGCGCCGGGGAGAATGTCACCGTAAAGCCGCCATTCACCGGGCGCGCCAATCTTTTTGCCGCCGTGCGCGGTGTTGCGGTTGTCGATGAGCGGCTCGTAACCGAAATCAATCACATTGACGAGACAATCACGGTTGCCACTGTCAAAAACCATGTAGTTGTCGATGACGGGCAAATGCTCGCAACTGTCAAGATTATTCCTTTTGCAGTCCCGAAAGAAAAAGTAAAAGACGCGGCACAGCGGGCAATGCAGGCAGCGGCACCCATTCTCTCGGTCCGCCCCTTTCGGAAAAGAAAGATCGGCGTCATTTCAACCCTGTTGCCGAATACCAAGGACAGCGTTGTCAGGAAATCGGAGGACGTTCTTCAGGACCGGCTTCGGAAATGCGGCAACCAGATTGATCTTCGGCGCCAGTGCGAGCATCATGAGGAGCCGCTATCTAAGACTATTTCCGACTTAAAATCGGAAGGATGCGAGGCCATTCTGATATTTGGGGCCTCCGCCATCACGGACAGGAAAGACGTTGTTCCGATGGCAATCACACATGCAGGCGGGACAATTGATCATTTCGGAATGCCGGTGGACCCCGGAAACCTGCTGCTGTTGGGGCATATTGACGAGACGCTGGTCATTGGCCTGCCGGGCTGTACCCGCTCCCCCAAGCTGAACGGCTTTGACTGGGTTCTGGAGCGGCTTCTGGCGGATATTCCCGTCATCTCTTCCGACATCATGGATATGGGTGCGGGCGGGCTGCTGAAAGAAATTCCGAGTCGCCCGCAACCCAGAACCCAAAAGAAAGAGGCTAATCAGAAGAATGGGAAATCAATTGCGGTTCTTATCCTCGCGGCAGGGCAATCGCGGCGCATGGGCGCCGAAAACAAGCTGTTCGCGGACATTAATGGTAAGCCAATGCTCCAGCACACGGCTGAACAGGCCTTAAAATCAAAGGCAGATGGTGTTTATGGCGTCACGGGGCATGAACATAAAAGGGTCTCTGCATTTTTCAATGAAATGAACATCAAGAACTTTCATAACCCGGATTATGAAGAGGGATTGAGCAGCAGCCTGAAAACCGGCTTTCGCGCCCTTGCTGACCAATATGATGGCCTGCTTATCTGCTTAGGCGACATGCCGTTGGTAAAACATAATCTTTTCAATTCCTTAATAGACGCTTTTGATGTTGAAGAAGGCCGCGCGATCATCGTCCCGACGTTTCAGGGTAAGCGGGGAAATCCGGTTCTGATTGCCAGCAACCTCAAGAACGATATTCTCGCCATAACCGGCGATATTGGTGCGAAATCCCTGATTGTGGAGAACGAGCCACTGGTATTCACTGTCGAGGCCGGGAAGGACAGTATCTTCACGGACATTGATACACCGGACGCCCTCGCCACCCTGCAACGGAAATGAGTAAAATACGTGATTGACGAACTGTATCAGAAAAACCTGCTGCGGCTTGCGGCGAATGCCGTGGGCGACGGCACCCTTGACAACCCCGATGCGACAGAGACCCTGGATAACCCGACCTGTGGCGATCGGATCACCCTGCAGGTCAAGCTGGAGGATGGCAGGATTACCGACCTGAAACATCAGAACCGCTCCTGTGTTCTCTGTCAGGCCGCCGCATCGCTTATTGGCGAAAATGCCATTGGCAAGGAACCGGCGGAGGTATCCGCAATACGGGATAACCTGCAGTCCATGTTGCACGGGAAAGCGGTTCAGGTTACACCGGAGTGGAAAAAGCTCGAGTATTTTAATGTCGTCTCGGCCCATAAAAGCCGACATAACTGTATATTGCTGCCATTCGATGCGTTGATCAAAGCGTTGGAAACAGCAAAAACGAAAGCCTGACATGCGCCGCAAGAATCCAAAAATAAAAAACGTTCCCGATCTCCCGTCTCCCTGCACGGGCATTTGCAGCATGGATATGCAGAACCAATACTGTTTGGGGTGTTTTCGCACTCGAAATGAGATTGGCGGCTGGGCCCTGATGAACAATGAAGAGAAGCTGGAAGTGGTCAAGCAGCTCCGTGTTCGCCGTCGGGAATCCCGCAATACAGAGACTTTGCCATAATTTTGCCCCTTTCCGACCGCTTAATATATCCGTCGTCTGATATAAGCGTGAGTCTAACCTTGAGTAGTGGGGGCGCAAATGTATCTAAAAACCTTGAGCATACTGACAGTGACCTTTCTGTCTCTGCTATTTTTCATAATGGCGACCTTCATGCCTGGCTCAACGACCATCGTCGCCTCGAAATCCGATGATCCTGATCTGAAATGTCTCGCACAAGCCGTTTATTTCGAGGCCCGCGGAGAGCCCTTCAGCGGACAGATTGCCGTTGCACAGGTCGTTCATAACCGGGTACAGGTAAAAGCAAAATCCTACTGTGCAGTCGTATTCGAGGGCAGCTCGCGCCGTAATGCCTGCCAGTTCTCCTTCGCCTGTGACGGCAAGTCTGATACGGCGATGGATAAGTCGGCATGGCAGCGCGCCTTGATGGTTGCCGGTCTTGTTATGGATGGAAATCTCCGGGATCTTTCCGGCGAAGCGACTTTCTACCATGCAACCTATGTCTCACCGAGCTGGTCGAAGAAGTTTAAACAGACTACCAGCATCGGCAATCACATCTTCTACCGGAAAATGTAGTCGGCAGCATCAGATATTGGTGACATGATGAAAAGCGGCAACTAAGCCGCTTTTTTTATGCGTTGGATAAAATTATTCACGATTTATTTGTTTCGTGACGCCAGTCACATGCCAATCCCGCAAAATAGGGTTATATTAAAATTGCAATTATATCGGATTGATATATTTTCTTTCGAAATATATGGCAACTCTCGGGTCTGTGAAAGTTATAAATCCCGAAAATCTGTTGGAATAAGCGACTTTATGGATATTCGAACCTTATGCCTTGGCATCCTCACAATGGGAGATGCCTCGGGTTATGAAATCAAAAAGACATTCGAGGAACGGCTGGGATTAATGTTCCATGCGAGTTACGGCTCCATTTATCCGTCGCTCAACAAGCTGACGGAGGAAGGGCTCGTTTCCTGCCGGGCCTTTGCTCAGGAAAAGCGCCCCGACAAGAAGATTTACTCAATAACGTCATCTGGCCGATATAAATTCCTGAATGAAATCATGAAAAAACCGGCGTCGGATCGGTTTCGTTCCGAATTTCTGGTCACGTTGATGTTCGCTCATCTGCTGCCCGCGGCGACAATTGCCGAACTCATAGATGAAAGAATTTTGGAAAGTCAGCGCAAGATTGAGTCTATGAATAGTGATTGCGCCGATCTCCCGACAGACAGGGAGCAGTTCCTGTGCGGTTATGGCCGCGCCGTGTATCAGGCGGAAATTGATTACCTGCAGGAAAACCGCCACCTGCTGGAAGCCGATGCCCTTATGGGAACTCGTGCCGCTGAATAATGTAAACTTGGACATACTCGACAACAAAGAGGTATCACTGTGAACCGCTCAATCATCATTGCTATTGTCATCGCCCTTGGCGTGACGGCCTGGATTGCGTCCGGACAGTTCAACACCGGCGGTGATAAGACGAACGGCGCGGGAGATGCCTCCGCCGCGACAAACGCAGAAGAATCCACCGAAAGCAACAAGGAAGCGGAAAACACCCATAAAGTCATGGGCGTGCGTTATCTCAACCTCACGGCTCAGCCACGGCAGCGAGAAATTATCGTCCATGGCAAGACAGAAGCAAACCGGGTCGTCGAATTGAAAGCTGAAATTTCCGGGCGGGTCAAAAAGGTTCATGTAAATGATGGTGACCGCGTCAAAACCGGTGACCGCATCGCTAGCTTCGATGTAAAAGACAATGAAGCACGCCTGCAGGAGGCCCAGGCCCTCGTCCGGCAGCGGGAAATAGAATATAACGCCTCTCAAAAGCTGAATAAGAAGGGGTTTAGCGCTGATACCACACTGGCAAGCGCCAAGGCTCTTCTCGATAGTGCCAACGCGCAAGTGACGGCGATGAAAATCCGCCTTAACGATCTTGTGATCAATGCCCCCTTCGATGGATATATCGAGGAGAGAAATGCCGAAGTCGGGGACTTCGTCAAGGACGGTAATACCATTGCGACAATTGTCGAAAGCGATCCGCTGCTGATCACGGGACAGATCTCTGAACTTCAGGTCGGCGATATCTCCGTTGGCGGTGAAGGCTCCGCGAAGCTTGTGACGGGCGAAACGGTGACAGGTGAAATCAAGTTCATCGGCAGCATGGCAGACCCTGAAACACGGACGTTTCGGGTTGAGCTTGAGGTTCCGAATGAGGGGTACAAGCTGCGAAGCGGCGTTACTGCGGAAATTACCTTCAAAACAAATTCAGTCGAGGCGCATTTTCTTTCCCCGGCTTATCTTACACTGAATGATTCTGGCGTTCTCGGCCTCCGGGCCGTGGACGCTGAGAACATGGTCAAATTTTATCCTGTCAGGATTCTTGCCGATACGCCCGATGGGATCTGGGTGCAGGGCCTGCCGGAGACAGTCAGGCTGATTGTCGTGGGGCAGGATTTTGTTCGCGACGGGGATAAAGTGCAACCTGACCTCTATGTCGCCGAGGCATCCCAATGAATGCCATAATTGACGCCGCCATCGGCCGCGCCCGGACGGTCATCTCCGCCCTGTTGCTTATTCTTGTCGCCGGGGCGTATGCCTATATCGATATCGCGAAAGAATCCGATCCGGATATCAACATCCCGATTATCTATGTCTCCATGACCCATGAGGGCATCTCCCCGGAGGATGGAGAGCGATTGCTGATCCGTCCGATGGAACTGGAACTCCGCTCAATCGAGGGGGTGAAGGAAATGACTGCGGTTGCATCAGAGGGGCATGCCTCCGTCACGCTTGAGTTTGATGCCGGTTTCGATGTTGACAAGGCGCTTCAGGATGTCCGGGAGAAAGTCGATCTGGCCAAGACCGAGCTACCACAGGAAACGGATGATCCGACCGTCAACGAAGTGAACTTCGCCCTGTTTCCAGTCATTGTGGTGACCTTGTCGGGCGATGTCCCCTTGCGCACTCTTATTAAACTGACAAAGGACCTTGAAGATCGGGTTGAAGGCCTTCCCGGCGTTCTGGAGGCGGATATCGGCGGAGACCGGGAAGAAGTTCTCGAAGTCATCATTGATCCTGTTAAGCTGGAAAGCTACAAGATTTCAAACGCCGAACTCGCAAATGCAGTTGTCTCGAACAACAAACTGATTGCCGCGGGCTCCATGGATACTGGCAAGGGGCGTTTCTCCATCAAGGTGCCCGGGCTCTACAAGACCGCTGCTGATGTCCTCGATATCCCCGTGAAGGTCAATAACGATGGCGTTGTTACTCTCCGGGATGTGACGGAGATACGCCGTACGTTCAAGGATGCAGACAGTTATGCCCGGCTCAATGGCCGACAGGCAGTGGCGCTGGAGATCAAAAAACGGGTCGGCGAGAATATCATCGAAACGATTGAGGATGTGAAACGCGCGGTTGCCGAAGAGAAGAAATACTGGCCGGAAAATGTCGTTGTCACCTATACGCAGGACCGCTCCGGCGATATCCGGACAATGCTGTCTGACCTTCAGAACAACATCATCAGTGCAATTATCCTGGTGATGATCGTGGTGATCAGCGCGCTTGGCGTGCGCACAGCGGGCCTCGTCGGACTGTCTATTCCGGGGTCGTTCCTGATCGGCATTCTGTATATGTATCTGTTTGGCCTGACCATTAACATCGTCGTCCTGTTCGGCCTGATTCTCGCCGTCGGGATGCTGGTGGATGGAGCGATCGTTGTGACAGAGTTTGCCGACCGGAAAATGGCCGAAGGCATCCACAAAAAGGAAGCTTACAGCCTGGCGGCCAAGCGTATGGCATGGCCGATCATCGCCTCGACAGCGACAACCCTCGCGGTTTTCATGCCGTTGATGTTCTGGCCGGGCGTTGTCGGGGAGTTTATGAAGTACCTCCCCCTCACCCTGATCACGACGCTGACCGGCTCCCTTCTGATGGCTCTTATTTTTGTGCCTACTCTCGGGTCGGTCTTCGGCCGGGCCGGCTCAACCAACTCCAATACGCTTGCCGCGCTCGCGGCGGCAGAGACTGGCGATATTCGCTCCATCGGTGGCTTTACCGGTCGCTACGTCCGGTTTCTCTCTGTCTGTTTGCGCCATCCGTTGAAAATTGTGCTGGTCGGCTTGGCTACCTTGGTTGGCGTACAAATGTATTACGCAACCCATGGAAATGGTGTCGAATTTTTTCCGAAGGTCGAGCCGGAAATGGCGCTTGTCTATATTCACGCACGCGGCAACATGTCGACTGATGAGAAGGATACACTGGTCCGGCAGGTCGAAAACGAAGTCTTGAAACTTGATGATTTTGAAGCACTTTACACCCGAACGGGCAGCCCGGCGCAAGGGCAGCAGGATGTATCGGAAGACGTAATCGGCACCATCCAGATCGAGTTCAAGGACTGGCAGGAGCGTCGCTCGGCGGATGAGGTTTTCGAGGATATCCGCGAACGAACGCAGCATCTTACCGGCATAATGGTTGAAACGCGCAAGCCCGACAACGGCCCGCCAACGGGAAAGCACGTCCAGATACAGCTGTCGTCCCGTAATCCTGAGCTTTTACCGGCCGAGGTAGCAAAGATCCGTAATCACCTCGAGAATAACGTAAAAGACTTGATCGATATCGAGGACAGCCGTCCCATTCCCGGCATTGAATGGCAGGTTACGGTGGATCGGGCACAGGCCGGACGGTTTGGCGCGGATATTCAAACGGTTGGCAAAACCATTCAGCTTGTGACGAACGGGATCAAGGCGGATGAATACCGCCCCAATGATGCGGACGATGAAATCGATATCCGATTACGTTTTCCCGATGACAAGAGAACCATGGACCAGTTGGACAGCCTGAGGGTCATGACCGAGAACGGCATGGTTCCCATTTCCAACTTCGTCAAGCGGGAGGCACGTCAGAAGGTCGGCAATATAAACCGCGCCGACGGGGAGCGGATCATGACCGTCAAGGCGAATGTGGTGGCAGGCGTCCTTGTTGACGAAAAAGTAAAGGAAATTCAGGCATGGATGGAAAATGAGGCCAATATCGATCCGGAAGTCTCTTACGTTTTCAAAGGCGAGGACGAAGAACAGAAAAAGGCACAAGAATTCCTAGGAAAAGCCTTTGCCGTGGCTCTCTTCGTCATGGCGATCATTCTGGTGACGCAGTTCAACAGCTTCTATCACGCGTTCCTCATCCTGACGGCCGTGATTATGTCCACCATCGGTGTGTTCGTTGGCCTCATCATCACCGGACAGCCCTTTGGCATCGTCATGACCGGGGTTGGTGTGATTGCACTGGCAGGGATTGTCGTGAATAACAACATTGTGCTGATTGATACCTATACGCATCTGCATCGCCAAGGCATGGATGCGATGGAGGCGGTTCTTCGTACCGGCGCCCAACGTCTTCGGCCGGTGCTGCTGACAACCATTACGACGATCTTCGGGCTGTTACCAATGACGCTTCAGATCAATATCGACTTTATCAGCCGGGGCGTTGTGGTTGGGGCCCCCTCCTCCCAATGGTGGGTTCAGCTTTCCACAGCGGTTGCCTTTGGCTTGACCTTCGCAACGCTGCTGACGCTCGTGATGACTCCGGCGCTTCTGATGCTAGGCGCGAATGTAAACGGAGCTCTGGAGCGTCGACGTGTTCGCAAAGCAGAGAAAAGGAATACAGCAGCACATCCCGAGCCAGCGGAATAGCACCAGCCTAACTAGAGCGGGGAGGCCTGACCCAGTCAGGCGTCCCCGGCTTCCTTGTCCCTGTCATCATCGCTATCATCGGCCGCAGTTTCATCATCTTCTTCTGGACTGGACGCCTTCCGTGCCTCCTGTTCTTGCAAGCGCCGATGGCTCAGAATGGAGAATGGAATGGTTGCCATGTAGATAATGGCGATGAGTGATAACAGCTGCCAGGGGTAGCTGGCCAGCACCGCCGCCAGACCGCCGACAAGAAGCAGGATCAGCATGATAAAGCGCCGGGCGATACGGATCCGCTTTATCGAAAAGGTCGGAATACGGCTCGCCATCATAAAGGCCATGAACAGCATCCAGGCCGCGTTCAGAATGGGAGAGCGGAAGAAATCATCACCGGTATAAAAGCTGATGACCATAAAGAGCAGCGAAATCGACGCCCCTGCCGGCGCTGCGATACCCGTAAAATACCGGCTCGCCCAGGCGGGTTGTTTTTCCTCCAGCATCGAATTGAATCGCGCCAGCCGAAGGCCGCAGGAAACCGTAAAAATCAGTGAGATAATCCAGCCGACACCACCGAGCCCGCTCTCAAGCGTCCAGAGGAATAGAACCAAACCAGGGGCAACACCGAAGCTGACAAAATCAGAAAGTGAGTCGAGCTCCGCCCCGAATTTGGAGGCACTGTTCAACAGCCGCGCCATCCGTCCGTCGAGGCCATCAAGAACCCCGGCCGCCAGAATCGCAATCACCGACATTTCCCACTTTTCGTCGAGCGCAAAGCGAACCGACGTTAAACCTGCGCAAAGCGCCAGCATCGTCAATATATTCGGGATCAGGGAATTGAGCGGCATAAACCGCAGGCGGCGACGACGTTGTACAGGCATTTAGCGGACCTCCACTGCCATCGGCGCCTCGTTTTTCGCATGGAGATCAGCGATGACCGTTTCCCCGCCAATCATTGACTGACCGAGTCCGACAAGCGGCTCCACTCCGTCCGGAAGGTAAATGTCGGTGCGGCTGCCAAACCGGATCAGGCCAAAGCGCTCCCCCGTTCTTACTTCCTGACTATCCGTAAGATAACAGACGATACGCCGTGCAACCAGACCGGCGATCTGGACAAAAACGATGTCATTTCCCTTCTCATCGCGCAAGTGGACCGCATGTCGTTCATTTTCCTCCGACGCCTTGTCGAGCGCCGCATTGAGAAATTTGCCGGGCCGATAAACCTGCCGGATGATTGTTCCGCCTAACGGTACGCGGTTGACATGAACGTTGAAGACATTGAGAAAGATGCTGACGCGCAGGCGGGCATCGGGGCCCATGCCAAGCTCCTCCGGCGGAACGGCGCGTTCAATCATCTGCACGACGCCGTCGGCCGGACTGACGATCAGGCCGTCCCGCGTCGGGACATTCCGGTCAGGGTCACGAAAAAAATATACACACCACAGCGTCAGGATTACCCCAATCCAACCCAGAAGTGGCCAGGTGAATAGGAACAGCGCCAGGGTAATCGCCGCAAATATGGCGATAAACCGATGCCCTTCCTTGTTTATAGGCACCAATACTGATTTTAACGTATCCATAATAGAGTCCCTTCACCACGCGGTCTGATACTGAACCTAGGTCATAACGCATGTTAGCGTCAAAAAGAACAAAAAGATAAGTGCGTTACCAACAGCCGAATTCTAACGCCTAATCCTTGATTTGCTCAAGTTTCTCCTGATAGTTCGCCGCTTCCTGTTGGCGAGCCCACATGGTCGCATACTTTCCGCCTTGCGCCAAAAGATCATGATGGCGGCCCCGCTCCTGAATCCGCCCGTTTTCAAGCACAATGATCTCATCTGCTTCCACGACGGTGGACAAGCGATGGGCGATGACAAGGGTCGTGCGGTCTCTTGACACTTCAGCGAGGCTTGCCTGGATTTCCTTCTCCGTATGGGAATCAAGCGCCGACGTTGCCTCGTCAAAGAGCAGTATTCGCGGTTGTTTCAATATCGCCCTTGCGATGGCAACCCGCTGTTTTTCGCCGCCGGAGAGCTTTAACCCACGCTCCCCCACCATCGCATTATATCCGTCCGGCAGTTTCTCGATAAAACCGTCGATGCTTGCAAGTCGCGCCGCCTCTTCGATTTCCGCCTCGCTAGCGCCCGGCCGCCCGTAAGCAATATTATACCGAATCGTATCGTTGAAGAGAACCGTATCCTGCGGCACGATTCCGATAGCCGCGCGAAGGGAATCCTGCGTCACCTCGTCAATCGCCTGCCCGTCGATGGTTACCTTGCCCCGATCGACATCATAAAAGCGGAAAAGGATGCGCGAAATGGTCGATTTACCCGCTCCCGACGGGCCGACAATCGCCGTGGTCTTGCCGGACGGGACCTTGAAAGACACACCATGCAGAATCTGCCGATCCGCTCCATAGCCGAAATCGACATTGTGAAATTCAATCTCGCCTCCGCCAGGTACCAACGGTACCGCATTCGGCGCATCGTCGATTTCGCGGGAGACGGTCAGCAGCTCAAACATCTTCTCCATATCGACCAGACTTTGCTTAATCTCCCGATAGACAAAGCCAAGAAAGTTAAGCGGCTGCATCAGTAACATCAAAAATCCATAAATTGCCACGAAATCACCAACCGTATATTCCCCGTCAACCACCCCCTTCGCCGAGAGTAGCAGCACCGCGACCAATCCGGAGCTGATAATCAACCCCTGTCCTATATTGAGGTAAGCGAGCGTCGTATTGCTCTTTACCGCCGCCGTCTCATAGGAAGCAAGCGCCCGATCGAACCGGCGCGCTTCATGGTCTTCGTTGCCGAAGTATTTCACGGTCTCAAAGTTCAGCAGACTATCAATCGCCTTGGTGTTGGCTTCGCTGTCCTTCTCATTCATGGTCCGCCGATATTTCAACCGCCATTCCGTGACCGCCAGGGTGAAATATATATAGCCGAGCAGCGTAACGAAAGTGATCAGCGACATCAGCCAGCCATATTCAACAAGCAATATTCCGCAGATAAAGAGGATTTTCAAGACCGTCGGGACAATGTTGAAAAGCATGAAGCGAAGCAGGAAATCGATCCCCTTCGTGCCCCGCTCGATCACCCGGCTTAAACCGCCGGTCTGCCGGTCGAGATGAAAACGCAAGGAAAGCCGGTGCAAATGCCGAAATGTATTCAGCGCCACCTGACGGATAGCATGCTGCCCGACTTTGGCAAACACCGCATCGCGCAACTCGGAAAAGGACTGCGTCAAAACGCGGGCGACCCCGAAGGCGACAATCAGCCCCAGCGGCATGAGGACAACCGGGTTCACATCACCGGTCAGGTCATCAACGATAAATTTCATCAGATATGGTGTGTAAACGGACGCCACCTCGGCCATGACCAGCAGGGTAAACGCCAGAACAACACGAAACTTCAGATCGCGCCGTCCTTCAACCCAAAGATACTCAATCAGAGACCGCAGGGTCGCAAAGTGACTCCGTCTTTCCTGGTGCGAATGCGTGTCGAATTTCTGGCTGCTCATATTCTATCCGCTGTGGCTGCAAGTCTTGCTAACATAGCGTAATAGCTGGCGATTAAAGACGGGAATTCTGTTTTGATCGGATAATTGTGACCGTGGCCACATTCCGGAGGCTGGATTACGCTCTATTGCTTGCCCGGAAGGTTGAAAATCTGCCCCGGGAAAATCAGATCGGGATCACGGATCTGGTCCTGATTGGCCTGATAGATCACAGTATATTCCATCCCTTCACCATAGACACGCCGGGCAATACGCCACAGGCTGTTCCCCGGCTGGACAATAGCACTTAGTCCGCCACTTGCCTGTGCAAGGACGACATCGCTTGCCGGGGCTTTCTGGAAGGGAAGTTCGACACGCGAAATAACTTTCCCGGCTGTATCCAATTGATCAATACGGAGTGTATGATTGCCCGCGGGAATGGATTGATCCGGCACAAGCTCCCAATTGCCGTCCGCGTCAATATTAGCCGTACCGACCGGCTTGTTATCAACATAAATAACGACACTGTTTCCCGGCAGCCCCCGCCCCGACAGCCCCAGCGTGCCCTTGTCATCATAGTTTACCGAGCCAAGGGAGAGTTCCTTGGCGGCGGAAACATCTCCTTTCGCCTCGGGAACTTGTAAGAGCTTAACGGATTGACCGTCGTCCGTCTTCTGGATGTCTTCCTTCGGGACCATCATCGCGATGGCGGGCGCCCGCTGTTCAAGTGGGACTGTGCAATCGGGAACATTCATGACAACAAGAGTGCCGGATTCCAGCTGCTGGCCATCCGGATTCTGCGCGCTGAGATTAACCGTCTGCGAGCCGGAAGGAAGCGGCCTGCTGGAGATAAAGACCCAATCGCCATTCTTGGACGCTGTCGCGTCGCCCACTTTTTCACTACCAATGTATATTTCCACCGCCGCGTTCGGCACCGCCCGCCCCGCCGCAACAAGATCACAATTGCGGTCTATACGGATAACATCGAAACTGGGGCGCAGGAGCGCCATCTTCTGGCCCTCGGTCTCTGACTCATCGTCAAGTTCCTTGTCAATGACCGTGGCGGAAGAGACGGAAGCCTGTTTCGTGTTCTTTTCTGTCGAGCTGTCGGCTGTCTTATCTTCTGTCGCCGTCCCCTCACCGCCAGTTGCTGTCGCTGAAGGAGGAGCCGACTCAATTGGGCCTTGCGGCACAGAACCGGAGAAAATGTCACTACGGTAGAGAAACAGACCAGCCACCAAAAGCAGCAATATTGCCAGGATACCAAATACGCGCACCGGAGCCTCACTCAATTAACCTTATATGATGCTATTATGAACGTCTGAGGCTGTTCACGCAATCTTTAGTAAAATTCATGGAAATTCAGGGATCGGACCGTTTAACCTTATTTTCTATTGGCGGAATGCTTTTCAAATATGCGGCAATCGCGGCGCGGTCTTCTTCCGTTAGTTTGGACAGGCTGTGATCAATTGCCTCGGCCATCGAGCCTTGTACATTATCAAAATTAGGCATCATGCCATCACTCATGAAACTGACAAGATCCCCTTCTGACCAATCTCCGATCCCGGTGGCATCATCGGGGGTAATATTGGGCACCAATTCCCCTTCCGCACCATTTGCCGCACCGGCCAGATAAAGGCTTTTGTCCGACCCGCCCAGAAAATTGCGCGGCGTATGACATTCCCCGCAATGGGTCAAAGCATCCACCAGGTACCCTCCGCGGGCCACCTGTTCTGTCGCATCGGAGGGCGGCACATAAGGACCCTCATCAAAAAAGAGAAGGCGCCAGCCCCATTGCAGCCAACGCCAGGAAAATGGAGGAGAAACGTCGTGGGGCCTGTTCTCCAGAACAACTGGCGCCAGAGACATCAAATGCGCCTTGATCGCAAGCGCGTCCTCATCTGTCATCTTGGTATAGCTGGTATAGGGAAAAGCGGGGAAATAGGGATGACCGGACGGCCCTAACCCCTCTTTAAGGGCTTTCAGGAATTCTTCATCCGTCCAGCGTCCAATACCCGTTCCCGGATCGGCCGTTATATTCGGTGTATAGAAAATCCCGAACGGAGTTTCCAGAGGTCGCCCTCCAGCGAACGGCTTGCCACCGTTCTTTATATCGGTATGGCAGCCGTAACACCCACCGGCCGCCGTAAGATAAGCGCCCTTATCCTCGTCCTCCTGGGCCGGACTATCGTTTGCTCCAATAGTCAGCAGGATCGCCGTGGCACCAAGAAGGGCAAAAGCGAACCTTCTTATCGAAGGTCGCTTTTGTCCTTTTTGAAAGATCACCCCAAAAACCAACCGCTAATTATTCCTTCGGTTTACGGAATTGTTTATGGCAACCGCCGCAGGTGCCGCCGGTTTCTTTCAAGGCCGCGCCAATCATCGCAACGTCCCCCGATTCAACCGCGACAACCAGCTGCGTACTGGCAGCCTGGAGAGCGTCTATATCCTCCTGGAAATCTGCTGCGTATTGAGCATCCCATATTTCAGGTTTGGCGCGAGAGGCTTCAACGCCGGAGCCCTCAGGAAAGAGTTTCGCCATATTTGCCGCGATTGCAGAAATTTCCTTCGCATTGTCAATCAGGGCTTCAGTATAGTTCGCCTCCCCTTTGACGACCTTGGCGATGGCGCCCATATTGCCGCCAAGTTTTTTCATTTCGGCAATCCGGAAGTCCGCTTCTTTATTTCCTGTGGATTCGGAATGCGCGCTGGCAATCCCAAGGAACATAGCACCGCCCGCCAGCACGGCAATTGCGGTTTTGGTCAGCATTACTCTCATCTCATCACTCCCTTGCAGTTAAATCTTATAAACAGAATCATAGCATTATCTTGCCGGCTTCCCAAGAGGTCCAATTAATCCGGCACCGCGACAACCATCTCCTCACCACCGTATTCGTGCAACTTGTCGTGTGCCCGAACGCGTACCTCTTTCACATTCATCGGAAGGGATAGCGTCATGGATCGGGTAAAGGGTTGCTCGTTTACATGGGGATGCATAAGCACCCGGCTGCCAAGACTGTTTCCGTTCATATCGAGAACCTCCCAACGATCCGCATAATGCTCCCATCCTTCATCGGCATGACGAACGGTCACACTGAACCGGAAGACGTCAGCGTCAACTTTCACTACCTTGACGTCAGTCACATCCGCTTCTCCCGCGAAAGCAGAACTTGACGCAAGGATCGGGAAACAGCAAACAATGACGGCAAATATATTTCTCATATTCCGTATTTTACCAATATAGTCTGATCTATGACCAAAATATCTTCCCTTTGCGTTTACTGCGGCTCGCGGATGCCGACGGACCCCTCTCATATTGACGCGTCCAAGTCCCTCGGACAAGCACTCGCCGAAAATGGTATCCGGCTTGTCTATGGCGGCGGTCACGTCGGGCTGATGGGCGTCATCGCCGATGCCACACTTGCGGCTAATGGACAGGTTATCGGGATTATCCCTCGTCATCTACATGATATTGAAGTTGGTCACGAGAAATTGACAGAGCTCCATGTTGTCGACAGCATGCATGCCCGCAAGGAAATGATGTTTCAGATGTCCGATGCCTTTGCTGTATTGCCGGGCGGGCTCGGAACCCTCGATGAAACATTCGAAATGATCACATGGCGTCAGCTTCGCCTGCATGACAAGCCGATCCTGCTGGTTAATCACAAGAAGTACTGGCAACCGCTGCTCGATCTTATGGACCATATGATCGATGCAGGATTCGTCGAGGCGGAAGCGCGCGAGTTTTTTACTGTAGTCGAACGGTTGGAGGAGATCATTCCAACCCTTATGAACGAGCCGGAGGCGGAATTCAGGGCCGATATTTCAAAATTCTAGCGATAAAACCCAGTTTTTTTGACGGATGCGCTTGCACAGTTCGCCGTCAGTGATATTTTGCAGCCGCAGAACAAATAACCCATAGGCTAAGAAGGACGTCGATATGCCAAAAATTCAAGTCAAAAATCCAGTCGTGGAACTGGATGGCGACGAAATGACCCGGATCATCTGGGACTTTATCAAGAGCAAGCTCATCCTCCCCTATTTGGATATCGATCTTAAATATTACGACCTCGGGATGGAAGCACGCGACGCAACCGATGACCAGATCACGGTCGATGCGGCAAACGCCATTATCAAATACGGTGTCGGCGTCAAATGCGCCACGATCACGCCGGATGAACAGCGGGTCGAGGAATTCGGCCTTAAAAAGATGTATCGATCCCCCAACGGCACAATCCGCAACATTCTGGGCGGTACCGTCTTCCGCGAACCCATCATCTGCTCTAACGTGCCGCGGCTGGTTCCGGGCTGGACAGATCCCATCGTTATCGGCCGTCATGCCTTCGGCGACCAGTACCGCGCAACGGACAAGGTTGTAAAGGGCCCTGGCAAACTGACCATGAAGTTCGAACCTGCTGACGGCGGAAAAGCCCAGGAATTCGAAGTGTTTGACTTCCCTTCCGGTGGCGTTGCCATGAGCATGTATAACCTGGATGACTCCATTCGCGGATTTGCGCGGGCCTGCATGAACTATGGCCTCAACCGGAACTGGCCGGTCTATCTCTCGACCAAGAACACCATCCTGAAAGCCTATGACGGACGGTTCAAGGACCTCTTCGAGGAAGTCTTCCAGGATGAGTTCAAGGCAGAGTTCGACAAGCGCGGCCTAACCTATGAACATCGCCTGATCGACGATATGGTCGCCTGCGCCATGAAATGGTCTGGCAAATATGTCTGGGCCTGCAAGAACTATGATGGCGATGTCCAGTCGGACACGGTTGCACAAGGCTTCGGATCCCTTGGCCTGATGACCTCCGTTCTGATGACCCCGGACGGCAACACTGTCGAAGCCGAGGCCGCCCACGGAACTGTGACGCGCCACTACCGGATGCATCAGCGGGGCGAGGAAACCTCGACCAACCCCATTGCCTCCATTTTCGCCTGGACGCGCGGCCTTCTGCATCGTGCCAAGCTCGATAATAATGAGGAGCTCAAGAAGTTCGCCGAGGCCGTCGAGAGGGTTTGCGTCGCAACTGTGGAAAGCGGTGAGATGACGAAAGACCTCGCGCTGCTGGTCGGCCCCGATCAGCCATGGCTGACCACGAACCAGTTCCTCGATGCACTGGATGCGAACCTGCAAAAAGAAATGGCCTGATTAGCTTTCAGACTGCTTCAAAGAAAAAGCCGGCCTTCAGGGCCGGCTTTTTATAGATTCATGAAGATGTCGTATCAATCATCCGCCATCAGTTCATCATGAGCGGTATCGCTTTCCGGATTACCCTGCAGCACCTCTGAGAGGACACCAGCATTTGCCAGAATTTTCTGCTCAATTGCCTTGGCAATATCCGGGTTTTCCTTCAGGAAAATTTTTGCCTGTTCCCGTCCCTGCCCGATGCGCTGGCTATCGTAGGAATACCAGGAGCCGGATTTCTCGACAATCTCCGCTTTGACCCCCAGATCGAGAATTTCACCCGTCTTCGAGATTCCCTCGCCATACATGATGTCAAACTCGATCACCTTGAACGGCGGCGCCACCTTGTTCTTCACGACCTTGACCCGGGTCTGGTTGCCAACAATGTCATCTTTGATCTTGATCTGCCCAATCCGGCGGATATCAAGCCGAACGGACGCATAGAACTTCAGGGCATTCCCGCCGGATGTTGTTTCCGGGCTGCCGAACATTACCCCGATCTTCATGCGGATCTGGTTGATGAAAATCACCATGCAGTTGGAGCGCGAGATGGAACCAGTCAGTTTCCGCAAAGCCTGGCTCATTAGCCGTGCCTGCAGCCCGACATGGGTATCCCCCATCTCTCCTTCCAGCTCCGCTTGCGGCACCAGTGCCGCGACACTGTCAACCACCAGAACGTCAATCGCGCCAGAGCGGACCAGCGTATCGGTAATTTCCAGCGATTGCTCTCCCGTATCCGGCTGCGATATCAGCAATTCATCCACATCCACGCCAAGCTTGCGGGCATAAACCGGATCCAACGCATGTTCCACATCGATGAAGGCGCAAGTTCCGCCCTGCTTCTGCGCTTCCGCCACCACATGCAGCGCCAAGGTAGTTTTACCGGAGCTTTCCGGTCCATAAATCTCAACCACGCGCCCCTTTGGGAGTCCACCGATTCCGAGTCCGATATCAAGACCGAGCGATCCGGTCGGTACCGCCGCCACATCCAGGGTCTCCTGCTGGCCGAGCCGCATGACCGATCCCTTACCAAAGGCCCGATCGATCTGACTCAAGGCTGCTTCCAACGCTTTTTTCTTGTCCATGCCACCTGCTTCAACGAGTTTCAGAGCTGAATTTACCATCGATCTCCCCTTATTCCATAGGTCTGTAGCGGATGCAACTGCCATAAATGTACATGTTTTGTTCTTATTTGCAAGAACTTTATATATGCTTGTTAATTAAGGGAAAATAGGAATTGTTTTTGATTTGTTCCAGGCCAGGAGATCAATAACGCCTCCCCAGTGACCTATGATCCGGATTCTTTTATTTTTCCATATTAGATAGATTCGGATGGAGCTATTTTTCCATGAAATGGAGTTAAGTTATTGATTTTCATGAATATTGAAGGGTCCTCAATATGAAATTCATAGTTTTCAATAGGTTATAGATATTTTTCCTGATTGCGGACCCTTTTGTCGAATGAGTCAGTCTTCTCCCAACTTCTCCACAATAAGCGTAAAAACATTAAGCAAACAACGATAATCTAAATGACATTCTCTCGGGATACTCCATCCATCTTCATCATACGCTACTGGACTAAGAAACGAACCTTCGCCAGTAAGTAGCCAATGGACATTTAAGTGCGTGAAATAATCAGCAATACCTATAATCATTTCAATAGAAGGCTTGCCTTTTTCATTTTCCGCTTCGGATAAATAACTCCTTGAAACTCCGAGTGACGAATATAAGAATTTTCTGGGTTACGATCCCGAAAGCGCCGCGATATCACCGATGACACGCACCCTTGCCCGGATAGCATGGCCGGGGATATAGGCGATGGGCAAATCCTCCATCTCGATGGTTTTGAGAGTGCCTTCCGCTGCGCCGGACTGGATGGCCCGCTCTCCTGCGATTTTGAGGGCTTCGGCCAGCGCCTCATCGCGGCTGAGACCCTGGAACACCTGGTCCGCCTCACCGCTGATCTGGGCGATGGCCGCCCCGACTGCGTTGGCGACGGAATAATTCTCGACATGATGGACATGCGAGATGCCGGGAATTTTTGTCGGGATCAAAGGTGCGCCGCCGCCGACCGCGATGAGCGGCACATCCGCCGCCTCCGTCTTGATCCGGTCAACATTGCTGGCGATCCGATCATGCACGATGGCCAGCACCTTCTCGACATATGCCGGATCAAGATCGGCGATTTTCGATGCGTCCCCCGCCGCCATCAGCTTTTTCGAAACCGCAATGTCGGTGAGCGTCAGTTGCGAGCCCCCGAAGACCCGCGCCTCCTCGGTCAGGCGAAATCCAACGCTGTCCGGCCCGACATCAAGCGGGTCGTCATGAATGCGCGTGCCGCCGCCGATGCCGATGGAAATCAGGTCCGGCATGCGGAACAGGGTCCGTACCCCGCCGACGGTGACGGTGCTGTTGGCCTCGCGCGGGAAACCGTTGACGAGACTGCCGATATCCGTCGTCGTCCCGCCGACATCGCAGACGATGGCATTCTCGATCCTCGACAGGAATGCCGCGCCGCGCATACTGTTGGTCGCGCCGGAGGCAAAGCAGTAGACCGGGAACTTCCGCGTCATTTCCGCATTCGTCACCGTCCCGTCATTGAGCGCGATATAGAGCGGCGCAGTGATACCGAGCTGTTCGAGGGCCTGCTGAAAGGCATCCGTTGCCTCTTCCGCGAGGTCCAGAAGCGCGGCATTGAGCAGCGTCGCGTTCTCGCGTTCCAGCAGGCCGAGACGGCCAAGGCTGTGCGAACAGGTGACCCGCACGCCGGGGCATTCGGTCTCGATAATCTGCCGCGCCCGTTCCTCGAATTCCGTATTGAGCGGCGAGAAGACGGCGCTGATCCCGACGGAGGTGATGCCATCCGCCGCGATCTGCCTGCCGATGCGGGACAGTTCCGCCTCGTCGAGCGGGGCAATCTCCCGCCCGTCATATTCATGGCCGCCCTGCACCAGATAGCGCCCGCCATTGACCAGAGCAGCGACATCTTCGGGCCAGTCGACGAAGGGCGGCAGGCTCGCGGAGGCGGGCAGGCACAGCCGCACCGCCGCCACCTTGTTGAGCCGCCGCCGCTCGACCACCGCGTTCAGGAAATGGGTGGTGCCGATGGTGACGGAGCTCGCGTTCTTCGCCTCCGGCCCGACAAGCGAAATGAGGTCTTCGAGCGCCTTGCGCACGCCGCCGGTGACATCCCGGGTCGTCGGGGTCTTGACCGCACCAACCACCTTGTCCTGATCGACGAGAACCGCATCCGTGTTTGTACCGCCGACATCAATGCCAATGCGTTGCATGAGATTATTCCCTTAAAATACTGATTTATAATCGAAATTAAACCCGAAGGCGCGCGGGCCCACAAGCTCAAGACCGCGCGGGGTGAGGAAGATTTCCGGCGCCGGAAGCGCCAGCACCGTGACCCGCTGGCCATAGCGGATGGTCTCCGTTGCGATACCGTCGCCATTGATGCTGTCGACAACGCAGATCAGGTCCGGGGTCATCACCACGGCTTCGCCATTTTGCGATCCGACGGAATATTCATTCTGGAAATCGAGGGTGAATTGCCTGCCCTGATCCTCATCCATCCCCTCAAGTTCGGCGCGCCCGCGCAGGAAACCCTCCGTCGTGCGCCGCTCAATATCCGTGATCTTGCCCTTGAACAGCTTGAGGCCCTTGCAATTCTCGACAATCGCCGCGACAGGGTCGGTATGCTTCTCGCGCGCCTCGAACACGGCGCGGCCAAGGCTGATCGCCTTCGTCGTCGTATGCAGCACACCGAACTTCTTGACTTCCGCGCCCGAGCGCGGCGCCTTGCAGGTGGAGGCGGTGGACCCCAGCTCGGTACATATTTTCCGGCTGATCCGCTCCATCCATTTCCAGCTGTCAGCGGTCTTGATGAGGATCTCGTTTTCGCGGATATCGGCCATGGCAAGCGGGTAACATTGCAGCCCGGCGGCGGAAAAGCTCGTCATCTGGGCTTCCGGATAGGCGCGGCCCATGCTGTCGGCATCAATCGTCGGCAGGCCGGAAATCGCGGAAACCGCAAGGGGGAGCATGCCGTTGCCGCCGCCGATTTCCACCGGCATCACCGCATCGAACCGGCGCCCGAGATAATCTTCGAGAATACGCAGCGGTTTCAGGGAATTTTCAGGGTCCGCCAGCCGTTCCATCCCGACAATCGGCGCGCCCTGCGTGGAAAGAACCGCGACCAGCGCGTCATCGGGCAGGCTCATCGGGTCTTTAAGGACAACCCGGTGCCCCTTCTTGTAAAGCTCCCGCACATTCAGGAGATTGAGATAGGGCGAGCCGCCGCCGCCTGTTCCAAGTATCCAGGCACCGAGTGCCAGCGCCTCGACCTCCTCCGCAGTGATATAGCGCTCTCCGGTTCCAAGCGGGCGTTCCTCGCCTTGCGCTGTCGATGCGTGCCCTAACTGTTCAGCCATTTTAATCTCGCAATCTCGTTTCGATAGGATGCCCTAACCCTAGATCGATCGCTGGTTTACATAAATACGTAGCGGCACCTAGAGGCCGGTTTCATGTTTCCTTTAAACTGGCGCGCGACATCTGGCGCGATATACTATGGGCTCATACTGAGCGACCAGGACAAGGACATCCGCTTGCAACGCATCACCTTCATCACCGCCGGGCAATCACCACGACAGGACATGATTGACGAAATCGTCGCCGACCTGCCGGAAAAGGTCGAGGTGGTGGAACTCGGCGCGCTTGACGATATGCCGTTCGCCGAAATCATGGAACTGGAACCCCGGCCCGATGAAACCGGCATCGCGACCAGCCTGAAAGACGGGTCCATCGTCGCTATCTCGGAAAGCTGGCTGCGCCACAGGATACTGGAGCTGTGCGAGGGGCGCGGCAAGAGCATTAACGACCTGACGGTCATCGCCTCCACCGGTGTCTTCGATCTTGGTACCACCAACCCCTATGTCGTCCATGCACAGAATGTTCTCGACCGGTTTATGGAATCGATCCTGATCGCCGGCCAGAAGGTCGGGCAGGTCCGCCCCCTGAAGGGCCAGCTCGCGCCGGGAAAGGAATTCGGCGCGTCCCGGATCAAGTCCGTCTATGGTCCAGCCTTCAGCGACACGGCCCTCATCGATGCCGCGAAAAAGCTCGCCGACTGCGATATCATCGTTCTCAATTCCGTCGGCTATGACGGGCGGATGCGGGAGCTGATCAAGCAGGAATCCGGCCGGCCCGTGGTGCAGATGCGGCGGATCATCTCCGGCACCCTTGCGAAAATCCTCAAACAGAGCCGGAAAACCTCGACCAGCGCCGAACTGCTGGAGGGGAGCGCGCTCAGCCTGCGGCTCGAAAAGCTGACAAAGCGGGAGGGTCAGGTGTTCGACCATCTGATCAAGGGACTCGCCAACAAGGAAATTGCCGCGGAGCTCGGCATCAGCCCGCGCACGGTCGAAATCCACCGCGCCCGCATGCTTGCAAAAATGGGGGTCTCCACAGGCGGGGAACTGATGCGGCTGATCGTCCGCAATATCTCAAACGCGCGGATTTAACCGGCGGCCACGGCCTTTGGCTGCATTTCCGGATCGTAGAGAACGCAGCGCACGAGCCGTCCGTCATCGGTGGTGAAATTGGGAATCGGCTTCACGTCGCACACGCCCGCCATCGCCTTTTCACAGCGCGTATTGAAAAAGCAGCCCTTCGGCAGGTTGAGCGGGCTCGGGATATCGCCGGTGAGCGGCTTGCTGCGCCTCGGTTGCCCGGGTTCGGGCAGCGGCACCGCCTCCAGAAGCGCCCGGGTATAGGGATGCTTGGGGTTGCTGAAGACTTCCTCCGTGTCTCCCTGCTCAACGATCTGGCCGAGATACATCACGGCGACGCGGTTGCAGACATAACGAATCACCGCAAGATTATGGGAGATAAAGAGATAGGTGAGGTCGAGTTCCTTCTGGATCGCTTTCAGGAATTCCAGGATCTGCGCCTGCACCGACACATCGAGCGCCGAGGTCGGCTCGTCCAGCACCAGAAGCTCCGGGTTGAGCGCAATGGCCCGCGCGATACAGACGCGCTGTTTCTGCCCGCCGGAAAGCTCATGAGGATAACGATAAAGGAACTGCTTCTGTAGTCCGACAATTTCCAGCAGCGATCCGACTTTCTCCCGCAATGCCGCGCCGCGCAGTTTCGTATGCAGGATCAGCGGTTCGGCGACCGAGCGCATGATCGTCATGCGCGGATTCAGCGCCGAGTGCGGGTCCTGAAACACCATTTGCGCCCGGCGGCGAAGAACCTTTTCATCTGCTGAATTCAGGCGAGTGATGTCCTGCCCGTCAAGCATAACACTGCCGCCGGTCGCCCTGTTCAGATGCAGGATTGTCCGCCCCACCGTCGACTTGCCGGAGCCGGATTCGCCCACCAGCCCGAGAGCGTCGCCCTTCTCGATACGGATATTAACCTTGTTGACCGCCGTCAGGATGGCTTTCTTGCCTTCGGCGCGGACCCGGAAGCCGACCGTCAGATCATGGGTTTCAAGCATCCGCAAATCCTTCCTCAAAAAGGTGACACAGCACAGTCCGGTCGTGGGCCGCGTTGTTCCGGTTTACCGGTGGCGTTCCGCAAATTTCCATCGCCTTGGGGCAGCGTGCCTGAAACCGGCAACCCGCCGGTGGGGTCAGCAGATTGGGCAGGAAGCCCGGAATGCCATAAAGCTCCTCCGGTGGTTTGCCCGGATGCGGAATGGATTTCAAAAGCCCTTCCGTATAGGGATGCTTCGGATTGCCGAACACCTCCTCGATCGTGCCATACTCGACCACCTGCCCCGCATACATCACTGCGACATTATCGCAGACTTTCGCCACCACGCCGAGATCATGGGTGATGATCACAACGGAAAGGCCCATATCCTCCACTAGCTCCGCGATGAGGTCGAGGATTTGCGCCTGGATCGTCACATCGAGTGCAGTTGTCGGCTCATCCGCGATCAGCAGCTTCGGCGAGCCCGAGAGCGCCATGGCGATCAGCACCCGCTGCCGCATCCCGCCTGAGAGCTCATGCGGATAGCGGTCGATCTGGCTCTCCGGATTTGGCAGATGCACCTTGCGCAGCATCTCGATCGCATGGGCCCGGGCTTGCTTTTTGTTCTTTCGGGCGCGCTTATCGAGGGCCTTCTGATGGGTCAGAATCACGTCGACCATCTGCGTGCCAATGGTGAACACCGGATTGAGATAGGTCATCGGGTCCTGGAAGATCATGGCAATCTCGATCCCGCGGATCTTCTGCATCTCCTCCCGTGTGACTTTCAGCATGTCCTTGCCGTTATAGAGAATCTCGCCGGAGATCACTTCGGCAGGCGGGCTTGGCAGCAGGCCGAGTACGTTCCGGACCGTCACGGATTTCCCGCAGCCCGTCTCTCCCACGATCCCGAGGGACTGTCCTTTTCCGACTGCGAGATTAACGCCGTCCAGTGCATGATAAACACCGTCGAACGTATTGAAATTCAAGCGATAATCGCGAATTTCAAGAACCGGAAGCTCCGTCATTATTCTCTCCCCTTCGGATCCAGAATGTCCCTTAGGCCGTCGCCCAGCAGGTTGAAGCCGAGCACCGTCAGGAAGATGGCGAGGCCCGGAAAGAAGGAATACCACCACCAGTCCGGCAGATAGTTTCTCCCGACGCTGATCATTGCGCCCCATTCGGGGAACGGCGGCTGCGCGCCAAGACCGAGGAAGCCAAGGCTCGCCGCATAGAGAATAGCCATGCCCATATCCATGCTGACCTTGACGATAATCGGCGACAGGCAGTTGGGCAGGATATGTATGAAGACAATCCGCATCTTGCTCGCGCCCATGGACCGGGCAGCATCGACGTAGATCGCGCTCTTCAACGAGAGGGTTTTTGCCTGCACCAGCCGGACATAACCCGGCCACCAGACCAGCGAGATGGCGAGCATCGCATTCCCGATCCCCGGCCCCAGCACTCCGACAATCGCAATGGCGAGGATCAACCCGGGAATAGAGAGAAAGACGTCGGTCACCCGCATGATCGACTCTTCCACCCAGCCGCCGACATAGCCTGCGATAATCCCGAGCGGCACGCCGATCAGCATGGAAATGCCGGTGATGATCAGGCCGATCTGCAGCGAGACACGGGCGCCGACAACCACGCGGGTGTAAACGTCATTACCCACCTCGTCCGTACCGAACCAATGTTTTTCGCTCGGCGGCTGCAGCTTGTTCTCGATATGGGTTGCGCCAAGGGCGTCTTCGGGATAGGGCACGATGGACGGGCCGAAGATCACCAGAAACATGAACCCGGTGATAATGATCAGCCCGAGCATCGCCGCGCCGTTATTGCGAAAGGTCCGCGCATACAGCCGCCAGGTACGGATGGTGCTGGCGTGACGTTCACGGAACGTCGGCTCTGCGGCGTCGTCAATAATGTCGGTCATCAGCCCCTCTCTATGCCTGTTGGCGAACTCGGGGATCGAGTATGCCGTAGATGATATCGATGAGAAAATTGGTCAGCATGAACCAGGCGCCGAGGATCAGGGTCGCGGCCATGACCGGTTCAAAATCGGAGGCGGTAACGGCCTGCAGCGCGTATAGGCCGACGCCGGGCCAGTCAAAGACGGATTCGATCAATACCGTCCCACCCAGCATCCAGCCGAAGCGCAAACCGATGATCGCCAGGGTCGGTAGCATCGCGTTTTTAAGCGCATAGACTGCAATCATGCGAAAACGGGAGATGCCTTGCGCCCGCGCGTTGGTGACGTAATCAAGGCTCAGCGTCTCAATCATTTCCGCGCGGTTGACCCGGACAATGGAGGCGAGCGCCGGAAAACTGAGCGCCACCGCCGGCAACACCATGTAATGGAGCGCCTCGACAAAGACGCCGAAACGCAGCGTCAGGAGCGCATCGATCGTATACATGCCGGTGATCGTCGTCGGCGGGTCGGTCATCAAATCGAGACGGCCGCCGAGCGGAAACCAGCCGAGCTGCAAACCGAAATAGAGCTGTAACATCAGACCGAGCCAGAACATCGGCAGCCCGACGCCGGAAGAAGAGATAAGGCGGACGATATTATCAACCCAGCCGTTCTGTTTGACGGCGGAGATAACGCCCATGGGAATGCCAAGAACAATCGCAAACAGGATCGAATAGATCACAAGTTCCAGCGTTGCCGGAAAATAGACCATGAGGTCCTGCGCCACGGGTCGCGTCGTATAGACGGAACGACCGAGATTACCCTCGAAAATGCCCCCCACATAGATAAAGAACTGCTCCACCAGCGGCTTGTTGAAGCCGTATTTCTCGCGGATCTGTTCGACCATTTCCTTGGTCGCATCCGGACCGGCGGCAAGGGCGGCAGGATCGCCCGGGGCCACATGGGAAATGGTGAAAGTGATAATCAGCAGCCCCAGAAGCATGCCGAGCATCAGAATACTGCGCTTACCGATCATATAAAGCATGTCATTTCCTCAGGCATGTAAAGGGTCCTGCCGGATCATTATAGATCCGACAGGACAGGCAGGAAGGGAGTTATTTTCCGATGCCTAAGCCGTAATAGTCAATTTCCGATGTCATACGGACCGGCGTATAGGAGAAACCGGTGACATAGTCGCGATAGGCGATAAGCCTTTTGCGCATCATGCCGAAGATTTCCGGCTGATCCTCGACGATCAGCTTCTGGATTTCCGCATACATCGGCGCCCGCTCTTCCCAGTCAGTGGTATAGCGCGCCTTCTCGATCAGTTCCGTAACCTTCGGATTTTCGTAGAAATGCGTGCCATAGTACTTGCCCCAGGATTCCGGGTGATACTGATAGGCAACCGCGTCTGGATCGGTGGAGACCGGCGTTGCGAAGATCGCCATCATGTCCGCCGACGTTTCCGCCGATGAACCACGTGCGACCAGGTTCGGCCAAGTCAGCGGCACCATCTTCACGGTGATATTCAGACCTTTCAGCTTGTCGATCAGCACAAGACCCATCAGGCGTTCGATCTCGAGGCCCTGAACATAGACATATTCCAGCTCGATCCCGCCATCCGGCCACTGGGATTTCGCCAGATACTCCTTGGCTTTTTCCATGTCGTGGCGCGGAATGCCTGGCACATCGATCTTGCCCTTGATATCATCGGTGAACGGGCTCGTCTGCAGGACGGCGTTGCCGTTGAAGATAGAGACCAGCGCGTCATAATCGAAGGCATAGGCAACGGCCTTGCGCAGGTTCTTGTCGGACATGTATTTGCCCTGGGTGTTGAACTTCAGGCCGAAGGCGGTCAGCGCCGGCTCGGTGGAGGTCTTGATCCCATCGGCCTTGGCAACCTGTTCAAATTCGTCAGGGGAAAGATCGAGCACGATATCTGCCTCACCGCGAATCAGTGCTGCGCGCTGCGCCGAGGTTTCACGAACCAGCTTGTAGACGATCCCTTCGATATTGGAGCCGCCGTCGCCTTTCCAGTAATCCTTGACCCGCGCGACTTCATAGAGCGTGCCTTGATCAAAGCGTTTCAGCGTGTAGGGGCCGCTGCCTGCTTCATTCTCGGTCATCCATTTCTGACCATAGTCGTCATCCTCGACATGGGCATTCACAACGGCTGGATCCATGATGTACCACCACGGAATGAAGGAAAGAAACGCCGCATAGGGTTTTTCCAGATTGAACTGCACCGTGTAATCATCAACAACCACGATACCTTCAGGCTTCAGGAAGTCCGACAGCATCCAGGACGGTCCCTGCTTCAGCTCCAGCGTGCGGGTGAAGGAATATTTGATCGCCTCGGCATTGACCGGGTTACCGCTGTGGAACTTGGCATTTTTAACTAGGTTGAAGGTCCAGGTCTTGCCATCCTCGCTCTGCTCCCAGCTTTCCGCAAGCCACGGCTTCACTTCCGGCGGATTGCCGTCATATTTCACCAGCGCATCATAGAGCGCCTGCTGCAGGCTACGGATGGAGGCGTT
This sequence comes from uncultured Sneathiella sp., assembly GCF_963973085.1. Classification (GTDB taxonomy): domain Bacteria; phylum Pseudomonadota; class Alphaproteobacteria; order Sneathiellales; family Sneathiellaceae; genus Sneathiella. The sequence continues at coordinate 192,785 of NZ_CAXAXA010000005.1, forward strand.
GTATTTGATGCTCGGGTCCAGGGTCGAGACCGGCTGGCGCCCGGCGATGACCAGAATCTTGCCACCATCGACCCGCTCGAACGCGGCGACTTCTTGTGTCGCCGTCCCAAGGCTCGCCATCGCGACCCCCGCAACGGCACAGACTTTCACAAGCCTGCCAAAACTACGTCTACTTAGGTTATTCATCTTCTCGTCCTCCAGGTTGAATTCTACACTGCCGCGATTTTTATGCGGCTCTATTCCCACCTGACCCCTTATGCCGGGGCCTTCTGCCGTAATGTTTGTCCGACATGCTTCATGAACAGCTGGCGCACGGTCATCGTCGGCACATTTGCCGCCGCCTCGACCTTCGCCGCCATGGCGCTGTCAAAACCCATACAATTCATAATGATGACATCCGTCTCCTTCAGCGTCTCGCCCGCCTTAGCGAATTCGTCGACCGCATAGGGGGACGCCGAAGCGAAGCGCGCCTCATCTTCGGATGTGAAATGCTCCTGCATTTTGCCGATCTGGTCCGCATGAGGCGAAATGACGCCGACCATGTTCTTCGCGGCACGGCGCTCGTCAATCTCTGCACTGAGAGTGTCATAAGGAGAAAAGACAGGCAGCGTATGAACCGCCGCGTCCAGCTTGCCCGAACAGAGCATCAGGATTGCGTCGAATTTTTCCGGGTCGATCTTCTTGAAGAGGGTTTCCAGCCGTTTCTCGATCTCCTCGGCGGAGCAGACAACTTCGCTGCCATCGGTCATGCGGGAGACAAGGCAGGCCTCGCCGTTTTTAGGCGCCAGTTCGGCGACCTCCTCCTTTGTCAGGCCATCCAGTGCCCCAAACTCGGTAATGTCGTATTCAGTCTCGAAACCGCTCATCATATCCGGGGTGATATCCACGCGGGGCGCCTGTCCGATCGTTACCAGTGCCAGCCGCTTGCCGTTGATCTTTTTCATGCTCATTGACTTGCCCCCGAATATTCTGAAAATTGATTTATTCAGTATGGGAAGTTTGAACCTTGTTACGGATTGATGAAATACGTAAGAGCCCTTACACCCTCCTGATGCCTTGAATTTCGCGGAAAAGTGCGATTATAACGGCATTTTCAACGAAGGAGCAAAGATGGCGCGACTACCGAGAATTGCTTTCGTCACGATCGGCCAGGCCCCCCGGCCTGACATCGTGCCGCAGCTCGTCCGCCAGCTCGATACCGAGATCATCATCGAGGAATTCGGTGCCCTAGACGGCATTGACCCGTCAGAATTCGACCGGCTCCCCCTCTCCCCCAACCAGATCACCCTGCACACCCGTTTCGCGAATGGCGAATACAAGATTGTCTCGGCGGATTTCGTGGAACAGAGGATAGCCGCGCTCTGTGAGAAGCTGGATCAGGAAAATTTTGACTTCATTGTCATCGTCAGCACCGGCCTGCAACATGACATTGTGACAAAAACCCCGCTTCTCAACGGCCAGACGATTGTCGAAGCATGGGTGCAGTCCCTTTCCATGGTCGGTTGCCGCGTCGGTATCATCTATTCCGTCGACCTGCAGGGAACCGAGAACATCTTCACCCACGGCTCCGCCATCCGCCAGTCGGTCAGCTATACCCTTCCCGGCCCCAGCGGCAATATCGACGATATTACCAGCAACTTGCGGAACTGCGACTTCATCGTCATGTACAGCATGGCCTATTCCGGTGAAATGGCGCAGAAAGTCAGTGCCCAGAGTGGAAAACCCGTCGCCACGGCCCGCAATATTCTGGCAAGCTCGCTCCGGATGCAGCTCAATTCCATGACTGATACCCGCGCACGCGAAAGGAAGAATATCGCCGTGCGCATGTCACAGGCCTATCCGCAGCTCACCCGTCGGGAGATCGAGGTTGCCGAGAATGTCGTCGCCGGGCTGTCCAACAAGGAGATCGCCCGCGTCCTCGACATCAGCCACCGGACCGTCGAAATCCATCGCGGCCGGGTAATGAAGAAACTCGGTGTTACCACGGTCTCCGGCCTGATCCGCCAGGTGCTGGTGCTGTAACGGAATACGTAGTCGCCCTCATAGTCAGCTTTTCCAAAAGCAAGGTAGCCTGAAGCTGGGAAATAACAACATGACGGCGACGAACCATGCTGAAACAAATCATCGATATCTTTGAAATTCTGGATTCGCCGGCGGCGAGCGGCGCCCTGGTGCAGGAGTATATCAGGGACACCGGGAAGGCCGAGTGCGAAATCAAGCGCGCCACCTCCGACAACGGCGCGACGGACTTCATCAAGTTCAACATACCGGGAACGAGCGGGAAAACAGCGGGCGGAGACGCCCCGACCCTCGGCATTATCGGCCGTCTCGGCGGCCTTGGTGCCCGGCCGGAGCGGATCGGGTTCGTCTCCGATGGTGATGGCGCGCTAGCCGTGCTGGCGGCAGCGGCGAAACTCGCAAAAATGGCGATGCAGGGCGACCGGCTCGCGGGCGATGTCATCTTCACGACCCATATCTGCCCCGATGCGCCGACCCGGCCGCACAAGCCCGTTCCCTTCATGGATTCGCCGATCCCCATGGAGATCAAGAATGCGTGGGAAGTCGCGGCGGAGATGGATGCCATCCTCTCGGTCGATACGACCAAGGGCAACAAGATCCTAAATCACCGGGGCTTTGCCATCTCCCCGACTGTGAAGTCAGGCTATATCCTGAAAACCAGCGACGATCTTCTCGATCTGATGGCGCAGGTGACAGGCAAACTGCCACATGTATTTGCCCTCACCCAGCAGGACATCACCCCTTACGGCAACGGCCTTTATCACCTCAATAGCATTTTGCAGCCCTGCACGGCGACGGCGGCGCCAGTCGTCGGTGTAGCCATCACGACGGAAGTGCCGGTTGCCGGCTGCGCCACCGGGGCGACACATCTGATCGACGTTGAGGCCGCCGCGCGTTTTTCCGTTGAGGTGGCGAAGGCATTCACCTCGGGCGACTGCGAATTCTATGACCGCACAGAATTCGCCGAAATCCTCAAGCTCTACGGGCCCATGGATCATTTCCAGTCGGGCGTTAAAGTCGGGGCCTGACGCAGCGGCGGGCCGCTTCCGCACGCCATCGCTGCGCTTGAGACTCCCTGCCGAAAGCCTTACAAAACCTAGGCTTTTGGCAACACACCACAAGTTAGAGGCTTGGTGGCGGAGTGGTGACGCAGCGGGTTGCAAATCCGGGTATACTCGTTCGAATCCTGTTCGGGGAGCCAATTCAAAAGCCTTCGGAAACACTTCCGGAGTTTTTGCGGCCCAAAATATATTGATAAGTCATGGAATTACTATCCCACTTCATCACGCGTTAACCCACCAAGTCCCGCGGAAAAATAGTTGCATCCGTGGAAGAATAACTAATGCAGTAACAGTGTCTTGCATATCTTTTTCCGAACACTCCTACAAAGTATATCGGCCCCGGATTTCCGTCTCATGATTGCAGAAGTGAACCGTATAGAATTTTAAGCAATCGGACCACGCCGAACATTGCCATTTTCAGGATTACAAGTCACTTGAGACTATCAAAGCTTCAGCAATTTCGCCGATTGGAATCCTGTCCCTCATCGATTTTTCTCTGAGCAGGCGATAGGCCTGCTCTTCGGAAATACCTCTGGACTCTCGCAAAATACCGATTGCCGTTTCCACCTTACGACGACCTTTGAGAGTTTCTTCCTGCAATTGGATTCGTCGCCTTAACCGAGCGATGTGGCTTGCAACTTGAATAGAATTGGTAACGGCAGCAAGAACACCAAAATGCCGTATGGGTTTCGTGAGGATGCTGTGTGCATTAAGTTTATCTAACTGTACAAGAATTTCAGGGGTCTCATAGGAAATGATTGCAATGCGCGCCACATCTACTTCAGAACTCATCCATTCATATGAATTGCTGTCCTCGTCCGGACTGAGAAGGAACAAAACTACATTGACCTCCGCCGGCAGTTCAGATGGCGCGGGCCACACCCTTTCAGCAACACATCCTATCCGGGCCAAATGACGTGTCAACGCCACACCATCCTCATCATCTGGGTGTAAGACGAGTGTATGAGTTTTGCGTAAGGTTCTCAGAATAGATATATCTGAGTCGATCATATCATCCTTTTAGGAACAATCAGGCGGTCATAACTCATCAGGTACGGATCAGGATTCACAACTTCAGGGCTACTCCAAACGATGTCAAATTCACCATTTTCATTGGACTCACCGATCATTCTCTTCAGAATAGTATGATTCGTATTCTTGTCCAGTGAAATTTGCCCGCCCGGCGTGTCCAAGATAATATTGGAAAGCGAACTTAAAATATCCTGACTTGAATCACTGGCCGACCACTTCAGGCCTTCGCAAAGCAAGTGAATTTGACTATACGTCGTCTCAGTATAAACGCTTGGTTGATGCGTGTCTCCATACTTCGATTTATACAGTTCGACAAACTTTTTGTTTGATACGCTGTCCTCTGAACCAAAGTATGGCGAAACCGTCAAATGACCGGAGCGTGCGTTCTCAGGAAGTTTCGCCAACTCAGATTCAGTCGTCGTCAAAGACGCAATTGGCGGCAATTTGTGGGTTTCAGCTAATTCTGAAAAGCACTCATAAAATTTTTGAATTTCTCCGCCGACAAAAGTCGAGAGGATTATGTCAGGTTGGCTTTCTATGGCGCGGAGCGCTATATTTTTATAAACCTCTTTAGGCGTCCCGAGGGGCACATAATTTTTTGTGATAAAATTTCCGCCGCTTTCCGATAAAAACTCCGCCACAATCCGGTTTATTTCGCGCGCAAAAAGAGTATCCGTCCCAATAAGGACAGCTTTTTTCCATTCCCTGGAAAATAAATATTCCAACAGCGGAATAACCATCTGATTTGGTGTCGCACCGCCATAAATAACATTTGGTGAGTATTCAAATCCTTCATAGACTGAGGGATAAAAAAGGACCCCGTTGAACCTTTCAACAATTGGTAAAACCCGCTTTCGGCTTGATGAAAGGCAGCAACCGAAAATCACATTGACGTTGTGCCGCAACAAGAGTTCCGTTGTCATTCGGGCATAAGTTGAGGCATCACTTTGTGGATCAAATATAATCGGATCAAGCAAGCGGCCGTTTATCCCGCCCCCCATGTTAATTTCATCACAGGCAAGTAACACACCCTGCAAATGCGCGATCTCTGTTACCGCCATCATTCCTGATTGCGAGAACAGGACGCCGAAGCTAAACGGGTTTTGTTTCATCAATCTACCCTATCAAGGATTGATAGAAAAATCCATTTTATGCACAATATCAATTAGTTTTTCATCCTCACCCGCTTTCGCCATGACCATCATTCCTATTGGCATGCCGGTACTGGATATGCCGCACGGAATAGAGATACACGGCAGCCCTGCAAGATTGGCAAGCCAGCAAAACCAGGTCATGCTGTCCTGACTAGTAACCCGCAAATTCCCAAATTCCTGCCAGTCTTCGCCAATTTTTGGTGCGGTGACAGGAAGGGTCGGCAAGACCAAAGCGTCCGCATCTTGCCAGAGCTTTTCTAAGGCCAGGCAAAACTCAGTGCGCAGTTGTTGGGCTTTCAGCAGTTCAGTTGCCAACAGCATCTTTCCGGCCTCAAGGTGAGATCGGGTGACAGGACTGTACCCTGACGGGTCTTCCGTCATCTGCTCAAGATGATAACTTGATGCTTCCGCATGGAGAATCGCTTCCCATGCTGCGAAATATGATGCTACGCCGGGAATACCTGATGTGCGAATTTCCGCAGCGCCTTGAACCTGCCTCAGAGCCCTGCTGTGCACGATATCCACCTCGTCACTGCGCTCCAATCCATCGCCCACAAGATTTATAAGTCTTAGGTTATCAGTGGTTCTACTGGGTGTGTAGGGCCTTGACAGGGCCGTTGTTCGGTCAGCCTGATCCGCGCCCAAGAAAAACGGCAACAGCATTTCTAAGTCATGCAAGGTCGTGGCCATCAGCCCCGGCGCATCCAAGGACCAGGATAACGGTAGCACGCCGTGCCGAGATGCGCGGCCATAACTTGGTTTGAACCCATATATCCCACAGGCGCCAGCAGGTATGCGAACCGAACCCCCGGTGTCACTCCCCAAAGCAGCTGGAACAATTCCTGCAGCAACCATTGCCGCAGATCCTCCGCTGCTGCCGCCCGTTGTGTATTCAATATTGTGTGGGTTTCGGGACGGGCCAATGTTTGACGTCGCGTTCGTTGCGCCATACGCCCATTCATGCATATTCGTTTTAGCGAAAATTATGGCCCCTGCCGATCGGAGCTTCGCAATTACAAATGCATCTGTTTTTTCTGGAACCCGCGGGGTCGCATTAGAGCAGGCGGTTGTCGGATAATCCTTCGTCCAGAAATTATCCTTTACCGCAATACAGATGCCATCAATCTCACTCAAGGTTTGTCCGGATGCCCTCCGTTCATCGGACTCCGCCGCCTGTCGGCGAACAATTTCAGGATCCAACGAAACGACCGCATTTAAAACAGATTTTTCCGCTGCTTGCTGGAGAGCGACTTCCGCTAATTCCATCGCCGAAACATCGCCGGCTGCCATGGCTTTGGACTGAGAGCTGACAGTCCAATTTCTCTCAATACTCAATTGTTCTGTCACTAAAAATCTCCGGAATAAAGATATGTGCCGGTTCAAGATTCGGATCGCATTGTTTAGCTAGTCCTCCTCTTATTCTCACAAGAGTTGCCTCTATGTGTTGCTTTTGCAGGTCAGATAATGCTGTCTCTTTATTCATGTCACACTCCCAGCAACTCTTGCTGCAATGATTTATCCTTTTGCAGATTTTCGCGATCTGTTTCGAGCCGTATAGCGCCTCTTTCCATCACATAGGCTCGCTCCGCAATAGAAAGGCAAAAATCCAGGTCCTGCTCTGCGACAAGCATTGAAAGGCCTCTTTCCTTATTTATGCGAAGAAGGGTTCCGGCAATTTCGTCAATAATAGACGGCTGTACACCCTCCGTAGGTTCATCTAGCAATAAGACACATGGATCCGTCGCAAGGGCTCTGGCCAGCGCCAGCACTTGTTGCTGTCCACCAGACAATCCGCCAGCCAGATCCGCTGCTTTTGGTTTGAGGAGAGGGAATTCCTCCAGGGCTTCTTCAACAGCTTCGGACGGGTCTTTGCCGTTCGTGGCGGCGGCAACGGCAATATTCTCGGAGACAGACATGCGCGGAAACACAAAACGTCCCTGCGGCACATATCCCAATCCGGCCCGAGCCCGCCCGAAAGTGGTGCTGGGTGCGGGACGTCCAGCGATTTCCACCTTACCTTTTTTTGCTGGAATAATGCCCGTCATGTATTTCATCAATGTTGACTTGCCCACACCATTGCGGCCCAGAAGAGCGACAATCTCGCCTTCCTTAACATTGAGACTTACATCATGAATAATGACAGTTTTCCCGTAACCACCAGTCGCGTCAGATACTCTGAACATGCTTCCGTCTCCCCAGGTAAATATCCAAAACACGATCATCGGCCCGTAATTCTCCGATATCACCCTTTGCAAAAAAGGCTCCTTGGTGAAGAACGGTTACCATGCCTTCCAGCGTCCGCACGAACTCCATATCATGCTCAACCACCAGGACCGTGGTCTTCTTGGCGAGAATCCTTACCAGTCGGGAAAGCTCTCGTGTTTCTTCGTTCGTCATACCTGCCGCTGGTTCGTCGAACAAAATTGTTCGTGGAGTGAGACACAGCACCATGCCAATATCCAACCATTGTTGTTGTCCATGGGACAGGGCAGAAGCTTCAACATCTCCCTGCTCATGCATGCCCAGCATTGTCAGTATCTGATCGGCAATCCGGTTGGCTTTTTCCTTGTCGCGCGTCATCGAATATGCGGCGGTCCATAAGTTTTCGAAAATCGAAAGTTCGCCAAATACCTGTGGTTTCTGGTTTTTGACCCCAAGTCCCTTTGATACACATTCGAAAATAGGAGAATGCGACACGACTTCTCCCCCAAGCAGGACTTTACCGGAATCGGGCGGATACATCCCAACACAGACTTTAAGAAATGAACTTTTGCCAGCACCGTTTGGCCCAATGACGGAGTGCGGAAGACCCGGCTCAAACTTCAGGGAAACCTCGTTCACCGGAACAACGCCGCCAAATGCCTTCACGGCATTTCTCGTCTCTAGAGTTTTTGGCGGACCGGCGGCAATTTCAGCATCCGTCAGGATATTTTCCACTACCGCAGAATCAATCGTCACGGGCTGAATGGAATTCACGACCTTATTGCGATCAGGAAGAAAGCGGAGCCACAAATTATCTAATGCGCCCAATATTCCGTTCTTTAAGAAGACCACCAGGACAATCAGGACTAAACCAAGTATGAGGGTCGTCTGACCGCCAATGGTTCCCCCGCCCAGCCAGAACGAAAGCCCGCCAATCAACACAGCGCCAATAAATGCCCCTGACAATGTCCCCGCCCCGCCGACGAGCACATATATAGGCACCATCAATGCCTCCTGTACGGAGAAAATCGACGGGTTCAAGTAATTTGACCACGCAGCAAACAAGGCGCCGGCGAGACCTGCGATAGCGCCAGCAACCATGAAATTCTGCAGTTGATACTTGCGTATATCATAGCCAAGTAATTCGGTTTTCTCGCCGTCAATCCTAATACAGTCTACAATTCTCCCAAACGGGCCACTCATAAGCTTGCGGGTTGCGAAATATATAACCGCTGAAATAAGAACCACCGTCGCGAACATGGCATTTGGTTCAAGTTGTTGTGCATCCTTCCCAAAGCCCAAAATCATGCCGGGGATATTGGCCATGCCATTATCTCCGCCTATTTTGGCGTCACCAATTGTGATTTTGAACGACTGGGATAGCGTCCAAAGAAGAATGGTAAAAGTGTAGGTAAGAATTGTCGTTTGAAGGGGTCCGGTACGGGCATAGAAAATAAAGTAGCCAATGACAGCTGCCGTCAATGCGCCGCAAATTGCACCCGTTGGCAACGCCCAAATCAGGCTGTTCCCCGTGAGATGTGAGAAGTTGATAGCGACAACCGAGCCAAAGTACCCGCCCAGCCCATAAAACGCGGTTTGCCCCAAGCTGAGCACGCCACCGCGCCCCCATACCAGATCCAGGCTCATACCTAGAAGGCCAAAAATCACCCACAATGACGCGACATATGCCAAATAAGGATCGAGCAGGCCAGAGGCGGAAAGTGCCACGATAACGACAACAAGCGGAGCTGTATAGCCAATAGATCCATAGATCTTTTCAGCGAGAGTTATGTTATTTTTCATTTCTTCCCCCTTACAACTTCATGCGCCACTTGGCGGAAATTCCCAGAGGATAAAGCCGCAGTAAAACAACTGTCAGAATGAAGAAAAAAAGGTCGCCAGCAACAGATGTCATGAAGCTGGCGACAACACTGGCGCCGGTACCAACGCCAATAGCTGCGAGCGCGCTGCCCGCAAGTGTGACTGGGCCGGCAATCACGACGGTCAAAAACGCCTTGATAACAAAAGCAAAGCCCATGGACGGGGTTGCCGGAACAATAGGGAGGAGGATTGCTCCGGCAAACCCGGCCAGTCCGCACCCAATGGCGAACGTCAGCGTATTTGTGCGGGCTGAATCTATACCAATAGCCCGCGCCATATCAGGCACCTGAATGGCTGCTCGCGCCTTCATGCCATAGACACTACGCGTCAAGAGCAAATAAATGCCCGCAAGCATGATGACAGCGACGAGAATCATGAAAATTGGATAAGTTGCCAGAGTATAATCTCCAACATTGAAATTCATTTGCGGCATGCCAATGCCAGGAGATACTGAGCCGAAGATCAATACTGCGCCCTGGTACAAGGCCAGGCTTAATCCCCATGTGGCCAGCATTGTGTCGAACAATCGCCCGTAAAGGCGACGTATAATGATTATCTCGACCAAGGCGCCAAAGGCCATTGTCAAAATTACGGCGATCGGAATGGCCGCGATAAAGGGAATTCCGAGTTGCGTCGCCGTTAGGGCAGAATAAGCGCCCAGCATAATAAATTCCCCGTGCGCCAAATTAATTACGCCCATTAGACCGAACACAACTGCCAATCCGAGAGTCGCGATCAGTAGTATTGAAGCACTCGAAAGCGACGAAATCAGAACTGTTGCAAAATAATCCATTTTCTTTTTTTCCAAAATTGGGAGTGCCGTCTGTTGATGAAGGCACTCCCTTCCTTAATGTCAGCTCTCAGGTGTAAAATGCTCTGCTATGCCAGGATTCTTGATAAGATCACATTTTTCAGCTTCGAAAGCCGCCGGTACATCGTTAAATGTCACCAGAATATCAAAACCGTGATCGGCGTTGCCTTCGGCAATATAGATGTTCTGGTTCAAATGATGCGATTTAGGATCGAGAGATACCGTCCCATTAGGAGCCTTAAAGCTGAGTCCACTTTCAAGTGCCTCTATTACTGCAGCGCTGTCGGAGGTTTCCGCCTTATTCACCGCGAGTGCCCATAAATGCACTGCATTCCAGACGTCAACGGCGCCAGATACGATGGGAATTTCCGTGCCGTACTTAGCCTGCCACTTCTTGACAAACTCCGCGTTTTCGTCATTCGCCACTTCCATAAAGTAACCAGCGCTGGCGATAATGCCCTTTCCTGCCTCCGGAGAGACAACAACCTGCTGGTTGCCAGAGCCATAGTTGGTGGAAACAATACCGATGCGATCCTTCAGGCCAGCTGCCGCGAACTGCTCAAGGAAACCAGTCTGGTTGGCACCCACCGGCAATGCTACAACGAAGTCAGGCTTGGAAGCCTGAATTTTTTGCAAGGTAGGCGCATAGTCTGAAACCGTTAGCGGCAGAAAATCTTCACCAACAACCTCACCGCCATTTTGTTCGGCATATTCGTGAACCCAATGGGCGGAAATGGTTCCGAAGTTGTAATCGGGAGCCATAATATAAATCTTTGGACCGTAAGTGCTGACGCCCCACTCGATCAGTTTGGACATCTGCTGTGACGCCGAAGAGCCGGTCACGAATGTTTCTTTATCGCATGCCCCGCCCTCATAAAGAGAAGAATAAAAATAGGGAATTTTCGCCTTACGAACGATAGGCCGGATGGCCTCGCGTGAGGAACTGGTCAGGCCCGCAAAAAGCGCGGTGATGTCATCCCGGAGAATAGCCGTGTTCGCAAACTGGGTATATTTGCTCAGCTCTGACTGGGCATCATAAGTGATGACTTCGATGGGCTCGCCCAGCACGCCGCCTTTGGCATTGATATCTTCCACCGCCAATTGCAAAGCGTTGTTTTGCTGTACACCGTAAATATTTAAGCCGCCGGTCAGATCAAAAATTGCACCAATCTTTGTGTCAGCAACTGCGGTCCCCATACATAGACCTGCCGTAAGCGCGAGGGAACATACACCTGTTAGAATTCGTCTCATTTATCACGTCCTCCTGTTAGAATCGGACGCGACTGAACACAACACAAAAAAAGCGACAAGCATCATCCCACTGTATGGTGTTCAGCTACGTCGCTCGAATTTTCTGCGCATCTTTGCGCACAGAAATACTAACAAATGCTTTTCTTATGTCAAGTCATTAACGTTTGAATGAATTTTTTCCTGAAAAAATCCTTTACCTTTTGCCGAACTCAAAAAAACTTCCCGCCGGTTTAAAGTTCCGGCGGGAAGCAAAGTTTGTCAAACAAGTGTTAAATTACATACGCTTGGTAACGAAGACTATTTTATGGTTTCTCGGATGAATCATCAGTACCGTCTCCTTGTAACTCAGGATTTACGTTTTGAGTTCTGCCATCGCTTTGTGATTTCTGATCCTCATCTTCAGAATCATTCGCTGCATCATCATCGTTCTCATTTGGATTATTATTTATTACAGAATGCGTGCTGACCAGTTGTAAGGCCGTTGTATTAGGTTGAGCGGTTGGACTTGTTGGTGTTGGCGCGATGAACGTATTTATTCCATGCTGCGGTATCACCGTATTTATATTGCCACTGGAGTGCTTCACAATCTGGCGTAGGTACAGGGCTCCTTGTGTGCCAATCCAGAAAAGATAAATTATGCCCTCCACGACAACCATGGTTAATGCATTCCAGCCTATGCCCGGCCCTTTCAATGCAAGACCCCTTGCATTGCCATTCTCATACCCTACTCACCTCAATCGCGTACGAGAACTTCTTTTACCTTCGTCGCGATTTCTTTCAGCGAAAAGGGCTTTGGCAGGAAGTCGATTTTACTGACATCAAAATCAAGGTCCTTGCGGAACGCATCTTCGGCGTATCCGGAAATAAAGACTACTTTCAGATCCGGTTTCTCGCCGAGGATCTTCTTGACCAGTGTCGGACCGTCCATGATTGGCATGACGACGTCAGTAATGAGAAGATCAATTTCACCATCATGATCATGGGCAACTTCCAACGCCATTTCACCGCAATCCGCCTGAAGGACGGTGTATCCCTTGTTCTCAAGGGCTCTGGCCGCAAAAAGCCGGACAGGATCCTCGTCTTCCACCAGGAGGATGGTTCCCTTCCCTGTCAAATCACGATGAGCGGGTTGCTGCAACGCTTCACCGTTTTCTTTAGATTTGGCTGCTTCCATATGGCGCGGCAGATAGATACTGAATGTTGTTCCCTTACCATCCTCATTATTCTCGGCAAAGATGAAGCCGCCTGTTTGTTTGATGATGCCGTAAACGGTACTAAGGCCAAGGCCCGTGCCCTCGCCGACTTTCTTGGTAGTGAAGAAGGGGTCGAATATCTTGCCGATCACTTCTTTCGAAATGCCGGTTCCCGTATCCGAGACCCGCACCAGACTATAATCACCAGGCGGAATAAGTTCATTGAATTCCTTTTGTTTTGGCCGGACCGTCACATTTTCCGTCTCGAATGTAAGCAGGCCGTCGCCAGACATGGCGTCGCGCGCATTCACCGCGAGATTAATAACAACCTGTTCAAACTGTCCGCGGTCAACCTTGACCAGCCAGAGGTCACGGGCGTGATTTATTTTTAGCTCGATGGCCTCCCCGATCAGTCGTCGGAGCAGGTTTGACAGTTCTGCAAGTACGTCTGTCAGGTCAGTCACTTCCGGCCGCAAGGTTTGCTGGCGCGAGAAAGCCAACAGCTGACGCACCAGACCAGCGGCGCGGTTGGCGTTCTGCTTGATCTGGTTGATATCGGAATAAGAAGCATCACCGACTTGATGGCGAAGCAATAACAGATCGCAAAACCCGATCATCGCTGTCAGGAGATTATTGAAATCATGCGCAATCCCGCCAGCAAGCTGGCCAACGGCCTGCATCTTCTGACTTTGCGCAAACTGTACTTCCAGGCTTCGTTGCGCCGACGTATCGATTACATGGACAAGCAGGCGCCCGGAATCAGGGTCTTCACCGGCAATAGCGCTAATGTAGAAGCTTGCTGCCCGCTCTGTCGTGCCAAGTAGTTTGACTTCAACTGAAGGGGCTGCCAATTCACTGGCGCTTGCCTCGATCAGTTTTTGGCGCAAGAGATCATGGTCACTGTCCTGCACGAGTGTCGTCACATGACTACCGATTGCCTTGTTGATCACCGTTCCGGTCAGCGCACGAAAGGCCGGGTTTGCTTCCTTGACGATGCCGTCACTATCAAGTAGCAGGATACCAATCGGCGCTGCCTCAAAGAAACGCCGGAAATGTAGCTCCGCATTCGCAACACGTTCACGCCATTCCTGCTCCTGCAGCAACTCCCGTACCACGGAGCGGGATCCCAGAACCGTGCCTTCGTCATCTCGAACAATTGTCTGGGTGACATGGACAGGGAGCAAAGTGCCGTCCCGGCGGCGCAAGGTCAGTTCCCCTTCATAAAGCGGGCCGGTTGCGGAGAAAATCTCCATCAGGTCCAACTGGTTTTCATTGGTTTTGACGACAAGATCCGTAAAGGAAATCAGGCTGTCTGTTAATTCTTCCTGCTGATAGCCAAGCCAGTCGGCAAATATCCGGTTGGCAAACTGGAGCTTTCCGTCGCCATCCAGCGAATAGAAGCCGACAGGCGCATTGTTGAAATATTCCGACAATTTCTGACGCGCGATCCGCTCGTCTTCTTCTAGCCGGTGCTGCCGCGTGGTTTCCGTTATGTACCAGATGATATTATCCGGCATAACATCCATGGTATGGGCAAGAATAGAAAGCCACCGCCCGGTTTTCGTCTCAATATCGATCCGCCCGCCGGTGGTCCCCGCATAAACCGCCGTTTTCAGGAGCTTGTCTATTTTCTCGCTTGCCTCACTATCCGCCGCAAAATATTCACCCAATGTTTGTGGCTGTTCCTTCTGCGAAAGCTCCAATAGCGTACAATAGGCATCATTTGCGTAAACAAATCGCCCATCTTTCGTTGTCAGCAACCGCCCTTCAGGGCTCGTGGAAATGATATCAGATAGCAGGTCGAGATTTCCGCTCGCAGCCTGTCGCAGGCCATGAAAGATCAGGTACCAAAGGCCAATTCCCATTGCGGCAACAACCATAGCACTGAGGATGATAATATTGACAAGACCCAATTCCTGTCCCAACAGCGCAGAGATTACAATCAGGGCCGCCAAAAGAAAAAAGGCCGCGGCAAGCTGACGGGCATCCATGCCCAGGGAAAATTTCGGGTTGCGCCGCCGTCTGCTAATTAGTTTCTGCATCAACCCGCCTAGTTCTTCAGCTTGTTCTTGTTCAGCCGCATAACATAACCAATGATTTCAGCGACGGCCTTGAAATGCTCATAGGGAATTTCGTCATCAAGATCACAAGCCTTGTGCAGAGCACGGGCAAGCGGCGGATTCTCGACGATGGGAATATCATTCTCGTTCGCGATTTCACGGATTTTTGCGGCGATATTATCCATACCCTTGGCAACAACGACCGGCGCCCGCTCGTCTTCCGCTTTATATTGCAGCGCGACGGCAAAATGGGTCGGGTTGGTGATGATCACGTCGGCTTCCGGTACTGACTGCATCATTCGCTGTCGCGAACGCTCCGCACGGAGGGCCCGAAGCCGGGCGCGGATCATCGGGTCACCTTCCGTCTGTTTATACTCGTCCTTGATCTCCTGCTTCGTCATCCGCAGTTCTTTCATGTGGTTGTAGCGCTGATACATGAAATCGAGTCCGGCAATGACACTCATTACCGCAACAACACCGGCGAGCAACAACAGCGCCTGATCCTGCATAAGGTTCAAGACCTGCAGCACATCATAGGAGACAACGACGGGCAGTTGATCCATCGACGGCAAAACAAAAAGGATGGCGATGGAGCCGACAAGAGTGATTTTGAAAATTCCCTTGAGGAACTCCACAATCGATTTGAGGGAAAACAGCCGCTTGGCGCCCTTCAGCAGTGAGAGTTTCTCAAGCTTTGGCTTAATCCGCTCAGCCGAAAAAACGGGCCGATGCTGTATGAGATTACCGAGCAGCCCGGCAATCATCAATGTCCCGAGCGCCGGGGCCACGACCCAGATGATTTCCCAGCCCAGATCGCCAAATACCTGACCCAGATGAAAGCGGTCCGTCGCAATTGTGTGCGGCTGTTCGATAAACTTGAGGAGGTCGTATGTCAGGCCATTGCCAAGCCCGGCAATAAAAATCATGACAACCAGCGTGATTCCGATCGTCATAAACCAATGGCCAACCTCCTGGGATTTGGGCACCTGCCCCTTCTTGAAGGCATCTTCCAGCTTTTTCGCGGTCGGCTCTTCGGTTTTTTGGGCATCATCTGAATCGTCAGCCATCCGCCCTACTCCCCGAGAAAACGCATCAGCGCTTCCTCGTAATAATTAATAAACCACATCATACTGGCACCGATTGTAATCGCCAGAATTGCAAAAGAAAGGATAATCTGCAAAGGCATGGCGACAAAAAAGATCTGCACCTGCGGCATCAGCCGGTTAATAAGGCCGATCCCGATATAGAACGTAATACCAAACACCAGAAATGGCGCGGACATCTGGAATCCAAGTTTAAATGATAATTGAACAAAATCCGTTATCAGTATGCTTATATTACCAAAATCAGGCACCTGCCCGACGGGAAAAAGGCGGTAAGTCGCAAAAGTCCCCTCGATAAAAATATGATGCATATCGGTAACGAAAATCATCGTCAGCCCCATCAGGGTCAGGAATGTGCTGGTAATGGCGCCCTGCGTCATCTGGGCGGGATCGAAAAACTGGGCGGCGGCAAGTCCGGATTGCTGCGCAATGATCGTTCCGGCGACATGCAAACTGCTAAGCAGCAATCGCAACACACCGCCCATGACCAGACCAATCACGATCTCACCCAGCATGAGGAGGAGCAGCTCAATCGGTGTCGCCGGTTCCACCGGAATCTGATCGGCCGCGAAAGGCAAGACCAGCAAACTTACCGCCAGGGCAATGCCAAGACGCACGCGGGGCGGGATAAATGCCTCCCCAAAACCCGGAACAACCATGAAGGCCGCGCCAAGGCGGATGAAAACCAGAAGAAAGGCGAAAATATTAACGCTGAGAAACTCATCCAGCATCTAGCGGCCACCGGTGGTCATGTGCCCGCGATACGCTGGGCTATCTGTTCCATCAGCCCGATCATCGACGAAATCATAAAGGGCATGAAAATGATTAAAGACAGAAAGATCGCCAGAATCTTGGGCACGAAGACAAGCGTCATTTCCTGTACCTGCGTCAATGCCTGAATAAGGGCAATCACCAGTCCAACGCCTAATGCGACAAGCATTACCGGTGCGGCAACGGCCAAAAGGACCCAAATCGCTTCGCGTACTACGTCGACGACATCGGTTGGGCTCATATCGCGTCAATCCTTTTGCTGTAAATTAACCTTACAGCCTAGATTGGCATTTTTATGATGTCTTGATAAGCCTGAATTACACGATCACGTACCGCGACCACGGTTTCAAGAGTTGCCTCGGCATTACTGACGGCCGTGACGATGTCCGCAAGGCCAGCGTTTCCAGTGACAGCCTCAAGGCTAATCTGCTCGGAGGCAATACCTGCATCAACTGCTTCGGTGCCCGCTTCCGCCAGCATGTCGGCAAAGCTCGGCCCGCCAACCGCCGCTGCGTCAGAAGACGCGGCATCAGGCTTGGCGCCCAAGGCATTGTTTATCGCTTTTGAATAGGCCTGCGTTGCCGCAATTGCGCTCGTATCAGCCATTTTCTACTCTCCGCTCGTCCCTATTCATTACTGCTGCAAAATTGACAGCGTTCGCATGATCATCTTTTTCGATGCCTCAATCACACCGAGATTGGCCTGATAAGACCTTTGGGTTTCCTTCATGTCCATCATCTCAACCAGGGAATTGACATTGGGCATCTTGACATACCCGTCGGCATTCGCTGCCGGATGGCTTGGATTGAATTTCAGGTCAAAATCTGTCCGGTCCTCGGAAATACGCCCGACCTTGACTTTCGTCACATTCGTTTCACGATCCAGAACATTGCGAAAGGAAATGATTTTCCGGCGATAGGGATCCTCATCGGCCGTCTTGCCCATACTGTCCTTGTTCGCCAGGTTCTCCGAAATAACCCGCATACGCTGCCCCTGGGCATCCATGCCTGAGGCCGAGATTGTCATCGTTTTTAGAAGATCCATGTTATCGGTATCCTTTCTCGATCCGGTTAACGGCGACCAAGGGCTGTTTTCAACATCCCCAGATTTTTCTTGTAGAGCGACGTTGTCAGCTCATACTGGATTTGCGTTTCCGCAACTTTCATCATCTCTTGTTCAAGCAGGACCGCGTTTCCGGTCGGTGTCGTTTGGCTTGAATCGCGGTTGATTACTGTCTCGTATGACGCGATTTCATCAACAAAAATATGTCTCATATTCGTCCGGTTGATCTGCACGCCATCTTCTTCCTTCGGCCCTTCGATCATCTCGCGAAATTCCAGCGGCTTGAGATCCCGCGCCCGATAGTTCGGCGTATCTGAATTGGCGATATTCTGCGCCAGCACACTCTGCCGGGCAGTAAGCCATTTCATTTTCTCCGTCAGGGCGGCGAAGATTGGAATTTTATCCAAATTCATATCTAAATCGCTTCTGTTCGCGGTTTTTCCTGACCCTAAACTAGAAGATAAATGTTAACAGACTGTAAATTATTGCCCTATCCGCCGCTTAAGCCCAAAAAAAACGCCCCCGAAACCAGGAGCGTTTTTATCAATTCATCGAATTGGAAGGTTTCAGGCAGCTTCCCATGCCTCGGGTTCGTAATTCATAATACGATCCGCAAACTTTTCGACCAGCGTATCATCGGCAAATTTGCTGCTCACCAACATGTCATCGACATGGAAGTCATTCTCGATCAGCTTAACCCCTTTTTCCGTCAATGCATCATTCACTTCGTCAAAGGCGATGACGGCTCGATCCGCCAGCAAGTCAGCTTCAGCCAGAATTTTCGGGGCTCCCTCCAAAAGGGCAACCGGTTTGTTGTCTTCCATGAAGCCGCGCATGAACCGCGCGGTTTGCGGATCGGAGATCAGGCGATTGACGTGGCGCGTACCGCCTGGAATAACAACGGCGTCAAAGTGATGGGACATGGATGTAGCCAGATGCGCATTTGCCGGGAAGAAGTGTCCCCAGCCGTTCCCATGCCAGCTATTCACGACGCCCTTCTCCGGTGAAACGATCTTTACCTCTGCTCCGGTCAGGACCAGGCTTTTATGCAGGCTCGTCATATGGGATTCTTCAAATCCGTTGGCGACAAGAATAGCAACGGACTTACCTTTTAACGCATTTTCCAAATCACTCATATACAAATCACTCCTCTAGTCTCTAGGCCTCCACCGCGCGCATTTAACTTATTGAACGACGGGAGCATTCAATGTTGCAGGGCCAGTCCTGTTTCAGGACGACCGTTCGTGTCTCTAAGACATTTGTTCAGTTTCTGTTGTGCAAATCGGAGCAATTGCCCCTGTCAGTAATGCTGCACAGTACCGTCGACAATATAAATTGGCTGAGTTGCCATTGTCCGGCGAACCGGAACATAATCCTTCCCTTTCAGAGTTGCAAGAGGGAAGTGACATCAACTGCTCTAATATTAGGAAAGAAGTAAAGAAATATTAATTGTCATCCGTTACCGTCCCTCAAACTGGCCACATCCGGCCGGAGAAACACATGACCCAGAACGAAAATGATCCTCACAACAGCACGGATGGCACCATTGCCGTCGCGCTTAGCTATGCGGAAAATCCGGACGCCCTCGCCCGGGTGACCGCGAGCGGAAAAGGTGAAGTCGCCGAACAAATCTTGCAATTGGCGTTCGCTCGTGGTGTAAAGGTGCGCACCGATTCCGATCTGGCACAAATACTATCGGAAATCGAGGTAGATTGCCCTATCCCGCTTGAGGCATTCGCCGCGGTTTCGGAGATTTTGTCATATCTATACCGGTGTCAGGATTAACAACCAGTACAACAATAGCGCTATCGATGGAAAACATGTCGACAATAAATTCGGAAATTTCGGATCTGTTGAATGATATTTCGGTCTATCTGGAACAGACCCGAAATGGCATCATGGTTGATATGGCATCATTGCCTGAAAAAATCGTCCGCGTTCAGGGCCGTGTCCAGAGCGCCCCAAGAGACGACCGGATTGAACTCACCAAATTCATGAACCAGGTAATGCAATCGCTGAACGCCCTTTCTAACGAAATCCAGCAGCGGCATGATACGCTGGGCCGTGATATTCACGCCATGGAAAGCGGCATGCATAAAGAATAGTTTTCAAATTCGCAAAGGCCCGCTACTGTGTGTCCAAGACGCGTAATTTAACCGGACGAAGACAAAAATGGCAGGCATATGGAACCCGTACAATACCTGAAATATATTGTCGGCCTGCTTGTTGTCCTTGGCCTCATTGCGCTCATTACGCTGCTCGCACGGCGATTTGGCATGGTTCCGAGGGTAACCCGCGATCCTTCCAGCCCGAAACGGCTTTCCGTTACTGATGTGATTGCAATCGATGCAAAGCGACGCCTTGTTCTGGTCAAGCGCGACGATCGGGAGCATCTTTTGCTCCTCGGACCAGAGCGAGATCTGGTGGTCGAGCAGAATATCCCAATAAAAAATACTGCCGCACAGAGCGGGATGAGTTCTCATGAGTAAATTATCCGGATTTCGCGGCTTGCGCTTTTTGGCAGAAAACAAGGGGTCCCTGCTCGGTCTGGCATTTGCGATTGCGATTCTGGCCCTCCCGCTGGAAGTGTTGGCGCAGTCCGTATCCCTTGATTTCGGGGAGGACGCCGGACCGCTAACCGGGCGGATCGTTCAGCTGGTCGTCCTGATGACGGTTCTCAGCCTTGCCCCGGCAATCCTGATTGTCACAACATCCTTTACGCGGCTTATTGTCGTACTCTCCTTGCTTCGAAGCGCGCTGGGGGTTCAGTCGACACCTCCGAACGTGGTTATTATCTCCCTCGCCCTGTTCCTGACGGCCTTTATCATGGCCCCAACCTTTGAAAGTGCCTATGAGAACGGGATTGTCCCGCTGATTGACGAGCAGATTGACGAGGCGGAAGCCTTTGATCGAACGGTCGCTCCCTTCCGGACCTTCATGCTTCAGCACGCCCGCGAAAAAGATGTATTGTTGTTCATGGACCTGAGTGCAACACCAGAGACAGAAGGCCCAGAGGCAATTCCCCTCAAAGTACTTGTCCCCGCCTTCATGATCAGTGAACTCAAGCGCGCCTTTGAAATCGGCTTCCTGCTATTCGTGCCGTTTATTGTGATCGATATGGTCGTCGCGTCCATCCTGATGTCCATGGGTATGATGATGTTGCCTCCAGTGATGATTTCGCTCCCCTTCAAGCTGATCTTCTTCGTGCTGGTCGATGGCTGGAACCTTGTGGCGAAAAGCCTGGTTGAGAGTTTTGTCAATGGGGCGGGCTAGCGGTCGAAAACCCGTTCGCAAATTATCTCCGCTTAAAAAGGCGGGACTTTTCATTGTCTTATTGGCCGCTCTTGCAGCATATCTCGCGCTATCCCCGCAATTTTCCGACCAGCCCCCTGATACGGCAACAACAACTGCAGCCTCCCTTGATATCCCTCATATCTTTGAGGGAGAGATCAATCGCCGGGGCAAGCCCGTAGGATTTCATGTTGCCCCGCGGAGCGGCCGCGACGGCCATTCGCGCATAAAAGAGAGACTCTCGGGGCCGAACCGCGCCGGCGTGTATACGGCCACAGTCGAAATTTATGATCCTGCGGAAAAGCGGTGGAAAGAGAAATTCTCCAGCTTTTTTCCGAATAAGCTTACGAAAGAGGAAATTATCGACAGCATCCTTCTCGCCATCTCGACGAATGAACTTCCCGACGGGGCAAGATGGCGCGGGCGGTCAGGTCATGACTTTCTGATCGAGGGCTACCGTTCCCCAAACGGAAACATAAATACAGCCTATCCACTCTATGTCGCCGATTGAGAGGGGTTGCATGCTGGAAATATTGATGGCGCGCGACGAAAAAACCGGTTTGATTACAGCGGAAATATCTCCGGAAAACAAGATATTGGAGGAATTTCTTGAAACAGAAATTCAAGGAGATATTGCCCTTATCGACTATTTGTTCGATAGAACGGCAAACGCGCTTGGGGGTGGATTTGAGATCACCGGTAATGCTTTTTCCCTGACGCTAACACCGGACAGATATCTAATCGAGCCGCTTTTTGAAGATGGCGGACGGCAGCAGGAGGGAAAGCGCGAAGATCTTTTCTATCTTCTGGACCGCTGGCGGGCCTTTGTAATCAGGAACACCCCATTCTCTTAACGATTTGTTAACGAATACGCTCTTATAAAGTGTTTATATGAATTATTATATTCGTATAAAGTTTATTTAAAATTGTATTGATTGGAGACAATCATGACCACCATACTCGGTTCCACTATCAGCGGGATGACGGCAGCGACAAAACGGGTAGAGGTATCGGCACAGAATATCGTCAATGCCAATACCGTCGGTACCCCTGGCGCCAAAGGCGAAAATGAATCCTATAAAGCGGTTGAGCCGGTCCAGACCACGGATGAGGCAGGTGCGCCAACCGTAAGGGTTCGCGAGCGCGACCCGGCGACAGTTAGTGGATTCGCCCCAAATAACCCCCTTGCCAATGACGAAGGCCTCATTGAAAGCCCGAATGTGGATCTTGCGAGCGAGATTATTAATCAGAACCTCGCTCTGCATAGCTACAAGGCGAATGTAAAAATGTTCGAAGTCTGGAACGAACTTCAAAAAGTCACGCTGGACATCAAAAGCTGACGGCCATTTAGCCCGAAACCGCTAACGTCTTTATATCCAGCAAAGGCGTGAACAACCCGGCCACGCTGCAGGCCCCGGCAAGTTCCGGCAGGACTACATGAGCCAGGCTCGCCTTGGGCCGCTCCGGTAACCGGTAGGAAACCGGTTTACCGGCCACAATTTCCACATCTATATGACGGGGATCCAGCGCCAATCCCTCCCCTGTGACCTTCATCCGCGCTTCCTTCGCCGTCCACAACCAGAAGAACAGCTCCCGTCTGTTGTTACCATCAAAAGACGCAAGATGGGCCTGCTCGGACGGCGTATAATAATGACGGCTGAGATCATCCACTTCCACTTTGCGATCGAACATCTCGACGTCGATGCCGATTTCCCCGCTCCGGGTCACCACGAAAACACCGGTGTCTGCGGAATGGGACATGTTGAAGTAAATTTTTTCTGTGGAGATAAAGGGCTTGCCGCGATGTCCCGTCTCTATCGGAATGCGGTCTGCGGGCGCGTCAAGATAGGTCGCAAGGATATGCCGCATCTGTCCATGCGCCCGCACATAGCGATGCCGGTGAAGATCAAAACGGAAACGTCCCGCACGTGCCTTTTCGGCATCACTCAACGCCATCCAGCAGCGGTTCAGGTCGAGGTCGCCCTCTTCGCCAATATCCGCGTAATAGACATGTGTATTTTCCCGATCAAATTCCATCTGGATCGCCTTGAAAACCTTTTAGCGCGTCCGCCAGGCCTGCGTTCGCTTCAGTATGCCTTTTGATACTATCAGATGAAGGATACGCGCGGCAGCATTGGTGTAGAAAATCATCATCCCCATGGCGGCCGCAGGCGCAATATCACCAGCATCATCCATATTCAACACAGCAACGGACGCCAGCGCGGTATCCGTGGAATAGAGGAAAACCACGGCCGAAACCGTCGTCATGGCATTCACAAACAGATAAATCGCAATATCCAGAATGGCCGGCATGCAGACCGGCACCGTCACCCGTGCAAAAAGCCTGTAGAACGGTTGTTTCAAAGACGCAGCAACGGATTCGAACTCTCCATCCATCTGCTTGAGCGCCGTCACTGCCGTCAGATGCGACACTGTATAGAAATGGGTAATCGTCACGATCACCAGAATGGCCATCGTGCCATAAATGGCGCTGAGCGGATTGTCCGGATTATTGAAAAAGAAGATATAGGCAAGGCCCAGAACCATGCCGGGGATCGCCATGGGCAACATGGCCAGAAACTGGAACAGGCTCCGCCCGGTGCGGAAGCCCCGCGTCTTGTCCACCATGTAGGCGCCGGTGAAGACAACAATCGTCCCGAAAAACGCAGTCAATATGCCGAGCTTGATAGAATTACGATACGCGTCCCATCCGCCGCCATCCATGAGGTCGAAGCTATAATTTTTCAGGCTCAAGGAAAGATCATAGGGCCAGAACTTGATCAGCGCCGCAAACTGGCAAACTCCCAGAATGCCCAGGATAAAGATAGCCATCAGAGTACAGAAAGCAAAGCATATCCAGTCAAACCGTCGGCTGGGCTTTGGCTCATACACTACAGAACGCGCCGAAAGCAAAGCGACCTGCTTTTTCTGTACCTGCCGATCGACAGCGAATGCAAGAAAGGCCGGCATCAGCAGGACGACCGAAACCACCGCGCCCATCTCGAAATTCTGCTGCCCGATCACCTGCTTGTAAATGTCAACGGCCAGCATATTGTATTGCCCGCCAATAACCTTGGGCAGGCCAAAATCGGTTATCACCAGATTGAACACAACAAAGGCGGCCGATATCAGGCCGTAGCGCGCACCGGGTATTGTCACGGTCCAGAAGGTCTTCCAGGCACTGGCCCTGAGGGACACCGCCGCCTCATATAGCCGCGCGTCGGAAATGGCGAGAGCCGTTGTGATGATGATCATGGCATGAGGAAAGGTGAAGAACACCGAACCCAGGACGATACCATAAGGGCCGTAAATGGATTCCCCCATCATCAACTCTTTCAGCATGCCCTGATTGCCAAACAGGTAAACCAGCGCAATTCCCGGAAGCAGCGACGGCACCAGAATAGGCGCCATGGCAATCAGGCGGAACACCCCCTTGAAACGCATGCAGCTTCGACTGAGCGCATAGGCGAAGGCGAAGGCGAGGCTTACCGTCACGATCGTGCTGACGACTGAAATAAAGACAGAGTTACCGATAGACTGAAACAGGGACGGTGTCGAAAAATAGGTCGTAAAGTTACTCAAGCCGACGGACTTGACCGGCCTCAACACCACTTTACGGAACGTATTGGAATCGACTTCATTCCAGTCCGTTCCGACTTTACGCTCCGACCCGATCAGATAAACAGCCTCCGGTGTCGTCCCGCGGACTTTATACAGGACCGGGCTTCGGAAGCTGAAATCGGGAAACAGCGGTACCAGGCTCAACCGACCGTCACTGCTCGTTGCCATGTCGTCTTCAGGAATGGCGTCGAGTTCCTCATTCAGCGCTGCGGCAGAGAGGATTTCACCACCGAAGTTCCCCTGCTCGTCACTGACCTGCAATTCAATTTGTGTCAGGTCGAACTGAAAGGTCGAGAAGGCCTTCGAGAGCATTGCATAAAGCGGGAAGGCCAGAGTCAGCACCAAGTAAAGCGCAATCACGAGAATAAAGGAGCGCATCAACCAGTCGTCACGCCCGAGTTTGGCGGTAAGCGGCCGTCCCTTAGGTAAACGATCCGACGTTGTCACTGACATCAATGAACATCCTGTTTGGCAGCGAATATCTTGAGCCGGTTTCCGGGAATTTCGACGGCGATATCCATATCTTCGGCAATATCCAGCCGCCTGATGGCGTTAATGGAAAAGTCCGCGAAAATTTCGGCATCGCCCAACGTGTCGCTTGACAGACGGGTCCGCCAAAACGAGCCGAGAAACTCCATCTCCTTTATCCGGCAGGCAATAGCATTTTCAGTCTCAGCAATCTTGTCGTGAAAGTAGGCGCCATGGGGAACGATATCCTCCGGACGGACCGCCGCAATAACATCTGTGCCCGCCGGAAAATCATGATCGCCGCAAGTAAACACTTTTGATCCGATTTTGACAGCCGATCTTCCATCCGCGGTCTTTTCGGCTGCCGTTGCTGCAATCTGGTTCATCTCCCCGATAAAATCGGCAACGAACAAGGTTGCCGGCTCCCGGTAAATTTCCGTCGGTGTACCGATCTGCTCGATCACGCCATGGTTCATGACGACGATCCGGTCCGCCATGGACAGGGCTTCCTCCTGATCGTGGGTGACCATCACTGTGGTGATCCCGAGCTTGCGTTGAAGTTCCTTCACTTCATGGCGCAGATGGACCCGAACCTTGGCATCAAGGGCGGACAATGGCTCGTCCAGCAAGAGCAGCCCCGGGGACATGGCGATGGCCCTGGCAAGTGCAATACGTTGTTGCTGACCACCGGAAAGCTGGGCCGGGTATTTCTTCCCCTGTTCAGGCAATCCAACAAGTTCCAGAAGTTCCTTTACTCGCGCCGAAATCACCGACTTGGACAGGCCCGCATTCTCCAGGCCAAAGGAAATATTTTTCTCAATTGTCAGATTAGGAAAGAGGGCGTAGGACTGGAAAACAATGCCAAAATCCCGTTCAGCCGGCGGCAGGTTGGAGATGTCCTTCCCCGCCTGTTCGATACCGCCGGAGGTTTGCAAATCAAGGCCGGCAATAGCCCGAAGCAAGGTCGTTTTTCCGCAGCCCGAGGGTCCGAGAAAACAGACAAATTCCCCATCAGAGATAGTGAGCGAGATATTTTTCAGTGCAATGAAATCGCCAAAGGCCTTCCACAAATTATCTATCCGAAGATAGGATTCCTGCTGGTCACCGTCAGCGCTTTTCACACGCGAAGTCTCCGCACCCATTATACCCCCTTATGATAATCCGGCGTCTGTTCGATCATTATAAAAAGAAGGCACCGCAATTGCGATGCCTTCTTTTTGTTTGCTGTTGTATCAGCCTTTGGGATCGGATTTGGAATCGTAACGCTTCTGCCATTCTTCAAGGATGGCCGCGCGGTTATTCGCCGCGAACTCAAAGTCGTTGTCGATCATCTTCTCGGTCAGGTTTTCCGGAAAAAATTCGACCGGCTTGGCAACACCCGGATAAGCAACAACGGCATAGCCGGTGTTATACATCATGTTTGCTTCCTTGGTGATGGTCCAGTCGACCAGCTTTTTGGCATCTTCAATGTTGTCTGTACCGGCGACGATGGCAGTTGCTTCCATATCCCAGCCAACACCTTCTTCCGGAACGATAATTTCAATCGGAGCACCATCAGCCTTGGATTTGGCGCCGCGGAAGGCGAAAGAAACGCCAATCGGAATTTCACCGGACGCCGCCAGTTTACAAGGGGCGGATCCTGAATGGGTGTAGCGGGCAATGTTTTCGTGCAGGGCATCCATATATTCCCAGCCCCCTTCTTCACCGAACATCTGCAGCCAGCTGGAAACATCCAGGAAGCCGGTTCCCGATGAGTTCGGGTTCGGCATAATGACATGGCCCTTATATTCAGGTTTCGTCAGGTCTTTCCAGGAAGTCGGCGCCTTCAGGCCAAGCTTTTCACCTTCCACTGTATTAAAGCAGACAGATGCTACCCAGGCATCCATGCCTGTCCAGGCAGGAGGCGTGCTCTTGTCGACAAATTTCTTGTCGAGCTTTTCAACACCTGCCGGTGCATATGGCTCCAACATACCTTCCGATTTCATCAGCAAAAGGGATGTCGCGGCCAGACCCCAGATCACGTCGGCCTGCGGATTATTTTTTTCAGCCAGCAGCTTGGCAGTGACAACACCGGTGGAGTCACGCACCCACTTGATCTCGATATCCGGATGGGCCTTGTTGAATTCTTCGGCATAGCGTTTCAGGTCTTCTGCCTCAACCGCCGTATAAACAGTCAATTCGCCTGCCGTCACATTACCGGCAACCAACAGGCCCCCGGCAGCTGCCAACGCTACCTTCTTAAAGTCTATCATCGTTTCGCTCTCCCTTAGTAAGTAATTTAGAAATAACTGAAATAAACCGGCCCTTTAGGATCATATCTGATCTTTATCCGGACGATAATCTATCGGTACTCATTTCAATACTGGCGCAATGTGACAAATAGAAGAAATCTATTATACTTATAAACATATAAATTTAAACGATATTACTGTATTGCGCAAAGACGTTGGGGGCGTCGCTTTTGATGACTATAGCATTATTCTGTCGGCCATGGCAGTGAATAGGTTTTGACGTTCGTAAAGAATTTCATTGCCTCCAGCACCCCCTCTTTAACGCCATTCCCCGAATCCTTCACGCCGCCGAAAGGCGACATTTCGATACGGTATCCCGGCTGCTCCCAGATATTGACAGTCCCGACATCGAGCCCGTCCACAAATCGCGTAATCCGATCAAGCCGGTTGGTGCAAACGCCTGCGGAGAGTCCAAACGGCGTCGAGTTGGAAATTTTCATCAACTCAACATCATCATTCGGCACACGAACAATGGGGACAATCGGTCCGAACGTCTCCTCAAACACCAGATCACTGTCATGCGGAACATGGTCAACAACGATCGGCGGGAGCAAGGCCCCTTTCCGTTCCGGATGATAGAGAATTTTGGCGCCCTGCTTTTCGGCCGCGAAGACCCGGTTTTCAAAAACCTCCGCCGCCTGTTCATGAATCACGCAGCCCAGTTGCGTTTCCGGATCCTCGGGATCACCAAATTTGATTTTCTTCGCTTTTTCAAGGATATGCGGCACGATCTTGTCCGCGATACTTTCCTGAACAAGGATGCGTTTGACGGCAGTGCAGCGCTGCCCCGAATTGCCCGTGGCGCCCGCGACAGCGATTTCCGCCGCCTTGACCAGATCGCCATCACTCAGATCATCGAGAATAATCAGCGGATCGTTTCCGCCCAGTTCCAGCGCGAGGCGCTTGTACCCCGCCTTGGCGGCAATCATCTTGCCGACGGGGACACCCCCGGTAAAGGTAATGATATCAATCTGCTCATTAATGATCATCTCTTCGCCGATGTCCTTCGGCCAACCGGTCACGACCTGAAACATCTCCGGCGGTAACCCCGCCTCATAAAGGATATCCGCAAGGGCAATCGCCGTCAGCGGCGTCTGCTCAGTTGGTTTACAGACAACACAGTTATTCGTGGCGATCGCCGGGGCAATTTTGTGGGCCACCATATTGAGCGGATGATTAAACGGCGTGATCGCTGAAATCACATTCACCGGCTCCCGCTTGGTATAGATTTTACGGGCTTTCCCGTGAGGAGTCAGATCGCAGGAGAAAATCTGCCCGTCATCGAGAATAGCGAGCTGCCCCGCGAGCGTGAAAACGTCATAGGCACGGCCGGTTTCATAGAGCGCATGCTGCTGACAGATGCCGAGCTCCAGCGTGATCACATCCGCCAACTGTTCCCGCCGCTGACGGATAAGCTCTGCTGCCCGCAGAAGAATCTGCTGTCGTTCATACCGGGTGAGTTTGGGTTTGTATCTTGCTGCTATTTCAAATGCCTCTCGCGCATGCTCTGCGGTGCCGGCAGGCACCGTTCCAATCACTTCATTGGTGTAGGGATAACGAACCTCGACAACATCCTTTGTCGTGACCTTTCGGCCACCGATCCGCATCGCTTCCTTGCGGATTGAACGTGCCGCTTTTCCTGCCGTCATCTGGTTCATTTTGCAAAGGCCGTCGCGGCGGCGCGCGTTACATAATAATACGCATCATAGTTATGCAGCTCCGGCGCCTCCGGCAAATCAGGTATTGCTACATTGGAAATAAAGGGAATAACCTGCTCGCTTAATCCACCGTGGGAACGCAGCGGTACATCCAGGGCCGTAAGGTCATGCCGGTCCGCCGACGTGCCCAGCACCTGATTCTCTCCCGAAACAATGACGATATCCCCGATCCGGTCCGCAGGCAGGTCAAAGCGCGCCGCGGCGGCTTCCCGGTCCAGCACGAGATCGATACCTTCCGTCGCCTTTATTTTTTCTATCACGGCCATCTTGTCCACATCCGGCTTCAGATAGGCCGTCGCGAAAGAACCAAGCGCTCCATGATGCACCACATACGGATCCGTAATGGGCAGGATGACCCGCGCAGCGCCCTCCCCGATCGACTTATCCAACAGGTCCTGCAAATATATCACATCCGGCGTTCCGTCCGACTTGTGCTTGGCTTTCATACCATGATCGGCCGTCACGATAATCGCCGCGCCGAGGGAGTCGAGCTTCGTAAGATAGGAATCAAACATCTCGTAAAAGGCATTGGCGTCCTTTGTGCCCGGCGCGGCCTTATGTTGGACATAGTCCGTTGTCGTGAGATACATCAGGTCCGGCATGAAGGACGTCATCAGCTTGACACCTGCGTTAAAGACATATTCGGAAAGCTCCGCAGAGTAGACACTCGGCACCGGGATATCGAGTTCTTCCGATGCATTATCAACGCCATGTTCCTCCAGTGTTGTGGTATTGGACTTCTCCGTCGAAAAACAGATTGCCCTTCCCTCATCAAACTTCAGGCCATTCCCCAAAAGTGCCCGGAGCTTGTCCTTGGCGGTCACAATGGCAATGCGGGCACCG
Organism: uncultured Sneathiella sp.; assembly: GCF_963973085.1. Taxonomy (GTDB): domain Bacteria; phylum Pseudomonadota; class Alphaproteobacteria; order Sneathiellales; family Sneathiellaceae; genus Sneathiella. The sequence continues at coordinate 222,617 of NZ_CAXAXA010000005.1, forward strand.
GCGTCATAAAAGCTCTTGAAGATTGTCGGCACGCGAAGAAACTTCGGATCATTCATCATCACTTCTTCCCCCGTATCGGGGTCGAGAAGGAAGTTTCCACAAATACCATGCACGGCAGGAGGCTGGCCCGTCGCAATCGACATATTGTTGGGATTGGTGAAACTCGGGATGACGCAATGGGCCAGATGCATAGTGCCTTTTTCCCGAATGCGCTTCATCGTCGGCATCACCCCGGCCTCAATCGCCGCATCGATATAGGCAGGCTCGCATCCATCGAGGCAGATGACAACCGCTGTCCGGCCCGGAAAGGGATAGCTCCGGTCATTTACGGTAATATCATTTCGCGACATTTTATTCATGGATCAAAAAACTCCAGTTCTGAGAAAGTCTATGCGGCCAGCCTGGCGCGTTCCTTCAAGGCAGATTCCGGCGGACAGGCACTGTCTACATTCATTTCGGCAAGCGATTCACGGGCGGCCACCACGACCTGGCGCATAACATGCTCGTCCAGACGGCCGATACAGCCGACCCGGAAACTGTCTACCACCGTCAGCTTGCCCGGATAGATGATAAAGCCCCGCCCCTTCATCAGGTCGTAAAATTGTGGAAAACTAAAATTTGGATGGGCGGGATTGAAAAAAGTGACAATGATCGGCGACAGCCAGCGATCCTTGAGCAGCGTCTCAAACCCCAGATCCCGCATTCCCGCCACCATGACATCCCGGTTCCGTTCATACCGTGCGAGCCGCCCGGGAGCGCCACCTTCCTGCTCATGCAGGTTCAGCGCCTCCGTAAAGGCAGCGACGGTATGCGTTGGCGGTGTAAAACGCCACTGTCCGGTTTTCTTGAAATTAACCCATTGCTGATGCACATCAAGGCTGAGGGAATGACTGTTTCCCGCCGCAGCTTCCAATGCCGACTTGCGGGCGATAATAAAGCCGAATCCCGGCACGCCTTCGATGCATTTATTAGCGGAAGATACCATGGCTTCAAACTGCGTCTCGCGCACATCTAATGGCAGTGCGCCAAATGCACTCATGGAATCGATCAGCAATTTACGGCCCGCCGCAGCAACAACTTCGGATATTTCCTGTACGGGATTGAGAATGCCGGAGCTGGTCTCGCAATGTACCAACACAACATGGGTAATTGCGGGATCGTTCGCCAGGGCCGCCGCCACTTCGTCACCGCGCGGCGGCATGTAATCGCCCTTGTCAATCACCAGATGATCGCGCCCGAGATACCGCAGTGAATCAACGATCCGCTTTCCATAAGCCCCGTTCACAAGCACCAGTGTCTTGCTGTCCCTGGCAAGAAAGGTGCCGAGCATCGCCTCGACGGCGAAAGTGCCACTGCCCTGCATCGGAACACAGTCAAATTCCGTGCCGCCGTCTCCGGCAATGGCTAGCAGTTTCTGGCACATGGCCGCCGTCATCGCCCGGAAGTCTCCGTCCCAGGAACCCCAGTCTTTCAGCATGGCCTGTTTGACTTTCAGGGACGTTGTAAGGGGACCGGGCGTCAGCAGGTAAGGCTCCCCCATATGCGGAGGAGGAAACGCCACATTCGACACCTTGTCATGATCCACTGCCATTGCTCCAAGCCCTTCCAGGCAAAAAATTTCAGAAGTGATCCAAAACGTAATCCCCAACGTAATATTTGTAAAATCGTTATTTAAAATTGACATATAAATTAAAACGATATTTTATAGAGCCTGAAGAAACTTCGGGTTACAGGTATTTTGGGTTATATTTTCGATCGGACTAAATATGCGATATGTTCAGTTACGCGCCTTTCATAATGTCGCCATCCATGGCGGATTTTCACGCGCAGCCGAGGCCCTGTCATTAACCCAGCCTGCCGTTTCGGATCAGGTAAGAAAACTAGAGTCCGAGTATGACGTTTTGTTGTTCAGCCGGCAAAAAAAGCAGATTACCCTTACGGATTTCGGGAAAAAGCTGCTTGAGATTACACACCGCATGTTTGATGTGGAGGATCAGGCACATGTCCTGCTATCGGAATCGCGGGCTCTAGGTTCTGCCAAACTGCGGATCATTGCCGATTCCGTGCAGCATCTGAATCCGGTACTGGGGCCATTCCGTCAGAAATATCCGGGCGTGTTCATTTCCGTCAGCACAGGAAACACGACCGAGATCGTTGATAAGCTTTGTAGTTATGAGGCGGACATCGGTGTACTTGGCGAAATCCCCGAGTCCCGAGAATTTGAGGTTATCAAATTGAGCTCGACTCCGATTATTGCCTTTGCCGCGAAGAACAGTCCGGCGGCGAAACTGACCTCCATTTCCCTGCAGCAACTGGCCCAGCAACCCTTGGTCCTTCGGGAGAAAGGCTCGAAAACCCGTTACAAGCTAGAGCAGATTGCCGCCTCCGAAGGCATAACCTTGACACCGACGATTGAAGCGGTCGGACGCGAGGCGATCCGGGAAATCGTTGCGAGCGGCGCCGGCATCGGCATCGTCTCGGAAGCGGAGTTCGGTCATGATGAACGGCTTTGCAAAATCCCCATTTCCGGCTGCAAGCCTCTGATGGACGAGGCGCTGATCTGCCTCAAGGAGCGCGGAAAAGGCAATCTGGTGAGTGCGTTCATGAAAATGACGCGGGACCGGCTAAAGTCGGTGGCGGCTTAATCTGTTGCCGCCCTGCCTACAACCCGTTGCAGCATCGGCGCATAATACTCGAAAGGCCTGGTTTTCTTGCCCGGCACCTTGGCTTCGTCATCCCATTTGCGAACCTGCACAATTGCCTCGACATCACCATTGCGAGCAAATCTCTCTGCCGCCTCCGGCGTCATCGGGCCACCCTGCAGCTCGAGGCTGAGAACGGACGCATCTGACAGTTTGGCAAAATAATCCGGATCCGTCGCGCAAAGATACCTCTTTGCCGAAACATGATGGCGCACGCAATCTGTTACCATCTTCGGAAAATACGGGGCGATAACTGCGGCCCCTGCCCGGTCATGATGACTGTCGATGCCCAGTTCGGCTGCATTATCCGGAAATTCATTAGTAAAATGCCCGATATCATGCAGCAGCGCGGCAACAATCAATTCCTCACTCGCGCCTGCCTCTTCGGCCAACTGCGCACTCTGATACATATGCTCTGATATCGTAACGGGTTCGCCCAGATACTCCTCCGCCCCGCGCCGTTCGAAAATTCCGGCGATAAAATCGACAACATTGTCCTTGGTTATTTCGGAAAAGTCGAGTTTCGTCATCGCTAGCTCTCTACTCAAAATTCATTGTTTGATCCGCTTCATCGACGGATCGACAAGCGGTTTTAGATGCACTTCGCAGGGAACACGGGTGAGCGCTACATCCAGCTCATATGTACCATCCAGCACAAAATCCACGTCAACACCCACTGCACTTCGAACATATCCATAGCCGATGGATTTTGCAATTGTGTGACCATAGCCGCCGCTGGAAAGCCAGCCTACCCGCTCCCCATTGCGGTAAATGGTTTCCCGCCCGAGCAGGACAACATCCGGATCATCCACAGTGAAGCAAGCAAGCATCTTCCTGACGCCATCTCTCTTCTGAGCCTCAATGGCGGCGCGGCCTTTGAAATCACGACCGGCTTTAAGCTTGACCGCCCAGCCGAGCCCGGCCTCAAGCGGTGTGTGGTCGGGTCCGATATCCGATCCCCATGCCCGGTATCCTTTTTCCAGCCGGCAGCTTTCAATGGCACGGTAACCGGCATTTGCGAGCCCGAATTCCCGCCCCGCAGCCATCAACATGTCATACACCGTTCCTGCCTGTTCGACCGGCAGGTGCAGCTCCCAGCCCAGTTCCCCCATATAAGTAATGCGCAAAGCACGGATGGCGCATCCAGCGATGGTTATGGTCTTGAAGCTGGCAAACGGGAATGACTTATCGGACACATCATCGGCAGTTACTACCTCAAGGATTCTCCGGGCATGCGGCCCCATCAGGGACAAGACAGCCATTGTCGGTGTAATATCGATAAGCTTTGCCTTCATGCCGGGCGGGATGTTCCGTGAAATCCAGTTAAAATCATGCGTGGCAAAGCCGGTTCCGGTTACGATGTAATATTCCTCCGGACCGATCCGCGCCACCGTGAGATCGCATTCAATTCCGCCATGGTCATTGAGCATCTGCGTATAGATGAGCGAGCCATCGGGCTTCATAACATCATTGGCGGCAATCCAGTCCAGCGCCACCTCCGCGTCCGGGCCTTTCAGGGTGAATTTTGCAAAAGAGGTCTGATCTATCAACACAGCCGCCTCCCGTGCCGCGCGATGCTCCCGCGCGACGGCGTCAAACCAGTTTGGCCGCCCGAAGCTATACTGATCCTTCGGTGCCTCCCCTGCCGCAAGATCGGCAAACCAGTTCGGTCGTTCCCATCCCAGCTTTTCCCCGAAACAGGCTCCAGCCGTCTTCAATCGCTCATAGAGCGGAGACGTCCTGTTCGGCCGACCGCTGGCATGTTCCTCATGCGGCCAGGCCATGGTGTAATGCTTGCCATAGGCCTCAATGGTGCGGGTGCGGACCCAGTCCGTGTCGAAATGCACACGACCGAAGCGCCGGATATCGACAGCCCAGAGATCATATGGCGGCTCGCCTTTTGTAACCCATTCGGCAAGCACCATCCCCGCCCCGCCGCCGGAGGCAATCCCGAACGCATTAAAGCCTGCTCCGACAAAAAAGTTCTTCAGCTCCGGTGCTTCGCCCAGGATAAAGTTTCCATCCGGCGTAAAACTCTCGGGCCCGTTCACCAGTTCCTTGATCCCCGCCGTTTCAAGCGCTGGCACCCGGCCAAGCGCGAGTTCCATCATCGGCTCGAAATGATCGAAATCGGATGACAGCAAGGTATAGTGAAAATCCTCCGGTATACCGTCCACTGCCCAGGTCATCGGGTTCGGCTCATACCCGCCCATGACGAGGCCACCCACCTCCTCCTTATAGTAAGTGAGCCGATCCGGATCGCGCAATGTCGGCAGATCACGCGGCAGATCCTTGATCGGTTCGGTGATGATATACTGATGTTGAAGGGAGACCAGCGGCACATTCACGCCGAATCGTCCCGCGAATTCGCGTGTCCATTGCCCGGCGCAGCAAACGACGATTTCACATTCAATAAATCCTCTATCCGTTTGAACACCCTTTATTTTTCCGTCTTCGATCTGGATATCAAAAACGGCAGTATCCTCAAAAATCGATGCTCCGGCCATCCGCGCACCTTTTGCCAGCGCCTGAGTTATATCAGAGGGGTTCGCCTGCCCGTCCGTTGGCAGATAGGCACCGCCGATCACATCGTCGACCGTCATGACCGGCCATAGCGCCTGCGCCTCAGAGGGCGAAAGAAGCTGCATTTCCAACCCGAAGGACTGCGCCGTTGTCGCCTGTCGCTTAACCTCTTCCCAACGCGCCTCGTTACAGGCAAGGCGCAGCCCACCGTTCATCTTCCATCCGGTTCCAAGGCCGGTCTCTTTCTCCAGTCGGTCATAAAGATCAACGGAATAGCCAAGAAGCTGAGTGATATTGGCGTTGGAACGGAGCTGACCGACCAGCCCGGCCGCATGGAAGGTCGTCCCGGAGGTGAGTTTCTTCCGCTCCAGCAGGACCGTATCCGTCCAGCCGAGCTTCGCCAGATGATAGGCGGTCGAGCAGCCGACAATGCCGCCGCCGATCACAACGGCTTTTGCAGTTCTGGGAAGTTCTTTCATGAATGTCTCTTATATCTGGCGGAATTCGTCATAGGCCTGTTCAAATCTTTTTATATTTTCTTCTGTATAGGCGGCATAGTCAAAACTGAGCTCGGACATAATTTCAGAAACCATGCTCCACATGGTCTCCCGCAGGAGAGAGGCCGCCTTCATCGCCATAAACTGTCGCCACAGCGCGATATCCAGGGGCGCGCTGAAATAGCTTTCCAGAAGACCTCTTTGCATCTCTTCGGAAAAACCGTTATTGGAGGCCAGCCCGCCAAGATCAAACAGCGGGGTATTAAATCCGGCGTAATCCCAATCAATGAGCCAGAGCCGTTTTCCGTCATCGAGAAAATTCGCCGCCAGCAAATCATTATGCCCGAAGATCGTTTCCGAAACTCCAGCCGCTTTTTCCAGACCGGCCGCAATCTTGAGCAGTTCAGGCAGCTTTTTAATATACTGGCTGCCCTCCCTTTTAAGAGTTTTTCTGTAATCCTGCAGAATGGCGAAAACGTCAAAATTCATTGACGGCCCATCCAGATGCTCCGGAATTCGGCTATGGGCCGCATGTATAAGAGGAATGATTCTCTGAAGGTATCCAGATGTCCGGACATCGTCTTCGGTCAGGGTTATCCCCGCGATATAATCGAGAACCAATATGCCCGGCTCCGCATACAGGACTTCCGGGGAAACGCCTGCCGCATGGGCCGCCCGGCTCGCTGCCAGTTCGTTTGCCCGATAGACATGGTGATGTGGGATATCCGAGCCGAGTCGCACCACGGCGCGGCGTTTTGAATCTCTCACCAGATAATTCCGGTTGGTAAGACCGCCGTCGAGCGGTTCCATCCGGATGCGCCCCACCCAGATCGGGAGTTTTGATATTCTTGTCTCCTCCGACGACATGCCATCCATCTATTTCACAAAACTGTCACAGTACTATCACCGTTCTGATACCGAGGAGCCATAATTTTCTTCCCGACGCAAGAATCACAGAGGGGAGAATGAACATGGTGGCCATTTCCGTCAGGAACCTGGACAAGACATTCGGTGCGAACAAGGCACTAAAAAATGTCTCCGTAGAACTTGGCGAAAAGGAAATGGTGGCGCTGATCGGTGCCTCAGGCTCTGGAAAATCCACCCTCATTCGACATATTGCCGGACTGGTTGTCAGTGACAAGGGTCGCGGTGAAATCAACGTATTTGGCACGGCCATCCAGAAAGACGGGACGCTTGCTAAGGGTGTGCGCAAACATCGCCGGGAAATCGGCGTTGTTTTTCAGCAATTTAACCTTGTCGGGCGGTTGACGGTTCTGACGAATGTCCTGATGGGTGTCCTTGGTGTGGCACCGAGCTGGCGGACCCTCCTTGGTATTTTCACCATGGAAGAAAAGCAAAAAGCCATGAATGCACTCGGGCGCGTGGGTATTGCCAGTCACGCCTCACAACGATCCTCCAATCTCTCCGGCGGACAGCAACAACGGGCCGCTATCGCACGTACAATCGTGCAGGGCGCCAAACTGATCCTCGCGGATGAGCCCATTGCTTCCCTCGATCCCGCGTCATCGCGGAAGGTCATGGACAATCTGGCGCATGTGAACCGCGAAGACGGTGTCACCGTCCTGGTGTCCCTGCATCAGGTCGATTATGCCATCAAATATTGCCCCCGAACCATTGCAATGCGGGAGGGCGAGGTCGTATTTGACGGCCCGAGCCACCTTCTCACACCCGAATTCCTGCAGGAAATATATGGCGCCGAAAGTATTGAGCTTCTGTCGCCCGAAGAACAACGCCGCAAGGCAGAGAGCAAGAGTGCCGACCAGCCCGCCCAGCCAAAAGCCGACGGTGATCTGGTTCTGGCCTACGCAGCGAGGTAGCAGCCTCACCCAATAACCGTCTGTCAGTAACAACCTTTCAGGCATTTTTCTCATGGAGACGACTAGATGATACGCAAATTCCTATCTGCCGCCGTAATTGCGGCGACAACCCTGACAGCCACAGCCGCCTTTGCCGACTTCAAGCCATTGGAGGGCGATCCGGAGGAAATCAATTTCGGAATTATTTCCACAGAATCGACGTCCAACCTGAAAGAGCAGTGGCTCCCCTTCATGGCGGATATGGAAAAAGCGCTTGGCCGTAAAGTAAACGCCTTTTTTGCTCCCGATTATGCCGGTGTTATCGAGGCCATGCGCTTTGGCAAGGTGCAGATCGCCTGGTTCGGAAATAAATCCGGCATGGAAGCCGTGGATCGCGCCGGTGGTGAAGTCTTTGCCCAGACATCCAAGGCAGATGGGACGCAAGGATATTATTCCCATATCATCACCCATGCCGATAATGACAAGATCAACAGCCTTGAAGATATTTTCAAATGTGACCAGTCCTTGAACTTCGGGATTGGCGATCCGAACTCGACGTCCGGCTTCCTGGTGCCGACATATTATGTTTTCGCCAAAAATAACGTTGATCCGAAGAAATGCTTCAAAACCGTCCGCAACGCCAACCATGAAACCAACCTGATGGCCACCGCCAACAAGCAGGTCGATATTGCCGCCAACAACTCTGAGCAGATTGGCCGTTCCCAGCTCAAGGCACCGGATGCTGCCTCAAAAATCAAGGTGATCTGGACATCCCCGCTTATTCCTTCAGATCCAATGGTTTATCGAAAAGATCTCTCGAAAGAACTGAAGTCGGAGATCAAGGGATTTTTTCTTTCCTACGGTCGTTTCGGTGACACTGAGGCTGCAAAGGAAGTTCTTGCCAATATTAGCGACGGACAGGGCTTCTTCATGGAAAGCAACAACACCCAGCTTTATCCGATCCGTCAGCTCGCCCTGTTCAAGGACAAGATTAAGATCATGAATGCGGCAGGCGCTTCCGCAGAAGAAAAAGAAGAAAAGGTCTCAATGATCGACAAGCAACTTGCCGATCTTGATATCATGGTCGCCAATCAGTAACCCGGTTGACTGGATTTCGGGCGTCGGTTCCTGCCGACGCCCCTTTTCGTATCTACCTGCAGAATTATCTGCATAAACCGCCAAGGGCCACCTCATGACAACCGTGACGCACCGCCACTCCGATCCGCAAACGCCCCCTCGTGACCTTAAACGCTCTGTCGTTTCCCTCATTGGATGGGCTTTATTTTTCCTGCTGCTTGCCTGGTCGTGGGAGGATGCGGATATGCGTCCCATGGATCTGTATAATGATGCCGGCAATATGGCACAGTTTGCGTCGGGCTTTTTCCCGCCGGATTTCACCGAGTGGAAGATGTATGTCTCTGAAATTATTATTACTTTTAAGATAGCTGTTTGGGGAACGGCGCTCGCCATTCTCTTTTCCATCCCCTTCGGTATTATGTCGTCGGAGAATATTGTCCCCTGGTGGATATGTCAGCCGACGCGGCGTCTTATGGATATGTTTCGGGCGATTAACGAGATGGTATTCGCGATGCTCTTCGTCGTCGCCGTCGGTCTCGGACCTTTCGCGGGCGTTCTGGCGCTCTGGATACATACAACCGGCGTTCTGGCTAAACTGTTTTCCGAGGCGGTCGAATCTATCGACCCCCGCCCTATTGAAGGCATAAGGGCGACCGGCGCAAATGCCCTTCATGAAATCATTTACGGTGTCATTCCGCAGGTGCTGCCGCTCTGGATTTCCTACTCCCTCTATCGGTTCGAATCCAATGTCCGTTCCGCAACCGTACTTGGTATTGTGGGTGCAGGCGGGATTGGCATGCTGCTTTGGGAGTATATCCGCGGTTTTTATTACGCAGAAACCGCCGCTGTTATGATCCTAATTATTGTCTCCGTCAGCCTGCTTGATCTATTGTCGCAGAGATTACGCAAACTCGTCACCTGAGCAGATTTTGAAAATGTCCGAGGATTTTAAGCGGTACGCCCTCTATTTCGCGCCCGAGAGTGGATCGCGTCTTGCCAGACTCGGCAATCATTGGCTTGGTACCGACCCCGAAACGGGCAAAGAGCTGGACTGGCCGCAAATTGACGGAATCAGGCCGCAGGATATCGTGAATATCACAAAAGCCCCGTCCCGCTATGGCTTTCACGGCACATTGAAACCTCCGTTCTTCCTTCGCGAAAACCGCACCGTTTGGGAACTCGACCTCGAAGTTCAAAAATTGGCAGCGCAAATCGCGCCTTTCGATGTCGTCGATATGGTCGTCCGTCCGCTTGGTGATTTTCTGGCCATCGTTCCCATGCCACCGGTTGAAGCTCTCAATGAGTTAGCCGATCGTTGCGTGAAGGAACTGGATGATTTCCGGCAGCCCGCGAGCGATGAGGAACTTGCGCGCCGCAGAAACAATCTCACCCCGCGGCAAGAAAACCTTCTCACACAATGGGGGTATCCATATGTCATGGAGGAATTCCGGTTCCATATGACCCTGACAGGCCGTCTCGGATCCTCTGAGCGCGCCACATTAGAGAAAAAACTGACAGACTACATGGCCCCGGCTTTGGTAACGCCGGTTACTGTTCGGGATATTTCCCTTTTTGGTGATCCCGGAGATAGTAAGCCGTTTCGCCTGCTGAAACGCTATCCGCTAGGGGGTGGCGGCCAGATCACGGAACTTTAGCGCCCGCAGCAACGCTGTCACTCCGTCCGCAACTGTTCCGCTGTTTTCGATTATGACGGCCCCGTCGATATCCGAAATTTCCGGTGCCTGCCGGCTCAGGCGCGCTTTTATCTCCGCCGCGCTTTCCCGGCTTCGAAGGGACAAACGCGCCGCAAGCAGCTCTTTCGGCGCCGTAACAACAACGATGCGGGCGGGCGAAAACAGTTTCCGGGCCTCCACAGCGATCTGTCGGGAAACATTGGCAATGACATGCCGACCCTTCTGCCGCTCCACTTCATATGTCATCGGGATACCGTATTTAAGGCCATGCGCCTCCCAGGAGAGAGAGAACGCTCCGTCCTCCAACAGCCGGTTAAATTCGTCAGGGCTTACGCTTTCATGATCTTCATAATCGGGCTCGCTTGGCCGGGTTATAACGCGGCGGGCAAAGACATAGCGGTCATCCCCGTGCAGCTTTTCCCGTGCCCGGTCGAGCAAGGTATCCTTGCCTGCCCCACTTGGCCCGACAACCAGAAAGAGTATCCCGACCTCAGCCAATGCGTCGTCCATTTGCCCAGACACCCCGAATGACGGGATGATGCGGTGTGTGATGGACATGCACCAGATCAGCCCTCTTGCCCACGGCAATCTCGCCACGATCCGTAAGGCCGATACTCTCGGCCGGTGTCTTGCTGATAAGGCGAATGGCATGAGGCAGCGTGATATCTTCAATCTCGTCGACGAGCTGGAGCGCACTGAACAACAAGCTGTGCGGCACATAGTCACTCGATATTACGTCGAGATAGCCAAGCCGCGCCAATTCCCGGGCCGACACATTGCCTGAATGTGATTTACCCCGCACGATATTCGGCCCTCCCATCAAGACTTGCAGTCCGGCATCATGAGATGCCTTTGCCGCTTCTACGGTTGTCGGAAATTCGGCAACCCGGATGCCATCTTCCACCGCTTCCGTCACATGGTCAACCGTCGCGTCATCATGGCTGGCGAGAACGATATCATGGAGCCGGGCAAGCTCGACAACAAGCTTCCTGTGCTTCTGGCTGTGACGCGCATGATCAAGCTGGCGACTAGCAATAAAAGCCTCCATTTCATCGTCGGAAAGGCCATATTTCCCCTGATAATAGGTGTAATAGGCATCTAGACTGACAAACTGGCGCTGTCCCGGTGTATGATCCATGACAGACAGCATCCGGATATGCGGATTCCCGATTTGACGATCAAGCACGGCCGGCAGATCGGGATAACTCACCTCGCACCGCAAATGCAGGAAATGCTCCGCCCTGAGGAGGTTTTTGGCCTGCGCCTCTCCAATCCCGTCGATCATGTCGTTGAGCCGCGCCATGCGGGCACTGCCCTGATTAACATCGCCCAGCCCCATGGCGTCGAGTACAGTTGTAATCCCGTTCATTGCCATCTGGCCGTCATGCGCGATAACGGCAGAAACCGGCGGCCATTCCGCCTTGGGTCGCGGTGTCATATGCTTTTCAAGATTGTCCGTATGGAGTTCGACGAAACCCGGCATCAGATAATCACCTTCAAGATCAATTGCCGAGCCATGCCGGGAATGGTCCCTGTCTATAGCGGTGATAACGCCGTCCCGAACCGCCAAGGTACCTTCAACAACCTCATCGGCAAGGACGAGCCGGGCATTGGTAAAAATCTGCTCAGCCATCATTTACAGCCCTGAACTTGGTAATTTCAAACTCGGACGTACAAACGGCATCCCGGACATCCTCATCATGGAAAATGCCGATCAAAGCCGAGCCGCGCTTTTTCGCCTCCGATATAAGATCGAGAACGACGGCGCGGTTACCCGCGTCCAGCGATGCTGTCGGCTCATCGAGTAGCATGATCGGATAATCGGCGACAAAACCGCGAGCGATATTGACCCGCTGCTGCTCCCCGCCGGAAAATGTGAGGGGCGAAAGGGACCAGAGCGCTTCCGGTATGTTCAGGCGCGTCAGCATGACGGCCGCCCTGTCGCGGGCTGCCTCAACCCCGATCCCCATAGCTTTCAGCGGATCCGCAACGATATCAAGGGTTGCGACACGCGGAATGACCCGCAGAAACTGGCTGACATACCCCATGGTTCGGCGGCGGACATCCAGGATTGTATGCGGCGCAGCACTCACCATATCAACCCAGTCCTCGCCATGACGCACTCGGATTATACCTTCCTGACAGATATAGTTCGCGTAGATCATCCGCATGAAGGTGCTTTTGCCGGCGCCAGACGCCCCCGTGAGCGCAACACAGTCGCCTTTTTTCAAGGCAAAATCGATATGTTCGAAAACCGGGATGACGGTGCTGTCCTGGACATGCAGGGTAAAGCTTTTACCGACATTCTCCGCTCTCAGCATTTCCATGGGTTTATGCTCCTAAACCTGCAGTATTGAGGAAACGAGTAGCTGGCTGTAGGGGTGCTGCGGATCATCCAGCACCTGATCCGTAAGGCCGCTCTCAACAACCCGACCGCCCTGCATCACCATCAACCGGTGTGACAAAAGCCGGGCGACAGCGAGATCATGCGTCACGATCATGACCGACAGCCCAAGATCGGAGACAAGACCCCGCAAAAGGTCCAGAAGGCGCGCCTGCACCGAGACATCAAGGCCGCCGGTGGGTTCATCCATGAAGACAAGACGCGGCTTGGAGACAAGGTTGCGGGCGATTTGCAGCCGCTGCAACATGCCACCGGAGAAAGTCAAGGGGAGATCATCCACACGATCATCATCAATTTCCACCTTTTCGAGCCAATTGAGACCCGCCTCCCGAATTTCTCCATAATGCCGCCACCCAACGCCCATCAGACGCTCTCCGATATTGGCGCCCGCACTGACCGACATCCGAAGCCCATCGCGTGGATTCTGATGGACGAAGGCCCAGTCCGTTCGCATGAGAAAGCGCCGTTCGGGCTCTGTCATCTTGTATATATCGCTTCGATCGTTCAGCCGTGTCTTGTATGAGACCCGACCACCACTCGGCTCTAACTGCCCCGAAACCGCATTCAGTAACGTGGATTTTCCTGACCCGGATTCTCCGACTACGCCCAAGACTTCGCCGGGAAACAGATCAAAGCTGACATCCCGACAGCCAACACGGTCGCCATATTTTACGGTAAGGTTTTCGACCGTCAAAAGTGAATTCATCGTCATTACTCCGTCACCTCCCGCGGTGCTCTCTCCGTATCGGGAGACTGCGAACCGCTATACCCCTGCTCCTGCCGCGACTTGCAATAATGACTGTCAGAGCAAACGAACATCCGCCCGCCCGCATCATCCAATATCACTTCATCCAGAAAGCTCTCCGTCTCGCCGCAAAGGGCGCAAGGTTCCTCCCATTTCTGGATGGTGAAGGGATAATCCTCAAAATCGAGACTGACGACCTCGGTATAGGGCGGTATCGCATAGATGCGCTTTTCCCGTCCCGCCCCGAACAGCTGCAGCGCGGGCATATTATTCATTTTCGGGTTGTCGAATTTCGGGGTTGGTGACGGGTCCATCACATATCGCCCGGCAACATTTACCGGATAGGCGTAGGTTGTCGCAATATCCCCGTGGCGGGATATATCCTCGTACAGCTTCACATGCATCAACCCGTATTCCTCCAGCGCATGCATTTTTCGTGTCTCGGTTTCCCGGGGTTCCAGAAACCTGAGCGGTTCCGGTATCGGCACCTGATAGACCAGTATCTGGCCATCGGTCAGCGGTGTTTCGGGAATGCGATGACGGGTCTGGATCAGACTGGCCTTTGCCGTATCCTCAGTCGTTTCAACATCGGTCGTCTTTTTGAAGAAATTGCGGATACTGACGGCATTCGTCGTATCATCGGAACCCTGGTCAATGACCTTCAGGACATCCTCCGGACCGATCACGGCCGCCGTCACCTGTATTCCGCCGGTCCCCCATCCGTAGGGCATCGGCATTTCACGGCTGGCGAACGGCACCTGATACCCCGGAATGGCAACCGCTTTCAAAAGGGCGCGGCGGATCATTCTTTTTGTTTGCTCATCCAGATAGGCAAAGTTATAGGCGGCATTCTCAAATTTGCTCATAATATTATTCCGCCGCCTCCAGTGTTTCCTGATCTCTCAGCGCGTTTGAACGCAGCCGCCGCACCAGCTCCAGTTCCGACTGAAAATCAACGTAATGCGGCAGTTTGATATGCTCGACAAAGCCGGTCGCCTGAATATTATCACTATGGGAAAGGACGAACTCCTCATCCTGCACAGGCGCGTTCCTTTCCTCGCCAAGTTCTTCTGCGCGTAAGGCCCGGTCCACCAGCGCCATGGCAATTACCTTGCGCTCACAATGACCAAAGGCGAGGCCGTAGCCACGTGTAAATTGCGCCGGTACTTTTTTGGAGCCCTGAAACTGGTTCACGGTCTCGCATTCGCTGACCAGAATGTCCCCGATCTCGATCGCAAAGCCGAGTTCTTCGGGAACGAACTCAACGGCGACATGGCCAATACGGATTTCGCCGACAAAGGCATGATTGCGGGCGTAACCGCGCTGCGTTGAATATCCGAGGGAGAGAATGAAGCCTTCATCGCCTCGCGCCAGATTCTGTAGTCGCAAGTCCCGGCCTGCCGGAAATTCAAGCGGCTCCCGTGTCAAATCGCCGACGGATTGGCTGTCGCTGTGGTCATCAGGAGCGGCTGTCTCGATCAATCCCTCTTTATTCAAAAGCTCAAGCACGCGGGGAATGTCTTCCTCAATCGGTACTTCCGCCTGTTTGGCGCTTCCCGTCTCCAGTCCTTCCGCTGCCAGGGCGAAATCAAGAAGCCGATGAGTATAATCAAATGTCGGCCCCAGTATCTGTCCGCCCGGCAAATCCTTGAACGTCGCGGACACCCGGCGATCCAGCGCCATTTTGGCTGTGTCAATCGGCACGCTGTATCCAAATCTCGGCAATGTGGTCCGGTAGGCGCGGATTAGGAAAATCGCCTCGATCAGGTCCCCCCGCGCCTGCTTGATGGCCAGCGCGGCGAGCTCCGAATCAAACAGGGATCCTTCCGCCATGACCCGACTAACCGCGTGGCTCAATTGCTCTGCGATCTGCTTCAGGCTGAGCTCTTCAACAGCCGGATCACCTCGCCGCTCCTCGGCCAGATAGCGATGCGCATTCTCGATGGCTTTCTCTCCACCCTTGACCGCCACATACATGCTTAAACCTCTACTTTCGTGCTGCGCGGCAATGCCGCAAGTTGGCTATCGCTGGTGAATATCCAGTCAAGCCCGCGCGGAAAGAGTGTCTGATTGATTGCGACGCGCGACCAAAGGGACGCTGGCTGCTCTTCCACGCAAAAGCGGCGCGGCTTATCGAAACCCGGTCCGGAGAATAATGGTCCCTCGCCTTCAATCAGCCCTTCACTTTCCAGAATGACCGTTGCCGAGCGATCCGGATATTCCGCTGATCCCAGCGACAGTTCTTCCGTGATGCTGAGGTCCCGCTCGACCGACATCACGGCAAAGACGGCTTGTTCCGGATCATCAAGGATCGGGCAGCCCGCGTGAAAGCGCAGATAAGCCCGCGCCTCCGCCGTATCGCATTCCGGCGCAAGCCAGACCGGCGTATCCATATCGCCAAGTGTGAGCAAAACAGCCACCGTTCCAACGCTCAATCCACACGGTGGACTGATGGAAACTGGCAAGGAATGAATTTT
Source organism: uncultured Sneathiella sp. (assembly GCF_963973085.1). Classification (GTDB taxonomy): domain Bacteria; phylum Pseudomonadota; class Alphaproteobacteria; order Sneathiellales; family Sneathiellaceae; genus Sneathiella. The sequence continues at coordinate 238,553 of NZ_CAXAXA010000005.1, forward strand.
CGCCGGTCGGGACATGGCATCCAGTACGACACGAAAGCAGGCGGTGGCATCCAGCACGCTATTTTCGAAACCGCCAGATAAGGGCGCTGTCTCTGATGTCCTCATGCCAAGTCCTCACCGCGCACCATCGTGTAGAAATCCACCTTCGTCGCGGCGGCCTTTCTTGACCGCAATTCCCGCGCCCCGTTGAACTTATCGTCAAGTGGCTGAATAACGCGGGCCTGGATTTCACCCCAACCCGGAGAGCTTTGCATGAGGGCGTCAAACGCCGCGGCAAGCTCCGCATGACGCCGGTCCCGGCCCATGACATAGGCATGCCCCACAATCCCTTCCGAAAACCGGACGGCACATCGGGTCACGGTCATCTCGCCAAGATTGAACCGCTGGCCGGTCCCGCCGGCGCGGCCCTGTGTCATCACAAGGCCGGTTTCAGGCGGGCGCAAGAAAGAGTAGTCAACGCCCTCTCCTTCTCTTACCCAGTGATCTTCAAGATCGTCCACGCTCGCCCGGGCGAGAACACCCATCCAGTGACGCCGCGCTTCCTGATTGTTTTCGGTATTTCCCTCGGACACACATCCCCCTCACCGGAGACGCTCCGGCGATTTCTTCCATTGTGAGGGGGATAGTAAGAGAGTTATGTGTCGTAACAGGAACAGATTTGTGAACTTTACATGACAGCGTCAGCTGCCTTGCAGCACCCCGAGGCCTTTGCCAAGGATAGGTCCTGTCGGCTTGCCCGTAGGAGAGCCGCCAAGCGGTTCAAAGGTCACTTCATACAGCTGTTGCTGTTTGGGCGCGGGTAGGCTTGGTCCGTCCACAACGGCGGGCTGGACGCCCGGCAAGACACCGAGCGAGACCGGGCCGGTTTCCGGTGACGGCAGCGTCCAGAGCTGCATGGTTTTACCAGTCGGCACTTCGACATCCGAGACGAACCTGATCTGCGCTTCGGAGTTTCCGTAATCCTCGACAATTGCCTGCGCGACACCGTTGGCGTCCACCAATACGGCAACGATGACCGGCTCTGGCCGGTTTAACGGAAGATAGCTGCCGATAATAATTCCGATAATGGTCGCGGCAATCGCGGGCCAGAGGCCCTGTTTCGACAACCAAGGCGATTTCTTCTTACTGGCGGTCATCGGCACCACCTTTGATGTTGCGGACGCGGCTTCCTGCTCCGGCCCGAGCGCCTGCTTCACTTCGTCCGCGAAACCTTCCCTCAACGTCTCGCTGGTTGCGCTGAGATCCAGCGGCAAAAACCAGTCCTGTGATTCTCCGACCGCTTTTGCGAGGTCAGGATTCGTTTCCATTTCCACCTCAACGGCCTCGGCCTCCATCGGTTCAAGCAGGCCAAGGACATATTCGTCGGCAAGACGGGCAATTTCGTCTTTGTCATTGATCATGACAGGCACCCCCTCAAAGACACCAGACTTCGCCGGACCCAGGACTTTACCGTCCCCACCGGAACTTTAAGTCGCGCGGAAATTTCGCCGTGGGAGAAACCGGCGACATGCGCCAACAGAATCGCTTCCCGTCCGGAGGCATCGAGGGACGCAAGACAGTCTTTTAATCTTGTCGTTCCCGGTAATATCTCCCAGCCTTCCAGCGTGACACTCTCCTGGCGGGCGTCCTGCATCATCGTCAACTCATCCGGGGGCAAGGCCGTCAAACGTGTCTCGTCGCGCAGAATGTTGCGGCACCGATTACGCAATATCGTATAGAGCCATCCCTTTGCCGAACCGGTCTCCGCCCGGTATTGAGAGGCCTTGCGCCAGACTTGCACCATTGTATCCTGCACAGCCTCTTCCGCGAGATCGCGGCGCGTCAACATACGCATGGCGACCCCAAGTAATCTGCCGCCTTCTTCGCTCAGGATCATATCGATGCCCCGGTTGTCACCCGCCGCGCAAATGCCAACAGCCTCTTCAACAGAGCAAATTTCAGAACTGGCGGCTTCGGTCACATCAATATCCTAAATTGGAAAACTCTCTACATCTCAGCCTTTAATATGCACCAAAATGCCCCAGTAAATTCAAGAAAAAATAAAAAATTTATTTTTTTGCATCCAAAACCGTCGCTGCCGTGTCTTCAGGTTAGAGCCGTCGAAAAGCGTCGCTCTTCCGTGATCAACAACTGAACTACAGAAAGGTTCTCACATGTTACGTTTGACACTTGCAACTTCCGCAGCTCTTGCATTCTCAATTTCTGCGGTTGCGGCCGCCCCCGCAATCGGCCTGGTTGGCGATAAAACACTGGTTATGTTCGATACGGACACGCTTACTGTCTCCGGCACCATGGATGTCACAGGCGTTGACAGCCTTGTCGGCATTGATCTTCGTCCGTCCAACGGCATGCTGATCGGAGTGACCCCGGACAACACCGTTGTCACAATCGACACAATGTCCGGCGCCGCAACTGAGCTTTCTAAAATGGACAAGGCCCTTCCCATGAATGGCGGCCCCGTCATTGTGGACTTCAATCCGGCCGCAGACAAGCTCCGCTACATGTCCGGCACGACGAACCACCGCGTTAATGTCGATACAGGTGCCGTCACTGTCGATGGCAGCCTTGCCTATCAGGAGGGTGACATGCACAAGGACGAAATGCCGGAAATCGCCGCTGCCGCCTATATCAATAGCTATGGCAAGCCGGAGAAAACAGCCATGTATGACGTTGACTCCAAAATCGGCGCCCTGATCCGCCAGACATCCCCCAATGACGGCACGCTTGCTGCAATCGGTAAGTTCGGCTTTGACGGTTCCGGCGCTTACGCATTTGATGTCCAGACAACATCGGACATGAAAAATACAGCCTGGCTCGTGAACCAGAACACCCTTTACAGTGTTGATCTGGAAACCGGCAAAGCGGACAGCAAAGGCATGATTGAAGGAGCCTCCAGCGAAATCCGCGATATTACGATTCTCCCTAAGATGTAATCATCCGCTACTTTCGTCCAGGCGCGGCCTTCGGGTCGCGCCTTTTTTAATGTCCGGATGCCTCTGGACCGTATTCCGCTTTGACTGCCCATCCCTTTTCACTATAACCGGACCTCCATATATCAAGCAGGCAGGGCATTTATGACGACGGGTTCCGGAAAAATTGTGGCGATTGTCGGCGCGGGCCCGGCGGGACTGATGGCCGCGCAGGTCCTGAGCCAACATTCTTCCCTCGAAATACATCTTTTCGACCACAAACCATCGGTCGCCCGTAAGTTCCTGATTGCGGGACGTGGCGGGCTAAACCTGACGCATTCCGAGAACATCGCGCAGTTCACTCAAAAATATGAGGAGAATTCGGGCCGGTTTTCTGCGTATCTCAAACGCTTTTCACCTGGGGACATGATCAGCTGGGCCAAGGCGCACGGCATTGAAACCTTCACGGGGACCAGCGGCCGCATCTTTCCAACGAGCCTGAAAGCGACACCCCTTTTGCGGGCCTGGCTAACACATCTTGATCAGCAGAAGGTGCAGTTTCACCTTAAGCATTCCTGGATCGAGACCAAAGAAAACAAGATCCTCATTTTCCGGACCGCAGAGGGAAAAACCCTTGAGTTTGACGCCGATGCCGTTCTCTACGCCATGGGAGGCGGCAGTTACGGACATCTTGGTTCCGACGGGGCATGGATCGGCCCGATGCGGGAGAAGGGCGTCGAAATTTCTCCGCTACAACCCAGTAATTGTGCCTTTAATGTTGATTGGAGTGATTTCTTCCTAGGTAAGTTCGAGGGAGCCCCGCTCAAGAACATCCGGCTTTCCTTTCAAGGGCGAACTGTTCCCGGCGATCTTGTCATTACCAGAGCAGGCCTTGAAGGCAGCGCCATCTATGCCCTTAGCAAGCCCTTGCGTGAAGCTTTAGAAACAAGCAATTCTGTCACGCTGGAACTGGATGTGAAACCCGCTATATCGGAAGAGAAAGTTGCCCGGCAGATTTCCGTTCCCCAGGGCAAAATGTCCCTCTCGAATTTCCTTCGAAAGAAACTCAGGCTTTCGCCGCTGCATATTGCCCTGCTCCATGAATTCATGCCCAAATCCGACTTCACGGACCCCGACAAACTCGCAAAAGGAATAAAGGCCCTCCCCGTTCCCCTCGTCGGCATGCAGGGGATCGCTCGCGCCATCTCATCCGCAGGCGGCGTGAAGTTTGAAAGCCTCACTGACAAGCTGATGATTAAAGGCACGAGCGGGCAATTTGTTGCGGGTGAAATGCTGAACTGGGAAGCACCGACGGGAGGCTACCTTTTACAGGGATGCTTCGCCACCGGGGCTGTCGCTGCGGATGGAATTGTCGACTATCTTGGTGCCATCTAAGCAACTATCACCGACAATAGAGAAATTGCTCTCCTACTTGACGCCTGTGTCATGCACGTGAGCATCTCCCAACTGCAACAGCGGTGCAGCATCTATGTCTGAGGCATCCAGCATCGCGGCGACCCGTTGCAGGGAGGCGATCAACATTGTCTTCTCCCAAACGGCCAAAGGTTCGAACTGCTCAGCAAACCGCTGATGCAGGGCTTCCGGCGCCTGGGCCAGAGCCTCAGTTCCGGCATTAGACAGGCTGACGAAGACTTTCCGCTTGTCGCTGGTGCCTCGCGTCCGCTGTACATACCCCATCGCATCGAGACGACTTACGATCATGGTCACCGTGGCCTGGGCCATGTGCACGCGCTCCGTAATTTCGCCAACTGTCAGTTCGGGTGATTCTTCAAGGGCCTGCAAGACAATCAATTGAGACGTCTTCAATCCTGTTGCAACCCTGAGGGCTTTTCCATGCAGTTCTGTCGCTCGCAAAATCTTGCGAATAGAGACAAGCGCTTCGTTCAGCTGATCCATATGCGTTATCCTGTGCGGGTTGCGGGCACTGTCCGGGAACGATACATAGCTCAAAATTGATGAATCATCTTCCATAAATTCTGCAGTAGCGAAATTTCAATCAAATATCAATGTATTTATATTACCCATTACCGGAGAAACCGGCCCATATAGTAGCTTTAAACACACGATAATAAAATAAATTATTAATTTTTGGTGACTTGGTTGACATGAGAGCGATGGCTGGTTATGTCATACGCAAGAAAATTATATTGTAAATTGATATAATAATATGAGGGAAGTTAAGTACGATGAGTTCAACGAAAGACCGTGACCCAGAAATTATTCTCAGGCGCCCGTCCCCCGAAGACGGCGTTGCCATCAATGACCTGGTGGAGAAGTGCAAGCCTCTCGACGAAAATTCTGTCTATTGTAATTTGCTGCAGTGCTCACACTTTAGCGAGACCTGTTCCCTGGCGGAAATTGATGGGGAGGTCGTCGGTTTTGTGTCTGGCTACATGATCCCCGAAGATGAAGAAAGTCTGTTTGTCTGGCAGGTCGCTGTCTCACCTGACGCACGGGGGTTGTCTCTCGGCAAACGCATGATCTTCGATATCCTGCATCGCTCCTCGGCAAAAAAGGTAAAATATATCAAGACGACGATTACGCCCGATAACAAGGCGTCCCACGGTGTCTTTAAATCGATCGCCCGGGAAATGGGCGCTGACGTAGACAGAGATGTCCTGTTCGACGAGGAAGAGCATTTCGATGGTCAACAAAATACGGAAATGCTTTGGAATATCGGACCGTTCAAGCGGGCGGATATAATGTCGGCACTCTCCAGCGCGGCATAAAAACCGGAAACATCCTATTATTTAGTCAAACTGAGCGGATGCATCCGGTACCCGGATCGCAGCTACATGGCTTATGAAACGGCTATTTCTTTAACCCAGCAAAAAAGTGAGGTCGCTATCTCTATTTTTGAAAGACGTGAATCGCAAGTTCAGAGCTACGCAAGATCCTTCCCAGTTGTGTTCGACAAGGCACAAGGCGCTACCCTTACGGATGAGGATGGAAAAGAGTATATCGACTTCCTCGCCGGGGCCGGCAGCCTGAACTATGGACATAATGATCCGGGCATGCGCGATGCCCTGATGGAATACCTTGGCTCGTGCGGTATTACCCATGGCCTTGATATGCATACACGGGCCAAGGCTGCGTTCCTGACAGCATTTGAAGAACATATCCTTAAGCCGCGCGACATGGACTATGTGTTGCAGTTTACTGGCCCGACCGGCGCAAATGCCGTCGAAGCCGCGCTGAAGCTGGCCCGCAAGACCAAGGGGCGCAGCAATATCATTAGTTTTACTAACGGTTTCCACGGGGTGACACTTGGCGCCCTTGCGACCACAGGAAACGAACATCATCGCGGCGCTGCAGGCGTGGATATGCCGGGAAGTACAGCCATGCCGTATGACGGCTATCTCGGTAAGGAAACAGATAGTACGGAATATCTCGACCGTGTACTGGGCGATCCGTCCAGCGGTATCGACCTCCCTGCGGCTGTCATTGTCGAATGCGTCCAGGGTGAAGGTGGGCTGACTGCCGCACGTATGGAATGGCTGCAGAATCTGGAAAAAGTATGTCGCAAGCATGATGTCCTGCTGATCGTCGACGATATTCAGGCCGGCTGCGGGCGGACAGGCACCTTTTTCAGTTTCGAACCGGCGGGCATCAAACCGGACATGGTAACGCTTTCGAAGTCGCTCTCCGGCTATGGCTTGCCCTTTGCCGTTACGCTTATTAACCGTGAACTTGATATCTGGGAGCCCGGCGAACATAACGGCACGTTTCGCGGCAATAATCATGCGTTCGTTACAGCCACTGTCGCTATCGAAAAATTCTGGAAGGATGATAGCTTTGCAAACAGTGTGAAGGATAAAGGCGAAAAGTTACGCAATGGCTTTGAAGCAATCCAGAAAAACTACGCCGAGCAAGTTGTTGAACTCCGCGGGCGCGGGATGATGCGCGGCATTGTTGTTGAATCTGGTGATCTCGCGGGACGTATCGTAGAGGAGTCCTTCAAGCGCGGACTGGTCATCGAAACCTCCGGCGCGCATGGCGAAGTTGTAAAATGCCTCGCCTCCCTCACCATAACGGATGAGGAACTGACCCGCGGACTGGAAATCCTCAAGCAGGCGTTTGCCGCAGCTATTAATGCAGGAAATTCAGATCTGATCGCCGCTGAGTAACTGAGACAAAATGACTAATAAATTTTCAGGAGACTACTATGATCGTTCGCACCCTTAAAGAGTGTGAGAACTCGAACCGCACAATAAAAACTGACACATGGAAAAGCGTGCGCCTTTCGCTCGCCGACGACGGCATGGGATTCTCGTTCCATATCACGACGATCTATGCCGGGTCGGAAACGCCGATCTGGTACAAGAACCATTTCGAGACGGTGTACTGCATCTCCGGCAATGGTGAAGTAGAAACTGTCAGCGACGGCAAGGTCTACAAGATCGAGCCCGGCACTGTCTATATCCTGAACAAGAATGACCAGCATATCCTGCGGGGTGGAACCGAGGATATGCAGCTCGCCTGTGCTTTTAATCCTTCCCTTAACGGTCGCGAGGTCCATGATGCGGACGGCGCCTACCAATTGAACGAAGAAGCGCTTCAAGACGCTTGAGTGCGCGGAAACGGGAAACCAATGATCAGTAATCAAAGTCCAGCCTCCAAAAGCGCAAAAATAGCCGAGGAACGGAAGACTCATACCGTCCACAAGATTGGCGGCACCTCGATGTCGAATATCGAGGTGGTGTTCGATAACATCCTGATCGGCGACAGGAAAGCGGAAGCGCTCTATAACCGGATTTTCGTTGTTTCTGCCTATGGCGGCGTCACGGATCTACTGCTGGAAAACAAAAAAACGGGCGAACCGGGTGTTTTTGCACTCTATGCCGGGTCGGAAAATGACTGGGCATGGGGCGATGCCTTATCCAGGGTGCAAAGCCATATGCTGGAACTCAATGCCAACGCCTTTGATGACGAAGCTGACCGCAAACTCGCCGACCGCTTCGTACAGGAACGGGTCGAGGGCGTTCGAAGCTGCCTGATCGATTTGCAGCGTATCTGCGGATACGGTCATTTCAAGCTTAAAGAGCATCTGATGACGGTGCGGGAAATGATAAGCGGCATTGGTGAGGCCCACAGCGCCCATAACACAATGCTGTTGCTGCGCCGCCGTGGCGTAAACGCGGAGTTTGTCGATCTTTCGGGCTGGCGCGAAAGCGAAAGCATGAGCCTTGAAGACCGCATCCGCAATGCCTTCGCCGACATCGACGTAAAGAAGGTGTTGCCGATTGTCACCGGCTACACCCAGGCCGCCGACGGCCTGATGGGAATTTACGGACGTGGATATTCAGAAGTGACGTTTTCCGCGATTGCCTGTGTTACCGGCGCCAAAGAGGCTGTCATTCATAAGGAGTTCCACCTTTCGAGCGCCGACCCCCGGATCGTCGGTGCCGACAAGGTGCAACCCATTGGCCGGACAAACTATGATGTCGCCGATCAGCTGTCCAACATGGGTATGGAGGCAATCCATCCCCGGGCCGCGAAAGGTTTGCGACAACAGGGCATTCCCCTTCGCATTGTCAATACATTTGAGCCGGATCATCCCGGCACGGTTATTGACGAGAGCTGGAAACCTGACGAGGCCCGCATCGAGATTGTGACCGGCCTTGAAAATGCCTTTGAAGTCGAGGTGTTTGACCAGGATATGGTTGGCATCCCGGGCTCCGGCGAGATAGCCCTGACGGCTTTCCGTCGCTTCAAGGTACCGCTCGTCAGCTGGAGCATGAATGCAAATACGATGTCCTTCTATGTCTCCGCACCTTTGAAGCAGATACGCCGTGTGATTGAGAATATCCAGAAGCATCAACCCGGCGCGGACATTCAGACCCGCAAAGTCGATATTGTCTCGGCAATCGGGGCAAATCTTCGGGCAAAGAACCTGCTCGGCAGCGCAATTTCGGCCATTGAGAGTTCCGATCTCGAACTTCTCGCCACCCATGTTTCAGGGCGCGGCGTCGATATCCAGTTCGCCTTCCCCGATGGGAGCTATAACGAGGCTGTTGAAATTCTACACAAGGCGCTTATCGAAAAGGCGGGCTACGATCTGATCGACGCCAAGAGATCTGCCGCCTGATAGCCCAATGCCCTTAATGTGATCCTTCATCGTTCCAATCCTTTGGACGATGAAGGCACATGCGGTTTCGCACTCAGTCCGCCAGCCATATCCGCACCCTTCCATACTGAACGGTTTCGTGACCGCCATCTAGAGTGCAGGCTCATACGGGAAAATCTTTTGGCGATCTCTTGTTCTTGATGACGCCCTTGAAAAGCTCCATCAACCAGGCGAAATGCCACGCAATCTCTCAGAACGTCTGCGGAGCATTTCAAGAGTGGTCAGCATCAGAATTGACAGCACTACCAGGATCGTTGCCACGGCAAGAATGGTCGGGCTGATCTGTTCGCGCAGGCCGGTAAACATTTGCCAAGGCAATGTTTTTTGCCCCGCCGACCCGACAAACAAAACGACCACGACTTCGTCGAAGGAAGTAATAAATGCGAACAGGCCGCCCGCAATAACACCTGGAAGGATAAGCGGCATCTGCACCCTGAAGAATGTCGTCACCGGATTTGCACCAAGATTTGCGGCTGCCCGGGTCAAACTGTGATCGAAGCCGACAAGTGTCGCTGTCACAGTAATGATGACGAAGGGTATACCAAGAGCAGCATGGGCCAAGACAACGCCCAAATACGTCCCTTGCAGGCCAACACGGCTGTAGAAAAAGTACATCCCGGCCGCAGAAATAATCAACGGCATAATCATGGGAGAAATCAGGATCGCCATAATTGCCCGGCGGAAAGGTACAAACGGCTGGCTCAGCCCGATTGCCGCCAGCGTCCCCAGTGAAACCGACAGCAATGTCGCGACAGGAGCAATCGCAAAACTGTTCTTGAGCGCGCCCTGCCAGTCGGAATTGGTGAAGAAATCTTCATAATGCTTGAGTGAGTAACCCGCAGGATCAAAGTTCAACATAGCCGGCGTAAAGGTAAAGAAATTCTCGGCATTGAAACTAAGCGGCATCACAACGATAATCGGTGTGATCAGAAATAAGAAAATCGCCCAGCAAATAACCACGAAGGTATGATGCCACAATACCTGACCCGGTGTTGCATAAGACGGCAGCCGACGCCGGTAATCCCCTGTTGCAAGCCAGAAGACGAACCAGGTAAAAACCCAGCCAAAAATAGCCCCGATGATGGCCCCGGAAATCTGCGCCTGCAGATAGCCGAATATTAATCCGAGAATGACCATCACAATCTGGGAAATCCGCCGGGATTTGGCAATCTTCACGATGCCGAAGGCGACGATACCGCCGAGCACCAGCCCGCCAATCAAGCCAATCAGCGGAATATCCTGCGTCATGCCGAACAGTAAACCGAATACGGCAGCAAAGAACGCGCCGCCTCCAGCTACAAGCTGGTTTGAGGCGACAACGGGTTTTTCTGTTTTTTGTGCAATCATGTTTTCACCCCCCCAACTTTACATTATCAATGCCGACAATACGGTCATATACCCAGTAAAGCAGCAAGACGACGGCCAGCAGGATTGTTCCGAGGGCGGCGGCAAGGCCCCAGTTGAGAGAACTGGAAATATGGTAGGCAATCCGGTTGGAAATAAATGTACCCGTTGTACCGCCAACGATTTCCGGCGTGATGTAGTAGCCAATTGACAGGATAAACACCAGGATTGAGCCGGCGCCAATACCGGGTACGGACAGCGGGAAATAAACCCGCCAGAAGGCCGTCCAGTTTGTCGCCCCGAGCGACTTCGCGGCGCGGGTATAGGTCTCGGGGATTGTGCGCATAACCGAATACAGCGGCAGCACCATGAAGGGCAGCAGTATGTGTGTCATGGCTACAATTGTGCCAAACTGGTTATTAATCAGCACCAATCGCCCGGCCTCATCCACCAGATTGAGCCAGACGAGGGTGTCGTTAATCACGCCCTGTTGCTGCAGCATGACTTTCCATGCCGATGTCCGGACCAGCAAGGATGTCCAGAACGGCAGCAGAACCATGATCATGAGCAGGTTGGCTTCCCGCATTGGGCGGTTCGACATCAGCCAGGCAATCGGATAGCCCAGCAAAATCGCACAGCCGGTAATAACAAGGGACATAAACAATGTCCGCATGAACAAGACGCCATAAATCCGTTCATTCTCAGGGCGCACCGAGTACCCTTCAAAATCCTTCTGAAGGTCTATGGCATTCAGAAAATACCCCTCTGTATAGCGCGAAGAATAGGTTCGCAGGGTTTTCCAGACATCTTCGTTAGTCCAGTCCTTGTCAAATGTGACGAAGGCTTCCTTAAAATTGACGGTCTCGAAATCCGGAACGGCAGCCGCACTTTTCTGGATCAAATCACTGGCTTCGGAAGCATCATCAAGCGCCAGCAGATCATCGTACAGGGCGACATACATGAAATCTTCCAGAGCTTCTTCGTCCGGATTGTCGCCATCGGCAATCACATAATCCCGCCAGGCATCATATGCCCACATGGCCCTTGGCAGCAGCTCCCTGGCAGTCGCATCATCAGCAAGAGACTGCCAGGTTGCAATTTCCGTCCAGCTGGGATCAACATCTTCGAATTGGTCCCTGTAAACTTCCACGTCGAGGCGGCTTACCCGGCGCCCTGACTTCCGGAAAAGAGATGAAATTCCGGATTCCTCATAGTTAAGGCGGGTGCCGAGGCGCGTATGTTCCTTGTTTTCTGCCGCCACGAACATGTCTACATAAAGCGCAGAAAAGACTTTCTCGCTTGGCACGATGGATTCAATTTCACCGTCTGTATCTATCAGGGCAACAGTTTGAGGTAGGGTTTCCTCGACAATCTTGTTTTCCACCGAACGAAACAACATGTCGGCAATAGGCGCGATAAACGTGATCAGAATGAATGCAAGTAATGGGGCAATTAACAATAAAGCCCTGAACTTCTGCAGACGCAAAGAGCGTTTCAGGCTGCGCTTTAGGGGTGTCCCATCAGCAGATAATACGGGACCATTGTCGGTGGAATCACTCATTCTTAAGTCGCCATTTTAAAATTCTAAAATTGGCCGGAATCTCCCTGCCGGCATGCAAAAAGAGCAGGTGCCGATGCACCTGCTCTTTTATAGTTTTATTGGGCTAACCAAGCTTGGAATTTCGCGTCAATATCGTCGCGATAATCTGCCCAGAATTCGTAGTTATACAAGAACGTATTCTTGGCATTTTCCGGATCAGTCGGCATATGCGGCGCCATCTCGATACCAAGGTCAGCATGCTTGCCAACCAGCGGCGCAGATGATTTCCGGGCCGGGCCATAAGAGATATACTTCGCCTGGTCAGCAAGACGCTGGGTATCCGTCGCGAACTTCAAATAGTCCATTACGCGAGCCTTACGTTCATCACTGAGACCAGCCGGAACAATCCAGCCGTCAAGGTCGAACACCTGGGCGTCCCAGAGCATTGCCACAGGCTGGTTCTGCTCTTCAATCAATGAAAACAGCCGACCGTTATATGTCGAACCCATAATAACTTCGCCATCGGCCAGAAGCTGAGGCGTATCAGCACCGGCAGACCACCAGATTACATCGTCCTTGATTGTGCCGAGCTTGGCAAGAGCCCGCTCCTGCCCTTCCTCAGTCGCGAGGACATCATAGACATCGCCCTTGGCGACTCCGTCACACAGCAGAGCCCACTCCATATTATTGATCGGACGCTTTTCCAGTGACCGTTTACCTGGCCAGGTCTTGGTGTCGAAAATAGCACAAATATCGGTTGGTTTTTTATCGCCCACCAAATCCGTGCGGTACCCGAAAGCAGTGGAGTAAACGATCTGCGGAATAAAGCAGTCAGAAACAATCAGGTCCCCGAAGTCTTTACTTGGAGGCGTGCCATCCGGAGCGTTTGCCAAAACCTTGTCATGGTCGATTTCCGCAGCCAGTCCTTCGTCACAAAGACGAATGGCATCGGATGCAACGACGTCCACAAGGTCCCAGGTTACATTCCCGGCTTCGTCCATCGCCCGCAGTTTTGCGACTGCTTCAGCGGAACTCTCGTCATTAATGATATTAATGCCGGTCTTCTCCATATAAGGCTCATGATAAGCCTTCATCTGAGATGTTGAATAGGCTCCACCCCAAGACACGATCGTCATTTCATCTGCCATATCAGCTGCTGTTACCGCTGTCGCACTGACAGCCGTAAAAGCAATCGCTATGGACAGTTTTGTAAACATTTTCATAAAAACCTCCTGTAAAATCACTCAGTTATTTTATTGTGATACTAATTGGTACACGGGATACCCCAACACAATCCGCCTTTTGCAAGGTTGTCGTCGCCAGGGCTTCCCTGTTATCAAGCATCAAGTGCCCGACAATCTTCTGCCAACCACCCAATCTCAATCTGTTGGCCCGGCTCAAACCGGACCTGATTAGCAGCATTGCGTGTCTTGACAATGAAATCTTCATTTCCCGCCACTCTCAGACGTGTACGAAAGATGTCACCCATGTAGATAAACTCAAGCACTTCAGCATTGAGCGTATGGGCATCTTCACCCAGACGATCACGACCGAATTCAACTCTTTCCGGACGAATTGAGACTTTGGTACGCTCTCCAACTTTACTTACATTCACCGGCGTCGTGTCAATTATGCCGCCGCCATCAAGCCGAACCAACGCCTGATCGCCACGGATTTCCTCCACTACGCCATCAAGCGTATTATTCTCGCCGATAAATTGAGCAACAAAACTGTTTTCAGGCTCTTCATAGAGCTGATCGGGCGGCGCCAGCTGCTGGATACGCCCATCATCAAACACCGCAACCCGATCCGACATGGTCAGGGCTTCTGTCTGGTCATGGGTCACATAAACCACTGTAATGTCCAAGTCATCGGCAATGCGTTTAATTTCAAACTGCATATGTTCGCGAAGCTGTTTATCAAGCGCGCCCAGCGGTTCATCCATCAAAACCAGACTGGGGTCAAAAACCAGAGCGCGCGCCAGCGCTATGCGCTGCTGTTGTCCGCCAGATAACTGGGCGATACGGCGGGCGCCGAAAGCCCCCATCTGTACCATCTCAAGCGCGCGTTTGACTTTTTCCTCACGCTCGGATTTGCTCATTTTGCGAATTTCAAGCGGAAATGAGAGGTTCTCGTTTACCGTCATATGGGGGAAAAGAGCATAGTTTTGAAACACCATGCCAATTCCGCGTTTATGTGGCGGAATATTGTTAATGCCTTTCCCATCCAACCGGATATCCCCATGAGTCGCCGTTTCAAATCCGGCCAGCATCATGAGACATGTCGTCTTTCCCGACCCCGATGGCCCCAGCATCGTCAAGAATTCGCCTTTCGGCATTGAGAGGTTCAGATCTTTGACAACCAAAGTCTCGCCATCGTAACTCTTCTGCACACGGTCGAATTCGACGAACGCATGCTCCTCCACTGTATCAACCAAATTGGTCCCCTCTTTTCCTATTCAGTAGATAAAACAAATCCATTAGTTCACCTTCCTGTATAAACTGATTACAACAAGATTCTCCAAATAGCACAACCGTATAAATTAATTTTTTTATGAATCGATCAAAAAAAATTGAACAATCGCCTGTATAACAGGGTTTACACAACGTATCCAACTGGCGGCTCCGATCAAAATTTATATCAATATATATCAATTACTATGTTGAATCAGAAAAGTTTTTCAATTTTCAGCCAACATACCATTTTGGTATTTCTGATATTATAGGAATATTATATATCTAAGGAACAACGTCTTGCTATGGAAAAGCAGCTCTTTCTTAAGGAAATTGTCAGACGAATGCGCTCTCGTCTCCTTTTGGCGCAATTGGCAATAAGGTGCCACCATTATGCTGCGCCAAGTTGTTGCCACTCGGCCAGTGCGGCATTTCTCTGAAGCACCAATTCTTCTCGGCTGGTTAGGTGACGTTCATGATTGAAGAAGTTATGGACTGATGAGAGAATAGAAACAAATTCTCGCAGACTTCACAGTCGCCTGAATTTCGGCATAGCCTGCTCTTGTCGCCGGAACGGGAGATGGGAATTTTCACAGCAATTGTTCTTCCAACGGCAAACCTCTTGAACCTCTGCGTTTCCGATGGACTTCATGGCGGCACAATATGAACGTAAACTATCCGATATATTTATTTGGATTCCCATGCCGCTTCATGAAAGCTGTTGAATCCTCCTTCATGGAGAAAATCTTTAACGTTGTGAAAGGGCAACGGAAACCTGACGTACATCATCACCGCAAGGCGGATGATTTCAGGTGGTGTTTTGAAATAGCGAAATGAGTTTCTTTTTTTCAATTAGGGAGAGCGGGAGATGGCAAATAGGACAACAACCTCTTTTCTTCTGATAGCATCTGCCAGCGCATTTGCACTGCCAAAACAATATATCGAGATTATTCAGGCCACGTAACGGCGCCAGGTTTTGAGATCACTGATGTTCTTCGCGCCGTGTACTCCGGCTGCTTCGCAGACAAAGCCTTTCAAGTTGGTCCCGTCATTCAATTGCACCGTTCCAATCGCAAGCGGATACGGAATGTTTTCCATGAAGAAGCCCAGTTCTTCTTTTGGCAGCGCCCAGACTTCAAGCTCTATTTCATATCCCTTTCCGGGTTCTGTGCGAACCAGGCCGGGGCGATCTGGTGGCCCTCCGGCCAAGGCATAAAACTGATACTCGTTTGCAGTTGACGCCTTTCTGATGAAACGTCCACAGCGCAAAGTCAGTTCCTTGTTTAGCGGCAAACCGGACATATGCGCGCCACACACCGCGATTTCAATTTCGTTGGCACGTACGCTGCCAGCCTTCTGCTGAAGAAATGGTGGAGTGGGCCAATCAGTAGCACCCATTTTTCGCTGCAGCCGGGATTGAATTTCCTGGCCGATCACCGCAATTTCCGCGTCTTTTCCTGCGGGCGCGAGTAGGGTCAAGCTACCCGGGCGCCCGTCACTTCTTGGGCCGATCGGGAAGGAAGCGGCACACATATCCAATAAATTGACAAAGTTGGTATAAGTCCCGAAATTGGAATTCGGTGTTACAGGATCTTTCTCCAGGTCTTCCACTTTATAAAATGTCGGGATGGTCGGAACGCATAAATAGTCCAACGCCGCCAATATCGGTTCCGCTAATCGCTTTAAATGTTCCAGCCTATACATGCCCCGAAAAACGTCTGCAGAGGAAAACTTCTCTGCGGCGGAGATAATTTCACGCGTGACAGGGTGGATTGCGTCGGGATTTGTCTCCATCAGCTTTTCGATAGTTGTATAGCGCTCGGCAATCCAAGCCCCCTCATAAAGCATTTGCGCCACGTCATAAAATGGCGTGAAGTCAATTTCGATGATCTCTGCGCCAAGTTTCGTCAGGTCATCAAGACCCTCTCGAAAAGAGGCCTCCTGTATTTTGTCCCCGAAAAATTTGATAGATTTCGGGTCAGGGACTCCCACTATGATTTTGGGCGGAATGGTGGGCAGAGGTTTAGCCGAAATCCTTCGCGAGTAGCTATCCGCCTCATCGAATTTGCAAGCAACTTCAAATACCTTATAGGCATCTTCAACCGTCAACGCGAATACGGAAATGGTATCGAGGGTCCGACAGGCGGGAACCACCCCGGAAGCGGAAAAGGCCCCGAGTGTTGGCTTCAGCCCTACAATATTGTTCAGTGCAGCGGGTACGCGGCCTGAGCCTGCAGTATCCGTTCCAAGGGAAAAGCAGGCAAAGCCATGAGCGACAGATACAGCAGAGCCTGATGAGGAGCCGCCCGGTACGATACTGGGGTCTATCGCATTTTTCGGTGGTGTATAGGGCGATCTGATCCCGACAAGACCTGTGGCAAATTGATCAAGGTTGACTTTCCCCAATAATAACGCGCCGGCCTCCTTCAGGCATTTGACGACAAAGGCGTCATCTTTTGCAATATAGGTAAAGTCCGGACATGCCGCCGTAGTCGGCATCCCTTCTACATCAATGTTGTCTTTAACAACATAGGGAATACCCCATAAAGGCTTGCTGTCATCAAATTCCCCGAGCTCGCGGGCTGCCGCGATCACTTCCTCTATATTCAGCATATGAATAAAGATGCCTGGGTCGTTGACCAATGCAATTCGCGAGTAAGCCTGCTCAACTATTTCCGTGAGCGGTGTTCCATTTCGGTAGGAATCATGCAATACGGATATTGTAAAGGGGATGTTATTCATCAAAAATACCTGTAGTAATCAAGCTGCTGTCAAGCCTTTGGGGGGCTTTGGCACGGTAGACAAGAGGGTCCGGGTGTATTCAGAGGAGGGCTGGTTCATGACAATATCCGTTGTGCCCTGTTCAACTATCTCGCCGTCACGCATCACAATGACATAGTCGCTCAAGAGCTTGACTACCTGCAAATCGTGACTGACAAACAGGAAGCTCATTCCCAGCTTGGCCCTCAAGTCGGCGAGGAGGTTGAGGACGATCGCCTGAATGGACACGTCGAGAGCCGCTGTCGGTTCATCCAGGATCAGGAACTTGGGATTTACAGAGATCGCTTTTGCGATACCGACACGCGCTTTCTGTCCCCCGGAAAGTTGGTGGGGAAAACGATCAAGAAGATGTGAGGGCAGGCCAACAAGACTGGCCAATTCCTCAATCCGTTCGTTCAGGGCCGCCCCGTGCAACTTCAAAAGCTGCTTAAGAGGGTCTGCAATGGATTGCCGGGAGGTAAAACGCGGATTGAGACTGTCAGTTGCATCCTGAAAAACCATTTGGATATCCGTTCGCCGTGGATCTTTGGCAAATGCCTTGGCAGGCACTTTGGTCAGATCTTCGCCGTTAAATAATATACTGCCTGAACTGCTGTCCAGAAGCCGCACCAGCATGGAAGATGTCGTTGATTTCCCGCAGCCGGATTCGCCAACGAGACCAACTGTTTGGCCTTCAAAAATTTTGAATGACACACCTTTCACAGCATCGACAGGCCCAGATTTTCCGATATATGTTTTCCTGAGATCTTCAACTTCAATCAAAGGAACCTCACTGATTTGGCGTGGCGGTAATGGGGAATTCGCGCCGTCCGGTAGTAGGTCCCGAATAGAGCTGCCTTTCGAGGGTGTCGCCTTCACGAGCTTTTGGGTATAGGGATGCTCTGGCGATGAGAATATTTTCTGGGGGGTCCCTTGTTCGACAACTTCTCCGTTTTTCATAACAGAGATTTGGTCACAATATTCTGTCGCGAGGCCCAGATCATGGGTGATCAGGATGGCACTCATCTCTCGATCCCGAATTAACTCTAGAACCAGATCCATTACCGCCTTTTGCGTGGTGATATCCAGGCCGGTCGTCGGTTCATCTGCGATTAAAAGCTTTGGGTTGCAGGCAAGTGCGATGGCAATAACGACACGCTGGCACATTCCGCCGGATAACTCAAACGGGTAGGCATTGTAGCGTTCCGCTGCATTTTTGATTTTCACGGCTTCCAGGGCTTCAATCGCTTTTTCTTTTGCGGTGTATCGAGTGGCTTGGGCATGTTGGCGGAGGACGTCCTCTAACTGATGTCCGACTTTCCGTATAGGGTTGAGGGCCGCGCGCGGATTCTGAAAGATCATTGATATCTCGCGGCCACGGATTTCTGCCATTTGCCTTTCTGTAGCATGACGTAGATCAATTCCGCTGTAGTTGATCTCCCCTTGGCGAATTACCCCGCCTCTATCAAGAATACGCATCAGTGCATAAGACGTTACCGATTTGCCTGAACCGGATTCACCTACAATTCCCAATATTTGGCCTTTGGGAACGTCCAGAGAAACACCCCGGACCGCATCGACTGTGCCTCGTCGAGTCTTGAAAGATACACTCAGGTCTTGAATTGATAGCATGTTCAGGTCCTTTGCCGTGGGTCAACCATATCGCGAAGGCCATCGCCTAGCAGATTAAAGGTGAAGACCGCCAGCATAAGCCAAAGACCCGGGAAAACGGCAAGCCACCATTCCCCAGAAACAATGAAATTCGCACCTTCGGCGACCATGATACCCCACTCGGGTGTCGGGGGACGTACCCCGAGGCCGATAAAACTCAGGCCTGCGGCATTCAGGATTGCCCATCCCAGATTGAGGGAAATCTGGACCATCATGGGGGGCAGAGTGTTGGGGAAAATTTGTAGCGCCAAGATCCGAAGATCCGAATTTCCGGAGAGTTTCGCAGATTGGACGAAGCCCGAATTGCGGCGGATATTGACTTCCGCCCGAACCAGCCGAGCGTAGAAAGGAACATTGATTATGGCGGTTGCGTAAACGATATTCTCTATTGTATTTCCAAGTGCGGCGACAATTCCCATCGCCAATACAAAAATGGGGAATGCCATAATGGTATCGAGTGTGCGGCTGAGTATAATATCCAGCTTCCCGCCCCAATAGCCAGCCGCACTTCCCAGGATTGAGCCGACAACAAATGAAATAGCGACAGCGGATACAGCAATGAGGAGATCAAGCCTGGTAGCAGAAATAACCCGACTAAAAACATCCCTCCCGAGCGCATCGGTTCCAAACCAATGTTTCAAGTTGGGCGGTTGCAGGACGTTTTCTGAATCTGACGCAAGCGGATCAAAGGGAACCAGGTACTGCCCGAAGATAGCGGAAAGGACGTAGAAGCCGAACAGAGCAAAGGCGATTAACGTGACAGGGTTCTCTTTAAGAACATAAAGAGTATGGGAAATGCTGGTTGATTTGCTGTCAGATCCCGGATTCGCATTTTCACTGATTTCTGTCATTCTGTATCAAATCCTATGCGAGGATCGATAAGGCTATATGTCAAATCGATGATGAGATTGAGGGTAACGAACAGGAGCGCCATGGCGAGTACAAACCCTTGTACTGCCGCGTAATCCGACACTACCAGAGCTTCAACGGCATAGGATCCAATGCCGGGCCAGGCAAAGACTTTCTCCACCAACACATTCGCGCCGAGAGAGAATGAAAAGACCATACCTAACGTGGTGATGATCGGAAGAAGCGCATTCCGGAAGGCATATCCGTATGTAACTTTGTGATCACTTAACCCGGCCGCCCTTGCTGTTCGAATGAAATCAGACGACAGAGCGCTCAGCATGGCGGCACGTGTCATTCGGGCAATCGGGGCCAATGTAAAAAGAGCAAGTGTAATTGCGGGAAGGATAAGTTGCTTGAGAGCGGCAAACCAGGTTTCCCAGTCTCCGGCAATGACCGCGTCAATTAAATAGAAACCCGTAACGTCGTCTGGTTCGATGTACAAGAAATCCAGCCGTCCAAGAGGAGACGGGGCCAATCCAAGGAGATAATAAAAAATATAGATAAGCAGTATCCCTGTAAAAAAAGTGGGCAGGGATACTCCGGCGGTTACCAATATTCGGCATAATTGATCGATTAATGATCCAGGATTCTTGGCGGCAAATACGCCGATTGGAATGGCGATGGCGCAAGAGAGGATCAATGCGGTCAGGGTAAGCTCCAGTGATGCAGGCAATCGGCTTGCAAGATCTTCGGCGACCGGCTGTCCACTATATACGGACTGACCGAAATCACCCTGCAACAAATCCGTTACATATTTTAGGAACTGAATAGGCAAAGGTTTATCCAGGCCCATTGACGTTCTGATCTGGGCAATTGACTCCTCGTCTGCGGCCGCTCCAGCAAAATAGACGGCAGGATCACCTGGCAGCGCGCGGGTCAACACAAAACTGATGACCACAACACCAACGACAACCGGAATAGCCTGAACAAGCCTTTGGAGGATGGCGCGCAAACGAGGAGGCATCAATTAAGCTCCCTTCAAAGGACGGACATCCAATTGACGATGGAACCAGAATTCGTAGTCCTTCGCACCATTCACCGCAACATTGAGAGCTGGCTGCCAAAGTGGAATTCGCGGAAGATCTTCGAAGGCAATCTCGAACATACGCATAACATTCGGTGCATATTTTGGATCATCCATTGGCATATGCAATGTGCTGTCGACGAGGCTTTCAATCTCCGGGTTCATGTAGTTGGAGGAATTGAACAGATGCCCATTTTTGTATGCCCAGAAGAAATAGTAATCGGGCGTATTCAGCCACCCACCGAAGTTTTCCAGGTGGAGCGGGAGCTTCTTCTCGACCAATGCGGCGGTTCTCCAGTTGGCACCTGGAATTTTTTCGATCTCAGTCGATATGCCGATTTTTTCCAGATTTTCCTGAATCAGCAACGCTGTCGGTTCCATCCAGTCCGCCAGCCCGAGGCTGATGGAGAAGGGAACAGAGAAACCTTCGGAAAAGCCGGATTTGGCCATAAGATCTTTCGCCTTATCCAGATCCGTAAAATAGGGAGATTTGCGTGGCCATTCGATTGAGTCGATTGTTTCAGGACCGCCCCACAAGCGGGCACCTCTGCCATATGCAGCTGCTTGAAAGATTTCTTCATACGGAATAGAGTAAGCGACTGCTTTTCGAACATTTGGGTCCTGAAAAGGCTCGAACGTATAGTTCAAACCAACACAATGCATGCAATTTTCTATCGGTGTTGAGTAGACATCCACTTTATCCGCCAACTCTTTCGCATCCTTATTCGGAATATTGAAGGATAACTGGACGTCCCCTTTTTCAATCAAGGCACGACGGGTGGAGGGGCTGGGAACTTCTCTGACTATGACGCGTTTGATCGCGGGAAGTGGCCCACCGACCCAGTTGTCATTGCGTTCGTACACAAGCTGTTCACCAGGATTCCATTTGATTACTTTAAAAGCACCGGACCCGGCAGGGGTATTGTGAAGATAATCGGTTGCCCAGGGATCTTTTTCCGTTGCATTGGCTTTCGCGACTTTTGAGTTAATGACAAAAGGTAC
This sequence comes from uncultured Sneathiella sp., assembly GCF_963973085.1. Taxonomy (GTDB): domain Bacteria; phylum Pseudomonadota; class Alphaproteobacteria; order Sneathiellales; family Sneathiellaceae; genus Sneathiella. The sequence continues at coordinate 260,313 of NZ_CAXAXA010000005.1, forward strand.
CGGCACGGCCAAATCCGGGAGAGTAAGTTTGGAGGCTTTTTCCAGGGTTATAACAAATGTTTCATCATCAATTGCTTCAAACTGCTCTGGCTTGACCAGCCCACCGGCCTTCATCTGGACACTCGGAAAACCACCAACAGAAACAGCCCGGTCAAAGGACCATTTGACATCCGCTGCTGTGACTTTTGTTCCGTCCCAGAAGGTTGCGTCCGACTTAATTTTGAAGGTGAGTTTTAATCCGTCGTCAGAAATACTCCAGCTTTCCGCCAGTTCTGGCTCGATTTTGGTGTAATCGTAAGATAGTCCACCGCCAGGGGCTTCTTTCGTTCCAAAGGATACCAAGCGGTCATAGCAATTAACGGCGATTTGATAGCTGGCTCTGTTGGTTCCTTTCCGGTGCAAATCAAGGCTGTTTATTGTTTGACCTGTTACAGCGACGATGACATCGCCACTGGCCGCCTGTGCGGGCAATACTTTCAGGAAAGGTAAGCTGGCTGCACCCAGTGCCCCACCTGAGATTTTAAGAAAATTTCTTCTGGACGTTGATAGAGTCATCGTAATTCCTTTCAGCGCATAAAACTCGAATGGGGATTCTTGTGTAGCGCTTTAAACCGTGCCTCTTTCTTTGTGTTATTTCCAATGCTATAAATTCACAAAAGCGGTGCATTTTTTGCATCGATTGCAAAAGGAGAGTCGATTGTGAAGCATTTACAGACGTTTCATTTAATCGAAGCCGTAAGCCGAGCCGGTTCTATCCGGAAGGCGGCTGAAGATATGAACATTACGGCGTCCGCCCTAAACCGGCGAATACAGCGATTTGAGTCAGAATTTGGCTCGCAAATATTCGAGCGGCTCTCCCGTGGTGTTCGCTTGAACCCGGCTGGTGAGCTGGTGTTGCAGCATATAAGAAGCCAAATTTCGGATTTGATAAGAGTGCAAAATCAGGTGGCCGATCTTTCAGGGGAGCGCCGGGGGCACATTTCAATTGCTTGCTCTCAAGCCCTTCTACCGTATTTCCTGCCTATCGAAATTGCGAAATATAGAGCCGAACATCCCGGAGTCAGTTTTTCTGTAAATGTAAGGGACAGGGCGCAGGCGGAGGAAGAGTTAAGCACATTCGCCAGTGACCTTGCCTTGGTGTTCGAGCCTGTTCACCTTGTCGATTTTGAAGTGATTTGTGCGATTCCCCAGCCGGTTACCGTTTTAATGTCGCCGGACCATCCCTTAGCGGGAGCGGATGAGATTCGATTGCGAGATTGTTTAGACTACCCACATATCTTACCCACAACTCATATCGCAATTCGGCATTTGATTGAGGCATCAGCGCATCGCCTTTCAAGAACGACCGCACCGATTGTTGAAACGGATTCCTTCGAATTCATCCGGCATTATGTGTTGCAGGAAAATTGTTTAGGTTTTCAGATACCGATTGGCCTTAAACAAGACTCTGAACGACCCTTTGTTACAAAGGAAATTTCGAGCAAGGATGTCCCCGTCGGCAATCTCTTCCTAGGCCAGTTAAAAGGGCGTACGCTTCCGGTGGCATCTGCTCGATTTGCCCTGCGGATCGCGGCAATACTTGAAGAACGTTTTGATGTTTGAGTCATATTTTGGCGCAGTCCGACGAATGCGGCGTAGTCACTGTTTGGCATAATTCGGCATAAGGGTTCCCCTATTATGCCGCACTGAGTTGCTGCCACTCGGCAATAGCAACGTCAAGTTGAACTTTGAATGTGGGTCTTGAGTTGAGATGGCGTTCCGAGTTGAAGTGGTTATGGACTGATGCATGGATTGAGATGAATTTTTTTAAACTTCGTAGGCGCCTGAATTTCGGCATAGCTTGCTTTCGTCGTCGGAACGGGTGATGGGAATTTTCACAGCAATTGTTCTTCCAACGGCAAACCTCTTGAACCTCGGCGTTTCCGACGGACTTCATGGCGGCACAATATGAACGTAAACTATCCGATATATTTATTTGGATTCCCATGCCGCTTCATGACAGCTGTTGAATCCTCCTTCATGGAGAAAATCTTTGACGTTGCGATAGGACAACGTAAACCTGATGTACATCAGGTGGTATTTTGAAATAGCGAAATGTGTTTCTTTTTGTCATGCTTTGCGGCTTGTCGATGGGCGAATAGTCAAAAATCGATTTTCTTCTGACATGCCGGTTACCATCTATAGTTTTTGTCGGATGGTCTCGGGAGCACAGAATTTTGTCCTGTAAGCGCTTGGCGTAATTGAGGTAATTCTCTTGAATAGCCTGCGGAAAAAAGCCGGTTCGTCATAGCCTACACGATGGGCAATTTCATCAATCGGTAAACCGCTTGCTTCCAAAAGGTGTTTTGCCTGCTCTACTCGAAAACGCTGTATATACTCGATTGTTGTATACCCTGTAGCTTTCTTGAATCTTCTTTTAAAACTACGCTCCGGCAAGCCCGATTGGCTGGTAAGGGTGTTTACCTGAATAGATTCGTGTGAATGTTCCCTGATCCACGCCTGCGCTTTACTAACCACTCCGTCGCCATGACTGACGTCTTCCTGAAATGGAATATAGGGCGTTTGGCCCTCTGGATGCCAATTTAAAAGAAAGTAGCTCGAGGTAAGACCGGCTGTACTTGGTCCGGCAAAACGGTTCACCAAATATAGAATTAAATCCTGCCAGGACCCGGCAGCACCAGACATAATCAGCCTGTCTTCTTCGCCGCAAACGATCAAGGTACGTTCAATTTGTACCTGCACATCAGGGAAACTATTTCTAAGAGTTTTAACAGACGACCAATGGCATGTAACCGGGTATTGATTGAATAAGCCAGCTTCCAAAAGCGGAAAAATCCCCGAACACGCAGAACACATCACCGCGCCGCCAATATGTTGCCTTTTCAGCCAATCAATCAATTGCGGATACTTTTCTGTGGGCCATCGATTTTCGCGGGTTAGCAGCGAAGGCACTATTACAATGTCCGTATGTGAAACCTGGGTGTAGGTTTTAGTCGGGGCGATTGTGATTCCGCTTGCGGTGGTCACAGGCTCCAAAGAATCGCTCACTATACTAACCTCAAATACGTGAGTGTTATTCGCCAATGTGCCCACTGCGCTGAGTACATCAAACAAGCTAATCAAAGTAGATGCCATCGCCTCAGGTAATAGTACCAAACTAACCGAAGTCACAGACCTGCTTTTCATTTAACCCTCCCCTCCATTGATAATTAGTTTCCCTGATTGGCAGAAACAACCCGTTTGTGGCAATTTCTAATCTTATTCGCACTCGATATATCTTTTATATTGAGAGCCACAAAAGCTTACTGGAAGCAACATTAAGGACATCAAAATTGTCTAAGACGGGTAGCCAAAATGTAACTGAGATTAATTGCTTCCGTACTTAAGGCTGTGAGACAGCCAAACAATCCGGCTGCATAGAGGCCATAACAAACAGATACAGAAAAAAAGTGAGGTTTAAATGTTCAAGATAATATTTCTTGTCAAAAAACGGAGCGACATGAGTCGTAAGGCTTACCAAGCCTATAGTACAAACACACATGGCCCTCTTACTTGCGGGCTACCAGGACTTAAAAAGTATGTGTTTAACTATGCACAACCGTCCGATTCAGGGGATCCCCTATTTGACGGCATGGTTGAGCTTTGGTTCGACAATCTCAGTGATTTCGAGCGTGCCTTAGCCTCGGATCAGGGACAGAAAGCACTCGCTGATCAGCAGAATTTTCTGGATACATCTCAAACTAGAATGCTTCCCGTAGAAGAAATTGCACTCGTATAAGACTGCTCCCGGTCAGCACCCTGTTAACGGCTTTTTTATCAATTATTCCCTGCTAACGCCCTGTTCAAGGGAAACTCACCCTACCATCAGACTGGCGGGTAATTTGCGCCCGAATGACCGCTATCTGACGGTCCGGAGACAAGAGCAAAAAAGGGATTGGCCGCGAAATATCGCCCTGTTACGGGCGGTTACGACGCCAGGTAAAATCAGAGACGAATTATCAGGGGTGGGTGGCGGAGGTAGCAGTCCCATGCGAACCCGTCTCTGCCATTTTCCCTGTTTAACAGGGAAAATACTGGGATTTTTGGCGATTTTGACCCCAATTAAATCATCGCGCCACCGTAAATCACTATTTTTATTAATGTTTTCAGAATTATCCAAAGAAACTTAACAGGGAAAATTAATTTCTGATCAGGGAATTAATAGTTGAGAACAGGGAAATAAATCCGATTGATCGTAAGCGTCCATTTGTGACACACTTGTTTGTTGGTGGCTAAATGCGCTTTTCTCCTGACGGTTTTTATCGTGAAGGAGGAGATGACATGGCAAGGGTTAGTTCACAAAAGTCGGCGGAACTCGAGGCGTTCTGGCGCTCTCACCTTGAGGCCTGGCAACGGGGCACGCTGAACCAGCGGGAATATTGCGAGCGTCACGGCCTGCCGTTGAAACGGTTCGGGAACTGGCGGGCGACGCTTGGCGATGACGGGTCGGTGCCCAAGGGCAAGTTGCTCTGGCGGCGCGGCGGGGGCCTTAATCATATGACTGAGCATATGATTAACAGGGAAACTGGTCCGGTCTCGCCAGGCTACATCCCCTCCGGCCGAACAACGGTTCCGGAACCACGCCGGAATTTCAACGAGGCGGACAAGAAGCGTATCATAGAGGAGACCTGCCGGCCGGGAAACTCGGTATCCGGGATTGCCCGACGGTATGGGATTGCACCCCGCCTGCTGTTCAAATGGAAACAGGACTCGTCTTCATCGCAACAGCCGGAAACGACTTTCCTGCCCGTCACGGTCAGTGATGCGTCGGCCACATTCCCCTTGCTCTCCCCCGAACCAACGCCAGCACCGGTCATCGTCGAACGGTCCGCTCCGGGGATCGAGGTGGAGCTTGTCGGCGGGCGCCGGGTCCGCTTTGCCCCTGATGTGGATCCGGAGACCATGCGCAGTCTCGTGATCCTTCTGGAAGGAGCTGTGTCATGATGATGCTCCCTTCAGGCGTCCGGGTTCATATTGCTATAGGTGTTACCGACATGAGAAAAGGCCTCGACGGTCTCGCCATGCTGGTCCAGGGCGTGCTGGCCGAGGATCCGTTCTCGGGACATCTGTTTGCCTTTCGCGGCCGCAAGGCCAATCTGATCAAGATTATCTACTGGGATGGTAATGGCCTGTGCCTGTTCACAAAGCGCCTCGACCAGGGTGGGTTCGTTTGGCCCCAGGCCGATGATCCCGGCGGCAAGATAGTGCTGAGTTCTGCCCAACTGTCGATGCTGATCGAGGGCATCGACTGGCGCGCGCCGGAACGGATCTGGCGGCCGGAAAAGGCTGGATAACAAGGTCTGACAGGTTGTTTTATCATTCATTTACGGGGTGTTCTGATGTATAATCAGACATGCAAGTTGACCTGAACAATCTGCCCTCTGATACGGCCCTTCTGCAACGTCTTGTCCTCGACATGACGCGTGTGATGACCCACCGGGATGAGGAAATTAACCGCCTCCGCCAGATCATCAAACAGCTGCAACGGGCCCAATACGGCCGCCGTTCGGAACGGCTCGATCCGGACCAGCTGGATCTGGCTTTGGAAGACCTGGAACAGGATATCGCCCGCACCGAAGTTGCCCGCCAGATACCGGTTCTGCCCGCCTCTGAAAGGAGACAGGATCCATCACCGAAGGGATTGCCCGATCACCTCCCGCGCACGGAGGTTGCCCTGGATCCTGAACATACCGCTTGTTCCGGTTGTGGCGGGACGCTTCATCCCGCGGGGGAGACGGTCAGCGAGATGCTCGACTGGGTGCCGGCCCAGTTCCGGGTGGTGCGGATCCGCCGCCCGAAGTATGGCTGTCGGAGTTGTGGTCGTATCCACCAGTCCCCCTCTCCGGAACGCCCCATTGCAAAGGGTCTGGCCACACTGGCCCTCATGGCCCAGGTCCTGGTCAGCAAATATTGCGATCATACACCTCTCTATCGCCAGTCCCAGATCTTTGCCCGCCATGGCATTGATCTAAATCGCTCCACCCTCGCCAACTGGGTAGGCGGCGCCTGCTGGTGGTTCGAGCCCTTGTACGACCGGCTGCATCATCATCTTCTGGCCTCATCCCATCTGTTTGCAGATGACACACCGATCCCGGTTCTTGACCCGGGGCGCGGGCGCACGAAAACCGGTCGATTATGGGTTTATGTCCGCGATCCGCGACCCTGGGCCGGCACTGATCCGCCCGCCGCCATCTACTGTTACGCGCCTGATCGCAAGGCAGAGCGGCCAGCCAGCCATCTGACATCCTTCAAGGGCGTTCTTCATGTCGATGGGTATGCAGGCTTTGAGCAATTAACCGCCAAAGGCACCATTCATCTGGCGGCCTGCTGGGCCCATACAAGGCGCAAGTTCCATGAGGTCCATCAAGCCACTGAATCCCCCATTGCCGCCGAGGTTCTGAAACGGGTCGCAGCCCTCTATGCCATCGAAAAGCACATTCGCAACAAGCCCCCGGATGAACGATGGCAGGAAAGACAAAAGCATGCCGCACCGATGATCACGGCCATGAAGCCCTGGCTGGAGGCAACGCTGCATCGCGTCGCTGCCAGAAGCACCCTGGCCGAGGCCATTCGCTATACCCTCACGCGCTGGGACGCACTGTGCCGGTTCCTTGACGATGGCTGCATTGAACTGGACACCAACCCCGTGGAGCGCGCTATCCGTCCTGTAGCTCTCGGTCGCAAGAACCACATGTTCGCTGGCAGTGATGGCGGCGGACAGCGCTGGGCCATGCTCTGCTCACTCATCGAAACAGCCAAACTCAACAACATCGAGCCCTATGCTTACCTGAAAGATATCCTCACCCGCATGACCAACGGATACCCCTCAAACCAGATCGATGACCTCCTGCCCTGGAACTGGAAGCCTCAATACACCGTCAACACATAAAAATGCGTCACAAATGGACGGTTACGAATTAAATCCGATTGATCTGTATTCAAAGAACATCATTAATACACCAAAGCTTCATTACTATAAATTACGTTAAAAGATAGGCGCCACCAATAAGAATCCATGCGGCGATGAACAATGTTTCCGGGGTTACCACATTAACTTAGTAGCGAGAATATTAGAGTAAGCGGATTAAATGGTTGATGCTTCACCTACTGCTGGTGCATGTTTCCTTCGCTAATTCCAGCAAGA
>NZ_CAXAXA010000006.1:0-242885 GCF_963973085.1 uncultured Sneathiella sp.
TCGTCAGGCTCATAACCTGAAGGTCGTAGGTTCAAATCCTACCCCCGCAACCAACTTTATAGACTCGTCATCAAAACCGTCCCTAAAGGACGGTTTTTGCTTGTCCGTAGCAAGCGCAAGAATGCCCGCAAGCCGCCCTTGCAAACTGATTGAGGGAACTTGTTTGCCCTCTTCGCCAATGGGTGTTAGCTCGATCCGCTCGATGAGGGAGCGGACAACCTCAACAGCCCGCCCGCGCATATTCTCATCACTTAAGGCTTCGCGTAGCTGCTCAATTTTCTCTCGGTAATAGCCTGCCATATTGGGATGCAACAGAACCGGCATTTCTTTTACATCAAGAAGTTGACGTTGTAAAAGCTCCTTGCGGCTTTCCAACTCGTTCATTTTGGCTTTGACCTGATTACCCGGTACACCATCGAGAATGGCCTGCACCAGCTTGTCCAGATCACGCCCGATTTTATCCAGCTCAATGCGTTTGGTGTGGAACGTGGCGTTATGCTCAGCCACCAGCCGGTTCATTGTCTGCGCATAATGCTGGCAAAAGACTTCTGTGAGGGCCGGGTCCATCATGTGTTTTCCAAGGCCATCCAGCACCAATGCCTCAAGATCATCTCGGCGTATGGTCAGCAGGTTATCGCAGGTGCCTTTGTTGCGCGCAGCAGCGCAGCCGATCCGCTCCGAGTTGACTTGTATAGCGCCGTCGCCGCATACACCGCATTTCATCAGGCCAGAGAACAAATAACGCGGGCGGCGGCGGTCCCACATGCCGGGGCTGTTCTTACCTGTAATACAGGCTTTAAGCGCACCCTGACGCGCTTTGACCTGATCCCATAGATCCTGATCAATAATTCGAAGTTCCGGTACATCATGGATGACCCATTCACTCTTATCATTCAGGCGCGAAACCCGCTTGCCGGTTTCAGGGTCTTTGATATAGCGCAGACGATTCCAGATCAGCCGCCCAATATAAATCTCGTTATTGAGAATTCCAGTGCCGCGATGACGGTTGCCGTTGATCGTGCTTGGCCCCCAACCTTTACCCGAGGGGCCAGGGATTTTTTCATTGTTCAGCGTATGGGCAAGGGCGCGCGGCGATTTACCGTTGGCATACTCATTGAAGATGCGCCGGACTACTCCGGCTTCAACTCCATTGATCTTTCGATCACCGCGCACAGCTTCGCCGTTTGCATCAACTTTGCGCACAACATCATAGCCATAAGCATTGCCGCCGCCGCTTTTACCGGCTTCTACGCGGCCCCGCATGCCCCGGCGCGTCTTGTCAGCCAGGTCTTTAAGGAAAAGTGCGCCCATTGTGCCCTTAAGGCCGATATGCAGTTCATTCACCTCGCCTTCGGAAAGCGTGACAATGCGAACATCTTCAAAGCCCATGCGCTTATAGATATGGGCAATGTCTTCCTGATCGCGAGAGAGGCGGTCTATGGATTCTGCCAGCACGATATCGAATTTATGCGCTCGTGCATCAGAGAGAAGCCCTTGCACGCCCGGGCGTATCAGGCTTGCACCGGAAATGCCGTGATCGCTATAGCAGCCTGCAACCTGCCAGCCTTCTTTCTCTGCGCGCTCCGTGCATAAGCGTATCTGGTCCTCAATGGAGGCTTCGCGCTGCATGTCCGTTGAGTAACGGGCATAGATCGCAACGGTATTCATGGACGGTTCCTTCGCCTTGCATAGTCATGAGATGTTCTATCTTCGTTCTCAATTATACGGGCAAAGTCGCGTTCTGCCAACCACTCGGCAAAATATTTTACTACTTCGTTCAGCGCCGGATCATGGACCGAAAGCGAGGCATTATCTGGGGCTGTTTGGGGTTGTTTTGAACGCTGATTGGTCATGGAGAGCAGCATTGCAGCGCGCGGTCAATTGATTCCTCGCGCAACCCTCGCCGTGAAAAGGCAAGGGTATTGGTAGGTTTTAAAAATAGCTATTTGAAAGCAGGCTTCATTGCGCGGCTATTTACCACGCCGGTAATATTTTCAAGACTTGCAAGTGCGTTGCGCCGTTCGGCGGAGCCGGGGACGCTGCGTGTAAGCTCATTGCGGGTTTTGCGCTGCAAGCCATATAGCTCGCTATGAGTGAGATTCTGAAGTTCATACACTGTGATGATCTTGGACATTTTTCGTTTCCTTTTTTCGGCGTAAGCCCCAAACATCGGGACCTTTTCTGCTTTCACCGCCCCATGCCTGAGAAGCACGAAAAGGCAGCCCGATAGGAAGCGGGCAGGTACACTGCCGACACAAGAAACATTGGGAAGTACTGGATCACGCGAAGCATTTAAGCGCTCAGCACTCATCTGGAAGTAGAAGCGGGATTGGTTGACGGAAAGCCGCGCTGATTGCTGCAAAGCAGCGTACTTTATGACGAAATTATAGGGTATTTTAAAGCAATTATTAATACTTAAGGTTGTATTATGTAAATATATAGTTAAGCCATATTATGGGAGGCTGGATGAAGATAAAAATCACAGGAGAAATGACGATCCCAGCACTACGTCAGGCGATATTTGAGCAAACCCAACAAATGGAAGACCGCTTTGCAGTCCGGTATGTCCGCGACATTACAATTTATGTGACACCGACGAATGGCTTTGGGGATGAAGTGCTTTGCCGCGACCCGTTGGGAACGGAAGTCAAAACACTTCATAGCGGTGGTCCTTACAGATCGGCGGCCCGGGATTATGAGATATAGAATATTTATGAAGGAGTGGTGATGATGGAGAATGATGCTGATAAGTCCATACGACAACCCAGCCCGGAGCTTCTGTTAAAGCTCAATGCTTTTATGAATGAGAAAGCGGTTATCACGGCGACAAGTCTGAGCAGGACGGCTATACATCGCAAGCGGTTGGCCGGAGAGTTTCCCGAGCCTGAAGAAATCTCAGATGGACGTGTTGGATACCGTATCCGCGACGTTAAAGACTGGCTGGCCGATCCCACCGGTTGGGTTAGTCCTCAAAATAGTCCCGATATTTGAGTTTGGCTTTCAGAGCCTTTTCGTTCACGCTGCCGTCCGACTCAGCGCATTTGAGGATAATGTCCGCCCATAGGTTCAGCGCTGCACGCTTCTCGTCCTCGTAATCATAGATATCGTACACTGCGCCAATACTGCTATCTGCGTGGTTGAGTACTCTCTCACGGTCAAACCTAGAGACGCGGAAAGCCCCAAGTAAAGTTGAGCCAGTACGCCTTAAATCATGAGGCGTAAACTTCTCTAGCCCCAAAAACTCGAGATTATCTCTGACTGCGTGTGATAAGGCTGTCTCGGACATGAGTGTATTATCCCAACGCCCGGGGAATAGGAAACCGTCATCCGTAGCATGCGGAAGCAGTTCATTTATTATTTCAATGGCTGGAGGGGAGAGGGAAACCAAATGCGGCTGATTGTTCTTTGCTCGCTCGGATGGGATAATCCACGTCTCGGCGACCAGATCAAACTCTTTGATATTGATCCCGAGAACTTCGTTAGAACGTTGCATGGTCACGAGTAAGAGTTTCAGCGCCAGTTGAGTGTGTCCATGCATGGGGGCGTCTGGTAAACGGGCCCAAAAGGTTTTAACCTCGTCGAGCCTTAGAAACCTGTCTTTGGGTTTTTCTTTGTACGGCCTTTTCACACCATCACAGGGTGAAGCCGTCAAAAGGTCCCGATCAACAGCCCACCGGAACATTGCTTTGACAACGCCGAGAGTCCTGTTGGCAGACACAGGGGCACCTCTTGCAACGATTTCATCAATACGTGCAATGATATGTTTCTTGGTTACTGTGGATGCTTTCATTGCTCCCAATTGGGGAATTATATCCAGCTCCAAAATTCGTTCGTCTTCTGCCCATGTCTTCTTATTAATCTTGGCGTATTTCTTGATATAGCTGTTGGCAAGCTGTTTTACTGTTGGGGCTTGTCTGGTTCTTGTATGGTCATCGACATGTTTATCGCCCGGATCAATCCCGCGCTCCACAAGACCCATAAACTCTGCGTACTTCTCCAATGCTCGGGAAAGTTTCATTTTTGGATACACACCTAAGGAGATCATGCGATCTCTTGTTTCGAACTTGTACATGTAAATGAATGTTTTTCGACCATTCGGGCTTATTCTTAAGCCAAGTCCGCTATTACCTGTTGACCAAACTATTCTGCGTTTGTCTGATGGCTTTAGATACTTTATGGTCTTGTCCGTAAAGGAAATTTCCTCCCTTTTTTGGCTAGCGATTTGGCTAGCGATTGAAGGGTTATTTAATGAAACAACATGGTTCAATATGGGATGCTTTCTTTTGCTGTAACTAATACTGAGTAATACTTATAATCATATCATGTTGAAACATGTTATACTATAATAAGTTGTAAATATTGTTTTGGGAGCAGTGGGTCGGGAGTTCGAATCTCTCCACTCCGACCATTTTCAGAGGGTTTTGAAACAAAACATTGGCATGGCTAGCGATTTGGCTAGCGATCATAGATTTGGCAAAATCGCCTATCCAGAACATCCATTTACAACGGCTTACAAAAAAGCTCGTCTAGTCCTGCTTTTTGCAATTCCCGAAAACGACGCCGCAGCGTTTCTTCATGTACACCTAGCTCTGCAGCAATGTCTTTTGGATGCATCTAGAAAGCGCGGTAACATTTGACAGACTCTATGATTTGCGCATCGTTTAGGGTTTCGCCCTGGCGAAAATCAAAAGTGCAGATTGGTAGAAAGTAGGTGCTTCGCTCTCCAAAATTAAATTATAAAATTTTGAAATGGCCGAGATTTCCACAGATAATCTGGTCGCATACGGCCTCGACATTAGCGGGCCAAGAGATCAAACCTTAGTCTGGGCCTATGAAACGGATTCCGACTACCGATGACACACCCACCTCGCCTGGCGCGAAGCCTTATGTCCGCGCGAAACCCAAGCGAAAAGAGCGCAATGTTCCTCTAACTAAAAAAATGCATGCGAACTTTCTTGGGGAGCTAGATCGAACTGGTATTACGCTGAGCGCATTGGCGCGGGCCTGTACTGGCGAGGGGAAACGACTGACGGTCAATGTGCTTGGCATTTGGAAGTCTAAGACATTTAAAAGCGTTCCGGCATCCACATGGGCAAAGGTAATGGCGACCCTGACCGAGCTTCCTGATGCCCGGCCTCAGGCTGCAACAATAAAGCGCGGCGTGATTGAACCACCAATTAAATCGAAGGCACCGTATCGCCCGTGGCAAGATGATTACATCAAGATCACCCCGCATCTGCGGCGCAGGCTTCAGCAGCAGTTTGAGCGCACAGGTATCGGGTCGTCTGAGCTGATGAAGATCGCTGAGTATCCGCCGACCGGTCTGAGTGTTGCGGTCATAAACGCGTGGAAAAATGCTCAGACTCTTTCGGCTGAAGCCAGGCTGTTCAATTTCACCGTAAACCTGCTGGCTTCACTGCCTGACAAACCAGATTCCGAATAGATGAAATACTTCGGCAATGCGCGGTCAGATCGAATAGTTAACGAGACCCTAATTGATACAATTTTACTAAAGTTTTATCCAAACTTTACAGCGGTTTAACCATAAATTGCTACACTTGTCCCAAGTTAATTTCGAGTAGGCAAAGGCCTACGTATGAATAGGGGACTATAGTGTTAAATGGCACCGATAAATACACAAGAGCAGCAGAAGACATAGAGTCCGGTAGCCTTTCTAAGGTGGTCAGTGAGGCTATTTCAGACATTGAAATTGCTCGTATATTCAGCAAGCATGCGGCTTTTAAAGAAAATGCCCTGCAAATGGGGCAATTGGGCGGCTCTGTCGCGGGCTATCAGTTCAAGAGCGCCAGCGCCTTCCAGAATTTCAACAAACAGATGTTGAAACGTATGTCTGAAGGTAAAACCCCCAAGATGTTTGATATGGTCATGCACATAGCGTTGATGGACGGTATCAACAGACAAATTTCTGATCTTGGTGCTGCAATGGAGCAAACAGAAGAGAGCTACGCAGAAACATTCGGTGAAGATTGGCGTGAGCAATTCGCCCTTGAGATACTTGATCCAGATGATATTCCGCAGCGCCAATCAGGTGAGTCTATGGATGATTACCGCGAAAGGCTTGAGGTCGCGCTCATGAAAGAGATGCTTAATGAGGACGGATCTATAAAAGAAGAATATAAAGACGACCCACGGGCCTCAGAGTGGGCGCAGGTTAAATTTGACCGCGAAAGGCTCCAAAAGCTAGAGCAGGATCTTTCCAACCCATCGCTTTCTGACGAAGAGCGTCAGCGACTAATCGAAGAATACAACCAAAGTGGGACGGCAGCTCGACAAGGTTTAGCTGGTGAGGTCTTGGAAGAGGAACAAACCGCAGGTTTAGAGCCCCAAGACTCGAATGATCCTGACACCCTTGGCGTGGGCGCTTCTACTGTATCTGTCGATTTTATGAATTCTTAGTCTTCGTTATTATAAGAGAACTGCGGATTTCTTTGCAGCCACAGATACTTTTGGGCAGTTTTGCGGGCCTCTGGTCTAGCGGTATTAAGGTTAAATGGTCCCTTTGCCGCATACCCATATCTATATCTTAATGCGGTTCCGGGTGCGTCATGCTGTTCAAAGAAGAAAGAAACATTCTCGACTCCTTCTCCATTAATATCTTGAGTTAATGCTGACATAAGTTGATCTGGCGTTATTGGTGATTCTTGCCCTAAATACACAGAAACGGCTATACCGGGATTTTCTTTCGCCCACTTTATCGCCGGACGATCTGCGTCTCTAAGAATTTCTATCCCTGTATAGGATGCTGTTTGGAGCAATTGTTCTTCTGTGAGCGTTGTGCCGGGTTCTGTGGACGTTTGAGCTGGTTGCGCTTCACCTGCATGAGCCGTACCCATCATGGTGACAGGCGCAATCGCCATTATGCCCATCATCGCGGCACCGGCAAATTTATTCAACAAATTCTTTCTTAATACGCTTAATTCCATTGTGTTCAGCCCATAATTTATATGTGAGGCGAACACACCCTTTATTTTTATGCGTTATTTATAGCATTACCATAGTCAGTTTACAAGTTTTACTTATTTTAATACTTTACATATTGATGATAATACTGATTTTTACACAGAAGTTAGCATTATTATATTTATAGTTATTTAACTTGAAGTTCCATAAAGGTTATGAAATATTATATTTGTACTCGGCGATGGGGAAACCTCTGAAAGTTAATGGTTTTTCACCGCATCCTAATTTCTGTGTAAAAGTTAGCATTTGGGTTCGGTGTTTTTTACAGTGAAAACAGAGACTTCACACAGCCCCAATCGCTCTGCGAAAGGGCCGTCCGGCAAGATTGAGCCGATTTTTGATCCCGCCGACATTAAGCGGATCAAGTCGATGCTGGAGCGCAACCCGCGTAATTGGGCGTTGTTTGTGTTCGGTATTAATACGGCTTTTCGGGCAAGCGAACTGGTGTTGATCAAAATTGGTCATGTTGTTGAATTGCGTGAAGGGGATTCCTTTGCGCTTCGGGAACCCAAAACGGGAAAGTATCGCCGGGTGACGCTCAACGCATATGCGGTTGAAGCCGTGCAGCGCTGCATTGCGGCCCATCCGAATTCGCAGGCCGGTGCGTCGCTGTTCTGGTCACACAAGACGGGCAGGGCGCTACTGGCAGGCAGCTTGCACAAGATTGTCAAGGGTTGGTGTGAAGAGGCGGGATTGGCAGGGCGGTTTGGCAGCCATACGTTGCGTAAAACGTGGGGGTATCAGCAACGGGTGCAGCATGACGAACCGCTGTCACTGCTGACCAAGGCTTTCGGTCATAGCAGCGAAGCCCAAACGCTTGAATACCTGTGTATCCAGCCTGACGAGTTGCAACGGCTGTATCAGAACAAGATTTAAACTGCGGGGTGGCGGCAGGTGGATTTTGAACGAAACGTTATTCGATTAGAGGACACAAAGAACGGCGAGCGACGGGCACTACCATTAAGTAAGCAAAACAAAAAGTGTTCTGGAAAAGGTGGACAGTTTGCACCGCAAAGATACAGGTTTGGTTTTTCCACGCTTAGTGATAAAGAAGCGCTGAAAACAAGCGGCACCTACTCAACGCATCCAGCGCCAGCGGTCGTCGTAATCTTTGCAGGCCAGCCGGATTGTTTCCTGGTTGCCCTTGCAGCTTCTCACGATACGGCATGCGGAGCCGTCTACATCTTTTTCATCGCTGAGCCAGCCGCTTTTGCATGCGTTGTTTTCCGGTTCCTTTGTTTTCCGCCCAAGCTTCCAGCCTGACTCGATAGCAATTCTGCTTTGGGCTGCTGAGGGGTGGGTTGCACTTGACGCGCGTGTCCCCTTACCCATTGAGAGCGCCTGATCAAGCGTCGCCCCCAGTTTAGCCATGGCAAAGCCTGAAAATCGATCCGCTTCAAGTTCCTGCTCGTGCTGGGAATACTCATTAGCAAAGACGTGAGAGGCAATATGATGACCGACTTCATGGCCCATAATCCCGACTTCGACCCAGTTTGTGCGCCCATTTTTCCATGTAAAGTTTGCTCGGTCATAAACGATAAATCGCTGAGCTTTTCTTATAGTTGCAAATGCCGCCATTCTCTCCATGTTTCCTGTGAAGTCGGCGGCCAGAATTTGGAAATTCTGACGAATTCCAACCACATCGGTAAACCATGTGGTGACCTTCACGGCCTCGGGGCTAGGGGTGCCGTAATTGACGACGCCATCGACATTTGGCTCACTATTTTTAGCACAAATTCTGCCTGAAAATAAATCACCAGGGTCGGCCAGTGCGTGTCTGTTGATCCCAAGAACTGCAGTGCACCCACACCCTAAAAGAAAGTTTCTGCGGGAAAATGTCATAGCTCGAACTCCTGTTTTTAATCGCAGATTTTAATGCCATCGATGGCGACACACCCCGATTGAGAATCATGGGGAACTGGTGTTTCCTCGATCTCTGGTGTCGGTGTGTTGTTGCCTGTCACAACAAAGGCACCAAGATCCAGCAACACCAAAAAAACGACCCAAAGCAGGAATATCGCGACCAGTAAATCCAGGCCAAAATCTCTCACCGTCAGTGCAAACCGCATAATCATCACACATCTTCCTCTTCTTCTGTTTTTCTGGCTTCACGGCCAAGCAGTTTGCGGTTGATGCTGTTGGCACTCTCGGAATCAATTCCGATGAGACGTTGTGCCTCACTGCCCATCTTTGATCGGGCAACGTCCTCGAGCGTTAGCTGCATGATGTCATTCCACGCTAGTTCTTCACGGCTTCTGGCCGACATGCCGATCATGAGAAAAATCACAACGCCCAGCGGGGCAATGTCCAAAGCTATGCTGCCCGCCCAAAAGGGGATAAAGCTCTCCCAGTGGTGTTTGACGGCTTGTACGGCGGTCATTTTTTCAAAAGCCGGAAGCCGGGGTGCGTTCTGCGCGTTCGATGTGTCAATAAAGGCGCGCAGCTTCCCGCTCGTCCGCTCTATGTCTGCGCGGACCTTATCGAGTGCCTGCCTTTGACGCTTTGCCAGTTGCCGATTGCTGGAATACACCGTCTGCAAGTCCACTTCACCCGGTAGAGATTCTAGCGTCCGGGCGATAGAGGCGGTAAGGTTCCCGCTATCCATCCGGGCCAGATTGGCGCGAAGAGCATCAGATTCTGTTTCAATGTCACGCATCCGCTTGATTGTAGATTTGCTGGATGTGGCAATTTTACGAACTGTTTCGAGCCGGTGCCGTGCCTGTTCATTCAACGCGCCTGATCTCTCAATAAAGTCGGCCACTTCATCATCAAGGTCGATAAGTCGCTTTTGAATTGCACCCAGAGCGTTAAAAACCGCGCCGGGTCCGGGCTTGCCTGAATACAGACCAATCTTGAATTCCTGCTCGGCAGCGGTTTTGTAGCGCGCAGCTTCCAGACGCAAATCGGAACTAACGCTTTCGACACTCAGCGCGCGCGTGAATGTTGCATCGAGTACGTCCCCCATACCCTCGACGTAACGAGATTGATGAAGCTCCTGCGCATCTCGCCCTTTGAGCCAGGCAGCATTGAAAGAACTGCTGAGGAAAAAGAAGATGACGCACCAGCACAAGATAACGACCAGGCCCAGAGCCTTTTTCCAAGACTCCATAAGCGCAGGCACGATCTTTATGGCCAAATCCCATATCAGGTAAATCGCGCAGCCGCTGGCAACGGCAAACACAGTTGAACGCGCTTTTTCAACAAAAGTAAGTGCGTCCAAAGAGGCGCCGCCATAGGTGAAGAGCGCAGAAGCTGCGGCGAGCACGAACAGTATTTTTCGGACAAGTTTGAGATCGCCTTTACGATAAGCAGCAATAAGTTGGTCCATATTGGTTGCCTCATTTGCAGTAAAAAGATGCATCTGAAAATTTCAGATGCATCTTGGATACCAAAGCCCGAAGAAGAGATTCCTCGTGGGTGTAGCACACTGGTTCTGTGGGCTTCGGCGTCTCTAACGCTCCCTTTTCCGATTTACCCCGGGCGTATTGACTTTGAATTCAACACCTCGTTCTTTTTCGAAAGCGGATGAAAGGGTGGTGCCGTTTTCGCGGATTTCACTTTTCAGATTTCCAAAATGGATGTTGATGGCGGCTTGCTGGTGATACCACTCACCGCGCCTTTCCTCATATTCACCAAGCAGGTTTCGGTGTTCTTTTGAGCCTAAATTGAACTCTGGTATGGACATGGCACTATTTGAAAGCCTATCGCGTTCGCGCAGCCATTTCTGGTCATGCTTATCCAGAGTGGCTTCGTGATTTTGTACGTTTGCTATTTCTGCGCGGGCCGTTCCGCCAAGCGAATAATCCGGTAGTGCTTTGTTCGGGGCTGAACTACGTTCGAATTCCCTTCCAATATCGGGCGCTTTGTTTGATCTGGTTTTTTCGGGCATATTAACTCTCCTATATTACACTGAGTGCAGATCGCCGGACTGCGATGACCAGTCGCCTTCAGGCGTTAGCGCTTGCTTAGCGCCTTTAAATGCATAGCGGTCCATCACCTGACTACATGCCGTAAGCCGGGTTAGGCAGTCTCGGCAATCCTGTGCACCAAAAATCGTGCGAATATCATTGCGTTGATCGAAGTAGGTGAAGGACAGAACACCAGAGCGCCCGTAATATCGCTTCCGTGCGCCTTGCCACCAGCGACGGGCGGATTTGCTTTCACGGTATGAAAGGACGATTTCTTCACGTTTGGTTTTATCGTGCGGGTACAGTGCGAAACTATGCGGCTGGTTTCGATCAAAACGCTTCTCGCCAAGCGCGCTCTTCACAACGAAATGCTCTGGCGTGAACACCACGCTTACGGTGTTTTTGAAAGCATCGTACAAACCATGCTTCACACCAAAATAGGCAGCTACAGGAGCAACCAGTACTCCGCCGAGCAACCAAAGTTGCTGTGTCTCAAACTGCCATAGTGAAGCCTCACCGATTTTGAAAATGCCATACGGCACGGCGCAGACGACCATTGCGGCGCACGCAACCGCCAGCCTGTCAGCAATTTTGACATGTAGAGGTGTCAGAGCCGTAAGCCATACTGTAATGCGCGGCTGGCCGTTCTCGTCGGTATCTTCTTGGGTTCGTGGACCACCCGCAAACGGGGATTGGATTTGTTTCTTCATGCTGCACGCTCCAAACGGTACAAGGCCAGTTCACCGCGCCAACGTGCGAAAAACACAACCGGCTTCGTACAAATTTTCGAAACGGCGCGGGTATAAAGCGTTATGGCAGGGTTGGAGAGTTGATTTCCTCGTGCTTAAGTTGCTAAGCTAAGCGTATCTTGGATGTGGTTATTTAATTATTGCGGGTGCATGTGATGCGGTATTGTATGCACGCGGTATAGGGGATTGTAGTGAAGAGATTTTTAAAGATCATGGCAGTCTTTGGAGTGTTGGGTATCGCTGCCCTGTCGTTCGTTGTGTGGGAAGGTAGTTCAAACGTATCTGAAATGGAATTTCACCTGGTGCCTAGTGGCCTAACGCCCGCTTGGATAGCAGCCGAGGGTGTCATTAAGGAAGACACACCTGCTAGGTTTTCAGAATTTCTATCTAAGAAATGTAAAGAGCAGGGTATATGTGACTTGCACAAGGCCGGAATCACAACGGTGGGTTTTCACAGCAAAGGAGGCGATGTTCTGGCAGGTATGGAGCTGGGGCGTATAATTCGCGATATGCGTCTGAATACTGCGCTTGCACGAGTGGTATCAAAGGATGACTCTGCGTATCACGATGATCCCTGGACCGAAGGCTGGGGTGGAGGGCAATGTGAAAGTGCGTGCGCCTATGCCTTTTTTGGCGGGGTTTCTAGGCAATTGACTTTGTTTAATGCTGACCGCGTGATGAACGGCCCATCTAAAAGAGGAAGCCTTGGTGTACACCAGTATTATGAAGGACGCGGATTTGCATCAGATGAAATCGGTCCGAAACTGGAGAGCAAAGCAGAACAACTAAAGCTTAAAGATGAGACCGCCAAGACCCAATACTATTCAGCGCTTATCGTTGATCATCTGGGGAGCATGGGGATTAAATCTGATATTCTGCTCAAGGCATCACAAACCCATAAAGGTGAAATGCTTTATTTGGAAAAGAACGAGCTACTAACTGCAAATGCCATCACCCTTGACATCCTAGTATGGCGAAGAAGCGGTAGCTCATCTATGGCATTAGGTGGTGTTCAGTCTCCGCATGACGTCGTTTCTGATGTTTATGCAACCGTTGACTGCATAAAAAATGAGGATGAATCTTATAGTGTGTTCATGGCCTTGAGTTTCAAGCCCGGGGTTGTTGAAAGTCCAGATGATCTCACCGATTCTGAGAGTTCACCGAGACTGGGGAAAGATGAACAGACAGAATATAATGGCTTTACGCTGAGCTATGGAGGCCGCGTTGCAGTAGCAGAGAATCTCAGTACGCGGTTTTATGATGACGGCCATGGCGGAGAAGCGGCTGAAATGAGGTTCGATGCAAAGCTTGAGAAATGGGAAGATATTTATGATTATGCAAACGGCGTTTTAACATTGGAACCGGTTGGACGTTTAGCCCGTCAACGGCTACGACCCAGGCAGGTTAATGTTTTTCTGAATGATATATTTTGGGGGGCGTTTAGTGATTTAGCTAATGGCAAACTACATTGCAGTAGTCGGTACGGTGGTGTGTCTGCTGCCCGTGCAATTGGGTCAGATTATCAAAAAAAACAAGCCGCTCCGTCTCCGTCTCAAAAGGAGGCACCCGTAGTTCAAAAAACAGCTAAGTTGGAGTTTCTTGAGCAGGTTTTTTTCGAGGAGAGCGTCTCGATCTTATCCAGAACCGCGCAAATAAAGTTGAGTACATTAGCACGCAAAATTGTAAGAGCATCAGATGCGCATATTCTTCTTCAAGGACGTACAGCAAATAAAGAAGGTGAATTTGTAACGCGCGAGGCTACTTTGCGCCTTGGAGCAGACAGGAACACGGCTGTTGCTAGCTATCTCATGAGGCAAGGAGTTAACCCATCCCAAATAGCAGTGGTGTCATATGGCCGTGAACGTCCGATTGCGGATAAGGCAGGTGAAGCACAAAACAGAACTGTAACAATTGTTCTACGGTGATGATATTTGAAGTTATACGCACCAATTTCTATCGAAAGCGTCAAATGAAAATATTGGGCTATTTGATGCTGGGTTGTTTGTCTCTCATGATGTTAGGTTGTAAGATTAAGACCGAGCAACAAATAATTTTCAAGGAGCAAGCTATGAATCCTTGGAATGAGTTTTCAACGATCATCTTTGAGGTAGCTGAGCATACAAAGTTCAAACCACAACAAGATTTCGTGCTGAGTGTACTGCCGGACAATACGGTTTCTATTGCCACCCTGCTTGTGCGAATGGCCCGTTCGCAAGCCCTGTCAACATTTTTTGAGTATGAAACTTATCTCGTGACATTTCCTAGTGACAAGGAGACGGCACTGCCTATGCCTGATATGTCCGCCAATCCTGTTCAATACTCCGTTGCTGCAGTCATACTTAACCAGTCCGGAGACTTTGACACTTATATTCCTACCTGCCCGGCAACCGTCAATAGCTTTCAGGAAGCTGAAAGCGCTTTTTTAAAGTGCTTGAGAAAATTACAGAAAAACGCGCGGGCTTTATGCAAGTCGGAAAAGCCTGTCGAGGAACAGGACAAGTGCACCAGTTCCGGCGCTTACAAGTTCGTTCCGAAGTTGCTGTTTGTAGAGGGCTTCTAATGCAAGCCTTAATCACAAACTCTTCCCAGCCCTATAATGGCGGTGAATTTCCGTTTGTTAATGGGATAAACGAAGATACTGTGGTTTCAAACAGAACTATCCGTCTTGTTTAGCTAATGTAATGCCATTATTGGCTCTTCTGCAATGTAGTTTCACGTGTGTTCGTAGACTCATTGATTTTCTTCAACTCCCTTGCAGCAGCCCTACCTTGAAAACCAGGCGCGCTTAAGGCTCTCCGGGGTCAAAGTCCTTTCGTCCCACTTTGTATAAAAGCTTCACGACATCTTCCCGTTCATAAGCTTCGGCGGCATCATGAGGGAATCTTCCCCAGCGATCGCAAAGATCCACGTCCAAAACCCTACTGATTTTTTCATCAACAATAGTTTGCTCGATGGTTTCGTAGGGAAGGCGGACACAAGCATGCCAGAACACGGTTTGTTCATGCTCGTTTCTTTGATTGATCAACGTTGGATCTTCATCCAGAAGGCGTTTATATTCCTTAACATCCTGAGACTCGACGGCTTCAAATATTTTTTTAATATTATCCATAACATATACCTAATATGCAATGGTATCATAAAGTATCTACTTAAGTAAAATTGAGTGAATATTGTCTAATTAAAACAAAAGTTTATGGCATAATTAATTACATCTATTTTTGTGGATCTATACTTAAAAACCATATCGTCGAAATCAGTTTCTACTTGGGGTGAATTTGCACTTGGATTTAAAACAGATGTTTCCCATTGAGTTGAAAAAGTATCTTTAGTCAAAGTAATGATGCACCTAATCGTCAATCTGTCCATTTTTCCCGGTGCAGGAGCAACGATAATTTTTTCAATTGTTATATCATCCCATCTATCATTGCGTATGAGTTCAACCAGGTCTTCTAACTTCACATAATTGGTGCGATTGCCCCCGATTGCGCTTAGCACCGCATCGTTAATCGGCTTTTCCTCAATATTTTGTGCAATGTATCGTTGCGGGTTCTGCGGAGAATAGTCAGAAAACCACAATGTCAGCATCACAGCGGCGATAAGTACTGTCAAGCCGACGCTAACAACCCCCCATGATGGTCTGCTGGCTTCTAAAGCATACAAGATAGTATCCTTCAGACTTGCAACCCCAAGCCACATACGCTGCATTCGCGTTTCCGTCTTAAGTGGTGTCTCCGGATAAATACCAACCTCGAAAACCGGTTCCAACAAGGCAACAATGTCTCTGTGTCCGTAAGCTTCCGCCGCGTCTAGAGCATCACGCGACCAACGATCAGGAGTGAGCGGCTCTAAAATGGAAGCTATAGGATCATTCAACATTTGCTGGACAAGTTCGATGCGGCCCCTGCTAGATGCTTGCCAGAACGCGGTTTGCCCGTACTCATTGGTGGCATTTGCGAGAGACGGTGATGTCCGAAGCAACTCGGAAGCGCTCTGAATATCATCAGCTTCTATTGCCTCGAATAACTGTAGCGCAGCGTCCATCATTAACCGCTGCTTTCTGAACAGATAAATTTGTATTTTAGTTCCGCATGAGGTGTTTTGAACAAGCAGATTTGAGTCGACGTTGGCTTGATTTCAGCGAGATTTCGAATAATCAAAGAGCCAGGTTGATTGCTGCCGTATTCGCGCAAAATTGCAACCACGTCATGATTCGAAAACAAATAGTCGTCGTTCACTTTCCTACTCAGCGGTAGCAGGAATTTCATAAGACCTTTCCACAGAATATAGTTTCTTCTATTGCCTTCTCTAAACTCCTGTTCTGCTAAATCGACATCTGAGATGCTCTGTGTGTTCATCCAAAAAATTACGTTCGCATGTTGGCTATCTACCTGTTCACCGACTTTCAAAACACCCGATTTTTGACCGGCCTCTGCTCCGATTGGCCTAATAAAATACAATGTGTCAGAGTGGACACCAATAGCGTTGCTCTGGACACAATCTTCAGAATTGAAGAAATCGAATATTGCTGGAACCACCCCAAGATTTAGATCAGCTAGAATAAGCTGCGAGAATCTGTCGAGAAATCGCCAAGTCGGGTCTTCTATCCTTTCTATGGCTTCTTTTTCAGACCATTTGTAATATTTCCGCCTCTGCGTATCTCTGACTAATCTGACTGAGATATTGCCAGTTCCATTCTCTAAAGGCGCTTGTCCAAGGCCGAATGCATCTAAGTATCTTCTCTTCATATTAAGTGAGAATTTTCGAGCTGATACCTGAGTACGTTTATAATTTTGTATTATATACCAGATATTTCTACGCCGCCGTGTGTCATATTCCTCTTTTACCGTGAAATTTTTTGTGGGGTGTGGAAGAGGCATTCGAATACTATCTCATTAGTTCGATGTTTTATGAACATTGCGACGAAGTGACCACAGAGTGACACGTTGGCGCCCACATGCTGTTCTATTCGACATTACACATTAATGCCATCATTTCTTCGGTCAATACAACCAAACCGAAGTATTTGCGAGGCCTCGCTGACTTCATATTCAAAAATGAGGACAGCACATGAGTAAATATCAAGAACAAGTTCGCCGTTCAGCGGCGCAGGCCAATTACTGGCGTGATTACCGCTATGTACACAAGAAGCGCGAAGCATTAAAGAGCCGCGGCACATTGCTTGATTTTAAGAATGATATCATGCCGCTCAGTGATGAAGAGCTGAACAATTCTTTTTTTGACTCTGATGCATCGGAGTCATCGGAATGGCTGCGCCGCTATATCGATTACTACATCCAAAAAGAAACGGGCCGAGGCATTTATACAATGCCAAAGCCGGATCGCTATAAAGCGGTGCAGGCGTTTGTTGAAGGCAATGGTTTTCTGCCCCGGATTACGCTTTTTGATCATAGCGAATCTGCTTACGCCGCCGCGCTTGTTGCTTCGGCCAAGGGGTATGACTGCTATGCCGATGAAAGGTTGCTTGCAGGCACATTTCGCGGCACTTTTTTAGGCGCTTCTTTGAATGCCGAAGATCTTTGCGAGTATGTATTGCAATGCCATTTCATCCCTGATGAACAATATTTTCGCATCCGCCTTTTCGGTGCACTATACCAGCGCCGGAGAGGTGAAGATGACGAAGGACTTGTCCAGCGCTCGAAAAGCATGGGTTGGGATTCCTGGTCAATGCGTGATGGCTTTGCATCCTTTGCTACCAATCTGGGCGCTCTGTTTTTTCTGGACGGTGAAAAGGGTGGGACCTCGGGCTACGATGCTAATGGTTTTGCTTTTGATAATACGGGACGGCGTGCACTGGGGTTCACCGCCACGCCACAGGATGAAGCTGGCAATCTTGTCCGCTTTCAGCTCTGCCGCCAGCCTGACGATATTGATCGCTATCTTGATATTTTGCACCGTATCAGCGCTGAACTGAGTTAGGTTGATATAGGGCGGCGTAAGGGGGCTTCGCTGCCTTACGCATTGTGGGGCGGACACTGGATATTCAACCGATAATCACTGCGCGACCTGGTTGGTCAATTCGCGTAATCGTCAACAAGGACATTGTCCTGCGGCCAATGGAAGTAGTGCAACAATGAGACCGTTGAAACTTGGCAAGCTGCGGGATCGCGAAATCACGATTGCTGTCAGCGCTGAACTGAATGATATGTTGTGGACTATTCAAAAGCCTACGAACAGGAATACGGCAAGGCAGAAACAGTTGCAGACTCGATCTCGCACATCCTGGAGACATTCATCAAAGCGGATAGTGGGTTTCGACGGGAAAAAGTGAACATCACCAACACACATTTTAGATACTGGTTATCTGGAAAACACCGCCCGTTTTTAAAATGTTGATTGACGAGGTCAAAAATATCAATTAATCATGATATATGGAATCAAAAAAAGTAATTTCTGCATTCTCCGCTCTTAGCCAGCAAACGCGACTAGACGTCTTTCGCCTGCTCATCAAAGCGGGCGCAGATGGCTTATTGGCTGGTGAGTTAGGAGAGCAACTTGAAGTCAGACAAAACACCATGTCAGCCAATTTGGCCGTGCTTCTTAATTCAGGGCTTGTTCGCAACGAACGACAAGGCAGAACAATCCGTTACTTCGCAGATTTTGATGCGGTGCGAGGGCTTCTTGGTTTCCTGATGGAAGATTGTTGTGGCGGTCGGCCCGAGCTTTGCCAACCCATCATTGATGAAATTGCGTGCGCTTGTTGAGGAGAAAGCAATGAGCGATACCGTCTACAATGTTTTGTTTCTTTGTACTGGCAATTCCGCTCGTTCGACTTTGGCGGAGGCCCTGATGAATCGTGCCGGAGAAGGGCAATTTAGGGCTTATTCGGCGGGGGCGCATACCAAAGGTGAGGTGCATCCCCAATCCATTGCGCTATTAAATCGGATGAAATTTGGCACGGTATTTGTTCGCTCAAAGAGTTGGGAAGAGTTTGCCACTCCCGATGCTCCCAAAATGAATTTTGTCTTTACAGTTTGTGACGATGTAGCAGGTGAGTCTTGTCCCGTTTGGCCAACCCAACCCATGTCAGCCCATTGGGGTGTTTCTGGTCCAGCCGCATTCTAAGGCACAGAAACCGAGATT
Source organism: uncultured Sneathiella sp. (assembly GCF_963973085.1). Taxonomy (GTDB): domain Bacteria; phylum Pseudomonadota; class Alphaproteobacteria; order Sneathiellales; family Sneathiellaceae; genus Sneathiella. The sequence continues at coordinate 18,740 of NZ_CAXAXA010000006.1, forward strand.
TCACTCGCGTTTTCAGATACGTTCAGAATGCTGAGCAGCCAAATTTCAATCTTTGCCGCATTGCCATTGGCCAGCATTGACCGACTTTCTCCCCCGCAAAAGCTTAATGCTATTGGCAAAGATATGAGTTTATAAAATGAGTATTCAGCAAGAAAACCACCACGATCAGACCGCGCCATCAGGCATCGGTATTTTTGAAAAATGGCTCTCTCTTTGGGTCGCCATGTCCATCGCGCTTGGCATCTTTCTTGGGCAAGTTTTGCCAGATGTATTTCAAGCGCTTGCTGCCCTTGAGTACGCCCATGTGAATCTAGTGGTTGCCGTTCTGATTTGGGCGATGGTTTACCCGATGATGGTGTCGGTTGATTTCGGAAGTATTCGACATGTTACAGACCAGCCGAAGGGCTTGTTAATTACTCTCGTGGTCAACTGGCTGATAAAGCCATTCACCATGGCGGCGCTCGGTGTGCTGTTTTTCAAATATCTTTTTATCGACATGATAAATCCTGAGGAGGCTGATTCCTATATTGCCGGCTTGATTCTCCTGGGGGCTGCGCCCTGCACAGCAATGGTATTTGTGTGGTCTCAACTGACACGCGGCGACGCCAATTATACATTGGTTCAAGTCAGTGTGAATGATCTGATAATGATCTTTGCCTATGCACCGATTGTTGCCTTGCTTTTGGGTGTAACCGATATTCCAGTACCTTGGGATACTCTGGTACTCAGTGTTGTTCTTTACGTGGTGGTCCCTCTTGTTGCTGGTGCATTGACGCGCCAGTCCCTGATGCGAGGTAAGCGGTCAGATGATGCAGTTTCTGAATTTACTGCCAAATTGAAGCCATTTTCAATAGTAGGCCTCCTAGCGACCGTGGTTTTGTTGTTTGGCTTTCAAGGCAGCGTAATCTTGGCCCAACCTCTGCTCATTGTACTGATTGCGTTGCCACTGCTTCTCCAGTCTTATGGGATTTTTGCAATCGCCTATGCCGCTGCATGGGCCCTGAAAGTTCCGTTTCGGATTGCCGCTCCTTGCGCAATGATTGGAACATCCAACTTCTTTGAATTGGCTGTTGCCGTGGCGATTGGGCTATTTGGCCTTAACTCTGGCGCTGCACTTGCTACAGTGGTCGGTGTACTTGTTGAAGTACCAGTGATGCTCTCACTCGTGGCGTTTGCAAATCGAACCAAGGCACGTTTTCCAGCCTGAGAAAGGAGCTCGTGAACGAGCGAAGTATAGCGGCCCTAACACTGCTAAGGAACAATGCTCCATGACAGTTTGGAAACTTGGTTTTCTGTATCTGGTCGCCATTATAGATTGGGCAACATGCAAGGTACTTTCGTGGCCCTTATCAAGTACGATGGTGGCCGGCTTTTGCGTCGGCGCATTACAAGAAGCTATTGCCCGCCAGAGATTTTGAACACCGACCAAGGCAAACAGTTCACCGGATCGGCGCGGATAATAACGTTGACGGAAGCCGACGTGAAAATATCGATGGACGGGCGCGGGCGGTATCTCGATAATATCTTTATCGAACGCCTCTGGCGATCCTTGACGCCGGAAGCTGTTTACCTGCACGAACTGACTGACGGCTTTATGGCTGAACGGTTTATTCGCAAGTGGATTACATTCTACAACACCGACTGACTCCACGCGGCTTTTGATAAATAAACGCCGGACGAGGCATACTTCGACAGTAATGATATGAAAAAGCAGCATGATAATCAAACCCGATACACCTTAACTGAGCCGTAAACCTGTTCGGAAAAACAAGACCACTTAATAGCTCAATAAAAAATATTACTATATTTCACATTCAATTTTTTCAATGTATCACATTGTGAAAATTAGCCGATATTTCCCAAAACTGGAAACGCATTCAGAAGCCAATACGAAAACCTGGAGAGCTCTCCGGTCATCATAGCAATTCCCATTACGATCATCAGTCCGCCAGCTCCCTGATGGAGCCGACGACCCAGCCGCCCGATGATCCGAATTTTACGACGTAAAGTATCTGTAAAAATTGCTGCAAGGAGAAAAGGAATGCCTAAGCCAACTGAGTAGATCATCAATAGGACAATTCCTTCTTTAAGAGTTGCGGTAGTGGCACTTACGGTTAAAATCGCACCAAGTATGGGGCCTATACAGGGCGTCCAGCCAAATCCAAAAGCAAGGCCGAGTACATATGCGGAGACCAGACGCCCTCCTGGAATTGCAGGATGAAATCGGATGTCCCTTTGCAGTATATCCAGCTGCGCTAGCCCGATCATAAACAGGCCAAATATCATAATAATGCCCCCTCCAATCAGGTTGAGTTCATAACTGTATCCAATCAGCACCCGACCAATGGTCGAGGCGCTTGCTCCCAGAGCGATAAAAACGGTAGAGAAACCCAATATAAAGTACACACTCAACGCGGCCGCTACGAATTTCTCGCGAGTTTTGAATTCAGGAGAGGAGGCTATGCTCTGGCCGCCCGCGATATAGGAAATGTATCCTGGAATGAGTGGCAAAACACAGGGTGAGAGAAACGAAATAATACCCGCTAAAAACGTCGCAATTATACCAATTCCAGAAATTTCAATCATCAATCGTACCTTTCAGTTTTGTCGCAACAAATCTATTGACTGAAATAATGTGAAACTGCTTCCCACCAGCGAACCAGAAAGTTTTTTCCCAGTCTTTTTTCTTGGTGGGAAAGACCATTCACGTACGAAACTAGATTGATTGGTTTGAACTTTAAGCCATGGAATTTGGCGGCGAAACGACCGCCCCGATCTATAATAAAAGTCACGACACCATGCATTTGCTGGCCAGCCTCTTCAGGTTGGAATTTCACGCCGTACTCTGCGGCGAGCTTTCGGGTGAAATCTTCCGGGTCGTTTGGTTTTTTTGTTAGAAATACCCAATTTATAGGATCAAGCCCATAGGTTTCGCCGTACTCTTCCAGAGTACTGCCGACATCGTTGACCGGATCTGTCGTAATACTGACGAATTGAACCAGATCCCGCATCGGGGTGGTATTGATTTTCTCCTGGAGATCCACGATCCGGACAGAGTGCAAGGGACAGACTCCCGCACAATTCGCAAATATGAAGTTCAGGATGACAATTTTCTCTCCATAGTCTGAAAGCTTTATCAATTCACCGCTTGCGTCGACTAATTCAAACGAAGGTGCAACTGGTTTATCAATTGCCTGAAAATAAGTTTCTTTCTCACTCATCTCTTCGTCAAGGTTATTGCCGGGATGATTGGCTTTTGCCGTCATCGCGAATATCAGGCCGCTAACCAATACTAATACAAAATATATCGATTTCATTTTTTCCTACACTTGAAAAACCTCCGGCCAGGATTTCATCGGCCAGAGGTCAGCTGCTTTAGCTACTATTCAAAAGGTTTTATGCGTCCTTTTCGGATTTCATATGGTCGTTCATAGTCTCCATCATTTCGCTACATTGCTTCATCATGGGTTCCATTTTGCTCATCATATTCATCATGCCCATCATATTGTTTGATTTTCCCTCTTCTCCCTGCGGCTGATTATCCTGCATCATCGAATGTGGTTTCATGTCCTGGCTTTCAGTTTGATTGGTATCTGCCAGAGCCAGTGACATCGACCCTAGAAATCCAACAGCTACCGCTACTATTATTGATATTTTTTTCATCCTATTTTCCTTTGTTTTACGTGTTATCCTGGAAAAGCCAGACTTTACTGGTTACCGCCATCTTCGTCAGGAGTATTGCGGGTAGCCGAGTTCTTCGAGCAGTCTTTGCCCCCTCTCATGCACAGGCCGAATGCGCACATGAGAACACAAGGCAAAACACTGATTAGTATAGTCGACACTCCTATTGCCGTTAGCCAACTCCAGTTGAATGCCAATAATGGTGTTGCAATAATAATCCCGCCGATTAGCAGGACCATCGAACGGCGGGTTCGATAGTGATAGACTAAATAGTCAATCAATATATTTGAGCTTTGATCTACAGCAGGCTTCATTATCTAGTTCTCCTTTGATTTCTGGGTAATAAGGGCGCGTAAAAAAGAAATCGTTTCCGCACTGTCCCAGGTTGCCGGTCCGGCGAGACGCCCAAGTTCTAGTCCTTCCGGCGATATCAGCAGTGTTGTTGGAAGCCCATAGGCTCCCAGATCTGTTGATGCCTTCATGGTTTGGTCGACATAGATGCTCAGGTGCTTGATGCCGATTTTCTTATAGAATTTTTCTACAACGCCAACGCCTGCCCGATCTATTGAAAGTGCTACAACTTCAAATTCTGGCCCGCCCAATTGCTGCTGCAAGTTATCGAGGGTTGGCATTTCTTCCCGACAAGGTGCACACCACGTCGCCCAGATATTAAGCAATACAAACTTGCCGCGCCAATGAGACAGGTCAAGATCGTCACCTTCGGCATTCGCAAATGAAATCGGTTTGAGTGAACGTGGCTTTTCATTAAGCGGCATCATGGTTGGCGGCTTGCCGCTGCCGCTATTCGATATCGACGCCGAAATGCCGTCCTGTTCAGCGTTGAATAACCGACTAAATCCAATCAGCACAACACCCACCAATACCGCTATCAGCAAACTTACGATAATGCCTTTTCTTGTCATTTATGCTTGCTGCTGAATAGGTACTTACCTAGGGCCGCAATTGCGAACAGCACTAGGATTGTGACCAAAATGCCTGTTATTCCCATTCCCCACATCATCATTCCGCCTGACATACAGCTTGGATCGGTCATCATTTTTTCTACTCCTTCATTCTGTTGCATACACTGTTGGTGATTTGTCATTGATCTGATAGATGATGAACGACCCAGTTTTAGGCCCTCCCATGCCGGGAGATCCTGTCGGCATACCCGGAAGCGTCACGCCCTTTATGTCAGGCTTTTCTGACAAGAGCTTGTTGACTGTATCGATCGGCACATGGCCACTCACCACGTAGTCGTCGATGAAGGCCAGATGGCATCCCTGATATTCTTCTGGAATTCCAGCCTTTTTACTCATAGGAACCAGATCATGCGTAGGCTTTACGGTAACGACAAAGCCATTTTCTCGCAGATAATCCGCATAGGACTCACAGCATCCGCATTGAGGGTTTTTATAAAGCGTAACTTCCGTTGCAACTGCCTCTTGTCCATAAAAAATGTAGGCCGCGACTGCAATTACGCCAATTGTAATAAAGGCCAAAGCTTTCTTGATCATTGAAATTATCCTTCTTCAAATGTACAAATTTTCAGGCGACGCGAATTACACCCATCATGCCACTGGCTTGATGCTCCAGAATGTGACAATGAAACATCCAGTCCCCCGGATTGTCGGCAACAAACGCTATTTCAACAATTTCACGCGGCGCCATTAACACGGTGTCCTGCCATTCCCGATGTTTAGTTGTTTTTCCATTTCGAGAAATCACTCTAAAGGAATGACCATGGAGATGAATTGGGTGATACCAGGCAGAGGCGTTTGTCATTGCAATTACGTGACTGCGGTCAAGATCCAGTGTAAGCATTGGGTCCATAATATGACCTTCAGCCGCAACCCCGTTAACGAACCATATTTTTTTGGAATGCATCATCCCCATCATCCCCATCATCGAGTTCGACGTGGTCGTGTTTATGCCCATGTCGCGCGCAACCATATTGCCCATCATGCCACCACTAAACACCACTTCATGACGTTTTGCGGTTTTCATATCTGGTTCTTTCAAAGGATTAGCTGGCAATTGGATTGGCCAGTCGGGCGGGCGGTCCCGAATAACTTCGTCGGAATATCTGATGTGCGTAAGTTGATATGCAAGGCCATCGTAAAAACTATCAATGACTTCGTTGCTTTCACCCGGATTTCCGGTCATATCCAGTATGAGGTCCACCCGCATTGCGGGGCCAAGGGTGACAACTCCGTTCTCTGGTTGATGCGGTGTTACGGGTTGCCCATCCAGTGCTATAATTGATGGTTTATGCCCCTGAAAATCGAGCGAAAAAATACGTGCATTCGCGGCATTTATAAGCCTGAGGCGTATGCGTTCTCCCTTGCTGACCGGAAACGTTCCCCGTTTTTTGCCGTTAATGGTGACAAAATTACCAATTCGGCCACTGTGGCTCATGTCATGGGAATTTCCGAAATCATCTTCGACCTCTCCCGTCTGTTCCAACCGCCAATCGTCCAGCATCCAAGTCACATCACGATCAACTAGCACCGGATTTTCCTCTTCGACGATCAAGGCACCATACAAGCCACGGCCCACTTGTTCAAAACTTCGCTGGTGCGGATGATACCAGTACGTTCCGGCATCAACCGCATTGAAGTCATATTCAAACTGATTGCCCGGAGAGATTGGTTTCTGAGTTAAATAGGGAACCCCATCCATAGCGTTTGGGGTGCGAACGCCGTGCCAATGGACTGTTGTATCTTCCGCCAGTCCGTTATTTACGGTAACCCGTAACTGCGTTCCCTGGCGGACACGGATTTCAGGTCCCGGGACTGATCCATTAAAGCGCCATAGAGTTGCGGGCTCTGCAAAATCAGAATCAAGCTTGCTTTGGCTTGGTGCCGCATGAAGATTTACCCTCGGGTTGGAGGCGGCATTGCTAATTGGCACCCACAGGTTCGGGATTACTGCTCCAATTGTGGCGGCTGCGGTCGATGAAATTACGCTTCGACGCGTAAAAGCCGGGACTCTTTGATTATCCATAGGTTAAACATCCGTAAGGCGTTGATCCAGCCGCAAAAGAAACTCAAAGGTCTTTTACGGATTGCAACTGCTTGGTTAGCTATAGATTGCTATGACAAGCATGCACCAGCCATCAGCGGCCAATACGCTGGGCTAGCGATTAATTAGGATGTATATTTGGGGGGGTGAGGCTCAGGGTATTCGCTGCGTTCGTGCAAGCGAGAATTCTGAATTTCAAATTGGGTTTTTTTAGCATTAAGTAACGTTGTCGTATTAATTGCAGTCTTATCAACCGATACTGAAACAACGCAGACACTGGAACATACAGCACCTGTGTTTTGCATTTTTCCAGTTTCACCGCAATCCTGACAATCCGTTACCTCTAAAGACATGCTGTCCTGCGTCGTTGCTCCGGCTGGAGTATATCCCACGAGACCACCGATCATAAGCATAATCAGTAAAGCAGCTATATTTGAACAAACAGATTTCATGCGTTTATTAAGGTGCCTTCCCGCTTTTTTGTCAATGGGCAAATTGCCACAGCTTGGTAACGCTTTCGGAATAGTCCAGATATAATAGCTTCGTATCGTTATTTAAAGGCGTTGGCCGAAAATCTTGGCAACGATAGGTTTCGATTTTACTCCCATAGAATTCATGTCGACCTGAAGTACTTCCCTTTGACACATTATATACGAGCAGTTTGCTAGTTCAGGCTCAAAAAGAGTTTGTTAAGAGACATACCCAGAATGGCGGAAAAATTCCCTTCTGATTACACAGAACGAGGAGCCAAAAGTATGACTAACGCTCCAGCAATGGAAATAATGGCGCCAACGGCATCCCATCGATCAGGCGACAATCCGAGGAACTAACTGCATTGCTGAATGTATATTTGACGGAAATATCGAAAATTGCGCTCGATCATGGTGGCACCATCGATAAATTTATCTGCGATGCTGTGGTCATTTATTCTAGAGATCCAAAAAGCAAGGGTGTGAAAGAGGGTGCATCCGCTTGTGTTCATATGGCCATTGTCATGCAACATCGTCTAACAGATATCCAGCAAGGGTGGCAAGACCGTGGCCTGATCGATCAACCTTTTCAGACCCGCGTCGGCATCAATACCGGTTAATGTAATGTCGGAAATTTTGGAAGTGACGAGCGGATGGACTATACCATCATTGGCAGTGCCGTAAATCTAGCGGCTCGTTTGGAAACTCGTGCAGAAGCAGGGGGCTTACTAATCGGCAATGAAACACATTCATTGGTAAAAGATTGGATTCGCGCAGAAGAGCAGGAGGCCATTATCATGAAGGGTTTTCATAAACCCTGCAGGACCTTCAAAGTTAAAGATCAGTCTGCTTTGTGCCAAGAGCGGAAGTCATGGAATTTAAAACCATCCTATTTGGACGCTGTTTTAAACTTTCCCCCCATATTTTCCGTCAAGCCGCCGCAAAACTTTGTCGGCCTTTGCTCGCAGACTACATTGTCAGAGGAAACTAAGATTGCCGACAAGCTCCGTCACTCAGTAAGTATCACGCTACTGGCTGACGCTCTTGACTAAAATAGTTATGGATTAGCGAGTGGATTGAGGCAATATTCTGTAGTATATGATTTCTCTAGTGACTATAGATTTAGGGAGATTTAGGATGTATTCCATAGGCGAACTTTCGCGACACACTGGCGTAAAAATCCCAACTATTCGTTACTATGAACAAATGGGCCTTATAGAAGCACCTGAGCGCTCAGAAGGTAATCAGCGGCGCTACCTGAAGTCTGGCATTGACCGGCTGTCTTTTATCAAACATTCCCGCGATCTTGGTTTAAGCATCGGTGATATTCGGGAACTGGTGGAGCTGAGCAATAGTCCAGAAAAATCATGTATGGAAGCGAATGAAATTGCGAAGAACCATCTCACCGCAATAAGGGCTCGTATTAAACAATTGAAGAGTCTGGAAAAGGAATTATCCCGTATCGCCACTAAATGCTCCGGTGACAATGTTGGAGAATGTTATGTAATAGAGGCGCTTTCAAAGCATAACCTCTGTGAGAGTGATCACCAAAATCGGCGACTGTGACCTATAATTCTTCTTGATCCTCTAGCTACTAGAGGATTTAGTTTAGTTATTCCTGAACACCACAGCCAAGGAGTCGCCATGAGCGAGAGAAAAACCAAGGACCGTCATGACTTACAATCGAGCGATGAAACGTCAGAAATGACCGGCCCTTCTCTTCGGTCCTGTTTGGCAGAAAAAGTTACGACGTTGAACATCGCAAAGATGGATTGTCCGACGGAAGAAACATTGATCCGCGCAAAACTTGATAAAATGGGCGGCGTAGCATCGCTGGAGTTTAATCTGATTCAACGCAAACTGAAAGTCGGCCATGCAAAGAATGCTCTTCCAGAAATCCTGACAGCATTGGCGTCCTTGGGATTTGAAGCAGAATTGCAAGAGGAAGGTAGCGCAGAACCTTCTAAACCTAAGTCCGATACTAAGCTTTGGTTGCTGGCAGCAGCGGCTATTATGGCAGCGTTATCAGAAGCCGTTTACTGGTTCAATGGCGACAGTAATTGGCTGGTGATACTGCTCGCTTGCATCGCCATTGCAGGCGGAGGATTGCCAACTTATAAGAAAGGCTGGATTGCCCTTAAAAACTTCAATCTCAACATCAATGCGTTGATGTCAATTGCAGTTACAGGGGCTGTCCTTATTGGGCATTGGCCAGAAGCCGCCATGGTCATGGTTTTGTTTGCGTTGGCGGAAGTCATTGAGGCCAAATCACTGGATCGCGCTCGGAATGCCATTCGAGGATTAATGGACCTTGCCCCGGAACAAGCTACAGTTCAGCAACAGGACGGCAGCTGGGCAGATATTGATGCGAAGTCTGTCACGATTGGAAGTCTTGCCCGCGTTAAACCGGGTGAGAGGGTTGCCCTTGATGGCGTCGTTACGCAGGGTTTTTCGACGGTGGATCAAGCGCCCATCACTGGGGAAAGCTTGCCCATCGAAAAGGCGGAAGGCGATCTCGTCTTTGCAGGAATCATCAACCAATCTGGCTCACTGGAATATAAGGTTACATCTGCCGCAAGTAACTCGACATTAGCACGCATTATACACGCGGTCGAAGATGCGCAAGGTAGCCGTGCCCCTACTCAACGGTTTGTCGATAAATTCGCACGAATTTATACCCCCGTCATATTTATGCTTGCATTGATGGTGGCAGTCTTTCCACCCTTGTTGTTCGAAGCGACTTGGTTAGATTCAATTTACAAGGCGCTTGTATTGCTGGTGATTGCCTGTCCTTGCGCTCTGGTTATCTCAACGCCGGTCACTATTGTAAGCGGGCTGGCAGCAGCTGCCCGACATGGCATCTTGATTAAGGGCGGTGTGTATCTGGAAGAAGGTCGGAAGCTCAAATGGTTAGCGCTTGATAAAACTGGGACACTCACATATGGCAAGCCGGTTCAAACGGATGTAATGGTATGGGGCGGGGCGGAACCGGGCAAAACACAACAACTTGCCGCCAGTCTGGGGGATCGCTCTGATCATCCTGTCTCCCGCGCAATTGCGCTCGCAGCTCAAACAGACGGGCTTAATCTTCTTAACGTGAATGGATTTGCGGCGCTGCCGGGCCGAGGCGTCCGCGGCGTCATCGAAGGGAGGACATATCATCTCGGAAACCTGCGTCTGTTAAAGGAAATGGGAATTGTCACGGAGGAATTGGAAACGAAACTATCGGCTCTGGAAAAACAGGGAAAAACAGTTGTCATGCTTGTCAATGATGACAAAGTAGAAGCCCTATTTGCGGTCGCTGACACTGTTAAGGAAACCAGCCGAGAGGCCGTCGCTGAATTGCATTCTTTGGGTGTAAGTACGACAATGCTTACCGGAGACAATGCCCATACTGCGGCGTCTATTTCCAATCAAGTTGGTATCGACCGTACCAAGGGTAATTTGCTGCCTGAGGATAAGTTGCGGGAAGTTGAACTGCTGTCGGCGGATGGAAAAACTGGAATGGTTGGCGACGGTATCAATGATGCACCGGCGATGGCGCGAGCTGATATTGGATTTGCTATGGGCGTCGCTGGCACGGATACGGCAATTGAAACCGCCGACGTCGCTTTAATGGACGATGATTTACGCAAAATTCCTACTTTTATACGTTTGTCTCGAACAACGGCCCATGTGCTTGCACAGAATATTGCCCTGGCGCTCGGTATTAAGGCCGTCTTCCTCGTCCTTACTATCACAGGCGATGCGACCATGTGGATGGCCGTGTTCGCCGACATGGGCGCAAGTTTGTTGGTGGTTGGTAATGGTTTAAGGTTACTGCGAAAATGAACTGGATAATAGTTGGAACGGTGCTACTTGCTGATCAAATTGTCAAAGTCTCAATTGCCCATAACTTCACGTATGGCGAGATGATCCAGATCACGCCCTTTTTTAATCTCGTTTATTACCGAAATAGTGGGGCCGCATTCGGTATGCTGGCCGATGCGGGCGGCTGGCAAAGATATCTTTTAACGGCACTTGCGCTCGGTGTTTCGGTCTGGCTTGTATGGATGCTGCGCCAGAAGCCTCTTTGGCTGCCAAGGCTTTCATATTGTCTGGTCCTCGGTGGCGCGTTGGGTAATGTGGCGGACCGTATTATACGAGGACAGGTGGTAGATTTTCTTGATTTTCATTATCTGCAGATGCATTGGCCCGCCTTCAACCTCGCAGATACGGCGATTTTTCTCGGCGTATTTTGCCTTATTGTGGATGCAATAAAGCAGTCACGCCCAGTCCACCCAGAGAAGAAAAACTCATAAGATGAAATAAGATTTACCGTCTTACATCCCGCCGCAATCCATACCGATGAGTTGATCCGCGAGTGCCTTTTGCTCATCATTCAGGGCGTTATAGAGTTGGCTGGTAGCAGGTTCAACGGCCTTCATGGCCTCAACCATTGTTTCCATACTTTGTATGCGCGCATCCATCCGCTGCATCGCGTTACCGCTCTGCATTGCTTCCATCATATTCTGATGTACGCTTTGCATTACGCCGACCCGGTCGGTCACGGCATCGGCATAATTTTTCCAAGCGCCTTCCTGGGCTTCATTAATCTGAAGTTCTGCTTTCAGGAAGGCGAGGCGGCCTTCAGTCATCGAACTCATTCGGTCTGGCCCCATGGCATTGCCTTGCCTCATGCCTCCTTGCATTCCACCGCCCTGCATTGAGCCCGGACTCATACCACCATGATTCATCATTGAGCATCCTCCGTCCATCATCTGCCCGCTTTGCATATTTGAATGCGCAAAAGCGGGAGAAAGGAAAACGATGCCGAGAACAAGTGAAAGTGCAGATAAACTGAGTATTTTCTTCATAGCGAAATCCAATCCCTCATCTGACTTGGAGAAGTAGGAATGATACGCAAGGCAAAAAAAACAACATTGATCAAAATCAACTTTAGGACAGCATACTGATCAAATCCACGTGATGTGCTGGAAGCTTTTGCCGGAGAATCCGACGCATTTGCCATCGTAACTATATCAAGATGTTGCCACTCTCTTGCCTCCTTGCATCGGTTCATCCTGTACCAGTTCAGTGGAGTTGCAATTAAGGACAAATCTTTGCCCTTACAATAGTCAGACAGCAGTCAGGAATTCAGCTCAACTAGCTCGTCACCCACACGGCAAGCACCATGTTAAACTAATTGCTATCTGCCGCCCCTTCATACAATGCCTCGATAATGGGGCAATCGGGAACGTCACCACCGACGCATTTATCAGAAATCTGGGTAAGTGTGGTTTCAAGACGGCGGAGATCTTTGATCTTCTTTTGAACATCTGCTCTGTGTAATAAAGTTAGCGTACGCACTTCATCACAAGAATAATCGCCACCATCGACTAAACTTAGCAATGCCCGGACTTCATCAAGTGTAAAACCCAATTCGCGGCTTCGTTTTATGAACCTCAAACGCTTAAAATGTTCATCGTTGTATACTCGGTGTCCAGCAGCGCTCCGAGGAGGTTTGGGCATAACCGAAATTCGTTCATAATAGCGGATGGTTTCAATATGAACGCCTGTGCTCTTTGAAAGCGCACCAATCGCCATATTAACATTCATAACTTTCTTGTGAGACCGCATTTTTTTCTCTTGCACCTGTAGTTACTACAGGTCGTACCTTAGCATTTCATAAGAGTGAGATGAACTGAATTATGTCTAATAATGAAACAAGCTTATATGACGAGCCACAGAGGGCTGAGTCGCAAAAACAAGGATTTTTGGCAGCGGGTGGTATTCTTGGCGCAATAGCGGCATCTTCCTGTTGCATACTCCCTCTTGTGTTATTCAGTCTCGGTGCTAGTGGATCATGGATTGGACAGCTATCTGCATTGTCGCCATATCAACCCGTCTTCATTGCATTCACTTTTGCGTTCCTTGGATATGGATACTATCTCGTCTACTGGAAACCCAAAAAGGCCTGCGCAGATGACGCCAGCTGCGCACGCCCTCTACCAAGCAATATTGTCAAAATAAGTCTTTGGGCTGCAACTGTCTTGGTAGCCGCCGCAATCGCCTTTCCCTATATCGCGCCATTATTGTTGGAACCTTAAGAAGGAATATTGGTATGAAACATATTGGTTTAATTTCGATAGTCTCGATAGCTGGCCTGCTCGTCGTCGGATCACTTTATGCCGGAGCCACAGGGTCTAAATCAATAGATTCTCGGAAAACTATTGAACATTTACAGGCCGCGCAAACAGAGGGACTTCAGATCGCGACGTTGAAGGTGTCGAATATGTACTGTGCAGCCTGCCCGACGATTGTTCGCAGAACGTTGGAAGACGTCGATGGTGTTGTCAAAGCGGATGTATCCTACCGAACAAAGCAAGCGACCGTGACATTTGATCCCACCAAGAGCTCCTCATCCCAGCTTACCGCAGCGGTGTCGGATTTAGGCTATCCCGCATCCATCATCAAATAGGTGTGTCATGAGTGATAAACCAACTGGCGGCCTCATAACCGCTCTTATCGTTGCGCCGCTTCTGGCGATCTGTTGTCTGGGGCCAATAGTGTTTGCATCATTTGCCGCCGGTATTTTCAGCTGGATAGGCGGCATTGATCCGCTACGCATTATGCTTGTTATGGCTCTTGTCGCGATAGGAGCATTTTACCTTTTCCGGTGGCGTAAAAACCACCGTCGGGAGATATCGACGATGAAGGAAAATTCAGATGAATGAAAAAAAGAGCCTTCGACTGGGGATAACCGGAACCCTTATTGGCGCCGTCTGTTGTTTTACCCCTCTACTCGTTATCGTGTTTGGATTTGCCGGAATATCAGCTTGGCTAGGCTGGATCGATTATGCGCTGTTTCCTGTCATGTTTGCGTCGATGGGGGTTGTCGCTTATGCCCTTTACCTGCGGTCAGGGAAAATCGGACCAAATCCAAAGAGGTTTATTATTATCGCCGTCGTTGTCCTATTAGCCCTTCTGTTCTGGCTGGAATTCAGGTTCGCAATCCGTATTTCCGTCGCTGCTGTTGTCGCAGTTGCGGCTTACGCGTTCTATTTGCACCGTCGAAAACTAGCAACAGAACGCTCAACAAATAACTCTTCCAAATTGGAACATAATTCATGACAAACACTTCTCAATCGTCTTTCAATATCGTTAAGCCAAGTGGAAATTATGATCTCACGATAATCGGTGCGGGATCAGCAGGCTTTTCAGCAGCGATAACCGCCGCCGAACAGGGCGCACAAGTTGCGTTGATCGGCCATGGTACCATAGGTGGCACATGTGTAAATTTTGGCTGTGTCCCATCTAAAACCCTTATTCGCGCTGCGGAGGCCGTGCATCATGCGAATACCGCAAGCCGGTTTCACGGTATTCATGCAGAGGGTCGTGTCGTTGACTGGAAGGCGATGATCGCACAGAAGGATGAGCTCGTTGGCGAACTTCGTCAGGTGAAGTATATGGATTTACTGCCGGAATATAACAATGTTGGATATATCGAAGGCCTTGCACGTTTTACGGCGAAAGGCGTGACCGTAAATGGCGAGCCCCTTAAAACCGACAAAATCATTATTGCATCAGGATCAAGCCCCGCCGTACCTACTATTCCCGGTATAGAAAATGTTCCCTATCTCACCAGCACCACCGCATTTGAACTTGAAGAACTCCCTCGTTCTATAGTGGTAATAGGTGGTGGTTATATCGGATGCGAAATAGCTCAAATGCTCTCAAGATGCGGTGTCGACACAACAATCGTGACCCGTAGCCGGTTGCTGCCAGAAGCTGAGCCTGAAATTAGCGATGCGTTGGCTGGTATTTTGCAAGATGAAGGAATAACCGTGTATGACGGCCTCTCCTATAAAAATATCTCCCAAATCGGATCGGGTATTGAACTTAATGTTCTTGTTAATGGCGTGGATCAATCCATATCCGCAGAGAAAGTTCTGCTGACTGCTGGCAGAGTTCCAAATACTGGTGGGCTTGATTTGGACGTTGGCAACATTGATACCACAAGCAGAGGCGGCGTTACGATTGATGACCGCATGCGCACTTCTCGAGCAGGTGTATACGCCGCTGGCGATGTAACCGGTAACGATCAGTTTGTCTATATGGCAGCATACGGAGCAAAAATAGCCGCCGAAAACGCACTTAACGGTGATAGTAAGCGGTATGATAATACGGCTATGCCTGCCGTGGTGTTTACAGACCCTCAGGTGGCGAGTGTTGGTTTTACGGAAGCAGGGGCAACAGCATCAGGTTACAATGTCGTAACCTCCGTGTTACCTCTTGAGTATGTTCCTCGAGCTCTTGCCGCCAGAGATACAAGAGGTCTGATAAAACTTGTTGCGAATGCCGAGAACAAACAGTTACTTGGTGCACATATATTGGCGCCTGAAGGGGCTGACAGCATTCAAACAGCAGCGCTCGCTATACGCAGTAAAATGACCTTCGTTGAACTTGGAGAAATGATTTTCCCTTATTTGACGACTGTTGAAGGATTAAAGCTTGCAGCTCAAACATTTGAAAAAGACGTTTCCAAACTGTCATGTTGTGCGGGATAACCAATGTCTGCGCCAGCACCAAATATTGAGAAAGATTGGGTTAGCAATCGACGCAATTATATTCTTGCTTGGGGTATTCCAACCGTCGCTCTCGTCATTGCGATATGGCTTCCTCCGCTGGCGAAAACACTTATTTGGTCTGCGTCCCTCCTATGGATGGGATCAGCGTGCTTATTGAACGCTAGAAGATGTGGCCGCACACATTGTTATTTCACCGGACCCTTTTTCCTTATCATGGTCATTCCCGTCTTACTCCATGGTTTTGATATTGTTCCACTTGGCCCAGAAGGTTGGAAGTGGCTTGGCATCACAATCGGTGTTGGCGGTGGCGGACTTTGGTGTTTTACCGAGAAATTATGGGGTAAGTTTATAGCAGCTTCAAAATAGAATAGTTTTTATTCTATGATGTCCCCTTCTGGCACTAAGCAGAATAAATGCTTTGAGCCAAAACGTGTCTCTTTTTGAGCATGGTATTGACAATGGATTAGACTCACTTAGCCAACGCGGGAGCGTATATGGAATTTACAGCACTGGAACTTATCTTGTTGCCAATCGGCTTGGGTCTTTTGGGGTTTGTCGAACCGTGCACAATCGGGGGGCATCTGCTCTTTCTTGAAACTCAGGCTGACCGACCAAGGCGTGAAAAAGTCAGTGCTGTATCGACTTTCGTAGCAGTACGTTCACTTGTGTCAGGGTTGTTTGGAGCATTGATTGCCTTTCTTGGTCAAAAACTAATCGGCGTACAAACAGGGTTTTGGTTGGTATTCGGAGTGATTTATCTCACTATCGGACTCGCCTTCTTGACTGGCAGAGCTGGTCTTATCAAGCAAAAAGTAAATCTAGCTCCCACAGCATGGAAGCACGCCCGAAACCCACTCACTTTAGGCCTTGCCTTCGGCCTCAATATACCGGCCTGCGCCGCGCCTATTTTGTTCGGATTGTTAGGGCTGGCCGCAACCACGGGAACCGTCATGACTGGATTCGTTATGATGTTTCTCTTCGGGCTTTTTCTGTCGTCACCACTCGCGCTGTTTGCTGCCGACCCCAGTCTTGCATCATGGCTCGAAACACTGGGGCAGAAAATGAAACGGATGCGATGGCTCATCGGTGTTGTTTTTGCCTTGCTCGGCCTCTGGTCGATCTGGTTTGGGCTTTATGTTGATCCTGCAGATTGGTCTGGGCAATGAGGGCGAAAAGCCGTTTCACAAGTGTAGCGACGGCTGGAATAACTTTTCAGGCAGGTTCCGCGGCCATTGATTCAGCTACCATAATGTCCTCGTTGGTCTACCAACTAACAGGCAGTCCAATTGCCGTGGGTGCTGTCACGGCAATCTTGAGGTTTGGGTGGTTGTTCCCGCAATTAATTGTTGGTTTTCTCGCTCAACGTGGCGGCTCCAGCATGCGCTACTATGTTATCGGCGCATTTGGCCGCGCTAGTTGCATGGCGTTGCTGGCGTTACTTCTCGCCATCGGATCAGATATTTCTACCTTGACACTATCAATTCTGGTTCTGTTAATTTGGACAGCCTATTCATTCATAAGCGGAATTGTAGCAGTTCCCTACAATGATATCGTTGCCCGTTCCGTTCCCTCAGAACTCCGAAGCCGCTTGCTGGCCACCCGTTTTTTTGGTGGCGGTGTTCTTGCTTTGGGGGTTGTGGCCATCGCAGACCGTTTGGCCAGCACACTTGCCTTTCCGTTATCCTATGCGGCAATCATCGCAATAGCATCCGTCTTGATGTATTTGTCCTCCGTGGTTTTCACTGCAATGGGAGAGCCAGAAACAACCTCGAAAACACCGCAAAAACCAACTTTCTTTCAGTATCTGAAAGATGGCGTTGCAGTGTTTCGAACTGACGTTAAATTCAGGAAGTTCGTCTACGCACAATGGTGTGGTGGCGCTGTTCTTATGGCAATGCCTTTCTATATCGTGCAGGCTGATGCGAACGGGATAGATCTTGCTAACGTAGCGCTGTTGCTGGGAGCACAAACTGCGGGAGCATTGGTCTCAAACGCTCTGTGGGGCTGGTGGGGAGACCACTTCGGCAAGGCCAGCCTCTTGAAGGGCATTGCCGTTGGAAGAATTCTGCCGCCCACATTTATCTTGCTTCTCCTCTTCACTAGAATTTTTGATGACAACCAGATGTTTTTTGTGTTTGTCGGGATATTCTTCATTCTCGGCGCTCTCGCCAATGGTCTGACGATCGCAGTGATTGGCTTCCTGATGGAGATATCGCCTGACAACCTGCGCCCTGCCTACAGCGGTTACTTCAATGCGATCACAGCTCCTGCCTTCCTGCTTCCCCTGTTGGCGGGGGTTGTTGCCACTGTATTCGGGCTGACATTGGTCTTTGTCATTTCGATGATTGCGGCAATTCTACAAACCTTCTTCCTGATACGTATTGAGGCAAATCAGTGAGCCAAGCAATGGTGCATAATTATGCAAATCTGATCCTGTCTTCCTGATATCCAGTTTTGCGATCCCAACTACTTTGGGACAAAACCCTATGCCTAAGAAGGTTTCAAACAAGGCGGTGGGATCTCCTGTTACTTCAGTAATGCTAGTCCCCCGCAAACGGTTCGTTCCATAACAGAGCCATGCTGTCAGTACCGGTTGATCTTTAGATGAGAAAGGAAGAGATAGGCTATCGCATTACGCCTTAACCTCATATTTTCCGGCGAAATGATGATGATAAGGAGCGCTTTCATCGAAATATTCACAGCGCTGGATAATCATCGGATGCAGCCCGGCCAGCATGATAAGCTGGCGCTTGAGCGGGTCGGAGCGGGCAAACGCTCGCGCTACTTCATCGGGCATAAGAAGATCATACATTTCCTTTGACTGACTTTGACCGCTCATGCCTTTCTCAATCTGATCAAAAGATGTATCGCCCTGACGCGTTGCCAGCACCGGCGTTTTGCCGAGCCGCTTTGAGATATATTCTGTCGTGACCAAATCCACATTGGCAAAACACTGCAAGATACCCGCATTCGCCGTGAAGCTCTCCCAGCGGTCTTTATATAATGATTTTCCTTGCCCCCAATCCTGTATAATCCACCATATGAGCAGATGAAACGAAGCGATTTGTCCAATGGCGTTTTGGAGTTGCTGCATGAAACCCAGCACCGGGAATTCATCAAGGATAGCCAGAACCGGCGCTTCGGGCACGGTTTCTTCTTCTTCCATCGCATCAATGAGCTGGTTGATGAATATTCTGAGCCAGCGCTTGCACGCATCCAGCTTTGTCGCGGGCAGGCAGAGATAGATCGTCATCTTTTTGCGCTTCACGTCTCGCAAATCAAAATCATGCCCGCTCATGACATCCTTCATGGAGATGGAATCTAAAAAAGCCGTGTGCCGGTTCATGGTCGATGCCACGCCTGCCATTTCTTCATGTGATTTTTCATACAGGCCGCGCACGCTAAACTCGATGGCTTCGGCGACGTCCTCATGGCCGGTATCATAGAGTATCTGGATGCCCGCCATAATGCGGCGCGGCAAGGTATAAACGGCGCCGTCATCGGTTTGCTCTTGCCGCCGTGCACTGCGCACAAACCGGCGCACAGTTCCCATATGGCGCTCTTTATCCGGCACGTCTGCGCCAAAGGCCGTATAGAGAATGAAGCCGAGCAGACTTGCGCCTGCTGTCTCATTCCAGTGAGGATCTTTTTCCTGCCCGCTGGTAACGATTAACCCGTCAACGATTTGCATGGCTTTTTCGATCACGCTCACATCGCCCAGCGTCAACGCGCGAAGCGGATTATATCTTGCGCGGTATTTTCGGGCGTTGCCACGGGCACGGTCATAGGGGTCGAGCATAAAAACGTCCTGACCCATCTTCGCGCGTCTTTCCGCCGTATCGTTTGCATGTTCGGTTTTGAGGTCAATGACGACAACAGAGCCATTATAGAAGAAGAGATTATTCTTCACGCCGACAGATTTGCCTGAGCGGTTGCCTGCAACCGTTCCGATATGCCGATCTTCCGCAACTCCAATCAGCTTATCGCCGATAGCGCCGATCAGGATCTTACCGTCCGGATTCTCCGGGTCATACTCCAGTGCTTTATGCGCTTCTATCGCTTCCTGCGTTTGCCAGCGTGCTTGCGGTATGCGCTGGTCTTTCAAGTATTTTGTCGATATGCCGCGCGGAATGCTATCCATTATATTTATTGGGGCGGGTCGAATTTTCATTGATCTTTCTCCAGTTGCCTTTGAGGGTTGGTTGCATGTCTGCAATCGGGCAGGTTCGCATATGAAGGCGGGCATGATCCTCGTGGGTTTCTAGAAAAGCCACTTTAAGTTCCAAAATGTCCCAACGGAAATTGCAGTTGCCCTTTGATCCTGGAGCGCAGTCCAAATCGGTCTTTCCAATTGGTCAACCTGAAGATTGGGGGGAACGGGTTCAAAAAGAATTTTCCGATGACCGGAGGTCATTCCATCGCGAAACAAAATTCTTTTTTCCTGCCCCGCCTGCCTTTCTTCCATTTCATGCGAAAGGCGGGACAGTGAACACGTCCCCCCCAATCTTCTGATCGGTGTCCATGGAAAGCCGCAGATGGTCTGCGGCACCAAACAAAAAAAGGAGCACTACAATGAACCTTGGAACTTTCACAAAACACGAAAACGGCACCATCTCGGGCACCGCTACGACGCTACTAAACAGCTTCGATATCGAATACCGCCCCATTGAAGAAAAGGTTGGCAACAGCCCGGACTTCAGGCTCTACCGGAGCGGAACGGATGTTGAAGTTGGTTTTGCCCGCCATGAATTTGGCAAAAAATCCGGCAAAGCCTACCTCAATACCATGATCGATACGCCTGAGCTTTCCAAAGCCATATGGGGAGCATTGGTCAAAGAAGAAGACGGTAGCTATCAGCTCAAATGGAGCCGTTCACGTCCCAAGAAAAACGGTGTAAGCCAGAACGGCCCAGCCGATACCAGCAGCGCCGGCAGTTTCTAGCGGCTTTGCCCAGACAAAAGCCCCGGGCACCGGCCCGGGGCTTTTTTTATGCTGTGGTGAAATGGGGTTTTACGGCAGTGCGCCAGCTCCCGCATTGCCGGTCCGCACGAGCACCGCCATGTCCTTCGCTGCTAACTCGTAATGCCTGAGCTTGGTATCAAAATTAATGTCACGCCAATCACCGCGACAGCCGCACCGAACATTTGAAGAATTGAAAAGCGCTCTCCCATGATCAGTACCGCCACGCCAAGATTGACGATCGTAACGGCAACGCCTGATAGCGTGACAGCCAGACCATAGCCATGTGCCTTGATGACAACCAAATAAAACAGGTTCCCAAGTCCATAGAGCGCAAAAGAGCCAAACACAGCCGCAAGTCCGGCCTTGTCCTTGGCGTAGAGGCTCAGATAGTAACCCCCGCCTGCATAGAGTGCGGTCATGGCCATTAGCAACGGTGCAAGCATCCAGCCGTTCATGACGCTAGTCCTGCCGCCGGAACCATTGGCCCCATTTCGTTGCCGCACACAAGGGCGGCTTCATGCTTGGCCCAGGCATTTTGACCACAAGATAAACATGTATATTTAACACGCTTACCTGCTTTGTTTGGCTTCTGTTCGTCTTCGCCATCGATGACAGATTTCGGCTGCTCAGCCGGTGTTTCCGTCCACTCGATCACAAAACCCGAGGTGATCAGGCTTTGAGCAAAACGCTCAAACACGCCGCCTTCAATAATATAATGGCTCATCCGGTCGCCGGTTTCTTTGCCACCTGCCTCGCCGGTATCGGACGGGTAAAGACCCAGGCTTTTCGATTTCTCCGCAAATTCGCGGTTATGATAACGACCGCGTCCGGGCCTGCCGAAATGCTCTTGCCATACATGAACCATTTCATGGGCAAGGACCGATAAAATATCGATCAATTCGCATTCGTGGAAATATGCCGGGTTAAGTGCCATCTCATGCGTGTGGCGGCCGTCACCGCGCGCAAAACGTTTCGGTGAGAAGTACCCCATCGTCCGGGCGCGCCGTTGCAGCGTTATCAGGCAATTGGGAAGCTGGTCTTCGAATAGCGCGTAATTTGCTTCGTCATAGGCCTTTTGTAAGGCATCGTACGTGTCCTGGGTTGGCCGCAAGGATGGATCGAAGTTTTTAGTCGTGTCCGGCAGGGCGGAACCCGTTCTCATAAGATCAGACATCGGAATGTACACTCCATCAATTTTGATTATCCGGATGCATCCGGTTAGGAGCGTGTCAGTATCAATGCCCGCGTTATGCAATTTCCTCGCGGTATCCTCGTGAGCCTAAATATTGTAGTGTATATCGCAGTGCGTCTTACGCAGGTGCAGCACAGATATTTGCCTGTAATGCCTATAACCTATGGTATTATGAAATATGAGAGGACGTGA
Source organism: uncultured Sneathiella sp. (assembly GCF_963973085.1). Lineage (GTDB taxonomy): Bacteria > Pseudomonadota > Alphaproteobacteria > Sneathiellales > Sneathiellaceae > Sneathiella. The sequence goes on from NZ_CAXAXA010000006.1 coordinate 40,831, forward strand.
GGTGGTACAAGGTATGCGCTGGTCCCACCGCTTACCTTGAGGGGAGACTTCCAGTCCCCCGCTAACCCCCCTTGGAACCCCTAGGTTCAAACACGCACTATGCATGTTTTCACTAAGGGGTTGGTCGCTCACATCAGGCATCGAGCCTTGATGCAAGCGAGGAGAACGTTTCGCCGTTCAATCACGACCGGGTGTTTCGCCACCCCGGAGTACGACCAATTGGAGACGCCCGCTCTCCATTTGGATTAGCCATCGGCCAAGGAACGCTCCTTGGAGGACGGTCAGAGATTTCGGTTCTCCGCCGTCACCGATCTAAGAGCTTTCAGCGCCCTTAGAAAACCTGACCAACCCTTCGCGGTTTGGATGCGCGCCAAATGATCTCGGCCATCCGCATGACGACTTGGGGCATATCCGGTGCCCCAAGAACCCCGGTGCCTGCGCGGTGCGAGGATTTGCCTCTTCGCCGTACTGTAAAACGGGAGGATTATGACCCAGCAGCTTAAGAAAAATACCCGGCGCAAACGCTCATACCGCCCGCCCAAAGATCTGGAAGCGGAGCTGGAGCGTCGCGTTTCTGTGTCCGGCCTGTCTTTCAACGCCTTTATCACCGAAGCCGTCTTTGGCCGAAACCGTCATCGCCCCGCTGAAAACAGGAAGCTCGCGCTGGTTCTTGGTCTTGGTCAAGCTATTGTGGAGCGGCTTAAACCCTTCAATGCTGTGGCTGCGCGCGATCCGGAAATCAAAGTCCTGCTCGAAGACATCAAGCTCATCCTGATCGAGATCCGTTCGGCGCTGTTTTTGTTGTTGGGACGAAAACCATGAGCCTCATTCCTTTTGCTTCTCAGCGCGGTGGCGGTGCGGATTTGGCCGCTCATCTTCTCAATGCGCACGACAACGAGTATGTCGAAGTGGCCGACATTCGCGGCGCTATGGCCGGTGATCTCCACGGCGCCTTTGCCGAGTTCGAAGCGCAAGCCCAGGCCATGACCAAATGCAAGAATTATCTCTATAGCCTGTCGATCAATCCGGACACGGCGCAAGGTCCAATGGCGCGCGCGCTTTATGCGGATTACATACAGCGCGCCGAAGAGGCGTTGGGACTGCACGGGCAGGGCAGGGCGGTCGTCTTTCATATCAAGGAGGATAAGCGCGGCGTGCTTCGAGAGCATTGTCATGTCGTCTGGTCGCGTATCGACGTGCAGGAATGCAAGGCCATCCACATGGCCTATGACTACGATAAGCTCATGGGCGTAACGCGCGCATTTGCGCGTGATCACGATATTCAGCTTGCGCCGGGTTATTACAAACTTGAAGACCGCAAGCGCCAGAATTACCGCCAGCTTTCTCTTTACGATAAAGCTCAGGAAAATCAGCTTGGTATCTCCAAACAAGAGCGCATGGAGGTAGTCAAAGAGCTTTGGCGCCAGCGCGATAGCGCCTCGTCTTTTGTTCAGGCTCTTGAATATCACGGTTACATATTGGCCCAAGGTAAGAGACCTTTTGTGTTGGTCGATATTCACGGTCATACAAATTCGCTCCCCAAGCTCATTGACGATAAATCAGCAACGACCAAAGCCGTCCGTGAATTTCTGGCCGATGAATATTCCGAAGAGACCCTGCCATCTGTTGAGGACGCGAAGGACTTGGCCGCGCAGCATTTGCATGCCCTGAAAGATCAGGAAAAATCGCGTAAAATTCACGAGCAACTTGAAAGGCTGAATGGAATTCATAAGAACCAGCGCGAAAATCTCGAAAGCCGGGTTGAAGCCAAACGCGCCCTGCACGAGCGAGAAAAAGCGCAGCAGTCAAAGGACCAGCTCACGCTGCGGACAACGGTGTCCCGGCACTATGTGAATAAGGCGCGCGAGATCAGGGCCGAGCGTGAGGCGGCCAAACCAAAAGGTTTGAGCGCGTTTCTGGCAAAAGCCAGCGGCGTCGAGTTGCTGCGCTCTCAGCTGCATAAGTATAACGATGCCAAAGCCCGCAGCGCCTTTCTTGAAGACAAGCGTGCGCTGCATGAGGGCCAGCGCGTTGAGCGTCTTGAGCTAGAGCGCCGTCATAACATGCAAAGGCTCGATCAAGAGCGCCAGCGCCGCGCCCTTAGCCAGACGCAGGCCAAAGAACAGAAATCGCTTCGCCTCTCGCTCGAACAGAGTGGGGCAGTTCAAGCCAGAAAGGGTCAGCCGCATATGCCTGCCATGAACTTCACGCTTGGCCCGCCAGGCAGGAAGGCGGCTGTGAGCAAAGCCAAGAATCGCCATACCTCGCCGTTAGCGCAAGAGATGCGCAAGCGCGCCGAGCCCGCAAAAAAGATAGAGCAGGGTGACTTGCAGCTTGAGTTCAAGCTAGCGGCAGAAACGGCGCGCAAACATGCAGAAGATCGCTCCGGAAAGAAATCTAAAAAAATTGATCCATTTAAACCGCATGATCCTGATCGCGGCAAAGGAAGGCGCAGATGAGCAAAGATGACGATGCAATTTTTCCATCTAAATGGGGTTGGCAGAAATACGAACCGGCTTTTTCGGAGTTGATGAACCGGTTGGCCCAGACCCAGGAAGCCTCTGCGCCCAACGGGCAGCTATTAAACACCGGCAGCAGCCTCACTTGCACTGACTATGAAGGCATAAAGCTTAACCATTGGTGGGAACGTCAAGTGAAAGAAGGGCGTTTGCCATCTGATAATCTTCTGCTTGGCATGAACGGTGACCTTGGGCGGCAACTTGACAATATTTTTGATCAGGCGCTGGCAAGGGCAAGGCTCAATCTGCGCAGCGATCAGAAAACACTCACGTTTTTCGGACAGCGCCCGAACCTATCAAGCACCTATAATCCGCCGTCCGGCGAATTGTTACCTCGCAACAATAACCATTTTCCCGCGCCCGATAGTGGTAAAGGAAGGCGTAGATGAGTAAAGACGATGATGCAGTTTTCCCGCCTGACTGGGACTGGCAGAAATACGAACCGGCTGTGCGCGAAGAAGCGGCACAGCGCCACATCCAGAATGAGTTTGCGGAAATCGTATCACCAGCGGATCTTGAGGCAATACAAAGCAAAATGTTAACCTGGAGAGACCAACAGAAAAAAGCTGGTCTGTTGCCTACTGATGCCGAAATCACTAGCAAAGGCGCTGAATATGCTCGAATTTTCGATGACCTTGTTAAAAAAGACGTCGAGATTCTTCCCGAGGGACTGTTTGCTGCCGGGAATGAATATCTTTCAGCTGATAGGCAAACATCACAGTTGATGAATGGTGACCGGTTTCTTGTCGAATCCCGCAAAAATATTGACCGTGAGTTTGGATTCAAAATACCGTTTTGATGTCCAAGACACAAAGAAATACGTATGGTGGGCAGTAGACTCCAGCCACTAAGTTAATGTGACAACACCGGCGCAAGTGTTTGTGGCATGCTTTCTTTTATTCTCGGTAAGGAGACAGGAGTGCTCTATTTCTTTGTCTTCGCGATTGTGGGAACTTGAGATATCAAAGGTCGTGACAAGATCTTCACGATGGTTGCGATCTCCCGTAACCATCGTGAAGAATTCTGTATCAATTTTAATTTCCTCAGGGCAGCTGCGGTCCCCCGCAACCAACGCCTCCCGCTTTTGGAGGTAATCGCCATACTGGCGCGTAATGCGCCCTCTCGCAATCAATAAAATCAATAAGTTAGCCGCCTTCGGGCGGCTTTTCTTTTGTCCTGTTGCCGCACCATTGCCGCATTTGACCAATTCTATTTTATTAATTAGTAGTTTTATAATCCTCAATAAGCCGCCGCGAAAATGTCCCGTACAGCACAGGAAGTACAAACAGTGTCAGAAGCGTTGAAGAAACCAGTCCGCCAACCACCACAGTCGCCAATGGCCTTTGCACTTCCGAGCCTATGCCTGTAGCCAGCAACATAGGGATTAAGCCTAACGCTGCAATAAAGGCTGTCATAAGAACAGGCCGCAGACGAGACAACGCGCCGTTAAAAACAGCCTTGTCGGCTTCCGTACCACCTTCCACAAGTAGGTTAATGGCGTTGACCATCACTACACCGTTCAACACCGCCACACCAAACAGGGCGATAAAACCGATAGAACCGGGAACAGAAAGATATTGCTCCGAAAAATACAGCGCCGCGATCCCACCGATCATGGCCAGCGGGACGTTCAGCATAATCAGCGCAGCTTGCCGTACTGAGCCAAAAGCAAAAAACAGCAGCAGGAAGATCATGCCCAGCGAAATCGGCACAACGATCATAAGCCGTGCCTGTGCTCGCTGTTGATTTTCAAACTGTCCGCCATAGACCACGGAATAGCCAGGAGGGAGTTTCACTTCTTCCTTGATGCGCCTATTAATTTCTTCAACAAAGCCGCCCATATCGCGTCCGGAGAGGTTAGATTGGATAACCACACGCCGTTGCACGTCATCACGGCGGATTTGCGGCGGTCCGGCTTCAATAGACACATCGGCCACATCACCCATCCGCACCCATGCACCGCTGGGTGCCTGCATGATCAGGTCAGCTATGGATTGCGCGTCATTGCGGTATTCCTTGGCAAAGCGAACGTAAATATCATAACGCTCATTGCCCTGAATAACCTGCCCGGCGTCGCTGCCGCCAATTGCATCAGACACAAGAGACATGATCTGCCCCACTGGAATACCGTAACGCGCCAACTTATCCCGGTCAGGCCGTACAACAAGCTGCGCCTCCCCAGCTATTTGCTCCATTTCTACGGATTGTGCGCCTTCAATCTTGCGTACTAACCCTTCAATCGCTTTACCCTTTTCAGCCAATACATTGAGATCAGGGCCGAACAGTTTAATAGCAAGCTGTGCCTTCACACCTGAGAGCAGTTCATCCACACGGGTAGCAATCGGCTGTGAAAAGGTAAAGAGCAAGCCCGGATGAACGGACATTTTTTCTTCCATCAGCTTTTGCAATCCAAAGCGGTCTTTAGCGGAAGTCCATTCCTTGACCGGCTTTAAGCCCACATAAATTTCCACATTAGAGACAGGTTCAGGATCGCCACCCAATTCAGCACGTCCGACCCGGCTTGAAGCATAAAGCACTTCGGGAAATTCCATTAGCTTGCGTTCCAGCTTTTGCGCAACACCCAAAGATGTCTCCAGCGAAGAAGACGGGGCCAGCGTAACACGGATATTGACTGTGCCTTCTTCCAGCTCAGGCACAAATTCTGTACCCAAAAAAGGCACCAGCGCCATAGAACCGATAAACAGAGCAACAGCAATAATTACCACCATCTTTTTGGCTTTCATCGCGCCGGAAAGTACTTTTTTATATGCGGCATCAAACGCATCAATCAGAAAGTTGGTTTTGTGGTCTACGTTCTTGTTAAACAAGTAGGTGGAAAGCGCCGGAATCACAACCAACGCCACCATCAGCGAAGCCAGCATAGCCAGTACAATACTCACCGCCATAGGCTGAAATAGTTTTCCTTCAACGCCTTCCAATGTAAAAAGCGGGGTAAAGACCACGATAATAATTAATACCGCGAAAAACACCGGACGCCCGACCTCGCGGGACGCTTCCAGAATGCGGAGTTTGACACCTTCGGGATTGGGGTTTTCATCATGGTGGGAAAGATGTTTAAAAATATTCTCCATCATCACAACCGAACCATCCACCATCATCCCGATAGCGATTGCCAGACCGCCAAGAGACATAAGGTTCGCGGATACGCCCCAATAAGCCATAGCCATCAGCGCCAGCGCAATGGAGATTGGCACAGAAAGCAAAACAAGCGCCGCTGCCCGAATATTCATTAGAAATAGAAACAACACAATCACAATCAGGACAAAGGCTTCAATCAGGGCTTTGCTGACTGTATCAACAGCCTTGCTAATCAAATCCGCTTGATCATAGAAAGCCTCAATCACCACGCCTTCCGGCAAGGCATTTTGAATGATTGGCAAACGTTCATAAATCTGGTCAATCGTGTTTTTTGTATTCGCGCCCATACGCTTCATCACAATGCCCGTGACGACTTCGCCCATTTGTTCCGGTTTTCCGGCCTCGTCTCGCATGGTAATACTGACCGCGCCTTGGCGAATTTCAGTGCCATAGCCCACTTTTGCTACATCGCGCACCCTTACAACGATACCGTCTTCATCCTTGACGGGAACATTGGCAATATCACGCAAGCCATCTTCGCCACCACGCACCCAGCCTACACCACGAATGACAAGCTGTTCTGCGCCGCGATTGAGATACCACCCGCCCGCATTACGATTGTTTTCTTCAATTGCTTCTACAACATCTTCGGAATGAATCTGATAAGACAGCAGTTTGGCGGGTTCCAGATTGACCTGATATTGTTTAACGTCACCGCCGAATGAGAGAACCTCTGTTACACCGTCAATCGGCATAAGCAATAATTTTACAACCCAATCGTTTAGAGAGCGCAATGCCATGGTGTCGTATTTTTCAGGGTTATCAGTACTTAGCATGTACTGAAAAACCTGTCCTAACCCGGAGGTATTCGGCCCCATTTCTGGCGTTCCCACGCCTTCGGGGATTTGCTCCCGTGCATCCTGTAAACGCTCAAAGACAAGTTGACGCGCAAAATAAATATCGATCCCTTCCTTGAACACAACAGTGACAAGGGATAATCCGGTTTTTGATATTGAACGCACTTCTTCTACATCGGGAAGAGAGTACATCACCGCTTCCACCGGATAGGTAATAAGCTGTTCGACCTCTTCCGCCGCTAATCCTTCGGCTTCGGTGTTGACCGTAACCTGAACATTGGTCACGTCGGGGAAAGCATCAAGGTTGAGTTTCGGCAAGATCATTACAGCACCGACCAAAATCGCCGCCAGCATCAAAACTACCATCAAGCGATGTCGTATCGCTCCGTCAATAATTGTATTCAGCATAATTTGTCTCCTAATCCCTACCTCAGTGGTTGTGTACGGCAAAACCACTTTTCGCCAATTCCGACTGCACAAAAAATGCACCTTCGGTGACAACCCGAGTGCCTTCCGGCAAACCCTCTATCACGGTATGGTCCTCAATGTTGCGTAGCGTTTTGATCTCCTGCGGTTTAAATTCACCGGGCTTTGTTTCGACAAAAACCACCCAATCACCATCGGGAGAACGCAATACGGAGGACGTGGGAACGGCCAAATATTTCTGTTCGTCTCCTGCTTGAATCCGTGTGTCCAAATACATGCCGGGGTGCAAACGGTCTTCTTCATTATTTACTTCAATGCGAACACCAATCGTGCGGGTTTCTTCATCCAGAAGATGGTGTTTTTGAACGACCTTGCCTTGCAACCAGCCGTTATCAGGAATGTGAACCCGCGCACCTGCGCCAACCTCAACGTCCTTGGCACGTTCCGGTGACAGACGGCTTTCCACCCATAGAGCGGATTCATTGACAATATCAAACAACACGCGGCCCGGTTCAATCAACTCGCCCTCAATAAAATCATCGCTGACAATGGTGCCGCTCTGCGGCGCAATAAGCTGAAATGATCCGGGAGTAACGCCCAGACCTTTTTCGTGCAGCACTTTAACCTGCTCTTTGGTCATACCGTAGGCCATGGCTTTAGCCCGCGCCTGTTCATCGGCAATTTTGGCTTCACTGTAACGTTTAGCAGAAACAGCCGATGAACCAAGTTGTTGCACGCGCCTCCATTCCTTATGGGCCACCTGCAATTCACCAATGGCTTCGGCCATTTCAACACCAGAAAGTGTGACAAGCGGCTGGCCTTTTTCAACAGTATCGCCCAGCTTGGCATGACGAGCCACAATCTGTGCCTCAATGCGCGGCGTAACCTTACTGCTCAGATAAGAATTAAGCGTGACCTCACCGGGCGCTTTAACCTCACCTTCCAGATTTTGCAGGGTTAAAGGCTCAACAAGAATGCCCGCCTCTTTTAGGGATTCAGGAGAAAGATCAACCCCACCGCGTTCTTCCTCTTCATCTTCCCCTTCGTGGCCGCCTTCTTCATCGCCGTGACTATCTTTTTTGCCATGATCTTCTTGAGCATCACCATGTTTTTCGCGATCAGCTTCCTCATGCCCATGGTCATCATCAGCAGCCATAACAGGATATGAGAAAGTTAAAGCTATCAGTACGGTTAAAAATAATATGTGTCTCATTGTTGTTGTCCTGAATTTTGGATCCATTGTTCAGTTTTTCCTGATGCGGCTAGCCATGAAAACCACGATTGCCACACCTTGCTATGCAGTTCTTTGGCAGCGACTTCCGTATCCAGAGCCTGTTCAATCTGCACCAAATAATCAGTCGCGCTTAAATCTCCGACCTTGAATTTGAGATCAAGAATGTTAAACTGCTCAGTCAAGGCTTGCGCCCCGTTTTCCTGCCAGTTCTCCCAAGCCCTTCTTGAAAGCTGATAAGCGTTGCGGCTGGCTAGCAGACGCGCTTTAGCGGCATGAAAGGCATTTTGCCCGGCTTTGGCTTCGGCAATCGCTTCCTGCTTCGCCACATCAACTTCAGCTCTGTAGGTTTTAAAGACATACAGCGGCACAGATACCGAAAAACCAATTTTACCGGCCCCAGCATCTTCCCCGCCCACAATGCTTATGGTGGGGTCAGGAAATCTATCCTTATTGGCTTGTGTGATGATTGATTTGGCGGCTTCCTCGCGGCTTTTCATGGCGCGAATGGCGGGAAGGTTCATAAGATTATCGTCTTCGCTTTCACCACTATCTGAAAACTCTGGCAGGGTTCCCGGTAAATCCGGCAGAGCAAAGCCGTTTTCCAGCGGAAAGCCTATGGCGGTATCAAGACCCTGCCTGCTTTCTGCCAGCGTTGTTCCCGCATCCGCCTGCTCAATCAAGGCTTCGGATAAGGCCAGTTGAGCAAGGTTATACTCGCTCTGGTCAATATCACCCGCTTTAAAGCCCTTCTCGACCAACCCCACGAAACGCTCCATCAGGCTTGAACGTTGCGCCGCCAATCCGAAAATATCCTTTGCAGCCCTGTTGTCCGCCAAAGCCGACAACACACCCACAGCGATATTTTGTCGTGTCCCATCACGTTCTGCGGAAGCAGCCAGCAATTCAAACTCAGCGGTCTTTCCTGATGAGCGGAATTTACCGCTCCAATCAATTGTCTGGCTTACACCAAGCAGCATGGTTTTTTCTTCACCATCAACGTCTTCAACCTCGAATTCCAGTTCCGGATTATGTTGCCAACGTGAAGCGGCTCTTTGTCCGGCTTGCGCGGCAGCAACCCGTGCTTCGGCTTCATGGATAGCGGGACTGGCCTGCCATATATGGTTGATGAAAGCAGCTATACTGGGTTTTTGTTCCTGCTGGGCCAGCGCCGCGCCGGAAAACATAAGCGGCAAAACCAAAGTCGTCATCGCGAGTATTCGTAATCGTTGTTCCATTTAAGTATTCCTTTAGTAATCTACAAAAACGCAGTTAGCGGACGAAAGAGAACTTTCGCTACGCAGCATATAGGGGAATGTTGGAGATTAGATCAGACAGACTCGTGGTCTTTTTTGGCCTGAATAAAGATACACCACATTCCTGAAAATTAAATCCAGGGAGGGCGTTTAAGTCCATAAATAAGGGATGGAAGCGGAGCTTCGGAAAGCGTGGCAAATAACTTTGATTTGATGTCTGAAAGGTTGGTTTTTGCATGATCAGTAAAATCAATATGACCGTGACCACAGTGCTGATCATTTAACGGATCGGCTGCATTGTCGTTCATATTATCCTGATCCATGCTTGACTCAATCTGCTGGTCAGAACCTTGCATATCACCATCCGCATGCGCCGCCGAAACAAAGCCAGTGGCGAAAAGAGCAAATGCACATATCAAGAGTAAAACGTTCTTCATAGCTGTTATATAACATTGGGCGCTAGGTTTATCAATGGCATACTTTATCAGGCGGTATTGGCGGGCAGACAACAGTGCCCTATCATTATCACTAACGCTGCTTTTTTCCTAAAAGGTGAGTGGGTTAATTCTATATCATATTGAAAAAATTAATGATTTTTATGGTTGTTTACTAGATTTAAAAATAAAAGGCCGCTATTTTTGTGTTCTTTTGCTCAATTTTTAGATCAGTTCTTCGCTGAATATATTTTGCGAAACAGTTTTGTTGTTTCCGTTGCGGAAAAAGGCTTTTCGTTGATCGCCCATATTTAATTTTCCATACGCATTGTAAGTGGTCATAACATGTTCATGGCCAATATTCTGGCTTCTGATATCGGCGGCGGTTCTCCATCAGCCCTATCACATGCGTTTTTCGTAAGGAGTGAGTCTGGTAATACCGCAGAACAGCGTTATTAAGGGCGCGTTTAAAAACTTCCCTTACGGGTATAGAACTGGCCCAATGTTCCCGTGATAATCCGGCAGATTCAAAAGCCATTTTCTCTGTACCGAAGAACCTCCGTTCCGTCATACAGGAAACACAAATAGATAAGAACATGATACTCAATGTTTCCTTAGTGATGGGAAGCATATGGTGTTGTCGGCTAGAGGGAAAGAGGCGGAGAGAATTTTTGCCCTTGGTGCGGCGGGAGACAGAAAAAAGATAGGAGCCTCTGCCAGGAACATTTCCGGCAATCCCCAAGCTCCCTAAAAGGCGGAACCGACGTCTCTTGCAGGCGCCATTATTATGCTTGCAATCCTGGCCGTGGCAATCCCTTTCCCTATTTTACTTCAATGGAGAACAATTGCTATGTGCCTGTGATCATCACCGGCCTTTTGATCCTTCTTTATCTCTTCTTTCTATGGAGACCCCGCTCATTTCCGCTCGGGAATGCACGTTGGAAGCCGGGCATACTCACCGTCGTCATACATCGGCGGAAACCATCCACCGTAACGGCGGTTATTTGTTTTTCAATTTGAAGATAAAATAAGCAAAGTAGCGACCCGCCCCCCCGCTGCAAAATGCAGCGCGTCAGGCTCTACGCCGCTAGGCTCATATTCATTCACCAAGCATTGTCGAACCCGCGAAAAAGCGGTTTCTCCCCATACGGGTCACGATCCTTGGTGTAAAGTGAGAGAAAAGGCATGCGCCGCCGGCGCATGAGCTGTTTTAAAAAGCGCACCTGAAAAAAGGTGCGCTTGGAACCCAAATTCCAAGCTTACATCGAATTTCGGATACCTGTTTCAAACACTTTTTGTACGCTGGCCCGCGCCAAATATCCGTGTGGCGTACAAAAAGTGCTTGAGGCATCCGCTCTTCGATCTCCCGCCAGAAAAGCCCCCGCAAAAAGAGACGTGCGGGGGCTTTTTTTGTTCTGACGCTCGGCGCTAGCCAAGGGTTCATGCGCGCGGTTGTGCAGAGAAATTGGCCCATCCGGTGCCAAAAAGGAACCAAAGGAGCAAATGAAATGTCGAACAAAATTTATCAAATGGTCACAGACCAAATCATCAGGCAACTGGAGCAGGTTGACCCCAACAATTTTAAAACGCCGTGGTTTTGTGTGGGGCACTCCCCCATCAATCTAAGGGGCACAGCATATAGAGGCATCAATCATATTTTGCTGTCTCATTCGGGCTACGCCTCGAACCTATGGGCAACCTTCAAACAGTGGCAGGATAAAGAGTGCAATGTTCGTAAAGGCGAGCGCTCGCAGATTGTCGTTTTGTGGAAATTTTTTAATGAAACGGATGATGAAGGCAATGACAGCGGCAAAATTGGTGCCGTATCTACCCGTTATTTTCGCGTGTTCAATTCCGAGCAGGTGGAAGGCGAGCATGCGCGGGGCGTAGAGCAGAAATTTAAAGACAAACTCAAGGACCATAACCCGATTGCCGAGGCTGAGAGTTTCGTCAAAAACTATATTGCTGGCGAGCGTTTGCCTGTGCGGGTTTCTGATCGTGCCTATTACGCCGGAGGTATTGCCGAGCATATCGCCATGCCCGAGCTTGGTCAGTTTGATTGTCCCCAGAGCTATTACAGCGTCTTCGCCCATGAAATCACCCATTCAACAGGCAATGCAAACCGTCTGAACCGCGATATGTCAGGGCGTTTTGGCGATCAGGCTTACGCTTTTGAAGAACTGGTTGCCGAGCTTGGCAGCGCCATGCTTTGCGGCGCGCTTGGCCTTTCGCAAACCCCGCGCCTCGATCACGCCCAATATATCAAGGGTTGGCTCACCAATCAGCGCAGCGATCCAAAATTCATTATCAGCGCGGCAAGCCACGCTCAGAAAGCAGCAGATTTTGCGCTGGAAAGCGCCGAGGCTCATGCCGCGCCTTTGACCATCTCTGAACAGGAGGTTGCGCAATGAGTAATCACACAGACGACCAAGACCTTAAGGCGCAGCGCATTGCGGAATTAAATGACCGTTGCCGTTCACAAGTGGGCGTGTTTCGAACAGAGCGAACAGGGGAGGGCGTGATTATTTTTACGCAAGGCGTCGCCAATTTGCCGAGCGAGGTTCAAGCCGAAATCTGCATCAAGACCCGCAACTTTGATGAATTTACCGAGGCAAACGATCCGTGTGGTGAACATGATTTTGGCAGTCTTGAGATTGAAGGCGCGGGAACGGTTTTTTGGAAGTTCGATTACTACGCGCCGGACCGCCAGCATTTAAGCGAAGACCCTGCAGACCCCGAAAAAACCTTCCGCGTCCTCACCATCATGCTTGCCGATGAGTATTAGGGCCGCTTTGCGCGAGCGCATTGGCTCTCTCCTAGCTAGTGCGTTCCTGCGTGTCGGTGTGATGCGAAACCAACTTTATAGAAGGAAGAAAACAATGAAACTTGAACATATCGAACTCAAAAATCTAAAAATCTCACCTGTTAACGTGCGTAAGCATGGCGGCGATGATGTGAGTGATTTGCTGCCGAGCATCCGTAATATCGGCGTTATTCAATCGCTCTTGGTGCGTCCGAACTGCGAAGGCTACGAGGTTATAGCAGGTGGACGGCGTTTGCGAACCTGTCAGCTTATTGCCGAAGAGGGCGGGGAAGTTGAACCGCTGCCTTGCATCATCCTTGAAGACGGCGAAGACGCCAAAGCTGTTGAAGCCTCACTAGCTGAAAATATCGCCCGCCTCCCGATGGATGAAATCGATCAGTATGAAGCCTTTGCAATGCTTAAAAAACAGGGCCAATCAATCGAAGATATTGCGGCGCATTTTGGTGTGACCGAATTATTGGTTTCTAAAAGGCTGGCGATAGCCAATCTTCATGCGCCCATTCTTAACGCTTACCGCAAAGACGAGATTAACGCCCAAACCTTGCGGGCTTTGACGATGGCGAGCAAGGCCCAGCAAAAAACATGGTTCAAACTCTTCCGCGATCCAGAAGAAAGCGAACCTACCGGAAGATGGCTCAAAGCATGGCTGTTTGGCGGCAAAGAAATCTCCGTATCACATGCGCTTTTCCCGCTTGAAATCTATAATGGAAAAATCATTACGGACCTCTTCGAAGAAGGACAGTTTTTTGATGATGTTGGGAAGTTCTGGACACTTCAAATGCAAGTCGTAGGCGAGCGTCAGCAGCGCTATCTGGAAGATGGATGGTCAGATGCCGTTGTCTTGGAAAACTCGAATTACTGGAGCAACTATGAAAGGGTAAAGCGCAGTAAGAAGGAAGGCGGCAAGGTTTTTATCCGCTGTGGCTCCGATGGTGAGGTTGAGTTTCATGAAGGTTGGCTGGAAGAAAAAGAAGCCAAACGCCTTGACCACGCAGCGGCGAAAGAGGGCGGCGAGGTTAAAGCCAACCCCAAGCCTGAACTGTCAAAAGCGGCGATCCGCTATCTTGAACTGCACCGTCATAATGCGGTCAGGGTCGAGTTACTTAAAGCCCCGCAAATTGCTTTGCGGCTCATGGTGGCCCATGTCATTGCTGGCTCTGATTTATGGGAGGTCAAGCCCGAGCCGCAGAGAGCGGGCGGCAATGAGGCAATCGCCCAAAGCATTGAAGCCAGCAAGGCGCAAAAGGCTTTTGCCAAGGAGCGTGAAGCGATCAAGAAGCTCATAGGGTTTGGTGATGAGCGTGAATCTCTGATGAAAAACCATGGATTTTCAAGAGTGCAGGAACTTCCCGCTGTATTTGCAAGGACTTTGCAGCTTAAAGATAATGAGGTAATGCGAGTACTTGCCTTTGCTATGGGTGAAACCCTTGCATCAGGCACGCCCATTATTGAGGGGCTTGGTCAAATCCTGAGTGTGGATATGGCGAATTGGTGGGAGCCGGAAGACACGTTTTTTGATCTTTTGCGCGACAAACCCGCCATCAATGCAATCCTTGGCGAGGTTGCAGGAAAACGCATTGCTAAAGATGGCGTTACCAAAACCGCCAAGCTGCAAAAAGAGACCATTAAAGTCTTTCTGGAAGACCGCAATGGTTCTGAGATGCCCGAAGACTGGCATCCACGCTATATGCGCTTTCCAATGCAAGGCTACACCAAGCGCAAAGGCTTGCCCCCAATGGACCAGTGGGCGGCAGTTAAAAAGCTCTTTGAGAAAGTTGTATAGTTGCTCCCTCGGACCAGACAGCGCAGCTAGCTGCGCTGTCTGGTTTTAGTGCGCTTGATCGGTTTTTCGAAGATGTGGGCGGGGAAGCCGATAAGCTCAATTGTTCTTCAAAGTCCGTAAAACTAGATATTGCTTGATAATAACATAAATGTTATCATATAAATATGATCGTTGTTGTAGAATTTGAGAATGAAGACGGATCGCACCCTTATTCGAATTGGTTCGCTAGCCTCAATGTTCACGCAGCGCTAAAGGTTCGTACAGCCATAGCCCGCATGGAAAACGGCAATTTCTCGAATGTGAAATCCGTAGGGCAGGGCGTAAGCGAATATAGGCTTGATTTTGGCCCTGCCTACCGAATTTATTTCGGCAAGGATGGCGATAAGCTGGTGATCCTTTTAGGAGGCGGTACGAAAAAGCGGCAAAGCCGCGATATCGAGACTGCAAAGCTGCACTGGAAGGATTACAAAACCCGAAAGAGAAAAGGATAAAGCCATGGCTTTAACACGTGATTTTAAAGACACCATCAAGCAGCGGGCGCAAAATGACCCTGACTTCCGTGTTGGTCTGCTTACAGAAGCGGCGGAATGCATTCTCAATAATGAAGTGGATGTGGCAAAAACATTGCTACGCGATTATGTGAACGCCACTATCGGGTTTCAGGAACTCGGCACCCTTACAGATAAAAAACCTCAAAGCCTGATGCGTATGCTCAGTGCAAGCGGTAATCCCAGTCTTGGGAATATCTCCAAGCTTATGGCCTCGCTGCGACAGCATGAAGGTGTTCAGCTTCATGTCAGCGCCGGAGCGTGACTAAGCTAATTCATGCTGAAAATCCTTGCAAATAATGTTGAGCAACTTGATCTCGCACTGCAACATATTTCGTAGCAGGGTGCGAATAATGCCCGTTTTTCACTGATGCGTGTCGACAATGTTGTTGAAATAACGCTGCACCAGATTGCGAAGGATGAACAGCGCGAAGAGAAATCATGGATATATCGCGATAAACCATACAGGCGTTTAAAAGCACTAAACGCTGCGCTTGGTCAACATTTCGAGTCTAATCAATAAAAAACACCTTATTAACCGTTCCCTGTCTCATGAATGCTGAAAGGGAACATTTCAGATCACTATACGAAAGGCTTCGCAATACAACTGGGTGCTGGAAGATATCAAGACAAGGTAGTGGCATCGTCAAAACAACTTCCTTTAGATGCAGAAATTCCTCGACTAGAACTTTCAGTCAGCTGAGCTTACAGTTGCCCATTGTTTGGACTCGTTGGCACTGCATTTCTTGAATGACGGAGTCTGTGACGTCGAAGGGTATCCCATGCTTGGCGATACATATTCATATCTTTGGCGGTAAAACTACTATTTTCGCTTAACCATTGATCGCCGAAATCTAATAAACTTTTAGAGATATCTTCAGAAGCATCATGCACCGCAAGAAATGCGTCAAACTCTTCTTTTGATGGTTCATGATATAATACCGGCAACCCTCTAAACTCTTTAGGTGTCAATTCCAGAACGCCGCCACCGTAGAAACGTCCATCTATTTCAGCAAATAATTGTGTAATAGAATTATAGAACGAAAAACAAAGCCCTTTCATCGAATAGTTCTCAAAACAGCTAATTCCATACGCAGTATCTGTTGTGAGGACTTTAGCTTCATTAATACATAAACGCGGGTAATAAAATGAACGCTTGAAGAAAAACCCCTCTGCTATTTTGCCTAGAGGAACTTTGTACCAATCCTGTCGCTGCCTACATTTGTATCGTTTATTAATTCCTAGTGATTCTCCATATTCTATATACTTTTGGTAAGCGTCCGGCCTCCCCCACCTTCCAGAATGTGTAACCGTCAGACTGGCATCGCGGTTAAAGGCTGGACCGTCACTATCTTCAGTCCTCCGGAAAGGGAACAAATTCGAGATTGTCCGCATCTGGCAGTTTCATGCGCCCTGCCTTCCAGTCTTCTTTTGCCTGTTCCAGCCGCTCCTTACTGGACGATACAAAGTTCCAGAGAAGGTAGCGTTGGCCGAGGGGCTCTCCACCAAGCACCATCACGATTGACGGCTGACACGCGACAACATCCGCTAACCGCCCTTCGTTCAGAACTGCCATCTGACCAGCGCTTAAAAAAGTGCTTCCGATCTCTACCTTACCTCGCGCGCAGTAAATAGCCCGCTCTGGATAGGCAGTGGTCAGGCTTCGGCGAGCATCAGCATCCATTTCCCAGTGCTGGTAAAATAAGGGCGAGTGCACATGCACACCGGATTTGAGCCCTTCTGCTTCGCCTGCGATCAGTCTCCCCTTGACGCCCGCTTCTTCCCATTCAGGAAGATCAGCACCCGCATGATGGTGGAACGACGGGGTAATTTCCTCACATTCAGTGGGCAACGCGACCCAGGCCTGAATGCCGTGAATGTTTGCACCGTGCGTGCGTGCATACTCCAGGCGCTCGCTATGAGTGATGCCGCTACCCGCGACCATCCAGTTGACCTCACCCGGCCTGATCTCCTGCTCGAAACCAAGACTATCGCGGTGGGTTATTTGACCGGAATAGAGATAAGTAACTGTCGAAAGGCCGATATGCGGGTGGGGCAGGACATCCAGTTCTCTTGGAATACCCGTTGCCAATTCCAGGGGACCTAAATGATCGAAAAAGATAAACGGGCCGACCATGCGACGTGCGCGGAAGGGAAGAACGCGCCCGACCTCGAAGCCTCCCCCCAGATCATGAATGCGCTTGTTTATTATGCGTTCAATCGTCATACCCTCTCCCTCACGTCAAATAGTAGAAGTAATTAGTACCGGTCCCATTCCGGAGATGAACCGAAAGACTTCACAGAGAAGTCCACGAAGGCGCGGACTTTTGCCGCAAGATGACGACTATGGGCATACACTGCGTATACCCCCAGGTTGGAACCTTCATATTCTTCGAGCAGAATTTTCAGGCGGCCCTCACGGATATCTGGCCCGACCGCGAATGTCGGTATCAGGGCGATACCCACATCGGCCAAAAGCATTCTGCGCACGGATTCTGCATTGTTTACGGTGAAACGTCCGTCAACGTTTATCGTTTTATGGCCACCGTCTTCGTTGAACTGCCAGAGCGAACCGCTTCGAAAGTTCGTGTCGACAATACAACAATGCTCAAGCAAATCGTCAGGCCGCTGCGGCGCGCCGTGGCGCTTGAGATATTCAGGCGAAGCGCACACCACGATACGTGCCGGTGCAAGGCGGCGTGCGATGAGTGACGAATCCGCAAGTTCGGCTATGCGGATTGCAACATCCACCCCTTCTTCCACGAGATTCACCAGACGGTCAGTAAGGCGGAAGTCGATCCGGACTTCCTGATGCTGCGCCAGAAACTGCGCCATAGCATCCGTCAGGTACATCTCTCCAAATGTGACCGGAGCAGAGACGATCAATGTCCCGCGCGGCGCTGCGTCGCGGTCCTGCACGGTCGCTTCAAGCTCGTCAAAATCATCAAGCAGTTGCTGGCAGCGCTCGAAATATACGGCGCCGATTTCGGTCAGTGTAAGCGAACGCGTTGTACGGTTAAGCAACCGGACGCCGAGCTGGTCTTCGAGTTGGCCGACATACTTACTGACGAGAGCGGTGGACATATCCCGCCGCTTTGCCGCCGACGTAAAGGAGCCCTCCTTTACCACGGCTACGAATGTCCGCATTCCGTCAATCGTGTCCATTTTTACCTGTTATTCTTCGAAAAGCATGATGCTCCGAAAGCGAACCCGGCACGTCTGCCTGCGTAAAATCACTACCCATTTTCGCCTCCGGCTGTTTCGCTGCTTGCCTTTGCCGGTCTGCGATATCCGGGCAGCGACCAGTTAAACCTTATCGCTAGTCCGCGCACCGCGAAGGTGACACAGACACCGATGACGGCGGGATTCAGCCAGGGAAGAGAGAGCGCGTCGAAAACCACATAGGCGCACGCGCCAAGCGCTGCGGCCGTGACATAGATGTCACGGCGCAAAATCACCGAGCGTTCCTGTCCGACAAGGTCGCGGATGATTCCCCCTACAGAACCGGTGACGACGCCCATAACGATAGCGACCAAAGCGCCGGTTCCGTTATCGAGGCCTTTGGCCGTACCTGCGATGGTAACGAGTGCAAGACCAAGCGCATCGAACCACAGCACGAGTGTTCTTCGGGATTCTATCCAGGGAGCCGCCAGATACACGATGACGGCCGTCAGAAGGCAGGCCGTCAGGTGCACCGGATTGACGACCCAGAACACCGGCACATCGAGAACCAGATCGCGAACAGTTCCTCCGCCAACGCCGGTGAGCACCGCCAGCCACATAAAGCCCAGAACATCCAGCCCTTTTCGTGAGGCGACAAGAGCGCCCGATGCCGCAAAGGCGACCGCCGCGAACATGTCAGCGAACGGCGCAAGGACCTCAAACAATTCAAACCCGATCATATTCACCTGCTCCTGATTTCGGCCAATCCGTCCCTTAAACCCAGTGAGATCGCTCGAACGCGGGACATCGCCGTGTGCGAATCGTACTGACGGCCTGTCGTCTAATTATCAATATATCATTTATAATCATTCTACAACAGTTGGCTTTATCAACATTACATAAATCCATATCCTGAAAGTAGAGGCGGTTCTCGAACGGGTCGCCACAAACAAACACGAACGGAAAAAGGAGTTAGAGCTATGAATATTGCGATTATCGGAACAGGAAATGTCGGCACGGGACTGGCGAAAGTCCTGTCGAAGACACGGCATGGCGTGGTTTTCGGCGCGCGCACCGAAGATAAAGGTCACGCCGCAGCAGACGCCTTTGTCAAAGAGTATGGCGGCAATGTTCGCGGTAGCGACGTTGCCGGTGCTGTCCGCGATGCGGACGTTGTCATTCTTGCCGTTCCTTACGCAGAGACTGCCGACGTGATCGCTATTGCCGGAAGCCTCTCCGGAAAAATCGTAATCGATGCGACCAATCCGTTGACGGAAGACTTTTCCGGACTGACGCTCGGCTTCGAAAGCTCCGCCGCTGAAGAGATTCAAAAGCGCGTGGCGGGCGCGCCCGCGGTGAAGGCGTTCAATACGGTATTCGCGCAAATCTACGCGGAAGGCCCCCGCTTCAGCGAACGCCCGGTCCAGGTGTTTTATGCCGGCGACGACGACGCGGCCAAGAAAGTGGTTTCCGAAATAATCAACGCCGCCGGATTCGATGCCGTCGATGCAGGCCCGCTTAAAAATGCGCGCTATCTGGAGCCGCTGGCGGCACTGAACATCCAACTTGGCTACAGCCTTGGACGGGGTACGCAAATCGCGCCCGCATGGATTGAGCGCGAAGCGGCGTAGTGATCCGCTCCTGCTTCAATTCGCACACTATTAACAAAGGAGAACGACCATGATTGACGAAAAAACCGCTCCGTACGCTGCACTTTTATTGCGCGTTTCCTTGGGAGTATTGTTCCTGGCGCACGGATTACTTAAAGTACTTGTATTTACCCCTTCGGGCACGGTAGGCTTCTTCGAGTCCCTCGGGCTACCGGGGTTCCTTGCCTACCTGACGATGATCGCGGAAGTCGGAGGCGGCGCGGCGCTGATCCTCGGCGTGTATACGCGTCTGGTCTCGCTGGCCCTCGTCCCTGTCTTGATCGGCTCGATCATCTTCGCACACGCCGATACAGGCTGGCTGTTTTCGAATGAAGGCGGCGGCTGGGAGTTTCCCGCTTTCTGGGCGGTGGCGATGGTTGTCCAGGCCCTTCTGGGTGACGGCCCTTATGCCCTGAATCCGAAGACACTTATCTCTCGGGACTCCTGAACCGCGTTGGTGAAGCCCCGTGATGAATCCGACTATGGCGGGTTCGCGGGGGTTCCGACGCAAAAACGCAACTGATCGAAGAAAGGAAATGAATCATGAGTAAATTTGAAATCGCCGTAGTCGTTGGCAGTCTGCGCCGCGACTCCTTCAACAAGAAGCTGGCGAAGGCGCTGGCAATGCTTGCGCCGGATGAGATGGAGTTCCGCCCGGTCGAAATCGACGACCTGCCGCTCTACAACCAGGATGACGACGACAATCAGGCGCCTGCCGTGAAGCGGCTGAAATCCGAAATCGAGGCGGCGCATGGCGTGCTGTTCATCACGCCGGAATACAACCGCTCGGTTCCGGGTGTCCTCAAAAACGCCATCGACCATGCCTCCCGGCCTTACGGGCAGAGTGTGTGGGCGGGCAAACCGGCGGGCGTGATCGGGGTCTCCCTCGGCGCGATTGGCACCGCGCTGGCCCAGCAACATCTTCGCAACACGCTTGCCTATCTGGACATGCCGACGCTCGGACAGCCCGAGGCGTTCATCCAGATCAGCGAGGAATTGTTCGATGCTGACGGCGGGATTGGCGAGGGAAGTCGCAAGTTCCTGCAGGACTGGGTCGATCGCTATGTCGCGTGGGTCAAACAGCACGCGGCTCAATCGTAAAGAGTGGGAGCAAGGCAATGCTTGTAGATGGTAAATGGACCGCCGACTGGGATCCGGTTCAGGCAAAAGATGAGAAGGGCCGTTTCGTTAGGCAGGTCTCCAGCTTTCGCCATTGGGTAACGCCCAATGGCGAGGCTAGCCCCACGGGGAGCGAAGGCTTCAAGGCCGCGCCAGGACGCTACCACCTATATGTCGCCCTGATCTGCCCGTGGGCATCGCGCACTCTGATGGCGCGCAAGTTGAAAAAGCTCGACGACGTAATCAGCGTGACAGTCGTCGAGCCAGCCCTGACCGATCAGGGATGGCGGTTCGGCGACTTTCCGGGCTCAGGGCCGGATACGTTGAACGGCGCGACATATCTGCATGAACTCTATACCCGCGCCGATCCGGGCTATACCGGCCGCGCCACGGTCCCGGTCCTCTGGGACAAGAAACGGAAGACCATCGTCAACAACGAGTCGAGCGACATCCTGCGCATGCTGAATTCGGCGTTCGACACTTTCGGCGACGCGACTGTCGATCTCTATCCGCAAGCATGCCGTGCGGAAATCGACGCGCTGAACAAGGAGATATACGAGAAGCTTAGCAACGGCGTCTATAAAGCTGGCTTCGCGTCCAGCCAAGCGGCCTATGAGGAAGCGGTAACGGACGTCTTCGCGATGCTGGACACCCTTGAAGGCCGCCTGTCGGATGGTCGCGCCTTCCTCTTCGGCGATGACCTGACGGAGTCCGATATCCGGCTGTTTGTCACGCTGGTCCGTTTCGATGCAGCCTATCACGGCCTGTTCAAGTGCAACATCCGGCAGCTTGCCGACTATCCCGCAATGTCGGCCTATGTCGAGCGGATTTACACGCTTCCAGGAATCTCCGAGACGGTCAATCTCGACCACATCAAGACGGGATATTACTCGATCAGGGCGCTCAACCCGTCGGGCATCGTGCCGGTCGGCCCGAAACTCCGTTTCGCTCCGTAAGGAGGCGATGGGGATTAAATCTAACGAATAAAGGAGTGTCGATGGATGTCGAAATCGCGAGAAACCAGATCGGAAAGAAGGCGGATGCCGGTCATCTTCGCCGGGCATGGCTCCCCGATGAACGCCATCGAGGACAACCCCTGGAGTCGGGGGTTCGCCGCGCTGCGCAACGAGGTTCCGCAGCCGAAGGCGATCCTCTCGATCTCGGCACACTGGTTCCTGGACGGAACGTTGCTGACGGCTAACGCCGCGCCAGAGACCATCCACGACTTTTCCGGCTTTCCGCGGGCTCTCTATGAGATTGACTACCCCGCACCGGGCAAGGTCGACCTCGCCAAGCGGGTGCGGAACCTCTTTGGCGACGAACGCGTATCGCTTAACTCGGATTGGGGCCTGGATCACGGGACCTGGAGTGTGTTGCGCTGGATGTACCCCGAGGCCGACGTGCCGGTCATTCAACTCAGCATTGACCGCCGAATGGACGTGCGCGGGCACTTCGAACTCGCGCGTTCGTTGGCGGACCTACGCGAGGAAGGCGTGCTGATTTTCACCAGCGGCAACATCGTGCACAACCTCCGCGACGCGTTTTCGCGGATGAGAGCGAATAACACCCAAACTCCGGATTGGGCGCAGAGATTCGACGAGACGGTGAAGGCCATGCTCACTCATCGCGACACCGATGCGCTGCTGACGGCTTGGACCGATGCCGACGACGGGCGTCTAGCCCACCCGACGCCGGACCACTGGTTACCTTTGATTTACGCCTACGGCGCAACCGACGGCCGTGACCAAGCCCATTTCCCAAACGAGGGCTTCGATTGGGGTTCGATCTCAATGAGAAACGTGGTGCTGGGGTGATCTGACAGTGACCGTCCGGCGAACAACCTCTCGACGGTCTGACGATACTACATTACGCTCAAACCTGAGCGTAATGCCAAGGCAACAGTTCATCAACACGATTGATCTTATGATCGGCAATTCTGGTCAGGACATCGGTTAACCAAGCTTGTGGATCAACGCCGTTTAGTTTGGCCGTTTCGATTAGCGTATAGGCGATGGCAGCCGACTTGCCACCACGCTCTGATCCCATGAACAGATAGTTTTTGCGCCCAAGGGCTATCGGTCTCATGGATCTTTCAGCGGCGTTGTTATCAAGTTCTAAAAATCCATGATCCAGCCAGGGCCGCAGCTTCTTCATGCGGGTCAGAGCATAGCGTATGGCCATGGCAAGCGGAGACTTGCCGGATATTCGGGTCAGTTGCGCGTGCAGCCATACCTCCAGGTCATCAAACTCGGGTTTTGACTGGCTCTGTCGGGCCTTCCATCGTTCATCCGGGGGCTTTCCCCGAACATCTTTCTCGATGCCATAAAGTTTGGCAATACGTTTTATGGCTTCCTCAGCGATGGCTGAACCTTGAGATTTATGCACATCAACGAACTTGCGCCGGATGTGGGCCATGCAGGCAACTTCTGTTATTTTGCCGGTTCTGTAGAGGTCATTGAACCCCGCATAGCCGTCGGCATGCATAAACCCTTCATAATCGAGAAGTTGTTTGTTGGGTCGTTCGCCTTTTCGGTCTTTGGAGAACTGATACCATGAAGCAGGAGGCGCTTCTCCGGCCCAGGGTCGGTCGTCACGCGCGTAGGCCCAAAGCCGGGCTGTTTTTGTTTTACCAGCGCCTGGTGACAACATATTGACCGGCGTATCATCGGCAAAGATCGATTGACCGTTAAGAACGTGCTTCCTGATGGCATCAGCCATGGGTTCCAGAAGGGCTGTTGATTGGCCAACCCAATCAGCCAACGTCGAGCGCGACAAGTCCAGGCCCTCACGCTCAAAAATCTGGCTTTGCCGATAGAGGGGAAGGTGATCGGCATACTTTGAGACCAAAACATGAGCCAACAGCCCCGGACCCGGGCGACCGCGTTCAATCGGGCGAGATGGTAAAGCGGCCTGTTGAATGCTCTCACAACAGGCGCAGGCCATACGGGGGCGCACAATCCGGTTAACAACAAACCGTCCCGGCACATATTCGAGTTCTTCAGTGACATCTTCGCCAAGGGTTTTGAAGGAGCCGCCACACTTGTTGCAGTTCTCTCCTGGCGACAGAACCTCTTCATGACGCGGCAGGTGATCCGGCAGTGGTTTACGCTTGGGCTGGGCCTTCGGTTCTGTCTCAGGCTCCGACGGGGCGTCATCTTGAGTTTTGACAGTCTCAGCTGCCTGAGCCACTTCTTCTTCCTCAAGGGTTAACTGCAACTGATCGAGAGCCTCGGAACTTGCGCCGAAACGATGCCGACGCATACCTGCCAACTGGTGTTTGAGCTTCTCGATCAACAGCGCCTGGGACTTAACCTCGGAGGCCAAAGTGCCGACCAGTTGCTTCAGTTCGTCCGGTTCATCGGGGAGATTTAAGGGGCTGTCTAACATTGCCATTGTATAGCGGAACAGACAGGTAATGGGAATCCATGGCAGGCAAATAAATGCCGATTTAATGAGATAATTGTATCACCCGGCCGTCAGTGGCCGCCACGTTCTCTCAGGCGCTCGCCAGTCTATGCCTTCAAGCAACATCGACAGTTGCGCCGGGCTTAATATCAGTTTGCCACCGGCACTTGAAGGCCAGACGAAGCGCCCGCGTTCCAGTCTTTTGCTGAACAAACAGGACCCCTGGCCGTCATACCAGATCACCTTGATCAGATCGCCCCGGCGACCGCGAAAGATAAACAAATGACCGGAGTACGGGTCTTGCCCCAAAACCTTCTCGGCCAGTGATGACAATCCCGCAAAGCCTTTGCGCATGTCGGTCACGCCGGCGCACAACCAGATCTTCGTTTGCGATGGAACCGGGATCATTCAGAAAGACCACGGGCTAAACGGACAACAGTATCTGTATCAAAGGCACCACTGATCTCCAGGTGGTGGCCGTTTGCCAAAACTATCTTTATCAAACCCGGTTCGGCCGTGTGTTCCTGAGCCGGTTCAGTCGTTGGCAAACGGGTTGCGACCTCAACAGGCAGGAAGCTCATTACCTTCGGTTCATCGTCACCGCCAGAATTATACCGGGGGTCTCTTATCCATTTGAAGACCATGTTGGTATTTAAATCATAGCGATGCGCAACCTCGGGAACCGATACACCCGGCACCCTGGTCTGGGCAACAATCCTGATCTTCTCCGCATCGCTCCATTTACGCCGTTTGCGTCTCTCTGCCATTGCTTAGCGTCCGCTTAAGTTAAGCGGACACCTGTTGCCCGCTTAGTCGATGCAGAATCGCAGACCAGAGGATCAGATGTAAGGGGTAGGAGGCCGGACGCTAACTACTTTTGAGCATTCGCGTCTTTACTAACACTGTCGACTGGATCAAAATACAAAAAGTTCGTAGGCAAGTTTTTTGCTGAAAGGTCACACATCTCTTCCTGGGAAAAAATAGGCCGTTTGGTGAGATAACTCCCCTTTTTTAAGACTGGTTTTACCCAATTGGATAAACCATACTTACGAGTATCGTTCTCGGTTAGGATAAAAAAATCATTAGCTGCTGTGACTAATCCAGGCGCACTCGTACAAAAGTCCCCTATTTTTTGAAAATTTTCTCGTATTTCTTTTAGAGAACTTGTGGTTTTTCTTGGGAGAAGAAACGACACTAACTCCAGCGACATATCATTTGAAGAGTGTGTTTCCAGTTTGTGTTGAGAAATGGCGTCAAGATTCTCCAAATCGGTTGCTCTACAAATACGAATACCCTTGGCACCTCTATTCTTCTTTTGTGCAATGACAATAACTGCGTCTTGGTCAATGCTTTTGAACGCTTTCTCATCTGGTACGTATATGTCAACTTGTTCAAATCTAGAAAAAATTTCTGAAATTAGTTTTTTTCCATAGCCAACGTTAATCAATTCGTATGGTAGCACTAATGCTAGGATTCCTTTTGCAGCTAGTAGCATTTCTGACGCGACGACAAATGCGGCCCAAGCATTTTGCATGTATTTCAGATTGTAGTTTGCTTCCTTACTAAGATCGACCAATTTTTCTTTAAAATTCTTCGAAAAATTATGCTTACGGATAAACGGGGGGTTGCCGATTATTAAGTCGTAATCTGCATTATTATTTGCAGAAACAAAATCAAGAAAATCTGAAGAGACGAAAGATAAACTTGTAGATTTTTCTTTTCTATAAAACTTTGAGAGCTTTTGAATAACGACATCGTCAATGTCTACCGCAGTTATATTATCGAAACACATTTCATGCTCAAGTAAAGCTTCTATGAAAGAACCATCACCCACGCTTGGTTCAAGAATCTTCAAGTTTTTTACTTCACATAATGGAAGAGCCTTAGCCACCAAAGCTTTTGCAATAGGATAAGGAGTATAAACAGCCCCAGTAAACCTAATCTCGGCTTCTGTTTCCAACTTACTAAGCATGGCCACATTAGAGTTAAGTGGCTGCGTGTAGGCATTAGTATCTGACATGCTACGAAATATGTTCTAAAAAGGTGACGCCTTCAAGATTTTCATCTTTAAGTTCATCGTATAAGCGGGTTTCTTCAGGAATAATGATGGAAGGGAAGTTCCGTTTCGGTTTAGGTGTCAGCCCTGCCACAAATTTCGCTGTAGCCTGATTAAATAAGGCGACTAAGACAATTGAATATATCGATAGGTTTGTAGTTTTGTAACCCCGCTCTAATTTAGTTTCCTCATCCAGTAAAATTTCGAGTTCACAAAGTTTTACTTTAGAAGTTTTAAGTACCCGATCAATTTCTCTAGCTAATCGCTTCATATCTTCCGGAAGAGCAATATTGTGTTGCTTGCCAAATTTGCTTTCAACAAATTCAATTGTCTTGACGATAATGTCGTACTTTGGATTACGTTTATTAAGAGGTTGCGACTTAGAAATATTGTCCATCTCTAAAATTGTCATATCAGCATTATCTAAAATAGCTTTAATTTGTGCAGACAACCTTTCTTTTGACCAGCTTAACTCTTTTCCTTTATAGGAAAAATCATGCGTAGCAACCGACCAAGCGTGTTCAAGAAAAGTTTTTATTTGAACTTCAAATTTTAAGCCATTGTCGCTCTTTTGTACGACGCTTTCTTTTAAGGAGCAATAGTAACGAATCCCGTCAAAATTAAACTCTGTTGGTCGATAATAGATAGTATCACCTGGTTTTTTCTCTATTATTTTGAATATATCTTCGACAAGCGATTGCGCATCTTTTATCAGAGTAAGATTGGGCACTACAATCGTACAGGCATAAAAGTCATCGATCTCATATCTATCATATCTACCAGTCAGGATTTTGAGAGCATACGATTCCACCGACTTTAATCGGTCTGTGAAATACCACTTCCTGCTTTCACACGCATTTTGCAGTAACTCTTTAACTTGCAGTGAAAACTCTTCATACAATTGACGGTACGCGTCATGGTTTTTTCTTATCGTCTGTTCAATTTTCATGACATTAATTGAAAAACGCTTTTTTCAAAGCTTCGTGACGGTTACGCCTTGAATCTTCTTCTGTTCCTGCACCTGTGCTGTTCGCGTGATATTTAACCTGCTCAGGTGTGTAACTTGTTGTATCTCTGTTATTCTTAATATCATCATATAGTGAATCAATAGAAGTTATAAAGCTGTCATATTTTTCCGCCAGGTCTTTGGAAGCAAGGTCTAATAAATCTGCTTCAAATGCAAGTAGGCACCACAATGAGTAGAGATCGGTGAACAGTCTTTTTTTATGATTAGTGATACATTTGTTGCGGCTTTCCATTTTAAAAACTTTATTTCTAACGCTTTCAAAGTGACTTTCAAAGTGCGCAATATCTTCTTGAGTGGTATCCGCAAACTGTCCTTCACCCTCATCTTCTTCGTAATTTTTTGCGGCTTCATCTTCAGGTATCTCGGTCAAGGAAAAATCATATTTTGCGTACAGTTCATCAATGCGCCACTGAGGAAACCCAACAAATTTTTGTTCTAGAATGGATAGCATGAGTATGGATATAAACTCTACATCCTTCATACGTGCGTTTCTTGTACGACTTGAAACACCGATATCTTTCCAAAACTCCTGCTCTTCAACTTCCTTTTCGGCTCTATTAATAAACCAACCGTCAAATCGAGCGTGTCGGAGTTCTTGCTCTTTTAATGTTTTTTGGTTTTTATTTACGCGTTGAAATACTTCGCTCCAATCCACTTCAGTATCAGAACGAATTTGTTCCACCATGAAAATATAATTGTAAAAATTACTCTTTTGGTCATCTGCTAAGTCATTAAACTTCAATCCACGTAGCGAAGCTATTCCAAATTTAGTTTTGGAAAGCCTAATTTTCCCACTATGAAAATCCAATACCGTTTTTAGGCGCTGCTTACCGTCCACGACATTGTAAATTGGTCCTTTCGCAGAATTCTCTTTTTGAAGGTATATCGCAGGACAAGGATAATTATTAAAGATTGTGTCGAGAAATTCTTGCTTGTCCTTGAAGGTTCACACACTTCTTCGTTGATACGGAGGGTCTAGTTCCAAACGCTCCTGTTGTTTCATATCAATGAACCACGATAAATCTTGCTGATTAGGGCTGCGTTGAAAACTCATTTCTTACCACCTAAAACATATTGATGAAGTTATGTATCATTATGTTAAATTAGATAGTTAATCAATCTAAACTAGTCACTCAACAGTACACTTATTACTAAGTTTTTACATGTTGGGAATGGGAAGGTCCGAATATGGGTATTGTCACATTAACTTGCGATGGTCGCAGATAAACCTCAGTGAAAATATTTAAGCAGCGGCGCTTGCGGTTGCCCAAACGCCAATTGTTTTACGCGACATTGCTTGAAGTGAGATCGATTGATTAGGTGACGTTGGACGTAAAAGCTACAGTAAGTGACTGACTGGAAATTGAGGAATATCTGACCTAGTTCAGAAAATTGAAGCCTTCATCGAGCACTATAATCACCACAGATATCATAAGAGTTTGAAACACCAATGCTTGCTGACGTATACTTCAGGCGTGGTCAAACCATTCTAAATCAACGAGAAAGGATCAAAAAAAGAGAATGGAAAAACGGAATTTGCAAAACCGTCACATAATATCAACAACAAGATGAGCCAAAGTCTCTCGTAAACCAGATCGATATCTGTCTCATATACCCTGAACACCAACAGTTAAATTGGATTTAGTTTTTAGCTATCAATACGGCTTAATTCTGCTTCACTGATAAAGTCTAAAATTTCTTCTCTTTTGACAAACCTAGGGATGTGCAAGAAGGGTGAAGAAGCATCGTCTCTCTGTTGTAATTTACCTACAGCGTAACAATGCCTGGGATGTATCAGTTCATTCTGGTTAATATGTGATTGTACACTTAGAGCCGCACAATTGTTCTCCTGACCCATTTTTAACTTTCGCCATTCGTCAGTATTGCCTGCCATGACTCTCATCCGAGGGTATATATCTTTTGAATGACCAACCAGCCAGAAGGATTTATTTAAAAAGAAGCCCACTCCTTGAAATCTAGAATATTCGTCTTGCCCAGCATTTTTCGATTTCAATTCGAACACTGTGCCGTAAGCTCTTAATTTGATTGTGAGTGGCTCGAGAACGTATTTATATTGATTGTCTTGCTCTACAAACGCTTTCCGATAAATGGTATACCGTCCTTCAATATATGTCCCGCTTCTCTTTGCATCAGAAGGTGACAAAAAATTGCCAGCCTGATCCGTTTTTATTATTGGGCGATTGTATACACCATCATAAGTAACAGGTGTATCTGGTGGATTTCTCTCCATGAAATCAATAATGATAGCAAGTAATTGATTTATTGACTTTATTTGCCCTGAAACATCAACTTTTGAATGTCTATCGTATTCTATTCTTCTTCTAATCTCATCAACAACAGGATGAGTAACATTCCACGCGAAAGCGTCGTGGCATAGTTTCAATATCATCCTAAACACTGCTCTTTGATGCTTATTCTTTTTTCCTTTAAAATTGACTTTATTCTCTTCTAGGCTTTTTTTTAGATGGTAAAATTTTTTCCCATTGAAAAATTCATAAAAATACTCTTCATCAAAAAAGTCATAGTGGCCTATTTCAACTCTTCTCGACTTAATTCGTTCAAATATTAGGTTGATTACGCTGATAACAGAAGTAGAATATTGGGCAAGAATTTTTCGTCTATCGCCCTTGATCGCTCTATATTCTGGTTGATGACCAAAAAGAGCAAAGGATAGATTCACTATAAGATATTCAGGATCTCCTTTATCAATAGGAAGCATGTTTGATTTGTTGTTCATAATTTATATCTTTATGATAAATACCTGATATCATCAATCCTTAGTTGTGAATATACAATGTTATGGCTAGCGATTGTCAAGTGTATAGATACTTGACAATCGCTAGCTTGAGACTTAAATTATGTAGTGTGCTGGATTAGTTTTTCTGGCCCGTAATTTGCCATTAATGGGAGTTTTCTATGGGAGCACCGATTTTGAAGATGGAAAAAGGGGAGAGCTTATCTCACTTTTTAAAACGGGCTATTGCTAAAGTTGAAGATGTTCCTATAGAAGCAGTGACTGCGGAGTATATTAAAAGAAAGAATAAGACTGATATGAAAAAGCAGTCTTCATCTGAAAATCTCACCCCGTCGTTCTAGTGAAAATGAATAATTAAATTCATTTAAGTGAAATACCCGCCAGATAGTCCAAACAAACCCGCCAAAGAGTATCATGGCGAGATTCTACAACTCATACTTCAGCATGGCCAGCTTAGTGCGGCATATCGATGTGCTGTAACTTTTTTGGGTACTTCGAATGTTGCTGTAAAAGAATTCGCGCATGAAGAATTCTTGCAGTATTTGTCAGTTTCGCTTGATTCATCTCTATCCAGCAAGCAAAGGAAGAGTACTATAGAGAAGTCTGATGAGCTGCTAACAGTTACATTCATCAGTTTTTTTGAAAAATTCAACGCTAGAATTGATAGCCTACAAAACGAACTTCATAGATATAAAACAGTCAAAGATAAATATAACGAAAAGGAGAAAATCAGAAACTCACGAGCAGTAGCCGATATAAAACATGAACTAGATGAAATTCGTAAAGAAATCGCGGAAATTCTTTCAAATGAATACTCTTCTCTAGACGATGAAATTAACAGCGCCATCGGAAAAATTGTCTCAGAGTTGTCCAATTTATCCAGTTTAGAAAAAGAAGTTGGTAAAGTTCTAAAAGATTGTGAAGCATATGCAGAGGCTAAAGGGAAAACTACCATAGACAAAATCCGCCTAATCCTCACTATTTCCGGAATATTTATTTCAATAGTCTTGGCTTTCATATTTGGAAAGAATGTCTAATTTTGATAAAAATCCTTGAATAAAGCCATGTTATAAATTTTTCTTGAGATGATACTTCTGTACTGCTTATCCTTGTCTTTTCTTATTTTCTTGAACTCTTCTTTGCGGAATTTGAGGGAAGTCTTTCGATCCCGTCTCTTTGTAACACAGGCTTCAAGAACCTCACCCTCATGATCAATAGCTCTCCATAGGTACGCGAACTGTTTCGTAGCCAACGTCTAACTGCGCGTTGAATGATGTGAGAGGGGGAAGCGATGGCAGGAATCGTAGATCTTTTGCTTCGAAGAAGGCTATTCCAAGGCCGGTTTTTTTCCCGAAATTAGTGTGACAACCCCCTAACTCACTGAAAGATCGCGGTATCTCAATGGTATCAGCTCATCGGCGCGGATGAGTCTATAAAGACCAAATCCTGCCCCCGCAACCAACTTTACAGTCCCATCGTAAGATACAGCTCTTATCTCTTATTATTTATCTGCGACTTCGATGATCTTTCTTGTGATAAACTCTTCTGCTTCCGTGTAATCGGCTGTTGAAAGCACTTCCGCATGGATCTCTTTCAGGGTGGCAACTGCCTCGATCAGACGGGCGACATTGGCATAGGCCGCGTCGTGGGTGACGACCGCGTAATAAAGCCGCCTGATGCCTGCGTCGCGAAGGAGATCCCCGAAATATACCATTTGATCATAAGTCATAACGCTGTCATGGCTATCTCTGTGATTTACAATACAAAAATAGTTGCCGGTAGTGACGGTCTTCAGTGTCTGTCGGATAAAGGGAAGGCGTTCCTCCATCCCGACAGGACCCACCGCTTGGGCGAGATAGATATATTCGCCGAGATATTCCCATATGTCATAGGTGATATTGACGGATGAGTTGGATGATACCTGACGCCACTCCATATTGCTCTCCCGGAACCACTTTCAAAACTACATCGGCAAATTCCAACATAAACTCTACAGTCACGCAAAGTATGTGACAACCTGATACCTTCAGGTTCAGCCTTCCCGGCGCCGGCCACGCGGCGCGCCGGGCTGTCATGAAGTCTGGCTTTTCAGTCTACCTTCGCCAGCATTATCCGATCCACAATCTCACCGCCCTGTACCGCGAGGACGGAGCCGCGGGGGAGGTCTTGCCAGGTGTCGTCGCCTAAAGGGACGCTGGCGAAAATAAGGGCGGCGCTATCGGCATCGGTGGGAGAGGAAAGCTCAAGCCCTGCGGTGCGCAGGTGACGCCGTTCGATCCAGTGAAGGGCGGGCTCAGTGCGGGGGCCGAAAACACCGTGATCGTCGTAACGACGCAGATCCGCATGAACGAAGAGGGCGTCGCCGTCGCTATAGAGGAAATTGAAGGCGCCGAGACTGCGGATTTCTTCCGCCACATAGGCAATCACCTCAAGGCGCCGGGACAGCGCGGGAATCCCGTCATACCAGAGCGGGGCAAGTTGATCGAGAAGATAGCAGAAGGCATGCTCGCTATCTGTCGCCCCCATGGGAGTAAAGCGCGGGCTTATCAGGGGCAGGGCGGTTTTAAAATGCTGAAGGCTGCCGTTATGGGCAAAGACATGGGCCCGTCCATAGGCCTCGCGCTTGAACGGGTGGGTATTCTCATAAATATCCTTTCCCTCTGTTGCATAGCGGACATGGGCAAGGATGGAATGGCTGCTTATCTTGTTTTCCTCGACAAATTTGATCCAGGGGCTATCGAAGGCGGGTTTCGGCTCCTTGATCAGGAGTGTATCGGCATTCTGCTGAAAGCTGATGCCCCAGCCGGATTTGTTGGAATGGCTGAGACCCCCATGCCGGGCAAACTCACGCAACGAATACGTCAGGGATATTGGATCGCGGCTGGAAACCGCAAATAACTCACACATAAGACCCTCGCAATTGCCCGAAATCAGGAAGGATATAAATAACAGTAACGTATTCTCTGTCCGCCACAAAACCCTTTCCCCGCAGCTCTTTTCTTCTCTGCCAGCTTGCGCATCGTAATTTGACGCGGCTATAGTGTTGCCGTGGTGAAACCGGAGGCGGGATAACCTTCCGGCAGGTGTGAGGGGGAGCAAGTAATGAAAGAATTTCCTGCGAACAATCCGGTCGGGATAACGCTTCTGTGCGAACCGATCCTGAACAAGGGCACGGCCTTTACCCTGAAGGAACGCGAGGCGTTCGGGCTGCTCGGCCTGCTGCCGCCGCATATCGAGACGCTGGAGGAGCAAACGGCGCGGGCCTATCAGGCCATCAAGGCGAAAGATACGGACCTGGAGCGGCATATCTATCTGCGCGCCCTTCAGGATGCCAATGAAGTGCTGTATTACAATCTGATCATCGTCCATATCGAGGAGATGATGCCGCTGATCTACACCCCTGTGGTCGGCGAGGCCTGCGAGCAGTTCAGTGAGATTTACCGGCGACCGCGCGGGCTGTTTATTTCCTACCCGCATCGCCATGACATCGACAGCATTCTCGATAACGCCCTCAACGAGACGGTGGAGGCGATTGTCGTCACCGATGGCGAGCGTATTCTCGGCCTTGGCGATCAGGGCGCGGGCGGCATGGGCATTCCCATCGGCAAGCTGGCGCTTTATACGGCGGCGGGTGGCGTCGATCCGGGCGTGACACTGCCCATCATCCTCGATGTGGGGACGAATAATCAGGAACGGCTCGACGATCCGATGTATATCGGCTGGCGCGAGAAACGTATCTCCGGCGATGCCTATTTCGAGTTTGTCGACCAGTTCGTGCAGGCAGTAAAGCGTAAATGGCCGAATGTCCTGCTGCAGTTCGAGGATTTTGCCCAGCCCCATGCGGAACCGTTGCTGGAGAAATACCGCGATGAACTCTGCACCTATAATGATGATATTCAGGGCACGGCGGCGGTCGCGGCGGGCACCTTGCTGGCCGCCTGCAAGCTGCTGAACAAACCGCTGAAAGATCACTATATCGCCTTCCTCGGAGCGGGATCGGCAGGTGCGGGCATTGCCGAGCAATTGATCCGGATCATGATGGATGAAGGCTTGAGCGAGGCGGAGGCACGCGGGCGTATCTATATGGTGGACCGCTATGGCCTGTTGCATAATGACATGGACGGGCTGATGGAATTCCAGCAGCGGTTGGCGCAGGATCACGGCAATGTCGCCGCCTGGTCAAGCGCGAAAGACGGCAGTATCAGCCTCATGGACGTGGTCAAGAACGGTATGCCCGGCATCCTGATCGGGGTGTCCGGTCAGCATGGCCTGTTCACGGAGGAAGTCATCCGTGAAATGGCGAAGAATGCGGAACGACCGATTATCTTCCCGCTCTCCAACCCGACCTCGAAGGCGGAGGCGGAGCCGGAGGATATTCTTAACTGGACCGATGGCCGGGCCCTGATCGGGACGGGTAGTCCGTTCGAACCGGTCACCTACAAGGGCGCGTCGCATCATATCGCCCAGAGCAACAACACCTATATCTTTCCGGGCGTGGGCCTTGGCGTGATCGCCTGTGAGGCGACGCGGGTGACGGATAACATGTTCATGGCCGCCGCCCGGGCGCTTGCCGACATGTCTCCGGCCTTAACCGATCCGGCGGCACCCCTGTTGCCGCCGATTGCCGATATCCGGGCCGTGAGCCGTGCTGTCGCCCGCGCCGTTGCCCGGCAGGCAGTGGCCGACAAGGTGGCACCGGAACTCAGTGACGCCGAGATTGATAAACGGTTGGCCGCCCGCTTCTGGACCCCGGCCTATAAGGAGCTGTCATAAAGTACTTTTGGCAAGAGGAACTGTGCATGTTTTGCCATCAATACCAGATTAGGGGCAGGGGAGTATTTTAATGTCGACCTTTGATACCCGGGGCGGAAAATTCAACCCTTTGGTTTGTCTGTCCCTGATATTGGGAGGCGTGATAATACTTGGATACTTATCGGCTATTATTGGCGGCAGCCTTTCTGACAGCACGCCAATAATGTCATTCCTGCATATTATCACTTTTGACGCCAATGCGGATTCATGGTTTCCTATGTATCAGGCGGCACTTGAAAAAGTAAACAACCCTGAGCAGGGAATTTACCAGACAATTTTCTATGAAAACCAAGTCAAGTTCCAGTATCCGCCGATAAGCCTGCTGCCCTTTATGGTGCTGGTCTGGATGGATATTTCCTGGGGCGGCATTCTTTACTATATGAATCTGATCTCGTTTGCCTCGGTGATCGGGATTGGGGTCTGTGTGTATGTCGTGGCAATCACAACGGCGAAACATTATAATGATCGTGTCGACTACCCGATTGGCGTAAAGAGTGTGCTTTTCCTTCTGCTGCTGATCGGAACATTTTTCTTTTATCCCATCCTGCGGGGGCAGTATCTGGGACAAATCCAGATACTGCTGGACTTGATGATCAGCCTTACATTCGTAGCCTGGCTTATAAACAGCAAGCTAATTGCCGGGATCCTGATTGCCCTGGCGGCGCTTGCGAAACCGCAGTTCGGTCTTCTGCTGATTTGGGCACTACTCAGAAAAGAAGGTCGGTTTTGCGCCGGGATGTTCCTGGTTCTGATCCCGGCGGGAGTCGTCTCCCTCCTTGTTTTCGGCTTTGGGGAACATCTGGATTATCTCTCCGTCCTGTCCTTTATCGGCAAGCACGGTGAAGTTTTTTGGACCAACCAAAGCATGAACGGATTGCTCAACCGCCTGCTGAATGATGTCAGTTCTCTGACGTGGGAATACCACAGCTACGCGCCCTACAACATCTATGTGCATATGGGGACGCTGTTGTCGACCATAGGTTTTCTGCTGTTCGGGCTTTTGTACCGGCCGCAATGGGTCCGCGCCACCCGCGCCGACAATGATCCGACGGTGTCCGCTCTGGACTTGTCGACGATGGTCATTGTGATGACGATTGCCTCACCGATCGCCTGGGAACATCATTACGGTGTACTCTGGCCGGGTATCATCCTTTTGTTGATTGTCGCGATTAATCTTGTCAAAGTAAGTCCGACTTGGACGGCGAAGCTTTGCCTTGTGCTGGTCTCTCTGGGCTATTATCTGGTTGCGAGCTTTCTCCCCTTTGCCGAGCTGGAGTATTTCAGCAAGGCCCCGTTAAATCTTTTGCAGTCCTATCATTTCGTCGGTGGTGTCATTCTGTTGATATCCGTTATCATCCTTCGCAAGCAGATGAAACCGCTCTATGATCCGGCCATGGTGGCGGCAGCACCGCAAGGGGAAAACAGCTACAAACTTGCCCGGAGGAAATCCTGACCGGACACGGGCTTAAAGCAAAACACCATAGAGGAAGAGTTGATGGCATTTGATTACGAGGGATATGAGCCAAAAGGGGACAAGAAAAACTCCGATTTCTTTAACGAGTTTCGCCCGCAGATCTATGAGCGGCGGAAAGCAAGCGGCATTGAGGATCTGGTCGGCAACATGCAGGCCGTCGTGATGCAGGTGGACCCCGGCACCAGCATTGCCACCATGGTCGAGCTGTATGAGATGACGCCCTATCGTCACGGGGCCAGCTATATCGGCGAGACTCACAGGTTCCATGTGCTGCACAGCCGTCCGGCATTCCCCGCCATTATCCTGATGGAGCCCCTCAGCGACGGGTTTGAGGAATATATTACCCGCGTCAACCGGATGTATCCGCTGTCGCGCGCCACGCCCCATAGCCGCTATGTCGGGGAAATCTATCAATGCGCCAACAATGAGGCGGTAAGGGGTACGCTGGAGGATCAGTCCGTCCGCTTTGAGTATCGCGGCGAGGTGGAAAACCCGTTCTACACCTATGATGGCTTCCTGTTCACCATGCCCTCCGACTTTACCGGAAACCGGGTCGGCTACAGTCCGCATGATTTCAACGATCCGGACAGCCTCGGCCTCGGTGGCCGGTTCGAGTTGACCCCGGCGGAGCAGTCCCAGCTCGATGCGGCGGCGGAGTTCGCCGAAAGTTCAGGCGTCGGGGAATTGCTCCTCGGGATCGATCATATGGCGACCCGCATCCTTGCCGCGGACCGTGAAGACGCCATTCTCGAATTCCTGACCCAGGTGCCTTATTATTTCTGGGGCGCCTATAACATCTCGGACATGAACTCCTCGACCAATGTCAATCGCAACGGGTCGATCATGGATGACAAGCTGTCCCCGGCAAAGGTGTTTACCGCCAACAACACGCCATCCTTCGTCAATTCTTTCGAAAACAAACCGATGCCGACGGAGACTTTCGTGCGCAACTACGGGCGCCGCATGCATCATATCGCGATCGAGGTGCAAGATGGCGACCATGCGGCGAACGAGAAGAATGTCGATTTCGTTGTCAATGCGCTGAAGGAGAAGGGCGTACCCTTCCTCGCCCATGTGGTCGGGGAATGCAAGGATGAGCCGAACCTGAAGCAGATTTTCTCCAAGCATTCAAAAAACACCATCCTGATTACCGAGTATGTCGAACGGTGTCACGGCTTCGACGGATTCTTCACCAAGGACAATGTCGCGGCCCTCACCGAGGCGGCAGGGCAGGATGAACAATTCAAACATGGGCAGGTCTTTGACTAGGAAAATCCGGATGAGCATTAAAGGTATCAGAGAATCATTACTCAGCGACTACAAAGGCTCCCTGGCGCGCCACATCTTCTTCGCCATTTCCATCATCGGCCTGCTGCTTATCTTAATCATCCATTTCTTCTGGCCACCAGTAGTCTGGTTCCTCTGGCTGCTGTTGCCTTACATTGCTCTTGGCCTCTACGACATGCATTTCGCCGAGCACAACGTACTTCGGAATTATCCGGTCGTTGGGCATCTGCGCTATGCGCTTGAGTTTATCAGCCCGGAAATCCAGCAATATTTCATCGAGACAAACGAGAGCGGGCGTCCTTACAACCGGATGCAGCGCCAACTCGTTTACGCCCGCGCGAACAAGGGCCTTGATACCCAGCCGTTCGGCACCCAGTGGGACATTCTCGAAGTCGGCTATCAGCGGGCCAGCCATTCCCTCGCGCCCAAGCATGTGGATGCGGAAAAAGCACGGGTTGTCGTTGGTGGGCCGCAGTGCAAGCGGCCTTACAGCGCCTCGCGCCTGAATATCTCGGCTATGAGTTTCGGGGCGCTCAGCTCAAATGCGATCCATGCCCTGAATGGCGGCGCGAAGATCGGCGGCTTTGCCCATAACACGGGCGAGGGCGGCCTCAGCCCCTATCATCTGGCGGGCGGCGGCGATATTATCTGGCAGATCGGCACCGGCTATTTCGGCTGCCGCACGGATGAGGGAAATTTTGACGCGGAAAAGTTCAAGGTGAATGCCAATCGCGACGTCGTCAAGATGATCGAGATCAAGCTCTCGCAGGGGGCGAAGCCCGCCCATGGCGGTGTCCTGCCCGCCGCGAAGGTGGATGAGGAAATCGCCAAGATCCGCGGTGTTTCCGTCGGCAAGACCGTTATCTCGCCACCCGCCCATTCCGCTTTCTCCACACCGGAGGGGCTTCTTGAATATGTCGAGCAGCTTCGCGACCTCACCGACGGCAAGCCGATCGGCT
Organism: uncultured Sneathiella sp.; assembly: GCF_963973085.1. Classification (GTDB taxonomy): domain Bacteria; phylum Pseudomonadota; class Alphaproteobacteria; order Sneathiellales; family Sneathiellaceae; genus Sneathiella. Next base: position 79,534 of record NZ_CAXAXA010000006.1, read on the forward strand.
TCAAGCTCTGTATCGGCCGCCGCAGCGAATTTATGGGCATCTGCAAGGCCATGCTGAAAACCGGGATCACCCCTGATTTCATCACCGTTGACGGGGCGGAGGGCGGCACCGGCGCCGCACCGGTTGAATTCTCCAACCGTCTGGGCGTTCCCATCGACGAGGGGCTGACCTTTGTTCACAATTGTCTTGTCGGGATTGGCCTGCGCAAGGATATCCGCATCATCGCCAGTGGCAAGGTGGTTACCGGCTTCGATCTGATGGAGAAAATCGCCCTCGGCGCGGATATGTGCAATGTCGCCCGGCCGATGATGTTCGCCCTCGGCTGTATCCAGTCCCTCCGCTGCAACACCAATACCTGTCCGACGGGGGTCGCGACGCAGGACCCGGTTCGCACCCGTGCCGTCGATGTGGATTTGCGCAAGCAGCATGTGGCGAATTTCCATGACGCCACGATTGAGAGTTTCCGCGAGCTTGTCGGCGCCATTGGCCTTGACGATCCGGAAGATTTGACCCCGGACCATATTTTTCAGCGCGTCGCCGATCAGACGGAACGCTCAAGCCATGAGCTGTATGAATTCCTGGACGACGGAGAACTGCTCTCGGAGTCCATCCGGCCGAGCTATCGGCGCGACTGGGAGCGGGCCCGGGCGGAAGCCTTTTAGGCAGTTACTGAAGCGCCGCCGCATTCTTGAGGGCTTGCGAGAGTTCCGTCTCCGTTACGACACCAACAATATCCGCGGTGGCCTTTGCCTGCGGCGCGGTGGAGACAAGCGCCACATCGGCGCCCTGCTGCTCCAGAGTCTGCAAGGCCTCGATCAGGCTCGCATCCTCGGCGATGAAAGCGTAATTCACCGGCGTACCAACGGACAGGGCGGCCTCGGGATTGTTCCGCTCGACAAAGCGTTGCTCGGTCCTCATGACATTGCCGTTGGCGCTCCAGATGACGATGCCGGGCGTGTCGGGCAGGGGATCGCCCTCGTTTAGGATACTGAAGTTCCGGGTCATGACGTCCTGGATACGCCGCGCGGCGAGCACGGCGGAATTCAGGCCCTCCGGAACCGAATGGCCGCGCCGGTTCAGCTTCAGGGTATAGATGCTGGCCGGGGAGAGTTTCCGCCGCACCGCATAGGCAACGACCGTCGTCAGCACCGTCGGCAGCACCGTATCATAATCGCCGGTCATCTCCGCCAGCATCACAACGCTGGTGAAAACCGCACCGGTGGTCGAGCCGATCATGGCTGCCATACCCGCAATGGCGAAAACCGGAATACCAACCTCCAACCCCGGAAAGATCATATGCATAATGCTGCCGAACGCGGCCCCCAACGTCGCCCCCATGAAGAGGGAGGGCGAGAAGACGCCGCCGGACGCGCCGGAGCCAAGCGTCAGGCAGGTTGCAATCATCTTGAGCGCGAACAGGAGCAGCAGGAACCACGGGTCCGACAGTGCGCCCACCAGCACATCGAGAATCGTCGCATAGCCGACGCCCTGGACATAGAAATGTCCGGCATAAAGCTGCATCAGGTAGATCATCACCCCGACAATCCCCATGCCGAGCATGTGGCGGCTGTAATAGTTGCCGGGCATCGCGTCAAACTTGTCCTCCGCCCAATAGATCGCCCGTACGAACACCGTTCCCGCGACACCGCAGAGCAGCCCGAAGGGCAGGAACAGGATCAGGCCCCAGTTATCACCGACCCCGAATGCCGGGATCTGCAGTGCGGGCACATCGAAGCTCGGGCTGGTGCCGAGAAGCTGGCGGCCGATATAGGTCGCCATGATGGTCGAGGTGGCAACAAGAAAAATGCTCTGCGCGCTGACCGAGACCAGCAACAGCTCGACCGCGAACAGGATCCCGCCAAGAGGGGCGTTGAAGGTGGCTGCAATACCGGCCCCGGCGCCCGCCGCCATCAGGATGACCCGCTGGCGCGTCGGCATGGCGACCCAGCTGCCCATGACCGAGCCGAAGGTCGCCCCAATCTGGATGATCGGCCCCTCCCGCCCGATGGCGCCGCCGCTGCCGATGGAAAGCGCGGAGGCGAGGGACTTGACGATCACGACCACGGGGCGGATGCGGCCTTCGTTATAATAGATCGCGTCCATTACTTCCGGCACGCCATGGCCCTTGGCCTCCGGCGCGAAGGTTTTCACCAGCCAGGCGACGCCCACAGCGCCAATGACCGGCACCAGGATGATCCCGGCGCCCCAGACATTTGTCGGCGTGTGGAGATTGGCGTCATAATGCAGGCTGAACTGCCCGAGAAACAGGATGTTGTGGAAAAATGCGATCAGCAGGCGGAAGACCCAGGCGCCAATCCCGCCGATCACGCCGATAAATATAGCGAGAAAGCATAGCAGGACGATATGCCGGTTTTGAGTTTCCACTTTTTATCCCCTCGTAAAACGTCACGCCTTTTACACCGGGAGCCGCGGTCTCAGCAATAACTTTCCGTGCCCCACATCTGGTTATGGGTATAACGCGATCCAAAGGCGAAGCCGACAGGCAATATCTTCTCAATCTCGGCCAGTTGATCCGCCGTCAGGTTAAGGTCCGCCGCCGCCGCGCATTCCGTAAGGTGCGCCGCCGTCCGGGTGCCCGGGATCGGCACCATATCGCCCGGCTGCGCGAGGATCCAGGCAATGGCGAGGGTTGCCGGTGACACCCCGAGATCAGCGGCATAATCATTAAAGATAGCGAGCGCCTTCACATTGAGGGAGAAATTCGGCTCGACAAAGCGGGGGTTGTGTTTGCGGAAATCCGTCTCGGCGAAGGTCGCAGGATCGGGCATCACCTTACTGAAGACACCGCGTCCGACCGGAGAGAAGGGCACGAATGTCACGCCCAGCTCGGCGCAGAGCTGCACCATGCCAAGCTCGGGCAGGCGGGTCCAGAGGGAGTATTCATTCTGCACCGCCATGACCGGATGCACCATCTGGGCGCGGCGGAGCGAACCGGGCGAAATTTCAGAGTAACCGAAGCCGCCGATCTTGCCTTCCTGCTTGAACTTGACCAAAGTTTCCGTCACTTCCTCAATCTCGATGGAGGGATCGCGGCGGTGGATATAATAGAGATCGACATAATCCACGCCGAGGCGCTTGAGCGAGCCTTCCAGTTCTCCGCGCAAGTAAGCCTCACTATTATCGAATGTCCGCTCCGTCGCGCCGGGAAGCCGCTTGATCCCGGCCTTGGTCGCGATCTTGAAGAAGTTCGGATGATCCTTGATGAAGGACCCGATAATCTCCTCCGACTTGCCGGCGCCGTAAACATTGCTGGTGTCGAGAAAATCAACGCCAAGGTCTTTTGCGCGGGCAAGGGTGGCGTGGCTCTCGGCAATGTCCGTCTTGCCGTAAAAGCCTGCAAAACTCATGCATCCAAGTCCGACCGCGCCAATCTGCGGTCCGTTTTTCCCAAGTGGTCGTGTCTGCATGAACTCTTTTCCTTTTTCTGAAACTTGTTTTTTTCCCAATAATGTTACTATGTTAAGGAGACGACGCAACAGGTAAAAAAATAACCAGAAGGACCTGACCCGATGCATAAACTCGAATTTTTCTTTGATTGCTCCAGCCCCTGGACATATCTCGGCTTTGAATCCCTGCAACAAATGGCAGCCCGCCATCCCGACCTTGAAATCAGCTACCACCCGTTTCTCGTGGGCGGTGTCTTCAACACGGTCAATCCATCGGTCTATGCGTCGCGGGAAAATCCGGTGATCCCGAAGCAGCGCTATGCCAAGAAAGATCTTCAGGACTGGGCGGAATTTGTCGGCATCAAGATCATTCACATGTCCGAGCTTCCTGTCTTCCCGGTCAACAGCGTGAAAGCCATGCGCGGCGCCTTTGTTGCGATCGAGAAAGGCTGCATCGTGCCCTATGCCCGCCGGGTGTTCGAACGGTACTGGAGTGAGGGCGGCGATATTTCGCAAACGGACGTGCTGGAGGGGATTGTGGCGGATGTCGGGCTCGATAAGGCGGAGTTTTTCGAGAAGATCAACGATCCCGTCTATAAGGACATGCTGAAAGACAATACGACCGAGGTGATCGAGCGCGGTGGCTACGGCACGCCGACCATGTTCCTCGATGGCGGCGACATGTATTTCGGGAATGACCGCTTCCCGCTCATCGAAGCAAAGATCGGTGGGAAATAGGCGGATGATTGATCTTTATTACTGGCCGACGCCGAACGGATGGAAAATTTCCATCGCGCTTGAGGAAATGGGCCTCGAATACCGGGTGATTCCGGTCAATATCGGCAAGGGGGAGCAGTTCGAGCCGGATTTCCTGAAAATCAGCCCGAACAATCGCATGCCCGCGATCATCGACCAGGACCCGGCGGACGGCGGCGATCCGATCTCGGTATTCGAGACCGGCGCCATCCTGATTTATCTTGCCGAGAAGACCGGCCAGTTCATGCCTGCCGATGTTCGCGGCCGTAAGGAGGTTATCGAATGGCTGATGTGGCAGATGGGCGGCCTCGGCCCGATGCTTGGACAGAACGGGCATTTCAAGTTCTACGCGCCGGAAAAAATTCCCTATGCGCAGGAACGCTACTCGACCGAGGCGCTCCGGCTTTTCGAAGTGCTGAACAAACGTCTGGAGGGGCGGGACTTTATCTGCGGCGACTATTCGATCGCTGATATGGCCTGTTGGCCTTGGATCATCACCTATAAGCGCCAGGAGATTGACCTTGGCGAGTTTCCCAATATCCGCCGCTGGTATGACAATCTGAAAGCCCGTCCGGCGCTCCGGCGCGGCTATGAGGTCGGGCGGGAGTTCGGCAAGCCGACCGGGAAATGGTCCGATGAATCGCGTAAGCATCTGACGGCGCAGCGCCAACCCGCCAAATAGTGACAGCCGCCGGATGAGCGATCTTACAGCCTATGTGAGCCTGTTTTTCAGTGCCTTTGTCTCGGCGACGATCCTGCCCGGCACGTCAGAAGCCGCGCTGGCAGTGATGATGAACGAGGGGGCGGGGGTACCCGCCTTGTTGATTGTCGTGGCAACGCTTGGGAATGTTCTGGGGTCCGTCCTCAACTGGTTCCTCGGGCGGTTTTTCACGAATTTCAAGGACAGGAAGTGGTTTCCCATCAAGGAGGCACAGTATGACCGGGCGGTGGGTTGGTTCGATAAATACGGGAAATGGACGCTGCTGCTGGCCTGGGTGCCGTTTTTCGGGGACCCGCTTACCATCGTCGCCGGAGCCATGCGGGTGCATTTCGGCTTTTTTCTGTTGATGGTGACCCTCGGCAAGGCAGCGCGGTACCTGTTTGTGATGCAGGCGGCCGCGCTGATCTTGCTGGAATAATTATTCGGGCAGGTCGGCTTCGAGATACTGGCCAGCAGTCCAGCCGGTCATGCCGTTATATTCGATATTGCACCATTTGCGGCGGGTTTCCACCTTGCGGATGGCAGTGGTCGACGTGCGCCATTCCAGATAAGGCATCCCGATATGACAGCCGAGATTGACAATCCCGTTTGTCTCCGCCTGCAGGGCACCAACCTTCTTGGCCTTGAGGGAGGGGTCCTTGCGGACATTCAGGGTGCCGCCCGGGTCCATCTTGACACGGAAATAATCCGGATCGTCATTGGCTTGGGCAACGGGGGCGAAAGAGGAGACGGCGAGGGACATAACTGTCGCCATAACGCCAACATGAAGTACAGATTTTACTGCTTTTGTTGCTTTCATCGTGGCAACGGAATCCGGAAAATAGCTCACAATACACCTCATCGGATAAGTAATCTAAATCGAGAATTCCGAATGATCAACAAGAGTTCTTAAAAAACGGTTGTTAAGATAGGTTAATCAGGCGTTAATATTTGGTATCGTTCCAGGCGGCAAGTAAGTCCGCTGCCTCTGTTTCCTGAAAAATAAAGCGGTTACGGGCCCGGCGGCGCAGGGGGCATTGGGATACAATGGTGAGTATTTTTTCATCCACACAACACATAAAATGCCGCGCGGAGGGTAAAAATGGAAGATCGAAACCGCGAAATCCTCAATTAATAAAAGAATCAATAATTACCGGGTAATGATTTGATTTTAATATAATTTTATCTATATGAATTAATTCAATATATCCCCTAAATGGGGTATGCGGGATCTTTTCGGTTGCACTATTATCAAGAATACTAATGCCGCCGGAACAACGTATCATGGATACACCCGGCCCGTAATTTGGAAGACCGGATGTCGAAAGAAACGCCAGAACAGGAAATTCTGTTTACGGAAGACGAGAGTGACCTGCTCTTCTTCACGGGCCTTTCCCATGACCCATCGACACGGGAAATCATTAACGACTTCACCCCCATGCTCGGCGAGACGGGAGAGGAGTTCGTGATCGAGACGGCGGCGGTCGAAGACAATTTTGAAACGCCCGCAGCGGACACCGTCTATGTTGACGATAATTTCGATGTCTCCGCCATTGTCGAGGCGGCGGAAGCGACGACCCACGCGCCAGTCGGGGCGGGCGAGCTTGAAGGAATGCTTCCCGAGCTTGCCGAAAGCCAGCTCGATCTCGATCTGCTGTTCGACACGATTCAGGTGCAGCGCTATTCGGAGATCGATGTCCAGGATTATAGCAAACCCGCCTGGATGTCCGGGAATACCGCACCGCTCTCTTCAGATATGGGTGCAATAGATGCAATTGATGTCTCTGCGGCCATTGATGATGCCCTCCGGTCTCTGATCACCAGCGACGAAAGCTGACTTTCTCCAATATTCCTCTGTTGATACTAGGGCCCTCCGGTTACTATAGCGGAAGAACCCCTATCCTTCAGTCAGCAGCAGGAGAGACAGTCAATGCGGTCAGAAAAAGTTACATTTGACGGAGAGGGCGGAAAACTGGCGGCAAGGCTCGATCTGCCGACGGGGGCGCCGCTGACCTACGCCCTCTTTGCCCATTGTTTTACCTGCTCCAAGGACGTGTTTGCTGCGGCGCGGGTCTCCTCGGCGCTTGCCGGGCTCGGCATTGCGACGCTGCGCTTTGATTTTACCGGCCTCGGCCAGAGCGACGGGGAGTTTGAGAACACCAACTTCACCTCCAACATCACCGATCTGGTCCATGCGGCGAATTACCTGAAAGACAATTATGCCGCGCCCCGCCTGCTGATCGGCCACAGCCTTGGCGGCGCGGCCGTGCTGGCGGCGGCAGAGAAAATTCCCGATGCGAAGGCCGTTGCGACCATCGGCGCGCCCTTCGATCCGGCCCATGCCGGTCAGCATTTCGTCGATCAGCATGAAAAAATCCGCGAGGAGGGCACGGTACAGGTAAAAATCGGCGGGCGGCCCTTCAAGGTAAGCCGCCAGTTCCTTGACGATATCGAGGATCAACAGCAGGCCGAACGGATCAAGGCACTGCGCAAGGCACTGCTGGTATTCCATGCGCCGCTGGACGAGGTGGTCGGCATCAACAATGCGACCAATATCTTTATCGCGGCAAAGCATCCGAAAAGCTTTATCACCCTCGACGGGGCGGACCACCTCCTGAGCCGCCGCGACGATGCGGCCTATGTCGCCGATGTGATCAGCAGCTGGGCCAAGCGCTATATTCCCGACCTTACCGAAAAGACCACGACGACGAAGCTGAAAGCGGGCGAGGGGGAGACATTGGTCAGTGAAACGGGCGCCGGCAAGTTCCTGCAACAGGTTGAGAGCAACGGCCATGCCCTGCTGGCGGATGAACCCTTTTCCGTGGGTGGCCTGAACTTGGGGCCGAGCCCCTATGATCTTCTTGTCTCTGCCCTTGGCGCCTGCACCTCGATGACCATCCGGATGTATGCCGACCGCAAGAAATGGCCGCTGGAGCATGTGGCAGTCCGACTCAAGCATTCCAAAATTCATGCCGAGGACTGCGCGGATTGCGAGAGCAAGAAGGGGAAAATCGATCTGATTACGCGGGAAATAGAATTTTCCGGCGATCTTACGGAGGAACAGCGCGACCGGCTGTTGGAGATTGCCGACATGTGCCCGGTGCATAAAACCCTCCATTCGGAGGTGAAAATAACGACGGAACTGGTCTGAATCGGCAAAAAATTAGCAATGACATGATTCAATCATAGTTTCGCCATGATTGTATTAGATAATTATAAAATTGGATAAATTTTTACCAAAATGATATCTAAAAGACACAGATTTTGACCTCCCCGGCAAAATCTATACCCCCCTCCCTCCGATCTTAACGAAATATTAAGACTTCCCTGAGAAATTATCTACAGGACCATTGTATCCATCGTTTTGTACAGAGTATCGATGTAGAGGTGAATTCTCGTGGTAGAAAATTTTCATAAGAATTTCGGGGTTATACTGGCATTTCTTGCCTCGCTTTTTGCGCTGCTGTTTTTCTGGACCTATCAGGTTTATTCCGTGAATGCGCCGGCTCAGTGGATGGAGGCCGATCAGCATTTCAGCGAAACCACGGACAACAGTGAACAGGTCATGAGCCTTGTCGGCTTCCACGGGATGATCCACAACTTTAAGGATTATCTCCTGAGAGGTGATCAGAAAGACAAGGCGGATTTCTTTGTCGAGTTTGAACATGCCCGCGAGGAAATGGAAATAATTCGCGCCCATTTCGGGGACGCCGCCCAAGAACAGATTGCGGCAATCGATGCGACCCTGCGCGACTATTTCGTCAGCATCAACCGGATTGACCAGCTCCGCGAGGAAGGAAAATCCATCGCCGAGATCGACAGCACCATCTCCATCAATGACGAGGCCGCTTTCGCTGCCTTCCGGGAAATTCTCACCATGTATGAGGAGGAAAAGGACCGGATCCGGACCCTCGTCCTCAATGCAATGGAAAAGGATAACGAGAACCTGCAATCGCTTTATACAACGTTGGTTGCCATCGGCTTGCTGCTGGTTGTCGCCGTGGTGATGGGCTTGCGCTTTGAATATCTGAAGCGGCAGGCAATACAGCAGCAATCGACGACGAAATCCCTGCTGGAGAGCTTCCTTGATTATTCGACAGTGCCGTTCCTCGTCGCGGGCTCCGACAAGATCATCCGTCATTGTAACCGCGCTGCCGCCCAACTGCTGGAGACCAAGCCCGGCAATCTTGTCGGCGCGTCACTCTCGCAGATTATCGAGGCGGATTTACCGCCGAGCGATATGCAATCACTGGAAAGCGGCCGAGCGCGGCGGGTGCGCACGAATATTGAACTGCAAAGCGGCCGGAAAATTCCTGTTCGCGCCGATTTCTCGGCCAACCGGGACGGCACCATGCGGATTGTTGCGCTGTTCGACCAGAGTTCCGAGCTTAAACTGCGCGAGCGTATCCTGTTCGAGGCGGAGCACAAACTGGCCAACGATACCATCGACGGCAGCCTGTCGATCCGCCGGGAGATCCAGAAATTCAACGATCTGGTGGCCGAATTTGCCCGGCATGTCGGCAAGGATGAAAAAGGCTTCATCGACCGCGCCCGCGAGATCGCAGAGGCGCTGAAATCCCACGTGACTGATTTTATATCACTGTCCAACCCGGTGACGGAAGGGCGGCTGGCGGTCAATCTGGACGGTCCGGTCTCGCAGAAATTCAATGGTACAGTTTCCACCGCGCTTGAAAAACTTGAAAAGCCGGTCCGCGAGAAGAATCTGATGTTCAACTGGGTTAATAATGTGCCGGAGGGGCGGGAAGTTGATTTCCCGGCGCAGCTTCAGCGTATTCTCGATAACCTGCTGAGCAACGCGGTCAACTATACCAAGCCCGACGGCGCCATCAAGATGACCACTTCCCTTGAGGGCGAACAACTGGTTCTCAAGATCGAGGATACGGGCATCGGCATCGAGGAAGAAGACATTCCGCGCATTTTCGAACGCGGCGTGCGGATGAAGAATGCCGCTCAGATGTGCGGTGGCCTCGGTATCGGGCTCTATTCCGTACAGGAAACACTGCGCAATCTCGGCGGCGAGATTATCTGCACTTCCTATGCCGGGATCGGATCGGATTTCGTGGTTCGCATTCCGATGATGCAGCAGGGGGTAAATGTGGTGTCAATACAATCGGAATCCGCCTGAAAAGAAGCGCCTGAGGACTAGAGGCGGTTTACATCTTTTTGCTCAAGCGTCTCGGCGATCAGTGTCCGGAGCCAGTTACTATGCGCGAGGTAGCTGGCCCGGGCGCCATCTTCATCTCCAGTCAGCATCAGCTCCTTCACCGCGTTATGATCGCGCAGGCAGCGTTCCTTATCGGTCAGTTCGAGATGACGGAGCGCATTGAAATTCGCCCGTTGGATGACATCGCGAAAGGACAGGCCGGTTTCCATGAGTTTGCTGTTACCGTTCAGGACAAACAGGCTGCGATGAAATTTCTCGTCCGCATCCGCCCAGCCTTCATCATTACTGCTGCGCAGCGCGTTCTCCTCGCCGGAGAGGGCATAAAGCAGCGGCATGATATCGGTCCGTGTTAATCCGCGGGCGCAGATATTGCCAATCGCCTGCAGCTCAAGTCCGGTCACAACCTGATAAAATTCGGTCAGTTCCTTCACCGTGAGGGCGAGGATGCGGATGCCGCGCTTGGGCACGATCTCCACCACCTTTTCCGTCTGCAGGCGCAGCATCGCCTCGCGGATCGGGGTGCGGCTCATATTGAGCTGCCGCTCGATCTCCGGGATATCGATAAAGCTGTCGAGCGCGATTTTACCGGCATTGATCTCTGCCTTGATCGCCGAATAGGCCATCTCGGTCAGCGATTGCTTCTTGCGGAGCGGCGTCGGACGCGCTTTATACTGCAGGACGGATGTCATAATGGGGCCATATTGCCACCGGGATGGTTGCAAAATGGTTAATCCCGGGACAGCCGCGCGTATTTAAGTCAATTTGTTCATTTTAGAAAAAGGGCGCCGGGCTCACGCCCGCCATTTTAGGAAGTATTTCTCCGCCTTGCCGATAATCCAGGCAAAAACGAGTCCGAGGCAGGACAGGATGGCAACCCCGGCGATCAGCTGGTCCGTCGCCATCAGGCTGCCCGCCAGCAGGATATAGGCGCCGATGCCATACTCCGCCGCGATCATTTCCGCCGCCACCAGCAGGATAATCGCGATGGCTGCCGAAATGCGCGCGCCCGAAAGAATCGCGGGCAGGGCACCCGGCAGGATGATCTTGGTTATGATCGAGAGGCGCGAAAGACCGAAGGACTGCCCCATGCGGATCAGGCCGCGATCGACATTGTCGATCCCGCCATAGGTGGCGATGACGGTCGGGAAGAAGGTGCCGAACAGGATCGTCGCGACCTTTGATCCCTCACCAATCCCAAACCAGATGATAAAGAGCGGCAGCAACGCGATTTTCGGGATCGGGAAGATGGCCGAGACCAATGGCTGCAGGCTGGAGCGCGCCACCGAGAACAGCCCGATCAGCGTGCCGACGAGTATCCCGAGCATTGTGCCGGAAAACCAGCCGATCAGCAGCCGTTGCAGGGAGGCCGCGAGATGCTGCCACAGCAGGCCCGAGTTCACCAGGTCCATGAAGGCGGTGAACGCCTCCGACGGGGCGGGCAGGATCAACGGGCTGATGATGCCGGTTCGGGTGCCAATCTCCCACAGGCCGATGAGAACAATAAAGACGATGGGCGCGATGATCCGCCGCGATTTCGGCAGGAAGCCGCCGCCGCGAAAGGGAACCGGCTTGCCCGCCTCGGAGGTATCGGTCGCCTTGTCACTCATTCAGCAGCTCCATATCCGCGGCACGGGCCTCATCGCGCATCAGGGTCCAGAGCCGCTTCTGGATGGCGTCCAGTTCCGCATTCTCGCCGGTTCGGGCGCTGAGCGGCATATCGATCTCGACGATATCACGGATTTCACCGGGCCGGCGCGAGAGGACGACGATCTTGTGGCCGAGCCGTACCGCTTCGGCGAGGTTATGGGTGACGTAAGCGGCGGTGTAATGTTCCTTCTCCCACAGCTCCACCAGGTCATCCATGAGCAATTCCCGCGTCTGGCTATCAAGCGCCGACAAGGGCTCATCCATCAGCAGGACGGCGGGCCGGACGCTGAGCGCACGGGCAATGGCGACGCGCTGCTTCATGCCACCGGACAGCTGCCGGGGATAGGCTTTTCTGAAATCGCTGAGTTTTGTGCGGGCGAGCACATCGGTGATGATTTCTTCGCGCGCCGCGCCATCAAGCGAGTGATCCTCCAGCACGAGGCTGACATTTCCCTCGACCGTGCGCCAGGGGAGCAGGGCGAAATCCTGAAAGATATAGGTGAGGGGGTTGAGGCAGCCGTCCGGCGGTGTGCCGACTTGCAGCACCTCGCCGTTTGTCGGTCGCTCCAGCCCGCCGATCATCCGGAGCAGGGTGGATTTACCGCAACCGGATGGGCCGATGATGCAGACGATCTGGCCCTGGTCAATCTCCAGGTTGATGTCGCGAAGGACCTCAATCTCGTCATAACGATGGGAGATATGGCGAAGGCTGAGGTCCATGGTCTCGCTTAGAACGTCTCGACGTAGTCGGTATTGACCAATGTTTCGATGGCGATGCTGTCCTTGACCAGCCCTTCCGATTTGAACCAGTCCAGTTGGTCCGTCACATTGGTGAGGTTGAGCGCGGCATTCTTGTTGATGCGCATGGCGCCATTGCGGATGGACGGTGCCGCCTTTTCAAACGGCCGGTCTGCATAGACATATTTATGGATCAGTTCCACCATGGCCACCGAGCCCTCTTCGCCCTCGGTCTTGTCGACAAGGGCGGCGTTGAAATCATCGGCGCCCTTGGAGAAAGCGGCCAGGAAGCGCGTCACCAGATCCGGCTTGTTTTCCGCAATCTCGGTGGAGGTGAAGACCGTTGTCACCTGATAGTCGGGGATATAATCCGCGACCATGCCGATCTGCATGATCTCTGGTCCGGCGGAAATTGCCTTGGCAATATGGGGGACGATGGACCAGCTATCGACCTGACCGGATTTGAGGGCGCCGATGATTGCGCCGACCTTCTGCAGCGGGACGAGCTTCATGTCTGATGTTGAAAAGCCTTCTTTTTCGGCGATCTTGGACGCCATGTAATGGAAGGAGGAACCAGCCTGCGTAATCCCGAAGCTGCGGCCTTTCAATTGCGCGGGGCTCGTCACACCATCGTCATAGGCGGCCTTGGAGACGAGGATGATCTGGCCGTCAATGCCGGGCTCTTCCTGCAGGGCACCGCCGATCACTTTAATGGCGCCTTTTTCAGCCAAATTGATCAGCCCGCCGGAAATCGCGGTGATGCCGAAATCCACATCACCGGAGGCGATGGCGACGGCCATCGGCTGTGCGGCCTGGAAGAATTTGAACTCGACTTCCAGTCCCTCATCGGTGAAATATCCCTTCTCGAACGCGACGAAACTCGGCGCGTGGGACGTGAAGCGAAGCGCGCCGACCGTAATCTTGTCCGCGGCAACCGCGGTGACCGCGCTGCCAGTGAGGGTCATCAGCGCCGCGAGGCCCCCCAGAACCGTTTTATGCAAGGACCGTCTTGTCATCGAAATCATGGAAATTTCCTCCCGTTGGGCCAGAATTGTTTGTTCTTTGCTGGCATGGTTTTTACGGGCTGCGATCGCCCCCGTCAAACAAATAACGGCGTTATTCGCGGCCCGCAATCCAGCTTCTTTTCACCTTTATCTCATCGTCCAGCAGCACAAGATCGGCGGCGAGGCCCGGTGCGATTTTCCCGCGCTGCGCCGCTTGCCCGAGAAAGGCCGCGGGTACGCCGCTCGCCATCTCGATGGCCGTCTCCAAGGGCTGGTCCAGCAAGGCGACCGCATTGCGGACCGCCGACGCCATATCAAGGATTGAACCGGCGAGGGTGCCGTCCTGCGTGGTCAGCCGTCCGCCCGCCGCGCGGATAGCCTGATTACCAAGCTGGAAGTTTGTCATCTCCGTACCGACGGTTGCCATCGCATCGGTCACCAGCATCGTGCGGGCTGGTCCCTTGGCGGCAATCGCCGCCTTCAGCGTTGCCGGATGCACATGATGGCCGTCATTGATGAAGCCACAGTAACATTCCGGGGAATTGAGTGCCGCGCCGATCAGGCCCGGCGCGCGGCTTTCCATCGGTGGCATGGCATTATAAAGATGGGTGACGCCGGAAAGCCCCGCCGCAATCGCCGCCTTCATCTCTTCATATCCCGCCGTGCTGTGCCCGGCGGAGACGATCACGCCCGCCTCGACCAGCCGCGCAATCCGCGCCGGCTCAACCATTTCCGGGGCGAGGGTGACGACGACACTCCCAAGGTCACCGGCGCCCACAAGCTCCATAAACCCATCGTCCATGGCGCGGATATGCGCTGCGTTATGAACGCCCTTGCGGGCGCTGTTCAGATAGGGACCTTCAAAGTGAATTCCGGCAATCCCCGGCATCTTTTCTGCAATCGCCGCCCGGATCAAGGCCGCCACCTCCTGCATTCGTGTCCAGGAGGTGGTGATCAGGGTCGGGAGCAGGGCGGTTGTGCCGAATGCCCGGTGCGCCCTCGCTATCCGTTCAAGATCGGTAAGGTCCTTTGCATCGTTCAGCAGAACACCGCCACCGCCATTGGCCTGCACATCGATGAAACCGGGCACCAGATATCCGCCGCCCATATCCTCCCGCGCGTAAACATCCGGGACATCCACTTCCGGACATATTCCCGCGATAGTCTCCCCATCGATCAGCAGGGCCTGCCCGGTCCGCCAGTCGCCCTCCAGCAGCAGGCGAGCATTGATCAGCGCCTTTTTCATCATCGCCCCTTGCCGGATTTGTTAATCAAGCCGGTGCGGTTGTTGATCAGGCGCAGCGCGCCGTCGAACACATCGCCCTCAGCCGTGACGAAATAGCTTTGGTAGCTATCATCAAGCCACGGACGGATCGGGTCGGCAAGGCCGCCGATATGGCGGATGCCGCTGACGCCGCGCTTGAGGAGGGCGCGGATCAACTGTTCCACTTCCTCTGCGATCTCCTTGACCAGATAGACGGCGACTTCATCCTCCCGGGCCGCATAGTCAAAGGCAATTGGGGTCAGGGCCGCGTAATCAACGGGTTGCGCCGTCAGGGCCCAGCTCGACACCTCCGCCGGGGTGTCGCCGACTCTCGCCATGATCTCTTCGCAGAAGGGCGAGGGGGGCAGGATTTCATCATAGGCCTGAAGCGCCCGGCGCACCGCAAGATGGCCAAGGCGCGCGCCCGATCCCTGATCCGAGACACCAAAACCCCAACCGCCGATGTAGTATTTGTCTGGCCCTACCGAGGCGAAGGCGCAGGAGCCGGTTCCCGTAATCAGCAAACCGCCGTCACCACCGGCAAAGCACCCGAGCTGGGCGACGAAAGCGTCTGTCTCCGCTGTCATCGAGGCGAAGGGGTGGGGGATTTGAGTGAATTCATAGCGTCGGTCGGCTTCGATCAGGCCTGCCATGGCAAAGCCGGCATGCAGGCGGGAGAGGGGAATAGCCTCCCCGTCGAGCGTGCCAAGCGCTTCCCGCGTGGCCCGGAAAATCTCGCTTAAGGCGACATCCAGGCCGAGCGCCGCATTTGACGGCCCGCCGAAACCCTCGGCAAGCCGGTTGCCGTCCTCATCATAAAGCCGCACGCGGCAGTTGCTGCCGCCACAGTCCGCCGCCAGATAGACCGGTGTGTCATCGGATTTTGTCATGGAAGGCCACCGCTGATCCCGCTCTTGAAGAATGTTGCCATATCCCTGTTTCCCGGTTGCTGCCGGGTTGACCGTCAATATCCATCCTATTGCGCCCTTAGACAAGCGGCAATGGCTTCTCTGCGAAAATTACCACTCGCCAAAAATGATGCCGCGAACCCTGGCGTTATCGGTCTTCTTCTCGATCTCGTCCAAAGCGACGGTGGTGCGATTACGCCGCTGGCGCAGCCACTGGTTCAGGGTGTCCTCCATCTGCGCGCGGATTTCTTCATGCAGGTCACTTGTGCCGAGGTCGATCAGCTCGTTCGGGTCCTTCACCAGATCGAAAAGCTGCGGGCGGAAATTGTCATAGGAGATATATTTCCAGCGTTCCGTCCGTAGCATGTAGCCACGGGTTTCATCCGGCTTGAGCTTGAGCGCTAGCCGTGCCCCCCGCCAGGCATAGTCCACCTCGCTCACCACCATGTCGCGCCATTCCGACGGGTTGCCGCCTTTGAGCAACGGCAGGAAGGATTTCCCCTCCAGCACATGGGGCTTTGCGTCCCCGCCCAAGGCCTCGACAAAAGTCGGGATCAGGTCAATAGCCTCGGTCAGGGCATTGATCTGGCTGCCACGGGTACGGTTACATTCTTCGCCCGGATGTCGGACGATGAGCGGGATGCGCACGCTCTCCTCATGAAAGAGTTCTTTCTCCCCGAGCCAGTGATCGCCGAGATAATCCCCATGGTCGCTGGTCAGGACGATCAGCGTATCCGCCAGCCGCCCCTCTTTATTAAGGAACGCCATCAGCCGGCCGATATTATCGTCAATCTCCGTGATCAGCCCCATATAGGCCGGGATCACATGGCGGCGCTTTTCCTCATCCGAGAAATTGCGGCTTTCCTCATGGCCCATGAAGGCTTTGACCACCGGATGCGGATCCTCTCGCTCCTTCTCCCCGCGATTGGCGACGATCACATCCTTCTCCGAATACATATTGTGATAGGGAGCAGGCACGATATAGGGCCAGTGCGGCTTGATGTAACTCAAATGCAGGCACCAGGGCGTGTCGCCAAGATTGGAAATTTTCGCCATGGCGCGATCGGTCATATAGGCGGTTTCCGAATGCTCCGCCTTGACGCGAGCGGGCAGATGGGCGTTACGGAGCAGCCAGCCGCTCGCCACCTCGCCATTCTCATCGAGACCGGAATTGGCATGAGTGTGCCAGGGGTTATCGCCCTCATAGCCCTGCTCGCGGAGATATACATTATAGGCGAGGTTTGGATCGGTGCCGCCGTCGGGATGCAGGCCGTCATCACGCTCCCACGGCTCAAACCCGCATTCGGCGGCGCGGGTCCCCTCGATCGTCTCGCGGCTGAGGCCGAGGCGCTTCATCCCCTCCCGGTCCGCCGCCATATGGGTCTTGCCGATCAGCCCCGTTGTCACGCCGAGATCGCGCATATGATCGCCGAGGGTCTGCTCCCCGATGCGGAGCGGGACGCCGTTATAGGTTGCCCCGTGGGACTGCACATAGCGCCCCGTATAAAAAGACATCCGCGACGAACCGCAGACTGGCGCCTGACAGAAAGCATGCGTGAAAACGGCGCCGTCATTGGCGAGCGCGTCGATATGCGGGGTCTTGATCGTCGGATGGCCGGTGCAGCGGAGGTAATCCGCGCGCAGCTGGTCACACATGATGAAGAGGATGTTCTTGACCTGACTCATGGCTGTTCTTTTCTTGTTATTGAATGAGTGGTAACGGACGCGCCTAACTCAGCGGATCGTCCAGCCGGTCGGTATAGAAGGCGACATAGCCCTTGATGTCCAGCATTTCACGGAACGGTTCCTCATAGGACCAGGCGATATTCTTCTCGCGCCCGAAACTCCAGTAGCTGGCGATGCCTTTATAGGGGCAATAGGTGTCCTTCTCGGTCATGGTCGCCTGATCACGGCGGACATCCTTCGGCGGGAAATAGACAATGGGCGGATAGTCGTTTTCCTTCAGCAGGATGACATTGCGGCTGCGGGCGATTTCCTCCCCCTGTAGCGTCGCGACATATTCCCGTGTCGGACGCTCCAGCGTGATTTTATAGGCCGGGTTCTTGGCAAAGCCGGGGGCAGGGTCGGCGGCGGCAGTGGTGGTTTCCGTTTCCATATGTCGTCTCCCTCATTCTCGAGATATCGGGACAATACCGCAGTATGACCGAGGGGGGCAGGAATTCAAGACCGATTTTTCAGGCCGCCGCCGGGTCATCCGGACCCGCAAGATCGGCGGGCGCGGTCAAGGTGAGTTCCACATCCGTCATCGGATGGCGAAACCAGAGCCGCTCCGCGTGCAATTGCAACCTGTCGGCCCGAAGAAATGCCGCCTTGTCCGCGTAAATACGATCACCGAGAATGGGATGGCCGATGGCGGCGCAATGCAGGCGCAGCTGATGGGTGCGGCCGGTTTCGGGAGAGAGCGCCAGCAGGGTTGCCGCGTCCCGCCGCTCCAATACCCGCCAGCGGGTGAGGGAGGGCTTGCCATTCATCGGATCGACCTTCTGCCGGGGGCGGTTTGGCCAGTCGACAATGAGCGGAAGGTCGATTTCTCCCTCGTCTTCGCCGACCTCTCCGTTGACCCAGGCGAGATAGCGTTTCTCGATGGCGCGCGCCGCGAACATTGCGCTCAGGCGACGGTGAACCTCCGCGCCCTTGCCAAACAGCAACAGGCCAGACGTGCTCATGTCGAGCCGATGCACCGTCCGCGCGTTGCGATCCCGCGCCTTCGCCCGTGCTTCGGCGCAGTCGATCAGGTCATCGCCGCGCCCCGGCACGGAAAGCAGCCCGCTCGGCTTGTTCAGCGCCAGCAGATGCTCATCCTCGAACAGGATATCCTCGGCCTTCATCGGCGGCGGGTCGTAGGGGCCGGGAGGCTTGAGACCGCTAGGCATTGCTGGAAAGCTGCATCAGGACAAGACCGGAGACGATGAGCAGGGCCGCCGCCGTTCGCATCGGGGTGATCAGCTCCCCCAGCACGAAAATGCCGACAAGGAACGCGCCGATGGCGCCGATCCCGGTCCAGACCATATAGCTGGTACCGAGGGGCAGGGAGCGCATGGCGAGGGCCAGCAGGCCGAAGCTCGCGGTCATGGTAACGAGGGTAATGATACTGGGCGTCAGGCGCGAAAAGCCCGCAGACTGTTTCATTGAGTAAGCCCAAACAATTTCAAGAAGTCCCGCCGCAACGAGATAAAACCAGGCCATTTCCTGTCTCCTCATAATGGCCGGGTCGTCCCGGAAAAAATCCAGCGGAAAGGGTCGTCCCTCTCGCCCCCTAGATAATATAGAGGGCGAGAAAGGGCAAGAGGGCGGCGAAAAATTCAGGCCCGCTCCAGCATCACCGCATTGACCTGCGCCCGCGTCCGGAAACCGAGGTTTTCATAGACCCGGATGGCGCGGGTGTTGGTGGCGAACACCTGCAGATAGGGATGCTCCCCGCGGGCGAGAATCTGCTCCGCCACATGAACGCAGAGTTCATGGGCGAGACCGCGTCCGAGATGATCGGGATGGGTGCAGACGCCGCTGATCTCCGCAAAATCCTCATGGCGGAAACGCTCCCCGGCCATGGCGATAAGCTTGCCGTCCTCCTTGACCCCCCAGAAATCGCCAAGCAGGCGCGTATCCATGAGATAGGGGCCGGGCTTGGTCAGCATGGCAAGGTCATACATTTCTTTCGCATCCGCCGCGCCGAGCCGCTCGATATGATGGGCTTTTGTTTTGGACGCGTTCAGCGTCTCCAGCAGCATCTGGCATCCTTCGCCGCTCATGGCGGAGCGGACACCATCGGGCAGCACCACCGGCGCCACCTGGATCAGGAAGAGGTTGCCGTCCGGCGGCACAAGCCGGGCGAGGGCATCCAAACTTTCCGCGCTCTCATCCTTCTGTCCTGCGAAGATGCTGATATTTTTCTTAAAGCGGCGAGCGTTGCCGTCACCGGTAGCAAAACGGGCATGGGCGGTGGTCAGGCTGTTCCAGATCGGCCGGTCGAGAATATGCTCAGTCATCAGCCGTCTCCCGCATACGCCGGTAGAGGGATTTTTCGGCAAGCGCCGTCTCCAATCGGTCGAGCTCATCCAGCAGCGGCGTCGCGTCCTTTCCGCAGATATCGGCGAGGCTGCCGTCAATCACCAGCCACAGATCCCGTTTGCCACGATCGACCACCGCCTGCCCCGCCGGGGCGAGGGTGACGACCTTCGTGCGCTGGTCCTTCTCTCCGCGCGCCACTATTACGACTCCCTGTTTCACAAGCTGGCCGACACTCCGGGTGATGCCGGGCTGGCTGACGCCGAGGGCTTCGGCGAGCTCGCCAACGGTCAGCGGCCCGAACTCGTCAAGGGCCGCAATCAGCGGATACTGCCCGGTCTGGATGGCGACACCCTCGCTATCGAGAAGCTGCTGAACCTCCGCCTGCAACAGATCGCCGATCCGTTTCAGCCTTGTGCCGAGGGTGAGATACCCTTTATGGCGGACAAAATCTTCAACCATGATGCCTCCCGCTGTCATTTATATAACATAATATATAACGTGTTATTTAAATGATCAAGTTCAGAGGATGAAATATCCAAAAGAGGAGAGGGGGACCCGGCAGCCCCAAAAAAATCTAGTCCTTCAGTAAATCGCGGCTGATGATCTCTTTCATGATCTCGGTCGTGCCACCGGCGATACGGGCCATGCGGTTGTCGGCCCAGGCGCGGCAGACGGGATATTCCCACATATAGCCGTAGCCGCCATGTAGCTGCACGCAGTCATCGAGGACTTCCCAGAGGATTTCCGTCGATTGCATCTTCGCCATGGCGGCGGTGACCGAATCCAGCTCGCCCTTCAGATGCGCGGCAACGCAGCGGTCGACAAAGGCGCGCATCATCACTGCCTTGGCCTTGATCTCGGCCAGCTTGAAACGGGTATTCTGGAAATCGGCGACGCTCTGGCCGAACGCCTTGCGCTCCTTCGTATACTCGACCGTCCAGTCGAGCGCCGCCTCGATACTGGTGGCGGAGCGGACGGCGATCACGAGCCGTTCCTGCGGCAGCTGCTGCATAAGCTGCCTGAAGCCGCGCCCCTCCTCACCGAGCAGGTTCGATTTCGGCACCCGGACATCGTTAAAGAACAGCTCCGACGTATCCTGCGCCTTGTATCCGGCTTTTTCCAGGTTGCGGCCGCGGGAAAAGCCCTCCCGGTCGCCCTCGACCAGCATGAGGGAGACACCTTTGCCGCCCGCGCTCGGGTCCGTCTTGCAGGCCACAACGATGAGGTCGGCGAGCTGCCCGTTGCTGATAAAGACTTTCTGGCCGTTGATCACATAATCGTCGCCATCGGCAATGGCGGTGGTGCGGATATTCTGCAAATCCGATCCCGCGCCGGGCTCAGACATGGCGACGGCGGCGATGGCCTCGCCCTTCACCAGCTTGGGAAGCCAGTGTTTCTTCTGCTCTTCCGTGCCATAGGCGGTGATATAGGGGGCGACGATTTCGGAATGCAGATGGAAGGAGGGGCCGCTGGTCCCGGCGCGCGCGAGTTCTTCCAGAAAGATCGCGCCGAACAGGAAGTCACCGCCGACCCCGCCATATTCCTCCGGCACGGAGGTGCAGAGAAAGCCCCCTTCGCCCGCCTCGCGCCAGACCTCGCGGCTGACCTGTCCGTCCTTTTCCCACTGCGCATGGAAGGGGACGACCCGCTCCTCGACAAAGCGGCGGGCAGAGGCCCGGAAAAGCTCATGTTCTTCACTGAATAATTCGCGCTGCATTTGATTTCCTTTTTGTTCTTATCTATTTTTGAAATGAAGCGGCGTCATAATACGCTGACGGACGCCGGAAGTAAATTTCTTCTGCTGGGATGATGTGAAGGAGAAGAGCGGCCCGAGGCTGCGAATTTTATTTAAATTTAAATAAACAAACATATAATTCCGATTTCTGAATATCCGGAATAGCGTACTGGAAAAGTATACCAAATACTGACTGTCATAATTAAGTATCAAGTTTAATTTTGGCTATATTTTTCCTTTTATTTATTTGGATTTATTTCGCTATCACAAAACTATACAATGATACCGAAAGTATATAATATTTTTTTCTATTCCCATTGACGAGCTGGCTGAAGTTTCACTATGCTAAAGAATAAAGAAGATCAAAATGGTTGAAATTGCGGCATAATTTGATCTGGACAGGAAAAATATAGTCGTAAAATGAACAAAAAGATCGCTGGAAAAATGTGAAAATCAAGTGATCGATACAAGTTTTAGCAAGTAAACAAGATGCGACAAATCAACGGATAGGGAGTTACCCAAGATGACAGTCAAGAAAATGGATCATGAAATGCCGGGGCGCATTCATCCCAAGATCAAGGATGTTACCGAACAATTCAAGAGTGGCAAGATGGACCGCCGCGAGTTTCTCAGAACCTCGACGTTGCTGGGCCTCTCTGCCGCGGCGGCCTACTCGATCGCCGGAATTGCCGACCCGACACTGGAAGCAAAAGCGGCGACACCTAAAAAGGGCGGCATCCTGAAAGTCTCCATGGAAGTGCAGGAGATGAACGATCCGGCCGTCTATAGCTGGACGCCGCCATCGAACGTCGCCCGGCAGGTGTGCGAGTATCTTGTCATGACCGGCCCGGACAATGTGACCCGCCCGTATCTCGCGGAAAGCTGGTCCGCATCGGACGATCTGAAAACCTGGACCTTCAAGCTGCGCCAGGGCATCAAGTGGCATAACGGTGATGACTTCAACGCCGATGACGTGATGTTCAACTTCACCCGCTGGCTCGATCCGAACACCGGCTCCTCCAACGTCGGCCTGTTCGACTCCATGCTCACCACGGTCGGTGAGGGAGACGATGCCAAGAAGGTGATGACGGAAGGCGCGCTTGAAAAGGTTGATGACTACACAATCCGCCTGAACCTGAATTCGGCGGTTCTGTCGATCCCGGAAAACCTCTACAACTATCCGACGATGATCGTTCACCGCGGCTTCAAGGGCAACCTTGTCGAGGAGCCGAATGGCACGGGTCCGTTTACCCTCGTTGATTTTGCGGTTGGCGAGAAGGCGGTTCTCAAACGTGTCGACCAGCCTTACTGGGGTGAAAAATATCCGGATGAGCCCTTCTGGGGCGGGGAAGTCTATCTCGACGAAATCCATTATTTCGACCATGGCGCCGGTTCCGCAGCCCAGCTTGCCGCCGTTGCCTCCGGTCAGGTGGATATGAACTATGAGTTCGACATCGCCTCCCTCGGCATGGCGCAGTCCATTCCGGGCATGAAAATCCTGGAAGCGCGGACGGCCCAGACCGGCGTGATGCGCATGAATATTACGCAAAAGCCGTTCGACGACAAGCGCGTGCGTCAGGCCTTGATGTATTGCTGTGACGCGGAGAAGTATAACGAGCTGATCTATCAGGGTCGCGGCGATGTGGGTGAGCATCACCATGTCTCGCCGATCCACCCGGAATATTTCGCGCTCAACCGCATCGAGCGGGATATAGATAAAGCCAAGCTCCTGCTCGCCGAAGCCGGATATCCGGACGGGATCGAGCTGACCATCGACGTTGGTAATACTAACGGTCCGTGGCAGCAGCAGGTCTGCGAAATCCTGAAAGACCAGGCCGCCGAAGCCGGAATCACGCTCAACCTGAACTTGATGCCGGCCTCGAAATACTGGGAAATCTGGGCAACGACGCCGTTCGGCATCACCGCCTGGACCCATCGCCCGCTCGGCACCATGGTTCTGAGCCTGGCCTACCGGTCCGGTGTGCCATGGAACGAAACCGGGTACAGCAACCCCGAATTCGAAAAAGCACTCGATAAGGCAGAGTCGCTCGTTGATGCGGAGAAACGTAAAGCCGCCATGGAGGAGGTCCAGAAAATTATCCAGGATGATGCGATTATCATCCAGCCGATCTGGCAGCCGAAATTCTTCCTGGCCAGCGAGAAGGTCATGAATGTGGAAGCGCATCCGACCCAGTATCACCAGCTTTATAAAGTCTGGATCGACAGCTAAATCAAGACGTGAAGATAAGGGCGATATAACATCGCCCTTATCTGCTTCTAGTGCTTTTTTGCCCCGGGGGGAGCAAACACATGCTGATACTGGCGTTTCGTCGATTTCTCTCAATGGCCCTTATCATGGTCATTGTCTCCTTTACGCTTTTCGCGATTTTCGAATCCGACAAGCTGGCCGTCGCCGGCAAGGTCCTCGGGCCCTATTCAAGCACGGAGCAGCGCGAGCTGTGGCTTGAAAATAACGGCTATAACGAGCCTTTCCTGGAACGATATGTCACCTGGGTCGGCAATGCCTTGACCGGTGATTTCGGATATTCAATCCAGTATAAATCCCCGGTGTCAGACGTCCTCTGGCCCCGGCTTGGCAATACCGCCATCCTTGCGGGGCTTTACATGGCCTTCATGATCCCGCTCTCGCTTACCCTCGGGGTTATTGCGGGCATGAAGGAAGGATCGCTTCAGGACCGGGTGGTCTCGGTCGGGTCGGTTCTGACGACATCGGTGCCCGAGTTTGCCTCGGCCACCTTCTTTTCCGCCATATTTGTCTTCTGGCTGGGCTGGCTGCCCGGCACCTCGGCGATGACGAGCGGTTTCAGTTGGGCGGAGATATTCCTGCCCGTCTTCGTGCTCGTCGTCTATGGCTTCGGCTATACCGCCCGAATGACGCGGGCCTCCATGGCGGAGGTCATGACATCGCATTATATCCGGACGGCGGTGCTGAAAGGCATCCCCTATCGGCGGGTGATCATGAAACACGCACTTCGGAACGCGCTTATTGCGCCGTTCACGGTGATCATCCTGCAACTGAACTGGCTGCTCTCCGGCGTCATCGTGGTCGAGGTTTTCTTCGCCTATAAAGGATTTGGCAAGCTGCTTCTCGATGCGGCGCTGTTCGGCGACATCTATGTGATCGAGGCTTGTACCCTGGTCGCCGTGTTCGTCGCCGTGTTCTCGCAATTCATCTCGGATATCGGCTATACGCTGCTTAATCCGCGTATCCGGTTCACTTAAGGGAGGGCGTTGACATGGCTGCGGAAATTCAATCAAACGACACCTCTCCCTCGATGTTGAGCAAGATATTCAAGTCGCTCGGATTACTTCGGGAAAGTCCCATTGCGATCGTTGGCCTCTCGCTGATCCTCTTCTGGGTGATCCTGGCGATCCTGGCGCCGGTGCTGCCGCTTTATGATCCGAACGCTCCGCTGGAGCCGTTCAAGATGCCCCTCGCGGATGCGCGGGACGGTGGGCTTTACTGGCTCGGCACCGACCATAAGGGCCGGGATATTCTCTCGCGCGTTATCTTTGGCGCGCAGCAGGTTCTGGTCTGGGCGACGACCGCGACCGTGGTGGCCTATATCGTCGGCATGTTCATGGGCGTTGTCGCGGGGTATCTCGGCGGCTGGTATGACGAGGTGATCTCCTTCATCTCCAACGTGCTGCTCTCCTTCCCGGTGATCGTGCTCTATATCATCATCATCACCTATCTCGGCGCCACGGGCTTTAACATCGTACTCGCGGTGACTTTCGCCTCGGCGCCGGGGATCATGCGTATCGTCCGCGGGCTTGTGCTCGACCTTCGAACGCGGGACTATATCTTCGCCGCCCAGACACGGGGCGAAAGCTCGATGTATATCATGCTGGTGGAGCTGCTCCCGAATGCGCGCGGGCCGCTTATCGTCGATGCCTGCCTGCGGCTTGGCTATACCACCATCACCATTGCCATGCTCGGCTATCTCGGTCTCGGGCTGCCGCCACCAGATCCGGACTGGGGCAAGATGATCGCGGAAACCCAGCCGCTTGGCAGCTTCGCAGGGCATATGGCGGTTGTCCCTGCCGCGGCAATCTCGTCGCTGGTTCTCGGCTTCAACCTGCTGGCCGACGGCCTGCGTGAAATATCGATGAAGGATTAGGAGTAAAGCATGGAACAGACACCTATTCTGGAATGCCGCAACCTTTGCATCTCCTACGATACACGCGGCGGGGAGATCCCGGCGGTGATCGACTTCAACATGAAGGTGATGCCGGGGCAGGGCGTCGGCATCGTCGGGGAGTCCGGCTGCGGCAAGTCCACCGTCGCCCTTGCCGTCATGCAATATCTCGGCTCCAACGGCTATATCAAGAGCGGGGAAATCCTCTTCCATGGCCGCGATATGCGCACCATGTCGGAGGATGAACTGCGGGCGCTCCGTGGCTCCAAAATAGCCATGATCTATCAGGAGCCGATGGCCTCCCTTAACCCGTCCATGAAGATCGGGGAACAGCTGGCCGAGGTGCCGCTGTTCCACGAAGATGTCACCAAGGCCGAGGCAATGTCCCGCGCCCTTGCGTTGCTGGAGGCGGTGAAACTGCCCGATCCGAAGCGGATCATGAACAGCTATCCGCACCAGATTTCCGGCGGTCAGCAGCAGCGCGTCGTGATTGCGATGGCACTGCTCTCCAAGCCGGACCTGCTGCTGCTGGACGAGCCGACGACCGCCCTCGATGTGACGGTGGAACGCGGCATTGTCGAGCTGGTCAAGGAAATCTCGGCGGAATTCGGCACGGCGATGATCTATATCTCCCATAACCTCGGGCTGATCCTCGATACCTGTGACCGGGTGACGGTGATGTATTCCGGCGAGGCGGTGGAAGACGGGACCGTGCATGAAGTCTTCGACGATATGAAGCATCCCTATACGAGCGGCCTGTTCGCCTCGATCCCGCTCCCCGGCGCCGACAAGAACGAGCGGCCGCTGGTGCCCATTCCGGGACAGCTTCCGCTGCCGCATCAGCGCCCGCAGGGCTGCTTTTTCTCGCCGCGCTGCGCCTTCTGCAAGGAAGGGATCTGCACCACTGACAAGATCAATATGCGGCCCGTCCCGGAGGAGGAGGCGCATATGGTGCGCTGCGCCCGGTTCGAGGATATCGACTGGTCCGAAGGCGATCATGAGGCGGTGACGGTCAAGTCCGTGAAATCGGGCAAGGTCGTACTCAAAGTCCGGAATATGAAGAAATATTACGAGATCAAGTCAAGCTCGATCATCGCCATGATCCGCGGCGACGCGGTAAAAACCGTGAAGGCGAACGAGAATATCAATTTCGATGCGCGCGAGGCGGAAACCGTCGCCATCGTTGGCGAATCCGGCTGCGGCAAATCCACCTTCGCGAAGGTCCTGATGGGGCTGGAGGAGGCGACAGAGGGGGAGGTTATCCTGAACGGGGAGGATCTGGCCAATGTCACCGTGCAAAAACGCAAGGCACAGACGGTGGGCCATCTTCAGATGGTGTTCCAGAACCCGTTCGACACCCTCAATCCGTCCCATTCCGTCGGTAGCCAGATTGCCCGCGTGATCCGCAAATTCGGCGTCGAGAATGACCCGGACAAGGTCCGCGACAAGGTCAATGACCTGCTCGATCTGGTAAAACTACCGCGGGATTTCGCCCATCGGCGACCACGCCAGCTTTCCGGCGGCCAGAAACAGCGCATCGGTATCGCCCGCGCCTTTGCCGGCAATCCGGCGGTGGTGGTCGCGGATGAGCCGGTCTCGGCGCTCGATGTGTCGGTCCAGGCGGCGGTGACGGGGCTGCTCACCGAAATCCAGAACGAGCTCCGATCAACCTTGCTGTTCATCAGCCATGACTTGAGCGTCGTCCGCTATCTCTCTGATCGCGTTGTGGTAATGTATCTTGGCCATATCGTGGAGCAGGGGACAACGGACGAGGTGTTCTCGCCGCCCTATCATCCCTATACGGAGGCCTTGCTCTCTGCCGTGCCGATCGCCGATACCTCGGTCGAGCAGAAGCAGATTATTCTGGAGGGGGATATCCCCTCGGCGGTTAATCCACCGCCCGGCTGCCCGTTCCAGACCCGCTGCCCGCGCAAGATCGGCAGTATCTGCGAGACCGAGCTGCCGCCGCTGAAGGAGTTTCAGGACGGCCACCGCATTCTCTGCCATCTCGACGACGATGTCTTCGAGAGCATGGAGCCGGTCATCGTCATGCATGAAAAGGATGGCGCGGTCGTCGCGGTCACCTAAGCGAAAACGATAAAAAATCGTGCGAAATTAACGGTTTATTTATCCTGTTTTCATAATCTCGGGCGCAAACCATTATAGGCGAGCCCCGAGAGAGACGATGACACCGGCCCACCACAGCTATTCGCAATATGTCGTGCAGACGCTTTTCGACACGAAATGGCGCAGTTTCGACCGTTATGACGCGGAAAATCCCGCGCAGGAGATTGCGCGCAAGCTGGTGAAAGAATGGGGCGATGCGCGCGTCCGCATCCTCGGGGGATATTTCGATCCGGCGAAGGACCGCAATGTCTATCACCGTGTGGATATCGACGAGGCCCCGCGGCTCCGTGATTCCCGCCTGTTCAAGAACACAAAATTTGCTGTCGGCAGCCTGGCCCTTGGCGGGGCGATGCTGGCCGCTTTCCTGACTGTTTACAGCCTTGTCACACCCTATTCCTCGATGGCGGACGACGGGAAGGGACCGGAGCTGGCGTTAAACAAACGACCGACCCCGATCGCTCCCATTGTCAAGCCCGTCAATTTGCGTGCACGCTTTACTGAGGTCATCAACGTCCCGTATGGTAAGGTCCGGAACTTTGATACCGTGCCCCTCCGCCTTCGCGGACCCTGGAGCACGGCTTGCAATACAGACGGAGGGGCAATTGTCCTCGGCGCGCAGGATCTGTCGCACAACGTGGAGGGAGACGCCCGAACACCGCTGACTTCCGTCTGGCAGACCGGCCAACGCTACGGCCTGGTCCAGATTGACGGCTCTATCCGTATGATGGACCTGATTTCTGCCGATCGCCTGCAGATCATCGGTACCATGAGCCGCCTCGGCGATTTCTCCGCCGATCCTACCGGGGCCATCCTGGAACGCTGCCTCTGAAGGGGGACACTGGGGCCTGCCCATAATCGGCAGGCTGGCCTCTCCCCGCTTTTAAGGGGCCGATCAGACCCCGCACAACGCCATCCGGCTTACCGGACCGCAAATACCCCGCACAGACATCCTGCATAGACGCGCTGTATATCGCCGGGTATCCTTTTTTCGCATATATATGGAAATTGGCTGAAGGGGCGGCCGCCCCCGTAAAACGCAAGACAGGAAATCCCTTCCTGCAACGTGAAGGCGTAATTATAGCAAACTGTTGCGTGGAATGCAAGAGAAATTGGCACGATGAGGAAATGGCAAGCATTTCAGTAAAAATCTTGACCTTCAGGTTTAAAAAAGATAATTCTGCTATGATATCAATTAAAGGTAGAAATTATTTGCTGCTAGGGGGATTTGGTAATTGAGTTCGAAATTAATAAATTGCCCAACTTGTAACAATCCCATATCTATTAATGCTGCAGCATGTCCCTCTTGTGGCGAACCACTAGGAAAAGAACGATCCAATAAAGAAGAAATTATTAAAAAGCTCGAAGAGCAAAAGAAAAAAACCAAAGAATTATTTATCGGATTAATGGCCGTTTTCGTAATAATATTCGTAATTTCGCTCATTGTGAAATCATTTATATCGCCTGATTTGGAGGAACTAAAAGAGACGAATCCCGAAGAGTACAACCGCTTGATGGAAGAACAAGAAGCAAAAAATCAAGAAGAAGCCGATCGTATTGCTCAAGAAGAAGCTAAAAAAGCTGAAGAAAAAAGGAAGGGATTTCATTGTCTCAGTCCCTGGGATGGGTCTCATAGAATAGTTGAACGAGAAGTTGAAAATCAGATGCGTGATCCTGATAGTTTCGAACATATAGAAACACTGATTTCACCTGTAAATGAGAATGGAGTCCATTCTCTGACAATGAAATATCGTGCCAGAAATGGTTTCGGCGGAATGAGCATTGGAATGGCAAGAGCTATCATACAAAATGATGACTGCAGCGCAGTTATATTATCAGTTGAATAGAAATTACTTAAAAAAACAAAATATTCATCGAAGTAAGGTGATGCTAATATTTCTATCTAACCATGTTCAAACCGCAAACGACCGTAAAAACTCCCGTACCCCCTTCGCACTAAAACCCACAATGCGTGAGCCGTCAAGGCGCGGCGCCTTTTAGTGACTTCCCTTCGCCGCCTCTTTATAATATCCGATAACAGGTCAGGCGGGGAGGATGAATGCCGGGATATTTTGGGACTGAACAGCAGATGGCGTTGCAGATGGCCGCGGAAAAGGCCCGTGACTGGATGCTGAGCACGCCGGGCGCCTGTGATCCCGGGCGGTTTCTAGGCGCGGATAATCCGGACGTGCTGGGGTGGGACACGCTGTTCGATATCCTGAAGCGCGACGGGGTGTTCGGTTTTCGGCTGATCCCGTCCGAAGAGACGGAGGCAATCTCCCGCCGACTGCAGGCGCATAATTGCAAAATTGATTTCTGGGACGTCTTCGTGGCGACCCGCGAAGAGGCCGTCCCGGCGTCAACCGCCATTCTCGCCGCCGGGTTGCCCGATGGCTTTCGCTATTGTCCGGAATTGCAGGATTCCGAGAGCGCGGAGATGGCGGCGCTTCAAGCCTTCATGGCGGAGCAGGGGATTGCGCCCTTCTCCGGGACAAAACTGGCGGGGCTGGATGGTCCGGCGCTTACGGTGGCGATTGTTGACGCGGACAATACCCTCGCGGCCGCGGCGCATTGCTACTTCTCCTACAACCGGTTCAGCCCCTATAAAAAATGGGCATGGGGCGGGCTCGTCGCCGTCTCTCCGAAGCATCGGGGAATGGGACTGGGCAAATTCGTCAATGCGAAAATGGTGTCCGAGTGTTTTTCCCGGTTTGACGCGGACTGCATTCATGAACTGGTCGCCGCCACGAACATGCCGTCCCGAAAGATGGTGGAAGCCAGCGGCCTGCGGCTGGACCCGGCGTTGAAATGCGGTATCGCCATGGTCGGCGGAGAGGGGCGCTTCACCAAATGATGTCCGCCAAACCCCTTAGACCGCAAACATCCGCATAAATTCCCGCTCCCCGCGCACGTTAAAGCTGACAATGCGGGAGTTCTCAAGGCGGCGGGCCCAGCCGAGGTCATTGAAGCGGGTGAGGAGGGCGGAGCCGAGGGAGCCGGCGAGGTGGCTGCGGCGGTTGCTCCAATCGAGGCAGGATTTGCACAAGGGGCGGCGGAGCTTTTCGAGCGGTTCAAAATCAATGGCGAACTCTTCAAAGAAGCTCTTTCCGCTCTCGGTGAGGCCGAGGCCCTCATTCTCCGGTGTGAGGAGATTTTTCGCGAGCAGGCTGTCCATCATCTGCACGCCGAGATCGCCCGCGAGATGGTTGTAGCAGACTCGCGCATGGCGGAGCGCCGGGTCCTTCGGGCCGGTCCGGGTGCGGAGATGTCCCTTCTTCGCGGCGAGGCCCATCATCGCCTCCAGCAGGCTGCCGACATCGTCATCGGCAAGCGCGAAATAGCGGTGCCGCCCCTGCTTGCGCTGAATGAGAAGGCCGCCGGATTGCATTTTCGCAAGATGAGAGCTGGCGGTCTGGGCGGAAATACCCGCTTCGCCCGCGAGCTCGCTCGCCGTCAGTGCTTTGCCCGAGAGCAGCGCGGTCAGCATGTTGGCCCGCGCCGGTTCCCCGATCAGCGAGCCCAGCAGGGCGATATCCGGTCCTTCTTTCATAGTTCGATAGTAAGCGAAGCATTAACGACGGGCAAGGACTATTCTCCGGCGACACAGAGAAGGAGAGAAAGATGATTACCTGTTTTATCCGCTACCATATCGACCCGACGAAGAAAGACCAGTTCATGCAATATGCGCGGAACTGGGGGGAGGCGATCCCGCGCTGCGGCGCCGATCTCGTCGGTTATTTCGCGCCGCATGAGGGTTCCTCGACGCTCGCCTATGGCGTCTATAACATCGAAAGCCTGGCGGCCTATGAGGCCTACCGCGCGCGACTCAAAGAGGATCCGCTCGGGCGGGAGACTTACGAATTTGCGCAAAAGGAAAAGTTTTTGCTGCGCGAGGACCGGACGTTTCTCACGCTCGCCTCCGGCCCGCATGGACCTCTCGTGAAATTCTAGGCGTCGACCGCCTCCGGGAACAGGGACGGGGGCAGGCCATCTTTCGCGAGGGTGGGACGGCGCAGAAGGAAAAGGCGTTCCGCTTCCTCCCGCTTGCCGAGCTTGAGCAGGGCATGCAGCAGGGTGAATTCCAGCAGGTCGCGCTGCGCCCGGCTGCCGCCGAGGCGCTCATGATTGCCCATGACGGGAATGATCCGATCCATCACCGCCTGCCATTTCTGTGCGGCAAAGGCGCGATAGACTTCGGGGAGAGCATTGACCATGTCGCTCGCCGTGCCGGAGGACGTCTCGCGAAGCTCGTTGAGCAGTTCCTCCTCTCCGGCCATGGCATGGGCGATGGTGGAATGGGCATCGACGAAGCTGATGCCGGGTGCGGCGAAATGGATGCGGGCGTAATCGCTGACCTCCTGCCAGAGATCCTTTCGCCGTTTCTCGCCGGCAATCTCCGCCCGGAGCAGG
The DNA here is from genome assembly GCF_963973085.1 of uncultured Sneathiella sp. Taxonomy (GTDB): domain Bacteria; phylum Pseudomonadota; class Alphaproteobacteria; order Sneathiellales; family Sneathiellaceae; genus Sneathiella. The sequence goes on from NZ_CAXAXA010000006.1 coordinate 111,601, forward strand.
AAGGACACCGTATCGGTCAGAACATTGATCGGCGGACCCCAGGCATTGCCGGGCCGTACGGCTTCATCGAAGATTTCCCAAGCCGTTTCACGCTTGCCAAGTTCCAGCGACCACAAGGCATCATGCCAGCTGATATGGCAATGCATGAGGCAGCTGCGGTGATAACTTTCCAGCCAGTCATGAATAAAGGCGCGGCCTTCCTCATGCGCCCCGCTCTCATAGAGGAAATGCCCCATGTAATGGGCGGCGTTGGCGTTAGAAGGGTTATTCTTGAACGAGCGCTCGATGATCGGTCTGGCTTCCTCCAGCCGGCCAATTTCCGAGAGCGCGAAGGCCATCACACTATCGAACCACCAGTCGTTATGGAAATGATGCTTGAGATTGTCAAAGAAGGCGAAGGTTTCCGCATCGCGCCCGACGCGCCCGCTGAAGGCGATCAGGCTGAATACCCCGGCGCAGGGCTGCAGCATCATCACATCGCGGGGATGATCAGAGGTGTGGCGCTTGATGTCCCTGTAGGCGGCGGCGCTGTTGCCATCAAGCAGTTGCCCGACAATCGCCACATGAGATCGCTCGCGCGCCGTAAATCCGGCGCCCAGCTCCCGCGCCGAGATCATCGATTTCAGCGCTTCGGTCGGCTGGGCGGTCACCTGGTAGTATCTGGAGAGGGCGGCATGGGCGAGGGCGAAGGACGGATCATGGTCCACGGCGCGTTTTAACGCGTCCTCGGCTGCGACCTGGGCGGCCAGAAAATGGTCGACCCCCTCGATATAGGCGTCAAGCGCCGCCCGTGATCCTGTGCTGACCTCATTGCCGTAACGGTCCTGCATCCTGCTTTATTCCTCGTTCTTGTCCTGAATTGTCAGTAAAGACTAGCAATTCGGCCAGTTTATGTCACGAACGGGTTTGGGATGCGCGAAAAGAAGGGAAGATCGACGGCTCAGGGTCTGGCGATCGGCAGACCGGCGGCTTTCCAGCCGTCAAATCCAGCTTCGAGATGATGGACGTTGGTAATATTGCTCGCGCGGAGGAGGGGGAGGGAGCGATCGCTGCGCCCGCCGGACTTGCAATGCAGGACATAGGTTTTTTCGGGATCGAGACCGGCAATCCGGTCTGCGAAATCGGCGGCGAAGTAATCGATATTGACGGCGCCCGCGATATGGCCAGCGTTGAATTCCTCCGGCGTGCGGATATCCAGGACAACGGCATCGGGCTGCTGTTTCAACAGGGCGTCGGCTTCCAGCGGGGTTATCATATGGTATCCATATTCCTTGTAGCTGTCGTCCGCCTGAACGAGGGTCATGGCAATCAGGGCAGACGAGACGACCGCCAGCACGACCCCGGCCAGAATCAGGCCTGATTTTCTTGAAGTCCTAGACGTGGAAGGAGGAGCCACAGCCGCAGCGGCCTTTTTCGTTGGGATTTTCAAAGGTGAAGCGCGATTGCAGCCCTTCTTCAAGCCAGTCCATCTCGGTGCCCGCGACATATTGCACGGCGTCATGGTCGATCAGCAGGGTGATATCGCCTGAATCCACGATCGCATCGTCGGGTTTCCGGTCCGTTGCGTAATCCATGGTATAGGTCAGGCCGTTGCAGCCGGTGTTGGTGATCCCGATGCGCAGGCCAAGCGGGGTCTCACTCGCCTTGCCGAGCAGGGATTTCACGCGCTTCGCGGCGCTGTCCGTCAATGTCATAATTTGCGTATCAGTCATATATCACCTATGGGCCTTATATAATAACAACTTAGAACATTCCAAGGTCTAGCTTCGCCGCGTCGGACATATTATCAGGATTCCAGGGTGGATCCCAGAGGATTTCCACCTCGACATCCTTCACGCCCTCGACAGGCATGACGGCATCGCGGACCCAGATCGGGATTTCCCCGGCGACAGGACAGCCCGGCGCAGTCAGGGTCATGCCGACGAAGACATCGCCGTTCTCACCGATATCGATCACATAGATGAGGCCGAGATCGAAGATATTGACCGGAATTTCCGGATCATACACCTCGCGCAGCGCCGCCACGATGGGCTCCTCCAGCGGGGAGCCGGTCGTGCCTTCCTCAAACGGGCCGGTGGCGACAGGGCGCTCTATTTTATCCATTGCCGTCATTGCTTACTCCGTTGTCACTTCCGGCTTTTCATCCATGGCCGAGGTCATGGCGTGCCAGGGCAGGGTCGCGCATTTGACGCGCATGGGAAATTCCTTGACCCCGGCCAGCATCATCAGCCGGTCCGTATCCTCCCCGGCGTCGAAATTATTTTCCTCGCCGGTCACCAGCTTCTTGAAGCCACTGAAAATTTCCCGCGCCTCGGCTTCTGTCTTGCCCTTGATGATATCCGTCATCATCGAGGCGGAGGCGAGCGAAATCGCGCAGCCCTTACCCTCGAACGCGGCATCCTCGATCAGGCCGTTATGGCCGAGCCGGAGATAGACATTCACCGTATCGCCGCAGAGCGGGTTATAGCCATGCGCCTCATGGTTCGCATCTTCGGGATGGCGGAAGTTGCGGGGGTTCTTGCTGTGATCAAGGATCACTTCCTGATAAAGCTCTCTTAGTTCATCCATCATAGCGATCTGTCCTAGCCAAAAATTTCCTGTACCGATTTCACCGATTCCACCAGGGCATCGATATCGGCGCGGTTGTTGTAAAGTGCCATTGAGGCGCGGGCCGTTGCCGCCACATCGAAATGATCCATCAACGGCTGGGCGCAGTGATGGCCGACGCGGATGGCGACGCCGCCGCGATCGACGATCGTCCCGATGTCATGCGGATGCACCCCGTCGAGCGTGAAGGAGATGATCGGCGCCTTGTGCCGCGCTTGCCCGATAATCCGCAGGCTGTTGATCTGGCCGAGCTGTTCGGTGGCGTAGGCGAGCAGGGCCTGCTCATGCGCGCCGATCTTTTCGAGCCCAATGTTATTTATATAGTCAATCGCGGCGCCAAGGCCGATGGCCTGCACAATCGGCGGTGTCCCGGCCTCGAATTTCGAATGGCCCTTGGCATAGGTTGTCTTTTCGAAGGTGACCCGCCCGACCATATCGCCGCCGCCCAGAAACGGCGGCATGGCCTCCAGCAGTGCCTCACGGCCATAGAGCACGCCGATCCCCGTGGGGCCGAAGACCTTGTGGCCGGTGAAGACATAGAAATCCGCGCCAAGGCTCTGCATATCAAGCTTCATATGGGGCGCGGCCTGTGATCCGTCGATCAGGATTACCGCGCCCGCGTCATGGGCGGCCTCGATAATCTTCTTGACCGGCGTGATCGTGCCGATGGCGTTGGAGATATGGGTGACGGCGACGATCTTCGTCTTCGGGCCCAGCATATCATGATAGGCCTCCATCATGAACTCGCCATGCGCGTCGATGGGCACGGCCTTCACGACGGCGCCGGTTTTTTCGGCGATCAGTTGCCAGGGCACGATGTTCGAATGATGCTCCAGCGTCGAGAGCAGGATTTCGTCTCCCGGCTTCAGATTTGTCCAGCCGTAGGAATAGGCGACCAGATTGATGCTCTCGGTTGCGTTCTTGGTGAAGATGATTTCCTCGACGCTGGCGGCATTGAGATGCGCCCGTACGGTTTCCCGCGCGCATTCATAGAGATCCGTCGAGACCTGACTGAGATAATGAACGCCGCGATGCACATTGGCATAGGTTTCCGAATAAGCCTTCTCGATCGCCTCCAGCACCACGGTCGGCTTCTGCGCCGACGCGCCGCTGTCGAGGAAGGCGAGGGGCTTGCCATGGACTTCGCGACCAAAAATCGGGAAGTCCTTGCGGATTTTCTCTACATCGAATGTTGTCATGTCATTCATGGCCTATACCTCGTCCATCCAGCGGGCGGTGATATCGGCAAAATAGCTGCGCACCGCCTCGTTCGAGACTTCCTCCAGCACGTCGGCGAGGAAGGCATCGATCAGTATTTTCCGCGCCGTCTTCTCATCGATCCCGCGTGATTGCAGGTAAAAATAGGCATCCGCATCCAGCTCGCCGGAGGAGGCCCCGTGGCTGCATTTCACGTCATCGGCGTAAATCTCAAGCTCCGGCTTGACCGCGACGGAGGCCCGCTCGGAAAGCAGCAGCGCCCGGCTCAGCTGATCGCCCGCGACCTTCTGCGCATCCGGGGCGATATGGATCTTGCCCTGGAAGACGCCTTGCGCGTCATCATCGAGAATGCCTTTATAGACTTGACGGCTGTCATTCTCCGGCACCAGATGGCGGGTGATGGTGGTGGTGTCGCAATGCTGCTTGCCCCGCATCAGATAGGCGCCGTTCAGAATGCTGGTCGCACCGGACCCTGTAATGCGGGTCGCCAGTTCGTTGCGGCTGAGCCGCGCGCCGGTGGACAGGCTGAAATTCTCGTAAGTCGCGCCTTTCGGGACGTTGCAATCGACATTGGCAAGGTGAAAGGCTGTGTCGCTCTCGGCCTGCAGCTTGTAGTGATGGAGCCACGATCCCTCTTCAAGGGCGATATCGGTCACCGGATTGGCGAAATAGGCATGGCCGTTAATCCCGGCATGTTCCTCCAGCAATGTCACCTCGGCGTTTGCGCCTAGGCGGATAATATTGCGCATATGCCGCGCATTCTCGGATGTGCCCGTCTGGCTCAGAAAACGGATCAGGATCGGCTCATCGATTTTCACGTCTGGCTCTGCCGTCAGGACAAAACCATCCTCCATAAAGGCGGTGTTGAGTGCAACGACGGCGCGGGATTCCTCGGCGGCGCTATCGGGCAGGGCGTTGTTGTCCGCTTCCAGCTCCGCCGCGAGGGAGGCAAGTTTGATGCCGTCCGGCAGGTCGCCCAGACGGCTGTCATCGCCAGAGAAACGGCCATTGATAAAGGTCATCACATGCGGCGTCTCAAACTCCGGCGCCGGGACTTCATCCGATGCCGGGGCGCCTTCCGTCTCGAACCCCTTGGTCAGCGGCGAGAGGTTGGTAAAGCGCCAGTCCTCAACTTTGCGGCCCGGAAAATCGAGCGCGGCAAAGCGGGCAAGCCCGGCTTCCCGGGCGCTTGCCACCAGCGGATTGCCATGGCCGGGCAGGGTCGTCCGCAGCGCATCGAAGCGATCAACGTAATTCTGAGCTAAAGGCGTTAAGCTTTTCATTTTACTCATCAATATTCCGATCAGGCCGCACTCAGTGCCGCGTAGCCTTTTTCTTCCAGTTCATGGGCGAGGCTCTTGTCGCCCGACTTGACGATCTTCCCGTCCGCCAGCACATGGACGAAATCCGGCACGATATAGTCGAGCAGCCGCTGGTAATGGGTAATGATCAGCCCGGCGCGCTTGGGGCTGCGCAGACGGTTCACGCCGTCCGCCGCGATCTTGAGCGCGTCGATATCAAGACCGCTGTCGGTCTCGTCGAGCAGCATCAGGTCCGGCTCAAGCAGCGACATCTGCAACACCTCGTTGCGCTTCTTCTCGCCGCCGGAGAAGCCGACATTGACGGCGCGTTTCAGCATGTCGTCCTTGATCTCGAGCTCCTTCGTTTTCTCGCGGATGAGCTTGAGGAACTCCATCGCGTCCACTTCCGGCTCGCCGCGAAACTTGCGCTGTGCATTATAGGCGGTCTTCAGGAAGGTGGCCGAGGCCACGCCCGGGATTTCCACCGGATACTGAAAGGCGAGAAAGATGCCGTGGCAGGCGCGCTCATCCGGAGAGAGGGCCAGCAGGTCTTCGCCCTTGTAGAGGACTTCGCCCTCGGTCACTTCATAGCCGTCGCGACCCGCGAGGACATAGGACAGCGTGCTCTTGCCGGCGCCGTTCGGGCCCATAACCGCATGAATCTCGCCCGCATTGATGGTGAGATTGATGCCCTTCAGGATTTCCTTGCCGCCGACGGTGGCGTGTAAGTTCTTGATTTCCAACATAGTATTATATTCTCTCAATTTCCTTTAGCCGACACTGCCTTCAAGGCTGATGCCGACGAGTTTCTGGGCTTCCACCGCGAATTCCATGGGGAGCTTCTGCAATACTTCCTTGCAGAAACCATTGACGATCAGCGCCATGCTCTCCTCTTCCGTGAGGCCGCGCTGCTGGCAATAGAAAAGCTGCTCCTCGCTCACTTTCGAGGTGGTCGCCTCATGTTCGATCTTGGCGGTACGGCTCTGGTTCTCGATATAGGGCACCGTATGGGCGCCGCATTTATCGCCGATGAGAAGGCTGTCGCAGACCGTGTGGTTGCGGGCATTCTCCGCCTTTTTTCCCATGCGGACGAGGCCGCGATAGGTATTCTGCGCGCGTCCGGCCGAAATACCCTTGGAGATGATCGTGCTCGACGTGTTCTTGCCAAGATGGATCATCTTGGTGCCGGTATCCGCCTGCTGCATGTTGTTGGCGATGGCGATGGAGTAGAACTCCCCGACCGAGTTGTCGCCCTGCAGGATGCAGGAGGGGTATTTCCAGGTAATCGCCGAGCCGGTCTCGACCTGCGTCCAGGAGACTTTCGCATTCTCCCCGCGGCAGGCGGCGCGTTTTGTCACGAAGTTGTAGATACCACCAACGCCATTCTCATCGCCCGGATACCAGTTCTGCACGGTTGAGTATTTGATCTCGGCATCTTTCATGATGACAAGTTCGACCACCGCCGCATGAAGCTGGTTCTCGTCGCGCATCGGCGCCGTACAGCCTTCGAGGTAACTCACATAGCTCTCATCCTCGGCGATGATCAATGTCCGCTCGAACTGGCCGGTCTGGGCCGCATTAATGCGGAAATAGGTCGATAGCTCCATCGGGCAGCGCACGCCCTTCGGGATGTAGCAGAAGGAGCCGTCAGTGAAGACAGCCGAATTGAGCGCCGCATAGTAGTTATCTGTATAAGGAACAACAGAGCCCATATATTTCTGCACCAACTCGGGATGATCGCGCACGGCCTCCGAAATCGGGCAGAAGATCACGCCTTCCTTTTCCAGCCGTGCCTTGAAGGTCGTGGCGACGGACACACTGTCAAATACCGCATCGACGGCGACGTTATGCGCGCCTTCGACACCGGCAAGGACTTCCTGTTCCTTCAACGGGATACCGAGTTTCTTGTAGACTTCCAGCAGCTCCGGATCGACCTCGTCGAGACTTTTCGGCTGATACTTTTCCTTTGGCGCGGAATAATAGTAGATATTCTGAAAATCGATCTTCGGATAATGCACATTCGCCCATTCCGGCTCGATCATGGTCAGCCAGTGGCGATAGGCCTTCAGCCGCCATTCCAGCAGCCATTCCGGCTCTTCCTTTTTCGCGGAAATAAAGCGGACGATATCCTCATTCAGGCCAATCGGCGCGGTATCGGATTCGATGTCGCTGAAAAAGCCGTATTTATATTTGTCGGAAACAGCGGCGACCTGGTCGACGGTTTCTCGGGCAATAGCCATAATATTACTCCGCTTGAAGTTGGGAGGCGGGCGAAACGGTCTCTCGCCCCCTCCGTTCGGTGATTACATTTTTCGTGTCATCGCACATATCGGCCAATGTCACGTCTTCGAGCGCGGTATTGAGCGCCCGGTTGATCTTTTCCCAGCCACCGCGCATGGGGCAGCAGGACTGGACCGAGCAATCCTCGATGCTGTCATCGACGCAGGAGGTAACCGCAACCGGTCCTTCCATGGCGCGGACAATCTCGGCAATCGAGATATCTTCCGGCGCGTGAGTCAGGTGATAGCCGCCATGGGCGCCGCGCTGCGAGGTGAGGAACGGGCTTTTCGCCAGAATCCTGAGGATCTTCGCCGCCGTCGGCACCGGCAGGCCCGTATGCAGCGACACGTCCGGCGCCGTCATCGTCCGGCCCGGCAGACGCGCCATCTCGGACATGATCACCACGCCATAATCGGTCATTTTGCTCAGCTTGATCATGATGTTATCTATATCGTACCAATTTAGTCTGTTTTCAAGGGGTTTATAACAGACGAATTTGGTCTTGTATAGAGCCGTTCTAAAGAAGGAAAGGAAATTTTCCCCGCTCTCAGATCATTTTTACGCAAGTGCCTTGACAAACGGCCCCAACCTGTCGTTTAAATACGCGCATGGCATACTGCATGAACATTCTTGTGGCGAAGATTATCACCATTCCCCGAATGGCGGAAATCTGTATGCCCTAACGGCAACGATCCAACCGCCCTCTGAGGCGGTTTTTTATTGCTCCGTCTCCGAAGGCCCTTAAAATCAGGAGACGATACAATGTTACAAGAGAGACCCCAGGAAAATACCCCGCCCGGCCGCGAACCGGACAGAGGGCATAACGCGCCCGTCCTCTACCTTCTGTCCGGCAAGATTGGCGCAGGCAAATCGACACTGGCGGCCCGCCTCGCGCGGCAGCCGGGCACCTTTCTGCTGTCCGAAGACACCCTGCTGGCCGAGCTCTATAACGGCGAGATCAACGACATCAGCGATTATATTCGTTCCTCCATCCGGCTGAAATATGCGCTGAAGGACCATATCGTCGCGCTGCTGAGGGCCGGATCCTCGGTCGTGCTCGACTTTCCCGCCAATACGCCGGAGAGCCGCCGCTGGGGCCGCGAGCTGTTCGAGGCGGCGGAGGTCACGCATGAGCTGCATTATCTCGATATCCCGAACACGGTCTGCAAATCCCGCCTGAGGGCACGGAACAAGACCGGCGATCATCCGTTCAAGGCGAGCGATGCGGAGTTCGACATGTTCAGCCGCTTCTTCATCCCGCCGATGCCCGAAGAAGGCTTCAACGTCGTCCGCCATGTGAAATAATGTGCAAAGCCGTCACGGGAATTGCGGTAGAGGGTGCTTCAATGCTAGAAGCCTCTCCAACGGACAATTCCAACTTAACGGCACGTAATTTCCATGGCGGCTCCTATTCTGGCCCTGCAAGACGCCCGCATCACCTTTGGTGGCGGCGATCTGTTCTCTGATATCTCGCTCGGGATCGAGCCGGGGATGCGCATTGCGCTCATGGGGCGGAACGGCTCGGGCAAGTCGACGCTCTTAAAGGCGCTCGCCGGCGATATCGATCTCGACGGCGGGGAACGCTTCCAGCAGAGCGGCGTGAAGGTCAGCTATCTCCGTCAGCAGCCTTTGGTTATCCCTGGCCGCAGCGTCTATGAACAGGTGCAAAGCGGCCTCAATGGCGGCGATCAGGATGGCGATATGGGATATCTCGTCGATCAGGTGCTGGACGGCGTCGGTATCAAGGGCGACCGCCTGCTGGAAACGCTTTCCGGGGGAGAGGCGCGGCGCGTGTCCCTTGCCGAGGCGCTGGTCTCGGAGCCGGATGTGTTGCTGCTTGACGAACCGACCAACCATCTCGATATCACCACCATCCTCTGGCTGGAGGAGGAGCTGAAGAGCTTCAAGGGCGCGCTGATGATCATCAGCCATGACCGGCAGTTCCTGAAAAACCTCACCAACCGGCTGTTCTGGCTCGACCGGGGCGTGCTCCGCACCCATGGCAAGGGGTTTTCCGCCTTCGAGGAATGGTCCGAGGAAATCCTCCGCCGTGAGGAAGTCGAGGCGAAAAAGCTGGACAAGAAAATCGCCGAGGAAACCGACTGGTCGCGTAAAGGAATCACCGCCCGCCGTGCCCGTAATGAAGGCCGTATCCGCGCGCTGCATCGCCTCCGGGCGGAGCGGGCGGAGCGGCAGGCGCCTGTCGGCAGCGCCAAGCTGACGGTCAGCAGCGGATCTAAAAGCGGTAAAACGGTGGTCGAGGCCGAAAAAATCTCGATGACCTATGTCGATGATAACGGCCAAAAACATGACGTTATAGAGAATTTCTCCACCAAAATACAAAGAGGGGACCGGGTCGGTATTATCGGGGCCAATGGCGCAGGCAAGACGACGCTCCTCAATATCCTCATGGGCAAGCTCACGCCGACATCCGGCACGGTCAAACTCGGCACCAACCTGACACCGGCAATATTCGACCAGAACCGCGAAAGCCTCGATCCGGAGATGAGCCTCTGGGACACGCTCGCCGATCCCGGCAGCGGGCAGCTTCTGGTGCGCGGCGAGGTGCGCCATGTGGTGGCGTACTTGCGCGATTTCCTGTTTGAGGACCGGCAGGCGAAAAGCCCGGTGAAGGCGCTTTCCGGCGGCGAGAAGAACCGTCTCCTGCTCGCGAAACTGCTGGCACGGGAGAGTAATCTCCTCGTCCTCGATGAGCCGACCAACGATCTCGATATGGAAACCCTCGACCTGTTGCAGGAAATGCTTTCGGGCTATGACGGAACGCTGCTGGTTGTCAGCCATGACCGTGAATTCCTCGACCAGCTCGTGACCTCGATCATCGTGATCGATAAGGGGGGCAAGGTGGAGGAATTCGTCGGCGGCTATTCCGACTATAAGCGTGCGAAGAGCGGCACGGAAAAGAAGGCCGCGAAGGCCAATAAATCGAAGGATACCCCTCAGAAATCCGCCGCACCGCGCAAGAAGCTCACCTACAAGGACCAGCGGGACTATGAGCGGCTCCCCGCCGTGATCGAGGAGCTGGAGACGAGCATTAAAACGCTGGAAGCCGAGCTCGCCAACCCCGACCTGTTCACCAGGACTCCGGAGAAATTCAAGGAAAAAGCCGCCGAACTCGCCAAGGCACAGGCCGACAAGGACGCGTTGGAGACCCGCTGGCTCGAACTGGAGATTTTGCAGGAAGAAATCGCGGGGAGCTGACTCCGGGGAAACGCTGGACAAGTTCGGACGTGCCTGTAATCATCCACACCAAAGCAGGGAGGTGACTAACATGCAGAATATGAACGTCAAGGCCGATCGCCTTTGGGAGAGCCTGATGGAGATGGCGAAGATCGGCGCGACGGAGAAAGGGGGCTGCTGCCGCCTTGCGCTCACCGATCTCGACCGCGAGGGACGCGATCTTTTCTCATCCTGGTGTAAGGAGGCGGGCTGCACCATCAAGGTGGACAAGATGGGCAATATTTTCGCCCGGCGCGAGGGTGCGCGAGATGATCTGCCACCGGTGATGACGGGCTCGCATCTCGATACCCAGCCGACGGGCGGAAAATATGACGGGGTTTATGGCGTCCTCGCGGGCCTCGAAGTTCTCCGCACCCTCAATGATTTCGACGTGACGACCGAGCATCCGGTCGAGGTTGCCGTCTGGACGAATGAGGAAGGATCGCGTTTCGCCCCGGCCATGGTGGCCTCCGGCGTGTTCGCGGGCGCGTTCGATCTCGACTACGGGCTGAGCCGCGCCGATATCGACGGCAAGACCATGGGCGAGGAGCTGGAACGCATCGGTTATGCAGGCCCGGAGGAGGTCGGCGGCCGCGAGATAAAGGCCTTTTTCGAGGCGCATATCGAGCAAGGCCCGATCCTTGAACATGAAAAAAAGACCATCGGTGTCGTCATGGGCGCGCAGGGTCAACGCTGGTACGAGATTACCATTACGGGGCAGGAGGCGCATGCCGGACCGACCCCGATGGCGCGGCGCAAAGACGCGCTCGTCGCGGCGTCGAAAATCATCGCGGAAGTGAACCGCATCGGCCTCGACAACCAGCCATTCGCCTGCGCCACCGTCGGGATGATCCAGTCAAGCCCGAATTCGCGCAACACCATCCCGGGGCAGGTTTTCTTCACCGTCGATTTCCGCCACCCGAAGGACGAGGTTTTGAGCAAGATGGACGCGGAGCTCCGGGGCTTCGCGGAAAAAATCGTGACCGAGGGCGGCTTCGAGATGGCGTTCGAGGAAATCTGGTATTCCCCGCCGATCGAGTTCGATGCGGACTGTGTGAATGCGGTCCGGAACGGGGCGGAAACCGCCGGCTTCAGCCATATGGAAATCATTTCCGGCGCCGGGCATGACGCCTGCTACATCTCCCGCGTCGCACCGACGGGCATGATCTTCGTGCCCTGCGAGGATGGCATCAGCCATAACGAGGCAGAGGAGGCAACACCCGAGGATCTCGCGGCCGGCTGCAACGTTCTCCTGCACGCCGTGGTCGAGCGCGCGAATGTTACGTGAATCTCGTAATTAAAAACCTGTGACCAAGCCAACCACAGATTTTATACCTGACACGATTAGGGCGAACATTATTGCCCCAAGTATAATGCGGTGCCGCGTCGCTCGATCTTTGTTTTCCTCTAATATATTCAATGGAAAAGCCCATTTTATATATGAGAAAAGTGCTCTGTAGATCAGGAGCGACAGGCCTAAGCCATAAATAAAGAATGCTATATGAAACGAAGCAAGTTTACCATCAGGAGGGAAAAGGGCATCTGAAAATATTGTCACCCAATAAAGTGCGATTGGTAACGCTATAAACCAAAGACCTATATCATAAGAAAATTTCTCGTGCAGGAATGAATACCACTTTCTATTTGAGCTGATCTTAGAACTCACTATCTTCTGAACAGCACGATAATACCCTACATCTTCAGCACTTATCTCAACTTTGCTAGCGTTCGGTGTCGGCTCAGAAACTACAGGACTAGGATCAAACAGCGGTGGCTTGTCGAAGTGGAGCCAAAGCAAAAAACGATTTGGCGGCAATGTCTCGTTGGCATATCTTTTGAAGGAATTCTGATTTGTGAAAAATATGGTTCTGATGGGAAAAGGTAGATTATTAGAATCAAATATTTGCTCAGTTTTGCCATATGTTGTTTGACCGTCAAATCCAACGATTGAGACTGTTATTCGAAAGGCGTCATCCTTTAAAAATTCGTTTTGCTTTTTGAATTCTTCCTCATTTACGTCTTCTGGCTTTATGATTGAATCGACGATTTTCTCACCTTCGTTTTTTGTGAGAATTGCAAGCTCACGATAGGCGGCTTTAATTTGCTGTAAGGTAAGCTGACATCCACGAATTGGTATATCATCCTCATACCACTGAACATCACGGTCAATATTCTTTACTAATGCATCATCTGACATAGCAACACGGTACCTCGAATACGTATAATCATGAATAGTAGTTTAATTTAGAATAATCTATTTAAGCCTGCGCAGCAATATTGCTCGACTTTAGTGACACTTAATCTCCAAGCCTGATTTTTTTGACTTGTCGGCAATCTTGTCAGTTGAGACGGGAGCGATTACAATCATTAAAAATCAAATAGGGAAAGAGTTATGCTGACATCTGCCACCGCCGACGCGCCGGATTTCCTGAACCCGGAAATCCCGGAAGAATTACCGCATCTCGATATGCCGGTCATTGTTGCCACCGATGAGTCGCTGGACGGATATGGCTGCCTTGTCGAGGATTACGAGAATTTTCCGATCGAGATTGTCACCTGGCCGACCTCCGGCTCGCGCAAGGTGGATGAGGGAACCGGAAATCAGGGCGGCACGGCGGAAGGCATTTTCGAGTTCTGGTGGGAGGGCGATGTCCTCTGGGGCCGTAATAACGCGGTGAAGGATACCTATATTCTCGGCTGGTCCCGCAACCCAGAGGAGGCGGACAGCAAGGTCGCCACGCGGGAGCAGGATCAGGTGCTGCTCTGGCATGCGAATTATCATCCCGACGGCGGACAGCTCTTCTATTCGCTGGACGGGACGCCCTTCATGGTGCCGCTGGCACTGCCGGGCGATGATGTGCAGCCGGAGGATTTCGTCTCCTTCTATTGCGACGGAACGAAGGGGCTCTATATCCACCCGAGCATCTGGCATGAAGGCGTTTTCCCCATTGGCAACACGGGGCGGTTCTATGACCGGCAGGGCAAGGTCCATGCCCGCGTCTCCGTCAATTTCGCCGAGGAATTCGGGATGCTGCTGCGCGTCCCGCTTGTTGCGCCGTAGAACCGCCTAGGCCTCCTTGTTCACCCGCTCCCGGTGGATGATATAGAGGCCGCTGGCGACGATGATGGCGGCGCCGAGAATGGTGAATCCGTCCGGCAGGTTGCCGAAGGCGAAATAGCCGATGACCGCCATCCAGATGATCTGCGTATAGTTGAACGGTGCGACAGTCGAGGCGACGGTATATTTGAAGGCGACGATCATGATGAAATGGCTGACCCCGCCGATAAAGCCGACGAGCGCCAGCAACAGCCAGCCTTGTAGGTCCGGCGCGATCCAGATGAAGGGGGCGACGCAGCTCATAACGATGGTGCCTACCAGCACCGAATAGAAGGCGGTCGTCGCCGAGCTGTCGACCCCGGCGAGGAAGCGCGTCGTCAGTTGGTAAAGCGCATAGAAGAGCGACATCAACACTACCAGGAACATCGCCGGATGCACCATCGAGAGGCCGGGCCGGAGCACGATCATCGCCCCGGCAAAACCGCAGGCGACGGCGGCCCAGCGGCGAACGCTGATTTTCTCCTTCAGCAGCAATACGGAAAGCACAATGACGAACAGCGGTGAGGTCGCGGCAATCGCGCCCGCATCGGCGAGCGGGATGTATTTCACCGCCGTGAAGATGCAGATCGTCGCGCCGAGCAGCAGCATGGAGCGGATTATCTGCACTTTCAGGTTTTTCGTCCGGATCAGCTCAAGCCCGTGGGACGGCCCGAGAAAGATCACCAGCAGCAGGATATGGAAAAAGCAGCGCGCCCAGACAACCTGAAGCGGACTGAAGGTCTGCCCGGCCAGTTTGGCGAAGCTGTCCATCACCGCGAACAGGAACACCGCCGTGCAAAACAGGAAAATACCGCGATAAGAGGCGGCGGGGAGCTGCGGGTTGGAAATAACTGTCATCGGGGTATCCTGAATTTATTATTATTATTTTTGGGCCAAACTACTCCCGCTTTTGTAAAACGATCCCCTTATTCCGGATTGATGTCAAGTTTTCCGATGATTTCCATATGGATACTGATAGGCTCCGGGTTATGGCTATCGATCATCAGGAGCCGCTGTCCGTTCGGAACGCCCGTTCAGCTCTCCTTGATCTGTCGCTCCCGATAGAGAATGTAGAGCCCGCTGCCGACGATGATCGCCGCGCCGAGGATCGTGAAATTGTCTGGGAAATTCCCGAAGAAGATATAACCGAAAAAGGCCAGCCAGATGAGCTGCGTATATTGGAATGGCGCAACGGTCGAGGCTTCTGTGTAATCAAATGCCTTGATGATGATAAAGTGACTGAATCCGCCGATAAAGCCGATCAGGCTCAGTATAAGCCAGCCCTTGAGATCCGGCATGACCCAGAAGAAGGGAACAACAAAACTCATACCGATGGTGCCGATCAGCGCGGAATAAGTGATGGTAGTCACCGGGCTGTCCAGTCCCGAGAGAAACCGTGTGGCGATCTGGTAGAGTGAATAGAAGATCGACGTTCCGATGACCAGAAAAAGCGCCGGATGAACCTCGATCATGCCAGGCCGGAGAACAATCATGGCGCCGCCAAAGCCAATGATCACCGCCGCCCACCGCCGGGCATTGACTTTCTCCTTGAGGAGGATGACGGAGAATATAATCACGAAGAGTGGCGTCGTCGCCCCGAGGGCAGCCGCATCGGCAAGCGGGACATATTTCACCGCCGTGAAAAAGCAGACCGTCGCGAGCAGCAGAAAAACGGAGCGGATAAGCTGCATCTTCAACTGGTTGGTCCTGATAAGCTGCATGCCGTGCTTCGGCAGAAAAATCACCGCCATCAGGATTGTATGGAAAAAATAGCGGGCCCAGACGACCTGGACCGGCGGATAAGTCTCATTCGCGTATTTGACAGTCGTATCCATAACCGCAAAAAAGAAGATGGCAATGCAGAAAAGGAATATTCCTTTGTAGGAAAAACCGGAATCTGCGGGGCGGGAGGATGCTGTCATTGGGGTCCTTGATCGCTTTTTTGTTTTTTGAGGTCGAACCCCTGATTGTTTTCAACGATCCCCTTATTCTAGAATGTTGTCAAGTTTTCCGACACCATCTTCGCTGAAGTACAATTTCCCGCTTCCTATTTTGCGGGCAATTGGGTAGCTTGTCCGTCATGACTGAACCATTAATATATAAACAAGATGAGGGCATCGTAACCCTCACGATCAATCGGCCGGAGGAGCGCAATGCCCTCTCCGATGATAAAATCTTCGACGCGTTCCTGACCGCGGCGGATCGGATCAACAAGGACAACTCGGTACGCTGTGTTATCCTGACAGGCGCGGGGAAAGCCTTCTCCGCCGGGGGTAATGTCAAGCATATGCGCGACAAGGAGGGGCTGTTCGCCGGCTCTCCCGCCCAGATCCGGGATGGCTACCGCCACGGCATCCAGAAGATACCGCTGTCCTTCTATAACCTAGACGTACCAACCATCGCGGCCGTGAACGGTCCGGCGGTCGGCGCCGGGTTCGACCTGGCCTGCATGTGCGATATCCGCA
This sequence comes from uncultured Sneathiella sp., assembly GCF_963973085.1. Taxonomy (GTDB): domain Bacteria; phylum Pseudomonadota; class Alphaproteobacteria; order Sneathiellales; family Sneathiellaceae; genus Sneathiella. The sequence continues at coordinate 127,806 of NZ_CAXAXA010000006.1, forward strand.
TTGCCGCCAGCTCCGCCCGCTTCGCCGAAAGCTTCGTCCGTCTCGGGATTATTCCGGGCGATGGCGGGGCCTGGTTCCTGCCGCGGGTCATCAGCCGCAGCCGCGCCGCGGAAATGACCTTTACCGGGGAAATGATCGATGCCGAGACCGCGCTCGACTGGGGGCTTGTGTCGCGCATTGTCGACGACGGCAAGCTGATGGACGCCGCCATGGACCTGGCAAAACGGATCGCCGTCAACCCGCCGCATTCGCTCCGCATGGCGAAAAAGCTGATGCGCGAAGGGGAGCATATGCGCCTCGACAGCCTGCTGGAAATGTCGGCTTCGTTTCAGGCACTGGCCCATTACACCAAGGACCATGAGGAGGCCATCTCGGCCTTTTTTGATAAACGAGAGGGCGATTTCAAAGGTGAGTGATCCCTTTCTGATCCTTGAAGGAGAGCGGGCGGCCTGCTGGCTGGGCATGCTGGACTACAACGTCGGCCTCGCCAGCCCGGCCTGCTATCCGCAAGGGGAAGACGATATTATCGTTAAGGTGAAACGGAATGTCTGCCTTGTAAAGGGCTCTGCCATAACGGAAAAAATAGAAGAAAGATGGGCGGAAGGGGCTCCAGATGGCGTCCTTCTGCACCGCCCCGGCCTGAGAGACGCACCCCGCCTCAACGACATCATCCGCCACTGCCACTAGAGGCGAGGGAGCCGCCCGATGACGGAAAATCCCGAACCGCTAACCAATCTTCTAACCGATATCCGCGCCTGCCGCCTGTGCGAGGCGCATCTGCCGCTCGGCCCCCGTCCGGTGCTGGTCGCCGATCATCGCGCCCCCGTCCTCATCGCGGGGCAGGCACCGGGTACGAAAGTTCATGAAAGCGGCATTCCGTGGGATGATCCATCGGGGGACCGGCTCCGGGACTGGCTCGATGTTGACAAGGAAACCTTCTACAACCCCGAAAATTTCGCGATTGTCCCGCAGGGCTTCTGTTATCCGGGCAAGCTGGACAAGGGCGGCGACGCCCCGCCGCGGCCCGAATGCGCCGCCACCTGGCATCCGACGCTGATCCCGATGCTGCCCAATGTGCGGCTTATCCTTGCGGTCGGCCAATATGCCCATAAATATTATCTGGGAAAGCGGCGGAAGAAGACTCTGACGGAAACCGTTGCCACCTATTTGCAATATGCGCCCGATATCCTGCCGCTGCCCCATCCGAGCTGGCGGGTGCAGGGTTGGATGAAGAAAAATGAGTGGTTCGAGGCCGAGATCGTGCCGCATTTGCGCGGGCGTGTCGCGGCCCTGCTGGAAGAAAGTTGATGATGTCCCATATGCGCCTCCTGTTCCTAAGTCTTGCGGCCCTTTTGCTCGCCGTGTCCTGCTCGCCGGTAGTGCAGCAGGCCGGACCGGAAAATGGCGAGCCGATGCTGAACGACCGTTATCTCGACACTGCCGACGGCATGCGGCTCCCCGTCAAGACATGGGAGGCGGAGGAGACACGGGCGGTGCTGATCGCCGTGCATGGCTTTAATGATTACAGCAACACCTACGCCTTTCCGGGAAGCTGGTGGATGGGGCAGGGGCTGACCACCATCGCCTATGACCAGCGGGGCTTCGGGGAGGCGCCGAATTTCGGCATCTGGCCGGGGCAGGACCTGCTGGTAAAGGATCTCGCCGTCATGGTCCGCGAAGTGCGGGAGAAATATCCCGGCAAGCCTGTCTATCTCATCGGTGAGAGCATGGGCGGCGCCGTAGTGATGACCGCCGTCACCTCGGACAGCTTTCCGGAGGTCGATGGCGTCATCCTCTCGGCCCCGGCGGTCTGGGGCTGGAAATCCCTCAATATCTTCTACAAGGCCGTGCTCTGGACGGCGGCGCATACATTCCCCGAGACGACACTGACGGGCAAGGGCATGGGCATTCAGGCCTCCGACAATATCTCGATGCTACAAAATCTCGGCGCCGATCCGCTGTTCATCAAGGAAACCCGCATCGATTCCCTTTTCGGTCTCGTCTCGATCATGGATGCCGCCTATGACGTGGCGGAAGAGATTACCCCGCCTGTGCTGCTGCTCTATGGCGCGAATGATCAGCTGGTACCAAAGAAACCGGTAGAGGAAATCGCCGCCCGCCTGCCCGAAGGGACGGATATCGTCTTCTATGAGGACGGCTGGCATATGCTGATGCGCGACCTGCAGGCGCCGATCGTCTGGAAGGACATCGCCGACTGGATCTTCTCCCGCGATATTCCCTCTGGTAAGAAAATCGCCAAACTGCCGATCTTCAAGGGCGAAGACTAGGGCAGTTCACTAAATTACAGATTGCGCAGACCACCGCATTGCGATAGTAAAAATAATCTATCTCAATCCAGTCAGGTGTTTTTTATGCGTTCTATTCTTTCCGTTCTTGCGTTTGTCATTCTCGCAGGCTGCACGGCGACCGGTCCTACCTTCTCCGAGCAAAGCTCCGCCACGCCGGACCTGAAGCCCGAACCCGGCAAGGCGCTCATTTATGTGTATCGCTTGGATCAGTTCCGGGGATCCGGTGTAACCTCACCATTCTTGGACAACGGACAACAGGTCGGATCATTGAACCGAGGCGGATATATCACCTTTCAAACTGATCCGGGGATGCATGAATTTCGGACAGACGTTATCGCGGTGGACGAACCGCTGACATTGGATGTCGTGGAAGGACAGACATACTATTTGAAAATTTTCACTCAGGGAGTGTGGCGCATGGTTTTCAATACAGTCCTTGTCCCGAAAGAAGAAGCTATTATCGACCTCAGGGAAATGCGCTATCAGGGGGATTAGGCCGGGGTCTCCGTGAGGCGCCGGATCAGCGGAACCAGCTCATCGAAGTGATCGATGATATGGTCAGGACCGAGATCGTGGACCGGGGTTTCCGTATAGCCGTAGCTGACCGCGATGCAGGGAATGCTGGCGTTGTGGGCGGCGTTGATGTCGGTGGCGGAATCGCCGATCATGAAGGCAGCATCGCCGCGATGCGCCATCTCGGCGAGCGTGCCCGTGATATGGCCCGCGGCGGGCTTGCGCATCTTGAAGCTGTCGCCGCCAGTCACGGCACGGAAATAGCGGCTCATCTCCAGCTCATCAAGCAGTTTCCGGGCAAAACCAACGGGCTTGTTTGTACAGACGGCAAGCGGCACATTTTCCGCCCGGAACGTCTCAAGCGCGTTTACCACGCCCGGATAGGGTAGGGTCGCATCGCTCAGATGATCTTCATAGAACAGAAAGAATTCCTGGGCGAGCGCCTCAAATTCGTCCCGTTCCAGCATGCCGCCCGTCCTGATCAGCCCTTTTTCCAGCAGCGCCCGCGCGCCTTGGCCGACCATATGGCGAACATGGTCAAGGTCGATCGTCTCCCGCCCCGCATGGCTCAGGCAAAAGTTGAGCGCGGCGAAAAGGTCGGGCGCGCTGTCTACCAGTGTGCCGTCGAGATCGAAAATTAGGCTAAAATTCTGCATTTTTGAAAAATCCGGTAACATTATTTTATTTGTTTTTAGTCTATGGTTAGGTGTTATTAAAGCCGAAATCGTGAGTATGTAAAAAGGCCGTATCGTAAAATGACCTCTATTGCCGCCGTTGTCCTTGCCGCCGGAGCCGGAACCCGCATGAAATCGGCCAAGCCGAAAGTCATGCATGAAATCGGTGGACGACCGATGATTTCCCACCTTCTGGGGACCGTGGGGGCGCTTGATCCGGCCAAAGTCGTGGTCGTGACATCGCCCGCCATGGAAAGCGTGCAGGAGGAGGTTGCGCCCGCCGAGATTGCCATACAGCAGGAGGCATTGGGCACCGGCCATGCGGTCGCCGCGGCGCTTGACGCGCTTGAAGGGTTTGCGGGCGATGTGCTCATTCTCTATGGCGACACCCCGCTGATCGAGGCGGAAACGCTCCACAAGATGATCGAGAAACGCCGCGCAAGCGGGAATTGCGCTGTTGTCGTGCTGGGGTTCGAGCCGATTGATCCGCTGGAATATGGCCGGCTGGTGACGGATGCGGGCGGTAACCTCACCGCCATTGTCGAATTTGCCGACGCGAACGCGGAAGAACGCGCCGTCCGGCTCTGTAATTCCGGGGTCATGGCCATCGATGGCGCCCATCTCGCCGATCTGATCAACGCGGTCGATAACAAGAATGCCAAGGGCGAATATTACCTGACCGATATCGTCGAGATCGCGATTAAAAAGGGTCTCACTTGCGCCTATGTGAAGGGCGAGGAGGAAGAGCTTCTCGGCGTCAACAACCGTCTGCAGCTTGCCGAGGCCGAAGCCATCGCGCAGAACCGCTGGCGTGCGGCGGCGATGACGGAGGGCGCGACGCTGATCGATCCCGAGACCGTCTGGTTCAGCCATGATACGAAACTGGGGCGTGATGTGGTGATCGAGCCCGGCGCCTTCTTCGGACCCAGGGTGACGGTCGGAGATAATGTCCGCATCAAGGCCTACAGCCATCTGGAAGGGACAACCATCGGTGAGAATTCGCAGATTGGTCCATTTGCTCGGCTGCGCCCGGGCGCCGAGATCGCCGACAATGTGAAAATCGGCAATTTCGTCGAGATCAAGAAATCCCGGCTTGAGAGCGGCGCGAAAGTCAGCCATCTCTCCTATATCGGCGATGCCCGCGTGGGCGCAGAGGCGAATATCGGCGCCGGCACGATCACCTGCAATTATGACGGCTATGACAAGTTCAAGACCGATATCGGGGCGGGGGCCTTCATCGGCTCCAATACTGCGCTTGTCGCGCCGGTAAAGATCGGCGACGGGGCCATTATCGGCGCGGGCAGCACCATCTCGAAGAATGTCGAGGCCGACGCCCTCGGGATAGAACGGGCCGATGAGAAACAGAAAGCCGGCTGGGCTAAGCGGTTCCGTGACTTAAAGAAAAAAGTTACGAAATAACGCTACTATATTGTTTTTATTATAAGGTACGCGAAATATGTGTGGAATTATCGGGGTTCTCGGCAAACAGGATGTGGTGCCGTCGTTAGTCGGCGGGCTGAAGCGCCTTGAATATCGCGGCTATGACAGCGCCGGGATCGCGACGCTAACCAAGGACGGGATCGATCGCCGTCGCGCGGAAGGCAAACTCGAAAATCTCGAAAAAGTGCTGAAAACGGATGGGCTTTCCGGTCTTGCCGGGATTGGCCATACCCGCTGGGCGACCCATGGCGTACCGAACGAGGTCAACGCCCATCCGCATATGACCCAGCAGATCGCGCTCGTCCATAACGGCATTATTGAGAATTACCGGGAACTGGCGGAGCGGCTGAGCAAAAAGGGTTATGTCTTTGAATCTGAAACGGATACGGAGATTGCGGCGCAGCTGATTACCAGCTTCCTCGATGACGGGATGACGCCCGAAGAGGCGATGACCGAGGCGCTTAAAAACCTCCATGGCGCGTTCTCGCTCGCCGTGATCTTCAAGGGCCATGACAACCTGATGATCGGCGCGCGGCGCGGCGCGCCGCTGGCGGTCGGCTGGGGCGACGGGGAGATGTTCCTCGGCTCCGATGCGCTGGCATTGGCGCCGCTCACGCTCAAGATTTCTTATCTTGAAGAAGATGACTGTGCCGTCCTCACCCGCGACGGCGCAACCTTCTATGACAAGACTCATACCAAGGTCGAACGTCCGATCAAGCAAACGCAGCTTTCCGGGGCGATGCTCGGCAAGGGCAACCATCGCCACTACATGATGAAGGAAATCGCCGAGCAGCCGGCGGTGATGGGGGAGACTCTGAACAGCTTCTTCAACCCGAAAAGCCGGACCATCACGCTCCCTGATCTTCCGTTTGACTGGAACGATCTGCCAAAAATGACCATTGTCGCCTGCGGCACCTCCTTCTATGCGGGGATGATCGCGAAATACTGGTTCGAGGGGATTGCCGATCTCAATGTGGAGGTGGATATCGCGTCGGAATTCCGCTACCGGCAGATGCCGCTGAAAAAAGGCGGGCTGGCGCTCTTTATCTCCCAGTCCGGGGAGACGGCGGATACCCTCGCGGCGCTGAAATACGCCAAGGAGCATGGCCAGCATATCGCCTCCATCGTTAATGTCGAGGAAAGCTCTATGGGCCGGGAGTCGGATTTCGTCTTCCATACCCAGGCCGGTCCGGAAATCGGCGTGGCCTCGACCAAGGCCTTCACCTGTCAGCTGGTGACGCTCGCCTGTATTGCCATCGATGCCGGGGTGAAGCGCGGGGTCATCGACCACGCAGAAGAGGCGCGGCTCTGCGCGGCGCTTTCCGAGGTGCCGGCGCGGGCCGCCGAAATCCTTGACGGGGACGAGAATATCAAGGCGCTTGCCGAAGCGATTTTCGAGGCGCGGGACGTGCTCTATATCGGCCGTGGCACGGGTTATCCCATCGCTCTCGAAGGAGCGCTGAAGCTGAAAGAGATTTCCTATATCCATGCGGAGGGCTATGCGGCGGGCGAACTCAAGCACGGGCCCATCGCGCTCATCGACGAGCTGGTGCCGGTCATCGTGGTGGCGCCGAGCGATCCTTATTTCGAGAAGACGGCCTCCAACATGCAGGAAGTAATGGCCCGGAACGCGCGGGTGATTTTCATGTCTGATGCCGCAGGGATCAAGCAACTCGGTGACCGTGCGCTTGGCTCCATCGAGCTGCCGACGGTAGACCCGTTCGTCGCGCCGATCCTCTATGCGATCCCGGTGCAGATATTGGCCTATCACGTCGCTGTCCTGAAGGGCACCGACGTGGACCAGCCCCGCAACCTCGCCAAATCCGTCACGGTGGAGTAGGGGAAGGCTTTACGGCAGCATTAATTCCTATCCGCCGATGACGGTGCCGCCATTGGGATGGATGACCTGGCCAGTGATATAGCTGGCGTCGTCGGAGGCAAGGAAGATATAGCTCGGCGCGACTTCGTCGGGCTGTCCCGCGCGGCCCATAGGCGAACTTTCACCGAATTCGGTTACCTGCTCGGCGTCGAAAGAGGCCGGGATGAGCGGCGTCCAGATCGGTCCCGGCGCGACCGCATTCACACGGATGTTCCTCTCCGTCAGGTTGGACGCGAGGGAGCGGGTCAGGCCGACAATAGCCCCCTTGGTTGCCGCATAATCCATCAGCACATCCTTCCCGCGATAGGCGACGATAGAGGCGGTATTGATGATGCAATCCTTCTCCTTCAGATGCGGCAGGGCGGCCTGGGTGAGGAAAAAGAGGCCGAAGAAATTGGTATCGAACGTCCGGCGAAGCTGCTCTTCCGAAATATCCTCAAGCCTTTCCTGGACATGTTGTTCCGCCGCGTTATTCACGAGGATATTAAGCCCGCCAAGGGTTTTGATGGTACATTTAACAGCGTTTATACAAAACTGGCGGTCCGCAATATCGCCCTTGATGGCGAGTGCCTTTCGGCCCTCTGCATTAATATGGCGGACGGTCTCCGCTGCGTCGTCCTCTTCATCGAGATAGATAAAGGCGATATCTGCGCCTTCTTTGGCGAAACCGATGGAGATGGCGCGGCCGATGCCACTGTCGCCACCGCTGATCAGGGCAATCCGCCCCTCCAGCTTTCCGGCCGCCTTGTAATGACGCATGAAGGATTCCGGGGCTGGCGTCATCTTGCTCTCGTCGCCGGGTTGATGATCCTGATGCTGCGGCGGCCGTGGCTCCGCTTCCGGATGCGCTGTTCCCGGTGACCAGGACGGCGGATCGCTGGCCGGAAAGGATTCGTCCAGGGCCTCGTCAACATCCTTTTCCTTCATCACTCTCTCCTTCTCCGTTAGCGCGCCTTTTTCGATGGCCACAGGTTCATCTGACCGGGTTCCTCTTCGATCAGGCCCAGCGCCGCGTTGATTTCCTCCATGCTGTTGTAGCCTCCGGCCGGCATCGCCCGCAGCAGGTTCATGGCCTCCGGTCCGGCGTCCTGATCCGCCGCATAGGCGATGATATCGACCTTTTCGGCGGGAAACGAGATGCCATCAATGACGTCTTCAATGTTTAGTGGGGCACGCTCCATTGGGAACTCCTTTCTCCTCATTAAACTCAACGTTTAACGGAAGAATTAGTTCCCTCGTTACTGCCGATAAATTAACGCCCTATGGCAGGGCAGGCGGAGCTATTCTGCGGCGACACGGGCGGGATTGAGTTCCTTTTCCTCGACCTCGTGAATATAGTCGCGCGTTAGCGGCAGGTCGGTGAGACGTTTCGAGAGCTGTATCTGGAACACGACAAGCCCGCTGTTGCGGAAGGAAACCTCGCTGGCGGCGAGATAGAATTCCCACATCCGGCAGAACCGGTCATCATAAATCTCGCGCACTGTTTCGAGCTTCTCCATGAAGCGCTTGCGCCAGTCGCGCAATGTCTCCGCGTAATGCACACGCAGAATTTCAACATCGGTCACATACAGCCCGGCTTTCTCAATCGCCGGGGTTACTTCCGATAAGGGCGGGATATAGCCGCCAGGGAAGATGTATTTCTGTATCCACGGATTGGTCGGTGACGGGCCGTCTGCGGTGCCGATGGTATGGATCAGGGCGACGCCGTCATCGGTCAGGATGGATTTTACTTTCTTGAAATACTGTTTGTAATGCGGCACGCCCACATGCTCGAACATGCCGACGGAGACGATGCGGTCGAATTTTTCGGTGACATCCCGGTAATCGGTGAGGCGATAATCGACCTTGTTCGAAAGGCCCGTCTGCCTGGCCTTTTCGCTTGCATAGCCAAGCTGGTTTTTAGAAAGCGTGACACCAGTGACCTTCACATCTGCATTCTCGGCGAGAAAGCGGGCCATGCCGCCCCAACCGCAGCCGATATCCAGCACTTTCTGCCCCGGCTTCAACGCAAGTTTGGCGGCGATATGCGCCATCTTCTGGACCTGCGCCTGTTCCAGACTGTCATTCGGAGTCTTGTAGTAAGCGCAGGAATACTGCCGGTTCTCATCCAGGAACAGGTCATAAAAATCATCGCTCAGGTCATAATGATGGGCGACATTCTTGAGCGAACGGCTTTTCGGGTTGAACTGGTTGAAGAACCAGTAAAAGCGATAGGCGAAATCGCCAAAACTGATCAGCGGATTACGCTTGCCCCAGCCGATATTCCGGGTAAACAAATCCAGCAGGTCATAAATGTTGCCATCTTCAAGGGTAAGGTCGCCATCCATATAGGCTTCCCCCAGATACAGCTTGGGGAAGAGGGCAAGCTTGCGGGTGACGGCTTTGGTATGCAGGCGCATTTTGACGGATGGACCGGGATTGCCACTGTCAAAAAGGATTTCACGCCCCTCCGGATCAATCACCGTGAGCGCGCCCTGCTTGATCAGGCGTTTGAGGATTTGAGATAAAAGTATCATATCAACTCCCGTCATGTCCGGCCAAAGACTATGCTGATATTATAACGCTCCTGCGGCGTATATGTTCCCTTGCAACTGAAAAATAAACTCGTTGAAGAGAGCCCAGCTTGTCTTCCTGCAGCAATGCGCAACGACCGGGCCCCGGACTGTCTGGTGATGTGGGCCCGTAAATACGCCTTGCCAGATCAACAGTTTCAAACAGATTTATCTAATTCTGAAACCTTGCCGGACAGAAATCAAGCCTATTTTTAAATGCCGGGAACAAGTAATTCCCTGTTTTCTGCTTCACGGGCGTGCAGTGTAGGCGAATCTTAACTGGTAAGGGACATCGCCCCGATAATGAAACTGATGTCACCCGTCGCGTTGGTAAGCGGGCAATCAACGGTTTCGAACGTCAGATACTGCTTTCCAAAAACATCGGCAACACCGGAACAGCGCCGTGCCGTCTTGCCAGCGACAAGGGTATCGAGATAGTCCGACAACAGCCGGATTTCGGGCAGCGGGTCCTGCTGCGTGATCTCATGCCCGCGCAGGGAAGTCCCAACGATATCCACCACGGTCTCTCCGTTCAGACGGGTAAGATATCTCCCCGGTCCCAGCACCTCAAGAAGATAGAGCGACGAGGCAATTTTCCAGTGTTTTGATATCTCGAAGTCGGCACGCTGAGGCAACTCTGGATGAAAGCCTTCCCACCATTGGTACAGCGAGCGGACAGTATCGGTCTCGAAGTCAGTCGCAGAGGTGACGCTTTCACGGATCACCTTGCGAAAATTATCAGAACGCTTCTGTTCTTCAATTTTACGCATATACACCACGTTGTTTGTCATTTCAGGGGGCAATGGATTTGCGGTGCGCGGTAAAATTCTGGGCTTCAATAAACACGCGCTTGACGTTAGGGAACTGCTGCTTGATCTGGGTTTCGAAATCACTGATGGCAGCCTCGACCTCGACGGAGTCAAGGGCGTCGGAAAAATCGAGACTGAGATTCACCAGTATATCGGTCGGCCCCATATGCATGGTCAGCAACTCGTTCAGGCTGACGATGCGGGCATCGTTGCCGATGATCTGCTCGATCCCCTCGGTGACATTCCCGCCCGCACTTTCGCCGATCAGTAGCCCCTTGCATTCGATGGCGAGCAGGACTGCGACGGCCGCGAGGATCGCCGCAATCACGACGGAAGCAACGCCGTCAAGCTCCGGTATCCCGAGATACTGCGCCAGGAAAATGCCGACAAGCGCGGTGACCAGGCCGAGCATCGCGGCTGTATCCTCGAACAGGATGGTGAAGATCGTCGGATCCTTGCTGTGCCGCACTTCCTGCCACAGGCCACGCGTGCCCCGGATGCGGTTGAATTCAAGATAGGCAACAGTCCAGGCCCAGCCCTCGAAGATAATAGCAAGGCCGAGCACCACATAGTTCCATGTCGGGTCAGTGATCACTTCGGGATTGCGGATATGCTTGATCCCCTCATAGAGGGAAATGCCAGAGCCGAGCGCGAAAATCAGGATGGCGACAACGAAGGCCCAGAAATATAGCTCCATCCCGTAGCCGAAAGGATGCTGCTTGTCTGGCTTTTTCGCCGCTTTTTTGAGCCCGTGCAGCATCAGGACCTGGTTTCCCGTATCGACCAGCGAATGCACGCCCTCACTCAGCATCGCCGAGCTGCCGGTGAAGAAAGCCGCCGTGAACTTCGACACCGCGATGAGCGAGTTGCCGATAAGTGCCGCGTAAATGACTTTTTTTGATCCGCTTGCCACAAATCCCCCGGGCCGCTTCCGGCATATGTTGATAAATCCATAAGGATCATTCGCGAGGAAGATACGGGGCCTTGTCACGAGTTTCAACATGACTCTTAACCTGAACGCGAAAAAAGGATTGAGGATGGAAGATTGACTCATACATAAACAGGCATAAACTCCGCTTTCTCTCGCGTCCCGGAAAATCGGGAAACGCATATGAGAAAGCCAACCAAAAGGAGCCGTTATGCTGGACAACAATACCAATCCCCTCAACCTGAAGGATCCCGATCTGCTGAGAATGCAGGGACTTGTGGCCGGCAACTGGTGCGACGCGGATGGCGGAGGCAAAATCGATGTCATTAATCCGGCCACTGGCGACGTGATCGGTACTGTGCCGGATATGGGTGTCCCCGAGACCCGCCGCGCGATTGAGGCCGCGAAAGACGCCATGCCGGGCTGGGCGGGCAAAACCGCGAAGGAGCGGGCGAACATTCTGCGCAAATGGCATGACCTGATGCTGGAGGCGACCGACGACCTCGCCAAGATCATGACCGTCGAGATGGGCAAGCCGCTCGCCGAGGCAAAAGGCGAGGTGGCCTATGCGGCCTCCTTCATCGAATGGTTCGCCGAGGAGGGAAAACGCATCTATGGCGACACCATCCCCGAACATCAGAGCGACAAACGCATTGTCGTCATCAAGCAACCGATTGGCGTGACGGTGGCGATTACGCCCTGGAACTTCCCGATTGCCATGATCACGCGAAAGGCCGCCCCGGCGCTTGCCGCTGGCTGTCCGATGGTGATCAAGCCGTCGGAACTCACGCCCTATTCAGCTTTCGCAATGGCTGTGCTGGCGGAGCGGGCGGGCATTCCCGCCGGGATCCTTGGCGTTGTGACAGGCGACTCGTCTGAAATCGGCAAGGAAATGACGTCCAATCCCATTGTAACCAAGCTGACGTTCACCGGCTCGACCCGGGTTGGAAAGCTGTTGATGGAGCAATGCGCGAGCACGGTCAAGAAAACCTCCATGGAGCTTGGCGGCAATGCGCCCTTCATTGTCTTCGATGACGCCAATCTCGATGAGGCGGTGGAGGCGGCGATGGCGTCTAAATACCGCAACGCCGGGCAGACCTGCGTCTGCGCCAACCGGATTTATGTACAGGAAGGGATCCATGACGCGTTCGTTAAAAAACTAACGGAAAAGGCGAAAGGGCTGAAAGTCGGCAATGGCCTGGAAGAGGGCGTGGCGCAAGGTCCGCTGATCACCGAGGCGGCGGTCGAAAAGGTCGAGAACCATATCAAGGATGCCCTCGACAAGGGCGCGAAACTTGAACTCGGCGGCCATCGCCATTCGCTCGGCCAGACCTTCTTCGAACCCACGGTCATGACCGGTGTCACGCAAGACATGAAGGTCGCGAAAGAGGAAACCTTCGGTCCCGTGGCGTCGATTTTCACCTTCAAGGACGAGGCCGATGTCATCCGGATGGCGAATGATACGGAATTCGGCCTGGCCGCCTATCTCTGTGCCCGCGATATCGGCCGCATCTGGCGGGTCGGCGAGGCGCTGGAATATGGCATCGTCGGCATCAACACCGGTATTATCTCGACCGAGGTCGCGCCGTTCGGCGGCGTCAAGCAGTCCGGCATTGGCCGCGAAGGCTCGAAATACGGTATTGAAGACTATCTGGAGATCAAATACATGTGTATCGGTGGCATCAACAGCTAAGCGCCGCCATATTATCCGGGGCCGCAGAAACCCGATGCCGTGACCGGCGTCTGACAGAGGAAGTTATAAAGTGGAATTCGATTACGATCTGTTTGTCATCGGGGCCGGCTCCGGTGGTGTCCGCGCGTCTCGCATCTCGTCAAGCCTCGGCGCGAAAGTTGCCATCGCCGAGGAATTTCGCGTCGGCGGAACCTGCGTCATCCGGGGCTGCGTGCCGAAGAAGCTGCTGGTCTATGCCAGCCATTTCTCGGAGGATTTCGAGGATGCCGCCGCCTATGGCTGGTCCGTCGGCGACGTAAGCCATTCCTGGGAAACGCTGATTGCCAACAAGGACAAGGAGATCGACCGACTGAATGGCATCTATCACGGCATTCTCGATGATAATAATGTCACGCTCTATCAGGCGCGGGCGACGATCATTGATAAGAATACCGTGCGCGTGGGCGATAAGTCGGTGACCGCGAAATACATCCTGATTGCCACCGGCGGCTCTCCTGTGATGCCGGACGTCCCGGGGATCGAGCATGCCATCTCCTCAAACGAGGCGCTGCATCTTGAGAAATTTCCCGAACGGGTCATCGTTGTCGGCGGCGGGTATATTGCCGTCGAGTTCGCCGGGATTTTCAACGGTCTCGGGGCGGACGTAATCCAGCTCTACCGCAGCACCCAGATCCTGCGCGGCTTCGATGCGGATGTGCAGCATTTCCTCGCCGCCGAATTGCAGAAAAAAGGTATCGACCTGCGCACCCATTCCAATCCGGCAAAGATCGAGAAAACCGACAGCGGCCTGAAAGTCACGCTGGAGGATGGAGATGTGCTGGAGACAGACGCGATCATGTATGCCACGGGCCGCAGACCCAACACCGCCGATCTCGGCCTTGAAAATGTCGGGGTCGAGCTCAAGGAAAATGGCGCGGTGAAGGTGTCGGCGCAATCTCAGACTTCTGTCGATAATATCTACGCGGTCGGCGACGTGACGGACCGGATCGCGCTCACGCCGGTTGCCATTCATGAGGGCATGGCCTTCGCCGAGACTGTTTTTGGCGATCGCCCGAGCGCGGCGGATCACGAAAATGTCCCCTCGGCCGTCTTTTCCCAGCCGCAGGTCGGCACCGTCGGGCTGACGGAGGCCGAGGCGCGGGAGAAATATGGCGAAGTGGATATCTATAAATCGGAATTCCGTCCGATGAAGATGACCCTGACCGGCGGAACCGAGAAGGCGTTCGTCAAGCTGATCGTCGATCAGAAGTCAGATGTTGTCATCGGTGTGCATATTGTCGGAGGCGACGCGGCGGAGATCATTCAGTCCGTCGGCATTGCCCTCAAATGCAAGGCGACAAAGGCACAATTTGACGCAACCGTCGGCGTTCACCCCTCGCTTGCGGAAGAAATCGTGACCATGCGGAAGACCTTTGTGGCGGCGTAATCTCGTCCGATTTTTACCGTATACGTATGATTTAAGCCTGTTTTTTGGTCATTTATCCATTAAATGGCTGGTTATGGATTGCGAAAACGGTAAAAGGCTGTAGATAATAGCGTTAATGAAGCGAAACTAATTTTGAGGAATATCGAGATGACTAAATCCTGGACCCCTGACAGCTGGAGACACAAAAACGCCCGCCAGCTGCCGACCTATCCGGATCTCGACGCGCTTGGCGCAGTGGAAAATGAACTGACATCCTTTCCGCCCCTCGTCTTTGCAGGTGAGGCGAGAAGCCTTAAGAAAAAGCTCGCGGCAGTGGCATCGGGGCAGGCATTCCTGCTTCAGGGCGGAGACTGCGCCGAAAGTTTCGCGGAATTCCATCCGAACACCATCCGCGATACCTTCAAGGTATTGTTGCAGATGGCGGTTGTCCTGACGTTCGGTGCCAATTGCCCGGTTGTCAAAGTTGGCCGTCTCGCCGGTCAGTTCGCGAAACCGCGCTCTGCGGACACGGAAACGCAGAATGGCGTCGAACTACCAAGCTACCGCGGCGACATCATCAACGGGTTTGATTTCACCGAGGAAGCCCGCGTGCCGGATCCTGCGCGCCTCCTGAAAGCCTATTCGCAGGCAGCCTCGACGCTCAATCTGCTGCGCGCCTTTGCACAAGGCGGTTATGCCGATCTGCATCAGGTCCATAGCTGGAACATGGGCTTCGTCGCCAGCGGCAAGCAGGGCGCCCGTTATCAGGAAATGGCCGACCGCATTCATGATGCACTCGCCTTCATGGAGGCATGCGGCGTGACATCGGTCAACACCCCGGAAATGGGCCGGACAGATTTCTACACCTCGCATGAGGCGCTGTTGCTGCCCTACGAGCAATGCCTGACGCGCGTGGACAGCACGTCCGGCGATTACTATGACACCTCGGCTCATATGCTGTGGATCGGCGATCGCACCCGCGATCCCGATGAAGCGCATGTGGAATTCCTGAGCGGCGTCGCCAATCCGATCGGTGTCAAGGCCGGCCCGACACAGACCGCGGATGGCCTGCTCAGGCTGATCGATACGCTCAACCCGAAGAATGAAGCGGGCCGGATGACGGTCATCTGCCGCTTCGGCGCTGACAATGTGGAGAAACATCTGCCCGATCTGATCCGGAAAGTCGAACGGGAAGGGCGGACGGTTGTCTGGTCCTGCGATCCGATGCATGGCAATACGATCAAGTCCTCAACCGGTTACAAAACCCGACCGGTTGATCGTATCCTGACCGAAGTGCGGCAGTTCTTCGATGTGCACCAGGCGGAAGGCACCTATGCGGGCGGCGTCCATTTCGAGATGACAGGCCAAAACGTTACCGAATGCATCGGTGGCGCGTTCGAGGTGACGGAAGAGGGCCTCAGCGATCGCTACCATACGGCCTGCGATCCGCGGCTTAATGCCAACCAGGCGCTGGAACTTGCGTTCCTGATTTCCGAAATGATCAAGAAGGAAAGAGGAAACGGCGCCGCTATCGCAGCTGCCTCGTAACCTGACAGGGACATGACAAGCCAGACGCCAGTTGACAAGCGGGAGACGGTGGACAGCTCCATCGCTGACCATACGGATCAGTACTTTAACAAGACCAAGCGCGTCATCGGGAAATTTGGCGATAAAACAGTAACTTACGCTGTTTTCATGCGACGTCCGGTTATCTTCTGCCCGCGCCTGATGCTGGACTGGCTGGAAGGCATCGCGAAAATGCGGGGCCATAGTTTCCAGATAGAACCCTGCTTCGAGGAGGGAGACTGGGTCGGCGCCGGCGAACCGCTTGTCTATATCACCGGCAGTTTCCACGACCTTGTCGATCTGGAAACGCTTTACTTGCAAAAGCTGGGGTCGGCCTGTGTCGCGGCCTATAACGCCTATGCCATGTGCTCCCACATGCCGGAAACATATTTTCTCGCCATGGACGCCCGTCATTGCGCCGGGTCGGAAATGGCAGAGTTGATGGCCTATGCCGCCTCCGTCGGCAGCCGCGCCGTGGTAAGGGAGCTGGGGGCCCTTGGTTTTATCGGCAACGCCAATAACGCGACGGCGCATTATTTCGGCAATGAATTCGGCTTGGGCACCATGCCTCACGCCCTTATCGGCTATGCGGGCAGCACCGTTCGTGCTGCGGAAATGTTCCATGAAAGCTTTCCGGACAATCCGCTGACAGTCCTTGTCGATTATTACGGCAAGGAAATTACCGACGCATTGGCGACCTGTCACCGGTTTCCCGAAATGGCGGCAGAGGGCCGGGTGTCCGTTCGCATTGACACCCATGGCGGTCGCTTTATCGAGGGGCTTGACCCCGCGACTTCCTATGCGGTGCTGGAACGGCACATGCCGCGCGGCATCCGCCAGTATCGCTCGGAGCAGGAACTGAAGTGGCTGGTCGGGACCGGAGTCTCGGCGGCAGCCATCTATCTGATGCGCGAAAAGCTGGATGAGGCCGGCTTCGACAAGGTGAAGATTGTCGCGTCCTCCGGCTTCTCGCCGGAGAAGTGCCGGACCATGGGCAACATGAAAGCGCCCATCGATGTGATCGGCACGGGATCGTTCCTGCCGGAGATTTGGCCGGAGACTTATGCGACGGCGGATATCATTTCTTACGACGGCGTCCCGGGCGTCAAAGTCGGCCGGGAATTCCTTCTGCGTAAAGAAAAACCCTGACATTCATTATCAGAACAGGATGTGTCGTTTTTTGATTGGCAACTGCTGGCAGATGTGATCAAAGCGGGCTTTACGCGAACCCTTTTGTAGCGGACGAAGTACGATGTATGCTGCGGTGAGAAATTCATGGCCTCTTTTGCTGGGGCTGGGCCTGCTGATGGTCGGCAACGGCCTGCAAATCAGCCTTGTCGGTATCCGTGCATCGCTGGAGGGATTTCCCGCCGCGATCACCGGTTTCGTCATGTCCGGCTACTATCTCGGATTCCTATTGGGTTCCATCGTCACTCCGAAGATTCTTGCGAATGTCGGTCATGTGCGCGTGTTTGCGGCTCTGGCCTCGCTCGCCTCCTCAGCGGCGCTGATGTATGTCGTCTTCGTGGACCCGATCGTCTGGGGCGTCATGAGGCTTATGACAGGATTTGCCTTTGCCGGACTCTATATCGTCTGTGAAAGCTGGCTCAACGATGCGGCGACGAACAAGACGCGCGGGCAGCTTCTCTCGGTCTATATGATCATCATGATGGGCGGCATGGCGGTCGGACAGCTTTTCCTCAACCTTGCCGATCCCGGGGGATATACGCTATTTATCTTTATTTCAGTGCTGATTTCCCTCGCCCTGATCCCGATGGCGCTGACGGCCAACGCGGCGCCCAATTTCACCGCCAGTGCCCGGCTCAAACTCAAGGAACTCTACAAGATTTCCCCGCTTGGCATGGTCGGCATGTTCGGACAAGGCGTCACCGGCGGCGCGTTCTATGGCCTGGGGGCGGTGTATGGCGATAATATCGGACTGTCTGTTGCCCAGATTTCCAGCTTCATCAGCGTGACAATCATGGGCGGCGTGTTATTGCAATGGCCCGTCGGGCGGCTGTCGGACAGGTTTGACCGACGCCTGATCCTAATGGTGACAACCATGCTAAGCGGCGCGGCGGCCGTTCTGGCGCTCTATGCCGGGGAAACCGGGAGCTTCCTGCTGTTCCTTCTGAGTGTCGGGCTGTTCGGCGGATTTTCGGTACCGCTTTACTCACTCTGTATCGCCCATACAAACGACCATATCGAAGTCGACAAAATGGTGGCGGCGAGCAGCGGCCTTATTCTCGTCAATGGTTGCGGCGCGATTTTCGGCCCGATCATCGTCGGTCCGCTGATGTCGCTGTTGGGGAGTTATGTCTTCTTCGGCTGGCTGGCGGTAGGCCATATTGCCATAGGTTTCTTTGCCATCTATCGGATGTATAAATCCCCGGCCACGCCGATGGATGAGCAAGGAGCCTTCGTCGCCATGCCGGTTCGTGTCGGTGGCGTTGTTGCCACCCTCAACCCGGAAACCGAAGAATGGATCAATGACGAGCCGCCCGCCTATAGTGAAGGCGAGGAGGACGAGAATGAACCCGCCAAAGAGGACCCGGAAGCCACCGACCTTCAGGATTGCGGCCCATCGCTGGGACCGAATAACCCCTGATTTTCGAAATTTTTGAAAGATTTCAGTCCAAAAGCCGATCTGGCGATTGCGGCGCGCGTCAAGGCGGGTTAGAAATCCTTCATGACAGACCAATTGAAAATTGCGCTGGCGCAGGCCAACCCGACTCTCGGCAGCCTTGAGGCCAATGTTGCGCTTGCCCGCGCCTTCCGCGAAGAGGCAGAGGCTCTCGGTGCGGATATCGTCGTTTATCCGGAACTCTTCCTGAGCGGTTATCCGCCCGAAGACCTGGTCCGAAAGCCCGCTTTTCAGCGGGCCACACAAAAGGCGATGGAAGACCTTGCGGAACTGACCCTCGATGGCGGCCCCGCCATGCTGATGAGCGCCCCGATGGTCGAGGAGGGGAAGCTCTATAACGCGGTCTGCCTTCTGGAGGGGGGAAAGATCGCCGCCCGCCGCTTCAAGAACAAGCTGCCGAACTATGGCGTCTTCGATGAATACCGTATTTTCAAGGCCGGACCGCTTCCCGGTCCCATCCCGTTCAAGGGGGTCCGGCTCGGGGTGATGATCTGCGAGGATATGTGGTTCCCCGAGGTTGCCGAATGCCTGGCCGAGACCGGCGCGGAAATCCTGATCGTGCCGAACGGCAGCCCCTATGACCATATGAAATCGGACGAGCGGCTCAACCACGCGGTCGAGCGGGTGACGGAAACCGGCCTGCCGCTGGTCTATGTCAACCAGATCGGCGGGCAGGACGAGCTTGTCTTCGACGGCGCGTCCTTTGTGCTCAATGCCGACCGCTCGCTCCCCGTGCAGATGACAAGCTGGAAGGAAATCCTGCTGGTCACGGACTGGCATCGCAAGGGCGACGGCTGGGTCTGCGAGACAAGCGAACTGGTCGATCCCGGCACGCCGATGGAGCGGATCTATCACGCCATGGTGCTCGGGCTGAAGGATTATGTCGAGAAAAACCGGTTTCCGGGCGTCGTCCTCGGCCTTTCCGGCGGGATCGATAGCGCCCTGAGCGCTGCCGTCGCGGTCGATGCGTTGGGACCGGACCGGGTGCATTGCGTGATGATGCCCTCGAAATACACATCGCAGGAAAGCCTTGATGACGCGGCGGGCTGCGCCGAAATGCTCGGCACCCGGCTCGATACCATCTCCATCGCGCCGGGCGTCGAGGCCATGGAGACGATGCTGGCGGATATCTTCGCGGGACAGGAGCCGGATATCACCGAGGAGAATATCCAGTCGCGCCTGCGCGGCATGACGCTGATGGCGATTTCCAACAAGCTGGGACCGATGGTGCTGACCACCGGTAACAAGTCGGAAATGTCCGTTGGCTATGCCACGCTCTATGGGGATATGTGCGGGGGTTACTCGGTGCTGAAAGATGTCTACAAGATGACCTGCTTCAAACTCTCCGATTGGCGGAATACGCATTATTCTCCGCTGTTTCGGGGACCGGACGGGCCGGTCATGCCCGAGCGGGTGATCACCAAGCCGCCATCGGCGGAGCTGCGCGTGGATCAGAAGGACGAGGACAGCCTGCCGCCATACGAAATCCTCGACGGCATTCTCCACGGGCTGGTGGAAGAGGAAAAATCCCTCGACGAACTGGTGACAGAGGGCTTTGACACCCATACCATCGCCCGCATCCAGAACCTGCTCTATATCGCCGAGTACAAGCGCCGGCAATCGCCACCCGGCGTCAAGATTTCGACAATGAGCTTTGGCCGCGACCGGCGCTACCCGATCACCAATGGATTCAGGGACAAGAGATGACCTCGATTTTTAGATTCGCCCCGAGTCCGACCGGATATCTCCATGTCGGTAATGCCCGGCTTGCCCTGATCAACTGGCTCTCTGCCCAGAAAGACGGTGGCGAGATGATCCTGCGCCTTGATGACACCGATCTGGAACGCTCGACCGAGGAATATGCGGATGCCATCCAGGAGGATCTGAAATGGCTCGGGCTGGAATGGTCGGACCTCAAGAAACAGTCGGATCGCACCGCGGCCTATACGAATGCGTTTGAGGCCCTGAAACAGGCGGGACGGCTCTATCCCTGCTACGAGACGGGGGAGGAGCTCGACTACAAGCGCAAGCGCCAGCTCGCCCGCAAACTGCCGCCCATCTATGACCGCTCGGCCCTGAACCTCAAGGATGACGAGATTGCAGCCTTCGAAGCCGAAGGGAGAAAACCGCACTGGCGATTCAAGCTCGATCAGGAGGTCATCCGCTGGGAAGATCTGGTGCGCGGCACCGTCGAGGTGGATGGCGCCAGCATGTCCGATCCCGTCCTGATCCGCTCGGATGGGCGACCGCTCTATCACATGCCCTCAGTCGTCGATGATATCGATTTCGGCGTCACCCATGTCATCCGCGGGGAGGATCATGTCAGCAACACGGCGTTGCATATCCAGATTTTCAAGGCGTTGGGCGCAAAAATCCCGACCTTTGGCCATATCCCGCTGCTGATGGGGCCGGATGGCGGACCGCTCTCCAAGCGGGAAGGGAGCCAGAGCCTCCGCGAGATGCGCGAGAGCGGGATCGAGGCCATGGCGCTCAACAGTCTGCTCGCCCGTCTCGGCACCTCGGATAATGTCGAGATTTGCCATGATCTGCAATCGCTCATCGACGGCTTCGATATCACCCGGTTCAGCCGCGCCGCCGCCAAGTTCGATCCGGCGGAACTCACCAACCTCAATGCCAAGCTCTTACATGAGACAAGCTGGAGCAAGGTGCGGGAGCGGATTTCCCTGCATGGCGCGGATGAGGCCTTCTGGAATGCCGTGCGGGGCAATCTCTCGACGCTGAAAGATGCAGAAATCTGGTGGCGGGTAGTCCAGGGACCGATGACGCCAGTGATCGAGGATGCGGACTTCCTCCGCGCGGCGGCGGCGGAACTGCCGGGCGGCGAGATCACGAAAGAGACCTGGAAAGACTGGACAACCGCGGTGAAGGAGAAGACCGGCGCAAAAGGCAAGGCGCTCTTCATGCCGCTCCGTCTCGCGCTAACCGGACAGCCGCACGGGCCGGAGATGAACAATCTGTTGCCCCTGATCGGCCGGGAAAATATACTCGCGCGCCTGACCGCCTCCGCCGACTGAGTTTAAGGAAAAATCGTGACCCTGCATCTCTACAATACCGCCCACCGCAAGAAGGAAGAGTTTGTGCCCATGGAACCGGGCAAGGTCGGGATGTATGTCTGCGGGCCGACGGTCTATGACCGCGCCCATATCGGCAATGCACGCCCGGTCGTGATTTTCGATGTGCTGGCGCGGCTGCTATGCCACCTCGGCTACGAAGTAACCTATGTGCGCAATATTACCGATGTGGATGACAAGATCATCGAGGCAGCAAAGGCGAATGGGGAAAGTATTGAGGAACTTACCCAACGCACGACCGCAGCATTCCATGAAGATATGGATGAGCTAAATGCCTTGAAAGCAAATAAAGAACCGAGCGCAATAGAGCTTGGTAATGGTAGTTTCAAGATGATTGAGCCGCGCGCGACCGAGCATATTGACGGCATGATCAAGATGATCGACAAGCTGATCGAGAAGAGCCATGCCTATTACAAGGACGACCATGTGCTGTTTGATGTCACCAGCATGGGCGACGACTATGGCAAGCTGTCGGGCCGTAGTCGAGAAGAAATGATTGAGGGTGCTCGCGTAGAGATTGCACCTCATAAAAATGATCCCGCCGATTTCGTTCTCTGGAAACCCTCAACGGGTGACATGCCGGGATGGGACAGCCGCTGGGGACGCGGGCGGCCGGGCTGGCATATCGAATGCTCGGTCATGAGCGAGGCGACGCTCGGCATCACCTTCGATATCCATGGCGGCGGCCGTGACCTGATCTTCCCGCATCACGAAAACGAGGTCGCGCAAAGCTGCTGCGCCCATGACGGCGCGCCCTTCGCCCGCTACTGGGTGCATAACGGTTTTCTAATGGTTGATGGCAAGAAAATGTCGAAATCACTTGGCAATTTTCGCACCGTGCAGGATGTTCTAGAGGATGCCCCGGGGGAGGCGGTTCGTCTCTATATGCTGAAGACCCCTTATCGGAAGCCTTTGAACTGGACTGACTATGGATTAGATCAAGCTAAAACTGAAATGAGTAAACTGTATATTGTTCTCAAAGATTTTGATGAAGTCAAAACTGGACCGCTTGAGCCAAACTCCGAAGTTGTTTCGGCACTATCAGATGATCTCGATACTCATGCCGCATTTATTACGATACAGAATTTAGCCAAGCAGTTACGGCGAGAAAAAAATATAGCGGAGCAATCTCGACTAAAAGGCCAACTAATCGCAAGTGGTCAGCTTATGGGACTATTGGAGAAAACGTGGCAAGAGTATTTTCAAGGCGTTGGGATAGCAAAAATTCAATTCACAGCCGAAGCCGTTGGCGCGAGCACTATCACTGAAGACGGAATTAACTTGCTGATCGCGGAGCGTAATGAGGCAAAGAAACAAAAGAATTTTGCGAGAGCGGATGAAATCCGCGATCAACTTAAGTCGCATGGCGTCTTGTTGGAAGACGGACCGGGCGGCACCACATGGAAGAGAGTTTAATGGCACGCGAGAGACTTTATCTATTCGACACAACGCTGCGCGACGGGGCGCAGACGCAGGGCGTGGATTTCAGTGTCGAGGATAAAACGACGATTGCGAAGGCGCTGGACGATCTCGGGATCGACTATGTCGAGGGCGGCTGGCCCGGCGCCAATCCCGGCGATACGGCCTTTTTCGCCAATCCGCCCGAGTTGCAGCACGCAACCTTTACCGCCTTCGGCATGACCCGTCGGCCGGGGCGCAGTGTTTCCAACGATCCGGGTCTCAGCGCCATTCTCGACGCCAAGACACCCGCCGTCTGCATCGTCGGCAAGAGCTGGGATTTCCATGTCGATGTCGCCCTCGGCATCACCCTGGAAGAAAATCTGGAGCTGATCGCCGACAGCATTGCGGAGATTGTCCGGCAGGGACGGGAGGCGATGTATGACGCGGAGCATTTCTTTGATGGCTACAAGTCCAACCCGGAATTTGCGCTTGCCTGCCTTAAGGCGGCCTATGGCGCGGGCGCCCGCTGGATGGTGCTGTGCGATACCAATGGTGGCACGCTGCCCGATGAGGTGGAGCGCATCGTCACCGAGGTGATAGAGCATATCCCCGGCAGCCATCTCGGCATTCATACCCATAACGATACAGAAAATGCCGTCGCCAACACGCTGATGGCGGTAAAGGCTGGCGTGCGGCAGGTGCAGGGCACCCTCAATGGCCTGGGCGAGCGGTGCGGCAATGCCAATATCATCTCCCTCATCCCGTCGCTGATGCTGAAGGAGCCGTTTAAATCCACGGTCGATACCGGCATCACGGAGGAAGGGCTGAAGAATGTCACCGCCATTTCCCGGCTGCTCGATGATATCCTCAACCGTTCCCCGAACCGGCATCAGGCCTATGTCGGCTCCGCCGCCTTCGCTCATAAAGGGGGCTTGCATGTCTCGGCGGTCGAGAAGGACCCGAAAACCTACGAACATGTGGCGCCGGAGCTGGTCGGCAACAAGCGGCACCTGCTGGTCTCGGATCAGGCGGGCCGGTCGAACATCCTCGCCCAGTTGCGTGATTTCGGCCTCGATATCGACCCCAAGGACCCGAAGGTCGACCGGATGCTGGAAGAGGTGAAGGACCGGGAGTTCGAGGGCTTTTCCTATGACGGCGCGCTGGCGAGTTTCGAGCTGATGGCCCGCCGCCGCCTCGGGCAGGTGCCGAAATATTTCGATGTCGAGAGCTTCCGCGTATCTGTCGAGCGGCGGCATAACGCCAGGGGCGAACTGCTTACCGTCTCCGATGCGGTGGTCAAGCTGATCATCGACGGGGAGCGATATATGTCGGTGGGTGAGGGGAACGGCCCGGTCAATGCGCTGGACAGTGCGCTGCGCAAGGATCTAGGTAAATTCTCCGATTATATCGACGATTTGCGCCTCGTGGACTTCAAGGTGCGTATCCTCACCTCCGGCACCGAAGCGGTGACCCGCGTCCTGATCGAGAGCACGGACAAGACCAACAAGCGCTGGTTCACGGTCGGCGTGTCGCCCAATATCGTCGATGCGTCTTTTGCCGCGCTGATCGACAGTATCACCTACAAGCTTTATCGCGCAGGCGCTCCGGCGGGTGGAAAGTAGCCTGCCCATGACGGACGCCGCCATGCCCGCCATTATTCTGGTCGAACCGCAGATGGGCGAGAATATCGGCGCGGCGGCGCGAGCGATGCTGAATTTCGGCCTCACCGACCTCCGCCTTGTCGCGCCCCGCGATGGCTGGCCCAACGAGCGCGCCGTCGCCATGGCCTCGCGAGCGGATATCGTGCTGGAGAATACCCGCGTCTATGCGACCACCGGTGACGCCATTGCCGATCTGCAGCATGTCTATGCAACCACGGCCCGGCCGCGCGACGTGATCAAGAAGGTCGCTACGCCCCGCGCCGCGGCGGCGGAGCTTCGCGGACATACGGCCGCCGGAACCGCGACCGGTATCCTGTTCGGCAAGGAAAGCGTCGGCCTCTCGAAGGAGGATGTGACCCTCGCCGATACGATTATCTCGGTGCCGCTCAATCCCGATTTCTCCTCCATCAACCTCGCGCAGGCGGTTTTGCTCGTCGGCTATGAATGGTTTCAGGCGGGGGATGAGACGCCGCCCGTCCGCATCAATAACGCGGAACGCCCGGCCAACAAGGCGGAGCTCGCGCATCTGTTTGCGCGGATCGAGCAGGAGTTGGACGCGCGCGGGTATTTTGATCCGATCCTGCAGCGAAAGCAGGTCATCCTGCAGAATATGCGCAATATGTTCCAGCGGCTCGGCCTGATGGAATCCGATGTGCGCGCCTTTCAGGGCATCATCAAGGGCCTGACCATGAAGGTAAAGGAAAACAGGGATGACGGCGATAAACCATGACCGGGCAGAACTCGGCGACATCACGCTGCATTTTGCGGAATGCGGGGCGGAGAATGATGAGCTGGTGCTTATGCTGCATGGGTTTCCGGAATTCTGGTACTGCTGGAAAGATCAACTGCCTGCGATAGGGGAGAAATACCACGCGGTCGCACCGGACATGCGCGGCTACAACCTCTCCGACAAGCCCGACGGCATCAAGGCTTATGGCATCAGGCATCTGATCGGTGACGTTATCGGTCTCGCGGATTACTTCAAGGCGGAAAAATTCTATCTGGTGGCTCATGACTGGGGCGCGGCCATTGCCTGGGCCGTCGCCATTGCCAACCCGGACCGGGTGAAGGGCCTCGTCATCTTCAACGGACCGCATCCCTATATCTTCTCCGAGCTGCTCCGCCATAACGACAAGCAGATCGCCCATAGCCAGTATATCGCCCGCTTTCAGATTCCGGGTATCGAGACGAAACTGCTTGCGGAGGATTGCAAACAGCTCTGGGACTGGACCTTCCGCGACCTGATCCCGACCAGCGAGATGACGGAGGCGGATGAATTCGCCTACAAGACCGCGTGGGCGCAGCGCGGCGCTATGACGGCCATGCTGAATTATTATCGCGCCTCGCCGCTGGTTCCGGCGACGGAGCAGACAAAGGGTAAGAGCTTTGGACTTGACCCCGATGCCTTCCGGGTTCATGTGCCGACCCTGATTGTCTGGGGCGAGGGGGATAAGATGCTGGTTCCGGAAAATATCGACGGACTGGAGGATTTTGTCGATGATCTCACCATCGTCCGGCTGCCCGGCATCACCCACTGGGTCACACATGAGGCGCCGGAACGCGCGTCCTTTGAGATAATCAGCTTCCTTGACGGGCTTAACGGCAAAAAAGCGCCGGAAAAGGATTGACAAGCCGGGCGCGAAACCTATTATGCGCGGCTTGTGCAAGCCTCGTCGGCATGCCTTTTTCCTGAAACCAAAAACTGGATCAAGTAAATGAGCAAACGCATTCAAGCGAAATACAAAATTGACCGCCGCATGGGTGAAAACCTCTGGGGCCGCCCGAAGAGCCCGGTTAACCGCCGCGAATACGGACCGGGCCAGCATGGCCAGGGTCGCCGCGGAAAAATCTCCGACTTCGGCATCCATCTCCGCGCCAAGCAGAAACTCAAAGGCTATTACGGCAGCATCACCGAGAAGGGCTTCCGTCGCCTGTATGAAGAAGCCGTCCGCCTGAAAGGCGATACATCGGAAAACCTCATCGGCCTGCTGGAACGGCGTCTTGACGCGGTTGTCTACCGCATGAAGTTCGTGCCCACCGTCTTCGCCGCGCGCCAGTTCGTGAACCACGGCCATGTCATGGTCAATGGTACGAAGGTGAATATCGCTTCCTACCAGGTGAAACCGGGCGACGTTATCGAAGTTCGCCAGAAATCCAAGCAGATGGCCCTCGTTCTGGAAGCGGCCGACAGCCCGGAGCGCGACATCCCGGAATATATCGAAGTCGATCACAAGGCGATGAAGGGCACCTTCAACGCGATCCCGAAACTCTCTGACGTGCCCTATCCGGTCGTCATGGAGCCGAACCTGATCGTCGAGTTCTACTCACGCTAAGCAGATACAATTCAGAAAAGCCGGAGCGCGTCACCGCCTCCGGCTTTTTTTATGCCTGAATTTTGCGGCTACAATCCACCGTCGCGTTTTTCCTCATTGATGGATTTTTTCACGCGGGCATAGTCGTCAAGCCCGACCAACAGGCAAATGAGCGCCAGCGGCAGAAGGCCCCATCCCACCACCGTGAGCCATTGATCCTCGACCAGCTTGATCAGCGCGAGCGAGGAGGCGACAAGCGCAATGACGGTTTTGATATAGGCCATCAGCGTACGCCGGTTGGCAAGTTCCGTGCGATGCACCGCGAGTTTGAACGTATCGACATTGCGTCGCTCGTTCTGCGTGATTTCCATTTGCTCTGACATCTCAGTATGATAGTAAAATAAATTTCCCCCAGAAGCATAGCAAAATCCACTGCTATGTAAAATTGAAAGAGGTTTGATCAATGGTTATCCGCGCTCTTCTATCTGTACTTGTTTTCACCTGTGTAACCGGCTTTGCCCAAGCTGAGGAGCCCTATACAGAAGTTGAAAAGCTCCTGGATAGCTCGACGACAGTTCTCGGTCAGCCGTTTCAATATCCAAATACGGGCACGGCCAGCGTCACCGCCGTTATCGTCACCATGCAACCCGGAGAGAAAACAGCCAAACACCTGCATGAAGTGCCTCTTTTCGGTTATATGCTGGAAGGGGAATTGACTGTTTCCTATGATGGCCATGGTAAAAAGATCTATAAAACAGGCGATTCACTGATAGAGGCAATCAATGTCTGGCATGTCGGCGAGAACACGGGAACAACACCCGTGCGCATCCTCGCCGTCTTCATGGGCGCCGATGGTGCGAAAAATACCGTAGTCGACAAATAGAAGGACGGTTACGGCCGGAACAGGTCAGGGTGCAGGAACAGAATCGGGCGTGATTTCACGGACAAATACTTCCTTTCCATCCTCCACCTTGAACAGAGCCACGGACTTGACCGGGATACGACTGCCATTCTTATAGGAAATCGTGCCTGTCAGGCCTTGATAGTCCTGTAACGTGGATAACGCTTCCCGAATCGCTTCAGCGTCAAGCGAGCCCGCTTTCTCGGTTGCCTCTGCCATAAGCATGACAGCATCATATGCTAACGCCGAGAAGGCGCTTGGTTCCTGATCCGGGTATTTGCTGGCATAGGCTTTGCGAAAGGCAATCATCTGTGAATTCGTATTGCTGGCACTTACATCGGCATGGGTGGTGAAGAAGGCATTGTCTTCCGTCGGAAGTTTTCCCCAGTTTTCATCAATATCAAACCCGTCACCGCTGGCGATGGGTCCCGTGTAGCCCGTTCCGCGTATCGCCGTAATTCCGGGGATCACGTCATCAGGTGAGGCGGCAAAGTAGATAAGGTCGGCATCGGGGAGCCCGGCAGCCACATCGTTCAGGCTATCTGCCGTATAGCCTTGACTTAAAACGACATCGCCGCCCTTTTCCTTGAAAACCTCTTCAAAATATTTCCGGATCAGCTTGGTGTAGGTCATGTCGGATTTATAAAGAACTGCAACGGTCTTGGCTTTCAGCTCCGAAATCGCCCATTCGGCGGCCACAGCTGCCTGTACATTATCTCCATAACAGGCAAGAAACAGATATTCCGGCACATCCGTTGGTAGCAAGGGGGACGTTGCGCCCGACGTAATAAAAACCCGTTTGTTCCCGGCGGCAACGCGCGCCGCCGCCAGGGCTGTATCCGTCCCCGTCAAGCCAATAATCACCGGCATATTTTCTGTTGCCTCGATCAGCTCCTGCGTTTTCTCCGAGATGACGTCAGGATTGGTTTCACCATCAACAAGAACAAGATTGACCTCTCTGCCCAGAATACCGCCGCGCTCGTTCAGTGCCTCAACCGCAAGTGCCGCCCCTTCCGACGAGGGAACGCCGAGCGAACTTAAACCGCCCGTCAGATTGTAAATTGCGCCGATATTCACGGTCTCGTTCTTATCGTCACACGCGGCGAGAACAAGTAATATGGCCATGAGGGCGTAATGTGCAAAAGATCTGAGTTTCATAACCATCCCTCATCCATATTTTGGTTGAAATTTTAAGGTTGTTTAGAAAGCAATTAATACAAGCATTTCAGAATTATTCAACCTTCGGATTTAATAGAGAGAGCGTTTGTTCATGGGCGCGCTCGATCATAGCACGGGGACCGTGAATTTTCACCCGTCCTTCCGCCACCAGACGGAGGGCGAGGGGATAGATCTGATGCTCCTGCTCCAGGATGCGCGCCGCGAGTTCTTCGGGCGTGTCCGTTTCAAGAATGGGAACTGCGGCCTGCGCGATAATCGGGCCGTTATCCATTTCCGGGCGGACGAAATGCACGGTGCAGCCGGTGAAACGCGCCCCGGATTCGATCGCCCGTTCATGCACATGCAGCCCCTTGAAGGCGGGCAGCAGGGACGGGTGGATATTGAGAATGCGATCCCGCCAGCGATTGACAAACTCCTCCGTCAGCAGCCGCATGAAACCGGCAAGACAGATAAGATCGATATTCAGCTCTTCGAGATAACCGGTGATCTCCGCCTCAAATTCCTCCCGGGTCTCATAGTCGCGATGGTCGATGGTGCGGGTCGGAATGCTGTTTTCGGCCGCAAACTTAAGGCCCGCCGCCTCAAGATTGTTGGAGAGTACGCAGGAAATTTCCGCCGGAAAGTCCGCCGTCTGGCAGGCCCGCACGAGCGATTG
The DNA here is from genome assembly GCF_963973085.1 of uncultured Sneathiella sp. Taxonomy (GTDB): domain Bacteria; phylum Pseudomonadota; class Alphaproteobacteria; order Sneathiellales; family Sneathiellaceae; genus Sneathiella. The sequence continues at coordinate 157,419 of NZ_CAXAXA010000006.1, forward strand.
CATGTTCGTCCCGCGCGACGAAATAAAGACGGCGACTTTCAGCTTTGCCACGTTTCGTCCAACTCAGAAATAACCACCTGCTCGTCACCTTCTTCACGCGCAGCCAATTCACCAAGGGAATACACCGTCTCACCGGCGGCCTGAAGCATCGCCGTTGCCGCCGCCACATTCCTGGCATCGACCACGACAACCATGCCGAGACCGCAGTTGAAGGTCGTCGCGAGTTCGCGCGGCGCAATATTGCCTGTTTCCGCCAACCATTTGAAGAGCGGCGGCAGGGGCCAGGCTTTGGCATTGATTTCGGCTTTCAGGTTTTTCGGCAGAACCCGCGGGATATTTTCGAACAGCCCGCCTCCGGTAATGTGCGAAAGTGCGAGGATATGCCCGGCGCGGATCGCCTCAAGGCAGCTTTTCACGTAAATTCGTGTCGGCGCGATCAGGGCATCGCCCAGGGTGCGAGACGAATCGAATGGCGCCGGAGCGGCATAATCGAGATTGAAATCCGCGACAAGCTTTCGCACCAGAGAGAAACCGTTTGAATGCAGACCGGAAGAGGCAAGGCCGAGCAGGACATCGCCGGCCTTCAGCGTATCGGCCTTCAGCAGTTGATCCCGTTCCACAGCACCTACGGTAAATCCGGCAAGATCATAATCGCCCTTGGCATACATGCCCGGCATTTCCGCCGTTTCCCCGCCAATGAGTGCGCAGCCCGCCTGTTTGCAGCCGTCCGCGATCCCTGCAACGATATCCCGCGCCGCCGCGACATCAAGGCCGCCGGTCGCAAAATAATCGAGGAAAAACAACGGCTCAGCGCCCTGAACCACAAGGTCATTGACGCACATGGCCACCAGATCAATGCCGACCGTGTCATGACGGTTCATATCGATGGCGATTTTCAGCTTGGTGCCGACGCCGTCGGTGGCGGAGACGAGCAGGGGATCCTTGAACCCGGCAGCTTTTGGATCGAAGATAGCGCCAAACCCGCCCAGATCCGCGTCTGCGCCGGGCCTCCGGGTAGCGGCGGCGAGGGGTTTGATGGCCTCGACCAGTGAGTTTCCGGCCACAATATCAACGCCCGCCTCTTTATAGCTGTAACTTTTTTTGGAGCTATCGGTCTTCATAAGTTATGCTGCACCCGAGTTTATGACTATGATCGGGCCAACATACTTTTTTTCCAGTGGTTTGCAATGACGGATACACAACCAAAACCAATCTTTTCGCGCCTTGCTGCCGCAGTTGTACTGGTGATCGCTTTCGCCGGAATAATATCGTCAGCAGGGGCCGCAGATAATTTCTATGTGGTGCGCGATATTGCGGTGGATGAAACTGCCGCTTCGGCGTCAGCAGCGCGTACAATTGCCGTCAGAAAAGGGCAGGAACGGGCGGTAAACGCGCTTTTCCGCCGTCTGGTACCAATGCCATACCACAGCAGTCTGCCGGCGCTGGACGACTCCATGATCACGCCGCTGGTGGCGTCGTTCCAGGTGGCGAATGAACGGACGTCGGCAAAACGCTATCTCGCCGACCTGACGTTCGAGTTCAAGCGCGACGACATTCGCAAACTGCTGCGCAACAATATGCTGCCGTTCAGCGAATCTGTTGCCGATCCGGTGCTGATTCTGCCGGTCTATCAGTTGGAGGATCGCGCCTACCTTTGGGAGTATCCTAATCCTTGGCGCACAGTCTGGGTCGATATTGTCGATTACGGCCTGCGCCCGCAGGAACCGGACAGCTTACGCGATGACTGGGCACAGCCGTTGATCCAGCCGGTACTTGTCCCGTCGGGCGACCTTACGGATATCAAGGCGATCAATGTCTCGGAGGCGCTTAACCTCAATCCCGCGGCTCTTGGTGCCATTCAGGAAATATACGGAGCCGCTGCGGTGGAGGTGATCACAGCCCGCTCCCGCACCAATGCGAACGGAACCCTGCTTCTTGATGTGACCCGGAACCGGCTTGATCAGGAGACCCCGCCTGTTGTCCAGACCTACCGGGGAAGCGAGGACATGGAAGCCCTGATGCAAAGTGTGATTTTCGATATCCTCGCGCGGATGCAGGAAGACTGGAAGCGCCAGAATGTCCTGGATTTCAGCGTCGAGAACACGCTGGCCGTGACAACGGATATTTCCAGTCTCGCGAACTGGCTCACCATTCAGGAAAAGGTACAGGGCCTCTCTGCCGTCAGCAAGACCGAGATTAAGGACCTCTCCGTTCAAAAGGCGTTCTGGCATGTGACCTTCGTTGGCAGTATGGAACGGTTGACAGCCGCTCTGGCCCAGCGGAACCTTACGCTCGCGGATCAGGGTGGTTACTGGACGCTCAATCCGAAGTAATTGCTGTAATATATTGATTTATATTAATTTATCAGAGTTTGGAAAGCGCGTTGAATATCCCCAACAGTATCACGTTGATCCGGATGATAATGGTGCCGGTGATTGTCTGGCTGATCCTTGCGGAGCAAATGTTCGCGGCGTTCATCGTCTTTGCGCTGGCTGGAATCTCGGACGCGCTGGACGGGCTGATTGCCAAACAGTTCGACCTTGTTACGCCGCTTGGCACCTATCTCGATCCGCTGGCAGACAAACTGCTTCTGGTGTCGATCTATATCACGCTCGGTATCCAGGAAGTTTTGCCAAGCTGGCTTGTCATACTGGTGGTCAGCCGGGATGTGCTGATTGTCGGCGCCATTATCCTGACATCCCTGTTGGGGCTGAGTGTCACCATTGTCCCGTCAAAGCTCAGCAAGCTCAATACCTTCTGCCAGATTGCGCTCGCCGCCCTTGTGCTCGGCGACATAGGGTTTGACGTCGGCTTTACCGAGGGAATCGAGTTGTTTGTCTTTATTGTTGCCGGTACTACTGTCCTGTCAGGACTTACTTATATCCTGCAATGGGCGCGGCAGAATTCCTGAAAGGAACAGAAGTAACCGATGACGTTGAAACAACAATTGAAATTCTGGGTAATTGCGCTTGTCGCCTTTGTCCTGTTCCTGGTCCTGCTCAGTAATATCCTGCTGCCTTTCGTGCTTGGCATGGGGGTTGCCTATTTCCTCGATCCCGTGGCCGACCGGCTGGAAGAGAAGGGGATGAGCCGCACGGCAGCGACCGCGCTGATCATCGGCATGTTTCTGATTCTGGTGAATATTGCCCTCATCCTGATCGTCCCGATCTTGATCGAACAGGTCCTCGGCTTCATGGACAATGTGCCGGAATATTACGAGAATATCCGCAACTTCCTGTTACCCATTATTGACCGGTTTGTTGACCTTCCTGCCTGGCGCCAGAATGAGGAGTTCAATGACACCGTCGGGCAGTATATCGGCGAAATGGCCAAGAAGCTGGCATCATTTTCGGAAAATATCGTTGGCGGCGGGCTTGCCTTCGTCAATCTGATCACCTTGCTGGTCATTTCCCCGGTGGTCGCCTTCTACCTGCTCAGGGATTGGGACCATATCGTCGAGCGGATCGACGGCTGGCTGCCCAAGAAACATGCGAAACAGATCCGCATGCTGGCGAAACGGATAGATGATGTGCTGGCCGGGTTTGTCCGCGGACAATCCCTGGTCTGCCTGATTCTCGCTGCCTATTACGGGCTGGCGCTGATGTTCACCGGGCTGGAGTTCGGCTTCCTGATCGGCATTATCACCGGGCTCATCTCCTTCATTCCGTTCGTCGGCGCGATCATCGGCTTCATTGCCTCGGTCGGGGTGGCGCTGATCCAGTTCTGGCCCGACTACATCATGATCGGCGCGGTTGTCGGTATCTTTATCGTCGGTCAGATACTGGAAGGCTATGTGCTGGTGCCCAATCTGGTCGGGGGCAAGGTCGGGCTGCATCCGGTGTGGGTCATGTTCGGATTGCTGGCGGGCGGCAGCCTGTTCGGCTTTGTCGGTGTCCTGCTTGCCGTGCCGATGGCCGCGGTTATCGGCGTACTCAGCCGCTTCGCGATCGACCAGTATCTGCAAAGCCCGCTTTATGGTGACCATCCGCCGAATCAAAGCGATAGTTGAGAAGTCTCATGCAACCCTCTCAAATACCAATGAATTTTTCCTTTCGCGCCGTAACGGGCCGGGAAGATTTTCTGGTCACCGAGGCGAATGAGGAGGCCGTAGCCTGGATTGACAAATGGCCGGACTGGCCGACGCGGGCGCTGCTTCTGGTCGGCCCACATGGCTGCGGCAAGTCTCATCTTGCACAGGTCTGGCAAACTATGAGCGGCGCAAAGGCCCTCAGCGCCGATGAACTTGTACTACTGGATATCGAGGACATCAGCAGCCATGCCGCAAATCCCCTCGTTATCGAGGATGTAGGGCCGGGGCTCAAGCAAGAAGCCTTGCTGCATCTTTATAACCTGCTGCAGGAGCGCGGCGGCAGCCTCTTGCTTACCTCCCTGACGCCGCCTGGCAGTTGGAACCTGTCTCTACGTGATCTTCAATCGCGCCTCGGAACCATTCCCGTCGCCCGCATTGCCGAACCTGACGACGCGCTTTTTTCGGCGCTGGTGATCAAACTTTTTTCCGACAGGCAACTTGCCGTCACACCGGAAGTCATTCACTATATCGTCCGGCGGCTGGAGCGTTCCTTCGCCGAGGCGCGGCGGTTCGTCACGCTCCTCGACAATAGCGCGCTCGCCAAAAAAAGAAAAATAACAGTCTCGCTCCTGCGTGACGTTTTCAGGGAAGAACAGGAATAGAACATGGATCTCGGATTATCAGGAAAATGGGCAATTGTCTGCGCCTCCAGCAAGGGACTTGGTCGCGGCTGCGCCGAAGCACTGGCGGCGGAGGGGGTCAATCTCGTCATCACTGCCCGCACCAAAAGCACATTAGAGGAAACCGCGAGCTATATCCGCGACCAGAACCCGGTCGAGGTGATTGCTGTTGCCGGAGACATCACGACGCCGGAAGGACGGGCAGAAGTCCTCGAAGCCTGTTCGGCGCCGGATATACTGGTGAACAATGCCGGCGGGCCACCGCCCGGTGATTACCACGACTGGACGCTGGAGGACTGGAACAAGGCCCTCAATGCCAATATGCTGACCCCGATCGAGCTGATCAAGGCCACTGTGGACGGTATGCGGAAGCGGAAATTCGGTCGCGTCGTCAATATCACCTCCAGTGCGGTCAAGGCGCCGATTGACATCCTCGGCCTTTCCAATGGCGCCCGGGCGGGCCTGACGGGCTTTGTCGCCGGGATTGCCCGCAAGACCGTTATCGACAATGTCACGATAAACGCCCTGCTGCCCGGCCCCTTTGATACGGACCGTCTGCGCGGGAATTTCGCCGCCGTCTCCAAATCGAGTGGCAAATCGATCGAGGAAATCCGCAAAGAACGGGCGGCAAGCAATCCCGCCGGACGTTTCGGCACCGCCGAGGAATTCGGCGCGGCCTGCGCGTTCCTTTGCAGCGACAAGGCCGGTTTCATTACCGGTCAGAATATCCTGTTGGATGGCGGCGCCTTTCCGGGTACATTGTAGGGACACGAAATCAACCGGAGACTATTGATGCGACGTTCCATACTCTTTTTTGGACTGGCAATGGCGCTGCTGTTTTCGTCTGCGGCTTCCGCCAAGGATGTGACCGGCGTCTGGTCGACGGTGGACGGAGAAAGTCACGTAAAAATAGAGCCTTGCGGGGAAAAGATCTGTGGCAAGATCATCTGGCTGAAAGAGCCGCTGACCGAAAAGAAGATCGCCAAGACGGACATCAAGAATGAGAATGTCAGCCTGCGCGGCCAACCGATCAACGGACTTCAAATCCTCAAAGGGTTTGTTCCCGAGGACAAAAACGAATGGGACGACGGCACAATCTATAACCCGAAAGATGGCAAGACCTATTCCTCCACCCTGACCCTGACCAAGCCGGACGAGCTCGAAGTGGACGGATGCGTGATGATATTCTGCAAGACACAGGTCTGGACGCGGGTGGAATAATCACCGCCGTTCAGCATTGGCTAAGATTTCAGGGGTATAATTGTGACAGCCTTTGTCATAATTCGATGATGCAGGCCCTATATATTATCGGAAAAGGTGAGGATTCGGGTTAGGGCAGGATGTAAATGTCGACAAAAATCAAGAACACGGACAAAGAGGTAGAAGAAAACAAGCTGAGCCTTCTGGAGAGCCCGGAACGCTTCATCAACCGCGAGCTGTCTTGGCTGTCCTTCAATTGGCGGGTCCTTGAGGAGTCCGCGAATACCGCTCATCCTTTGTTCGAACGGCTGCGCTTCCTGTCGATTTCAGCCGCCAACCTCGATGAATTCTACATGGTGCGCGTGGCGGGCCTATGGGGCCAGATCAAGGCAAATATCAAGACCGTCAGTGATGATGGCCTGACCCCGACACAACAGCTGGAGCAGGTCGACCACAAGGCCGGCCTCCTGATCGGCGAGCAGAATCAGCAATGGATCCGCCTCACGCAGGAGCTGCGTCACAGGGGGGTCAATGTTCTGACGCCAAAGGAACTGACCAAGCAGGAGCATCTCTGGCTGGAGGACTATTTCAAACGACAGATTTACCCGGTCCTGACGCCGATGGCGCTCGATCCGGCGCATCCGTTCCCCTTTATCCAGAACCTCGGTTTCGGCATGTTCCTGGAACTGGTGCGAAAGGAGTCCGAGCGCAATCTGAAAGCCTTGCTGCTCCTGCCGCAGGCGCTGGATCGCTTTGTTCGCCTGCCGGGGCCGAAAATCCGCTTCATCAGCCTTGAAAATATCGTGATGCTGTTCCTGCATCATCTCTTTCCCGGCTACAAGGCGGCCGGCAAGGGCATGTTCCGAGTTGTCCGTGATAGCGATATCGAAGTGGAGGAAGAGGCGGAAGATCTCGTCCGGCTGTTTGAAACGGCGCTGAAACGCCGCCGCCGGGGCAGCGTTATCCGCCTCAAGGTGGATAAGGAAATGCCCGACTCCTTTATCGAATATCTCAGTGCTGAACTGGCTCTTGACGGCCGAGCCATCATCGTCGTGGACGGCCTGCTGGGGCTTTCCGACACGTCACAGCTCATCACCGCCGACCGGCCCGATCTCTGTTTCAAGCCGTATACGCCGCGTTATCCCGAGCGGGTGCGCGATACCGGCGGCGATATTTTCTCGGCGATCAGCAACAAGGATTTTATCGTCCATCACCCCTATGAGAGCTTCGATGTCGTGGTCCAGTTTCTGCGCCAGGCGGCAGCCGATCCAAATGTGGTGGCGATCAAGCATACACTCTACCGGACCTCGACCAACTCCCCGGTTGTCAGCGCCCTGATCGAGGCGGCGGAGGCGGGGAAATCCGTGACGGCGCTGATCGAGTTGAAAGCCCGCTTTGACGAGGCGGCGAATATCAAATGGGCCCGCGACCTGGAACGGGCAGGGGCGCAGGTGATCTACGGCTTTATCGATTTGAAAACCCACGCCAAAGTCTCGGTTGTCGTCCGGCGGGAGGGCACAAACCTGAAGACATACATGCATTTCGGGACAGGAAACTATCATCCGGTCAACGCAACGATCTATTCCGATCTTTCGATGTTCACCACCGATACGGAGCTGGCGTCGGATGTCGCGCTGATGTTCAACTATGTCACTGGTTACGCCAAGCCGAAGGGCCTTCAGAAACTGGTCCTTTCTCCCTATAGCCTGCGCAACTCCCTGATCGAGATGATCGAGGAGGAGATCGAGTTTGCCAAGGCCGGGAAACCGGCGGCTATCTGGGCAAAGCTCAACTCCCTTGTCGATCCAAACATTATCGATGCACTCTATCGTGCGAGCAACGCCGGGGTCGATATCCGGCTGGTGATCCGCGGTATTTGCTGCCTCCGGCCCGGCATCAAGGGCATGTCGGAGAATATCCAGGTCACCAGCATCGTCGGCCGCTTTCTGGAGCATTCGCGCATAGTCTGCTTCGGGGCAGGGAACAAGATGCCCTCGGACGATGCCAAGGTGTTTATTTCCTCCGCCGACTGGATGCAGCGCAGCTTCGACCGGCGAGTGGAGACCCTGGTTCCCGTCACCAACGAAACCATCCAACGTCAGGTACTCGACCAGATTATGGTGGTCTGCCTGAAAGATACACAGCAAAGCTGGAAACTGCTGGAAAACGGGGAATATGAGCGTATATCGGGCGACGGCAAACCTTTCTCGGCGCATAATTATTTCATGACCAACCCGTCTTTGTCTGGACGCGGCAAGGCTTTACTTGTAAAGGAACCTGTACCCAAACTTGTTCCACCAAGTTAAGAGAGAACCTTGTTAAGTCACAGGTGCTGAGAAAGAATGGAAGATCGGGATAGAGAGCTGGACCCTGTCGTCAAGGTGTCCGACAAGTCTACTGCCGTCATCGATATTGGGTCAAACTCAGTCCGGCTGGTTGTCTTTGACGGACCGCAGCGGGTACCGCTTCCCAAGTTCAATGAAAAAGTTTTGTGTGGTCTGGGCAGGGAGCTCGGCACGACGGGGCTGCTGGGCGAGAAGGCCATGGCCGACGCCCTTGCGGCCCTTAAGCGCTATGCCGCGCTCGTCCATCACATGGGAATCGAGCGGGTCATGGTCGCGGCCACCGCCGCCGTGCGTGAGGCCGACAACGGATCGGAATTCGTCTCCGAGATCGAGCAGCAATGCGACCTCAATGTCCAGGTGTTGAGCGGCCGTCAGGAGGCCCGCTATTCTGGCCTTGGCGTGCTTTCGGGCATTCCCCATGCCAATGGCCTTGCCGGGGACTTGGGCGGTGGTAGTCTGGAACTTGTGGAAATATCGGATTTTCGCATTCATGAAACGGCGACGCTCCCCTTGGGCGCCCTGCGTCTCTCATACATGAATATGCCGGAGAAAAAGCTCCGCAAGTTTATCAACAAGAAATTTGCCAAGGCCGATTGGCTCGACGCCCTGGACGCAAAAGATTTCTATGCCGTTGGCGGCGCCTGGCGTGTCCTCGCTAAATACCACATCATCAAGACGAACCATCCGCTCACCATCATCCACAACTATCGCCTGAGCGCGGAGGAAATGACGGCCCTCCTCAACGAGATTCTCGCCATGACGCCAGAGGAACTTTATAACGCCAACGGAATTCCGAAATCCCGCGCAAATACAATGCATACCGCCGCCATCATCATGCAGGAATTGATGGAGAAGGTGACCCCGGCCAACATTATCTTCTCCGGCAATGGCTTGCGCGAGGGGATGCTTTTTTCCGAGCTCAAGAAATCCGTCCGAAAGCGGGATCCGCTGCTGGATGCCTGCCGCGACATGGCCGCGAGCGAGGGCCGTTTCGCCGAGCATGGCGAGGAAATCTTTGACTGGCTGGAGGATCTGCTGCGCCCGGTCGACCGCAAGAGCAAGCGGCTGACCCTGGCGGCGGCGACGCTCTCTGATATTGCCTGGTGGGCAAACTCGGATTACCGCGCGGCGCAGGCATTCCGACGGATTTTCCGCGCGCCCTTCAACGGCATCGGCCATCGCGGCCGGGCCATGGTCGCGCTTTCGGTCTATGCCCGCTATAAAGGTGATTTTTCCGGGCCCGCGCCGGATGACAGCCTGCGCCTGCTCAATGAACAGGAAGCAAAAAATGCGCTCGTCATTGGCCTTGCTCTTCGCCTTTCACATACCTTGAGCGGCGGAACGATCGGTATTTTGTCACAGACACGGCTTGAGGTGTCCTCGACGACGATTATCCTGAAAATCCCGACATCACTGTCGCCGCTGGTCGGGCATCATGTGGTAAACCAGTTGGAAAATCTGGCGGCAGAACTGGATCTTGAGTCAGGGATCGAGGTGGTTACAGGGAAATTATCCTGATCTTCCCGTTTTCGGAAGAGAGGGCAATTTCCCCGTTTTTCAGCTTCAGTGCATCTTCCCCGAAGACCCGACGGCGCCAGCCTTTGAGCACCGGTATATCCGCGTCGTCTTCGGCGGCGATCCTTTCCAGGTCGGCCATGTTGCAGACCAGCTTCTGGGCGACCTCGTTCTCTTCACATCTCAGTTTAAGAAGAACCCGCAAAAGCTCCATTAGGGGGCCAATTCCCTTTGGCGGAGGTGATTTTTTCGCCTGCGTTGGTCGTTGTTCCGGCGGCAGATTGACCCCGGCCTCGACCGCCGCCAGCAATCCGCGGCCCATATGGCCGTCGGCGAACTTCTGGCCGATTCCGCGAACATGGGAAAGCGCCTCCGGGCTTTTCGGCGGATTGGAGGATATCTCCAGCAACGCCTCATCCCGAAGGACCCGGTTGCGCGGAATATCTTGGCGGTGGGCCTGCTCTTCCCGCCAGGCGGCGACAGCTTGCAGGATACCGAGGAACTTTGAATTGTTGTTGCGGGCCTTGATGCGCTGCCATGCCTCCATCGGCGGAATGAAATAGGTTTCCGGCGCGCGCAGGATTTCCATCTCCGACGCCACCCACTCCTCGCGGCCGCGTTCCTTCAGCTTGTTCGCAAGGAATTTATAAACATCCCGAAGATGGGTCACATCGGCCTCGGCATAGGTGAGCTGCCGCTCGGAAAGGGGACGGCGCGACCAGTCGGTAAAGCGGGAGGATTTATCGATCCCTTTGCCGGTAATCTTGGCAACCAGCGTATCATAACCCACGGATTCGCCGAAGCCGCAGACCATCGCGGCGACCTGCGTATCGAAAATCGGTTTCGGCACTTCGCCGTTCAGGTGATGAAAAATCTCGAGATCCTGCCGGCCCGCATGAAAGACCTTCAGCACATTCTCATCCTGCAGCAGATCGAAAAGAGGTTGGAGATCAATCCCCTCCGCCATCGGGTCAATAATCGCCGACTCATCGTCCGTTGCCACCTGTACCAGGCAAAGGATGGGCCAAAAAGTACTCTCGCGGAGGAATTCGGTATCGATGGTCATATAGGGGTATTTCGCGAACCGGGCGGCCAATTCCTGGAGCGCGGTTGTCGTTGTTATTATCTGCATTAACTTCCAGTGCCCTTTCCAAACAAAACCACGTCCGGAGGCACCCAAACGTTACTTGTTACGTTGCTAAGCTCATTTGATCGCAGAATAGACCATATTTCTCGATAAAGGAAGGTTGGCGAGGCGCGAAAAACCATGTAAGACAGGCGCTCATTATCCATTTTGGCCGTTTTCGGGCCCCTGAGATTTAAGAGAGTATCGATGCATAGCTACCGAACCCATACTTGCGCGGAACTGCGCGAGAGTGATGTTGGCAAAACCGTCCGCCTGTCGGGCTGGGTTCATCGCAAGCGCGACCATGGCAATCTGCTGTTCGTGGACCTGCGCGATCACTACGGCATTACCCAATGCGTGATCGAGCATGATGTTCCGAATTTTGAGAAGGTGGAAAGCCTGCGTTCGGAGAGTGTCATCACCATTACCGGGAAGGTTGTCGCCCGGAGCGCGGAGACCATCAACCCGAACCTGCCAACCGGAGCGGTTGAGGTGGATATCGAGGAATTCGAGCTGCAATCCGCGGCAGAAGAACTCCCCATGCCGGTCTTTGGCGAGCAGGAGTATCCGGAAGAAATCCGCCTGCGCCATCGCTATCTCGACCTCCGGCGGGAGCGGCTGCACCAGAATATCGTGCTCCGTTCCGAAATTATCTCGGCGTTGCGCGACCAGATGCGCGGACAAGGGTTCCAGGAATTCCAGACCCCGATCCTGACGGCCTCTTCGCCCGAAGGCGCCCGCGACTTTCTCGTACCGAGCCGTCTGCATCCGGGGCAATTTTACGCCCTGCCGCAGGCGCCACAGCAGTTCAAGCAGCTGATCATGATGTCTGGCTTCGACCGCTATTTCCAGATCGCCCCCTGTTTCCGCGACGAGGATGCCCGCGCCGACCGTAGTCCGGGTGAGTTCTACCAGCTCGATATCGAGATGGCGTTCGTGACGCAGGAAGATGTTTTCGCGGCCGTTGAGCCTGTGCTGACCAATGTGTTCCAGCAGTTCGCGGGGGATCGCAAGGTCGTCACCCCGTTCGAGCGCATTCCCTTTGACGAGGCGATGCTGAAATACGGCACGGACAAGCCGGATTTGCGCAACCCCATCATTATCAGCGATGCGACGGAGCCCTTTACCGGGTCCGGCTTCGGGCTGTTCGCGAAAAATATCGAGAAAGGCTCTGTCGTCCGCGCCATTCCAGCGCCGGGCGCTGCCGACCGTCCGCGCAGCTTCTATGACAAGATGAATGACTGGGCACGGAAGGAAGGCGCCGGGGGCCTTGGTTATATCATCTTCAAGGATGGCGAGGCCAAGGGCCCGATTGCCAAAAACCTTGATGAGGAACGCATTGCCAAGATCCGCGAGATTACCGGCGTGGGCGAGGGGGATGCCGTCTTCTTCGCCTGCGACAAGGCCGCGGGCGCGGCGGATATCGCCGGCAAGGCGCGGGTGCGCATCGGCGAAGAGCTGGATGTCTCGGAGAAAAATGTCTTCCGCTTCTGCTGGGTCATTGATTTTCCGATGTTCGAATATGACGAAACCGAGAAGAAAATCGATTTTAGCCATAACCCCTTCTCCATGCCGCAGGGTGGACTCGAGGCGCTTGAAACCATGGACCCGCTCGATATCAAGGGATATCAGTATGATATCGTCTGCAACGGTATCGAGCTGTCGTCGGGAGCGATCCGGAACCATCGCCCGGATATTATGATGAAGGCCTTCGAGATTGCCGGATATGAGGCGCAGGTTGTTGAAGACCGTTTCGGTGGCATGCTGAACGCTTTCCGCTACGGCGCGCCGCCGCATGGGGGCATTGCCCCAGGGGTTGACCGCATCGTCATGCTGCTGGCGGATGAACCGAATATCCGCGAAGTCATCCTCTTCCCGATGAACCAGCAGGCACAGGACCTGATGATGCAGGCCCCGGCAGAAGTACCGCCGAAAAACCTGCGGGAGTTGCATATCCGGACCGTCTTGCCGAAGCCAAAAACCGAGGAATAGGCGATCTTAACCATCATTTTATGAAAAAACCCGCCAAAACGCGGGTTTTTTTATTCCCTTTTTTTTACCATTTTTCAGATTTGTTAATAAATGACGGCGTAACCTGAGGCGGTATTAACCAAAAGGCTTCAAGGTGACACAAGACAACAAGCTAGACACATTGCGCACAGAGAAAGAACGCTTCGTCGCGTTTTCCTTCGCTGCCGCGGATTTGCTCATCGAGCTGGACGAAAAAGGCGTGGTCGTTTTCGCCTCAGGTGCGGCAAAGGGAATTACGGGTTATGAGATGGCGGACCTCAAAGGCGTCGCCTTTTCCGATGTCGTGGCCCAGCAGGATAAGGCCGTCGTTGCGAATATTCTCGAAACCATGAAGGTTGGGGACCGCATCACACCGGTGTCCGCGAAAATGGAAAAAACCAAGGTGGCGGCCATTCTCGGCGCCTGCAAGCTTCCCAAACATAACGACCATATTTATCTCGCGCTCAATGTCTCCAGTGTCGCCGCGGCCCGCTCCAACGCGGAATATCGCGACAGCGACACCGGTCTTCTTGATCGCAAGGATTTCCTGAAACTGGCAGACAAACATCTGGCGGCCAACGCCGAATCCGGCCAGAAAGCCGAGCTGACGCTGCTGCATCTGAATGGCATGGCGACGCTTCAGGAGCATCTGGATGAAGAGAGAATGTCGCTCTTTCTTGACAGGATTGGCGTTCTGCTCCGCCGTTACTCCTTGGGGGGTGATTCCGCGGGCCGTCTCTACGACGACAAATATGGCGTCATGCACAGTAGTTCGATGGACGAGAAAAACCTGGAAGATCAGATCACGACGCTTACCCACGAGGCCGATCCGAAAGCGAACCTGACGGTACAGCGCAATACAATTGATCTGGTGAAAGGGCAGCTTTCCACCGGCGATGCAACGCAGGCACTGATGTATGTCATCAACCGCTTCGTCGAGAGCGATACCAAGGATTTCAATATCAAGACGCTGGCCGAAGGCATGGACAATCGTCTTGAGACCACAATGAATCGCATGCTGGCGCTCAAGTCGGTCTTCCAGAATTACAAGTTCAAGCTGGTGTATCAGCCAATTGTCCGAATTTCCGACAAGGAAGTTCACCATTACGAGGTCCTGTCCCGATTCAAGGATGGGGAAAGCCCCTATGAAACGGTCACCTTCGCCGAGGAAACGGGAATTATTCAGGATCTCGATCTTGGCGTTGCGCAGAAAACGAAGAATAAACTGTTGGAATACCAGAAGCGCGGCGATGTCCTGCCGCGGCTTGCCTTCAATATTTCGGGCTATTCACTCGAATCTGACAGCTTTATCGACAATCTGCTCGCTCTCTATCAGGACAATGAAGAAATTCGCACAAATATCGGTCTGGAAGTTACCGAAACCAGCCGGATCAAGGATCTGGATCGGGCTGAAAACGTGATCCAGACACTGCGCTCAAGCGGCATGGAAATCGCCCTTGATGATATGGGCTCCGGTTCCGCTTCCTTCCAGTATATCCGCGCCATGACCGTCGATTACATCAAGATCGACGGTACCTATATCAAGGAAGTGCTGACGAACAAGCGCGACGCGGCTATTCTCAAGGCACTCTCCCGCCTTTGTCAGGAGCTTGACATCGGGACCATCGCCGAAATGGTGGAAACCAAGGAACAGCTTCACGTCCTCAATGTCCTCGGGGTCAATTACGGGCAGGGATGGTACTTCGGCAAGCCGCAACCGGATATCGAGACCAAACGGAAATCGCGGTCCATCTCGAAAAACCTGAAGCGCAAGGGCTTCGCCACAAGCTGGGCCTGACATAAAAAAGAGCATGTTTCCGGAAACATGCTCTTTTCTTTGAGGTAAGACTAACAGGTAAGCAATCTTGGAGAACTGAAACCCTGCACTCTCTAACTTTACTCAACGTAAATTTACGTTCTACGCTACTGGATACGCTACTCTTTTACTCTACTGATTACGCAACAAAACTCTTGATCTGACAGATTAAACAAACCGGTCAAGCAACTGAACTCAAACTATTTACGAACACCCACTTGTGCCGCCACAGGTATCGCATTTCATGCAGGTGCCATTGCGGACAAGGGTGAAGTTTCCGCATTCACCGCAGCTGTCCCCTTCATAGCCCTTCATGCGGGCCTCCATCGACCGGCTGAGTTTATCCGGGCCGGTGGAAGCTGGTCCCCCTGTGGATACACTGGCCGCCGCCACTGCCCCTGCGGCGCCTACGCTTGCCGCCGCAACGCTTGCCTGGCCTTGCGCGAGGTTGAGGGACATGGCGGACAGTCCGCCTTGCAACACCTCAAAATTATTTGCCCGGACATAGCCGGTTGAGGCGAGGTTGATCACGTTATCGAAGGCGGATTGCCGCTCGGAATATTCATCCTCGGTGATTTTCGCCTGATCGTCACCGGTACCCATGCTGTCATTGCGCAGGTCATCCAGATTGACATGCGCGAGATCATTCCGGCCGAGATAGGAAATCGCCAGTTCGCGGAAGAGGTAGTCGAGGATCGAGGTCGACATCTTGATCGCGTCATTGCCCTCGACAATGCCCGATGGTTCGAACCGGGTGAAGGTATACGCCTCGACGAATTCCTCAAGCGGCACGCCATATTGCAGCCCGATGGATATGGCGATGGCGAAATTGTTCATCAGGCTGCGGAAAGCGGCGCCTTCCTTGTGCATATCGATAAAAATCTCGCCGACACCGCCGTCATCATATTCGCCGGTGCGAAGATAGACCTTGTGCCCGCCGACAACTGCCTTCTGGGTGTAGCCCTTGCGCCGGGTTGGCAGCTTCTTGCGCTCCGACACGATGCGTTCGACAATCCGCTCGGCGACGACATTGCTGGCCGCCGTCGGGGACGTGCGGATTTCCTCGTTCATGTCTTCAAGATCGTCCTCGTCGAAGGAGAGGGCGGAGAGGGGCTGGCTAAGCTTGGAGCCGTCGCGATAAAGTGCGTTTGCCTTCAGGCCGAGCTTCCAGGAGAGGAGATACGCATCCTTGCAATCCTCCACCGTGGCACTGTTGGCCATATTGATGGTTTTCGAGATCGCCCCTGAAATAAACGGCTGCGCCGCTGCCATCATCAGGATATGGCTCTCGACCGAGAGCAACCGCTTGCCGATCCGGCCGCAAGGGTTGGCGCAATCGAAGACCGGCAGATGCTCATCCTTTAATAGAGGAGCGCCTTCCAATGTCATGGCACCGCAGCAGTAATTGTTCGCTGCCTCAATCTCTTTCTTGGTGAATCCAAGGGCGGCAAGCATATCGTAATTATAATCGTTCAGGCTTGCGGCATTCAGGCCCAGCACGTCCGTGCAGAAAGCCTCCCCAATGGAGAATTTGTTGAAAGCGAACTTGATGTCGAAGCTGGTCGCCAATCCGCTCTCAACCTTCGCCAGGATCTCGTCGGTAAAGCCTTTCGCCCGCAAAGCCTCATGATTGACGCCGGGCGCGTCTTCCAGCGTGCCATGACCGACCGCATAATCAATGATTGCCTTGGTCTCGCTGCGGCTGTAGCCGAGATGATTGAGTGCTTCCGGCACCGTGCGGTTGATGATCTTGAAATAGCCGCCGCCGGCCAGCTTCTTGAACTTGACGATGGCAAAATCAGGCTCGATCCCCGTTGTATCGCAGTCCATGACCAGCCCGATGGTGCCCGTCGGCGCAATCACGGTCGTCTGCGCATTCCTGAAGCCGTGCTTCTTGCCAAGATCAAGGGCGGCATCCCAGGCATTCTTGGCGGATTCCGTCAGGCCTTCTTCAGGGCAGTTGATCGCATCGAGCGCAACCGGAATGACATTGAGCCCTTCATAACCCTCGCTCAGCCCATAGGCGGCGTTGCGGTGATTGCGGATGACCCGCAGCATATGGTTCGCGTTCTTCTTGTAACCCGGAAACGCACCCAGCTCACTGGCCATTTCGGCGCTGGTCTTATAGGCGACGCCGGTCATGACCGCTGTAATCGCCCCGCAGAGCGCGCGACCTTCCTTCGAATCATAGGACAAGCCTTGCGCCATCAGCAGGCCGCCGATATTGGCAAAGCCAAGACCGAGAGTGCGGAACTTGTAGCTCAGCTTGGCGATCTCCTCGGACGGGAACTGCGCCATCAGGACGGAGATTTCCAGTGTAACCGTCCAGATTCGCACCGCATGCTCGAAGGCTTCGATATCGAAGCTCTTGTCAGCGCGGCGGAAAGTCATCAGGTTGAGCGACGCGAGGTTGCAGGCCGTATCGTCCAAGAACATATATTCCGAGCATGGGTTGGATGCATTGATCCGGCCATCCTCGGGGCAGGTGTGCCAGTCGTTGATCGTGGTGTCATATTGCAAGCCCGGATCAGCGGACTGCCAGGCGCTTTCGCCGATCTGCTCCCACAGGTCACGGGCCTTGACCGACTTCGCGACCTTGCCGTCAGTGCGGCGGATCAGGTCCCAATTACCGTCTTTCAGGACGGCTTCGATAAAGGCATCGGTGATACGGACCGAGTTATTGGAGTTCTGCCCCGATACCGTGAGATAGGCGTTTGAATCCCAGTCTGTGTCATAGGTCGGGAACTCAACCTCCGTATAGCCCTGCTTGGCGAACTGGATCACCCTCTGGATATAGTTCTCGGGCACCATGGCTTTCCGCGCGCCAATAATGGATTTGCGCAGGGCCGGGTTTTCCGCCGGGATAAAGGCCTCATCGCCCTTTATTTCATGACAGGCCTTGATCACATTGTTCAGATGAATATTGCACAGCTTCGATCCGGCGACGAGAGCCGCAACTTTCTGTTCTTCGACGGCTTTCCAGCCGATATACTCCTCAATATCCGGATGATCGATATCGAGCGTGACCATCTTCGCCGCACGGCGCGTTGTTCCGCCGGACTTGATCGCGCCTGCCGCCCGGTCACCGATCTTGAGAAAGCTCATCAAGCCCGAGGACTTGCCGCCGCCGGACAGGCTCTCGCCCTCGCTGCGCAGGTTTGAAAAATTGGTGCCGGTGCCGGAGCCGTATTTGAACAGCCGCGCCTCGCGCACCCAGAGGTCCATGATGCCACCTTCATTCACCAGATCGTCATCGACGGACTGGATGAAGCAGGCATGGGGCTGCGGATGCTCATAGGAGTTCACGGATTTCTTCAGCTTGCCGGTCTTGAAATCGACATAGGAATGCCCCTGCGCCGGACCGTCGATGCCATAGGCCCAGTGCAGGCCGGTATTGAACCACTGCGGCGAATTGGGCGCGCCCATCTGGCGGGCCAGCATGTAGCGCATTTCATCGAAATAGGCACGAGCGTCATCTTCGCCATCGAAATAACCGCCCTTCCAGCCCCAATAGGTCCAGGTCCCGGCGAGCCGGTCAAAGACTTCGGTGGAGGATGTTTCGCCGATATAGCGTTCCTCTTCCGGCAGCGTATCAAGCGCCTTCTTGTCCGCTTCCTGACGCCACAGCCATTCCGGCACCTCTTTTTCGGTGACCGGTTTCAGGCGGGCAGGGACGCCAGCTTTTCGGAAGTACTTCTGCGCAATGATGTCGCAGGCAACTTGCGACCATTCGGCCGGTACGTCGATATCTTCCAGCTTGAAAACGATCGAACCGTCGGGATTTCTGATTTCACTGGTGGTCTGCCTGAATTTCACGCTCGCGTAAGGAGAAGAATCTTTATTTGTAAACCGTCGCTCAATACGCATCTTGTACCTTCCAATCACCAGTTCATTGTCGTTATCATCAAGCGGGGAATTTGCGGTTTATCGCCGGAAAACGCAGGGTCAGCAACGGCTACCTCATTTCCAGCACCTACCATATATAGTAGGAAATTCCCCCTCAACGCATAGGATCATGTCGGCGAGATTTCTTGAAGTCAACAGCAAAAATACTATATCTAGTAGCTAAAATTTTATCGATAGCGAGATGTCGCTGAATATGGCGGTTTGATGACAATTGAGTGTTATTATGGTTAACAAAAAATCCAAAACAGGTTGCACAAAAGCAACATCCGCATCCGGCCGAAGCGCGAAAACCAGAATCAAGAACTGAAAAAGAGGCCTTTGCCGACGGGGTATTGTGCAAAGTTAGACTGGACGAATGGGGCGCACAATGCCATATTCCGGGCAAATATATGTGATCTTATTCAGTGAGATGATTCAAATGGCGACGATTGGCACAAGGCTGTACACATGGTGGCATGGCGAACAGGTCGGAGAGGACCAGTTTGGCAACCGTTACTATCGGGAAAAGGGCAAGCCGACGGGCCCTGTTGGACGGGAACGTCGCTGGGTACTTTATAAGGGCACGCCCGAAGCCTCGAAAGTGCCGCCGGCGTGGCACATCTGGCTGCATTACACGACGGACAACCTGCCCGACCAACAGGACTTGCCACAGGCCCCCTGGCAGGAAGAGCATATGCCGAACCTGACCGGAACTGAATTTGCCTATCATCCCGACGGCTCCATCGCAAAAGGGGTGGACCGCAAGCCGGGGACACCGGATTACGAAGCGTGGAAACCGTAAATTGGATTATCCGGGGTCTTTGATCAGGCCCGGGCAGAGGAGAGACTATGAGTAGCAATATTGTCGAAACTGTCATTGGCGCCGTGGTTCTGGCCTTCGCGGCAATTTTCCTGGTGTTTGCCTATCGCACCGCGGATATCACAACGGGCAGCGGCGGGTTCACGTTGTCGGCCTCCTTCGACAATGTGGACGGGTTGAGCGTTGGCAGCGATGTCCGGATGAGCGGCATCAAGATCGGGGCGGTCACGGCACAGGAGCTTGACCCGAAGACCTACCGCGCCGTCCTGAAAATCAGCCTCGATGAAACTGTCGAACTGCCGGAAGACAGCTCCGCCAAGATCACGTCAAGCAGCCTGCTCGGCAACAATTACCTGCAGCTCACCCCCGGCGGCTCGGACGACATGCTGGCGAACGGCGGCACTATTTCCTACACTCAGGGCGCAGTGAATATTCAGGACCTGATCGCCCAGGCGGTCTTCAGCAGTGGCAGTGGCGGCAGCAAAAGCAGCGACGACAAATAACGGACGGCCCCCGCATTGTTTCATTTTTTCCAGTTTCTCCGGCACAGTCGGCGCGGCACCGCTGCCGCCCTGTTTGTCGCGCTGCTGACCCTGACGTATGCGGACTCTTTCGCCCAGACCCAATCCCAGCTCAAGAAAGAGGTCGAGCGACCGGAAGGGGAGATTGTCGTGCTCCGGGCGCTGGACAAGGTGACGGCACGCACGCAGGATCTCTCCGTTCCGATCGGGGAGACGGTCATTTATGGCAGCATCGCCATCCGACCGCGCAAATGCCTGAAACGTCCGCCGGAAGAAACGCCCGAAACCTCAACCTTTCTGGAAATCACCGAAATTCACGATGGGGAAGAAGGACCGCGCCTGTTTAATGGCTGGATGTTCGCCTCCAGCCCCGGCATCAATGCGCTAGAGCATCCGGTCTATGATGTCTGGGTGATCGATTGCAAGATGTCTGAGCCGGAAAGCCCTTCAGGCAAGGAATAAAAATCTCCGAGTGACTGCAATCCAAGGCGTAAACGCGCCTGATATTCCTCCCGGCTGATCTCCTCGGCGCCGAAGGTTTCGAGATGCGGGTTCAGGAACTGCGCATCGAGCAGCGTATATCCGCCATGGATCAACCGCGCCACCAGATAGACGAGCGCGACCTTGCTGGCGTCCGTGACTTTTGTGAACATACTCTCCCCGCAGAACACACTGTCAAAGGCAAAGCCATAGAGGCCGCCGACCAGCTCGCCGTCCCGCCGACATTCAACGCTGTGGGCATAGCCAAGGTCATGGAGTTCACTATAGCGCTCCATAATTTCCGGATTGATCCAGGTATCTCCGCCATCGCGGCGCGGCGCGGCACAAGCCCGCATGACACCGCGAAAATCAAGGTCGATGGTCACCTCGAACGGATCTTTGCGAATGGACTTGGTCAGACGTTTCGGCACATGGAATTTATCCAGCGGAAAAATTCCCCGCCGGTCCGGATCGACCCAGAACAGGGACGGATCGTCAGCACTGTCGGCCATCGGGAATATTCCGATGCGATAGGCGGCGAGGATCGTTTCAGCCGTTATGGAGGTCATGTCAGAGCCGGGCGTTACCGCGAGGCAATGAATTTTTCCAGCCAGTGGATGTCGAAATGGCCGTCACGGAATTCCTGATTATGGATGATCTCCTGATGCAGCGGCAGTGTCGTTTTGATCCCGCTGACAACAAATTCCTCAAGCGCGCGGTTCAGGCGCAGCAGGCATTCCTCACGGGTTTTCGCATGGACAATCAGCTTGGCAATCAGGCTGTCGTAATAGGGCGGGATGTTATAACCTGCATAGAGCGCACTATCGACGCGCACGCCAAGGCCGCCGGGCACATGGAATTCCGTTACCGGACCGGGGCTTGCTGCGAAGGTCACCGGGTCTTCCGCCGTCACCCGGCACTCAATGGAGTGGCCGGAGAATTTGATATCCTCCTGCGTCAGCTCCAGCGGAAAGCCCGCCGCGACATTGATCTGCGCCTGAACGAGGTCGATCCCGGTGATCATTTCAGTCACCGGATGCTCGACCTGCAGGCGGGTGTTCATCTCGATGAAATAGAACTCATCATTTTCGAACAAAAACTCGATCGTGCCGACGCCTTCATAGCGCATATCGCGGATGGCGTCGGAAACCGTCTTGCCGATCCGCGTGCGCAGTTCATCGGTGATGGCGGGTGAGGGGCTCTCTTCGAGGGCCTTCTGGTGCCGCCGCTGGAGCGAGCAGTCGCGCTCGCCCAAATGCACCACATTGCCTTTGCCGTCAGCGAGGATCTGCACCTCGATATGGCGTGGACCGCTCAGGTATTTCTCCATATAGACCGCATCATCGCCGAAAGCGAGCTTGGCTTCCGAGCGGGCGGAGGAAAAGGCTTCCGACAGGGCCGCCTTGCTCGTCGCGACCTTCATGCCGCGACCGCCGCCCCCGGCGGAAGCCTTGATGATCACAGGGTAGCCCATCTTCTCGGCTTCACTCTCGGCCTCGGCAAGGGTATGGACTTCCCCTTCCGATCCCGGCACACAGGGCACGCCGAGCTTGCGCATTGTTTCCTTCGCCGTGATCTTGTCGCCCATCATGCGGATATGGTCGGCGGACGGGCCGATGAACTTGATCCCGTGGGCGGTGACGATATCGACGAACTTCGCATTTTCCGACAGGAACCCGTAGCCCGGATGGATGGCATCCGCGTTGGTCACTTCCGCCGCGGCGATAATGGAGGGAATGTTCAGGTAGCTCTCGGCCGAGCTTGGCGGACCGATACAGACACTCTCGTCGGCCAGGCGGACATGCATGGCATTCGCATCGGCGGAGGAATGCACCGCCACCGTCTTGATACCCATCTCCCGACAGGCACGATGGATACGGAGAGCAATTTCGCCGCGATTGGCAATCAGAATTTTTTCAAACATCAAACCTGCTATCGTTATTCAACAATGACGAGCGGTTGGCCGTATTCGACCGGTTCCTTGTCGTCCACCAGAATCTCGACCACCTTGCCGGCCTTTGTCGACGCTATCGGGTTCATGGTCTTCATGGCCTCGACAATGACCAGCGTCTGTCCCTCATCAACGGTATCGCCAACGCGCACAAAAGGCGCCGCGCCCGGCTCCGGCGAGAGATACGCCGTGCCCACCATGGGGGATTTTACAGCGCCCGGGTGGTTGCTGGCATCCGGAGCGGCCGGAGCAGCGACAGCGGCAGCAGGAGCGGCGGCAGGAACAACCGCCTGCACCATCTCCGGTGCCGCAGCGCTCGCCGAGGAACCGCGCGAAACACGCAGGCGATGGTCTCCGGTTTCAATCTCGATCTCGCCCAGGCCGGTCTCATTCATGATCTCGGCCAGTTCACGGATCGCCTTCTTGTCGATGTTGAGTTTATTCATAATGTCCAAGTCTCGGTTTACTTAATCTATAATGTCGGCAAGCGCATCGAGGGCCAGCACATAACCTTTTGCCCCAAATCCGCAGATAACGCCAGCGGCAACAGCGGATATATAGCTGTGATGGCGGAATTCTTCACGCGAAAAAACGTTCGAGAGATGCACCTCGATGGTCGGAACCCCGGTCGCCTTGATCGCATCCTGCAACGCGATGGAGGTATGGGTATAGGCGGCGGCGTTCAGGATAATGCCGCCGTGACGCTCCGCCGCGCCCTGAATGGCACTGACCAGCTCACCCTCGTTATTGCTCTGGAAAAAATCGATCTCCATCCCGAGCGTCTCGCCATGGGCGCGGGTGAGCGCCTCGATATCGGCAAGCGTAGTGCTTCCGTAGATTTCCGGCTCGCGGCGGCCGAGCATATTCAGATTAGGCCCGTTGATGATGATAACTGACTTACCCATACATGTCCCCGCAACTCTCCGCCAAATGCCCGCGGCACCCCCGCCACCTGCCAAACTGCCCCCTTATACAGAAGTCTTCCCCAAGTTTAAAGCAGTTGTGAAAATTAGTCGATGCGGGAGTGGAGGTTAAACGCCTCTTTCATTTTTGGTTATGATTGCCCCCAATGAGAAAATCGCTGACCCAATTATCGAGCAAAAAAAAACCATTTTTATCCTGACCAGAGAATTATCACTGGTAATATCAAATAGAATCAACTCAAGCGTGAACCAGAATAAGCATATCGCGAAAGGTGAAATAAATGTCCAGAGGTAAATATTTTCAACCATTTTAACAAAATAATTATTACATAAAACAAATATAAAATGAAGATTGGAGCTGAAAAAATGAATGCAAAAAGCACTACCAAGGGAAGAAGGCTATCCACTTTTCCAAGAGAAACTAGCGAAAAAGTATAAAGTCCTCCAATGACTCCGCCTATGTAGGAGAACAACAGCCACCAATTACATTTTGTTCGGTATGTCATAGCAAATTTTATAAAGTTTTGTAATATCGTTCCAATGATAATTTACTGTTTAGATAAAGTGATATCTACTCTTTCGAATGGTGCTTTAATGATTTTTTCCAGATTACAGCACACGCAGGATTGATTTTACGGATTGCGGCCTTACCCTTATACTCTGGTTTTGTGCAGTGCGGGATGACGGGTGGTATGGCGGCGGTTCGGAAGGGGTTTCTGGTAATTTTATGTGCGGTGGTGCTGTTTGCGATGCCGCAATTGCTGTCGGTTGCGCTCGGCATGTCGCCGGACGGGCTGAGCTGGTCCTCCGCGCGGCGGGACGCGACCGGGCTCTCTCCGTCGCCCGATACGCACAAGGAGGCCATTATCCAGGTCTTCGGCGCGCGCACCTGGGGCTGGCGCGGGAATTTTGCCATCCATACCTGGATTTCCATGAAACGGGCGAATGCCGCGAATTACGAGCGCTATGAGGTCATCGGCTGGCGCGCGCGGAACGGCGGCAACGCGCTGGTCAGCAGCCGAAGCGCGCCGGATAACCACTGGTTCGGCAATAAGCCCGAAATCCTGGCGCAATATGAGGGGCCGGGTACGGAAACCCTGATCACACGGATCGAAAAAGCGATCGAGGAATATCCCCACAAATATGAATACAAGGTCTGGCCGGGGCCCAACTCCAACAGCTTCATCGCCCATATCGGCCGTGAAATCCCGGACCTTGAGCTTGACCTGCCACCGACGGCCATCGGCAAGGATTTCATTTCCGGCAGCAATCTTCTGGGCAGCGCGGTGAGCGGGCGCGGCATACAGTTTTCCCTGCTCGGCCTCGGCGGTTTTGCCGTCAGCCCGGTGGAAGGGTTTGAGTTGCATCTGCTCGGTCTCACCCTCGGGTTCGATCTCGATGATGGCGCACTGAAGGTGCCGGGATTCGGCCGGCTGGAGATGTTCGATAGACAGGCGCCCTAGTCGCCTTTCTTTAACGCCTCCGCTTTCGCATCCAGACGGTTCAGGAACCCATCGAGCTGTTCTATCTCCTCTGGCGTGAAACCTTCGAGCAGCTGATCCTCATACTGCTGCGCAATCGGGATAATCTTGCGAAGGCAAGTCATTCCCGCCTCGGTGAGATAAAGCGCCGCCGAGCGGCGATCTCCATCAAGGGTGCGTTTTTTCAGCCGTTTCGACGTCACCAGACGCTCTACGGCGCGGCTGATGCTCACCTTGTCGAGGGACGCGAGCGGCGCGATCTCTCGTGCAGTAAGCCCGGGACGGGAGCCAAGAAGCGCAACAATTCGCCATTCCGGGATCGTCAGGTCGAACGTCGCTGAATATTGCGCGGCGAGATCACGACTAACCGTCCCCGACAGCTTGGTCAGGCGATAGGGCAGGAAGCGGGGCAGATAGAGGATGCGTTTCAAATCATTCACGGATGCGGCCTTGACTTTATTCATAACTGGCTCCATTTTATCGGATAAAGTTTCAAATGAAACTACTTTTTTGCAGGAGGGAAAGAGATGGCGGATTTATGGGAAAACCCGATGGCAACCGACGGCTTCGAATTTGTCGAATATGCCGCGCCGGACCCGGAGGCGCTGGGCGCACTTTTTACTTCCATGGGCTTTCGTCCCGTCGCCAGGCATCGCTCGAAGGATGTGACGCTGTATCGTCAGGGCGATGTGAATTTCATCGTCAACGCGGAGCCGAACAGCTTCGCCCAGTCTTTCGCTCGCATTCACGGGCCCTGCGCCTGCGCCATGGCCTTTCGGGTGAAGGATGCGGCGAAGGCGGTCAAGCGAGCAGAGGAACTCGGCGCCTGGGTCGTGCCGTCCGATGCGGGACCGATGGAGCTGAATATCCCGGCGATCAAGGGGATCGGGGATTCGCTGATCTATCTGGTCGATCGCTATGGTGACAAGGGCTCTATCTATGACGTTGATTTTCTGCCCATTGAGGGGGAGGAGCGGCATCCCGAAGGCACCGGCCTTACCTATATTGACCATCTGACCCACAATGTGCATCGGGGGCGCATGGCGGAATGGTCCGAGTTCTATGAACGGCTGTTCAATTTCCGGGAAATCCGCTATTTCGATATTGAGGGCAAGCTGACCGGCCTCAAGAGCAAGGCCATGACCAGCCCCTGCGGCAAAATCCGTATCCCGATCAATGAAAGCTCCGACGACAAGTCACAAATCCAGGAATATCTCAACGCCTATCACGGGGAGGGAATCCAGCATATCGCTCTTGGTACCAATGATATCTACTCGACGGTCAAGGCGATGCGCGAGACAGGAACCCTGTTCCAGAGCACACCGGATACCTATTTCGAACAGGTGGACGAGCGGGTAAAGGACCACGGGGAAGATGTGGCACGGCTGAAGGAGCTGCAAGTCCTGATCGATGGCGCCCCAACGGAGGGCCAGGGGCTTCTGCTGCAGATTTTCACCCAGAATGTTATCGGTCCGATCTTTTTCGAGATTATCCAGCGGAAGGGCAATGAGGGCTTCGGCGAAGGGAATTTCCAGGCATTGTTCGAATCGATCGAGCTTGACCAGATCCGCCGCGGCGTTATCTAGACACGGGCCGCGCGCTCAGGATTCGCTGTCGTCAGCGGTTTTCGCTTTTTCGCGGACTTCCGCGACAATCTGCTTCATCTCCGCGCCTGAAATCAAGCCGGGAATGAATTCCTCATTGATGACAAAGGCGGGGGTGCCGTCGATCCCGAGCTGCTTGGCAAGCCGGTAGTTTTTCTCGACGGTCTCGCGCACCTCGTCGGCCTGCATATCGACTTCAAGCTTTTCAACATCAATGCCGACGTCGGTCGCAAGCGTACGGATGCGATCAATTGAGAGCCCGCCACGGGAAGTCATCAGCGCGGTGTGAAGTTCCATATATTTGTCCTGCTCGATCGCGGCGATCGCCGCCTGGGAGGCGAGGATGGACTCTGGCCCGAGTATGGGGAACTCCTTTAAAACCAGCCGGATATTGCCATCTTCCTCGACAGTTTTCATCAGATCGGGAAAGCTCTTCTTGCAGTACCCGCAGCGATAATCGAAAAACTCGACGATGGTCACATCACCGTCCGGATTGCCCGCCACATAGCTGTATCCGTCATTCTTGAGATCCGCCGCAAGCGTTGTCATCATCTCCTTCTGCTGTTTGGCGCTGGCAATTTCATCCTGCTTTTTCAATTCGGCAATTACCTCATGCAGGACTTGCGGATTTGACAGAAGATAGCCGCGCACCCGCTCCCCAAAGGCTTCTTCCGTCATTTGCGGTTTGGTGATCGCATATTGAAAGACGCCAAAGACAATCAGCCCGACAAGGACGCAGAGGGAGACAATGCTAAGGGTACTGAGTTTGCGGGGTTTGGGCATATTATACTTTCAGAAGAATGTGTTCGGTTGATTATGCGTCAGGGAGGGCACAAATTAAACAAACAATTCTGTGAACCGCGAAGTGGTTATGAAGAAACCGGTCTGCTGTCCCGGCATAATGCGCATTGTGGATTATTGAGAAGCTATTTATAGTCCAAAAGTCGGGTATTCTGCGCTTTGGCCCGCCATAGGGATTAAAGAGGCGCTTTGTGTATTAAATTGTTGAGGGGTAAATGATGTTTAAGGAATTCAAGGAATTCGCCATGCGCGGCAATGTTGTCGACATGGCTGTCGGTATCATCATTGGTGCGGCATTTGGTACGATCGTCAAGTCACTCGTTGCGGATATTATCATGCCGCCGATCGGCATGTTGCTCGGCGGCGTCGACTTCACGGACTTTTTCATCACCCTCTCGGGCGGCACCTATGCGACACTGGAAGCCGCGAAAGAGGCCGGGGCAGTTACGCTGAATTACGGCGCCTTTATCAACACAGTGATCAGCTTCATCATTGTTGCCTTCGCCGTCTTCCTTCTGATCAAGCAGATAAATCGACTGACCCCGAAAGAAGAGGAAAAACCGGCGGAGCCTGCCGCACCGCCACGCGAGGAAGTTTTGCTTGAGGAAATTCGCGACCTTCTGAAAAGCCAGAAATGACCTGACCCGGCCGGGCGCTAGTTCTTCTGGCTCGCCCGGTTGGCCAGCGTGATGATATCTTCCAGCCGAAGATAGGTCGGACTGCCGACTTTAAAAAAGTCCTGTGCCCGCTCCGCATGAAACACAGCCTTCTGGTACTCACCTTCCAGAAGGGACCGTTCCGCGCTTGCCAAGGATAGCATGCCCGTATCGCCCGTCCGGCTGTAAGCAATGGCGAGCTGGTCCCACGTCATTCCATTATTCGGATCGAACGTCAGGCTGTCATTGAGGATGGCAATTGCCTTCTCCGAATTCAGCGGATCACCCGTCGCGTTCAGGATCGTGCCGTAGAATGTCAAGAGCAGCGGCTCGTTTGGGGCGAGGTCTACCGCCGTCTCAAGAGAGGGCAGGGCTTCAAAAATATTGCCATTCTCATAGAGCGCCTGCCCCTTTAATTCATGAAAATAGGGGTCCGTCGGATGTTCTGCAATCAGGCTGTCGATCTCGGCGAGCGCCTTGTCGAGATCCGGGTAGCGGAAATAACCAATGGCGCGGGCATAGCGCGCCTCAAGACTTGTATCGCTCAGAGGATACTTGGCGAGGGTTTTAGGCAGCGGCCGGGTAAATCCGAACAGTTTCGCCTGCATACGCTTGAGCGCGACTACATCTTCCTCAGCCGGCGGAACATCCTTGTAGGGAGACGCGGCTATCCGCTGGCTGAGCGCAGAGACACGTTCGCTGCTGACTGGATGGCTCCGGTAATAGGAGGAGATGGTGCTTTGCGGCTGATATTCGCCCTGACCGATAATTTCCAGAAATTCGGCCATGCCGCGACCGGACTGCCCCGTGCGGTTCAGATAGGTAATAGCCGCCTGGTCGGCGGAGGATTCCTGCGTCCGGCTGTATTGCAGGAAGGATTTGGTCGCCGCATCCTGCGATCCAATGGCCACCGCCGCGCCGGCCTCACCGCCGCCCGCCGCCGCCGCGACAACGCCCAGCAATATGCCGACGATGCTCTTGATATTCGCATTAGCAAGGGCGTCATGAGTCCGGGCGAGATGACCGCCAGCGATATGGCCCGTTTCATGGGCGATCACACCCTTCAACTGTCCGGGCGTCTCCACCCGCTCCAGCAGGCCGCGGAACATGAACAATCTCTGCCCGCCCGCAACAAAGGCGTTTAGGTCACGGCTATTGATGATATAAATTTCCACATCACTGCTGTTCAATCCCGCCGCCTTGAACAGAGGCCTTGCGTAACCGCGAAGGGTATGTTCAATTTCGGCGTCACGGATGAACGAAGGGGCCGTCTGTTTCGCAACAGCCCCTTGCAGGGACAGAAACAGGACCAGAAATATGGAAACCGACGTTAATATGCGTTTGATCAAGAAAAACATCCTTTTATCAATACCTAAAACTAGGAACTCAATGCGCTCCCGTCAATGGATGGTTCGACTGATATCGCTTTGCGCCGTTATGCCGCTGGCTCTCACCGCCTGCGGTGGGCCAAGTGTCCCGCTTGGCGAAGTCGGCAATGTAGAAGGTTCTCTCGGCGGCGCTTCCTCGGACGAGCCGCGCGCAACCCTGGTGGCAGAGGACATTCTCTCCTCCGGCGGTACGGCGGCGGATGCCGCAACGGCGCTTTACTTCACCCTCGCGGTTACCTATCCGGTTGCCGCCTCCCTTGGTGGGGGCGGGGAATGCATCGTCTATGACAACGAAACCAACAAACTCGAGAATCTGCAATTTTTCAACAAAGCTCCTGCGGCGGGCGGGGCGATTGCCATTCCGGGCAACATGCGCGGCATGGCGGCGCTTCAGGCCCGCTATGGCCGCCTGCCATGGTCCTCGCTGCTGACACCTGCCGAACAGATAGCCAATTTCGGTGAACCGCTGTCGCGCGCGCAGCATATGGCAATGGTCCTGAATGAGGATCAACTGTTCCTCGACTATAATCTTCAGAGCATTTTCAAGGATAAACAAGGTGAGTTTGTGGCAGAGGGGACAAAAATCCGGCAAGTTCGCCTCGCCAGCCTGCTCTCAACGCTCCGCTCCGAAGGCGGGGCGGTCTTCTATAGCGGCACCTGGGCCCGCACCTTCATCGAGGATGCCACCAATGCCGGTGGCAAAATCACCGTCTCCGATATGATCAATTACAAGCCGGTCTGGCAGGAGGCGTCCAGCTTCCGCGTCGATAACAACATGGTAGGGGTGTCCACCACCGCCTCTGGTGATCTATACCGCAAACTTTGGAGCGCGCTCTATGACGGCAAGGGAATCCTCGGTGTCGATGTCGCCATTCCCCAGGCCGAGATAGCCGCCGCGACAGCAAGCGTGTTCTCCGAAACAAGCAATATCTCACCCTTTATCAGCCATGGCGCAACCTCTTTCGTCACCACAGATAACCAGGGCAATGCCGTCGCCTGCGTTGTCGGGCTGGGTTTTCCGTTCGGCTCCGGCCAGATGGGCGAGATCACCGGCATGGTCATGGCGGGCAACCTGCCGCCGGAACAGCGTGAATTCCTCACGTCCCCGATGCTGGTCGTCAATATCCCGAACAAGGATTTCTATTATGCGAGCGCGGCTACCGGCGGCGCGGCGGGAACCGTGGCCTCGGTCACAACGGCGCTTAATGTCTTTGCCAAAGGAAACAATCTCGATCCGGCGATGGATGCACCGCGGCTGTTCACCATGGGACAGAACCTGCCGCTACTCTATGAATCCTCCATGGAGGCGGAGACCATAAACAGTCTGAGCGGCGATTTCCCTGTGATGGTCGAAGTGGACCGGTTGGCGTCCGTCAATGCCATTTATTGCCGGAACGGCAAGGTACCCAACTGCATTTCCCGCCATGATCCGCGCGGATACGGCCTCTCCCTGATCGAAAACTGACCCCGCCGGAGGAATATCATGACCAATCCATCGGGCCGCGAGATCAGTCCCTTTATTGCCATGGAGGTCCTGAAGGCCGCGAACCAGCGGGAGCAGGCGGGCGATCCGGTCTTTCATATGGAAGTCGGCCAGCCCGGCACACCGGCGCCGAAGAAGGTGATTGCAGCGGCGAAGGCAGCACTCGACAGTCAACAGATCGGCTATACGGACGCGCTCGGTATTCCGCCGCTGCGTGCCGCCATCGCACAGCATTATCGTGATTTCTACGGGGTGGAGGTATCGCCGAAGAGGGTTGTCGTCACCACCGGATCATCAGGCGGTTTCCTGCTGACGTTCCTTGCCGCATTTAAAAAGGGCGCGCGCATCGTCCTCGCCGAGCCGGGCTATCCGGCCTATCGCAACATCCTTTCCTCCCTCGATCTTGACGCGGTGGGCTTGCCCTGTCATGCCGAGACAAATTTCCAGCCAACGCCGGAACTTCTCGACACCCTGGAAGGGCCTCTCGACGGTCTGCTGGTTGCCAGCCCGTCAAACCCGACCGGCACGATGATCAAACGGGATGAACTAATGTCGCTGATCGATTATTGCAAGGCACGCGATATACAGTTCATCTCGGACGAGATTTATCACGGTATTTGCTATAACGAACCCGCAACGACGGCCCTGGAACTGACGGATGACGCGATTATCATCAATTCCTTCTCAAAATTCTTCTGCATGACCGGATGGCGGCTCGGCTGGATGGTAGTGCCAGAGGAGATGATAGGCCTGATCGAGAAAATCGCCCAGAATCTCTTTATCTCGCCACCCGCGCTCAGCCAGTATGCGGCCATTGCCGCCTTCGACGACATGGCGGAGATGGACGCAAATGTGACAGTCTATGCGCGCAACCGCGAACTTCTGCTGAGTGAACTGCCGAAGATCGGCCTCGACCGGCTGGCATCGGCGGACGGAGCGTTCTATATCTATGCGGATGTGCGCGATTTCACCAATGACGCGGTGGATTTCTGCACCCGGATGCTGGCGGAAACGGGCGTCGCCGCGACCCCCGGCCTTGATTTTGATCCACACCGGGGGAATGGCTATGTCCGATTTTCCTTTGCCGGATCAACTGCCACGATCGAGGCGGCGATTGAGCAGCTTAAGAGCTGGCCGGGCCTCAAAAAAGGGAGCCGTTAAGCTCCCTTTTTTAATTTACTTTGTAACGAGGATCAGCCGCGCCGCCACCAACCGCTGCGCTTCGGTTTCTTCTCCACCGCGACTTCTTCGGCTTTGTCATCGGTAACGACGGTGACCGAGACCGGCTTGTCCGCAACTTCCGCCGCTTCCGGCTCCTTCTTCGCCGGAGTTTCACTCGGCGTTTCAGGTGTTGTATCCGGTTCCGGCTTTACATCCGCGTCAACTGGGGCAGGGGCGTCCGCCACCTCTTCCGTCTTCTTCGGGGCTCTCCGGCGACGAGGTTTCGGCTTTTCTTCCGTGTCCGCAGCTGCTTCAGTGGGCACTTCCGCCTCAGGGCTCGCAGCCTGCTCTGTCTGCTCGGCCTCTTCGGCCTTCGGCTTCCGGCGGGAGCGGCGCGGCTTCTTCTCCACAACTTCTTCGACAACATCGGCTTTTTCGGCGACATTCGCCACTTCGCCCGCATCGTCTGCCTTTACCGTAATCGGGATTACGACCGCTTCCGGTGCCTCATTAGCGCTGTCATCCTGTCCGGACTCGCCGTCATTTGTCTGTTGCTGATCGTCCTGCGACGTATTGCGGGACCGGCGACGACCGCCGCGCTTGCCGCGCCGACGCCGTTTGGACGGCTCACCGCCGTCATTGTCATCCTCTCCCTCAGAAGAACGTGCTTCCTGAGGTTGCTCCTCAGAGCCAGCATCCTGCTGCTGCGCATTCTCATCGCGTGGTTTCCGCCGACGCCGACGCCGACGCCGTTTGGGCGCAGTGCCGTCCTCGCTATCGTCATCCTGTGCGGCGGATTTATTGTCGTTGTCGTCTTCCTCATCCTCCGCGTCGGCGATATAGGCGGGTGTGACATCGCGGGTGATCGGCGTCAGGTCACCGGGCTTGCCTTTTTCACGCTCAATCTCGTGATCATTGAGGTTGGCGGCCGGATCCGCAAGGATCAGGATCGTCATGCCATAGAGATTTTCCAGTTCCTGTATAACCGCGCGTTTCTGGTTGAGCAGGTAAATCGCCACATCCGTATGGACTTTCACCGTAACCTTGGCGACAAGTTCGCGCACGCCTTCCTCTTCCAGCGTACGAATAATCAGCAATGCCGTTGACTCGATGGAGCGGACGAAGCCCGACCCGCCACAGGTATGACAGACATTCGTACTGGTCTCAAGGAAGCTCGGCCGCAGGCGTTGCCGCGACATTTCCATCAGACCAAAAGGACTGATCCGGCCCACCTGAATGCGGGCGCGGTCGGATTTCAGGCAATCCTTCATCCGCCGTTCAACGGCGCGGTTGTTGCGGTTGTCATCCATATCGATGAAGTCGATGACGACAAGACCGGCAAGATCACGGAGGCGCAGCTGCCGGGCAATTTCCTCGGCCGCCTCAAGGTTGGTCTTGGTCGCCGTATCCTCGACATTCCGCTCCCGCGTTGCCTTGCCGGAGTTGACGTCAATGGAGACAAGCGCCTCGGTTGGATTGATAACGATATAGCCGCCGGACTTGAGCTGCACTTCCGGGTTATACATCGAAGCGAACTGCTGCTCGACCTGGAACCGGTGGAAGAGGGGGATCTTGTCCTTGTAGGGCTGAACCTTCTTCGCATGGCTGGGCATCAGCTTGCGCATGAAGTCCTTGGCCACCTTGTAGCCGTTGTCGCCCTCGACCAGGACTTCGCTGACTTCCTTGTTATAAAGATCGCGGATGCAGCGCTTGATCAGATTCGCCTCTTCATACACGCAATAAGGGGCAATGGATTTGAGCGTCAGCTCGCGGATATCGTCCCACAGGCGCATCAGGAATTCATAGTCGCGCTTGATCTCGACCTTGGTCCGGCTGAGACCAGCCGTGCGGATAATCACGCCAATGCCTTCCGGCACCTCCAACTCGTTCGCGATTTTCTTCAACCGCTTGCGGTCGGCGGGATTGCTGATCTTGCGACTGATTCCGCCGCCGCGACCGGTGTTCGGCATCAGCACGCTATAGCGGCCCGGAAGCGAGATATAGGTCGTCAGTGCCGCGCCCTTGTTGCCGCGCTCTTCCTTGACCACCTGCACCAGCAGAATCTGCCGCCGCTTGATCACTTCCTGGATTTTGTAGTTGCGACGGGGCGGCGTGGCGCGGCGGTCGTCTACATCATCCTCACCACCCAGATTTTCAACGACATCGTCATCATCCCTGTCCACAACCTCAAGGCCACCGATGGTATCGTCCGCATCATCGATAATCCCGTCTTCATCATCATCTTCAACGGATGTTTCAGAGTCGGTCATGACCTCGGGTTCGTCGTCATTGTCCTTGGAGGACGCCTTGGCGTCTTTCACTGTCTTCTCGTCGATCGCCGCCTCTTCAAGATCGCTCGCTTCACGCTCGGCGGCAGCTTCCTGCTCGATCAGAACTTCCCGGTCCGAGATCGGTACCTGGTAATAGTCGGGATGAATTTCATTGAAGGGGAGAAAGCCGTGACGGTTGCCGCCATATTCCACAAAGGCCGCCTGAAGGGACGGTTCGACCCGGGTTACTTTCGCAAGATAGATGTTGCCTTTAAGTTGTTTTCTGGTGGCCGTCTCGTAATCAAATTCTTCAAGACGGGTACCCTTTACGATAACGACGCGTGTCTCCTCATCATGAGACGCGTCGATTAGCATACGCGTAGCCATATATCAGCTCCGTGGCTGGCTATCCTTCCTATGAGTAAAAGGATATCAACCTATTTCTGTGGAAATCGGTCGGCGCTTCCCGTTTTAATTGATAAAACATGTCTCAAACCGGCTTAAAATCGGTTTGAATTTCTGGCTGCCGGAATCTGCCTTCGACATTGATGGTCAGATACGATTTCTGTTTCAACTTTTTTCACTGCATTGTCTTAAGCGCTGCCACCAGACGCTCCGGGGATTGAAAAATACTCAATGCCTGCAAAAGCTGTCGGAAACGGCGCCGCCCTGTCTCATATATATATGAGTATGGAACTGACCACAGGAACTCACTCTGTCATAATAGCGCCATAATGTCGGACATACCAAGTGAATAATGATCACCGGGCGAATTTATTCTCGATAATGAAACCGCATGCATTGATTACGGGGCAGGGAGTCGCTAATTTAGGCCGGATCGATCATCGCGTGGGGGTGAGAAGTACCACTACGCAAAAGAGTTTATAGTCCGGATATGGATATGTTTAATCGCTTTTTCCGTTTCGCCTTGATGGCCCTCCTGATCATTACAGGTAACATTCTTTCGGGTCCGGTCATGGCAGAACCGGCTATCGACGTTTCCTCCGTCCGGCTGGGCCTGCATGAGGACAAGACGCGCTTCGTCATGGAGATGAGCGCCGAGCCGAAATATGACGTCTTTCTCCTCGCCGATCCTTATCGTATCGTTATCGACCTGCCGGAACTTGACTGGCGCGCGGATGACTCCGGCGGACGCCAGAAAGGAATTGTCCAGAACTATCGATTCGGTCTTTTCAAGAAGGATACTTCCCGCGTCGTGCTCGATGTCGGCGGGCCGGTCACAATTCTCCGCACGGTAATCCTGCCGCCATCTTCGGGCAAGCCGTACCGTTTTTTCATCGATATCCAGAAAACTGACGAGGTATCCTTCCAGAGGGAACTTGCGGAACGGCGCAGCAATCTGTCCGAGAGAAGCATTGCGCTGGTCGCCCCCGAACCCCCGGCGCCCAGCCGCAAATACACCATTGTCATCGATCCGGGGCATGGCGGAATCGATCCCGGCGCCATCGGCAAGAGTGGGGTTTATGAGAAGAAAATCACCCTGGCGGTTTCCAAGAGAATTCACAAGATTCTCTCGAAAAACAGCAAATACAATCCGATCCTGACCCGCGATGACGATACCTTCCTCAGCCTGCGCGAGCGGGTAACCTTTGGGCGGCAGGCGAAAGCGGATCTATTCATCTCCATTCATGCGGATTCCATCGGTCGTGCCAATTTCCGGGGTGCCGCGGTCTATACCCTTTCCGAGAACGCCTCCGATGATGAGGCAGCGGAGCTAGCGAAAAGCGAAAACAAGTCCGATCTCATTGCCGGGGTCGACCTTAGCGTCCAGGACGATACGGTGCAGGGCATCCTGATCGACCTTGCACAGCGTGAAACCATGAATTTCTCTGTCAAATTCGCTGAGATGGTAACGCCGGAAATTGCCAAGTCCGGTATGAAAACACGTGGACGGTCGCATCGCTTTGCCGGATTTCGAGTGCTGAAGGCGCCGGATGTTCCCTCGGTTCTGGTGGAGCTTGGCTATCTGTCCAATCGCGAGGATGAAAAAATCCTGAAATCCAACACAGGCCAGCAACGGCTCGCGCAGGCTATTGCCAATGCGGTTGATAAGTATTTTGAAACAATCGATCCGTAAGATAAAATCCATAAAACGACAGATTTTCGGGAAAACGGTTATTTCTACCTGAAAAAAACCAAATCTGTTCTATATTTACAGTTTGATCATGTATTTTGAGATTAGTTAGCCCATGTCGCGTTTCGCAAAATTTCTTTTTCTCTGTTTCAGCCTGCTGATCTTTTTCGGTGTGATTGGTGCCGGGGCTATCGGCTATGGCCTCTATCATTTCGGCAAGGGCCTGCCAGAGTATGATCAGCTCACCCAGTATGAGCCGCCGGTCATGACCCGCGTCCATGCCGGCGATGGCAGCCTGATTGCGGAATATGCGCATCAGCGGCGCTTGTTTGTCCCGATTGAAACCATTCCCGAATTCGTCAAGCAAGCCTTCATCGCGGCGGAGGACCAGAATTACTACGAGCATCCGGGCGTTGATTTCCTCGGTATCGCCCGGGCAATGACGACAAACGTCAAGAACCTCGGCCAGGGGCGGCGGCTGGTCGGTGCCTCCACCATTACCCAGCAAGTCGCGAAGAACATGCTGCTAACGAACGAGGTTTCTTATGAGCGCAAGGCGAAAGAGGCCATTCTCGCGCTCCGGATCGATCGGGCACTCACCAAGGATCAGGTGCTGGAGCTATACCTGAACGAGATTTATCTCGGTCACCGGGCCTATGGTGTGGCCGCAGCGGCTCTTTACTATTTCGACAAGCCGCTTGATCAGCTGACGATTGCCGAGGCGGCCTATCTCGGTGCGCTGCCGAAGGCGCCCAATAACTATAATCCCTTCAGAAATCCTGAACGCGCGGTCAATCGCCGCAACTACGTTATCGGCCGGATGCTGGAGGATGGCTATATAACCCCGGAACAGGCCGACGAGGCTTTGGCCACACCGTTGCTGGCGCGCAAGGGCGGCGATGCGCAGGTGATCCAGGCCGAATGGTTCGTCGAGCAGGTCCGCCGGGAACTTTATGACATTTACGGCGAGAAGGCGCTCTATGACGGCGGTCTCTCCGTACGTACGACCATGCAGACCTCCCTTCAGCAGACGGGGGAGCGAATCCTGCGCGAAGGCTTGCGCGCCTATGACCGCCGCCACGGCTGGCGCGGCCCGCTTTCCACTATCGAGGTCGGTGAGGACTGGGCGGTCCAGCTCATCAAGTTCCCGCGGCCGAAAGGACTGGAAGACTGGCATATCGCTGTCGTGCTGGAGCTTGACGACAAGGGCGCCTCCATCGGCTTTTCCGATACCACAACGGGAGAAATCCTGCTCGAAGACATGACCTGGGCACGCGAATGGATCGGTGTGGACGAGAAGGGACCGTCCATTGAGAAACCGTCCGATGTCCTGAACGTAGGTGATATTATTGCTGTCGCCCCGAAAGAGGAGAGCGAGGCCAAGGACAGGCTGTTCAGCCTTGAACAAATCCCAAAAGTCTCCGGCGGTCTCGTCGCAATGGACCCGCATACAGGCCGTGTTCTTGCCATTGTCGGCGGCTGGAGTTCGGAATCATCCCAGTTTAACCGCGCCGTACAGGCCTATCGGCAACCAGGTTCGGCCTTCAAGCCTTTTGTTTATGCCGCCGCGCTCGATAACGGCTTTACGCCCGCTGACAAGATCATGGACGGGCCTTTCGTGCTGACCCAGCCGAATGGCGAACGCTGGAAGCCCTCCAACTATTCCAACCGCTTCTATGGTCCCAGCACATTGCGCCTCGGGATCGAGAAATCACGCAACCTGATGACGGTGCGGCTGGCCCGCGCCATCGGCATGGAGGAAGTCGTCGATTATGCCCGGCGGTTCGGCATCACAGACAACCTGATGCCGTCGCTGTCCATGGCGCTCGGCGCGGGAGAGACGACCTTACTGAAACTGACAACGGCCTATGCGGAACTCGTCAATGGTGGCAAGAAGATCACCCCGACCATGATCGACCGGATACAGGACCGCCGTGGCTTGACGATCTACCGCCACGACAAACGCCCGTGCGAGGAATGCAATGTCGAGGTCTGGGATGATCAGGACGAACCGGAACTGCCCGATACCCGCGAACAGATCCTGCCCGCCACCACCGCCTATCAGGTGACTTCAATGCTGGAAGGCGTGGTCGATCGGGGAACGGGGCGCTCCATAAGCGTCATCGGCAAACCTATCGGCGGCAAGACCGGCACCACGAATGAAAGTCAGGATACCTGGTTCATGGGTTTCTCGCCTGACCTCGCGGTCGGCGTTTATGTCGGATTCGATACACCGCAAAGCCTCGGCAAGAAGGAAACCGGGTCATCCGTCGCGGCGCCGATTTTCAGGGATTTCATGGCCGAGGCGCTGAAGGACCAGCCCGCGACCCCGTTCCGCGTGCCCGAGGGTATCCGCCTTGTCCGGATTAACGGGGAAACCGGGGAACTTGCCCAGCAGGGGGACAGGAATGTCATTCTGGAAGCCTTCAAGACCAGTAGCAGCCGGTTGACCAGCAGCGGCGTCCTCGATGGCTCCGATTCCGGCTTCTCGCCGGTCTCGACGGGCACGGTTCCGGAAAAGGCTGTCCGCTCCGGCACCGGCGGGCTTTACTGATCCGCAAAATCAGATTACCTTCCGCCTGAAAATTTTCCGTTGTCGTTGGAGTAAAGAATGCGTGCAGAACACCAGTCATTAGTCGATGAGATCAAGCAGGGCATGGCCTTGCTGAGGAGGTATCTTTGACTGGGAAAACGCAACCCGCCGTCTTGAGGAACTGAACTCACTCGTTGAAGACCCCGACCTCTGGAATGACGCGAGCAAGGCCCAAGGCCTGATGCGCGAGCGGACCAGTCTCGAGAATGCTCTGAACGGCTACCAGCGGATCGAGCAGGAGCTTGAGGACAACGTCGAGCTTATCGGCCTCGCCGAAGAGGAGGAGGACGAGGAAACCCTCGCCGAGGCGGAAGCCGGACTAGACGCCCTTCTTGCCGATGTCAACCGGCGGCGGCTGGAAAGCATGCTGTCGGGCGAGGTCGATGCCAACGACTGTTATGTGGAAATCCATTCCGGCGCGGGCGGCACCGAATCCCAGGACTGGACGCAGATGCTGCTCCGGATGTATATGCGCTGGGCCGACCAGCATGGCCACAAGGTCAAGGTGCTGGAGGAAAGCGCCGGGGAAGAGGCGGGCCTTAAATCCGTCACCATCGAGGTTTCTGGTGAAAACGCTTATGGCTGGCTGAAGACGGAGAGCGGGGTCCACCGGCTGGTGCGCATCTCCCCGTTTGATTCCAATGCCCGGCGCCATACCAGTTTCTGCTCGGTCGGGGTCTATCCGGTGATCGATGACGACATCGACATCGAGATTGACGACAAGGACCTGCGCATCGATACCTATCGCGCGTCCGGCGCCGGAGGACAGCATGTCAACCGGACGGAATCGGCGATCCGCATTACCCATATTCCAACGAATGTTGTTGTTCAGTGCCAGAATGACCGGTCCCAGCACAAGAACCGCGCCGAGGCGATGAAGATGCTGAAATCACGACTCTATGAGCTGGAACTGCAAAAACGCGAGGCGGCGGCGCAGGAAACCCGCGACGGCCAGACCGATATCGGCTGGGGCCATCAGATCCGCTCCTACGTTCTGCATCCCTACCAGATGGTCAAGGATCTCAGGACGGGGGTGGAAAAGGGGAATGCGCAAGGCGTGCTCGACGGGGATCTCGATGACTATCTCGCGGCGGCGCTTGCCCAGAAAATCGGCGGCGAGGAAGACGCGGCTTAAAGACTCTCGCCGCGAAACACATGGCTGAGGGCTTCGGCCGCCTGCCGGACGGCCTTCTCGGCCTGCG
Organism: uncultured Sneathiella sp.; assembly: GCF_963973085.1. Classification (GTDB taxonomy): domain Bacteria; phylum Pseudomonadota; class Alphaproteobacteria; order Sneathiellales; family Sneathiellaceae; genus Sneathiella. The sequence continues at coordinate 197,455 of NZ_CAXAXA010000006.1, forward strand.
GCAGGATCGCAGTCATTGACATAAACCCGTGCACCATGGCGGGAAACCGCACGATCCCGACATTGACCCCGGCCGACTGAAGCGCCTTGCCGTAGCTTTCCGCCTCATCACGCAAGGGATCGAACCCCGCCGTAATGATCAACGCCGGGGGAAGCCCGGCAAGATCGGGATTGAGGATGGGGGAGGCGCGGACGTCATCCCGCTCCGCCGCGTTGTTCAGATACATATCCCGATAATCGCGGATGCGCTCATAGGTCAGGAAAAAGCCGTCCTCGAACAGCTTGTAGCTGTCGGCAGAGAGATGGGCATCGAGCGTCGGATAGAGCAGCATCTGGAAGGCAGGCGCTCCGCCCTGTGCGGCCTTGACCTGCTGCGCCACCGCCGCCGCCAGGCATCCACCGGAACTATCGCCACCAACCGCCACCCGCTTCGGATCAAGCCCCTGATCCGCGCCGTGATGCACCGCCCAGCGAAAGGCCGCAATGGCATCGTCAACAGCGGCCGGAAAGCGCGCTTCCGGCGCAAGCCGGTAATCAATGGAGAGAACGGCGAAGCCGCCATATTTTGCCAGCCGCGCACAGAGCCCGTCATGACGGTCGAGAGAGCCGCGAATATAACCGCCGCCATGATAATAAACGAGAGCAGGAAGAGATCGATCAGATGTCGGCTTGTATAATCGCGCGGGCAGGGGGCCGATGTCTGTCGGGATGTCAATGTCGGTGACGCTGTGCAACCTTGGCCGCGGTCCGGAAAGGGCGCCCGACAAGCGTTCCAGATTGGCGCGGGTTGTCTCCAGAGGCGTGTCCCGAACCGGCGTCGCGTTCTTGCGGTCAATATCGCAGAGGAGACGGGCCTTGCTGTCGAGACGCTGCCCGTCAATGACCACCGGCTTGAAGCCATAGCAGAGGCTGAAAAAGGATTCCGGCAGCAGGCCGACCGCTTTCAGGATCACCTGCTCCTTCATATCATCACACGCCCGTGAATACTGTTATCAAGCGGGCATTCACGCGGAGGCGCGGGCGACCTGCTTGGCTTCGAACGTCTCCTGAAGCTCGCCGGTTTCGAACATCTCACGAATGATATCGCAACCGCCGATAAACTCACCCTTCACATAAAGCTGGGGGATGGTCGGCCACTGGCTGTATTCCTTGATGCCCTCGCGAATGGCGGGATCACTCAACACATCCACGCTCTTGAACTTGACATCGAGGTGGGAAAGGATTTGCACGACAGTTGCGGAAAAACCGCACTGCGGGAAGACAGCCGATCCTTTCATGAAAAGTACGACATCATTGCCGGACACTTCCTGGGAAATTCGGTCTTTCGTTACTTGATCAAGCATGTTCGATCCTTCCTAACTATAAATTCGTTTACTGGCTCTCGGGCACGGAGGTTTGCAGGGCAAGCGCATGCAGCGCCTCGCCCATGTTGCCCTGAAGTGCCTCATAAACCATCTGGTGCTGGCGGACCCGGGGCAGGCCGGCGAAGCTCGCGGAAACGACCATGGCCGCATAATGGTCGCCATCCCCGCGCAGATCGGTGATTTCCACCTTCGCATCGGGAATGCCTTCCTTTATCAGCCGTTCAATTTCACTCGCATCCATCGCCATGGAAAAAACTCCTATTCGCTGCCTGGACGGGACATAAGGGCGGGCAGCCACTTCGCATGAACTTCCTTCAGCCTACTTACGGATATGGTAAGCGCACCGTCTATTTTCAAATCAGTATGACCGATCGTTCCAATAATGTGTAGGGGAATATCTTCGGCAAGCGCAAACCCGCGCATCATCTCGACATCGTCGGGCTTCACGGTCAGGACGTAACAGGCCTGATCCTCCGCAAACAGCGCCGCATGGAGCGGCAGCGACGTTTCCAGCGTTATCTCGGCACCGATATTGCCTGCAATCGCCATTTCGGCAAGGGCAACGCCCAGACCGCCATCGGAAATATCATGAGCGGCGGTCACAAGGCCTTTTTCAATCATCTCACGGACGTAATCGCCATGTTCACGCTCTTTTTCAAGGTCAACGCGCGGCGGGGCGCCTTCCTCGCGTCCCTCTATTTCCTTCAGATACAGCGACTGCCCCATCTCCCCGGTCAAGTCGCCGACCAGAACCACGACATCTTCTGCCTCCTTGAAGGCGAGGGTGGTCATCTTCGAATAGTCCGTCAACAGTCCGACACCGCCGATCGCCGGGGTCGGATAAATACCCGTGCCGTTGGTTTCGTTATAGAGCGAGACATTGCCGGAAATCACCGGAAAATCAAGCGCCGTGCAGGCCGCGCGCATCCCGTCGATACAGCCGACAAACTGCCCCATGATCTCCGGCCGCTGCGGATTACCGAAGTTCATGCAGTCGGTAATGGCCAGCGGCTGGCCGCCGGTTGCGGTAATATTACGCCACGCTTCGGCAACGGCCTGCGCACCCCCCATTTCCGGATCGGCATAACAATAACGCGGCGTGCAATCCGTCGTAATCGCGAGCGCCTTCTGTGTGCCATGCACCCGAACAACGGCGGCATCCCCGCCAGGGCGCTGGATCGTGTCGCCCATGACCATATGGTCATACTGTTCCCAGATCCAGCGGCGGCTGGCGATCTCCGATGATCCCATTAGGGCCAGCAAGGCCGCGCCCAGATCATTCGGTGCCGCCACATCCTCTCCCCGGATCACGGCTGGGGCCTCTGTTTTCGTCCAGGGCCGGTCATATTCCGGCGCAGCATCGGCGAGCGGCGCGACGGGAAGATCGGCGGCAATCTCGCCGTTCATGGTGAGAACCATCCGGCCCGTATCAGTCACCTTGCCGATGACGGAGAAATCCAGCTCCCATTTTTCGAAAATCTTGCGGGCCTCTTCCTCGCGGCCCGGTTTAAGGACCATCAGCATGCGTTCCTGACTTTCCGAGAGCATGATCTCATAGGGCGTCATGCCGTCTTCGCGCATCGGCACGAGATCAAGGTTAAGCTCGATCCCGACGCCGCCCTTGTCTGCCATCTCGAAGGAAGACGAGGTGAGGCCCGCCGCGCCCATATCCTGGATCGCGACAATCGCATCGGTCGCCATCAGCTCAAGGCAGGCTTCCAGCAGGAGTTTTTCGGTAAAGGGATCGCCAACCTGAACAGTCGGGCGCTTTTCCTCGCTGTCGTCATCGAACTCGGCGGAGGCCATGGTCGCCCCGTGGATGCCGTCCCGCCCGGTTTTCGAGCCAACATAAACCACCGGGTTGCCGATGCCCGCCGCCGCGGAATAAAAGATGTTGTCCGTCTCGGCGAGGCCGACGGTCATCGCATTCACAAGGATATTGCCGTCGTAGGAGCTGTGGAAATTCGTCTCCCCGCCCACGGTCGGAACCCCCATGCAGTTGCCATAGCCCGCGATACCGGCGACAACACCAGACACCAGATGGCCGGTTTTCGGATGATCGGGGCGACCAAACCGCAGCGCATTCATATTGGCGATAGGGCGCGCGCCCATGGTGAAGACATCGCGCATGATGCCACCAACGCCGGTCGCCGCGCCCTGATAGGGCTCGATAAAGGACGGGTGGTTATGGCTTTCCATCTTGAATATGGCAGCCTGCCCGTCGCCGATATCGATCACGCCGGCATTCTCGCCGGGCCCGCAAATCACCCAGGGTGCCTCGGTGGGGAGGGTCTTCAGCCATTTCTTGGAGGATTTATAGGAGCAATGCTCACTCCACATCACTGAGAAAATACCGAGTTCCGTCAGGTTCGGCGTGCGGCCCAGAATGTTCAGGACCTCGTCATACTCGCCCTCGGTCAGGCCATGTTCTGCAACAATGTCTTTGGTAATTTCAGTCATGTCTTCTTTTAACCGATGGAATTTACGAGGTGATCAAAAAACCGTTTGCCGTCGGTGCCGCCCAGTTCCGGTGTGATCAACCGTTCCGGATGCGGCATCAGGCCGAGGACATTGCCTGCTTTGTTGTAGATCCCGGCGATATTCTTGAGTGAACCATTGGGATTGGCCTCGTCCGTCAGGTCGCCCGACTCCGAGACATATTTAAACGCGATCTGGCCCTCAGACTCGAGCTCATTGAGCTTATCTTCATCTGCGTAGAAATTGCCGTCATGATGGGCGACGGGGAAGCGGACGACCTCGCCCTGCTCGAACCCGCCAACAAAGCGTTCGTTCTGAGCCGTGATCAGCAGGTCAACATCGCGGCAAACAAACTTCTGTCCGGCATTGCGAAGAAGGGCGCCGGGTAACATGCCGGTTTCCGTGGCCACCTGAAAGCCGTTGCATATGGCAAGAACGGGCGTGCCGCCCTCTGCTTTCTTCACAACCTCGCGCATGATCGGGGAATTAGCGGCCATGGCGCCTGAGCGGAGATAGTCCCCGTAGGAAAATCCGCCCGGAATGGCAATCAGGTCCGTGTCGGGCAAGTCGCTGTCCCCGTGCCAGACCATTGCCGGCTCCCGCCCCATTGACTGGGTAAGGGCGACTTTCAGGTCACGGTCACAGTTCGATCCGGGAAATACGATAACGGCGGCTCTCATCGTCGAAAACTCCCTGTGCGGTCAATCAAGCAATTCGATGGAATAATTTTCAATCACCGTATTGGCGAGAAGCTGCTGACACATCTTCTCGACTTCCGCTTCAGCATTCTCACGATCCATGTCGGCGAGATCGAGATCAATCGTTTTGCCCTGACGGACATCGAGAACCTTGTCGAACCCAAGACCATGCAGGGAATGGGAAATCGCTTTTCCTTGCGGATCAAGAACACCGTTTTTCAAGGAAACATAGACACGTGCTTTCATTTAATCCTCATCTGACTAAAAAAGGCGCTTTTCTTGCGCCTTTACTGGATTGCAGTTGTCCCTTGCAGGTCACCGGGGCCGCCTTCGGGAATAATCCCCAAACGCCGCGCGACTTCCTGATAGGCATCCTCAACACCACCAAGGTCACGACGGAAACGGTCCTTGTCGAGCTTCTTGTTCGTCGCAGCATCCCAGAGGCGGCAATTATCCGGACTGATTTCATCGGCCAGGATAATCTGCATCTCGTCGCCTTCGAAAAAGCGGCCGAACTCCAGCTTGAAATCGATCAGCCGGATGCCGATACCGGCGAACAGGCCAAGCAGGAAGTCATTCACACGGAGCGACTGGCTCATGATGTCGTCCAGCTCCAGCGGGTTGGCCCAGCCAAAAGCGGTGATATGTTCTTCCGAGACGAGCGGATCGTTCAGGTCGTCGGATTTAAAACAATATTCAATAATCGGGCGGGGCAGGGGCGTGCCTTCACTGATCCCGAGCCGCTTGCAGATCGATCCGGCAGCAATATTGCGGATGATCACCTCAACCGGGATGATTTCCACTTCCTTGATCAATTGCTCGCGCATATTGAGGCGACGGATGAAATGATTCTGGATGCCGATTTCGGCCAGCTTGGTCATCAGATGTTCGGAAATCCGGTTATTCAGCACACCCTTGCCGGTCACCGTTGCTTTCTTCTCACCATTGAATGCGGTGGCGTCGTCCTTGAAATACTGCACGAGCGTGCCCGGTTCCGGGCCTTCAAAGAGAACTTTTGCCTTGCCTTCGTAGACACGTCTACGTCGGGTCATGGATAAACTCCAACTCATCGAAAAGGCGGTCATGCGCCATGGAAAAAATCGTAAAGGCGGCCCCGTTCGGGAAATGAGGAGGCCACCTGGTTCCGTCGCCAAAGCGTCACCGCCAAAAGCAAGCGGAACATAATCCAGAAATCCTGCAAACACAACAATTCCTGACAGGGAAAAGTTGTAAATTCCGCAGAAATTCACTTGCAGGTCTAGGCGACACACGCCATCTTGGGTATAAAGCCATACCATAGTGTAATTTAGTGTTTTGAAACAAGGTTCAGGGACAGGAAACGAAAATGTCAGGATTTGACGAACGGAAAAGAGGCCAGGAAGGCAAATTTGCACATGATCAGGAAATGGAATTCAAGGTCATGGTGCGCCGGAACAAGTTGCTGGGTATCTGGGTCGCGGAACTTCTTGGCAAGACGGGCGCAGATGCAGACGCCTATGCAAAGGAAGTAGTTATTTCGGACATGGAAGAGAAGGGCGATGAAGACGTCTTTCGCAAGGTACGCGGCGATATCGACGCCGCGAATGTCGAAATGTCGGATCACCGCATCCGTCGGCAAATGGAAGAACTCCTGTCCGTCGCTCGCGAGCAGATCTCCGCAGGCAATTGATTCCGGTATAATTTAGAAAGAGGCGCCGGATAGACCGACGCCTCTTGCCTCTTTTATTCGCCAAAGACCCGCTTGAAGATCGTATCAACATGCTTTGTATGATACTCAAGATCAAAAACGCCTTCGATCTCCTTATTTGATAAAGCTTTTGTTACATCCTCATCAGCTTTTAATAACTCCAGAAAGTCCTCTCCCTCGCGCCAGACACGCATCGCATTTCGCTGCACGAGGCGGTAGGAATCCTCACGGCTGACTCCGGCCTGGGTAAGCGCCAGCAGCACCCGCTGCGAATGAATCAGGCCGCCAAGCTTGTTCAAATTGGCCATCATGTTTTCCGGATAGACGACCAGCTTCTCGATCACAGAAGTCAGGCGGGCGAGCGCAAAATCAAGGGTGATGGTCGCATCCGGGCCGATGCCGCGCTCGACGGAGGAATGGGAGATATCCCGCTCATGCCAGAGGGCGACATTTTCCATTGCCGGGATCGTCGCCATGCGGACAAGGCGGGCAAGGCCGGTGAGATTCTCTGTCAGAACCGGATTACGCTTATGCGGCATGGCGGAAGAGCCTTTCTGCCCCGGCGAGAAATATTCTTCCGCTTCCAGAACTTCGGTGCGCTGCAAATGCCGGATTTCAACGGCGAGCCGCTCTATAGAACTCGCGATCACACCAAGTGTTGCAAAAAACATTGCATGACGGTCGCGGGGAATCACCTGCGTCGAGGCGGGCTCCGGCGTCAGGCCCAGCGATTTCGCCACATGTTCCTCGACGAACGGGTCGATATTCGCAAAGGTCCCGACGGCGCCGGAAATGGCACAAGTCGCGATATCCTTGCGTGCATTCACAAGGCGCTCGCGATTGCGGTCAAACTCCGCATAGGCCTGCGCCATCTTGAGGCCGAAGGTCACCGGCTCCGCATGAATACCGTGGGAGCGACCGACACAGACATCATCCTTATGGGCATAGGCCTTTGCCTTGAGCGCGGCGAGAAGCGCATCCATATCCGCAAGCAGGATATCGCTGGCCTTTGTCAGCTGCACCGACAGGCAGGTATCCAGCACATCGGAGGAGGTCATGCCCTGATGTACAAAGCGGGCCTCATCGCCGACATATTCCGCGAGGTTGGTGAGGAAAGCGATCACGTCATGCTTGGTTTCCCGCTCAATCTCGTCAATCCGGTCGATATCGAACTGGCCCCGTTCCCACACCGCCTTGGCCGCCGCCTCAGGGATAACGCCAAGCTTGGCTTGCGCATCACAAGCATGGGCCTCGATCTCGAACCAGATGCGGAACTTGCTTTCCGGCTCCCAGATGGCGGTCATTTCTTCACGGGCATAACGGGGAATCATGGTGGGTCTAACTTTCTGAAACAGGTATCGGAAGAAGGGGTGACTAGCAGAGATAACACAAAAGCTCAACCACTTCTGACAGGCACCGGAACTTTACATCAACCCCAGCGACTTGAAACTGGCGCTGTCCTGATTCCCGACGATGAGATGATCATGGATCTTGATACCGAGCGCACTCGCCGCTGTCATGATTTCATTGGTCATGTCGATATCGGCCTTGGACGGCGTCACATCGCCCGACGGATGATTATGCACCAGAATCAGCGCCGTTGCGCCAAGCTCCAGCGCACGTTTCACCACTTCACGCGGATAAACGGCGGTATGGTTGACGGTGCCGGTCTGCTGCACTTCGTCTGAAATCAGGTGATTCTTGTTGTTCAGGAACAGGATGCGAAAATGCTCAATTCCCCGGTCGCTCATCACGCCCTGACAATATTCCAGAAGTGCCTGCCACGATCCCAGCACGTTTTTCTTCTCAATCTCGGAGCGGAGGATTTTCTCGCCCAGCGTCTCGGCAACTTTGAGGGTCGCGATCACCGCATCGCCAACCTTGTCGATCTTGCGAAGCGCCTGCGGTTCCGCTTTCAGGACCTTTGCAAGACTGCCGAATTCCGCCAGCAATTTTTTCGCCAGCGGTTTGGTATCGCCGCGCGGGGAGGCGGCAAAGAGCAGCATTTCAAGGAGCTGGTAATCCGCAAGGCTGCGCGCACCGGCAGAGATGACCCGTTCGCGCATTCTTTCCCGATGGCCGAGCCGGTGATCGTCTTTCGCCCCTACTTTCGGCGGTTCGTCCGCAAGGCCGAGCGTGAATTCCGGCGTCTCCAGTTCCTGAAGGCTTGCATTCCTGTCCGGCTGTTTCGGCTTAGACGGCATAGGGCGGGCGATCCAGTCCCTTGGGCGACAGGGTGAAAATCTCGTATCCCGTTTCGGTCACGCCGAGGGAATGCTCGAACTGGGCGGAGAGGGAACGGTCTTTGGTCACCGCCGTCCAGCCATCTTCCAGCACCTTGACCTGCCAGGTGCCGAGATTGATCATCGGTTCGATCGTGAAGATCATGCCCGCCTTGAGTTCCACCCCTTCGCCGGGCGTGCCGTAATGCACAATATTCGGCACATCATGGAATACCTGCCCCAGGCCATGGCCGCAGAAATCGCGAACAACGGAACAGCGCTTGCCTTCGGCAAAGTTCTGGATGGCATAGCCGATGTCGCCGGTCGTCGCGCCGGGTTTCACCACCTCGATCCCGCGCATCAGCGATTCATAGGTAATATCGATCAGCCGTTCCGCCTTGACGCTTGGCTTGCCTGCCACGAACATGCGGCTGGTATCGCCGTGCCAGCCATTGACAGTCGGAGTCACGTCTATATTGACGATATCCCCGTTCTTCAGCTTCTTCGGACCCGGGATACCATGGCAGACAACATGGTTGATAGAGGTGCAGATGGATTTGGGAAAGCCGCGATAGTTGAGCGGGGCCGAAATACCGCCACGCTCGGCGATGAAATCCGCACAGAGCGTGTTCAACTCGTCAGTCGTGACACCCGGCACCACATGTTCCGCGATCATATCCAGCGTTTCCGCGGCAAGCCGTCCGGCCACGCGCATACCTTCGAACCCTTCCGGTCCATGGAGTTTTATGACGCCGGTATTGCGGTTCGGCGCGGCTATACTTGTTTCATATCTCATTCAAGCGCTCTTCAGTTTTCTGGAATAATACCCTATCTGCCCTCGAAAAAAAAGCTAGGGATTAATCGGAATGGGCGAACCCAGACCTATTTCGCTGGTGGTTATATGGCAGTCATAACATAAAATTTCAACGCCCGCCTCCTGTGCAACCCGAAAGGCGTCGGCATAAGCGGGGTCGATATCCGCAGCAAGACGAAAGGCCGTGCAGTCGGCTCTCTGCACCAGATAGAACATGACGGCGCGCTTGCCCTCCGCCACCATGTTCGCGAGTTCCTGCAAATGCTTGGTGCCGCGGGCGGTTACGGAATCCGGAAATTCCGCAATTTCACCGCCGCGCATCAGGGTGACATTCTTAACCTCGACATAGCAATCGGGTTTGCCACCGCCGGACAGCAGCATGTCAATGCGCGAATTCGTCCCGTATTTGACCTCGCGGGTGAGGGTGTCATAGCCGGCAAGCGCCTCTACCTCGCCGTTTGTAATCGCTTCGGCGACAATACCGTTCGGATGGGCAGTATTGATCCCGACAAGGGCGCCGTCCGCCTCTACCAGTTCCCAGCTAAATTGCAGCTTCCGCTTGGGGTTGTTGGCCGGGGAAAGCCAGACCGTCATCCCGGCGTCCTTCAGCCCCATCATTGAACCGGGGTTGGCGACATGAGCGGTGATGACCTCCCCGGTTTCAAGCTCAACGTCCGCCAGAAAGCGTTTATAGCGTTTCATCAGGCGGCCCCTGATGAGAGGTGAGGGAAATTTCATGTGTCGTCGCCGAACAATATTCAAGTGGGATGAAAATAGCAGATGCCCTTTGTAATCTGTTTGCTATGATAACGGCAAGCCCGAGTCCAGAATTAACAGGTACACTCAATGTCCGACCCGACCAGCTCTTCATCGAAGACCGTGACCGCCGCCGTTCTTCTAATCGGTGATGAAATCCTCTCCGGACGGACGCAGGACAAGAACATGGCCTGGATGGCCGGACGCCTGACTGAGATCGGCGTCCAGCTCCGGGAAGCCCGGGTCGTGCCGGATATCGAGGCGGAGATTGTTGCCGCGGTAAATACTCTCCGAGCCAAGTTCGACTATGTCTTTACTACCGGTGGGATCGGGCCAACCCATGACGATATTACCGCCGATTCCATGGCCGCAGCCTTCGGCGTTAGTATTGATCATCATCCCGAAGCGATGGCCATTCTCACCCGCCATTACGAGACCAGCGGGATCGAGTTCAATACTGCCCGAAAGCGAATGGCACGTATTCCCGATGGCGCCAGCCTGATCAATAACCCGGTCAGCAAGGCGCCGGGCTTCCGGCTTGAAAATGTCTATGTCATGGCCGGGGTCCCGACCATCATGCAGGCGATGTTCGAGGAAATTGCGCCCGAACTTAAAGGCGGCGCGAAGATGCAGAGCCGGACCATCGGCGCCGGCGTGCCCGAAGGCAAGGTGGCTGATGCACTCGGCGAATTGCAGTCCCGCTATCCCGATGTCTCGATGGGATCCTATCCCTATTTCCGGCAAGGGGAGGTAGGAACCAACCTCGTGCTGCGCTCGACCGACGTTGCCGCCCTCAATCGCGCGTTCGATGAACTGATGCAGGCTGTGGCGGAACTTGGCGCGGTGGCGATCGAGACCACATAAAAAACACCGGGCTACAGGGACCAAGAAGAGGAGATGGAGAGAAACATCTTCCTGGTACCCTTGCCCGGCGCTTTCGGTCAGCTAAGGGCTGACTTGATAGAGACTATTTTACCGGCGGCAGAATAACCGTGTCAATTACATGGATCACACCATTGCTGGCCATAACATCTGCCGCAATGACCTTGGCAGAGGCATTCAACATCACTCCGTCTGTGCCGTCGATCATGATGGGGCTGCCCTGAACGCTGGCAGCATCCATTTTCTTGCCGACAACAGCAGAGGCCGGAACTTTACCGGATACGACGTGGTAAGTCAGGATTTCAACAAGCTTATCCTTATTTTCCGGCTTCAGCAGGCTTTCAACTGTGCCCGCAGGAAGTTTTGCAAAGGCCGCGTCTGTTGGTGCAAAAACTGTGAACGGTCCCGGGCTTTGCAGGGTTTCAACCAGACCGGCAGCCTGCACAGCGGCGACCAGCGTATTGAACTGGCCCGCATCAATTGCCGTTTCGACAATATCTTTTTCCATCGGCATCGGCTTTTCAGCCATTTTTTTATCTTGCGCACACGCCGCCGCAAAAACGCCGACAAACATGATGGTGGTAACGATTTTCAGAATTCTGGACATTTCCCCTCCTCGGGTTAGTAGTTGGTTTCAAAACCCAGATGTGATCCGCGTTTGGAAAGAATTACGGGGGAGGGTTCATTTCGGATCATCAGTATCTTCGATTTACGATCACTGTTTTGTGAAGTACGTGATGATTATCGCGGAGAGAGAAAATATTTTTCCCTAAAAAATTGGGCAAGGGGGCAATATCTTCTTGTCTCGCAATACCGCTTTGATTAGGTTGCAAAACGCTGCCCGCATGGTGAAATTGGTAAACACAGTAGACTTAAAATCTGCCGCCCGTAAGGGCTTCCCGGTTCAATTCCGGGTGCGGGCACCATCGCTTTGGCAATTATTTCGGTTGGGGAGGGACCGATTATGATTTTCAGCCTTGAGCATATCGACAATCCCTATCCTCATTATGCCGCCCAGCGGGAGAAGCATGGCATTTATTTCGAAGAGGAGATGAAGGCCTGGATCGTGCTGGAGCATGATCTGGTGGTGGCAGCGTTCAAGGATGCACGGCTTTCCTCGGACAGGGTGTCGAAATTTCGCGGTAAATTTTCCGATAAAAAGTTGAAACCGCTGTTCCATACGCTGTCGCTGCTGATGCTGCAGCGGGACGAGCCGGACCATACGCGGCTGCGCAATCTTGTGCATTACGCGTTCAAGCGGGCGGCGGTGGAGAATTACGACGACAGCATCCGGCGGCTGGCGCGGGAGCTTCTGGCACCGGCTATTCAATCCGGGACGATGGAGCTGGTCTCGGACTATGCCGTGCCGCTCCCCATCCTGGTGATTTCCGAGATCGTCGGCATTCCGGCGGAGGACCGCAAGCAGGTCAAGGCCTGGTGTGACGCCTTTTCCATCGTTGCGCTCAATTTCTACGCCAATATCTCAGATGAAGAACTGCAAGCGGGCGCGACGGCGGTTCAGGAATTCACCGATTACCTTCAGGAGAAGATCGAAAAACTCCACCGGGAGCCGGAAGATAACCTGCTCTCCGCCCTTGTCCATGCGGAGGAGGACGGGGAAAAGCTCAGCCTTGACGAGCTGGTTGCCAACACATTGCTGCTATTGAATGCCGGAAACGAAACCACCTCCTGCCTGCTAACCAACGGAACGCTGGCGCTGCTTCGTAATCCACGCGAAATGGCGCAGCTTCGGGAAAACCCAGAGCTGATCCGGACAGCGGTGGAAGAATTGCTCCGTTTCGACAGCCCACCCCAGTTCATTGGCCGCATGGCAGCGGAAGAGATTGAATTTGGCGGGGTAACCATAGGTGAGGGGGATCTGGTGCTGCTGGCCCTTGGCGCGGCGGGACGGGATCCCAAAACCTTTGAGGCGCCGGACGAGTTGCATGTCGATCGCCATCCGAACCATCATGTCAGTTTCGGTAGTGGCCATCATATCTGCGCCGGGATCCAGCTGGCCCGGCTGGAAGGGCGGATCGCGTTCGAGGTGTTGCTGGAAACCTTCTCGGACATAGTGCTTGCGACCGACGACGTAAAATTCGGCCACAATGTCAATCTCCGGTCTCCGGTCGCGCTGCCGCTTAAACTCACGCCCGCCCGATAAAGATTTTTGCAATTTTCCGGCAAAGCCATAATATACCAAGATGGTTAACCGTAACGACAGCTGAAGGACGGCCAAGTGGGGACAATTCGCAAAATGACGCTCGCCCTCGGTCTAGGCGCGCTGGCCCTCGGATGGACTGCGGCCGTCCATGCGGATAACAGGGGCGCCCGCGCAGAAGCGGCGATCCTCTCGATTTCCGAAAAGGCCAAAAGCATTCTCTCCCAGCCCGGCAAGCCGCTGGCAGAGCGGGAACGGCACCTTATCGCCACCATTGGCAGAAATTTTCATTTTACCCTGATTGCGGAACTGGTGATCGGACCAGGCTGGGAAAAACTGCCGCATGATCAGCGTCAGGAGTTTCTCGATCTTTTCCGTGATTTCTTTCTCTCCTCCTACGGCAGTCAGCTTGGCGGCTATCCGGATGATGAGTTCGTCATCCTCTCGGTCGCCGAGAAAGGCTCCCGCGATGCTTTCGTCCGGACCACGCTCACCCGGCCGAAGCGGGAGACGATCACCCTCGACTGGCGAATTCGCGAGGTGCTGGGACGGCCGCTGATCATCGATCTGCTGATCAACGGGACGAGCGTCGCCATCAGCCATCGTGAAAGCTTCAATCAGGTGATAGCCAGCGACGGCATGGAAGGGCTGATTACCCTGTTCAAGATCCGCGCCGAACGCCTTGATACGGAAACGCGCGACTATGCTGCCGGTCAGGATTTGTTCGAGCAGGGACGCTTCGCCGATGCCGTGGCCATATGGGAAGAGCTTGCCCGCAAGGGCGATCCCAAGGCGCAGTACAACCTCTCCGTCATGTACGACCAGGGTCGCGGCGTCGATCCCGACAGCAAGGCGGCTGAATTCTGGAATAAAAAGGCACGGGCGGCAAACTATGCACCCGCCATCCACAACCACGCGCTGACCATGCTGGCCAGCAAGGAGGAGGGGGCAGCCATTGCCCTTTTGGAAAAATCCGCGAAAAATAATTTTGCCCCGTCCCAATATACGCTCGGCAAGATGTACAGCTACGGCATCGGCGTGAAAGAGGATGCGCCGCGCGCCTTCGACTATATCCGGCAGGCGGCGGAGGCGGGCCTGGCACCGGCGCAATATAATCTCGGCAAGGCCTATCGTGACGGCTATGGAACGGAGGCGGATAATGTTGCGTCTGTCGAATGGTTCGAGAAATCGGCCCGTCAGGGGCATGGCAGGGCGCAGGAAAAACTCGCGACCCGATACGGCAAGGGAGAGGGCGTCCCGCAGAATGATGTCGAGGCCCTGAAATGGGCCATCCTTGCCGCGCGCGAGGATATCGTCGAGGCGGAAGAATGGGAAAAGCTCTATCGAAGCCGCATGTCCAACGCCGACATAACCCGCGCCGAAACCCTCGCCAACGACTTCAAACCGCAGTAGGAGAGGGCGGAAAGAGTTGTGGGGTGGGGTGGTTTCTGCTAGGAGTTGGCGCATAGTCATTCCTGCACTACAAACAACCCGGGTGGACATTATCGTGACGGCGCTGAAAAATCTGGAATCCACATTCAAGACCAGCCTCGATCAGGCGGCGCATACAGACGATCCCTATGACCTGTGGGAGCTGAGCGATCTTTTTCCGGTCCCGGTGGTGGATGACCTGCTCGCGCTTGAGATCGGGCCCGGCGAGATGGATTACCGGATCGGCCGCCGCGAGATCAATAACGACAAGCGCAATTATTTCGATGTCGAACGGCAGGCCAGCACACCGGTCGTCAAAAGCGTCGCCGAGCTGTTCCAGTCCCCGGAGACCGTTGCCAATATCGAGAAGAAATTCGATATCGACCTTACGGGGACTTTCCTCCGCATTGAATACACGCAGGACCGGGAGAGTTTCTGGCTGGAGCCGCATACGGATATCGGGGTGAAGAAATTCACCCTGCAGATATATCTCTCGCGCGATGAGGAGGCGGGGAGCTGGGGTTCCTCGGTCTATAAAGACAACCAGACCTTCGTGCGCAATGTGCCTTTCAAGAGCAACTGCGCCATCGTCTTCGTGCCGTCCCCGCACAGCTGGCACGGGTTCAAGCCGCGCCCGATCAACGGCACCCGCAAGACCCTGATCGTCAATTATGTCACGGATAAATGGCGCGCCCGGGAGGAACTTTCCTTTCCGGCAACTCCGGTCCGCTAGGACCCCACAGCTATTTCGACAGGGCAGGGATCAGGGCGGTGATCCCGGACGTCAGCATACCCACGGAAAGCGCCACCAGCACCATTCCCATAATCCGGGTCACCACCGCCATGCCGCTTTCCCCGAGCCGCGTCGAGAGCGGTCGTGAAAAGGCAAACAACAGCCCGACAAGCGCGGAGAGCACAACAACCGCAACGGAAATCTCCACTTTCGCCATGATATCGGGATAGCGCTCCGCTCCGACCAGCGCCGTCGCCATGGTGCCGGGACCGGCGACAATGGGGATGGCAATGGGAACGATGGCAACGGAGGCACGTTCCTTTGCATCCTCTGTTTCCTCTTGGCTTGTCTTGTGCTCCGTCTTGTTGAACAGCATATGCAGCCCGATCATCAGGACGATGATGCCGCCCGCCGCGCGAAGCTCGTTCACATTAATGCCGAAGAACTTGAGCAACAGGCCGCCAGTCCAGACAACAACCAGCAGGATGACAGCGCAGGCGATGGCGCTCCGAATGGCAACATTGCGCGCGTCCGGGCCGGAGTATCCCGCTGTCAGTCCGGCAAAAATGCCGACATTGCCGATCGGGTTCATCATGGAAAATAGAGCCGCCACAATCGCCATCAACTCCGGTTCCGTCATCATTTGCTGTCCCTGCTGTTTGCATCTGATCTAAATCACTGGGTCAATTTATAGCCATTGAGGCGCAAAAATCCATCCCCTTTCGCGGAAGGAATAGAAGGTGGAGGAGCGCAAGGATGGGGATGACAAATCAGGGGAGAGAAAATGGTGAGCCCGACAGGATTCGAACCTGTGACCCGCTGATTAAAAGTCAGCTGCTCTACCAACTGAGCTACGGGCCCACTATTTGCGGTATGTATCGCAACCAAGCTCCGTGCAAATATGCCCCGTAGTGTCGCAATGCGGCTGCAACATAGGGTCGTCTCAACGGATGGTCAAGCATCCATTTTGTTTTTTTTGGGCCGGTGCGGAATTTGCGGTTATTTGCCACATTAGCGTTTTAAATATGGACGTCGTCGCCTCTAAATGGCAGAAAAAAGAAGCTTTTACAGTTAATAAAAGAGGAAGCGAATGGTTTCGAAGTTTTTGTCCCGAATGTTTCTGGTTTTCGCGTTGATCGGCATGACCAGCCTGCCGATGAAAAACGCGCTCGCCGCGGATCCGGAAAACACGCTTTATCTTGATCTGCAATACGGACGGGTGGTGATCGAGATGCGGCCCGACCTTGCGCCCACTCATGTCGCCCGGATCAAGGAACTGACACGCGAAGGGTTTTATGATGGCGTGAAGTTCCATCGCGTGATCCAGGATTTCATGGCCCAGACGGGTGATCCGACAGGGACAGGCCGGGGGGGGTCCGGTCGCAAGCTCCGGGCTGAATTCTCCAATACGCCCCATGTTCGCGGCACTGTTTCCATGGCGCGAGCCCAGTCGCCGCATAGTGCGGACAGCCAGTTTTTCATCGTTCTGGCGGACGCGCCGCATCTGGACAAGCTGGGATATACGGTCTGGGGACGTGTGATCGAAGGAATGGAATATGTCGACCTGATCAAGAAAGGCGTCGGGCAAAGCGGTATGGTCCCGGGTGAGCCGGACATCATCGTCAAGATGCAGGTCGCGGCGGACGCGGAGTAGCCGGATTATCTCCCGGGCGGCGGATTGTCGGCAAACCACTGGACTATGGCGGGCATGTCCCGCTCGAACCCGCCGGGAATGAAAATATTGAGAAACCCGGCGCGGGCGTCAGTCTTGTTTGCAAAATCATGAGTGACGTCGACGGGAACCCGAAGAAAAGTTCCCTTTGGCGCCTCAATCTCCTCTCCATCCAGATAGAAGGTGACTGTTCCCTCAAGGACGAAAAAGATATCATCCTCACTTTCATGGGAATGCGGACCGGAGCCGGATTGATGCGGCGCCAGCCACCATTCCGAAATGGAGTAACTGGCCTCCGTTTCCGCCTCGTCGGCCAGGAAATAGCTCGTCATGCCGCCCATGTCATACCGGCGGCCACCCGAGGGCGGCACGTTCTGGACTTTCCCTGTCTCCAGCTTGCTCCCTGCCACAATCGCCTCCTTCATTCCCTGTTTATGTCTAGACACAGCGGCCGCCATCCACTTCCAGTGCAACGCCGGTGATGAAGGAAGCATCGTCCGAGGCCAGCCAGAGCGCAGCGTGCGCCAGATCGCGCGGCGTATTCTCCCGCCCGAGCGGAATGGTGGAGACAAACTTGTCGCGGATTTCCTGGGTATCGACGCCGCCCATGAACTCAACCGCCATCGGGGTATGGGCAAACACAGGGCAAAGCGCATTGACCCGCACCTGCTTTGGCGCCAACTCGACCGCCATGGATTTTGACATGGTGAGAACCGCGCCCTTGCTCGCATTATACCAGGTGAGGCCGGGACGGGGGCTCAAGGCTGCCGTGGAGGAGATATTGACGATATTGCCACCCTTCTCCAGCATATGAGGCGCGATTGCCTTGGTCGTGAGGAAAAGGCTTTTGACATTCACTTCGAAGATCTTGTCGAAGGTGCCTTCATCAACATCGAACATGGACCCGTTCCGTTGCGGCATCCCGGCGTTATTCACAAGAACATCAATCTTCTGGAAATTATCGAGGGTCTGCTTCGTCATGGCCGCGATATCGTCGGCACTGGTGACATCGGTTTCGCTGCTGATGGCAACACCGCCGTCGTCAGTAATGCTTTTGGCCACAGCGGCTGCGGCCGCACCATTTATATCGCTAACCACCACTTTCGCGCCTTCAGCCGCGAACAGTTTTGCCATTGCCTCGCCAAAACCCGAGCCCGCACCGGTGATGATGGCCACTTTATCTTTTAATCGCATGAATTTCCTCCTGTCATCTCGCAGGATACTTCACCTTTGGCCGACAATTGGCAAGAGTAGGAAGCAAAAAAGTTTCCGAAAAGGAGACGGGGAAGTGATCAGGCGGCCTTGCGGCGAACGCGATCCTGCGGAAGATAGAGGCTGACTTCTGTTCCCTCACCGTATCTGCTGCTTAGCTCCAGCCGACCGTCATGCAATTCTGCAAGATTTTTGGACAGCGGCAGACCGAGGCCTGTGCCGTGATATTTGCGGCTCTTATCGTTATCTACCTGCACAAACGGGGTTAAAGCCCGTTCGATATCATCTTCACGGATACCGATGCCATTGTCGCTTACACTGATTCTAACACCCGCATTTTCCAGCACATGGACAGAAGTGATTATGCGCCCACCGGTCGGCGTGAATTTGATCGCATTGGACAGCAGGTTGATCAGGATCTGCTTGATCATGCGGCGATCAGCGAAAATCTGCGGCAGCAGCGGATCAAATTCCAGCTTGATATTGATATCATTGTCGATGGCGTTTTGCTGCGTCAGTCGAATGCATTCATTGACCAGTACATCAATTTCGACTTCCTCTTCCTTGATCTTTTGCTCTCCGGCTTCGATCTTGGAAAAATCCAGAATGTCATTGATCAGGTCGAGAAGGTGGTGCCCGCTCGAATTGATGTCATGGGCATATTCCAGATATTTGGGATTACCGACGGCGCCAAAAATCTGGCTGATGATTACTTCTGAAAAGCCGATAACGGCGTTGAGAGGCGTCCTCAGTTCATGGCTCATGTTTGCGAGGAACTTGCCTTTAAGCTGAGCCGCATATTCCGCTTCATCCTTTGCCTGCTTCAGAAATTCCTCAATCTGCATCTGAGCGGAAATGTCACGGATAACAAGTTGCAGGACATTCCGTTCCCCATAGAGCAGGGCAGAGGCCTCCATTTCAACATTTGTTTGGGTTCCGTCTTCCCGAATGACCTTCGATTTTAGCGACGGCAGGTTATTCACCATCCCGGCATCTTCCGCATCGCTGAAATAAGGGGCCAGCCCCTCGCCATCGGAGAAGGGAAAATAACTGGAAATCTTCTGACCGATCAGGTCATGGCGGCCTTTGACCTTAAACAGATCAAGCGCCGCTTCGTTGACATAGATGATAAAACCGCCCTTGTGCGCCACAATTGCATCGGGGGAAAGCTCCACCATGCTGCGATAGCGATCCTCATTCTCCCGAAGCGCCTGCTGCGCCATCCGGTTTGTGGTAACGTCATTCAGAGTCAGTACAAATCCGCCTTCAGGTCGTTTGTTGAAAGCGCTTTTAACAATCCGGCCATCGGTGAAATGTCTGTCAACCACTCCGGTGGGCAAGTTTTCAATTGCTTCAACCACCCCGGCGATAAACTGGTCCTTGTCATCACCGACATTCACATAATGATCGAAACATAAATCAAGCACCTCATGAAATGTGGTATCCGGCGTTAGCTGGGCCTCGTCAAGACCGACCAAGTCGATATACTTCCGGTTCCATTTCACCAGCTTGTAATTCTCGTCATACACACCGATCCCGACTGCGACATTTTCAAAGACAGTATCAAGAAGTGTTTCCCGGGATATCAGGGTCCGGTTTTCCTTTTTCGCTTGACTTGACTGCAGGAAGATCAGTGTAAAACACACCATCAGGCTGCCCATGGCAAGGAGAGAGAGATAGGGCGTCGGGGAAAATCCGGCAAGCGAGAACAGCAGAAGAACCGTACCGAGTGTCCCGGCAACCATGGCAGCCCCGCGCGTCCAGAGCGTATTTTCCATTTTTCGAGCGTTCATCGACCGTAGATCAGCCTTCATTTGCGGATGCACCACAAACGGCATCCCGGTTTCCTGACCAGTCTAAACCCTTTGTATTAATAGTAGGTTTACGCCCGGAGATACTGCTTCACACGCAGCTTTAAATTTCAAAAGACAGAAATTCGCCTTCGTGGTAAGGTGTGCCATTCACCGGGGACAGTTGTTAAGTCAATAGTTTTTATATTGTTTTAGAAGTTATAGTCGAGATGTTCAAAAAATCGAGCGGCGCGGAAAATTCCAACGAAACCGAACGTAAAACTATCCTGGTGGAACCCCCGACGAAGCCGCGGCCGCTGGCGCGCCTGAGAACCTATTTCCTGACCGGTATTGTGGTGACGGCACCGATTGCGATTACCATCTACCTGACCTATGTGTTCGTTTCCTTCGTCGATGCCAATGTCACGCCACTTATTCCCGCGCGGTATAATCCGGAAACCTACCTGCCGTTCGGCATTCCCGGCCTCGGGGTCATTATCGCCGCTTTCGCGCTGATCCTGATCGGCTTTCTCACGGCCAACTATCTCGGACGTACGCTGCTCGTGCTGGGCGAACGGATTGTCGGGCGAATGCCGATTGTCCGCTCAATCTACAATGCACTCAAACAGATCATGGAGACGGTGCTGGCGCAGTCGAGCACGTCTTTTCGTGAGGTTGTCCTTCTGGAGTACCCCCGAAAAGGGGTCTGGGCGCTTGCCTTTGTCACCAGTACCGCGAAAGGAGAGGTGAGCGCACAGCAGGAAGAGGACATGATCAGCATTTTTCTGCCGACAACGCCCAACCCGACCTCGGGTTTCTTGCTGTTCGTGCCGAAAAGCGACCTGACTTATCTCGACATGACAGTGGAGGAAGGGGTCAAGCTCGTCATTTCCGCTGGAATGATCTGGCCGGAGCCGCCCAAGAAAAACGGCGATACACCGGAGAAGAAGAAACTCCCTCCACCCGAAGCGGACACGGAAACGGAAAAACCGTCAGCCTGACAGATACCGGATAGCGCTGTCCCGCTCGAAAAGATACAGCAGGGTTTTGAGTGCCTTTCCGCGTTCGCCCGACAGTTTTTCGTCCTTCTCCAGCACAAGCCGGGAGTCGTCGTGGGCGATGGCGAGCAGGCGGGAATGATCATGCAGATCGGCAATTCGAAATTCCGGCAGGCCGCTTTGCCGGGTCCCCAATATCTCGCCCGCCCCACGCAGCCGTAAATCCTCTTCTGCAATCCGAAAGCCGTCCTCTGTCTCCCGCAGGATCGCCAGCCTTGCCTTCTGCGTCTCACCAAGCGGCGGGGCGTAAAGCAACAAGCAGGTTCCCTCCAGCCCGCCGCGGCCGACCCGCCCGCGCAGCTGATGCAGCTGGGCGAGGCCGAACCGCTCGGCATGCTCGATGATCATGACGGTCGCCTCGGGCACATCGACGCCGACCTCGATGACTGTCGTGGCGACCAGGATGCTGATCTCTCCGGACATGAAGCGCCGCATGGTAGCGTCTTTCTCCTCCGCTTTCAGGCGGCCATGGATCAGCCCGACCTGATCGCCATAAAGCGTCTTGAGATGGACGAACCGTTCCTCCGCCGCCGCGACATCCAGGACCTGCGACTCCTCGACCAGCGGACAGACCCAGTAAATCCGCTCCCCCGCCGCCAGCTTCCGGCCGAGACCGTCGGCCACTGCCTCCAGCCGGTCCAGATCGATAGCGCGGGTATCGACGGGTTTCCGTCCGGGCGGTTTTTCCGCGATGATCGACACATCCATATCGCCATAGGCGGTGAGGGCGAGGGTGCGCGGGATCGGCGTTGCCGTCATTACCAGGACATCGACACCGCCCTTGCCATCACGCCCCTTGGCGCTCAAGGCAAGGCGCTGATGCACGCCGAAGCGGTGCTGCTCGTCGATAATGGCGAGACCGAGGTCGTGGAATTTTACATCCTCCTGAAAGAGCGCATGGGTACCGACCACAAGATCAACCGTGCCACTTGCCAGTTCCTCAAGGATGGCGGCGCGTTTCTTGCCCTTGAGGCGGCCCGTGATCAGCAGGCATTTGAGCCCCGCTGAGCTGGCCAGCGGCTCGATGGCATTGAAATGCTGATGGGCGAGAATTTCAGTCGGCGCCATAATGGTCGCTTGCGCCCCCGCCTCGACCGCCGTTGCCATCGCCAGCAGGGCGACCACAGTCTTGCCGCTACCGACATCGCCCTGCAGCAGTCGGAGCATGCGATGTCCGCCCGCCATATCGGCCTCAATCTCTGAAAGCGCAGTGTTCTGCGCGCCGGTCAGGCTGAAGGGCAGGGCGCTCAGGATTTTTTTCCGGATTTCCCCGGTACCGGTGAGAGACCGGCCGGGCTTTCGCTTCATGCTACGACGAACCAGCTCCAGGGCCAGCTGGTTCGCCAGTAGTTCATCATAGGCGAGGCGCGCCCGCGCCGGGGCATCGCGGTCAAAATCCGCCTCCTCCGACGGGGCATGGGCCTTGAGAAGGCTTTCCCGCCAGCCGTTCCAACCCTCCCGCGCGAGCAGGCTCGCATCCTGCCATTCCGGCAAATCGGGCAGTATCGGCAGGAACTGGCGCGCCGCCTTGATAAAGGTCTGGTTGGTGAGCCCGGCGGTCAGCGGATACACCGGCTCGGACAGCGGAATATCCGAGGCAGCCTCCCGCGTCGCGATATAGTCGGGATGGGTTATCTGATAGGTACCGCCATATTCCTCCAGCTTGCCGCTGACCAGCCGTTCGCTCCCTTCGGGAAGCTGCTGCCGCAGATAGGGTTCGCGACCATTGAAAAAGGTGAGGGTGAGGGGCTGCGCACCCACCTCGCACTGGATTTTATAGGGCGCCCGGCGGTTTCGCGATGGAAGGTGATGATCGACCTTGAGCGCGACGACAATAGTCCGGTCAACAAGGTCCGGCGTCAGCGCCGTCACCTCATGGCGTGTCACCAGTCCCGTCGGCAGATGCCAGGCCAGATCGACGATATTCGGCCCGGCCAGCTTCTCGATCAGCGCCGTCAATCGCGGCCCGATGCCTTTAAGCTTGCTGACGGGGGAGAAGAGTTGAAACAGGATTTCCGGGCGCACCGCATTCCTCACGATTGATTTGGGGCATTGTGATCTCTCCGGGGGGCCAAGGTCAATGTTCGTGAGAGGGAAAATGGCTTTTCCTGTCACTTCCTGCTGACATCAGGGGCGAGACAGGCTATATCCAACCTCAACCAGAAAAGAGCTTGCGATCATGACCGAAGATATCACCATCCGCCGAAAACGGCTTATTCATCGTTCCCGCTATACCGGCATGAAGGAGACGGACCTGTTGCTGGGCGGATTCGCCAATAAATATGTCGGCGGCTTTTCCAGCGATCAGCTTGATACCTACGAAGCACTGCTGCAGGCCGGAGACCCGAACATCTATGTCTGGGCTGTCGGGCGGGAGGATGTCCCGGAAGAATATCAGAGCGATGTCATGACATTGCTTCAGGAATTCAGCACGTTTGAGCAACGCAGCAAAGTTTAAGCCTGTATGAGTGATACAACGACCTCTCGCCTGTGCTCCCGCATTTCGAAGCTTGCAGAGGCGGATCATTCCTTTCGCATTGAAGCGGTGCCGGAGGGCTATGACGCCTTCCTGCTGGGCGAACTTGCGCGCGTATCGGAGCGCGATATTCTCTATGTGCTGCGCGATGATGTCCGCATGGCCGCCAGTGAGGCGGCGCTTGCCTTCTTCAATCCGGATATCGATGTCATCAGCTTTCCCGCGTGGGACTGCCTGCCCTATGACCGGGTGTCGCCGAACCCGGAAATTGTCGCCCACCGGATGACAAGCCTTGGCCGCATGACCGACAGGGCAGCCAAGCCCCGTATTTTCCTGACCACCCTCAACGCCGCGACGCAGCGGGTGCCGCCGATCGAGATGGTGACAGACAGCCGTCTCAACGTGGGAGTGGGGGACAAAATAAACGGGCAGGAGCTGACGGCCTATCTGGTGGCCAACGGCTTTTCGCGTATCGGTACGGTCATGGAGCCAGGGGAATTTGCGGTGCGCGGCGGCCTGATCGATATATTTGCGCCGGGCGCGGCAAACCCTGTCCGCCTTGACCTGTTTGGCGACAAAGTCGACGGCATTCGTGAATTTGACGCCCTGACGCAGAGATCGACGGGGAAATTCGACCATTTAGAGCTCACTGCGGCATCGGAATTTCTCCTGAATGATACCTCGGTGCCGCTGTTTCGCTCCGGCTACCGAGCGGCTTTCGGCGCGATCACCCAGGATGATCCGCTTTATGAGGCGGTCAGCGAGAAACGCCGTCATGCTGGGATGGAGCATTGGCTGCCGCTCTTTCATGCACGGATGGCAACGATTTTCGACTATCTTCCCGAGGCGGACCTGTTTCTCGATCATATGATCGAGGAGGCGCTCGCCGCACGGCATGATACGGTCATGGACTATTATGAGAGCCGGCGCGAGGCGGCGCCGACAGGCAATGCCGACTACAATCCCCTTCCGCCCGCGCAGCTCTATCTCGATCCCGAGGAATGGCAGGCCGTCATCACCAGCCGGGCCGCCGGTCAGTTCTCGCCCTTCAAAAGCGGGGCGGAAGGCGCGCATGTCATCGATGCGGATGGCCATGCTGGGCGGGACTTCGCCCCCGAACGGGCCCGCCATGAAGCCAATATCTATGAGTATCTGAAAAGTCACGTCGTCGAAAAACTGAAGGAAAACAGGACGGTTATCCTAAGCTATTTCACCAATGGTTCAAGGGCGCGAAATAAAACAGTGCTGGCCGATCATGGCATTGAACCCATACGGGAGGTTGATTATTTCGAAGGCACGACCGGGAGCAATATTCCCAATCTCGCCGTTCTCCCGCTCGAAAAAGGGTTCGAGACGCCGGATTTCGTCATTATCGGCGAGCAGGATGTCCTCGGCGACCGGCTGGTGCGGCCGCGCAAATCCTCCAAGCGGAGCGAGAATTTCATCGCCGAAGCCTCGCAGTTGTCACCTGGCGACTATGTGGTCCATGTCGATCACGGTATCGCCCAGTATGAAGGGCTGACGACCATCGAGATATCCGGCGCGCCTCATGATTGCGTGACCCTGCTCTATGCGGGCGGCGACAAGATCTACCTGCCGGTCGAGAATATCGAGATGCTGTCGCGCTATGGCGGCAGCGACATGACGGTGGTTCTGGACAAGCTCGGGGGCTCCGGCTGGCAGGCGCGCAAGGCGAAGCTGAAAAAGCGGGTCATGGAAATGGCCGACCAGCTGATCAAGATCGCCGCCGCGCGCCAGCTTCGCAAGGCCGAGCGGCTCTCGCCGCCGGACGGGCTCTATGCTGAATTCTGCGCCGGTTTCCCGTTCGAGGAAACGGAGGATCAGCAGAAGGCAATCGAGGATACGCTCGCCGATATGTCGAGCGGGCGGC
Source organism: uncultured Sneathiella sp. (assembly GCF_963973085.1). Lineage (GTDB taxonomy): Bacteria > Pseudomonadota > Alphaproteobacteria > Sneathiellales > Sneathiellaceae > Sneathiella. The sequence continues at coordinate 222,779 of NZ_CAXAXA010000006.1, forward strand.
CGATGGACCGGTTGATCTGTGGCGATGTCGGGTTTGGCAAGACGGAAGTTGCGCTCCGGGCAGCCTTCACCGCCGCCATGGCCGGACAGCAGGTGGCCATTGTCACCCCGACGACCCTGTTGGCGCGACAGCATTTCAAAGGCTTTAAAGAACGCTTTGCCGATCTTCCCGTAAAGATCGCCCAGCTTTCGCGCATGGTCACCACGAAGGAAGCCAATCAGGCCAAGGCCGATCTTGCTGACGGAAAAGTGGACATCGTGATCGGCACCCATGCACTGCTGGCGAAATCCGTCAAGTTCAAGGACCTGGGGCTTGTCATCGTCGATGAGGAGCAGCATTTCGGAGTCGCGCATAAGGAGCGGCTGAAAGAGCTTCGTGCCGATGTGCATGTGCTGACGCTGACAGCGACACCGATCCCGCGCACCCTGCAACTTGCCATGACCGGCATTCGCGATCTTTCCATCATCGCGACACCGCCAGTCGATCGGCTCGCCATCCGGACTTTCGTATTGCCCTTCGATCCGGTAGTGCTGCGCGAAGCCCTGCTGCGCGAACATTACCGGGGTGGTCAGAGCTTTATCGTCTGCCCGCGGCTTTCCGATCTGCCCTCCATCGGGGATTTTCTGCGCAATAATGTACCGGAGGTGAAATATGTCACCGCCCATGGCCAGCTTCCGGCGAAGGAACTCGATAGCGTGATGAACGCGTTCTATGACGGCGCGCATGACGTGCTGGTGGCGACAAATATTGTCGAATCCGGTCTGGATATCCCGTCCGCCAATACGCTGATTACCTATCGCGCGGATATGTTCGGCCTGGCGCAGCTCTATCAGATCAGGGGGCGTATCGGCCGATCGAAAACCCGGGCCTATGCCTATCTGACGCTACCACCCCGAAAACGCCTGACGGATGCCGCGGAAAAGCGCCTGCGGGTGCTGCAATCGCTCGATACACTCGGCGCCGGGTTCACGCTGGCCAGCCATGACCTTGATATTCGCGGGGCCGGAAACCTGCTCGGTGATGAGCAATCGGGCCATATCAAGGAAGTCGGGTTCGAGCTGTATCAGGAAATGCTGGAAGAAGCGGTCGCCAATGCGCGCGGATCGGAACTCGGCAGTGCAGGGGAGGCGGAGGATAAATGGTCACCAAGCATCAATATCGGCACCTCCGTCCTGATCCCGGAGCATTATGTCGCCGATCTCTCGCTCCGGATGGATTTGTACCGGCGGATCGCGGCGCAGGAAACGGCGGAAGAGATTAACGCATTCGCCGTCGAGCTTGTGGACCGCTTCGGGCCGCTCCCCGACGAAGTCTCCCATCTGGTCGAGGTGATGACGATCAAGTATTTCTGCCGCGAGGCCAATATCGAGAAGATCGAGGCCGGGCCGAAGGGAGCTGTGTTAAGTTTCCGGGACAACAAGTTCGACAATCCGGGTGGATTGGTGGAGTTCATCTCCCGTGCACCGGGATCGACCAAACTGCGCGGGGATCACAAGCTGGTTCACAGCCGCAGCTGGGAGCATCCGGAGGATCGCCTGAAAGGGGTGCTCTGGCTCGCGCAGAACCTCGCGAAGATCGCTCGCGCCGCGTGATTACTCCGGCGCCCGACCGCCCTCGGCTTCGATCTTGTCGAAGGCTGCGAGAAAGGCGGAAGAATCTTGCGCGCCGGAAAGCGCATATTTGTCATTCAGGATGAAGAACGGCACGCCGGAGATACCCATCTGCCGGGCACGCATATCCTCCTGGCTGACAAGGTCGCGATCGGCGTCCTTCTCGAATAATTCCGCCACCAGATCCATATCCATGCCGGCTTCCTCGGCCGCGGCAAGCAGGACGGCTCTATCGCCGATATCTTCGCCATCAAGGAAGAAGCGCCGGAACAGGATTTCCACCATTGCATCCTGACAGCCTGCCGAATGGGCCCAGCGCAGCAGCCGATGGGAATCGAGCGTATTGGGAGAGCGTTCTATTTTTCCAAATTCAAAAGGAATATCAACAGCTTTCCCTGCATTCTTTACATTCTCGTAAAGCTCTTTTGCGCGCTCCTGACTGCCGAATTTCTGCGCAATAAATTCCTTGCGATCGGCACCACCGGCGGGCATGTCGGGATGAAGCTGAAACGGATGCCAGGTGATTTCAACATCCAGATCCGGCCGGGCGGCCAGGGCTTCCTCTAGTTTGCGCTTGCCGATGAAGCACCATGGGCAAACGGTATCGGAGACAATATCTATTTTCATATCCGGAATATAGGGTCCGCTAAGGCGGGGGACAAGAAAATATTGGAACGATCAGTCTGCCAAAATGGGGCTCAGGCCGCCTTCTCATCCACCATTGGCAGCGTGAGGCCGCGCTCGACGACATCTTCTATGCTGTCACCGGAGCTGACTTCTGCCATACCAATCAGCGGTTCCGCCCGGATCGGCATCGCTGTTCCGGGAAGCGCGAAGTCTGTGTTTTTCAGAACCCCCTCCACCCGTTTCAAGGCAATCATCGCCTCCTGCCGGCGGGTGGCGGGCAGGGCGATCACGAAATGACCGGTGCTGTAATGGCAACAGAAATCCTCCCCCCGCACAAGGCTGGAGAGGGTGGAGCCGACCTGTCGGAGAAGCTGGTCCCCGGACGGATAGCCATAGTCCGCCGTCACCTCATCAAAATTTGCGATTTTAAGGGAGGCGACGGTCATCACCTTGTGCTGCGCCGCGTGCTCGGAAAACATCTTCGGTAGATGTGCCCGCATGAAGCCACTGGAATAGAGATCTGTTGGGCCGTCCGCCACCGGATGCGGCTTGGCAATGCGGAAAAGTTTCTGGATGGCGAAGCGATATCGATGCTGCTGAATCTGAAGACCCGCACGGTTGACCAGTGCATCCATCTCTGTCTCATGCAGAATGATGTCGGAGACGCCATGCACATAGGCGGCGCGGCGATTTTCACAATTCTCAAGGACCATCAGCACCGGCAGGTTATAAAGCTTCGTGTCGGCGCGGATGTCATAGCAAAGACGCAGGTTGCTGTCGCCATGGCCGACCCCGGAGAGAATAACCGCATCAAAGCGCCTCGTCCGCAAATCATCGATCGCCATGTCCGGGTTCTTACAGATATGGATATTCGTCCGGGTATCCAGACGTAGGAGAATGTTTCCAAGCACGACTGTCTTGTTGCCGACGATCAGGATATTGGCCTCCCCGATATCCGGCTCCGGCGAGGTTACACCGCTAATATCGACCCCATAGGTTTCCGTCGTCGCAATGCGCCGGACAAGCTCCTGTTCCATTGTTTCAAGGCGGACGAGGGCACGGACACGACTGAGCAGCTCAAGATCGCAATAACCAGGAGAGATAGTCTGGATACGGCATTTGATATCCGCCGGCCCCACAACCAGCGTCGGAAAATTATGGGCTGACGCCATCATCGCAATGTCCTTCACATTGACATTGGCGGCGTTGTTCTCCCCATCTATCAGGATGAGATCAAACGACTGATCTCCAAAATCCTGCTCGAACATGGCGAGAAATGACAGCCGCGTACAGCGATATCCTGCCTCAATAAGGCAGGGTTCTATGGTGTTGGCCGGGCTGTCGGAGACAACCAAAAGATTGGCGGCGTAACGCATTTTACAAGATCTCCCATAGTCAATCCCTCCCGTTTTAAATAAAAAATCTTAAAAATACGTGAGTTTCCGGCGCATCTGTCCAAATCCGGAAAGTTGCAAGAGGTGGAAGTTGAAAAGGAACCTTGATTTTGACGCGAGGAGGGGAAATCATGTAAGCCCGTCAGAGACAAGAACAACAAATTCGAAGCAGGAGAAATTACATGACGTCGCCCCACACTCTCGAAGGCAGGCATGCACTGGTAACAGGCGCTTCTTCAGGGCTCGGCTGGCAGTTCGCCTTGACGCTGGCGCGGGCGGGGGCGAAAGTCACGCTGGCGGCGCGGCGGACCGAAAAGCTGGAGGCGCTGGCGAAGGAGATTGCGGCGTTCGACGGGCGCGCCCTGCCGGTGCGGATGGATGTCACGGATGTCGGCAGCATCCATGAGGCGCTGAGCGCCGCCGAGACGGAGATGGGGCCGGTCAATATCCTTGTCAATAATTCCGGCGTCAGTGCCCAGTGCCGCGCCGAAAAGGTGACGGAAGAGGATTTCGATTACGTCATGAATACAAACGGGAAGGGGGCCTTTTTTGTTGCGCAGGCTGTCGGCCAGAGCATGATCCGCCATGGACAGGGCGGCAAGATCATCAACATTGCCTCCGTCGCCGCGAGAAGAGTTCTCAAGCAGAGCATCACCTACTGCATGTCGAAGGCCGCCGTCCAGCATATGACCCATGCCCTCGCCGATGAGTGGGGCCGCTATAATATTCAGGTAAACTGTATCAATCCGGGATATATTGTGACGGAACTGAACAGAGATTATTGGGAGACGGAATCGGGCAAGCGCCTCATTTCGAAGCTGCCGCGCCGCCGGGTCGGAACGCCGGACAAGCTCGACAGCGCGCTGCTGCTGCTCGCCGGGCCCGGATCGGACTTCATGACGGGTTCCGTGCTGGAGGTCGATGACGGCATGACAGTGCAGGGGTTCTGAAACCCGTTATCCCGGGACTACATTCCGTTCTTGTAGAGTTTGAGATTCTGGTGCTTCTGCCGCACCGGTGCCATCGCCCGGGATGTCTCCACCAGGAAGGTGAGGGCGTAGACAAGGCGCGCCATCAGGCGGCCGTCAAGATCACTGGCCGGATCGCTGCTGAACAGGCTCTCTACCTGCCGAAGGATCACATGGTCCGGCATCCACCAGATAAAGTTGTTCTTGTAACCGCTCATGCGGAGTTCAGCGACCGGATAGGCGCCGCCGGTGCCGGAGCTGACCGCGACGATCTGCGCTGGCTTGTGGGCCAGTTCCCCGCCATCGCACATCAGCAGGAAGTTTTTCAGGTGCGGCGGCACCATGCCGGCCCATTCGGGAGAGATCACGACAAATCCGTCGCAGGATTTGAGGCAGTCGGATATCGGTTGCCAGAAGGCTTTCATCTCGCTCCCGCTTTTCCATTTGTCCTCGTTCCAGAGCGGAATCTCCAGATCCCGGAGAGCGAAATATTCCACTGATACCGAAGCATCAAGTTCTTCCAATAATTCCTTGATATAATGACCAATTCTACCGGATTCAAATTTCTCCCGGATGCTTCCGACAATTATACCAATTTTGAGTTCCGACATACTCTTAGTCTATCCTTTTCTTGGTGTTTCCGGCTAGAAACTTCCCTCTAGGTTCAGCGATTTGATCAACTCATAATAGCCAAAGATGGCGACGACGAAGAAAGCAACCAGAACCAGCTCATGCTTGAACTGATGGGAATGAAAAAATCTGCGGTCACGATGATGAATAACATCCATCAGTTCGTCCCCAAAACGAATGGAAAGAAATGTGCCAATACCCGACAGCACGATCACTCCCCAGTAAGGGTAGGGCGTGATGATGATCTGCCTCAATAACTTCGTGATCAGCGTCGTGTCGTAATAGGATGCCGCATAGCTGAGGGAAAAAACATTTACCAGAATGGCAATGGCCCAAACCGCAAGTTCCGACAGGATCATGCGAATGCCGAACAGCAGCCGCAACGGGAAATCGAGAAGGAAGCCGGCATCGGCGATCGGTGTGCAAAGAACGAAGAAGCTCCATGTCAGCAGTGCCGACACCCCGCCCGTGAGCAGATCAAATTCATAGGTGAGATAGGCGAAATATCCGCCGAGTAACGCGAGCAGAAGGAAGAACTTGATGAGAACCTGCTTCGAGGGCTTGGCAACGGTGTCTTTCATGCGTCCGAATATGCAGCATTTGCCTGAAGATACAAGATAGTTATTGGGGCACGCGATGGAAATTATCGCGCTAATTCATCCTGTTTCCTTGGGAAAGAAATGCTGCGTCCGGTTGGCAAAGGCGACAAGGGAAAGCATGACCGGGACTTCCACCAGCACCCCGACGACCGTCGCAAGCGCGGCGCCGGAATTGAGGCCGAACAGGCTGATGGCGACGGCGACGGCAAGCTCGAAAAAGTTCGATGTGCCAATCAACGCGCAGGGAGCGGCAACCTTGTAAGGCACGCGCCATGCCCACGCCGCCCCGTAGGCAAGAGCGAAAATACCGTAGGATTGCAGGAGCAGCGGCACGGCAATCAGGACGATCAACAGCGGCCTGTCGAGAATGACCTGCCCCTGAAAACCGAACAAAAGGACGACCGTCATCAGCAGGCCGATCACAGAGAAGGGTTTGACTTTGGCCGTAAACGCCTCGACCGGCGCATCGCTTGCCTTCGCCGGGCTCCGCGACATCAGCAGATGGCGCGTGATCGCCCCGGCAATCAACGGCACAACCACATAGAGGCCAACAGACAGCAGCAATGTCTCCCACGGGACAACGATATCCGTCACCCCGAGCAGTAGGGCGACGATCGGCGCAAAGGCGAAAATCATGATCACGTCATTTACTGATACCTGCACGAGGGTATAGGCAGCATCACCACGCGTCAGCTGCGACCAGACGAAGACCATCGCCGTGCAGGGGGCTGCTCCCAGCAGGATAAGTCCGGCGATGTAGGCCTCGGCGTCCTCCGGCGCGATCAGGTCGGCGAAGACATATTCGAAGAACAGCACCCCGAGCGCCGCCATTGTGAACGGCTTGATCAGCCAGTTCACGATAATGGTCAGGATGAGACCCTTGGGCCGATCCCCGATATGAGAGAGGCTCGCGAAATCGACACTAACCATCATCGGATAGACCATCGCCCAGATCAATACCGCGACGACAAGATTGACCGACGCGTATTCGTAAGAGGCAATGACCTCGAACAGGGCAGGAAACAAATTCCCGAGCAGAATACCGGCGAGAATGCAAAGCGCCACCCAGAGGGAAAGCCATTTTTCAAAAAAGCCGATTTTGGCGACCTCCGGCCTTCTAGCGGCCGGAAAGTTGTCAGTGTGTTGATGTGTCACTATTTTACTCTTTTATTTTAGAGAGTTACGGGAAATTATTCCGGCGTCGCCTTATCATCCGCGGTGCCGATATCATCGAGATGTTTTTGGAGGGCAAGCTTTTCGAGACTGGAAATCGGCAGGTTCACAAAAACCGATATCCGGTTGCTTAGCATCCTGTAAGCCTCCGTGAAGGCGACCATGATTTCCGCTTTCGTGCCCGCTGCGTCGGCCGGATCCGGAACGCCCCAATGGGCGCTCATCGGGCGGCCCGGCCAAATCGGACAGACTTCATTCGCCGCGTTATCACAGACGGTAAAGACAAAGTCCATTTTTGGCGCATCCGGCCCGGCAAACTCATCCCAGGATTTGGAACGGGCAAAGCTGGTGTCGAAATTGAGGTTCCGGAGCAACTCAAGAGCAACCGGATGAACCTCTCCCTTCGGGAAGGAACCCGCCGACCAGGCCTTGAACATTCCCTTGCCAACCTTGTTCATGATGGCCTCGGCCAGGATCGAGCGGGCTGAGTTTCCGGTGCATAAAAATAGAACATTATAAAGGGGTTCTGTCATTTTCCTAATCCAACATTCAAGAACAATTGATTTCTTCGAAAACGCGATCACATATTTCCGGCCGTCCGTTGCAGCAGTCCGCCATCAGGAAGGAGAGGAGGCCGCGCATGGCGTCAAAGTCGGCAAAATAACGCACCGTTCGGCCCTGCCGCTCATTCGAGATCAATCCGGCATTCAGGAGAATGGACAGGTTCGTCGACATGGTATTCTGACGCACCCCCAACTCATCCCCGATATCTCCTGCCAGCATGCCCTGAGGTCCCGCCGTTACAAGCAAACGGAACACATCAAGCCGTGTCTTCTGGCTCAGGGCCGCGAGGGCCCGCAATGTCATATTTTCATCCATATATCTTGAATAGTAGATATATTAAGACTTGGCAAGAGGATTTTATCTTCTCGTTGAATTGGGACGGTGATCGGCGAGGGAGAAGGCATAATGACATATGACAATGGCATTTTACCGTTCTCAACTGCCAATAATAACCGATAGAAATTAATTACCTGAAACGGGCAAGCCATTGCCTGGCTAGCCAGGCCAAACGTCCGGCACCGATGTCACCAGCCAATGGGTGAGGGCGGCGTTAACCTCAGCGGGTTTCTCCTGCGCCATCCAGTGACCGCAGGCAATATTCCGGCTGGTCAAGTTCCGGCATAAGCGCTTCATGGGGTCCGTCAGCGATGAGCGGACGCACTCGCAAGTATAGTCATACTCCGCCAACAGGAAGAGGGTCGGCATGTCGAGATAGCCGTCGTTCAGCGCCTCGTCGGCATACTCCGCGTTTGCCCTGTTATTCATGTAATAGGAATCGGGGCCGAAAAATCCGTTGCGCTTGAGAAAGGCCGCATATGTCTTCAGGTCTTTTTCGCTCACGACATCCCCATCGCGCGGGATATCCGGCGCCTCCGTCGCGCCGCCATACCAGCCACCCTGATTTCGCACATGGGCGGTGAGAGCAGGCTTATCCCTATGACCATCCTTACCCTTGCGGAACAAGGCCTTTGCCGTGTTATAGGGATGTGCGTCGAAGACGGCGCAGGCCTTGGCGAAATTTTCCTCATAAAAACGAACATATTCCCATTGTCCGGCCGGAAATTCAGCTTCCGGATAAAGCGTCCGGTCAATCAGTGGCAGACAGGCATCCAGACCGCGTTCCAGCGTATGATAAGGAACGCAAAGGTTTGCGATGGCGTGACAACGGTCCGGATGGTGGCTGGCAATATTCCAGACTGTCGGGCTGCCCCAGTCATGACCTACCCAGACCGCTTTCTCGCGGCCAAGTGCGTCCAGCAGTTCGATCATGTCCGCAACGACTTCCCGTTGCGCATAATCCTCATGCCGCTTATAAATACTGGAACGGCCATAGCCGCGCATGTCCGGCGCGACAGCATGAAAGCCGAGACCTGCCATAACCGGAAGCTGGTGACGCCAGCTCAAGGACAGTTCCGGCCAGCCATGCACGAAGATAATGAGCGGCCCATCTTCCGGCCCGGCGGACAGGTGAAAATTCGTGTGACGCGCGCTTTTGGTGACATTCTCGGTGATAGTTGTGCTTATCATATTCTTTCCCAACCGGCGTTCCTATTGTATTTCTTACTTGATCCTAGCACTGGCGAAGCAGTAATTGTCAATGACGTTGCTTGACGAGTCAGAGCCTATGTGAAACGCTTCCAGAGCAATCAAAAATTCCGGTCCGAAGGGGATTAGAATATATGTGTGAACGACACGACAGCATTTTACCAGAAACAATGTTCTCACGCCGCACTCTTCTGAAAGCCGGAGCATTTGCAGCCTTTACACCCTGGAGCTTCACGCATTCCATCGCCGCAGAATCGACTGCAGCTGCAAACGCGATCACACCCGCTGATGCCTTACAACGGTTGATGGCCGGAAATGCTCGTTATGCAGCGAATACGCCGAATAACCGCGATTTCATGGCGGATCGGGCTGCCCGCGCAAAATCCCAATTTCCGATTGCGGCTATCCTGAGCTGCGCTGATTCACGTGTCGCACCGGAACTGGCATTCGATCAAAACCCCGGAGACCTCTTTGTCATGCGGGTCGCCGGAAATGTCATGAGCCCTCATCTGCTGGCCTCACTGGAATATGGTGTCAAGTTTCTGGGCACACCTTTGGTTATGGTTCTTGGCCATACCAATTGCGGGGCTGTCAGTGCCGCAATCAGCGTCCTGAAGGATAAAGCGGAACTCCCCGGTCATTTGTCCGGCTTGATTGAGGCGATCAAGCCAGCTGTCGTGCAAGCCAAAGCCAGCCAACCGAAAAACCTTCTAAACAGCGCCATAACTGAAAATGTGCGTCTGCAGGTCGCCGATCTAAAACAGTCTTCGCCCATCATTGACAAATTTTATGCAGATAAAAAAATTGATATTGTCGGCGCGATCTATGATCTGGAGACCGGGAATATTGCCTTGGTGTAAATGTTCGCTCTCAACTTCCCAACAATTCCTGGCAAGGTCCGCCAGTAACAGAATTTAAAGTCCCTCACTCGGATTTTTGAAGCTTTGCTTTTAACGCGTGTCGTGTTTGAGAGCAAATAACGATATTTTTGCACGATTAACCACCGCTTCATGGCCAGATCGCACGCATATTAACCAAAAATTCAGGGCTTGGATCGTAAAGCTTACAAAGAATATTTTTAAGCTGATAAAAATTTTGAGAGGCCTCATCACTATGAGCAGAAAAGTTATATTAATACTGGCGGCGTTCCTGACACTGGCAACGGCTACCACCAGTTCCACATTCGCATCCGAGAATGCTCCGCCCAAGGATCTGGTGGACGCAGGCGCGATAAACGAGTTAAAGCAATGGCTGGCTAATCCGGTCGTCAGCATTTCTATCAATTCGCAGAACCGGAAATATAGCTCCGTCAATCAACAAGCCATTGACGATCTTGACAAGCAGTGGCGCGCCGAGCGGGAAAATCAGGACCAGCCCCTGATCGCGGCAACCCTGAGCAGCCCGCTTTCCAGCTACCTGACACAAATCCAGGCGGCATCCGGCGGTCTTTATGCCGAAATCTTCATCATGGATGCCAACGGCCTCAATGTCGGGCAAAGCTCCATCACCTCTGATTTCTGGCAGGGCGATGAAGCCAAGTTTCAGGAAACCTTCAGCAAGGGCATGAATACCGTCTTTGTGGACGAGCCAGAATTCAACGAAGATACCAAGACATGGCGCGTGCAGGTCAGCATGACGATTGCAAATGACAAACAGCAGCCAATCGGGTCGATCACCGTTGAATATAACCTGACCGAGTTGAGCCGTCGCAAAGCCTCTGCTTAAAGAAAGTGCGTTAGTATCATGAAATTCCTCTATAACCTCAAGATTGCCAAAAAGCTGACGCTCAGCTTTGCCTTGCTTGTGATTGTGACCGCCGCGATGGCTGTCGTCGCATTTTCCTCGATCTCGGAGATTGAAACGGCCGATAAAAATGGCCGGGCAGCAAGTGAGCTGCAGACAACATATCTGAATTTTCAAAAGTCCTTTCTGGAACAACGCCAGGCGCTGCTGTATTTCCTCCTGACCGGGGATCGCACCGGCCTTGCCAAATTTGAAGAGTTAAACAAGACGACGGACCAACTCCATACCAAGCTTTCCGAACTTTCCGTCGGGAATGACACTTTCGCCAAGCTGGTCACGGACTTCACTCAGTTTTATCAGCAATGGAAAGACAAATACGCCAATGTGCAGGTCGGCCTGATGCGCAATTATCTGACGGTCAACCAGGCGCGCGCGATAGAAGTATCCGGCGAGCCGGAAGCGGTGATTGCCAAGATGGGCGCCATCGTCCAGACTCTGGGAACCGGTATCGACGAAATCCTGTTCCAGTCCCATGCACAACAGGCTGATGCCATCAGTAAATTCACCGTTTCCATCATAACGGCGCTGGTGGCCATGGTTGCAGCTTCGTTTGTCTGCGGAATCCTGCTGACACGGGCAATTGCAACGCCAATCGGTCGTATGACCGGACGGATGAGCGATCTTGCCGATGGTAAGCTTGATATCGAAATTGACGGCGCCGAGCGGAAGGACGAGATTGGCGAAATGGCCCGCGCGGTTCTTGTTTTCAAGGAAAACGCCATTGAGCAAATTCGCCTCGAAGACGAGGCGAAGCGCACCGCCGAGGAACAGGAAAAACGCGAACTGGCAGAGCGCGAACGCGACGCCAAGCGCGAAGCCGACGAACGGGCGCGCGAACAGGCCGAAAATACAGCCCGACAGGAACGCGCGGAGAAAATTGCCAACCTGATCCAGGCCTTTGAAGGGCGGGTTCAGGAAGTCATGGAGACTGTTAATTTCGCAACAAATGAACTTCGTGTGACTGCCACATCCATGACGGATACTGCCAATTCCTCACAGCAGCTGTCGGAAGCCGTTGCTATGGCATCCGAGGAAGCATCAACCAACGTTCAGACCGTTGCCGCCGCCGCCGAAGAACTGACCTCCTCGATCAACGAGATCAGTCGCCAGGTGCAACAGGCGAATAACGTTTCAGAACGGGCCGTCAATGAGGCCGCCAGCAGCACACAATCAGTGACAAGGCTTGCGGAAACAGCCAAGAAGATCAGCGACGTGATCAATATGATCAATGATATCGCCGGACAAACCAACCTTCTTGCCCTAAACGCGACCATTGAGGCCGCACGGGCAGGGGAGGCCGGCAAGGGCTTTGCCGTTGTCGCGTCCGAGGTCAAGAGCCTTGCCACCCAGACGGCACGGGCGACGGACGAGATCAGCAGCCAGATCAACGATATGCAAACGGCAACCGATGAAGCAGTATCGGCGATCGGCAATATCGATGGCGTGATTAATACGATCCGTGAAAGCACCGTCAGTATTTCCTCCGCGATCGAGGAACAAAGCGCCGCCACCAACGAGATTTCCCGGAACGTCCAGGAAGCCTCCAACGGAACGACGCAGGTTTCTTCCAAGATCGGGGAGGTGTCGCTCAAGACGGGCGAGACCGGCGCCGCCGCTTCGCAGGTTCTTTCAGCATCAACTCGCCTGGAAGAACTGTCGGGCAACCTTCGTCAGGATATCGAAGCCTTCCTGAAAGAGGTCCGCGCCGCCTGAACGGCACCGCAGAAATAGATCACGCAGACAAACGGTCCGGACATAAAATCCGGACCGTTTTTTATCTGCTGCAACATCAGAAACGTCACCTTTACTTCTCATCCGGCAGTCGTCAAAAAATCCGCAGCGCTATATGTGTCGTCGATCCCATCACTCAGGAAAACCACGCTTTTGCTGTTCCGGGTGCGACGCGTTAGAATGGCACTGTAGGACTCAGACGCATATCAATTGCGCGCTTTTTCCACGGACGAAATTTAGAAGACTGGTATGAAAGCGCAACGGGTCGGGATCACATCAGTGCAAATAATAGTGGGACTGGTGCGACTGAACAGAGAACAACCAATGTAAACGACCAAAACCCAAAAAGTCCCGACCTTGCAGCGATAAACGCCAAACCGCCACCGCCGCCCAGCAACGTGTTCCCAGGTAAGTTGATTGCCATCGCTAGCAGTATATACCTGTTTCTAACTAGTTTTTCGCCGAACGATTTTGGCAGCTTTCGGGCAACGAACATCGCTCGATCCTGCGCCTCAGTTTCTTCGATGTCAAAAACAAGGTCAGCGGCCTTGGTCAAACCGAGCCAACGCAAGAAGTTACCAAGACTGTCTGCAGGCACAAGACGCGCAATGCAGTAAGACAGAATGAGAGCACCTACCATGCCACCATAAACAAGTGGTGCCGCTTTCCCGCCAAAGACAAGAAGAAGTGCGAAGCCAATTTCAGCGCCAGGGACAAATGGGATCGCTGCTGCCAGAATGAATAGAATGAGGGCGCTCATTACAATGCGATGTATCATTGGTTCGTGCATGGGCCGCATCTCTGGGATGATAACGTTCTGCAGAGCATCACCTAATATCCACCCCCCTAGAAGAAGGAAAGTGTAAAGCGCCAACGCCCTCCGGACGGTCCAAAGGTATTTCAGAAGCGTGCGCACAAGGGATTATCGTCTAAGTTCGCGATGTCCAAATTTTTCCTGATTGCTTCAAGAGAAACAGCTTTTTCAGAGGATGATGCCATGCCTCGAAACGCAATCTCACGGCGCGAGGTCCAGTACCAGCGGCGGCGTTCCCACTGGATTGAGACCACTATCGATCCGTCTTCGCGCACTAGACCTTGATAGTCAAACTGCCCACGGCTTTCGCTTTTCAAAATGCCCGTAAAGGTAATGCCGTCTTTCGTCAATTCGGAACTGTAGGAGCCTGGCAGGAAGCCGCAGCGTCGGCAAATATCAGACCAGAAATGCCCATCGCTAAAATGAAGACTGTCCGATAAATCCGGCTTTTCTTCAGGGCCGATTTTACCTGTGAACACCCTGCCGTCCAACAACTCTTCGGCGCTTAAACTCTGCGCAGTTGATAGAAACAAAGACAAGACCAAAGACAGCACCAACACGATGTGTTTTGACAATTGCATCATTAGGGGCCCGAGCGAAATACTCTTCAATAAATAAGAGGACGTATTTTTTACCTAATTCTAATAAATGTCAAACTGAGCGGGCTTCACGTGCACGCGTTCTGGTCCGAGAATGCTTACTTGAACATGGAAATTGACATTGTCACATTAACTTACGGTAGGCGCAATGAAACCTCAGTAGAATTTCTAGGCAGCTTTGATTATACGAGAAAATCCATTACTTCGCCTTCGCTATCAACAGCTCGCCATAGCCAGTGTTGTTTTCCGCGCATAACGATGACCATTTCTTCCAGATGCCAGATATCATTAGGAGTAGGGCGGCAAGGTTTAAGAGTTCTGGCTATTGGTTCGCCAAACTTCAGAAACCAGCGTTGAATTGTTTCGTACGAAATATCCAACCCACGTTCGGCCAGCCAGCAGACCTTCTAAGTTCCAATAACTCAAAGTAAACCTAGCATAAAACCAAACTATATTATGAAGCGAGGATTTTACAGAGATTTAAACACGCATAAAATGAATAAGCTATAAAAAAGCACCGTTCATATAAAAATGGCGGAGGGTCGGGGAAACGCCGCCATTGCGTCAACGCATTGATATTACTGTGCTTTGATAACAGCTTTGTTGATCAATGTCTCACTTACGTGTCACACTAATAAATCATAAACCCACAAGTAACAACACAAGAAGTGTCAATAACGTGCATGATCGCAATGACTGACCCCAAACGACACTGCTCTGCAATCTGCATAAACCAAAGCCAAATTTTATTACTAATTACAAATGATTTGTGCCTTAACGCTGCGTTCTACAAAGAGTGGTAGCACAAAAATCCTACCTATTTAAATTGACGCGCGTTAATTTCAATCGATTACGGCTAGATTGTGCGAGGTTGATACTGCTCTTAACAAAATCTAGGCGTGCAACGTTTGTATGATAATCCCGAAATGCCTCTGCCATATCCTCGTCTGTAACTTCAGGAGAGACTTGATCATCCCGTCCTTTACTAAGAGGTACATCATTAAGTGATAACCCTTTTGATGCTAGAAATGTAGTCACGATTACCTCGAATGTCATCGGCGGCCTATGATCCATATGGGCTTGCTCTCGAGATATACGCTCTCCTGTCTCTGCACAGGCTACGAAGCCTGCCTCATCAGCATGCGCGGCAAAAAATTTATCTCTAGCGGCGTATAAGTCGTAACGAATAGCCCAACGTAATGCATTGCTAACTTCTTGTTTTCGGCTAGGAGGTCGTTGAGAAATACAATGTGGATATGAGAAATCAGTTCCAGTGCCATCTAAACGAACAATGCGAAAGCATTTTGTTCCATGCCCTGTCATCATGATTTCAAAGTGACTGATACCGCATCCCACCTTCTCAGCATATTCTGTATGCCGTTCAAGTAACGCAGAGAGATCAAGACTATCATCATTGTTCACACGGTCGCCTGATTGATAGCGGTTTAAAATTTCCCTGAAAAAAGCGGTCGCATCGCCCTTTTTATCGAAGGTTCGAGTTGCCAGTTCAACAGGTTGTCCGCGTGCCATCTATGTTTCCTCTTCTGCAGCGTCAGCAGCTACAAATTCGAACTGTGCTTCGCAATTCCTGTAGGCGCAAATAGGTTTAGCAAGCCCATGCGGACGTTTAAATTTCCTCCGTTCACATCGTGGGCAAACAAATTGATTTTGAAATTCTTTGAACTCCGCCCAACGTGCCTTCTCGTCCCCTATTGAGCCATCACCATATGGCGCATCGGAGAAATGACTTCCAAAGTTTTCAATTTCACCTTTCTGAAGGCTCATCAAGAAACCGTTATTGACGCCCGCAACTAATTTAGGTTTCAGTCCTTTTTCGTTTACAAATCCAGCAATCGCCGACGCTAATTCACTACGATCATATGAATAGGGTCTCTCTAAAGGTCGTATGCGTATACTGACAGCGAATTCACGACAAATGCGAAGCAACCATTCCTCCTCAGCCTGTCGTATTTCATTGGCCGCAGTCACGCCCGCACCCCAGCGTGCTTCGATCATGTCATCGGTTACTTTATGGTCCGCAAATAACGGGCCGATCTGAGGGTCAAAGTTCACAATTCTCATAAATTGCCAATACTTGGCTTCAAGTTGATCCTTCAAATAAATGAAAAAGCGTTCGTCATGGGATACAACGATTGTCTGACAACTGCTAAACTCCGTGGCAATCAGACTAGCAATTGCACGTCGATGGTCGGCATCATACGACGTAACAATGTCGTCCAGTGCCATGATCGGTGCTGCCTTATTGAATTGCTTAATGGCCGTCATGCGCAGAGCCAAAGCAACCGAATGAATTTGGGAATCACTTAAATAACCGCTTGGCTGTACGGCCATTCTGTTAGCAGCAAAGTCAATCACTAGGTTTAACCGCTGTTGGTTGGCATCATCTTCAGCGGGCAATTCCAAACGAATGGGGGCTGCATACTCACCTTGTATTTGACGATAAATGTTATTCATCGGGGCTTGTAACGTATCAAGAAGCGCCTGAACTTTCTCACGGATCTTAGTTGATATGAAGGTGGCTTGTTTTATTAGAGCATCAGAGAGTTTTTCCAACTCACATTTCGTTCTAACAGCCAGAGAAAATTTTGTTTGTAATTTAAGAAGTTGGTCAATTTTATCTTTTGCTTTTACGTAGGTGTGGTCACCTTGCTTGTTTACTATTGCTGTAATATTTTCATCCAAGTCAACCAGCAGAGCTTCAATTAAAGCTGTCAAGGCTCCCGACTCCGGCACGTCACCATCTGACCAAGCAGCAATATCAGTGAGGTAGTCTACAAGGTTTAATTTAAGTGCTTCATGATCGTCACCTAGTAACGTCGGCAGGCCCGGTAAGGCAGCAATCAACTGATTATGTGCAAGTCTTGCCGCTTCAGTAGCATCATCGTACGCCTTCTTCGCTGCCGCATAGTCAGCCAACTCTAACAAATGAGTGTGCAAGTGCACTCTAATGCCTGCCTCTCCGCCAGCCGCGGTGTCGATCAATGGCGTAGTGCAGATCGGGCAGATTTCAGGGCTTTCAGTGTCCTCGGCGAACAAAGGCTCAGCCACTTTCCAGATATCCTGAAAGACTGCATTCTTCGCTTTGCTACGCTCGCTTGCCTCGGTCAATTTTGTTTTTTTCAGGTCCGCTACCGCCGCTTCGAATACGGGGATTAGCCCACTTATCTTTATTTCATTAGTTTCTTCGTCCTCGGTCTCATTAAACAGACTAGCTGCCGTCGCACGAATATGCCGAAGATTGGCAAGGCCAAGTCTAGTTGCTTCAGCTTCAGTACGATTAGCCACTTCAATATAATTTGCATTTAACGAATCTAACTCATCTAATTCTAATGTATCATCTAGAGGGGCTATGACTTCTTTATTGACATATTCAAGGACCTTATCCACCTCCCAAGAAGTGACCAAATTATCCGTTTCTTTCGCCAACTGGTTATTTAGCTCCTGCAAAGCAGAGGTATCTATAGCCATAGCTTTTACTTGTTGTCGCAAGGCACGGAGATTCTTTTGAATATCAACCAAAGGTCCAAGTTGAAGCCAATTGGCAACATCCGTATAACGTTGTTCTGGCTTATGATTCTCAACAAACTGACGAAGAGCATGACCACGAATAATTGGACTGACTGTAAAATGAGAGCCTACAGTTGTGGCGCAGTCAGGCTGCAAACGCTCTCCGGGACCTGCTTCCCGCATACCATTCAAAACTAACTTTCCTCTCTTGAAGGCAATTGATACTTTTGGAGTGATATTTTTCTCTACTGCTAGATTATGGGCAAGAGCGGCTACTCCAGCTTGATTGTTGATAGTTCGCTTCCCCAGCCGTTCGAGAGTGCCATCTTCCGAAAACATAAACTCCAGAGAATCAATCAAACTCGACTTGCCTTTGCCATTAGGAGCAAAGAGTGCCAAGCACCGCTTCTGACTGAAATCGAAGGTCTTAGGTTCAAGAAAGGCCCTAAACCCGTGTAGTGTTAGTGACTGAATATTATATGTGTCGTCAGCCATCCGCTTCCTCTTTCTTAAGAGGAGCCGCTCGGGCATTAGCAAGAGCGATAATGGCCACCTTAGACTGTTCTAAGGCGTCATCAGCGGGAAGGGTAGTAAGCAGATGCTTTTTTAAGATATCAACTAGATTGACGTCTACATCTTTTTGACACGCCAAGTCTTTACCTAGTCCCACTAGAAACGCAGCTGGTGTTTCCTCAACATTATCTTCTTCAGCCATTGCTCCACCTTCTCATAAACTCTAAGAATATACACAACACACGCTAACAGAGAAATATTAAAATATAACTCCTTCAAAAAAGGGCATGCTTGCTATCTTTACATTTGAGATACAACACCTTTAGTCGCAATGGATGACGCACTGGTAATTCAAACACGCATACGACTAATCAAATTTTTTTGAAATAAAATAAATTAGTACTATCAATTGATCTAAACCGGCTCATCAATTTTTCCCATAAATTGGAATAGTATTGCGAGCGCCTGCATCAATACTTTCGCTCTTCGAATTCCCCCATACCCCGCTCGACCCAATATGGTTTCATTTAACCATTTCAGAACGGCCAGAGAGACTCATTGGCGGGAATTATGAAAATTTGGAAGGGGGAATGATATTTTGAGCCAAAGCCTCTCAGGGCTGCTCTAAGGGCGATTGACGCTTGTTTCATTCCCATTAGATCTTGCTCTAATGAGACTTTCACATCGCGCCTTTTATTAGTCTCATATAAATACAATTTGACATATGAGACTATATTCTCACATAATCTTATATCTATTGATACATAAAAGGATATCAGATTATGAAGGTTGGCTACGCGAGAACATCGACACTTGAACAGGTCGCGGGTTTTGAAGCCCAAATTGATGAGCTCGGAACTCAGAATTGTCAAAAGATATACAAGGAGCAAGTATCGTCTGTAGAACAGCGTCAGGAGCTCTCACAGGCCCTTGATTTCCTCCGAGAGGGTGACACCCTAGTCGTGACGAAATTGGACCGCCTAGCACGCTCTATGCGGCATTTAGGGGAGATTGTAGAGACCATCAGAAATAAGGGCGCTCACCTCCAAATTTTAAACCTTGGGGTTGATACAAGCAATGCCACTGGCGAGCTCGTCTTAAACCTCCTAGGAGCCGTCTCGCAATTCGAGCGGCAAATCATGCTGGAGCGGCAACGTGAAGGCATAGCTAAGGCCAAAGGGGAGGGGAAGTATAAGGGAAGAAAAGCTACAGCTCGAGCAAAGACCGACAAGGTACTGGAGTTAAAGGCACAAGGCGCCAGCGCCACAGCTATAGCTAAAGACCTTGGGATAGGCAGAGCGTCTGTTTATCGTATTCTTAAGAAGCCTTAGTCTGCTTCACTCACCTGATCGGTGGCAATCGCAAAGTTATAATTCGTCGCCATAAACTAACCTTGATAACATGGTATTGCAGTTACTCAATTAACAAGAGAAGACCAACTAATGGGACATCGACAAAGAATTTTTAGCTCGTGCTTCACGGCACTTCTTATGATGCTGTCGTCAATCGCATCAGCCCAATCTAATTTGGACAGCAAAGATATTACACAGGCGCAAAAGGCATTCAATGCCGATGGATTTAGCTCCTATGGTCAATACCGATGGGACAACCCCTTGTGTGAACCAAACGATTACAATCAGAGCCTTGGGCGGTGTGTGGGGCAATATCAGGACGTAAGATTGTCAATTTATCCTGCAAAGGACGCCTATCCAGCAGGAGATTATGGGCACGCATTCATTCACGGAAAGGTAAAATTTACTGTTACAGACATTCAATATGGAGAAGACCATAAATGGATCGGAAGCACGAAATATGGAGAAGTCTACACTATTGAGGAAGGCTATATATTTCTTCCCAAAACGTCCTTCCCTCCACATGTAGTCTTCTCTAAAGAATGCGAAAGCATAAGGGTCGAACTTATAGAAGGGACAGCGGAGATAGTTCAGTCCGTCATAGAGAAGTGGTCCTGCTTTCTTGACCAGTTAGCAGCAAGAATAAGATGAATCTGT
>NZ_CAXAXA010000007.1:0-189674 GCF_963973085.1 uncultured Sneathiella sp.
CGATGTGCCGCTGCCTGCGCATCCATCCGAGCGGTTTTTACGCCTGGCTCAAGAAGGAGTTCGGGATGAGGTATCTTTTTGTGCCCCATAACATGAATGAAGGTATCGAAAAACATATTTCAGGATAGTTCTCCCGGGCCGGTATCGTGTTTTGCCTCCCAATTCAGGATATAGCTTCGTTTAGGACCGGGTAATTCTGCATCTTCAGCAGTGAAGTCCACAGCACCAAGAACTATGTCAATATTGTCTTTTTCATCGCCGAAGGGAAATAGAGCGACATCAATGGTGACCCAGGTTTTATCGACGAACTGGACCAGTTCGCGAACAGCGATCGGCGTCTTTTCTGTTACGCATTTTGTATACGCCCAAAGAATATCTTCTGTTTTATCACCATACAGCTCTTCATTGAGCCATTTTCCTGTCGAATCGCGCCCTGCAAGGTCGGTGATTCTGGTTCCAATTAGGCGATAGCGGAATCGCAAGGGGTTCTCGACGACATCGACCAGAGTTAAATAGGGTAGATAACGGACGATGGCGGCGGGATTGAATTCCGGGCGTGACGGCATTTTCCGGCTTCCGCGCAATGTCACCCAATAGTCACGAATTTTCAGCAGACTAGGTGGTGACAACGGCAGGTCTGTATAAATCCGATCCATCGCTCTCCCGAAGCGCTCAGCCCTATTTAAACGTTATTGTGGCGACGGCCGCCTGAGCTCGTCCTTCGTCCCACTTTTCTGCTTCATCCGGTGCTATATTCACGCCATCTACATCGACGCCGGTGCCGGGCGTATTAACGATCCGGCCGCCTTCCGCATTAAAGACAACAATTGTACCTTCAAACAGGAATACACCATATGTTCCCATGGACGGTCCGCCCCAGAAGTCAGTACCGCGTATGCCAATTGTGGCAAGACTGCTTTTAACTTCAAGGCGTTTTGTCTTCATATCGCTGATTTTACCAGTGATAAACCGGAACGGACCTTGAAGCACGCTCAAAATTGCAGTGCCGATACCATTTTTTGGCTCGTATAGATATTCATCAATCCCGATGCGGGCATTTTCACCGATCAGAAGTTTTGTGCCGTCATTGAACGTAATTTCAACGCGGGCATCTGATTTGGAGTTGATCTCATCATTTTCCTGAACAACTGTTCCGACTTCAAGCGGAATATCCTTGCCGTCGCGGACGATTTCAGCATCGCTTTGCAGCCGGGTAACAGTTCCGACCGCAGGATTTGCTGCAAAGGTCTGCCCGGCGATTGAAGTGGATCCGACAATCGTTAGCGAAATAACCAGAAGTATTTTCTTTAACATACCGCTCTCCTCGAAAGGGAAATTATATAATTGGTCAGGTAGGCTGATATGCCGAACCCTACATTCTACCTAAGAATACGAGCCGTTCACCGTAAAGGATCACATTATTCCAGGTAACATGGTAAAAACGAGAAAAGCCGGTTAAAAGTTTCATGCTTTTATACTTCAATTCATTCGGTCACCTTGAAGCAAGGAGGTCGCTTTGTACACGAATAAACCCTTTCTGTCGTATCTTCCCATACTAATATCGCAGAGTATTGGAACAGAGGTGTAAACAGTTACGTGAATTTATGGTCTAGAATGCGACGGCAGCAAGCGCCTCCGCTGCCCGGCCGGTACCCCAGGTTGCCACTTCACTCGGTGGCACCCCATTACTTGTCAGGTTGACGCCTGTCCCAGGGGTTGTGAGGATACGTTGACCAGCGGGATTGGTCACTGATATCGCTCCTTCAAGCAATAATACGCCGTACTGCCCACGTGACGGGCCTGCCCAGAAGTCGGTTCCGCGGACACCGATCACGCCAAAGCGGGTCTGAACCACGATCTGAGGGTCGCGGGCTTTTCCAATTTGACCGGTGATGAAGCGAAACGGTCCCTGCAAAGCCCGTAAAATTGCAATGCCAATACCAACATCCGGATCAAACATAAACTTGTCGACAACAATACGACAGTTAGAACCGATATTGAGCTTTGTTCCGTCATGAAAGGTAATCTCGACACGAGACTCTTCGCCGGATTGGATCTCATCGAATTCCTGGATATTGAAACCGGTTTCAATATTGAATTGCTGCCCGGCCCGAATAACAGAAGCTGTATTTTTCAGCCTTGTTACCGTACCAATATCGTCGGCAATTGCTTGCGACAACGCGCTTATTAAGACTAAAGCTGAGATAACAATGCTTAAAAGAAGATTTTTACCCATGACGACGGCGCTCCTATTCAGCACCGTACTATAACATTACAGGGGGCCGAACAATGAAAGATACCTGTTGTTGTGATCTCAAGCACGTAACAAATCCTGCAGTTCCTGCTTTCGCAACAAACTACTTTGAGTATCCGGAGCCGCGATAACGGACAGGGCATTGGCTGTCGCCGCTTTGAGGCAAACCTCAAGTTCCGCACCGGCGGCGGCATAGGCGGAGAAAGTGGTGGCGAAAGCATCTCCGGCACCAGCGGTATTGACCACTTCGGATTTGCCGGCCGGGTGAAATCTGATACCTTCTGACGTCCCGGCATAGGCTCCCTCTGCACCATTGGTGACCAGAACGATTTTCGGTCCGAGCTTACAGACTTCCCTCACAAAACTCTCAAAGGACCGCCCGCCGAGCCCTTTATCCAACAGCAGCGGGCCGTCACTAACCGTTTCGTCTGCAGGGAGTGGTTGTCCTTTGGGCAATAAGGTCAGCGCGAGTTGTTCAGCCTCAACAGCGTTAATCGATAAAAGGTCCACATGCGCCAACGCTTCCACAATATCCCCAGCCCAGTAGGTAATCTGGCGGATGCCCGGATTTGTTGCCACGAAAGCGCCGGCTTCCTTGGCAAGGCGCGTGATATGCGTCAGGCATGCCGCAGAGTTTCCGGACAGGCTGGCGATGTAAACCAGGTCTTTTTGTTGAAACAGAGCGCGGCTGATTTCATCAGTTGTAAGTGATGTATTCGCCCCCCGATTAGTGAATATGGTGGGGTTGCGGACATGGGACATGATCATGATGGCTTGCCCGGTCGCTAATGCATCATCCATGATCATCAAATCGGTTTCTATTTGTTCTGTCTCAAGGATTTCTTTTATTTTTGCGCCTTCAATATCCTTTCCGGTCTTTACGAAAGCGCTGGTGTGATATCCAAGGCGCGCCAGTGCAACCGCAGAGTTCGTGCCGCCGCCGCCGACGGAGGACTTGATGGAGCTTACGTCTATCTTCCGGCCTTCTTCGAGCAGAAGGAAAGATGACGTGGCGTTATGCATAGTCATGCGCTCGATGTCCTGATCCTCGACAGAGGCAATGATGTCAATTGTCGCGGAACCAATGGTAAGGGCCGTTAAATCCTTGAAGTCCTTCATGATGCCTCCGGGCGTTTTCAAAAATTGGCGAAGGTGAGCTGCCAATTTTTGATTGTGTCCTGTCTTTAATATGGCATCATGAACGATATAACGAGAGATGATCAATCATCCTCAATAAAAATAAAATACCTTGGGAGAGAAAAAGAATGGCGAATTCGCTGAAAGCCTTCAACTTACCCTTTCATTCGCTTGCGGATGTCGAGAAGTTTGAGCGGACACCGGTCGAGCAATGGGTTCCTTATCATTCCGTATATGAGGCGTTTTGCGCGACCGTTGAGCACTTCCCGGACAAGCCTGCTCTGATCGCTTTGCCTCCGGGCGATCCGATGGGAGAAGGTGTTCCAATCACGTATCGGGAGTTATTGGCCAAGGTAAACCAGACAGCCAA
Source organism: uncultured Sneathiella sp. (assembly GCF_963973085.1). Classification (GTDB taxonomy): domain Bacteria; phylum Pseudomonadota; class Alphaproteobacteria; order Sneathiellales; family Sneathiellaceae; genus Sneathiella. The sequence goes on from NZ_CAXAXA010000007.1 coordinate 3,762, forward strand.
TCTGTTTCTTTCCGCGGGCCTGAAGAAGGGAGAGACAGTTACCTACCTGCTGCCACTCTGCCCACAAGCATACTTTACGATGCTGGGCGCGGAGGCTGTGGGAACGGTCAATGCAGTCAATCCCTTGTTGGAGCCGGAACATATTCATGGCATAGCCAAGGCGGCCAACGCCACCATCCTTATTGCGACCGGACAGGCGCTTAGCCCCGAGCTTTGGGAGAAAGCCGCCTATGTTATCGAACGCATGCCTAACCTCAAGGCTGTATACGTGCTGGGGGGTGACAAGGAATGTGACGGCAAGAAAATTTTCCCGCTCGATGCAGAGACAGCAAAGCAGGACTCAGGGGCGATAAACGGTCCGCTCAATGACTCTCTGGATGATGTCATCGGCTACTATCATACAGGCGGAACGACCGGCGTGCCCAAACTTGCGCCCCATACCAATCGGATGCAGCTCTCCCAAATCGCCTCGAGCGGTTTCGGGCTGGGTTATTCTGAAAAAGACTGCCTGCTGGCCGGCTTGCCCATGTTTCATATTAGCGGTTCCATCGTCGTTGGTCTGGTGCCAATGCTGAACGGAATTACTTTGGTCATTGCCAGCCCTCAGGGATTCCGAGACCCTCTTGTTATCGGGAATTATTGGCGGCTGGTGGACAAGTATAACGTGACCGTGCTGGGCGGGGTGCCGACCATGCTATCTGCGCTATTGAATGTACCGGTTGGTGATTCAGATATCAGCACATTAAGGGCTGGGCTCACCGGTGGGTCCGCAGCGCCAGTCGAAGTCCTGAAGGCAATTAGCGAAAAGTCCGGCGTTCCCATGCTTGAAGGCTACGGGATGACGGAGGTGACTTGTTTCACCACCATGCAGCCGCAACAGGGAGAAGTGCGCTTCGGCTCTGTCGGATTGCGTTTTCCTTTTGTTGAAGTGAAAGCAGCGGACATTGATGAAAGCGGTCATATTACCCGGTTCTCCGACGTCGACGAGATCGGCGAGATTATCATGAAGGGCGTCTGCGTCACGCCCGGTTATGTGCAGGCTGAATATAATCAGAAGGCGTTCACGACCGATGGCTGGCTGCGTTCCGGCGACCTCGGGCGGATTGATGCTGATGGCTATATCTGGCTTACGGGCCGGGCAAAAGATCTGATCATTCGTGGAGGCCATAATATCGATCCTTCAATCATTGAAGAAGCGTTGCATGAACATCCGGGAGTTGAGCTTGCCGCCGCTGTGGGACGGCCCGATGCCTATGCCGGTGAAATGCCGGTGGCCTATGTGCAGTTGAAGCCGGACACAAAGGTGACGCCGGAGGAATTGAAGGTGTTTGCGCGCGAGCATATCCCGGAGCGAGCTGCGAATCCGGCGGATCTCACAATTATAAGCGAAATGCCGCTGACGGGTGTTGGTAAGATATTCAAGCCTGCGCTCCGGCACGATGCCGCCGTAAAAGTCTTCAATGCCGAACTTAAGGCGCTTGCTGCGGACGGCGTGGAAATCACGGTGACTGTTGATAATCATCCGGTGCACGGCAGCCTGGCAACTGTGTCAGTCTCGGGCGGAGATAAGGACCAATTGGGGCCGCAGATTGCGGAAAAACTCGGGCCCTACACTTTACGGCATGAAGTTGTTTGGCGAGGCTGAGATTGCGACCCATATTCTGTATCAGCTCCATAACAAGTGAGAAGGAGGTGTGCCATGAAAATCCGCAGCCCGATTTCAAACCTGCCCACCCATGAGGTGACAAATGTGCCGCCCCCCCTAGGGGATCAGGATCTCTATGGCAAGGATTTACCGTTGCAGGAAGGGCTGCGCCGGGAAGGGGCCGGATGGGCAGAACGCAATGTGATAGATTTCGCCATGAAGGCGGGTACGGAGGAAACGCTTGAATGGGCCAATCAGGCCAACCGGTATCCTCCCGAAATGAGAGCGTTTGACCGCAATGGCATGCGGATCAATCAGGTAACTTTCCATCCGGCCTATCATAATCTGATGGATCTCGCGATCGCCAATGACCTTCCGAGCTTCGCCTGGAACAACCCACGCTCCGGAAATCATGTCGCCCATGGCGCGCTTTCCTATCTTCTCAATCAGATTGAAGGCGGGGTTCTTTGTCCAATGGCAATGAGTTATGCGGTTGTACCAGCCTTGAAGGCCACACCGGAGATAGCGGACGTATGGATACCTAGGTTGTTAGCGCAGGAATACGACCTCCGGGATATTCCTGCGGAGGAGAAGAAAAGCATCACTATGGGCATGTTCATGACGGAGAAGCAGGGCGGCTCCGATGTGCGCGCCAACTCGACAAAGGCAAGACCGGAGGGCTCCAAAACCGGGCCCGGGGCTCCTTACATCCTCTCGGGGCACAAGTTTTTCTGCTCTGCCCCGATGTCGGATGCCTTCTTGTCGCTTGCCTATACGGAAAATGGGCTGAGTTGCTTCCTACTCCCGAGATGGCGTCCGGATAACACTAGAAACGGGCTCTATATCCAACGCCTGAAGGACAAAGTTGGCAATAAATCCAATGCATCGAGCGAAATGGAACTTGTCGAGGCCTGGGGCCTGATGCTCGGTGAAGAGGGAAGGGGCGTCCGCACCATCATTGAGATGGTACAGGGCACGCGTTACTACTGCGCGGTCGGATCCGCGGCCTTGATGCGGCAGGCAGTAACACAGGCGATACATCATGCAACTCACCGTTCGGCATTTCAGAAAAAACTTCTTCAGCAACCATTGATGCAGAATGTCCTTGCGGACCTGGCGCTGGAATCTGAGGCCGCGACGATCCTGTTTTTACGCCTTGGCCGTGCGATAGGCGATGCTGAGACGGATCCTGCTGAGGCGGCGCTGGCGCGCATCGGGACGGCAATCGGCAAATACTGGATCTGCAAACGTACGCCGGGACATATTTACGAAGCCATGGAGTGTCACGGCGGTCCCGGATATATCGAAGAGAGCATCCTACCGCGACTTTATCGTGAGGCGCCGGTAAACAGTATTTGGGAGGGGTCGGGCAATGTAATCTGCCTTGATGTCCTGCGTGCCCTTTACAAGGATCCCGGAGCGCTTCCTGCATTCTTTGCGGAAATTGAGCGCGCGAAAGGCGGCCATAAAAACCTTGATCTTCATATCACCCGACTGAAAGCCGAGGTCGATGAGCGGGGAAACCTCGAGGCGCGGGCCCGCCGGATCACCGAGATGATGGCACTTGCCTGGCAAGCGGCCCTGTTGGTGCAATATGCACCGTCTGCGGTTTCCGATGCCTTCTGCGTGTCACGTCTTGGTGACTACTGGTCCGGGGCCTATGGCACCTTGCCGGACGGGGTGGATTTTAACGCCATCCTGACGCGGGCAGGCGCATCCCTGTGATTATTGTGGCTATATCGGCAATTGGGAATTGCCTTTGGGCCGTTCTATCCGTTAAATACTGGGGATCAGGGATTGCCTCTTGCGACGGAATGTTGTGCCGCAGGTGATCACTTCCTATTAAAGCAAGAAGAATAACAATCAGTCGGAGGCATCCATGAAAACAAGAATAACGGAACTTTTCGGTATCGAACATCCCATCATTCAGGGAGGCATGCATTATGTGGGCTATGCAGAATTGGCGGCGGCTGTCTCCAACGCGGGCGGTTTAGGTATCATCACGGGTTTGACACAGAAAACGCCAGCAGATCTCGCCAATGAAATTGCCCGGTGCAAGGATATGACGGACAAACCCTTCGGTGTAAACTTGACATTCCTGCCGAGCTTTGCGGCACCTCCATATCCGGAATATATCGACGCTATCATCAAGGGCGGTGTCAAGATTGTGGAAACCGCCGGACGAAGCCCAGAAGCATATCTGCCGCCGATGAAAGACGCAGGTATCAAGGTCATTCACAAATGCACATCCGTGCGTCATTCGCTTAAGGCGGAGAAGATTGGCTGCGACGCGGTAAGTGTCGATGGATTTGAATGCGGGGGACATCCGGGCGAAGACGATATTCCGAACATGATCCTGTTGCCGCGTGCGGCGGAGGAATTGAAGGTGCCATTCGTCGCGTCCGGCGGTATGGGCAACGCCCAGCAACTCGTGGCAGCGCTCGCTCTTGGGGCGGATGGTATCAATATGGGCACCCGCTTTATGGTGACAAAGGAGGCCCCGGTGCATCAGAACGTGAAAGATGCCATTATTGCGGCAAGTGAGCTTGACACCAAATTGATCATGCGTCCGCTCCGTAATACGGAACGCGTATTGAATAATGAAGCCGTGGAAAGAGTTCTCGATATTGAGCGGGAAAAAGGCGCAAATACAAAGATTGAGGATATCGTCGATCTCGTCGGTGGCGTTTACCCGAAGGTCATGCAGGACGGCGACGTTGGTGTCGGAGCCTGGAGCTGCGGTATGGTTGCCGGTCTCATCCATGATAACCCGACCTGCAAGGAGCTCATTGACCGGATCATGAGCGAAGCGGAAGAGATCATCAAAGGACGTCTCAACAAATTTGCCGCAGCCTAAGAAAGTTTTATTCAGGGCTGAAAGTTCTCGCGGATTTTCAGCCCTATTTACCGGTCCAGACGGGTTTGCGTTTCTCCACAAAGGCTCTGCGAGCTTCCTTGCTGTCCTCTGACGCGAACGCAAGCGAGACGGCGTCGAGTGCGGTGCCGGGGACTGTCTTGAAATCCATGTTTTCCATACGATAAATAAGTTCGCGGGCAGCTTTCAGTCCAACGGGGGACATACTTGCGACTTTCTTCGCCAGCTTACGGCTTTCGAATGTCAATTCTTCCGGCGCAACGACACGCGTGATCATGCCTAGGCGTTCTGCTTCTACGGCGGATATCGTATCGCCTGTGTAGATCAGTTCGGCCGCTTTCATCCGGCCAATCAGCCGCTGCAGAAACCAGACATGCATGCCAGGAGGGGCCGCAAGGTTTGGAACGCCCGGATAGCCGAATTTCGCATCCGAGGAAGCGATAACCATATCGCAGGCGAAGGCGAGCGTGCAGGCACCTTCCATGGCATATCCATGAACGGAGGCCATGATGGGTTTTGACAGGGCGCGGACCTTGTCGATCATTTCGACGTAAAAGCGGGATAGAAATGCTTTCATATCGCTCGGGCCATATGTATCCAGCAGCTTTAAATCGACTCCACCTGACAGCCCTTTACCTTTGCCGGAGATAATTATAATTCTTACGTCCGGATCGGCATTCGCCTGATCAAGCGCCGCGAAATACTCGGTCGTCATTTCCGGATTGATGACATTGGCAGGAGGGTTGTCGAGAATAATGTCGGCAATCCCGTCCTCCACGGAGTAGTGGAGCAGGGAGAAGGGGGTCATTTTTGAACTCGCATTATTTTTTTTACATATTTTCTGGATTGAAAGTAAATCATAACGCATGCTAGCGGAAGAAAATCAATAAAAAGAGGCAAGAATGAAGACGCCCGAATTTCGAGAATTCCTGAAACGGTTTTCAAATGCCGCAGAATCCGGCGATGGCGGGGCCTTCGCTGCCTGTTTCACCGAAGACGGCATTTATCATGATTATGTCTACGGGGATCACCAAGGGCGGGCGGAAATCGCCGATATGATGGAAAACCAGTTTCATCGTGATGCCGGAGACGACTACCGATGGGAAATGTTCGATCCGATATGTGACGGTAATATAGCCTATGCATGGTCCCTCTCTAGCTTCACGTCAACAGTTCCGGAGTTTGCGGGACAAAAAGTCGTCATTGACGGAATGAGCCGATTTGAGCTCCGGGATGGTTTGATTGCGGATTACAGGGAAGCGGTCAATGGCGGGGTTGCCATGGCGCAGCTTGGTGTCCAGCCTGAACGGATGGCCAAGGTATGCGCCAAATGGGCACGCATGTTGATTGAGCAACCTGAAACTCGGGAATACCTTGCCCGGTCTAAAGGGTCCCGGAAAGACGGACTGTAAAAGATGACCTCATCAACCGGTAGGGACAGCACGCCGGGGAGCGGGAGTTTGGCAGTGGGTATCCCCTATGGACCGCTCATTCTGACGTTGGCGATGCAAACCCTTGCGACGATGGCTGCCTTTTCCGCGCCGACCCTTGCCCCGAAAATTGCCGAAGATCTCGGGGTGGACGGTCATCTCATTGGCTTTTTCGTCTCGACTGTTTATGGCATAGGTATTTTCTCCGCGCTTCTCTCCCCTGACTTTATTCAGAAATTCGGGGCGGTTCGGGTGGGACAGTTTGTCATGCTCGGCGTCATCGCCATGCTCGCGATCGCGGGCTCCGGCGGGCTGTATGCCCTGGCATTCTGTGCGGTAGTTCTGGGTGTCGGGTATGGTGCGACGGCTCCGGTTTCCACCCATCTTCTCATCCCGCGTACGAAACCCAGCGTTCTCAATCTGGTCTTCTCGATCCGTCAGATAGGAGTGCCGCTTGGAGGAGTGCTCGGGGCATTGATTCTACCTTTTCTGGCCGTGGAATTCGGTTGGCGAATTGCCTTCTGGGCGCAACTTGTTCCGGCGGCGTTGCTGCTTCTTTGGTTTCAGTATTACCGCAATAGCTGGGACGCTGGGAGGAACCGGGCGCACCGACTCTTCAAGGGAGAGCTTTTGCGGCCGTTTTATCTTCTCCGTGATAACCACTTGATGCGGCTGCTTGCGATCGCCAGTTTCTCTTACGCGGGTATCCAACTCTGTTTTATAGGTTTCATGGCGCTGCATCTGACGGAAATGACCGGTCTCAACCTGATTGCCGCGGGACAGGTCCTCGCCCTTTACCAGATCGCAGGGGTTGCCAGCCGACCGCTCTGGGGATGGATCGCCGACAGATATATAACATCAATACGTCTATTGGGGGTATTGGGACTGGTTATGGGGATGGCGGCAATCGCTGCCGGACAGCTATCAGATAGCTGGTCGATTTGGTCTGTTCTGCTGGTTGCTATAGTGGCTGGCGCAACTGCAAGCGGCTATACAGGCATCGCTTATGGAGCGTTTGCCGCTTTCAGTGGTAAATACAGGACGGAGGCAACGGCGCTGGGATCGGGCGCCATGTTTGCCGGTGTGCTGATCATGCCGACCGTCTTTGGCCTAATCGTCGGTGATGCGGCTCACTATTGGCAGGCATATGGCGTGATGGCACTGATTGCTGCGGCTAGCGGAGCCTGGCTGATGACGGCAAAAGTTCCAGTTGGAGCCACATCGGACTGAGCGTTAGTCAATATAAGTGTGGCGTAATTATAAAAGAAAAAGGGAGAGATATATGGAAACTGTTGGATTGGGCCTGCATTTTGAAGAATTACCAATGGGCAGGCAGTTTAAAACGATCGGACGCACAATTACCGAATCCGATATTGTTAATTTCATTAATTGTACCGGTATGACAGAGGTGCTCTTCATAGATCTGGAATATTTGGAGAAACATTCGGATATTCGAGGTCGGGTCGCGCCCGGGGCGCTCGGTTACACAATTGCGGAGGGGTTACTTGTTCAATCAACGATGCAACATACAGGACTTGCGTTTCTGAATATGGAACTGGATGTACGTGCGCCGGTATTCGCAGGAGATACTATTCATGTTGAATGCGAAGTGATTGAATCGCGGCTTACGTCCAAGGGAACGCGAGGGCTGGTTCGCACACGGAACAAGATTATCAATCAAAACGGGCAAGTTGTTATTGAGTATACACCACTTCGCATGATTAAATGTCGCGACGTCGACTGAAGGCGGCTAACCATTTGGGGGGGGGCGATGGCAGCAAAGGAGAAACTGACAACAGCGCAGGTTGGCGGCCTCGCCGCCTTGCTGATAGGAACATTGGTCATTACCAATGATTTTACGGCTCTTAATGTCGCTCTGCCGGCAATCGAGAATGCTTTCAAGGTCGATATTACCACGGCGCAATGGGTGATCAGCGGATATGCACTTGTATTCGGCGTGTTTCTTGTCACTGCGGGACGTCTCGCGGACATGTTCGGCCGCCGTCGCATCTTTTTTATCGGCATGGCAATCTTCTGCTTTTTCTCATTGATTGGCGGGCTTGCAGAGGATGCCTGGGTGCTCGTGGGGGCGCGGGCGGCAATGGGAATTGGCGGTGCAATGATCTGGCCGTCGCTGATCGGTATGATCTATGGCATTTTGCCTGAACAAAGAGCCGCACTTGCCGGTGGACTGCTGATGGGCGTGAGTGGTATTGGCAACGGTATGGGGCCTTTGCTTGGCGGTGTATTCGTGGAATATTTAAGCTGGCGCTGGATATTCTTTATCAATATTCCTGTCTCGATCATCGCCGTCGCGACAATCTATTTTACTATTCCAAAGGACAGAGATGATGAAGAGACAGAACGGATTGACTATCCGGGGATCGTTACGTTGTCGCTTGGCTTGTTCGGGTTGATGTTCATGCTCGATATCGGATCGGACCTCGGCTGGCTCAGCCCGACCGTTATCTCTCTTTTTGGGGCGGCCGTCGTGCTTCTCGCCATTTTTCTCTATATTGAACGCCAGTGGGGAGTGGATGCCCTCATCCCAAAAGATATTATCGCAAACCGAGAGTTCCGGGCTGCGAATATTATTGTCCAGATGGTCGCAGCCATATATTTCGGGTCACTCCTGTATCTGCCGCAATTCATGGTGAAGGAACTAGGTTTTTCTGCGGCTGAAGCGGGAGCCGGCCTCTTGCCCGTTCTGGGTATGTTTGCGGTTTCTTCATTTTTAGCCGCGCCTCTATATGATCGGCTTGGATCGAAAATGGTGATAACGCTTGGCTTGCTATGTCTCGCAGTAGGAATTTATATTTTATCCTGGCTGACAGCATCAACTAGCTTCTTGGCATTGATGCCCGGAATGGTAATCGTCGGGATGGGGCTGGGTCTTTTCTATTCTTCGATAACGACGGCAGCTATTACTTCTGTTGATGAAAATCGAAGTAGTTTAGCAAGTGCCATTGTTTTCATGGTCCAGAATGCAGGGGGTGCTGTCGGCCTTGGGCTAACGACAGCTATTGTAGTGACGGCGACGACATTGTCACATGGAATAGAACGCGCCTTTACGGTCAACGCCATCGTGGCAGTGGTGGCTGTATTTATAAGTTTGTTATATGTGGCCGGCCCGCTTACCCGCGAAAATCTCTTCCCACAACGCCGGACGGATGAGAATGACGAATAAGACAGTGGTCAGGCGTTCTTGATCGTAAGACCTGCATCAACAGGCAGTGCCACGCCGTTGATGTAGGAAGATGCGGGCAAGACAAGACTTAGCGTCGCATGAGCGACTTCTTCAGGCTCGCCATATCGTTTCAAGGGAATGCGGCGGCGTGAGAAAATCTCCTTGTGCTCATCCTTGATACGCGCCGTTATGCCCGTATGGATTGCTCCCGGACAGATGCAGTTGACGGTAATGCCGTACTTCGGGAGCTCGACGGCAAGTGAGCGAGTAAGGCCGATGACGCCATGCTTTGCCGAGGTATAGGGCGCAATCCCGGGTGTTGCGCCGAGGCCCTCTGTGGACGCTATATTGACAATTCGGCCAGCGCCGGAAACTTTCAGATGAGGCAGCGCTGTACGGATGAGCCGGACATGTGCCGTGAGTAATCCATCCAGATGCCGCTGCCAATTTTCTTCGAACGCGTCGTCTTCAACGGACATATGGCCGGAGAAGCCCGCATTGTTGATCAGGATATCAAGCCTACCAAAATGAGCGGCGATTGCCGATACAACAGATTGAATCTGCGCTTTATCGGTTACATCCAGAACCCAGCCTTCAGCGGAACCACCTGCGTTGCGGATTTCCTCAACAACCTTGCTCACACCTTCTTCTGTCAGGTCGGTTACGGCGACATTCGCGCCTTCGTCAGCAAAAAGATGGGCCGTGGCCCGTCCCATTCCACTCGCCGCTCCTGTTATCAAGGCTGTCTTGCCAGCAATTGACCGACTTAACTTTGACAGTTTTGTCATCTGCTTTCCTTATTTAAATCTGCTTTTTACAAATTCTATAGAATGAGGCCACCATCGACAACGATCGTCTGCCCGACAACGTAACTCGCGAGCGGCGAGACTAGGTAAAGGACGGCGCCAGCGATATCGTCCGGCGTACCAAGCCGCCCTTGTGGTATGGTCGCAATTGCCGCATCCCGTCGCTTCGGGTTTTCCGTCGTTACCTTGGTCAGTTTGGTATCGACAAGTCCGGGAGCGACGCCATTTACACGGATACCTTCCCCCGCCCAGGCCTGACCGAGCGTCCGGGTCAAACCAAGCGCCCCGGTTTTGGATGCGTTATACGCCGGGTTCCCTTTGGTCGCGTGATAGCCCGCAGTTGAGCTGATAATGACCATGGATCCATGAGATTGTGCCAGCATGTCATGAAATTTTGCCGCGCAGGCCATCAGACTGTTCAAGTTGATATCCATGACCTTCTTCCATCCGGGCATCTCGAACTCACCGCGGCTATACACGACCGTTCCTTGCGACAGGACCAGAATATCCAGTTTGTCGAAGGTTGGTGTGTAGTCGTTAATTGCCTGGAAATCACTGACATCGATCTGTCCGTACTGAAGCCCGTTCAGGTCCGAGCCTTCGACGCTGTCGTAATCTCTGGCGCTTTTGCGGGTGCCCCAGACATGAACCTCTGCCCCACGGTCCTTAAGCGCATGGGCGATACCATTGCCGATCCCGCTTGAACCACCAACTACGAGTGCTGTTTTCCCTGAAAAATCAAGATCACTCACCGGCACCTCCTTCTTTTTTTTTCAAACTTTACGGCGTATAATGCGACAGAGTAAAGCATAACTTCTGTCCCTGTTCGACATGCGAAGGAAACTATGAGAGATGCCAGCTCCCACCGTCACATCTGCGGAAATATTCGAGCGTTACGAGGAGATCCGGTTGCGACTTCCCGCGGCCAAGTTTCCACATCGCAGTCAGTTTATTGACAATCTAGGTGCAATTACAGATAAAATAGATGTCTTTCTTCTTGATGCGTTCGGTGTGCTGAATGTGGGAGAACAAGTCATACCAGGGGCTGTCGAACGGCTAGAAATGCTCGCAGACCAAGGAAAGCAGATTTTCGTGCTGACAAACGGTGCGACATATAACAGCAATCAGGCATATCAGAAATATCGTAAGTTCGGTTTCAGTCTGAAACAACGTCAGGTGATTTCCAGTCGCGATGAAGCTCTTTTGGCTTTGAATGACATCCCGGATCATTTTACATGGGGTGTTGCCGCGACGGATTATTCAGCTATTGAAGAGTTGCCCAACCGAACCAGATTGCTGGCTGACGATCCGCAGGCATATGACGCGGTGGATGGATTTCTTTTTTTGAGTTCAGCCCAATGGACGGATAAACGGCAGCAGTTGTTGACGGAGGCCCTTCAGCGCCATCCACGACCGTTTCTTGTGGGTAATCCCGATCTTGTTGCCCCGCGGGAAGAGGGTTTGACACTTGAACCTGGCTATTTCGCTCATGCGATTGCCGATGAAACAGGGATCGAGCCAGTTTTTTACGGCAAACCATATGCCGCAGTATTTGAGCGCGCGCTACGGGCGGTCGATTTGACCGGTGTTGATCGATCCCGGATAGCCATGGTTGGCGATACATTGCATACTGACATCCTTGGTGGCGCGGCTGCAGGTCTGCGCACTGTATTGGTAACAGATCATGGACTGCTCAAAGGAATGAACGCGTCAGACTTAATACAACGCTCGGGGATCGTTCCGGATTTTATCGCGGCGACAACCTAAATTTAGCTGTCGGGTTTGGCGGCGATCGCGTTGGAAATCAACGCCACGCCGACAAAGAGCATATTGATGCCGACCAGCAACCCGATAGCCCAACTCGCTGTATCCGGCCAACCGCGCATGATTAAGTATGCAAGGAACAGGTCAATTATGCCGCTGACCATAGTCCAGCCCCAGCTTCGGACATGCTTTCGAAATTGAAGGGCGATGAGGATGGAGAAAACACCTTGAAAGATGAAAAGGGCGACAAGAACCATCGTCAGGGTCAGAACGCCTTCTGCTGGCTTTGCGATCAACAGGACACCGAGGACAATCGCAAGAAGAGCCCCCAGAACCGACAAGATGGTTCCCGGAAGACTACGCGAGCGGAAAAGTGTTATCCCCCGGATAATACCTGCCATGATCAGGATCCAGCCAATGAAAATGTCAATTGCCAGTGTCGCAATTTGCGGCACTACAATCGCTCCCACGCCCAGAAGGCTGATGATAACCCCTTGAAACAGGAATAATTTCCAGTGTTTGGCGAGTTCTGTCGCCATCATACGCTGCAATTCTTCTAGCTTTGGCGGAACATTTTCACTCATTTTAACCCTCTTGACTCGGTATGCTTCCCTGCTCGCACTATAGGGGCTTGAAGGGGTAAATCAAGTCAGGAATTCGCGCTCTGGTCGTCCCTAACCCAGCTTTATGGTGCGTAATTGGAGGGCGTTCGAGATAACTGAGACGGACGACAGGCTCATGGCAGCCGCAGCTATCATCGGCGATAGAAGCGTTCCGGTGAAAGGGTAAAGAATGCCCGCTGCGATGGGAATGCCAGCACCATTATAGGCAAAGGCAAAAAACAGGTTCTGCTTGATATTGCGAATGGTTCCCGTTGCAAGTTTTCTTGCCCGGACAATACCGTTAAGATCACCCTTGACCAGCGTAACACCGGCGCTTTCAACGGCAACGTCTGCGCCTGTTCCCATGGCAATACCAACATCGGCTGCCGCAAGGGCGGGAGCGTCGTTGACGCCATCCCCAGCCATCGCTATTTGATGGCCATTCTCGCGTAGCTCCTCTATCAGGGCTTTCTTATCGGCGGGGAGAACATCGGCTTTTACATCATCAATGCCAAGACGGCGGGCAACGGCTTTCGCCGTGCGTTCATTGTCGCCAGTGGCCATAATGATCTTGATGCCCAACTTGTGCAGGGCTTTGATAGCTTCCTGCGTCGTTTCCTTGATCGGATCCGCCACCGCGACTATCCCGGAAAGTTCGTCTCCATGCGCAATATACATGACCGTTTTCCCGTCATTCTGCATATCTGCCGCCTGGGACTCCAGTTTTGAAATATCGATACTGAGATGTTCCATCATTGCCCGATTTCCAAGGGCGACAGCCTTATTCATGACTTGTCCCTGCACGCCTTTACCGGTTACAGCATCAAAGTCCGTCGCCTCTGGAATTCTTAATTCCCGTGCTTGAGCCCCGGCGACAATCGCTTCGGCAAGAGGGTGCTCAGATCCTTTTTCGAGGGCGGCCGCCAATGTGAGAAGTTCGTCTTCTCCGCCATCGGAAAGGGCAATGACATCGGTGAGCTTCGGTTTCCCTTCTGTCAGTGTGCCGGTTTTATCCACCACGAGAATATCGACAGCTGCGAAACGTTCGAGCGCTTCCGCATCCCGTATGAGTACCCCCGCCATGGCGCCACGCCCGGTCGCTGTCATGATCGACATGGGAGTTGCGAGCCCGAGGGCGCATGGGCAGGCGATTATCAATACGGAAACCGCCGCAACAATCGCATGAATCATTGCGGGCGACGGGCCAAATGCGGCCCAGAGACCAAACGCCAGGATAGCTATTATTACGACGGCCGGGACAAACCAGGCGGCTACCTTGTCAGCCAATCCCTGTATGGGCGCGCGGGACCGTTGGGCAGAGGCGACCATCTCGACTATTTTCGAAAGCGTGGTATCGGCACCGACAAGTTCCGCCTGCATGATCAGAGAGCCATTGCGGTTTAAGGTTCCTCCCGTCAGCTTGTCGCCATCCGTTTTCTCGACGGGGACCGGCTCTCCACTGATCATGCTTTCATCGACCGACGAACGCCCATCCAGAACGATACCGTCAACTGGTACGCTGTCTCCGGGGCGGACGCGGAGTTTGTCGCCTTTGAGAATATTTTCGAGCGGGACGTCCTTCTCTGTCCCGTCAGGATTAATTCGACGGGCGGTTTTTGGCGCGAGATCAAGCAACGCCTTGATCGCAGAACCTGTTTGTTCGCGGGCGCGAAGTTCAAGCACCTGTCCGAGAAAGACAAGCGCAATGATGACGGCTGCAGCCTCATAGTAAACCGGAACTGTTCCCGCGTCAGTCTGGAACGACGGGGGGAAGCTTCCCGGAAATAATGTTGCAACAACACTGAAACCATAGGCCGCCAGGACGCCCAGCGAAATCAGTGTCCACATATTCGGGCTGCGATTGAGGATGGAGGACCATCCGCGTTTAAAGAAGGGGAAAGCGGCCCATAGAACAACAGGGCTCGCCAGAACTAACTGTATCCAGGTGAAAAGCTGTGCGCCGATCCAGTCCTCGAACGGCAAACCGACCATTTCCCCCATTGTCAGGATCAAGAGCGGCAAGGCAAGGGCTGTGCTTACCCAGAAGCGGCGGGTAAAATCAACCAGTTCCTCATTTGGCCCCTCGTCTCCAGAGGGAATACCCATGGGTTCCAACGCCATGCCGCATTTGGGGCAATCGCCCGGATGATCCTGTACGATCTCCGGATGCATGGGGCAGGTATATTGCGTGCCCTTGGCAGCAGATTTCTGTTGTTTCTTGTGATTGCCGCTGAGATAGAAGTAAGGATCCCGTTCGAATTTGTCGTGGCATTTTTGCGAGCAGAAATGATATGTTTCGCCCTCATATGCGTAGCTCGGCTTGCCGGCATGTTGATCGACTGACATGCCGCAAACCGGATCGGTCGCCATTTGTTCACCGTTGGGCGTCATGGTATTTTCCCGCTGTTATCCAACCAGATATCCTGATTGTAGTTGGCGTATTCTCGATAAGTTATGTACTGAAGTATTGGGGCACATACAAGCGGGCGCGACAATTCGCCCAACAAATAGTTAGCGACTATTACCTGTATGCCAATAACTATTCAAGGGAATCAAAAGCCTCGTTCATGATTTCCCTGAGTTTTGAATTGCTGAGCCCGATGGCGACAAATCCAGTTCTTCCTGAGACATCACCGTATGTGGTCAGGAGGGCGAAATCAATATATGAACCGACTTTATGAACGGTCCAGAGCTGGTCATCGTCCAAAGATTTGAATATGCCCTTCAGCCGCAAGACGGAGGACGGGAGCGTCTCCAATATCTCGCGCAATTCCGTCTTGTCGATTGCACTCTCTGTTTCAAAGGACCAACGGGAAAAGTCCGACTCGTGGCTATGGGTATTTACGCCCTCTTCCGTCGGGGCACTATCGGGTTGGGGGCTATCGTTTCCAAAAAATATGTCTGCCGGAAGAACGCCATTTGAAATTGCTAGAATTGGCGCGGATGCGTTAATTTCGACCAGCGTTTCTTTGTGCCGTTCAATATCGCCAGTGCCAACCAGATCGCATTTATTCAAAAGGAGCAAATGAGCAGTGAGTATTTGATTGTTGAGTATTCCCGAGAGTCTCTGATCTGAACGGGTATCCTCAATATTGCTCGCATCGATGACGGTGACGATGCCGTTCAGGACAAGGTCCGGCTCCGCTCGGGCAAAGTTGGCAATCCGTTTCGGTTCGGCGACCCCGCTTGCTTCAATGAGCAGATGGTCCGGCGGGGGGGTAAAATCGAGTGCGGCGGAAAAGGCGGCGAACAGGTCTCCCCCCATAGAACAACAGGCGCAGCCGTTGGCAAGGGTCAGGATATTCTCTTCCCTGGTGGCAATCAGTTCCTCATCAATGGGGAGCTCGCCGAAATCATTCACCAGAACCATAATCTTCCGGCCACCTGGATGCCGGAGCAGATGATTGACAAGGGTCGTTTTACCTGCCCCCAGAAAGCCGGCAAGCACGGTCATTGGAAGCGGCTTTTCACGGGTCTTCATGGAATCTTGTGCTTTTCCCCGGCCAGAACCGTTCCCCAGATGCCGACATCCTTGAGCTTGTCCGCACCGATCGTCTCCGGATCATCCTCCAGGATCGCGAAGTCAGCCCATTTTCCAACCTCGATTGAGCCAACCTCATGATCCATTTGTAAGGTGGCCGCAGCTCCGAGCGTAATCGCTTCCAGCGCTTCGGCGACCGTGATTTTCTCATACTCGCCGAGTGTCCTTCCGCTTTCCGTTAACCGGTTGACGGCGCACCACGCGGTAAAGAGCGGCGCCATGGGCGTTACCGGAGCATCGGAGTGGATAGTGAAAGTGACGCCATAATCTATTGCGGACTGACAGGCATCCATGCGAAGGGCCCGATCTGGTCCCATTGTGAGTTCATAATGCTTGTCGCCGAAATAATAGAGATGGTTCGCGAACAGATTGGCAGCGACACCCAGGCGCTTCATTTTGCGAAACTGCGCCCGGTCGGCCATCTGGCAATGTTGCAGAACATGAAGCAAATCGGGCCTGTTATTCTGTATCTTGGCCAGTTCCAGCGCATCCAAGGCGACTTCGATCGCTTCATCACCATTTGTGTGAATATGCATCTGGACACCAGCGTCATTCAGTATCGCGACAAGGCCATTCAACTGTTCAGGAGCAATATTCCAGATCCCGTTTGGAGCGCCATTATAATGATAGGGCCACCGAAGTCGCGCCGTAAATCCCTGAATAGAGCCATCCGTGACAATCTTCACCGACCCGAGACGGAGCTTGTCCGTGCATTTTTTCTTGAGTTCCAGGGCGCGTGCACTGGTTTCTTCCGCCGGTTGCGCAAGTCCGTTTAGGAGCGACATAAGGCGAATGGGATAATCCGATCCATTCGTAATATCGGTCATTTCAGCAACGTCTTCGTCCGGCAGGTCATTGATCAGATCAGCTGCTGTCGTCACGCCGACCCGGTTGCAGACTTTTCCAAAATCAATGACACTCTCTCTGGAGCGGCCAACTTCCCTGAAGTTTATACCGAGCCGTCGCATAATCGGGAACATGGCGGCCATTTCCTGCAACTCGCCATTCGGAGTGCCGTCAGATCCGATTGAAATCCCCTCAATCTCCATGTCCGCGACATAGTTCGCAAGGCTGAGGGACGCGGAATTTACGGTCATCAAGTGAAAGTTGGAATGCATCACGGCAATGGGTCGGGAATTGCTAACGGAGTCCAGATCCGTCTTGTCCAAGCGCCTGTCCATCAGAAAGATCGGATCAAAGCCCCAGGCAACGAGCGGCTCATCCGGACCGAGCGTTGATTCAGCCTCAGCCAGCCGCGCTTTAACATCTTCCAACGTTTTTACGCCAGGCCATTCATTGCCATCCGGATCTATCCGGTCCTGATAGCCCACATATACGAACTTCCAGATTCCCCCCGCCATCAAATGGCAATGTCCCTCAACAAGACCGGGCATAATCACCTTGGTACTAAAGCTGTCATCGAGAGTGTAATCACCCCACCCCTTAATCTCGTCAATAGTGCCGGTGGCGATAATCTTGCCTTCGCATACGGCGACATGGGTGACCGTCGGACGGGCTGGGTTCATAGTGATAATTTTTTTAGCGCTAAATACAGTAATTGCCGACAATATCAGTCCCTCTTGCGTTCGTTTTTGGTGGACAGAGTGTAAGCCCCTCTTTAACCTCTGAAAAATAGTTTATTCCGGGGTTATTCTTGTAAAAACCAGAGGAATCGATGCGCTATACCTTAAAGCAACTGACCTATATCGATGTGGCGGCGCGCCACAAATCCATCACAGGAGCCGCAAAAGCCCTCAATATTTCAGCTTCATCCATTTCGTCGGCTATTGATGCCATTGAAATACAGACAAACAAGAAGCTCTTCACACGTTTACCCTCAAAAGGAATCAGCGTAACGCAGTTTGGTCATGTATTCCTGTCTAACTCCCGACAACTCCTGAAAGCGCATCTCACGTTTGAAGAGGCGGTGGACGAACAGGCAAAGGCGATTAAGGGGGCGGTTCGGATGGGCTGCTTTACGCCCGCGGCACCGATTATCCTGCCTCTCATCACGAAGTCTGTCGCGGATAATCATCCGGGGATTTCCATTCATCTGACAGAAGGCGATATCGCTCAGAATATGCGGCATGTTGTCGACAGCAAGATTGATCTGGCAATAGGTGTTAGCGCGAATCTCGCCATGAATATTGACTTTGTGCCGTTGTTTGTTGCGCCGCCTCATATTGTTCTGCCTCATGATCATCCGCTTGCAGATCGCAGCATCCTGTCACTGAAAGATGTTTGCAATGAACCTATGGTACTGCTCGATCTAGATGAAACTCGGGATTATATGTTTGGTCTGTTCAATCAGGATGACCTGACACCCAGGGTTGCTTATTCATCCCAATCTTCTGAAATGGTCCGTAGTATGGTCGCGGCTGGATTAGGTTATTCAATATTTAATCTCAGGTCATTGCAGAAGCAGCAATATACGGTTGGCGACTTGGTGCGAATTCCACTTACTCCGGGCTACCGTGCTGTCGAATATGGAATCATTCATCGTAATGATGCCCATTTGAGCAAGGTGGATAATGTTGTGATTAATACCTGTATCCGGCTGCGCGATAGTGGGGCCTTCAATCGAGCCGTTTTGCCTGAAGGGCGGGTCATTGCGGATTGTCGAAAAAATGTATTAATAACAGCATAAAAATATATTTTACGAATGAAGGTCCCTGAACTAGCCTGATTACAGTAAATTATAGTCAAAAATTATTTGAAGACTCAGGAGGCAGGATGAGGAAAATAGGATATATAGCGGCTGCGACGGCGATGCTAATGACCGTCGGAACTGCTGCAATTGGTCAGGCGGACGAGCCAAAAAATGGCGGAACGCTTGTCATTGGTTCAACGCAAAAAGCGCGCCATCTCAACCCGGCGGTGCAGTCCGGGATTGCGACGGCCGTGCCGGGAACCCAGATTTTTGCGACACCACTTCGTTTTAACGACAAATGGGAAGCGCAGCCTTATTTGGCGGAGAGCTGGAGCGTTGCCGACGATGGGAAAAGCATTACTCTGAAACTTCGTGAAAACGCGAAATTTCATGATGGCGAGCCGATCACTTCTGAAGATGTGGCGTTTTCCCTCCAAACCGTGAAGGAGAACCATCCCTTCAAATCCATGTTCGCGCCGGTAACCGGCGTTGATACGCCGGATCCTCTGACTGCTGTTATTAATTTTGACAAACCGCATCCGGCGGCTTTCCTTGCCATGTCGAGCGCGCTTTTGCCAATTATTCCCAAGCATGTCTATGGCGATGGGCAGGATCCGAAAAGTCATCCGGCAAACAATGCGCCGGTCGGATCAGGCCCGTTCAAATTTGTTGAGTTCAAGCCCGGTGAATATATCATTCTGGAGAAAAATCCGGACTATTTCATTGAAGGGCGTCCGTATCTCGACAGGATTATCATCAAGAACTACAAAGATCCGACGAGTGTTGCACTGGCCATGGATACAGAGGAAATCAATATGTATCCGTTCCTCGCGCCAACAAAGGATATTGCCCGGCTGAAGAAAAACGACAAACTGATTGTTACGGATAAGGGCTATGAAGCTGTTGGTCCTGTTAACTGGCTGGCATTCAACACAAAGAATGAGTATCTCAAAGACAAACGGGTCCGACAGGCCATTGCCTATGCAATGGACCGTGATTTCGTCATTAATGCGCTGCTTGCCGGTCAGTCCAAGGCTGCGACGGGACCAATTGTTCCGGGAAGTCCCTTTTATGCAGACAATGCAGAGAAATATGATGTCGATCTCGATAAGGCGAATGCCTTGCTTGATGATGCCGGTTTCGCTCGCGGTGACGAGGATATGCGTTTCAAGCTGACGATCGATTATATTCCGGGCTCAGCTGAGCTTCAGAAAGGGGTTGCGGAATATCTGAAGTCCCAGCTCAAGAAGGTGGGTATTGATGTCGAACTTCGCGCCTCACCGGATTTTCCGACCTGGGCCAAGCGTGTCGGCGGGCATGATTTCGATATGAGCATGGACATCGTCTTTAACTGGGGCGATCCGGTTATCGGTGTTCACCGTACCTATCTTTGTGACAACATCAAGAAAGGTGTGATCTGGTCAAATACCCAGAGCTACTGCAATGAAGAGGTTGATAAATTGCTGAACGAAGCAGGGTCGGAACTCGATCAAGAGAAGCGGGTTGCGCTTTATAAAGAGGCGCAGGAAATCATCGTTGATGATGCGCCGCTCGTCTATATCAACGTGCTTCCCTATCATACTGCCTATAACAAGCAAATCGGCAATCCGCCGCTGACTATATGGGGCGCCATGTCGCCGCTTGATGAGGTTTATATTAAGTAATATGCCTTTGCGGATGAACAACCTGCGGCGGATGATCCGGTCATGAGAATGACATTTATGGTCGTCCGCCGTTTGCTGCATGCCTTTCTCCTGATCCTGGCGGTTCTGGTCCTGAATTTTCTCCTGATCCATCTTGCACCGGGAGATCCGGCGGACGTGATCGCCGGGGAGATGGGCGGTGCGACGGAGGAAATGCTTGCCGATATCCGTAAGAACTACGGTCTTGACAAGCCTGTTTATGTGCAGCTTGGCGTGTACCTGGGTCGGGCGTTGCAGGGCGATCTCGGCCAATCTTTCTTCTATAACGCCCCGGTGCTCGAACTGGTAGCAGGGCGTGCTGGCGCGACCATCCTGCTTGTCACGACAGCCTTAATGTTTGCAATTATTGTGGGAACTTTTTTGGGTGTACTGGCATCACATAAACCCAAGGGGATTGTCAGCGGACTAGTAACGTTGCTTTCGGTGGTCGGTTATTCAGCCCCCATCTTCTGGACAGGGATGATGCTGGTTATCCTGTTTGCCTGGGTCTATCCTATTTTCCCGATTGCAAATATGTATGACATTACAAAAGGCGGCGGTGCTTTCAGCCGCGCTATCGATATTCTTTACCATTTGGTTCTGCCTGCCATTACGCTCGGCATTGTGTATCTGGCGCAATATGCGCGTCTCACACGCGCCAGTATGCTGGAGATACTGGGATCCGACTATATCCGCACGGCCCGGGCCAAGGGAGTGTCGGAGATCAAGGTCTATGGCCATCATGCCCTGCGAAATGCAATTTTGCCGGTTGTCACGATTGCGGGTCTCCAGTTCGGCAGCATCATTTCCGGTGCGGTTCTGGTGGAAACAGTATTCAGCTGGCCCGGATTGGGCACCCTCGCATTCGACGCCATTCTCGCACGCGATTATCCGACAATCCTCGGAATCCTTTTTTTCTCATCGGTCCTGGTGATCGTGGCGAACCTGATTACAGACTTCGTCTATCGCCTGGTTGATCCGCGTATTCGAAAGGAAGGCTAGGATGGCGGCAGTGGACAACAGCATCCAGATTGTTCAGAGCCAGAGCCCGCTGAGGGAGGCCTTGCGCGCTTTTCGGCAGAGCTGGGCCGGGATGCTCGGCATTCTGATTTTGATCCTTGTTATACTGTTCACATTTGCCGGACCGTTCTTTTATCCGGTGGATCCGTTCGAGATTGTCTGGGCGCCATTGACGCCACCGGGCACGGCTGAACAAGCCCCACTGGGCACGGATTATCTTGGCCGGGATATACTTGCCGGCCTTATTCATGGCGGATCGGCCACACTTTATGTCGGGTTGGCTGCTGGTTTTATTACAATAACCATTGGTATTCTGATTGGTGCCTTTGCCGGATTTTATCGTGGCATGGTCGATGAACTTCTGATGCGGGTTACGGAGTTTTTTCAGGTTTTGCCAGCGCTTCTATTCGCGATGGTCCTTGTTACCCTTTTTTCCCCGACAATTTATGTTATCGCGCTTGCCATCGGCATCGTGAGCTGGCCTACCACGGCAAGGCTCACGCGGGCTGAGTTTCTGCGTATTCGTAATCTGGAATATGTTAATGCAGCCCGCTCCATTGGTGCACGGAACCAGCGGATTATATGGCGGGTCATATTGCCTAATGCCCTTGCGCCGCTGATTGTCGCGGCGACCCTGACCATTGGTATCGCCATCCTGTTCGAGGCGGGCCTTAGTTTTCTGGGTCTTGGCGATCCAAATGTGTTCAGCTGGGGGCTGATGATCGGTGCCGGCCGTGAGTATATTCTCGATGGGTGGTGGGTCGTGACGTTGCCCGGCTTCATGATTTTCTTGACTGTGTTGGGTTTTAGTCTCGTCGGAGATGGTTTGAATGATGCTTTTAATCCAAAACTGAGGGAGCGGTGATGTCGACTATCCTCTCCATCAATGATCTGATTGTTGATTTCAAAACCAGAGCGGGCAACGCCCGGGTGCTGAATGAAATCTCAATAGAGCTGAAAAGTGGTGAAATCCTCGGAATTGTAGGTGAATCCGGTTGCGGAAAGAGTATGACCGCGCTTTCCGTTATGGGGCTGGTTCCAAGTCCACCCGGGAAAATAACCAGCGGGACAATCCTGCTGGAAGATGAGGATCTCGTTAAGGCTCCGAGCTCCCGCATGCGTCAGGTGCGCGGCGGTATTATCTCCATGATTTTTCAGGAGCCGATGACGTCTCTTAACCCGGTTTTCCGTGTCGGCGATCAGATCGCCGAATGTGTTTTGCTGCATGAGGAAATAACGAAGGAAGACGCCTGGAACAGAGCCGTGGAGATGCTGACGAAGGTCGGCATACCGGAGCCGGAAATCCGTGCGCGCGCCTATCCGCATGAACTTTCCGGAGGAATGCGACAACGGGTCATGATCGCGATGGCGCTTTCCTGTCGTCCGCGCATTCTTATTGCTGACGAGCCGACAACGGCGCTCGATGTTACCGTGCAGGCACAGATTTTTGATCTTTTAAAGGACCTGCAACGGGAAACCGGAACGGCTATTATCATGATTACACATGATATGGGCGCAATAGCCGAACTGGCTGACAGAGTGGCCGTCATGTATGCCGGGCATATTATCGAGACAGGGACCACAGCGGACATTCTTTCCAATCCACAACACCCCTATACGAGAGGGCTGATCGCCTGTGTCCCACATCTGGAAGAAAGCCCGACGGAACTCCGACCGTATCTAAGCGAAATAAAAGGGGTTATTCCCTCACTGACAGAGCTCGGCAAGGGTTGCGCCTTCGCACCTCGCTGTCCTTACAAAACGGAGGTGTGTGAGGAAGTGCGCCCACCTATTGAGACGGTCAATGGCGCACATGCGGTTGCCTGCTACAACACAAAATATGTGGTGGCGGTATGAGTGAGGAAACTCTTCTAGAAGTTACCAATCTAAAAGTTCATTTTGGCAGCAAAAAGCTGTTCAGAAAATCCGTAGTCGTCCATGCGGTGGATGGCGTGAGTTTCTCTGTGCCGAGAGGAAAAACACTTGGTATCGTCGGAGAGAGCGGATCAGGAAAAACAACCACAGCTCTCGCTGTTCTGCGGCTGGTGCCGATTACAGGCGGCACTATCCGGATTGGGGACGCTGAAATAAGTTCCCTTGACAAGGAAGCACTTCGGGAAGCACGCCGAAAGGTCCAGATGGTTTTTCAGGACCCTTATTCGTCACTGGATCCGCGTCGCCGGGTTGGCGATATCGTGAGGGAGCCGCTTGATCTGATGGAAATCGGGGCCGAGGGGGATCGTGATCAGATGGTCCATGATCTTTTTGTCCAGGTTGGGTTGCGTCCCGAACTTGCAAAGCTGTTCCCGCACCAGTTTTCCGGAGGGCAGCGGCAGCGGGTTGGGCTCGCGCGGGCATTGGCGACCCGACCGGAACTGATTGTCTGCGATGAGCCAGTTTCGGCGCTGGACGTTGCTGTCCAGGCGCAAATTCTCAATTTGATGCGTAAATTGCAGGAAGAGCTAGGCGTAACCTATCTGTTCATCAGCCACGACCTCGGTGTGGTTCAGCATCTTTGTGATCATGTCGCGGTTATGTATCTGGGGCAGATCGTCGAGCAGGCGGATCGTATTTCACTCTTTTCAAATCCGCAGCATCCCTATACTCAGGCCCTTCTCGCGGCAGTGCCGAAGGCGCGTGCGCGTGATGGTAGCGAAAAACGCGTTCCGCTCATCGGAGATCCCCCAAGCCCGATCAATCTGCCGAAAGGCTGCCGGTTCGCTGGACGCTGTCCGGTTGCAATGGAAAAATGCCACAGTGAGGCACCCGAACTGAAAGATCGCGGAAATGGCCATTTGGCTTCCTGCCATTTACTCGATTAGTTCTCGTTCCGGCGAAGATGGAAAATAGCGTCAAGCAGGCCAGCGGTTGATTCGTCTTTACCTTCCAACGGATTCTCATTCTCGATAACGGGGAGCAATCGGGCGGCCAGTACCTTGCCAAGCTCGACTCCCCATTGATCAAAGCTGTTCACGCCCCAGATAGCTCCTTCAACAAAGACCCGGTGTTCATAGAGCGCAATAATCCGGCCAAGTGTCCGGGGGTCGAGTTTGCGATAAAGCAAGGTGGTTGATGGCCGGTTTCCAGGGAACGTCTGATGGATGGCCAGATTGATCTGCTCATCAGATGCGCCTTTTTTCTGGAGTGCTTCGATTGTCTGCTCAATGTTACGCCCGTGCATCAAGGCTCCAGACTGGGCCAGGCAATTGGCGAGAAGCATATCATGATGATGTTGTAAGTCAGCTTCATGCGACTGCGCGGCGACAAGAAATTCACTTGGGATCACATGGCTCCCCTGATGGAGAAGCTGGTAGAATGCGTGCTGTCCGTTTGTGCCGGGTTCTCCCCAGACGATCGGGCCAGACATCCGGCTGATAGGCTCTCCGCTCAGTGTAAAGCTCTTGCCATTACTTTCCATATCCAGCTGTTGTAGATAGGCTGGCAGACGGCCGAGCCGCTGATCGTAGGGAAGGACGGCGCGGCTATTATAACCGCAGATGTTATTGTGCCACATGCCGACTAATCCAAGCATAACCGGCATATTCTTCTCAAGCGGAGCGGACTGAAAATGGCAATCCATTTCATAGGCCCCCCGCAAGAAATCATTGAAATCACTCTTTCCGATGGCGATCATCAGGGAGAGTCCGATCGGACCCCAGACGGAATAGCGTCCGCCAACCCAGTCCTCAAAGCTGAAAACACGATCCGGATCAATGCCGAAATCCGACGCTTTTTCAACAGCAGATGAGATAGCCGCGAAATGTTTCGCCGCAGCATCGCCAAGTGTCGCTGAAACCCAGGACTTTGCAGTATCGGCATTCGTCATGGTTTCAATTGTTGTGAATGTTTTTGAAGCGATGATGAAGAGGGTTTTCTTCGGATCAAGTGTTTTTAGTGTATCCGCGATGTCCGCCCCGTCGATATTGGATACAAAGTGAACGCGCGGACCGTCATGATAGGGGGCAAGAGCGCGCGTGGCCATGGAAGGGCCAAGATCGGAGCCGCCAATTCCGATATTGACGATGTCCGTAAAAGATACTCCGTCATATGTTGTGATGCCACCTGATCGAATTCCTTCTGCAAATGCGCTCACCCGCTCTCGCGTTGCGGCGATGTCAGGCATCACATCTTCGCCGTCGACGTAGACCGGTTTATTTTCTATGTTTCGAAGAGCGGTATGCAGGGCTGCGCGCCCTTCGGTTTCATTGATACGAACTCCCCTGAACATGTCGTCGCGCTTTTGTTCCAAGCGCGCGCTTTTTGCGAGTTTCAGCAACAGATCCCGTGCGGTTGCGTCAATGCTGGTTTTCGAATAGTCAAGCAGCATGTCATCAAGGCGCAGAGTAAACTCCTCAAACCGTCGTGGGTTGCGCTCGAATTGGTCTGCGAGGGAAACACCCTTGTTGTTATCGTAATGCTTGGCAAGACGAGACCAGATATCCTCAACCATTACGCTTCTCCTGCAGCAACTGCTTTGAGTAATGGACAGTTGATTTTGCGTATTATTATCCCGGCAGGCATTAAAGTTTTCTCAATATCCACATTTTTTCTACAAACGGGAAAGATGTCTCGGTTCCCGATCACATAATATTCTCGACAAGCTCAATCAGTTCAGCACCTTCACTCCCCGTTGCGCCGAGAAAGGCTTTGGTGAAAGCGGGACGCATGACGGATTTCAGTGCTTCCACTTCTTCCGGCGTTGCGATATGGACCCGCATTCCTTCCTCCTCAAGAATTCGGGGGGCAGCCGCTGCTGAGATTTCACTTGCTTCAATTGCCCAGAGGACCGCTTTGTCGCTTGCATCTTGTATCGCTTGCCGGGTTGCCTCCGACAGGCTGTTGTACCATTCGGAATTAAGGTAGCCGTTGTAAAAGATAGTCAGCAACGGCAGAATTGTGACATGGTTCTGGACATTGAAATAACGAGCGGATAGCGCCGATGAAATATTGGTGAGGCCTGCATCAAGTTCTCCCTCCATCAGAGCTTCAACAGCTTCCATGTCGGACATGTCGATAGCCGTGGCTCCCATTGCTGCAAATGATGCGTTGGAGATCGGGCCCAAGCCCTGTATCCGGATGCCTTCAAAGTCTTCGGGTTTTACCAGATATTTGCCTTTGGAGGTAATTGCCGTTCGCCATGTGGTGAACAGCCACGCGACATTGGTAAGACCGGTTTCCTGGATTTTTTCTTCCAGCAAACGCGCGGCGCTGGACTCATCCCATTTCTTGAGGATTTCAACATTGCGAAGGGCAAATGGTTCCAGTGTGACGTCCATCAGCGGTAGGTCTTTTGTCCATTCGCTATTCATTGAAAAAGCGCATTCAATTTCCCCGGCTTTCACCGCCGCGGCATTTCTGGGGGCCTGAACCAGGCTGCCCGCGCCATTCACCTGCACGTCTATGCCATTTTCTGTAAGAGTTTCAATCTCGGCCGCCCATTGATCAATGACCTTGGCGATATGATTATCTGGCGGAAGCTGATGACTGCACCGCATGACTTCTGCGGATTGTGCAGGAGACGTAATAATACTCATTAGCAACAGGCCGACAGCGGCGCCTGAAATTCTTTTCAACTTCGATCTTCCCTTACGCAAGAAACTTATTCATGGCCGCATTTTCAGCGCCGCAGCTTTTGTTGCAGAAGACTATACCGGCAATGTTAGGGCTTTGCCATTCCTTTGCTTCACGCAACGGCAGTTTTACGTTCTTCCCATTTGACGGCTTTCAGGTCCAGAACGAAAATCGAGTAGATTACGGGAACGAGTAATAGCGTTGTAAAAGTCGCAATGGTCAACCCTCCAATCTGCGCATAACAAAGAGGTTGCCATAGTGGGCCACCATGCAGTGCCAAAGGTCCGAGACCAAAGACAGTTGCGCCGACAGTTATCAGAACCGGCCGTAATCGGACGATGCCGGCATCCAGCAAGGCTTCGCGTAATGGCTCCCCCTTTTCGTGCATTTCCTCGATAAAATCGAAAAGGACAATGATATGGCTGACGATCACGCCGATCAGCGCCACAATTCCCAGAAATGCCATGAAACCGAACGGACTGCCAGCGATTGCCAGGGCAATCAAGGCGCCGATCACGCCATAGGGGACGGCGGCCAGAACAATGAGAGGTTTGATCGCGTTTTTGAATTGAAACACCAAGGCAACAAAAATCAGGCCGATGGAAATTGCCATGACTTTTGAGAGCTGTTTGAATCCCTGCTGCGCATTTGCCTGTTCACCGGTGATTTCCATGGAAAATCCTGGCGGCAGTTTTTCTTCAAATATGGCAAGATCATTCTTGATTGCGGCCATCACCTCGGACGGGAGAACTCCCGGTAAGGGAAAGGCGCGTACATTTACCGAACGAAAATGTTCTTCGCGTCGAATTCTTTCTGTATGAAGTTGATATTCCACCGTGGCAATCTGCCCGAGTGGAACTTTCTCATTGCTGGTCGAGGCAAATACATAAAGATTTTCAATGTCGGAAAGCTGCGCCCGTTCGGATGGTTTCAGGATTGAGACAACGGGGATATTCTTGTCGCCCCGCTGCAGTGTGGTCACCTGGTTACCATTCAGACCGGCGGAAGAGGAGGCGGCTATATTCTGGTTTGTGACGCCGGCAAGGAATGCTCGGTCCGCATCAATATTTATTCGGAGCCTGAGCGATTCTCCGCCCCAGTCATCCCGTGGCCGCGCCGCATTGGGAGCTTTGCTGAGAATCTCAACAACTTCACCGGCGAGTTGGCGAAGCGTCGCTATTTCCGCATCTGATTCCGGTCCTTCAGATTGGACGGCGGATTTCGCAGCCAGTCTAATCTCCACTGGATAAGGGACAGGATTGGTCTGGAGTTGACGTACATCAATAACGGCATCAGGAATCTTGGAGCTTAACGCTTCCTGTAGCGGAGGGATCAATTCGGCGGTCAGCTCCTTATTATCCACCCGCATGACCAGCTGCGCATAATTGCGTTGATGCAGTTGAGGGGTAACGGAAAACCAGAAGCGGGGGGCGCCACCGCCAAGAAAGCTGGTAATGGACTGTAGCGGATCGCCGCCTTCTTTCGGGCCGAGGTCGGCGCCAAATTGCGCGGCCACCTCTTCGATGACTTTAACAGAATCTTCGACAACCCGCTGTGTCTCGTGAATTGTCGCATTGTTCTTCAGGAAAATGTCCGCATAGAATAGATATTGCACATCATCCGGAAAAAACGAGGTTTTCAACGTATTGCTAAGCGGAATGATCAGGGCAAGAAAAGCGAATGAAGCCACCAGCGCTTTTTTCCGGTGATTTATGAGGAAGCTTCCAACGCGAAAATAAAGACCAGTAAATCCTTTGCTCCGCCGTTCCTCAATCGTGCGCTCTGGCTTTGTTGGTGCCCGAAGGAGATAGTATCCAAGGAAGGGCAGAAAGCTCATCGACACAAGGCGGGAGCAGACAAGTGCCGTTGTCATCACAATTGGCAGGCTATAGAGGAATTCCCCTGTATTCCCGCTTAATAGCAGGAAGGGTAGATAGGCAACTACATTCGTAATGGTCGCAAACATGATCGCATGGGCAAGCCTGGTCGGACCCAGCCATGCCGCCAGGATACGCGGTTCCTTTGCGGCGAGGCCGCGTTTTATGGCATCGCCGGCGACAACGGGATCATCCACCAAAAGGCCCAGGGCGATAATTAATGTGGCGATGGAAACCTGCTGCAGCTGAATGCCCAGCGTATCAATGATGCCGAAGGTCATGGCCAGCGTGATCGGGATTGACACCATCATGAGCAAG
Organism: uncultured Sneathiella sp.; assembly: GCF_963973085.1. Lineage (GTDB taxonomy): Bacteria > Pseudomonadota > Alphaproteobacteria > Sneathiellales > Sneathiellaceae > Sneathiella. The sequence goes on from NZ_CAXAXA010000007.1 coordinate 32,730, forward strand.
GCCGAGCGCCATTCCCAGAAACCGATTAGGGAGATAAAGACGACAAGTATTATGGCTTCTATAAGGGCAGTCATAAACAGATCGATGTTTTCCGCAACCTGTGAGGGCTGGTTGGAAATTCGCTCGATCACCAGGTCATCGGGCAAATGCGGCCGCACTTGCTTCAGGACCTCATCAACAGCTTCGCCAAATTTACCGATTTGGCCGCCATCGCGCATCTGGATGGCAAGGGAAATTGCCTTGCCGCGTTGCCAGTTTCCGTCTTCGTCCCGCCAGTTATAGTAATTAAGAAATGATGGGGGGGATTGATAGCCGGGGACAACTTCGCCGATATCGCGCAGATAGACTGGCGCGCCGGAAGGTGACTTCGTGAACGCGGTATCGCCTATCTGATCCGGGCTTGTATATTTCCCGACAGGTTCGACCAGCACGTTTGATCCGCTGGCATAAAATTCACCTCCGGAAATATCACTGTTGCGTGCGGCGATCGCCCCGCTGACGTCACTTGGTGTCAGGCCATAGGACGCCAGAAGGTCTTGCGAATACTCCATGTAAATCCGCTCATCCACGACGCCGGAGCTATTGACAACCGTGACAAGCGGGATGGTCTGTAGATTGCGGATTATCAGGTTGGTAAAATTATCGAGTTCCCGATAGCTGTATTTGCCGCCGGGGGAGGCAAGCAGCTTGGCTTCAGTCTGGGCCGGATCGTCGATTATGATGGCAGGCCAGGCATCTTCATGAAAGCTGACTTGTGCAAGTTTTTCCTTCAGGAACTTATTGAGCTCCGCCAACAGTTCGTTATCACTAAGGGCTGTGGAAAAATCAAGACCGATGAAGCCCGCGCCTTTCAGGGATATGGCATCTGTGACGACCTTCTTGTTGACCAGATAATCTTTAAAAAGGTCCATATCCTGCGCTGGGGCCGTTAACGCGATATCCCGAGGCATTACAACAATAAGGGAGCGCTGCATTTCGGAATTGATTGATTGCTGTTGGCGTGCGGTCTCAATGGCGGCTGCTATATCGCGGGCCCTGAGCGAGATTTCTACCGGGCTTTCAGAGGGGCTTGCGACCGTCATCAGGATCGCGGCGGTATCGCCAAATCCGTCGTTAAACTGGATTGGGCCGGCCCCATCCGGCAGGTTGAGCGCCTTCAGATTGAGGTCTATTTCGTTAAAGGCGGCTTTGGTGTCCGTCAGGGTTTCTTCAAGCTGGATTTGGACGATAGAGAGATTGGGCAGCGTAAGCGATTTTACGGCGAACTTCGTCGGGCCAACCGGATGGAGCGTAGAACTCAGCGCGATCTGCTCTTCAATCGGTCGGGTGAGCAGTTGTTCAATTTTCGTGGCATCTGCGCCTGGCCAGCTTGTGACAACTGAGGCAACGCGTACCTGGATTGCCGGATCCTTGGCCTTTGGCATCGAGAGGTACCCGTATATGCCCCACATAAAGACAGCGAGCAGCAATACCCAGGAGATGTGACGATTTTCGGTAAAATATCGGGCGGTATTATGGGTTTCCGTAATATCTTTCACCGGCAAGACTCCCCCATCCCCTCAACTAAATTCATCACGGAATGACCGCGACCTGCTGACCATCTCTTAAAAAGGCGGTGCCATTGACGACGACCCGGGCATCTGGCGTTAATCCGGAGAGAACCGTAATCCGGTTTCCGTGCACATCTCCGAGTTTTACATCCGTGAGAGTCGCGATCGTCTTGGAGTCTTCGGTTTTCAGGATGAAAACCGCATAGCCCTTCGCATCGTTTTTGGACCGGACAATGGCCGCCAGCGGGAGAAGGGATCCTTGGTGAGCATCTGTGGCTTCTTTCGGCAGGCTGAGTGAGGCAATCATCCCGACTTTCAGAAGGTCATCCTTGTTATCCAGATTTATCTTAACGTCGAAAACCCGGCTGTTGGTGTCGGCGGATGGGGCAATTTCTGATATCTCGCCAGTAAAAATTTTTCCCGGATAGGACTGTGTCGTCAATGTTTGCGTATCACCGATTTTCAGGGATTGCACCCTGCTGTCCGGTACGCCGAAGACCGCCTTGACAGTGCTGGTATCGGCGATGACAAAAGCAACTGTTTGCGGGTTGGCAAGTGTTCCTACGTCAATATTGCGCTGCAAAACCACTCCGTCCAGCGGTGCGGTTAGCTCAAAATCATTTACATTGTTTTTCGCAATTTTTTGGGCGGCCTTGGCATTCTCCATCTGCGCAACGGCGTTTTCATATTCCTGCTTTGCACTGTCGTAATTTGGTGCTGTCATACTGCCAGAGTTAAACAAGGCCGTGGCACGGTCAAAATCCTGCTTACCCTTGTTCAAATTGGCCTGTGCGGCAGACACCTGACTGTTTGCCTGGACCAGGCTGTCTCGAATGTCCTTGGAGTCCACCGTAGCCAGAATGTCGCCTTTGGTCACCACATCGCCGGCCTGAATTGCGCGCTCAGTTCCATTACTGCCCTTGATCTGCATTAGCTCGGTAACATAACCCGTCACTTTGAAGGCGACATTCACCTGAGTATTGGCCTCGATATTGGCGCTATAGCGAATGTCGTTGCTGAGCGTATCCTGGGTAAGTATCTCTGCCCGTACCGGCTGTAGCGGCGCGGCTTTCTGGGTCTCTTCTGAATCGCAGGCCGTCAGAAAGGACAGCCCAAGCGCGATGCCAATGGCAGCAATAAAACGCGATGGCATCTACTCTTCTCCTAGTGCCTGTTCGAGTGAGGCGCTGGCGTTCCAAACTCCGAGCAGCGCCTGATGGTAATTGTCGTTCGCCTCTTCCAGTTGAGCCTGAGCATTCAGCAGATCACTCAGGAGGATAGTTTGTGCTTTATATTGATTGAGACTCACCCTCAATTGTTCCTCGGCGGCCGTCTTCGCCATTTCCGTGACCGGCACAAGTGTTCTCGCGACTTCCAGCGCCCGGATATTCTGGCTCACTTCTGCACGGATCTGGTCCTCATTATCGCGCAGGGAGTTAAACGCCTGCTTCAAAGCGAGGCGGGAGCCGGCGACATTGCTTGCGTTTCCACCCCAGGTGAAAAAATCCCATTTCGCGATAAGCCCGACATACATGCTTTCGTCCGGCAACAATTTAGTATTTTCCGAGCGGCCATAGCTTGCCACCAGGTTGACTTCCGGCAGGTAGGCGCTTTTTTCGATTTCGATTTCGGTTTCGGCAGCTTCCACCTGCAGGCGTGCCTGCATTGTTTCGGGCCTGCGGGCTATTGCCTGATCAACGGCGTCATCCGGATTAAAGGCAACAGACGGATTGGCCTTCGCCGGGCTGACTCGGAAGGAAGTGGAAATCTCGCGTCCCAGCAGGACATTGAGTTGCTGTTTGGCTGTAATGATATCATTCTGTTGCTCGAACAGTTGATGGCGGGTGGACGCGAGCTGCGCTTCTCCGTTCAGAAGTTGATACTCCAGTTCAGTCTTCTGGGCGACATTGTCCTTTAGAATTTTAACGAGTTCTTCATTGAACCGGATCGAGGATTTGGTCGCCTCAATGGCGCTTTCATCACTCAGTATCTGATAGTAAAGCTGTTTGACTTGCAGGGTGATGGATTGCTCCGTCTGCCGGGATTGCTGGCGTGCAATTTCCTGTTCTGTCTTCAGCTTGTCGACATTCAAACCGATCTCATATAGCCCGACAAGCGGCTGGGTGGCCGTCAGTGAGTAGTGGGTCGTGAAGCCGTTTGTTGTATCAATAGCCACGTTGCTTGATGGAACGGGCGAGCCGCCAACAGTTCCCAGGGACCCTTGCTCGAAGGTATACTCGTTATCGACAAAATTCTGTAGGCCGCGGACATGGGCAGAAAGCTGCGGATACTGCTTGGATTCAACAGCTTTTTTCTGTTCCTCGACCACATTAATCTGCAGATCGGCGTTCTTGAGCTGCAGGTTCTGGGCTTTAGCGAGGCTTAACGCTTCTTCAAGGGTAAGAAGTGGTGCTTCCTCCGCCATTGATGTCGCGACGGCAAGCCCCATGCTGACTAGAATTGCGAGCAAGGCAGGACGCAAATTCATCATAGCATCTAATCTTTCGGCTGATCCCCATTTACAGAAAAAACATAACGGCTCATTCGGTTTATGTCAAAACTATAGCATCGATATTATAAACCCCTTGTAGCTTAGTTATACTCCTTCAAATGGGGCTTTTTAGGCGACTGCGGCAAGTTCGATGGCGCCGTTCAGGCAATAGACTGTTTTATGCTGAAAGCTATGATGGCATCTGTTCCTTTTCGGGATCACACGGTTGCTGTCCCCCTTTCACGTGTTCTCCAAAGTAGTAGTGCCATAATGCCCATATTCAGCATATTCCAGGCAATGCCATTGATAAAGGCCGCCTGGTAGGAGCCGGTCAGGTCATAGACCAGTCCGGACATCCAGCCTCCCAATGCCATGCCCATCACTGTCATCATAATGACCAGCCCAACACGTTCACCCGCCTCTTTCGCGGGAAGATATTCCCGAACGACAATTGCGTAACTTGGAACGATGCCGCCTTGCGAAAGTCCAAAGATCAAAGAAACAACATAAAGCGACACCAAGCCATTAAAGGGCAGGTAGAGGAAGAGAGCCAGACATTGCAGGAATGATCCCAAGAGGATAGTACGCACCCCCCCGATACGGTCGGCGAGAAAGCCGGAAAGCAGGCGGCTGACAATCCCGCCAGCAAGCATAATCGAGAGCATTTCCGCTCCGGCTGTCACTCCGAATCCCAGATCGGCGCAGTAGGCGACAATATGGACTTGCGGCATCGACATGGCGACGCAACAACTGATTCCCGCCGTGCACAGCAGAATTTGGAGGACGCGCGGTGAGATATCAATCCGCCGCTTCACGACCGGCGGCACCACAGTGCCCGTTGAGAGGTCAACAACTTGCGCAGGAAGGCGGCGGCGCAGCAACAATGCCATTGGCGTCATGATGGCGAAGGAGCTAATCGCAACAAGCATATAGGCATCACGCCAGCCATCCGTGGCGATCACGTCTTTCAGGATCAACGGCCAAAAGGTCCCGGCCAGATAATTCCCGCTCGCAGCAGCTGCGACGGCGACCCCACGATGCCGTTCGAACCAGTGCGAGATGTCTGCGATCAGGGGTCCAAAGGTGATTGATGAGCCGACACCGATCAGGACACCTTGAGCGGCAGCAAACAGCCAGATATTGCCGGCAAGCGCGCCAAGCGTAAATCCTGCGGTGAGCATCATTGCGGCGGCAATCATGGGAAGGGTAATACCGAAGCGATCGACCATCCTGCCCAGCAGGAAATTACCAAGTGCAAAGCCGATCATTGTGGTGGTGTAGGGCAGGGAGGCTGCTGAACGGTCAATGCCGAATTCTTCCTGAACCGCAGGCAATACAATAACGACTGCCCACATGCCGGCGCTGCCAACAAGTGAGATCAGGACGGAAATGCACAGACGAAACCATGAATAATCGCTGTCGATATATGGTTTGCCTGTGATATTTTGAGAGCTAAAAAAGGACAAGAGGGCGCCCTTTCTCATTGGTGAAAGGCCAGTGGTTTTTATCGTTGTGCAACACCTTATCATAAGGAATTAGACCAACACATCCTTTTTGATCAAATATTGATAGTCAGCCCAGAGGTTGCTGGATAGTTGTTTGATTTCCAAATCAATCAAGGTAAGCTCGGATTTAATGAATGCTGATAATATACGCGAGTTTTTGAATCAGGGATTTGAGCAGATCGTGGCTCTCGGGTCCGATGTGAATATTATTTCACAGGTTTTGGCCGTCGTCGGTGGTTTGCTCGTCGCCATTCTCACGCGTCGTCAATTGCAGCGCCAGCTCGCCAATCTTCAGACCCACATGCCTGAGCGCGCAATGTTTGCGCGGTTCTTCGATATCCTGTCTGCGTTGGCAATGCCACTCATCTGGCTCAGTATCGAATTCACGATCCTTGCGATTTTCCAGGGGGTTGGCCCGCCGTCTCATATCATTAGTGCAATTTGCTCGCTTCTGGTCGCATGGATCGTCATAAATATCGTTACTAGCCTTGCCCAAAACAAGATATGGGCACGCCTCGTTGCCTTCTGCGCCTGGACTATTGCGGCTCTCAATATTCTCGGATTGCTCAACCCCACTTTGGTGTTTCTTGAGGATCTTGCCTTTAACCTTGGAGAAACGCGCATTTCCATGCTGGGGATCGCTAAGGCGCTGGTGGCCGGGATCATCGTCTTCTGGTTTACGTTTGGGCTGTCGCGGTTCCTTGAAGGGCGCATTCATAAATCCCGCGCCTTAACCCCGTCTGTTCAGGTGTTGACGGCAAAACTGGTTCGGGTTGGGCTGATTTCGGCGGCAGTGCTGATTATTCTCTCTAACTCAGGAATCAATGTTACCGCCTTTGCTGTCTTCAGTGGTGCGCTGGGTGTCGGTATTGGTTTTGGTCTTCAGAAAATCGTCTCAAACCTGATTAGCGGGATTATCCTGCTTCTTGATCGCAGCATCAAGCCGGGGGACGTCATCGAAGTCGGGCAGACATATGGCCGGGTCAATGCCATGGGCGCGCGCTACGCCTCTATCATTACCCGCGATGCCATGGAGTATCTGATCCCCAATGAGGACCTGATCACGCAACAAGTGATCAACTGGTCCTACAGTTCGAAGAATGTGCGGCTTCGTGCCCCAATCGGGGTGGCCTATGAGACGGACATCCCGAAAGCTCAAAAGCTGATCGAGGCGGCGGCGGCAAATGTAGAGCGGGTGTTGAGCAACCCCGCGCCACGGTGTCTGATGCGGGGGTTTGGCGATAGCTCCATTGATCTTGAGTTGCGTTTCTGGATTGCCGATCCGGAGGATGGCTGCCGGAATGTGACGAGTGAGGTGCTTGTCAGCGTTTGGCAGATGTTCCGGGATGAGGGCATCAATGTTCCCTTCCCACAGCGGGATATTCGTGTTGAAATGGTCAATCCTTCTTCGTCAAATTCGTTGGAAGACAAGGCTGAACGATGATTGAAAATACTATTGTGGCTTGGCATGAGTGTGTGAAAACAGGAGATCCGGTAAAGCTCGGCCGTATTCTCCATGATGACGTTGTATTCCACAGTCCGGTTGTCTTTACGCCCCAGCGCGGAAAAGCCGTTACGAGTAAATATCTGCTGGCGGCGTTTCAGGTTCTGAACGGGGATGATTTTACCTATGTTCGGGAGGTTGTAGGTTCGAGCAATGCAATGCTGGAATTCACAACAACTATTGACGGGATCGTCATAAATGGCGTTGATATCATCCAATGGGCGGAAGATGGGCGGATCACGGATTTCAAGGTGATGGTGCGTCCGTTGAAAGCAGTCAACCTGCTCCATCAGATGATGGCCGCAATGCTTGCCAAATCCTCCTGATATCTATGTTTTTTTCTGCGTTGTTTCGGATAATGACTAATGACGATTGACCAAATTCTTTTATTCTCACTGTTCGGAGTTGTCTTCGCTTTGCTGATTTGGGGGCGTTGGCGTTATGATCTGGTGGCTTTCGTCGCACTTGTCATTGCGTTGGTACTGGGCCTAGTCCCGACAGAGCTGGCTTTTTCAGGCTTTGGACATCCGGCGACCGTAATAATTGCGTTGGTGCTGGTCGTCTCACGCGGCCTGTTGAACTCCGGAGCGATTGACCTGATTACGCGGAGGCTGGCGGCGCTTGATCTAAAGCTTTCGAGTCATATTGCGGCAATGGGCGGACTGAGCGCTGTATTTTCCGCCTTTATGAATAATGTTGCGGCTCTGGCCATGTTAATGCCAGTGGATTTGCAGGCTTCTGCCAAAGCCAAACGATCTCCTCGTATCACCCTGATGCCGCTCGCCTTCGCGACTATCCTGGGTGGGTTGATCACCCTGATCGGCACTCCTCCCAATATCATTATTGCCTCCTATCGGGAGGCCGCGCTCGGCGCTCCGTTTGGAATGTTCGATTTCGCGCCGGTCGGACTTGTTTGTGCGATTGTCGGTATCGTCTTTATTACCGTTATCGGCTGGAGATTCATTCCAGGTTCGAGGGATAGCAAGGCGCCAACCGTTGACCTCCTTGATCAGGAGGGATATCTCGCGGAGCTGCTCGTTCCTGAAGAGTCGCCAGCGATCGGGATGCTCGTGCGGGAACTGGATGATGTGGCGGACGAAAATGATACTGCGGTGGTTGGCCTGGTCCGCAATAATAAACGTCTTGCCGGTCAAGCAAGAAATGCGGAAATCCGCGCAGGGGATGTCCTTGTTGTGGATGCGGTCGCAAAAAGTATTGATCAGTTCCGCGGCGCGATGAAGCTGGAATTTGACGGTGAGAAACGACATGAGAAAGCTGCCTCCGGCGGTATGGGGCTGATGGAATTTGTGGTGCCGCGGTATGCGCGGATAGAAGGGCGGTCTGCCATGTCTCTGCGTTTGCTGACGCGCCACGGCGTTACCTTGCTTGGCGTCTCTCGTCAGGGTAAGAAGTTTCGCGAACGGGTCCGCAAGCTTGATATAGAGGCAGGTGATATTTTGATTTTGCTGGGGCCTGTCGACCGGGTGCCCGAGGTAGCTCAATGGCTGGGAATTTTGCCATTAGCCGAGCGCGGGCTCTCTGTGACCCAGTATCGTCGCGCCGGGCTGGCCACGGGCATTTTCGCCGCAGGTATTATTGCCGCAAGTTTTGGCTGGCTCTATCTGGCCGTCGCTCTGGCAATCGTTGTGGCCGCTTATGTTGCGCTTGATATTGTGCCGATACAGGAAGTGTATAATCACATTGAGTGGCCTGTCATTGTGCTCTTGGGCTCGATGATACCGCTTGGCGCTGCGCTTGAGCAATCAGGGGGAACAGGGTTGATTGCCGGGGGTATAGTGGATCTGACGGAGGGCTTGCCAATTGTAGTAGTTCTTACGGTTCTGATGGTAGTGATCATGACCTTGTCAGACGTTCTGAACAATACAGCAACGGCCGTCATCGGGGCACCAATCGCGCTCGACATAGCGAACCGGCTGAACGTGAATCCGGATACATTCCTTATGGTCGTCGCAGTTGCGGCATCCTGCGCCTTCCTGACGCCCATCGGTCACAAGAACAACACCCTGATTATGGGGCCAGGCGGCTATAAATTCGGTGACTATTGGCGAATGGGGCTGCCCCTTGAAATCCTCGTTATCGCGGTTGCAATTCCGGCCATTTTATTTTTCTGGCCGTTGTAATTCATTGGGCGCAGGATTAATCTTCAAGTAGTCGTCACAAGATGCATGAAAAGGAATCTCTATGCTAAAGGATAAGGTGGCAGTCATTACTGGTTCAACTTCCGGGATAGGTGAGGGATGCGCGCGCGCACTTGCAAAAGAGGGATGTCACCTTATCATCAACGGGTTTGGTGATGCTGCGGAGATTGAAGAGCTTCGCAGCTCGTTTGAGAGTGAGTATGGTGTTAAATGCCTGTATAGCCCGGCAGATATGACGAAACCGGACGAGATTTCTGCGATGTTTGATATGACTGTCGCTGAGTTCGGTGGCGTTGACATTCTGATAAATAATGCCGGTATCCAATATGTCGCGCCAATCGCAGAATTTCCGTCGGAAAAATGGGATGCGATCATTGCCATCAATCTCACCTCCGCCTTTCATACCATGCATCATGCAATCCCCCTGATGACAAAACGGGGATGGGGCCGGATCATCAACACAGCGTCTGCTCATGCGCTCGTCGCGTCCCCGAATAAAAGCGCTTATGTCGCGGCCAAGCACGGTATTGCCGGGCTTACCAAGACCGCAGCATTGGAAGTTGCGCAGGATAATATAACAGTAAATGCGATATGCCCTGGATACGTCTGGACGCCGCTGGTTGAAAAACAGATCCCGGACACGGCAAAAACCCGCGGCATAACTGAGGAGGAAGTAATCAATGACGTTCTTCTCGCCGCTGCGGCGACCAAGAAGTTCACGACCATTGAACAGGTGGCTGCCCTCGCGCTGTTTCTTTGTAGTGACGCTGCGGAAAACATCACCGGCAGCCTGCAATCAATTGATGGGGGTTGGACGGCGCAATAATGACAGCGGACAGCATAACCCTTCGTATTACAGGCAAACTTGCAGATATCGGCGGGTTTGAAGTTCGTCGGCTATTGCCCGTTGCCAAACGCCGTTCTGTCGGATCGTTCGTCTTTCTTGACCATATGGGACCCGCAACACTAAATGCCGGTCAGGGTCTGGATGTGCGGCCTCATCCTCATATCGGCCTTGCGACGGTGACGTATTTATATGATGGATCGATCCTTCACCGTGACAGTCTCGGTTCAGTTCAGGAAATCTGCCCTGGAGATGTCAACTGGATGACGGCAGGCCGTGGCATTGTCCATTCGGAGCGCAGCAGCGACGCCATGCGCAGCGTTGAGCAGTCTGTTCACGGATTGCAAATGTGGGTCGCGCTTCCCAGGGAATATGAGGAAACAGACCCTTCATTCGTTCATACACCCAAATCCGACTTGCCTGAACTACGCGGCGTGGGATGGCACGGGCGTCTCGTCGCCGGAAGCCTGTTTGATGAGACATCCCCAGTGGCGACGCTTAGCCGTCTGTTTTTTGCTGATATTCAGCTAGAGGCAGGCGTGTCTATTCCCTTTGCGCCAGACTATGAAGAAGCGGCCGTTTATGTCATCGAAGGTGAAGTGGATATTGATGGTGCCTCTGTAGAGGCGGGAACGCTCGCAGTTCTTGATAAAAATCCGACGGTAACTCTGACGGCGATGAAGGATACTGTCGTTGCCGTTTTGGGTGGGGATGCACTGCCGGAGCCGCGAACTATCTACTGGAATTTTGTATCCAGCAGCCGCGAAAAAATAGAGCAGGCGAAAGACGACTGGAAAGAAAATCGTTTTGACGGCGTGCCTGGCGACGATAGCTACATACCTCTGCCGGATTAGCAAGACGACATAGCAATATTGAAGCAGTTGACAGCAGACCGATACAAGGGTTTGATGTTCAAAAACATATACGTGCGACAGGGGGCATTCGCGCTACGGCCCGAACCCATAAAATAACAATAAAAAAGGGACATCCGGATGAGTTGGGAAAAAGAGATTGAAGAACTGAAACTTCGCCAAAAATTTGCGAAACAAATGGGCGGGAAGGAAAAGGTCGCCCGTCATGTGAACGCGGGCAAGCTGACGGTACGTGACCGCATTGACAAATTTCTGGATGAAAATTCTTTCGAAGAGGTTGGTTCAACGACGGGTCGGGCGGAATATGACGCTGATGGTATACTTGTTGATATGCAGCCGGCGAACCTGATCACCGGTCGCGGTCGTATCAACGGCAAGCGGGTGGTCGTGGCCGGAGACGATTTCACAGTGCGCGGTGGCGCCAACGATGCTGGCATCCGGGAAAAGCTTATTCATGTGGAAAGCATGGCCAGCGCCCTGCAACTGCCACTAATTCGATTGGTCGACGGCACAGGTGGCGGCGGTTCAGTTAAAACCATTGAAACGGAGGGGCGTACCTACGTGCCCGAGGTTCGGGGTTGGGATGTTGTCATCGATAATCTTTCGAAGGTGCCGGTTGTCGCCATGGCGCTCGGATCGACAGCGGGTCTCGGCGCGGCCCGCGTTGCGGCAAGTCACTATTCCGTAATGGTCAAGGAAACATCGCAGATGTTCGTCGCCGGTCCCCCGGTCGTTGCACGCACAGGCGAAATACTGACCAAGAACGAACTGGGTGGCTCCGATATACATACACGCAACGGGGCGGTTGATGATGAAGCAAAGTCGGAAGAAGAAGCGTTCGAAAAAGTGCGGCGCTTCCTTTCCTACCTGCCACCATCGGTCTTTGAATTGCCCGAACGGGAGGAGACGGACGACGATCCGAACCGGCGGGAAGAATGGTTGATCGATGCGATACCGCGGGACGCGCGTAAAGTATATAAAATGCGCAAGATAATCGAGGCGACTGTCGATAAAGACAGCTTCTTTGAAATTGGCAAGAAATGGGGGCGCTCTGTTATTACCGGCTTTGCCCGATTGGACGGATGGCCCGTCGCGATCATGGCAAGTGACCCCTATCATTACGGAGGCGCCTGGACGGCGAATGCCGCGCAAAAAGTATTGCGTTTTGTTGATCTGGCGCAGACCTTCCATTTGCCGGTCGCCCATCTTGTCGATATCCCAGGCTTCCTTGTTGGCCGTAAAGCCGAAGATGAGGCCACGATCCGGCATGGCGTGCGGGCGATGGCTGCAATAGCCCAGGCAACAGTCCCCTGGTGTGCAATTCTGGTGCGTAAAACTTACGGCGTTGCGGGTGCGGCCCATATGAATTCCGGTCGTTTCAATCTTCGCTATGCATGGCCATCCGGTGACTGGGGATCTTTGCCCATCGCGGGTGGATTGGAAGCCGCTTATAAATCTGAGCTGGAGGCATCCGATGATCCCAAAGCAAAGCTGGATGAAATCGAGGAGAGGTTGAATCGCCTTCGTTCTCCCTTCCGCTCGGCGGAGCGGTTTCTGATCGAGGAAATAATCGATCCCCGGGATACCCGAAAAATTCTGTGTGATTTCGCGGAAATGGCCGCACCGCTGAGGACAACCGGAGTGTCCAGCTTCAAGGTTCGTCCATAGAGAATTGTTTAGGCTAATATCCTTTGAAAGATACGTATATCAGGAAAAAAGTAATATTTATGGATAGTTTTCGATATAAATTTTGTATTTAGCTGGAAATTTTGGTCTGAAAGCCTGCGGTAAAAAGGGTAGTATGGAGTAATAGCTGAAACTCCGATCATGTCTTGTTTACGAGGTGCGCCATGCCAGAAAAGAAATTGTCGATCCTGCGTGCTGATATCCGCAACCACTATATTACGGATGAAGCGGCAGCTGTAAGGAAACTGATCGACGATCTCGATTTATCGGATGCCGCCCGGCAAGCCATAGTCGATAAAGCCGCACGGCTTGTCGTGGACCTTCGCCGTGCAGATGATCCCGGCGTCATGGAAACCTTTCTGAGCGAGTACGGTCTGACCACGGAAGAAGGTGTTGCATTGATGTGCCTTGCCGAGGCGTTGTTGCGTGTGCCGGACGAAATCACCATGGATGCGCTGATCAGCGACAAGATCGCGCCAGCGGACTGGAGCAAGCATCTCGGTCATTCCTCCTCCCCACTGGTGAACGCCTCCACATGGGGGCTGATGTTGACTGGAAAGGTCGTGCATCCGCTTGGCGACGGGACGCTTGATGTTGTGGGGCAACTTCGGAAACTGGTAAGGCGGGTTGGCGAGCCGGTTATCCGCACTGCCGTCAGTCAGTCTATGAAGGTTCTGGGACATCAGTTCGTTCTGGGGCGGAATATTAATGAAGCGATGGATCGTGCCCGAGGTATGGAGAAAAAAGGGTACAGCTATTCGTACGATATGCTGGGCGAGGCTGCCCGCACGGCAGAGGATGCGCAGCGCTATTTCATGGCTTATTCCAAGGCAATCTCAAGCATTTCCGAACGTATAAAAAACCTTGATATTCGCAGCAACCCCGGAATTTCGGTAAAGCTGTCGGCACTGCATCCGCGCTACGAATATACCCAGAAAAAGCGCGTTCTGGATGAAATGGTGCCGCGCCTTTCGTCTCTGGTCTTTCAGGCAAAGAATGCCGGCATGGGGTTTAATATCGATGCCGAGGAAGCAGATCGCCTCGACCTCTCTCTGGATATCATCGAAGCTGTCCTTTCCAATCCTGATTTGAAAGGCTGGGATGGTTTCGGAGTTGTCGTGCAGGCGTATGGACCACGCGCCACCTATGTAATTGACTGGCTCTATGCGCTCTCCAAAAAGCTGAATCGCAAGATCATGGTGCGTCTCGTAAAAGGCGCCTACTGGGATACGGAAATCAAGCTGGCCCAAGTTATGGGATATGACGGATACCCGGTTTTCACCCGAAAAATGGCAACCGATGTGAGTTACCTCGCTTGTGCGAAAAAGCTTCTCTCCATGACGGATCATATCTATCCGCAGTTCGCGACCCATAATGCCCACTCGGTTGCCGCTATACTGGAAATGGCGAAGGGGAATGGCGATTTTGAATTTCAACGCCTCCATGGCATGGGGGAAGGGTTGCATGATCTGGTCATGAATCAAAACAAGAACCGATGCCGGATATATGCGCCGGTTGGGGTGCATGAAGATCTGCTTGCCTATTTGGTGCGACGCTTGCTGGAGAATGGCGCGAACAGCTCTTTCGTCAATCAGGTACTCGATGAAAAAGTGCCGCCGAAAAAGGTGGTCCGCGATCCAGTCGCGGCAGTTCTTGAGTATCCTTCAATTGCGAACGATAGAATACCTCTCCCGAGCGCTCTTTACGGAAAGGCGCGTGCGAATTCATCTGGTATCAATTTTCCAAACCCGGCGACTCTCGCTGATTTTGACAAGGCGCGGAGTGACTTTAAGACGTTTCAATGGCGGGCGGCTCCCCGGATTAACGGTAAAGAGGTTGAGGGGAAATTTTATACAGTCAAGAACCCGTCGCATTTTTCGGATATCGTGGGAGAATGCTTGGATGCAACGGAAAAGGATGTGGCGGACGCTATCACGGTCGCTGTTTCGGGTGCGGAAAACTGGTGTAACAAACCATCAGTCGAGCGGGCAGCCATTCTGGAGCGCATCGCGGATCTTTATGAAGCCCATCGCGTCGAGTTAATGGCCCTTCTCAGTCGTGAAGCGGGAAAGTCGCTGATGGACGGCATTTCCGAGGTACGGGAAGCTGCTGACTTCTGTCGCTACTATGCGCTACGTGCGCGTGAGGATGCGGCAAACGGTGAAATGATCGGACGAGGCCTTTTCATCTGTATCTCGCCCTGGAATTTTCCACTTGCGATTTTTACGGGTCAGATCGTCGCGGCGCTGGTCGCGGGTAACAGCGTGATTGCAAAACCGGCGGAGCAAACACCCCTCATCGCCGCGCGGGCTGTTGAGTTGATGCTTGAAGCCGGTATCCCCGGTGAGGTCCTGCAATTCCTGCCGGGTGATGGGGCGATTGTCGGTGCCGCACTTGTCTCCGATCCGCAAGTACAGGGCGTCTGCTTCACCGGATCAACAGAGACTGCCCAGCGGATTTCCCGTGCGATGGCGGAGAATGCAGATCCGGAAGCACCATTGATTGCTGAAACGGGCGGCCTCAATGCAATGATTGTTGATTCCAGCGCTCTTCCCGAACAGGCGGTGCGCGATATTGTGGCATCGGCGTTCCAGTCTGCCGGACAGCGTTGCTCAGCCTTGCGGGTTCTGTACGTGCAGGAAGATGTCGCGGAGAAGGTAACAAAAATGCTGGACGGGGCGATGGCGGAACTCCGGATCGGGAATCCCTGGGATATTTCGGTGGACGTTGGTCCGGTGATTGATGAAGAGGCAAAAGCAATGATTGAAGCCCATTGCAATAAGCTGGAATCCGAAGGCAAACTGATCCGGAAGATTCCGCCGCCGAAGGGCGGAGGCAAGGGCTGCTACGTTGGGCCGGCGGCCTATCGTATTGGCGATATTAACGAGCTCGAGCGGGAGATTTTCGGCCCCGTACTTCATATCGCAACCTTCAAGGCGCAAGACGTTAACAAGGTTGTGGAAAAAATTAATGCAACCGGCTATGGCCTGACTCTCGGGCTGCATACGCGTGTTGATACCCGGGTGCAGGATGTCTGCGATCTGGCCCATGTCGGGAATCTTTATGTCAATCGCAATCAGATCGGCGCGGTTGTTGGTGTGCAGCCTTTTGGTGGAGAAGGGCTCTCTGGCACGGGACCAAAAGCGGGCGGACCGTTATACTTGCGCCGGTTCATGAAGCTGCGTGACCATGAGACCCCGCCACAGGTGGACTCGTCCGAAGACGCCGGAGATGTCACAGTTTCCAAAGAAACGCTTGCGCTTGTAATTGAGGCCCAAAAGGCGCAGTTAAAATGGGACCGGCAGGATGACCGTCTTTCCCTGCTTCGAAAAGTCGCCGCCAAACTTGGCGATGAGGCCGCGTCAGAAATGACAACGGCACTGGAGAGGGCGGCTGACTACGACCCAAGGCCCAGAGACCTCGTTGGGCCGACGGGCGAAAGCAACCGACTTAGCCTACATGGTCGCGGGGTTATCATCTGCGCGGGCAAAAATGCGCTTTCGCTGTCAGCGCTGGCTTTGCTAACCGGGAATACTGTCCTGCTTGCTGATGCGCCGTCGGAGGCGACAGAAGTGATCGCCGCGTTGGAAAAGTCAAAACTTCCGAAAGGATTGATCGCGTCTCTGCCCGTTCCGTTGTCCCCATCAATTGTGAGAAATCTTCCGTCTCTCAGTGGTGTCGCTCTGTCCGCCGGTGATTATGAACTTGTCCGTTACCGACAGGCGGTGGCAGCGCGGGAAGGTGCAATTATCCCCCTCATAACAAACGGGCACAGCTGGGACTATATGGTGGCGGAACGGGCGCTGAGCATCGATACAACGGCATCCGGCGGTAACGCCAAGCTGCTTGCGGCGAACGAGGCTTAATCGAGGCCCATACAGTTCGCATAATATGTTGTTGTCGCAGGCCAGTCGGAGAAGACACCTTTGACGCCGACGTCTCTTGCGAGCACGTCAAGGACGGTCATCATATCGCCTTCGTTATCGATGGCGTCCTTGACGCTATGATAGTACCAGCCTCCGCCATTGGCGAGAGACCCGGAGCGTTCCAGCGTCCAGGTGATGATACTGAGGTCAGCTTTCTTCGCTTCCTCTGCGTAGGCGGATGGAACGATTTTGCCTGTCTCATCAAGCGCGAGAAGCATCCAGATCGGCGGCGCGATGTATTTAAGGCCCTGATCACTCAGTTCCTGCATGGTTGGCGAGAAGCTGGCCGGATCATCAGGATTTATGCCATTGCCGCGATAGCGATCATCCAGATAAACGGCCTGTGTTCCGAATTCCGGTTCATTCCTGATCCAGTAAAGCACATCGTCCAGATTAAATGACTGCGGGAAAACGCGTTCAGGGGCGATCCCTGCGGCCTTGTAGTCGGCGATCAGTGCCTTTGCATAGTCCTGCTGGCTGTAGTCACCTTCATATGGCATCGGCACATCGGCTGATTTAAGCTCCGGGGTAAATTTAAGGCCAAGACTGTCGATGAGGTCGATGCTTTCCTTATGGGTCATCAATGTCCCGGGGACGGCATAAAGATCGGTTCGCCACCCCGGTGTGCCCGCGATGTACTCGGTCACGGTTTCGGCGGACGTGTCCGCGCCGTCCATCTTGCCGCGCAAAGACTTGAATTCTGCCAAGGTGAGGTCGGATGTACAGCATTTCGCCGATGCCTTGCCGCCATTGGCAGGCGTGAACGGAATTGAACATTTAGCGGCAAGATCCGGTCGGGTCAGGATATCGGTTGTCAGATGCAGGTCACATTGGGAATGCCGACAGACCAGTTCCTTGTCTTTGGTAAATGTCGCGTCGCATTCGATGATTCCCGCGCCCATGCGCGCCGCCGCGAGGTAACTCTCTTTCGTATGTTCCGGAAATTGCAAGGAAGCGCCACGATGTCCTATGGAAAAATCCGATGTGGAGAATGGTCCGGCCTGACACTGCTGAAGCTTTTCCTTCAGTTCGCCCGCCTCCATGTCATCGATTAGAAACATAGGGCGCGGTCCGAGCGAGACACCGTCAATCGCTAAAGCAATGTTACTGAACCCGATCAGGATTATGACGAAGAATACCTGGATTAAGAGGGCAGGACAGCGGCTTTTGATCATTCTTTTCCCTTTTTTCAGGAATTTAGCTTACCGGTTTATAGCAACCATGGGTATTCACTTTTATGACAGTCAGGGTTTGGACTGGCGTGCTGTTCGTCGCCAGTTTAGGATAATTGGTCCGCTAACCGCACAAGCCAACCCCAGAAGAAAAAGGCTAGAAAGATGCTCGTCCAGTATCAGCGCACCGAAAGCCGCCGCCATAATCGGTGCTATCGGAACATAGATGGCGGCCTGTGACGGGGAAAGCTGCTGCAATCCCCAGTTAAATAGAAAGAGACTAAAGGCGGCGGCGGGCCCCGCCAGATAAAGTATCCAGAGCCAGTCGCCTGTGTCGTACCCCCTAATGGCGCTGCCAAGTCCTTCAGCATAGGCAAATGGAAAAATTGCCATCGTTCCAGCGCTCATTCCGACAATCGTCATTAGAACAACGGAGCGGTTCTGCATGACTCGACTGGCAAAGGCGTTGTAGGTCGCACCACAGCATACCGCCATGAAAAAAAGGAGCTCTCCCGTCCAGCCTGTGGACGCGTTGCCCTCGGTGAAAGCTTTTTCTCCGATGGCAAGGGCGACACCGATGAACGACAGTATTGCCGCGAAAAGTTTGATGGCATTCAGCGTATCGCGTCCGGCCATGGCCGCGATCAGCATGGTCAAAATTGGTATCAGGGCAAAAATCACGGCGCCGCGGGAGGCCGATATGTCTTCAAGCGCCGTATTGACAAAAAGATGGAAAAACCCGAACTGCAGGACGCCGAGGGCCGCGATGATGACGGTTATGTGGAGTGGCGGCATGATAATCCGGCGCCACCACAGGAACGGGAGTAACATCAGCGTTGCTATCCCGTAGCGTAAAAAGCCAAGAGACGCGGGGGCATCCTGATCCATCATGATGGCCCTGATGCCCACAAAGGAGAGACCGAGAAGCATGACGGCCAGTAGAAGCGCTATATGCGGGAGCATGAGGGGCAATGGCCGAATCGCGTGACTGGCTTTTGTTCCGGTGTCAGGCAAGGTCGAGGCTGTACATGGTATGGTGTTTGCCGCTGAATTTTCCGGCTTTATAAATTGAATGCATCATGATTCCGCCGGAAAAATATTGTTTGTTCATTGAGGTCGGCTCGTTGCCAAAAAGACTAACCTGCGGAAAAGCAGTTCGCCAGTAATTTTTTATGACGATTAATTGGTAGTAATAAGGTTCTGTTGCCCTGCTTAGCAGCTATTCAAGGTATCAGCCATATAGCGAAACATGTCTCCGGCCCGTTCTTCATAGGTGAGGGAAATGCGTTCAGGTGGGATAACGACAACGCCTTCATCGCTATCTTCCGCAAAATTGAAGGAAAATGCATAATTTGGGTAAAAACCCATTCTGAGGTCTGAAATAGACTGGCGCCCGTCTATTTCCCCGTAGGTGAAGAAACCATTTGTGAACCATTCAAGACGTTTGACCGATGCGGGAATATTGTCGAGATCACGCGGGGCATTTCTCCGGTCGGCAGTTACGAGATGCCGTACACCACATTCATTGGTCAGGCTCATTAATCCAGTCGCCATACGATCATCGGTTACGCCAGTGACCTGCCAGACCAGCAGATTAAAGGCTGTGGGTTGGACGTGAATGCGCATATCACTGAAATTCGGATCTGCCTTTACCCGATCAGATATGATCAGGTTCCCCGTCAGCCCGGCAATCAGGTAGGCGCAGCTGAGTGCGAGAACAATCTGGTTTGTTCGAAATCCTCCAGATCTTTTTCGCATAAAGAAGACAGCGAAGACTCCAGATATCAGTAGGAGAGTATAAATGGGGTCAATGATAAAGACGGCAGAAAAAGCGACAGGGGGTCCGAAATCCATCGGCCAGAAAATCTGAGTTCCGTATGTCGTAAGTGAGTCAAGCAGGCTGTGGGTGATCAGCACAAGCCATACCGTCAGGAATAATATTTTTTTATGCGCCCAGCTTGATGGAAAAATCTTGCCGATGACCACGGCGATCACGGGTGAAAGCGCAGTCTGAACGAAAACGGAATGGCTGAAACCCCGATGGTACGTCATGCTGTCGATGGCGTCGTCGATGGGAATGAGACTGTCTAGGTCCGGCAATGTGCCGACAAGGCCGCCTATGAGCAATGACTTGGCGCCGATGCGCGGACCGAGAAGCGCGCCGGAAATACTTGCGCCTAAAACAAACTGCGTTACAGAATCCATTGAATCTCCATATCGTTATCACGATGAATAGGTCGGTTGAGGGCTGTTTTCAACTTCTGAATTGTAATCGGCGGTCAAACCTGAAATATATACTGCTATCCTGCGGCAGTGCAGCATAGTCGCTCGTGCACAATTTATCGATTCGCCTCAATCTGCCTCTCAAGAAAACCTGGAAGTATCTGCCATGTCACTACCACATATCGCAATGGCTTTGATGATAAGTGCGATATGGGGATTTTCATTTGTTGCTTCAAAAGTCGGACTTGATCATTTCCCTCCACTTTTTTTCACGGCCTTGCGGTTTTCTCTCGTAGCTATCTTGCTGTCTCCTTTCCTGAAAATCGTCAAGGGCCGAATGAAAGCGATTTTCTGGATCGCGGTAACGGTAGGCGTATTTCATTTTACCTTTCTTTATCTCGGTATTTATGCGGCGGGCGGGGTTACGGCGGTTGCCATCACTAGCCAGTTGATAGCACCATTTTCCGTAATCCTGGCCGTTATCGTTTTGAAGGAAACCATCGGCTGGAGACGGATCCTTGGTATCATTATGGCCTTCAGCGGGGTTATGTTCCTCGGCTTTGATCCGGTAATATTTGATCAGCTGGAAGGTGTCGCGCTTGTCGCCTTCGCCGGCCTTTTCATGGCAGTTGGCCTTATCCTCATGCGGCAGATACAGAATGTCGGAACAATGACAATGCAGGCCTGGATCGGCGCCATCTCCTTTTTGCCGTTGATGTTGATTTCCTTTACGACCGAAACAGGACAATTTGACGCTGTCATGTCGATGGGATGGGAGGCGGGGGGAGCCCTTGCTTTCGTCGTCATTGTGACAACGATTATTGCTCATGGCGGGTGGTATTTTTTGATACAACGCTACCCGATCTCCGTGCTAACACCCTTTGGACTGCTGGCGCCGGTTTTCGGGGTGATTTTTGGCGTTGTGCTGTTTTCCGAGCCGATTACCATACGCTTCCTTATCGGGGGAACTATCACGCTGGTCGGTGTCGGGATCATTAATATGCGAACCGCAAAAAAGAACCCTAAGGCTGCCCCGGAACCGGAGGTTTAACGGTTCTCGTCAAGATAGGTTTTTAGTTTGTCGAGAAAGCCAAAGAAATCCTTCTTCTCCCACTCCCGCCATCCTGAGAAGGTATCGGACAGAGCGGCTTCAAGTAGGGCTTGCGCCTGCTGATGGGCTTTTTTCCCACTATCTGTGAGATACAGAAATTTGGAGCGACCGTCTTCGGGGTTTTCCTCTGCCCGCAAAAAGCCCTTCTTCAACATTTTTGCGACCGTTTTTGTAATCCCCGGCTGCGGTTGTTGCAATGCCCAGGCGATTTTTGAAACCGTTTTGCCTTCTTCGGGCTGATGAAGGAAATGGTTGAGGAGCATGAATTGGGGCGGCGGCACATCGGTTCCATCCAGAAGTTGACGCATTTTCGTATCCGTCTGCTGACTGATTATCCCGATCCAACTTATGATCCTAAAATCGGAAGAGGATAACTCTTCCTTGCGGTCATATTTCTCATTTTCTCTGGATGCGCTCATTCCAGGAGTATATCAGGCATTTAAAGGTGTGGGGAGGGGAAAACGCCCGTTTGTTATCCTAATTGGGGAAACTTCTTCCCTTCATATCATGCATATATCTCCTTATGGGGGTGATATACTAATTAAATACTCTTAAAAATAGAATTAGGGTCGGTTTCGGGACCGTCATGTTTTCTTCTTTATTTTACGACTTCGGGTTGATAGTCGCTGGAAATGCGCTCTGTGGGCATGATTTACTGCAAGCCGCATATGAGCCTTATAGCGAATTCAGGAACGCCAGAAGCTGCATGATATCCGCCCAGACCCTTGAACGCCCGATCTCCTGTTGAATCTTCAACCGGCTCCATTGTCGCCTCGAAATTGAAGAAAAATGCTTTGGTAAAGGCGATATTTGTTCCCAGAATTACTGTTGGATAAGGATCGTAGAACTCTGCAGTTGGGTCATCGGATCGATACGTCCAGTTATCATCAATCTCAATGGAGATCTCTCTGCTAATGTCGGGATAGGCGGGCTCTCCGGCAGAGGCGGAAAGCCCATAAAGGAAAAGTTGCGAAGCGATAACTATCAATGCGGATAGATTTACCGATTGTGACTGGTACATAGACATGGAAATTTATCTTTATGAAAGTGAATTTCATTTTCAAACTTGCTATTCGTATTGATGATGAAAACCATAATCATTATCAATACGAATGTAGGCGGAGCGTGCAGTTTTTGGATTATGCATCTTTGGAAATAAAAATTCGGTCATGAAACTGTTGTATCTCGGTTGTGATTGAAATCTCTGGCGTCGTAAACCGGTATTTTTTCTATTGGATAAATAACAGCTGTGATACCAGTTGAGAAATTGTGACAGGTAAAATCGGATAAAAGATTGAGCGATTTGACTTCTGAAAAGCTGCCTAAGTCGGCGACTATCGTCCTGTACAGTCGGCTATTGCGTGATTATGTCACTCATTATAAAGGCCGCCTTTTTCTGGCAATTTTCTTCATGATTATAAGCGCTTTGACGGCGACGGCGACAGCCTTCGTGATGAAGCCAATTATCGATGAGGTCTTTTTCGACAAGAATCCTGAATACGTTATCTATACAACTCTCGCCGTTGTCTGTATTTTCGCTGCACGCGGTTTTGCTACCTATGGTCAGACGATAGTTATGGATTGGGTGGGGACAAGGGTTGTCGCGGATATACAGAAAGACCTTTTCAAAAAGCTGGTTTTTGCGGATCTCGCCTGGTTTCACGATAACGCATCGGGAAGCCTGATCTCACGCTTCGTTTTTGACACCAATTATCTGAAAACAGTCGCGACGCAAACACTGGTTGTGATGACCAAGGATAGCCTGACGGCAATTTTCCTGATTGGGTCTCTTTTTTACTATGACTGGAAGATGGCGTTGTTCATCCTGATCGTTCTGCCACCGGGCACTCTGGCGATCCGGCAGCTTGGAAAGCGATCCCGTAAGGCGTCAAGCAAAGTTCTTGAGCAGACAGCGGATTTTAGCTCCTTTCTTGAAGAGAATTTCCAGGGCATCCGTGTTGTCAAAGCCTATGATCGTGAGACTCAGGCCGTGCAACAGGGCGACAGTGTTATAGAAGATCGGTTTAAAATTCAGTTCAAAGCGCTGCGTATTGAAGCGTCGAGCGGTCCGATTGTCGAGACGCTTGCCGGCTTTCTGATCGCCGGCGTTATTTTTTACGGAGCCAGCAACGTCATTGAGGGGGAGACGACACCTGGTACTTTCTTCGCTTTTATTACGGCGATCATGCTCGCCTATCAACCTATCAAGAGTGTGGCTAAGCTTTTTCCGCGAATGCAGACAGGCCTCGCTGCCGCGCAGCGAATATTTACGCTTATGGATATTAAGCATAAAGTCGTTGATAAGCCGGATGCCGCCCCACTTGAATTTCATAGGGGTGAAGTCGAATTCAAGAATGTTAACTTCGCGTATCATCCGGATGAGGTGGTCCTGAAGGATATATCACTTCGCCTGGGAGCTGGTAAGAGGATTGCGTTGGTAGGGCCTTCCGGCGGGGGCAAATCAACTATTCTAAACCTCATTCCCCGGTTTTATGATGTCAATGGCGGCGATATTCTGGTCGACGGTCAGAGCATACGGGATGTAACAATTGCCTCGCTTCGCCAGAAAATAGCCTTGGTGAGTCAGGATGTGTTTCTGTTTGATGATACCATCAGGGCCAATATTGCCTACGGACGCGACGACGTGAGTGATGACGAAATTATCGAAGTGGCAAAATCGGCGGCGGTGCATGATTTTGTCTCGGCTTTGCCAAAAGGATACGACACTCTTGTCGGAAGCCACGGCGTTCGTCTGTCCGGCGGGCAGAAGCAACGGATTTCAATCGCGCGGGCGATGTTGAAAGACGCGCCAATACTGTTGCTCGATGAGGCGACATCGGCTTTGGATACAGAATCTGAGCGGAAGATTCAGGTTGCGCTAAAACATCTCATGAAAGGGCGGACGTCCCTTGTAATAGCACATCGGCTGTCAACTATTCTGGACGCTGATGTGATTAATGTCGTCGTTGCAGGTGAAATCGTTGAAAGTGGGCCACATGACCAGCTTCTTAAAAAGGAGGGGGTCTATGCCGATCTTTATAATCATCAGTTTTCCATTGATTCCAGCGTAACGCCGTTTCGCGAAGTCAGGTCCTGAGAGCCCGCAGAGTTATTTACTGATAATGCTGGCGTAAAAGCTTTCAATCTCGCTCAAGACTAACTCAAACGGAAGTGGTTCTTCAGGGGCGATATCGGAATATCCTTCAGGCCGAATGATGGGCGCACCCGGAGGCGAGCTTTCGAGACACAGGGAGCGATCACCCCACGGGCGGTAGACAGCTGGTTTGCCGATGCCGAAAAGCGCAACCGTTGGAATATCGACTGCTACTGCTGTGTGCATCAGCCCGGAATCGTTCCCGACGAACAGGTCGCATTGCGAAAGGATGGTCGCCGCCTCCATGGGCGTTGTTTTCCCGACAAGGCAAATAACCTGATCCACGGGCAAGGCATTGACGACGGGCATTGCCTGCGCTTCTTCACCGGGTGCGCCAAAGACAGCGATGCGGGCGCCTTCCAGAATACCGCCTTTTGCCGTTAATGCCTGAGCGAGCCTGAGGTAGTTCTCATGATGCCACTGCTTCTGGTAAAAATTTGCTGTGGGGGCAAGGGCCAGGATTTTCCCTCGCTGATTGAGGGGGCCCAGCCACTTTTCTGAAGCGTTTAGCTGGCTTGGTGTCGGCAATATGCGAGGCGGTAACGGGGTATCGAGGCCGATAAGCTGTGCATTGGCCTGAGCCTTGTGGATATCATCTTTTCCGCCATGCCAAATATGACGGTGGCGGGTCGGGAGAAAACCGAGAAGAGAACTACGAAAATCAACAATACGATGCCAGATCACAGGCCCTAGGGATAGAGCTACTTCCGGCCAATGCAAGCTGAAGCGTCGCTTCTTGACTCCAATTACGCGATCGACTCCCGGAACGGCTTCAAAGATGCTTTTGGGAATGTCGCCGCAAACAACGGTAATGGGAACATCCGGTTCCGTTTCGAGGAGGTAATGTAACACTCCCGTCGTCAGAACCGCATCGCCCAGCCGGTTCGAGGCGACAAACAATGTACGCTTCATAAAAAAAACCTTTGAACGTGAACTTCAGTATCGGCTACATATACGATTATTGCGAATGCCTCCATCATTATTGCCGTTGGCGATGGTGGAAGGCATATTTTTAACAGGGCTTAATCGACTGCTATGGGTGCTTGGCGGTTCAAAATTATTATGGGAGCGAGATGTTGGCAAAATCATATGCGATGAAAAGCGGGCGCACAATTTATCGGAATTTTCTGAGCGGGGTATTATTGTTCCTGCTCATTGTGGTTGGCGCATCTATTGCCAAGGCGGAGGAAGCCAAGCTGGCGATTACAGGTAATATCAAGTCTGAACATGGCGCAATTTATTTCAGCCCGGGCGATATGGCCGCCTCTACGCCGGTCGTAATTGCCACTACCAGTCCATGGACAACGGGGAAGACACGGTTTCGTGGCGTTTTTCTTCGTGATATTCTTGATAAGGTCGAGGCTGACGGAACTGTTTTGAAAGCAACGGCTAAGGACGGCTATTCAGTGGACATACCAATCTCCGATGCGACGGACTATGATGTGATTATTGCCTACAAGATGGACGGCGAATGGTTGGAAGACGATGTATATGCTCCTTTCTGGATAATTTATCCCTATGATACGGACGAGGAACTGGCTCAGGAGAAATATTACGGTCGGTCAATCTGGCAACTGACCAAATTAACGGTTGAGTAAAAACGAAAATCCCCGGCAAATCTTAGCATGATCCGTAGTTTTAGGACGCGGCAGTGGTGGCTTGTTCGCCATGCGCCTGTCGCTGCCTCCGGAAAAATATATGGGCATCTCGACTTGCCTGCTAATTTTTCAGATACGAACCGGGTTGCTGAGTTGGCGAGTGCTTTATCGCCTGACTGCTTTTTCATTTCCAGCGATCTCGCACGGTGCCGTGAAACGGCGCGTCTTATCCTTATGCGGCAAAATGCTCAGAATATATCGGTTCGGGAGTCTTATTCTCTCAGGGAGCAGAATTTTGGCCTTTGGGAAGGTAAAACCCATGAGGAAGTCGAGGGCACAGATCCCATATATTATGAGAAGTTCTGGCAAAACCCCTCAAAAAACCGTCCCGAGGGAGGAGAGAGCTTTTCCGACGTTGTCTCCAGGGTTCGTTCTGAAATCAATTCATTGCAGAACATGCCGGATGAGCGCGATATCGTCATGGTTACACATGCCGGTGTAATACGGGCAACTGTCGGGATTGCCCTTGGGATAGCGCCAGAAAATATGCTGGCACTCACGGTCGCACCGCTCTCGCTCACTCACCTCACGTCATTTTGGGATGGAGAGGAGACAAAATGGCAGGTTAATTTCCTGAATAACACTGGGTGTGCGCCGTGCGTGGGCGGTTAATCGCCGGTTTCTTCACTCACGCCCGCATCGGCGAAAGTTGCCATGCCATTGTGGGTGGCGACGGCGCCTTTGATCAACCCGAGCGCCAGAGCAGCGCCTGAACCCTCGCCCAATCGCATGCCGAGGGACAGCAATGGTTCCAACCCCATTTCCTGCAGAAGGCGACTATGACCGGGCTCCGCGGATACATGTGCCGCGATACAGTGGCTGAGGGCATCAGGATTGCTCCTGAATAGCACGGCGGCAGCGGCCCCTACGACAAACCCGTCCAGCAAAACCGGAATATGTCGCTGCCGTGCGGCAAGAATGGCGCCCGCCATAGCGGCGATCTCCCGCCCGCCGAGGCAACGTAATATGTGCAACGGATCATTTAGGCTGTCTTGATGACGGGCTATCCCTTGATCAATCACGGAAGCCTTCTTCTGTATCCCTTCACGGGTGACGCCGGTGCCAGGTCCGGCCCAATCGGCGCCGCTGCCGCCAAATAATGCGGCGGAAAGGGCCGCGGCGACTGTTGTATTGCCGATCCCCATTTCCCCAACGACCAGGATATCGGCATTTTCGTCAACTGCATTCCAGCCTACCGTTAAAGCGTCTGTCAGTTCCGTTTCGGTCATGGCTGGTGCTTTGGTAAAATCTGCGGTTGGATTATCAAGTTCCAGTGGAAACACGGAAAAGGCGGCATCAAATGCGTTAGCGAGCTGGTTTATCGCCGCCCCGCCATTATTGAAGTTTGCAACCATCTGGACTGTGACTTCGGGCGGGAAAGCCGAGACGCCCTGATCGCAGATGCCATGGTTTCCGGCAAAAATAACGACTTGCGGATGGTCATAGGTTGGAGGATGCTGACCCTGCCACCCGGACAGCCAACTCGCCAGGGTTTCGAGCCGGCCCAAGGATCCGGCGGGTTTCGTTAGAACCGCATCACGTCGAATGGCGGCATCAATGGCATTTTTGCTTGCTACTGTCAGGCTGCTTAGCTGATTTTGAAACTCAGTTATCGATAGTGAAGACATATATTTTACAACCTGATCTGCAGAATTTTCACTTGAATTTGCGCCATTCTAGGTGTGAGGCGCTTTATTGCAATCCATAAAGCGATATAAAT
The DNA here is from genome assembly GCF_963973085.1 of uncultured Sneathiella sp. Lineage (GTDB taxonomy): Bacteria > Pseudomonadota > Alphaproteobacteria > Sneathiellales > Sneathiellaceae > Sneathiella. The sequence continues at coordinate 60,305 of NZ_CAXAXA010000007.1, forward strand.
ATATTTTGATGCTGAAACCTGAAGTTCCTTGTTAATAGGGTGCAATAGAACTAGAATAATGGAATGATCGTTCTATTATAAATCAGGGCTGGAGACTTACCTCTGAGCTGAGAGGATTTTCGATGACACATACTAAACTGACAGCAGGACAGAAATTTCCGGAAACTACTGTACCTCTTGTGTCCGACAGCGAGCTTACCCTTGGCAAGTCGAAATCAAATACGGAACGATGGCAACTCGTCGTTGTCTATCGGGGAAAGCATTGCCCAATTTGCATGCGTTATCTGACTCAGCTTGAAGGCCTGAAAAATGAATTCGATGCGGCAGGTGTCGATGTGGTCGCGATTTCCGGGGACGGAATTGAGAAAGCGACCACAGTGGTCGATGATAACAACCTTACCTTCCCCGTCGGTTATGACCTCTCAATTGACCAGATGGAGTCGCTCGGTTTGTATATATCCGATCCGCGATCACCAAAGGAGACGGATCAACCCTTCCCGGAACCCGGCCTGTTTGTTCTTCGCCCAGAGGGCGTAATTCAGATCATTGACATATCCAATGCACCTTTTTCCCGGCCGGAACTTGGGGCAATTCTTCGGGGTATCCGGTTTATCCGGGAAAATGACTATCCAATTCGGGGAACGCACGCCGCCTAGTAATTTGCCGCTTTTCAGAGCTATAGGGTGACTAGATCAGCAAAGGTTTCCGTGATCTTCGGCCCTAAAGCCATTGCCAAAGACCTCTATTCAAGGCATTCTTCCGCTGAAAGCGGGATATAAATATTCCTGGAAAAAATAACAAGAATGATCAGGAGAGCATGAAAAATGTCGAATATCTTATCGGGAATCCGGGTGCTGGATTTTGGCCGTTATATTGCCGGGCCTTACTGTGCGACGGTATTATCTGATTTTGGGGCGGAAGTTATCCGTATCGAAAAACTCGACGGCAGCGAAGATCGCTATGTTACGCCTCTGACTGAAGAACAAACCGGGGACGGCGGTCTCTTCATGCAAATGGCGCAGAACAAGAAGGGTATGACCCTGAATCCGATGAAGCCAGAAGGACGTGAAATCGTCAAGCGACTGGTGAAGACCGCGGATGTCGTGGTCGCGAACCTGCCGATTGAAACGCTGGAGGCAATGGGACTTGATTATGAAAGTCTGAAGGCGGTCAAGGAGGATATCATTCTCGTACATGGGTCTGCGTTCGGCGATGTGGGACCTTATAAGAACCGCGTCGGATTTGATGGACTTGGGCAAGCAATGTCGGGTGTCATGTATATGTCCGGAAGTGAAGGCGAGCCACGAAAGCTTTATGGTCCCTATGTCGACTTCACCACTGCGTTGATGGGAGTTATCGGGACGATGGCGGCATTGCGTCACCGTGATATGACGGGCGAGGGGCAGGTTATCAATACGTCCCTGTTCGGTTCGTCCGTTCTGATTTCCAGTGTGACCCTCATGGAACAGGCGATGTTACAGCTTAACCGGGTCGGAACAGCGAACCGCGCGCAAGGCGCCGGACCGGGAGATACTTTCAAGACGAAGGATGGATGGGTCCTTGTGCAATCACTCGGCTGGCCGTTATTCGAGCGTTGGTGCAAGCTGATCGGGGAAGATCACTGGCTAAGCGATCCACGCTTCAAAACGGACCAGAGCCGAGGCGACCATAATGAAATCATTTCCGAACGGATGGCGAAATGGTGCGCCGAGCGGACGACGAAAGAGGCGATCGCGGCGATGGATGAAGTTCGGCTCCCTTGCGGTCCCGTGATGTCACCTCAGGAAGTGCTGGACGATCCGCATCTCGCGGCGATGGGACTTTTGAAGGAAGTCGAATATCCCGGTTTTGACAAGAAAATTCCCTTAACAGAACTGCCGATCAAGATGTCCAAAACCGATACCAAGATGAAGCGACGGGCTCCGACTCTTGGTGAACATACCGATGAGATTATGGAAAGCCTTGGTTATTCTGTGGAGGACCTGGCGGATCTGAAGTCCAAACGCGTGATCTAGGCTCATAATCCTAGCTGCCGTAGGCTGTCTGTTGCTGCGCCAAAGGGGGCAGCCAGTGATCCAGAAATCGGTCGAGCCAGTTCCGGACCTCGTCGTCGTATTTACGGCGACCTTCAAGCTGGACTTCGGCTGACTGTGCGCCGGGATCCGAAAGCATATGTGCCGCCTTCTTTGCCCAGCGATGGTTCATCGCTTCGGTGACTTCTGGGTGAAACTGAATGCCAAAGGCGTTTTTTCCGATCTGGCATGCCTGGTTCGGGAAGAACTCGCCGCTCGCGAGTAATGTTGCGCCCTGAGGCAGGTCAAATCCCTCCCGATGCCATTGGTAGGCCTGCATCGGCTGATTAAAAAGGGGGCTGCCATTTTCTGTTGGTGTAAGTTGGTAATAGCCGATTTCACGAAAGCCCTCTTCATGTTCCGCAACACGAGCGCCCAGGGCGCGGGCCATGATTTGCGCGCCGAGACAGATGCCGAGATAGGGCGTTTCGCTTTTCAGTATGACATCGACGAGTTTTGTTTCCTCGCGAATAAAGGCTTCATGGTCATCATTCGCGCTCATAGGGCCGCCAAAAATAACGGCTGCGTCATGTTCGTCCATTGTCTTTGGCAAGGGGTCGCCAATTGCCGGAATTCGCATGTCCAACTCGAACCCGCGCGTTCTGATGGCTTCACCGACACGACCGGGATCAGAGGTAGCCTGATGGAGGACAAGGAGGACTTTCTGTGGCATTCTCGGGGTGCTGGCTTCCTGAAATTAACGTTAAACTGGCCTGCCACCTAGTTTAACTTTCCTTTGGAATGTGACAAGACCATATCCAGATAATATGGGAAAATAGTTGGTAAACTATTACCAAAGAGGTGAAATGATACATATAGCTGCGAACACAAGAAATCTGTCGACCATTATAATCATGTTTTTGGCTCTAACGCCATTTGCTGTCGTTCATGCGGAGGACAGCAACGAAGTTGGCGCGATGATCACTATCCGGGCCGATGACCTTCCCAAACCATATGAAACACCGGTGGAGGCTTTGAGCCCTCGTCGGGTCAGCAGCAATAAAGAAGGCGAATTGAATGTTCCAGCGGGCTTCAAGGTCAATGCATTTCGCAAAGACCTGACGCACGCGAGATGGCTATACAGTCTTGAGAACGGCGATGTTCTGCTGGCGGAGCCGCGAGGAGGTAAGATAACGCTTTTGCGCGATGCAGATGGGGACGGGGATGCGGAAATGGCGAGCGTCCTTGTCAAGGATCTTGACACGCCTCATGGCATGGCGATTGTTGGTGAGTGGCTTTATATCGGTGAGGAAACGCAGCTGCGACGGGTTCCTTTCAAGGTAGGTGACCTGGAAGTGAGCGGACCAATTGAAGAGGTCACTGAGCCGGGATCTCTTGGCAACGGCGGCGGGCATTGGACCCGTATTCTTCTTTATGACGAGAAGGACAATGCTTTGTATATCGCTGTCGGCAGCGCCTCAAATGTCGGGATTGAACCGCTGCCACGAGCGAGTATCCAGAAATACTACCTCGATGACAACAGAATGGAGACCGTGGCGACAGGACTTCGAAATCCTGTGGGCATGGATTTTAACCCGCAAACCGGCGCGCTTTATACTGTCGTGAATGAACGGGATGGTTATGGTGACGGCTTGGTGCCGGACTATCTGACAGAGGTTAAGCAAGGCGGTTTTTACGGGTGGCCTTATGCCTATACAGGAACATTCCCTGATCCTGACTACGCGGAAGAAGCCCCGGAAATGGTGGAGAAATCTATCCTGCCGGATGTTTTGTTCCAGTCACATTCGGCGCCTCTTGGTCTTGCCTTTTATCGCGGAGGGTCATTCCCGGATGAGTATGTGAATGATGCTTTCGTCGCTTTTCAGGGCTCATGGAACGCTTCCAAACCCACAGGCTATAAAATTGTCCGGGTCCCGTTCGAGGATGGACGCCCGACCGGTTCTTATCAGAATTTCGCGACCGGCTTTCGCATTGAAGCAGAAGAGCCAGGTGCTGCAAAAGTATGGGGGCGCCCCGTCGGACTTGCCGTTGCGGCGGATGGTTCGCTGCTTATTGCCGATGCGGTCAGCCAAACGGTTTGGCGCATCTCCTACGCTGAATAGAGATGGTTGACGGATATCTGTAGACTCTGCCGCCGCCGAAGGATATATCAAGGTCTTTGGCGGCGGACGGGATTTGGCGTATCCTGCGGCCAGCTGATTGACATGAGGCAACCGCAACAAGAGATCTGGGTATGAGTTGGACTGACGAACGTATTGAAAAGCTGAAAAAGCTCTGGGGCTCCGGAAAAACGGCTGCGGAAATTGCCGAGGCACTCGGGGATGTTACCCGCAATGCTGTCATCGGTAAGGCTAATCGCCTTGGGCTTTCATCAAAATCAACGCCTGCCGTCGCCAAGCCGAAAAAGAAGGTTATTCCGGCGCACCGGGCTTGCCAATGGCCGATCGGTCATCCGGGGGAAGACAACTTTCATTTCTGCGGCGATGAAGCCGTTCCCAGTAAGCCTTATTGCCTCAAGCATTGCAACATGGCTTATCAGAACAAGGACAACAGCTAACGCGGTTACGTCTGCTCGAACATTCCAAGATTGAGCTTTAGCTTTTCACCAAGCCATAATGCATTGTCCCGATGATCAGCAAGATCATCGCCGGTTTCCGGATGAACCAATATATCCAATCCCTGGCGATTTAGCATCAGCCAGGGAACGATTTCAGAAAAATCCTCAGTCGAAAACACCACCTGATACATGGAAATAGGGTGCGGCCCGACGGGCTTGTCATGCCAGCGGCCCAGATTTACGTCGAACAGTTCATCCAGCTGATCGCGAACCAATGCAGCGTCATCCTTGTTTTCCGGGCGATAATAGACATGGGCATGATAGCCTCTGATGGCTTGTTTCGCATTGTTGGACATTTGATGTTTCCTCTAAGAATTCGCTGGCCTTGCCGGACCGTTCCTTGCTAGCATAAATCCATTAAATCATCTTGTCATGACAAGACAGCGCCAACCAAATAATAATCAAAAATCCGGAGGTAATCCCGTGTCCTATGAACATATCCTGTATGATGTTGAAGACCAGATTCTGACAATCACCCTCAACCGTCCTGAAAATCTGAATGCCTTTACGGCAACAATGCGTGACGAGCTTATAGATGCGTTTGACAAGGCTGATGAGGACGATGATGTCCGGGCCATCGTCGTGACAGGGGCAGGGCGGGCGTTTTGCGCCGGCGCGGACCTTGGGGCCGGTAAGGATACCTTTAACTATAAGGCGCGCGGTGTTCAAAAAGAAGGGGAGGTTCATCGTGACGGCGGCGGGCGTGTAACCTTGCGGATGTTTCAGTCAAAAAAGCCGATCATAGGTGCAATCAATGGTCCGGCTGTTGGAATTGGCGCGACGATGACATTGCCGATGGATATCCGCCTTGCTTCAGACAAGGCGCGGATCGGCTTTGTTTTTTCCCGCCGGGGAATTGTGATGGAAGCGTGCAGTAGCTGGTTTCTCCCACGACTGGTCGGGATATCCCAGGCGGCCGAATGGGTTTATTCAGGACGTATATTCCCGGCCGAGGAGGCAAAGGAAGGCGGACTGGTCAAAGCCGTATATCCTCACGAAGCATTAATTGAAGCGGCCCGCAATCTTGCAAGAGAACTCATTGCAGACTCCGCACCAGTTTCCGTAGCGCTGTGTCGGCAAATGATGTGGCGGATGCTGGGTGCGGACCATCCGATGGAAGCTCATAAGGTAGATAGTCGCGGCATTTCCATGATGGGCCAGAGCCCGGATGTAGCCGAGGGCGTTACTTCCTTCCTTGAAAAACGTCCTGCGAAATTCTCCATGCGCCCGTCAACCGACATGCCGGAGTTCTACCCCTGGTGGGACGAACCGGAGTTCGAATAGCCGGACATGCTCAGGAAATGCACTTTTAAAGTGTAATTAATATTGAATAAAAACAACTAAAGATTATATTCGGTTCTTGTGCTTCAACCTGCAGGAACCGGAGAAATCTTCATGAATGTAAAATCCCTGTTTATCAACGGTGGCGTCATTGTTGTCGTTATTGCGGCAATCGTCGCTGGCGTGTACACAGCTGAGAAACATGTTAATTCCACGGCCAAGGACGCGATTGTAACTGTGGGCAGCTATGCCACTGGCGAAAAAGTAACCCTTGATGCTTTTGACGTGAATATTCTCACTGGTCGGGGCAGCATTGCAGGATTAACAGTCCCGAACTCGAACATTGGCAGTTCAAAGACAAGCTTTGTCGTTGATGAAGCCGAGATCCAGATTACCCCCTGGAATATTTTATGGGGCCCGCTCCATATCAGGTCGATTGAAATTACAAACCCGGCCATCGATCTGGAAACCAGTGCCACCAGTTCCAATCTCGCGATCATTCTTGCGGCTGCGGCGGCCTATGCCGTGACGGCCGATAGTTCCGGCAGCAAGAGCGGCAAACTTCGCGTCGATAGCTTGACGATAACAGGTGGTAAACTGTCGGGGAAAGTTTATCCCATTTCAACAAAATTTTCCACGACGCTGCCAGATATAAAGATGAGTGATATGGGCGGCAGCGATGGCATGACACAGGCAGATTTTGTTAAAGCCGTTTTGACAAAGGTTGTCAATCAGGCGACGACTGCTGCGTTGAAATACTGACGATAATTTCTGCTTTTCAGTCTCATCGCCCGTAGAATGGTTGCCTTTTGCGGGCGTACAGCCTAAATGTAGGTTGGGTTAAATCGAGCAGGTATATACATGACATCCTTACTCCTTCTGATCAGTGCGATTATCAATATTTTTATCTGGCTGTTGATTGCAAATGCGATCCTGAGCTGGTTGGTCGCCTTCAATGTGGTCAATACGAATAATCAGTTTGTGTCAACAGTAGGTAATTTCCTTTATCGGATTACGGAACCGCCTTTGAGACCTATCAGGCGGATAGTTCCGACGATGGGCGGACTGGATGTGTCACCGATTATTCTAATCTTATTGTTGATTTTCCTGCGGAATTTGCTGTTTGAGTATGCCCCGCAAATGATGTGACCATGCCATTGAGGCGGAGAGATGATGGCCTCCTGCTTGATATCAGACTGACCCCCAACGCGGCACATAATCAAATTGAGGGAATTTTTGTTGATGGTGACGGACGGTCGCGCCTGAAGGTGAAAGTTACCGCAATTCCGGAAAACGGAAAAGCTAACGACGCTCTGGTCAAACTAATGTCGAAATCAACAAAGCGTGGTAAGGGTACTTTCGAAATTATCTCGGGAAAGCTGGATCGCAACAAGTCTTTGCTCATCAAGGGCGATCCTGCTGTGATTGAAACCGAGATGAGAAAATGGCTTGATAAGTAATTGACCAAAAGGCCGAAGGTGAGGGGATTCAGGAATGACAGCAACAGTAATTGACGGTAAGGCCTTCTCTGCCCAAGTGCGGGAAAAGGCAGGAAAACAGGTGGAAATCCTGAAAAGTCAGTATGGACTGACGCCCGGCCTTGCGGTTGTACTGGTTGGAGAGGATCCGGCAAGCCAGGTCTACGTCCGTAATAAGGGCAAGGCGACACTGGAGGCTGGGATGAAGTCCGAGGAGATCCGTCTGGAAGTCACAGCCACCGAGGCGGAGGTTCTTGATGTTGTCAATCGCCTTAACGAGGATCAGACAATCCACGGTATTCTTGTGCAACTCCCGCTCCCTGATCAGGTCAATGAGATGGCCATACTTGATGCAATTGACCCGATGAAAGATGTGGATGGTTTTCACGTGATCAACACGGGCCGTCAGGCAGTCGGGCTGCCTGCGATGGTGCCTTGCACGCCGCTTGGCTGCATAATAATGCTAAAGGATACGCTTGGTGAACTTTCCGGTCTGAATGCCGTTGTCGTCGGACGGTCGAATATTGTTGGTAAGCCGATGGCGAGCCTGTTGCTGGCGGAAAGCTGCACAGTGACGATCGCCCATTCCCGCACCAAGGACTTACCTGCTGTTTGCCGACAGGCGGATATTCTGGTGGCAGCTGTCGGTCGTCCCGAAATGATAAGAGGGGACTGGATCAAGCCGGGAGCAACAGTCATTGACGTCGGCATTAACCGGATACCCAAGGAAGACGGTAAAACACGTCTTGTCGGGGATGTCTGTTATGAGGAAGCGATAGAAGTCGCAGGGGCCATTACGCCGGTCCCGGGGGGCGTCGGTCCGATGACCATTGCCTGCCTGCTTGCCAACACGGTGACCGCAGCCTGCCGTCAGGCAGGCGTTGAGGAACCAGAGGTCTAGAGCGCCGCATTGAGATTTACCCGTCAGACAATCGAAAAATTTTCAAAGTTTGTCGCCATTGGCGCACTGGTGGGTATCGTCTTCAGCGTCATATTCATTGTCTTGCCTGCGGCAGCATTGTTGTTTCTTTTGAACACGCTTGATGTCGGCTGGAACCTGCAATGGGTGCCTTCGGCGCCGGTTCTGATGACGCTTGGGGCAGTCGGCGGCGGGCTGTTTTCTGCCGCCCTGTTTATCAAGGACCGCTACATCCCATATGTGGAGGAAGTTCCTGATTTTGAGGCAGATGCCGAGGAGCCGGGAACCGACCCCTACGACAAGAAATGATCAGGATTTTTGCCTGTGCAGAAGCCGCAGGCGAAGCGCATTCAGCTTGATAAAGCCTTCCGCGTCCCGCTGGTCGTAGACCGTGTCTTCTTCGAAGGTCACATGCTCCATGGAATACAGCGAATAGGGGCTCTTCCGTCCGACGACACTCACCCTGCCTTTATAAAGCTTTAGGCGCACGGTTCCGGTCACCTTTTCCTGACTCTTGTCTATCAGGGCCTGAAGCATTTCACGTTCCGGCGAGAACCACAGACCATTATAGATCAGCTCGGCATAGCGTGGCATGATATCGTCCTTCAAATGCATGGCACCGCGATCAAGCGTAATCTGCTCAATTCCCCGATGCGCTTCCAGCATGATGGTGCCGCCCGGTGTCTCATAAATGCCGCGGGACTTCATGCCGACGAAACGACCCTCCACCAGATCGAGGCGGCCAATGCCATTATCACCGGCATATTTGTTAAGCGCCGTCAGTAATTCCGCCGGGGACATTTTCTCGCCGTTAATGGCGACGGGATCGCCTTTTTCGTAGTCAATTTCGATATAGGTCGGTGTATTAGGGGCATCTTCCGGTGCGACGGTCCGTGAATAGACATATTCACCGGCCTCTTCCCACGGATCTTCCAATGCCTTTCCTTCTGCCGAGATATGAAGCAGGTTGGCATCGACAGAGAAGGGAGCTTCGCCGCGCTTGTCTTTGGGAATCGGAATCTGGTTCTTCTCCGCAAACTCAATCAGCTTGGTCCGGGAGTTGAGGTCCCATTCCCGCCAAGGGGCAATCACCTTGATATCCGGATCCAATGCGTAATAGCCGAGCTCAAACCGAACCTGGTCATTTCCTTTGCCCGTGGCACCATGAGCGACCGCATCGGCTCCGACTTCCTTCGCAATCTCGATCTGCCGCTTGGAGATCAGCGGGCGGGCAATGGATGTTCCGAGGAGATACTGCCCCTCATAGACGGCATTGGCCCTGAACATGGGAAACACGAAATCGCGGACAAACTCTTCCCGCAGGTCATCGATATAGATTTCCTTGATGCCGAGCATTTCCGCTTTGGCGCGTGCCGGTTCGAGTTCTTCTCCCTGTCCCAGGTCGGCGGTAAAGGTGACCACTTCGCAATTATAGGTCGTCTGAAGCCATTTCAGGATGACGGAGGTATCGAGACCGCCGGAATAGGCGAGAACGACTTTCTTGATTTCTTGGGACATGACAGGGAACCTCGGTAGGGAATCTGTTATTTGGTCAAATTTTCAGCGCGCAAACTAGGGGAAAAGCAGCGGCTTCGCAAGGGGAGTTTCCTGCGACATTCAGGCACGCCGCGGATAATGGATCACCGAAAGCGTAACCGCCTTGACCCGACTGCGATTCCGGTATCCATGCGGTCTGTCTGCGCAAAAGCGGATTGACTGTCCTGCCTTCAAGGGCCGCCAGAAATCTTCTGTAAAAATTTCCATTCGCCCGGACATGACCGTAATGTACTCAACCACACCCGCCTCGTGCGGTTCTGACAGCCGCTCGTAGCCGGGAAGAAAAGTCAGCTCCATATATTCGAAGCCGAAGCGGGCTTCGAACGGGAAAAGCGGGGCGACGGCCATCCCGCTGTCGCCCGGATGCTGACGCATTTCATTTGCGTCCCTGACAAGCGTCTGTGCGGCGACTTCAGGGAGGGGTTCCATCAGGGACGAAACAGACACCTGAAATCCCGTCGCCAGCTTCCAGAGTATAGCGGTGGTCGGGCTTGATTCGCCGCGCTCGATCTGACCGAGCATGGCCTTGCTGACTCCCGTCTTGGCAGCAACAGCATCCAGACTCCAGCTACGCTCCTTGCGTAATGTTTTCAGGGTATTGGAAAGATGGTCCTTCATGTTCTGCATATATGATCCGATTTCGCTTGAGCGCTATAGCGCACATCTGCTAATTATAACATGATTGTGCGTTATAACGTATTTCAATGTAAGAGACATAGATCAAATGCTGCGTTTTTTCTCTCCAAGTTACATTTCCACCGGCTTTGTCGCTGTGTTGGTCGGTTATGCCGGAGCCGGAGCCATTGTTTTTCAGGCAGCAAATGCTGCGGGCGCTACGCCGGAACAGATCAGTTCCTGGCTTTGGGCCGTCGGAATTGGGATGGGGATAAGCAGTATTGGCCTCACCCTCTTTTATCGCCAGCCGATCCTGATTGCCTGGTCAACGCCCGGGGCGGCCCTTCTCGCGACCAGCCTTCCAGGAGTTCCGATGGGGGATGCAATTGGCGCCTTTATCTTTAGCTCAGTGCTTCTTACTCTTTGCGGCGTGACCGGGCTTTTTGAGAAAATCATGGCATTCGTGCCCCAATCGCTCGCATCGGCCTTGCTGGCGGCAGTCCTCTTGCGTTTTGGCTTGGATGCCTTTGTCGCACTGGAAGCAGATGTGTTGATGGTCGGTGCCATGGTGGTTGCTTTCCTTGCCGCCAAGCAGTTTATGCCCCGTTACGTTATACCGCTCACCCTGCTGACGGGTGTTGTCATTGCTTTTGCTGGCGGCCAGATTTCATCAATTGAGGCAGATTTCACCCTCACCCGGCCTATTTTCGTAATGCCGAGCTTTGACATTCCCACATTGATTGGTGTCGGCATCCCGCTTTTTATCGTGACCATGGCTTCTCAGAATGTGCCGGGAATTGCCGCGTTGCGTGCCCATGGTTATATGGCGCCCGCATCCCCACTGATCGGATGGTCCGGTTTCACAGGAATTTTACTGGCACCATTTGGCGGGTTTGCCTTTAACCTCGCCGCGATTACCGCCGCCCTATGTATGAGCCCGGATGTCCACCCGAACCCTGCAAAACGCTATCCGGCGGTTTTATGGGCGTCATTTTTTTATATCATGGCCGGGCTCTTCGGAGCCGCGATTGCGGCGCTGTTTATTGCCTTTCCCGCTCCGCTCGTCATGGCGATAGCCGGGCTTGCCCTGTTATCGACCATTGCCAACAGTCTGGAAAGCGCCCTTAAGGATGAGTCGGAACGAGATGCCGCCATCCTGACTTTCGCCGTCACGGCATCGGGGATGACACTTCTATCCGTTGGTGCCCCTTTTTGGGGGCTAGTCATCGGAATGTGTGCGTATCTTTTCAAGAAACACTTAACCTCCTCCCGGAATAGTTAGATGATTGATATCGTCATTGCGGATGAGGAGTTTGACGATTGGCAGGCGCTGCTTGACCTGCTGTACGCCGCATTTGCCTATATGGATGCGCGTATTGATCCGCCGTCCTCTCTTCAGCTTTTAAATACGGAGACGATCATTGACAAGGCGAGAGAAGAGACCCTTCTTCTCGCTTGGCAAGGGAGCCGGTTGGTCGGTTGTTGCTTTCTCAAAGATCTGGGTGAAAAAATCTATCTTGGCAAGCTCGCTATTGATCCTCAAACGCAGAAATCCGGAGTTGGGGGGCTGCTCGTCGGGTTTGCCAAAACAATCGCCAAATCCCGGAATAAGAAGATAATCGAGCTTCAATCCCGTATCGAATTGACAGAGGTGCATGATTTTTTTCGCCATCACGGTTTCCGTCAAACCGGCACCACCGCCCACAAGGGCTACGATCGTCCAACAAGCATCACAATGCAGTTTGAGTTATAAAGCTGATGTTGCTTCATTTTCTTTAAGCTGGGCTGCAGAAACTTTCTTGCTTTCGGATTTAAGCTGACCGCAGGCGGCCATGATATCGCGGCCGCGCGGCACACGAATAGGGGAGGAGTAGCCCGCATCATTAACGATCTTCGCAAAGCGATGCATTGCATTATTGCTGGAGCATTGATACGGCGTACCGGGCCAGGGGTTGAACGGAATCAGGTTGACCTTGGCCGGAATATCCTTCAACAGCCGCACAAGTTCACGTGCATCTGCCGGGCTGTCATTGATACCGTCAAGCATGACATACTCAAAAGTGATCCGGCGCGCATTGTTGCTTCCCGGATATTCCTTGCAAGCCTTAAGGAGCTCCTTGATCGGATAGCGCTTGTTAATCGGCACCAAAATGTCGCGCACATCATTTGTCACGGCATGAAGCGATATTGCGAGATTGACACCGAGTTCCTCGCCACATTGATGAATCTTGGGAACGACCCCGGAGGTTGAGAGGGTGATCCGTCGCTTGGAAAGTGAAATTCCTTCACCGTCCATAATGATCTTGAGCGCCTTCGCCACATTATCGTAATTGAGGAGTGGCTCCCCCATACCCATCATGACGATATTAGAGATCATCCGCTCGCCCTTCGGGCTCGGCCATTCGTTAATGGTGTCGCGGGCAACCAGCATCTGGGCAATAATCTCGCCCGCCGTCAGATTGCGTACCAGTTTCATCGTGCCGGTATGGCAGAAACTGCATGTCAGGGTGCAGCCAACCTGGCTTGATACGCAGAGGGCGCCACGGTCCTCTTCAGGGATATGGACCGACTCCACTTCCTGGCCATCGGGAAATTTTACCAGCCATTTTCGGGTACCGTCGGAGGATTCCTGTAAAGACGTGATTTCTGGCCGCTCCGCAGTAAATTTTTCAGGGAGCCAGCCACGCATCTCTTTTGAGATGGATGTCATATCTTCAAAATTGCTGGCGCCGCGGTAATACAGCCAGTGAAAAAGCTGCCGCGCACGCATTTTCGCGGCTTTCTCGTTAACGCCTTCCGTCACAAGCGCCGCAGCCATCTCGCTCCGGTCAAGTCCGATCAGGCTCTTGCGGATGGCGAGTAGTTCAGAGTGCCGATCAACGGCATCTACATCTGGAATCAAATGGGCCATAACGTCCAAACTTACATAAAAAGCGGCTTATACTCTTGTCGGGCCGGTCAAGTACAGCTTTTTCTAATTTGCTGGTAGGCGGCGGTAAACCCCTGGAGGGAATAGGTGTCCACTGTAAGCGTGTTCCGGCTGGAAGTTCCCTTGACAATCATTTTCGATCCGCCGCGCATGGCTTTGATCAGTTTTTCGTCACTACCACCCTCTGGAACCCAGGCAACCTCATTATTTGTCGCTAGGACAAACTTGTTATTGCCGATCAAGGCATCCACCGTTGACTTATCTTTATATGGATAGCCGGCCACGTGACTGACTTCTTCCGTGGATTTGGATTTCGGGCGGTATGTGACCATAACGTATATATCGCCGCGATTGACCCCTTGCGGGGTGGATTTCAGAGGCCGCGACAGCATATAGCAGACCTTATTCCCGTTTTCGGTCCAACTATAAGCAAGCCAGTCCGTGAAAGTACCGAGTGCCCGGGGATCCGCTTGCTGTGCACTCGCCCCTCCGGTCAAGAAAAAAAGGCTGAGAGCGGCTAAAAATATTGTGGTTGTTAATCTGCGCATGAGAATAGGATACCGACCAGAAACCATTTTTTCCAGAGTTGAGGTCTTCAAATTTTCTTTATACTGGATCATCAACAAACCCTGCCTTGCTTTTTTTTTGCGTTGTGTTACTCGGTCACACGCCGCTTGATGGGTGCCCCCTGGACGTGTGCTTTCAAAGGCTCGGGCTTGCCAAGCTCACTGGTTGGTCGCTGGGCGAACCGTCCATGGGTGACAATTCTGTCATACATAACAATTGCGCCCGCAGTTGCAACATTGAGACAGAAATTTGTCGGAATTTTGATGAAATAATCGCATTTTTCCTGCATCGCCGGAGAGAGCGTGCCGCGTTCCCGGCCGAGGACATAGGCCGCGCTAACAGGGTGAAAAAAACTCGGCAGCTCTGTTGCCTCGTCTAACAGTTCAACACCAACGATTTTGCATCCCTTGGGAAGCTGCATCTCCGCAAGGTTTTCATAGTCGTACCAAGGGATATTCTTCGGGGCGACGGATGTGTCAGAACGGGCTTTGCGGACAGAATAGTCTGCGCCGATAGTGAAGACGAAACTTGCACCGAAAGCATGGGCTGTCCGAAACAGGTTGCCCGCGTTCATTGGTTTACTGATCCCCTCAACGCCAATACCAAAATATCCTCGGGAAATTCCCATAACGTCCTATTCTCCTCGGTGAATTCCTGCTAAAAAGCCATTTCCTCAAAAACACGATATGACCGAATAAAATGATTAAGCATTCCTCCGAAGATTTCGCAAGGCCTCCTTTTACTGTAAACGTCTCCCGTGGCGACATGGTGGAAAGTCGGCATCAGGTTATTGCCGCCATCTCGGATTCCGAAGGCAAGCTGGTTAAAAGCTGGGGGCAGGTGGACAGCCCTGTATATCTTCGATCCGCGATCAAGCCGTTACAGGCATTGCCATTGATTGAAAGCGGGGCCGCGGATGCATTGGATATAACTGAACAGGAGCTCTCCCTCGCCTGTGCCTCTCACACCGGGGAACCGATCCATGTGGAGGCAGTGACAGCATGGCTCAACCGCATTGGCCTTGATATTACAGATCTTGAATGCGGCAGCCACTGGCCGACTTATGATCCGGCCGCACGGGCGCTTGCGGCCTCCGGGCGGGAACCAACAGCCGCGCATAATAATTGTTCGGGTAAGCATACGGGCTTTCTGTCAACGGCGGTGCATTTAAAGGAGCCCTTGAAAGGATATATCCGTCGCGATCATCCAGTTCAGAAACGGATTGTGACGGTGCTGGAGGATTTTACCGATCTGGACTTGAGCGATGCGCCCGTCGGTATTGATGGATGCTCTATTCCGACGATTGGTATCCCCCTGCAAAATGCGGCGATGGCGTTCGCCAGATTTGCCGATCCTTCCAAAATGTCGCAGGATCGTGCTTTGGCGTGTCAACGGTTACAGCAAGCCATTGCAAAACACCCCAAAATGATTGCCGGGTCCGACCGCCTCTGTACCGCACTGGATGGTGCCGCAAATGGCAAGATTATTGCCAAAGTCGGCGCGGAAGCGGTTTATCTGGCCGCGCTCCCCGAAGCGGGGATAGGCATCGCAATCAAGGCGCTTGACGGGACAACGCGCGCCGCCGAGACTGCGCTCGGCGCGATACTGGAGGATCTCGGTGTTCTCAACGAAGAGATCCATCAGGCAATTGATTCCTATGTGCATCCGGTCTTGCGTAACAGGAACGATATGGCGGTTGGAGATATCAGGGTGGATTTAGAGAACTGAGCTGTCTCAGCAATTGACCTCGGCTTCAGATCAGAGGTAAGTTTGTGCATCGCAAGAACAACAAAAACGATATTTAGGAAAAATCATGAAAGCGCTTGTTTGTAAGGAATTTGGTGATCCGGATATTCTCGTCATGGAGGATGTACCTGAACCTGAAGTCAAAAAGGGTATGGTCAAGATCGAGGTGCATTCGGTGGGTCTTAACTTTCCGGATACACTGATGATCGCTGGCAAATACCAGTTCAAACCGCCCTTTCCCTTCTCGCCGGGAATGGAATCGTCCGGTGTCGTAACTGCAGTTGGCGAGGGTGTTACCAATGTTGCTGTCGGTGACCGTGTGATGGCCAATCACGGCGTTGGCGGTTTTGCCGAGTATGTGCTGGCGCCGGAAGATGGAACTTATAAAATCCCGGACAATATGCCATACGATCAGGCTGCGGGCTTCCCCGTTACCTATGGCACGACCTATCACGCGCTTGTTGACCGCGGCAACTTGAAGCCGGGAGAGGTTTTATTGGTTCACGGCGCGGCGGGCGGTGTCGGTCTGAACGCAGTTGAGCTTGGCAAGGCGCTGGGGGCGACGGTCATTGGCACTGTGGGGTCCGATGAAAAAATTGATATTGTTAAGCAATATGGCGCGGAACATGTCATCAATTATTCGAAAGAAAGCATTCGCGACAGGGTCAAGGAACTGACCGGCGATAAAGGCGCGGATGTGATTTATGATCCGGTTGGCGGTGACGCGTTTGACCAGTCCATGCGCTGCATCAACTGGAATGGACGCTTACTGGTTATCGGATTTGCCTCCGGCCGGATTGCGGAGCTCAAGACCAATCTGGTCCTTCTGAAAGGCTGCTCTGTTGTTGGTGTGTTCTGGGGCGAATTTGCCCGGCGGACACCTGAAAAGAACAGGGCTAATTTCCAGGCAATGCTGGACATGGTTGAAGAAGGCAAGATCAAGCCGCATGTTTCCATGCATTTTCCGCTCGAACAAGGTGCGGAAGCGATGAAAGCGCTGCTCTCGCGTAAAACGACGGGTAAGGTTATTATTACCGTCAAGGAATAGATTTCGTGGCTAAGGGAAGGGGGAAGCGCGATAAGGCCGTCAAACGTCAATATGAAATGCTTCCCTATCCACCTCGCGATCCGAAAGATGAGGCAACGCGCCTGATCGAGGGCAGCCCGAGCCATCTGGATGAAGTTAATCATTATCTTTTTGCGGGGAAGTGTGATTTTACTCAGCCCTTTAACGCACTGGTTGCCGGCGGCGGCACAGGGGATGCTGCGATTATGTTGGCCCAGCATCTCGCCGATCGGGGAGAGGCGGGTCAGGTCACATATCTCGATCTGTCTACGGCAAGCCGGAAAATAGCAGAAGGGCGGGCGAAGATTCGTGGCCTTAAGAACATTACGTTTCTGACGGGCTCGCTTCTCGATTTGCCAAAGATGGATTTGCCTCTATTCGATTATATCGACTGCTGTGGTGTCCTGCATCATCTTGAAGAGCCGGAAGCCGGTCTCACTGCCCTAGCTGAATGTATGGCCGAAAATGGTGGGATGGGATTGATGTTGTATGCCACGCTTGGCAGGACGGGCGTCTATCCCATGCAAAATGCGCTTAAGGCTTTGGCCGCCGGAGACACTGTCAGTGAGCAGATCAAATCTGCAAAAATTCTCTTGAAGGATTTGCCGCCGAGTAACTGGCTGAACAAGAATGCGGCTGTCGGTGATCACAAGTTAGATCAGGACGCCGCGCTCTACGATTTGCTGCTGCATCCGCGGGACCGGAGTTATTTGGTGCCGGAAGTCCTGGATTTGCTGGCAACTGCGGGGTTGGAACTCGTCAGCTTTATCGAGCCGGCACGCTATGATCCAGAATTGTATTTGAAAGATCGGGACTTGCGAAAGAAAGCCCGGAAACTGGACACGGGCAAACAGGCGGCGCTTGCCGAGAATCTTGCCGGAAATATCAAGACCCATAGTTTCTATGTTCGCAAAGCTGGCGGCGAAACGCAAGGTCTGGCGAAATTTGACCCAGAAATGATTCCGTTTCTGAAAGACGGAAATAGGGAGGCATTAGCTCATACGCTGACTGTCCGCACTTCATTAACCGTTCATTTCGATCGGGAAGCTGTGAGCCTGCCTGTTCCGAAGAGAGCTGCTGAATTCGTAAAACAAATAGACGGCGTGCGATGCCTTCGCGATATTCAAAATGACCTTTCCACGGATTGGCCAAATTTTCGTGCTCAATATGCGCCAACATATAAATTCCTTAACGGTTTGAATTTATTGTGGCTGAAATCCTCTTAACTCAATTGAGTTTCTTAAATGCAGGGCAGTATTGCATAATTAGTCTTTGCCTTTATTGGCCAACTATTTATCCTGATTGAAATGGCCATCTTTCGTCTTCCGTTTAAAACCATATTGCAAAAATCGCCGGTTCTCCGGGCCATAGGCTTAATGGTCTTTGCCTGCTTTATTCTGTCGGTAATGGCTGGTGAAATTCGGTTTGTTGCGGATACCGGTATGCCGATTTTTCAGATTGTATTTTTGCGCAATGTCGCCGGGTTGCTGTTTTTTTTGCCCTGGCTTGCGCAGGTTGGATTTGGTGGGCTCAAGACGGAACGTATCGGGGCATTTGGTCTGCGCAGCCTGCTTGGCTTTGCATCCATGCTTAGCTGGTTTTATGCGGTGAGTGTTTTACCGCTCGCGGATGCCGTGGCATTGAATTTTACCGCACCTATCTTTGGCACCATTCTGGCTATTATTTTCCTCAAAGAGGTTGTGGGTATTCGCCGTGGGACGGCTATGGTCGTCGGTTTCCTTGGAGCGATGATAATATTGCGGCCCGGATTTTCGGACTTGAGTATTGATGCGTATTCCGCGATTGTTTCCGCTATTACCATGGCGAGTTCCATGATCATGGTCAAACTCCTGTCTCGTACAGAGAGCATTACAGCAATGGTTGCATTGAACCAACTGCTGGTACTGCCGATGTCGCTTATCCCGGCGCTTTTCGTCTGGGAAACACCGACAATCGAACAACTTCTGGCGATCCTGTTTATTGGATTTCTGGCGACGGTAGGACATCTGGCATTTACCAAAGCCTACTCGCTGGCGGACGCGTCTGTGGTTATGCCCTTTGATTTTTTCCGCCTCATATTCTCTGCGCTGATCGGATTCATTTTCTTCATGCAGGAGCCCGATCTTCTAACATATGTGGGCGCTGCCGTGATATTTGCCTCTTCCATATATATTGCCATTCGGGAATCGCGGGTAAGTGCGGCGCAGGCTCGTGAAAAGGAAAAAGAAGTTCTGGCGCAGACCGCGGCCGAAACTCGCTCCGGCCCGACGAGATGAAGTCGATGGCTGGTCCGCTACAATTGCGCAACTTCCTGCAAGCCTGCTGTATCAAGTCATTACATCATGGACCGGTCAGTTTGGTATAAAAAGAAAAAACCCACCGTCTCCGGTGGGTGGTTTCCAATAATTCTGAAAAGAACTTCGCGGTCAAATGGCGACGACGAATTCAGCCTCTGTTGCGGCTTCGACGTCTTCCAGTGTGACGCCATCGGCCAACTCAATCAGCTTCATAGTGATCTCGTCACCTTGCTTATCAAACTCGAAGACAGCCATATCCGTAATTACCATGTCAACGACGCCTTGGCCGGTTAGGGGTAAATTGCAGGTTTTTAGCAGTTTTGGCGTCCCCTTCGCTGTATGTTCCATAACGATGATCACTTTTTTAACGCCAGCGACAAGGTCCATCGCGCCACCCATGCCCTTGACCATTTTGCCGGGGATCATCCAGTTGGCGAGGTCGGCATTCTCAGCAACCTGCATGGCGCCGAGAATGGAGAGATTGATATGTCCGCCGCGGATCATCGCAAAGCTGTCTGCATTGGAGAAATAACTTGTTGTGGGCAGCTCTGTAACGGTTTGCTTTCCCGCGTTAATCAGATCTGCGTCTTCATCTCCTTCGTAAGGGAAGGGTCCCATGCCCAGCATACCATTCTCACTCTGGAGCTGGATCTCCATCCCTTCCGGGATATAATTCGACACAAGAGTCGGGATACCAATCCCGAGATTAACATAGAAGCCGTCTTCAAGTTCCTGTGCGGCGCGCTGCGCCATCTGTTCTCTGGTCCAAGCCATTTTAATGTCCTCTATCTCTCGGTCAGGCGGATTGTTTGCGGGGGCGGGTCGTGCGGTTCTCTATGTGCTTCACAGGGTTCGGCACGTGTACAATACGTTGTACATATACACCCGGTACAACAATATGGTCAGGATCTATTTCGCCCGGCTCTACCAGATGCTCGACTTCCACGACGGTAACCTTGCCTGCCGTCGCCATCATTGGGTTAAAATTGCGCGCGGTTTTGCGGAAGACCAGGTTGCCTTCCTTATCAGCCATATAGGCATGGACAAGGGCAACATCGGCAGTTAGGCCCATCTCCATCACATAGTCCTCACCATCGAAGTCTCGAACCTCTTTCCCCTCGGCGACCAAGGTACCAACGCCGGTCTTGGTGAAAAAGGCCGGGATACCTGCGCCGCCTGCGCGTATCTGTTCAGACAAGGTCCCCTGAGGTGTAAAAACGACTTCAAGTTCGCCGTTCAGATATTGTTCGGCGAACATCTTGTTTTCCCCAACATAGGATGACACCATTGTTGATATCTGCTTGCTTTCCAAAAGGATGCCAAGGCCAATGCCGTCGACGCCCGCATTATTGGAAATCACTGTCAGGCCCCTTACGCCGGAATCCTTTACCGCCTCGATCAGTGTTTCGGGAATGCCGCAAAGGCCGAAGCCGCCTGACATCAATGTCATGTCATCCTTTAATATTCCCTCTAACGCGGTCTTGGCGTCTGCGTATATTTTCCTGTCGCTCATTCCAAATTCCTTATTCAGTAAGCTCGTGCTCCGGGGATTGTCGCAGCTATATAACAACAAATGCTATGCCGCACAAATCTTTAAGAACTATTCTGCGGAGTGGAAAACGTAGGGTCACAACTGGCTATTCTGTGGTGATTGGTTCTTTTTCGAGGAATGTGCGGGCTTTCTCCCGATGCTCGTCATTGATATATTTCTGGACAGTTGCCATGGCGGCCATGAGGACGCTGGCATCGTCTGTAAAGCCGACGCCAGCCAGGAAGTCGGGAATGACATCTGCCGGCATAATGAAATAGGCGAGCGCACCAAAAAGGACAGCTTTCACGAAAGCCGGGCTTTTGCCGTCAACGGCACAATAAAAGCTGGCGGTTACATCCTCTGAAAAAGGAATTCTGCCAATATTCTTACGAAGCTTCTGGGCAAAATCCCGCATCACAAGGCGTTTGTCGCTTTGCAACTTGGTCTCGTCAAAGGCAGAGATGTCTTCATCATTTTTCTTCGTCATACCATGAATATGTAACGGTGCAGGGAGTTTTACAAGAAGGAGGTGCTTCACATTTATTGATTGGCAGTATAAGCAGAGGCCATGAAATCACACTCATCCTCATAATAACTGGAGACAATAATATGGATATCTCGGGTAAATCAGCCATCGTAACAGGTGGCGCTTCCGGGCTGGGTAACGCGACGGCCAAAATGCTGGCTGCAGCAGGAGCCAAGGTCGCCATACTGGACATGAATACGGAACTCGCAGAAAAGGCGGCTGCTGAAATAGGGGGTATTGCCTGTATAACCAATGTGGCCGATGACAGCTCTGTTAAGGCGGCATTTGAGAAGGCGCGTTCCGCACATGGTCCGGCGCGTATACTCGTGAATTGTGCCGGTATCGGGCCGGCAGCCAAAACAGTTTCCAGCAAGGGCATGCATCCCTTGGACAAGTTCGAGCAGGTTATCGCAGTCAATCTTGTCGGAACATTTAATTGCATTCGACGGGCTGCCGCGGATATGGCGGAAATGGATCCCATGGAGAGTGGAGAACGAGGTATCTGCATCAATACAGCGTCTGTTGCCGCTTATGATGGACAGATCGGGCAGGCCGCCTATTCCGCCTCGAAGGGCGGCATTGTCGGTATGACATTACCGATCGCGCGTGATCTGGCCTCCATCGGTGTGCGGATAGTCACGATTGCGCCCGGGCTGTTCGAAACGCCGCTGCTGAAAAGCCTCCCGGAGGATGTGCAGGCAGCGCTGGGCGCCAGCGTTCCGTTCCCGAGCCGTTTAGGAAAACCAGAAGAATATGCCGCTCTTGCGCGCCAGATTGTGGAGAATCAGATGCTGAACGGAGAGGTTATCCGTCTCGATGGCGCCATCCGCATGGCACCGAAATAAGCTTAAGCGGCTATTTTGTCCATAAAGCCGGCAAGCTCGATATCCTTGTGGCTCAAACCGTCCACGTCGTGGGTGGCAAGAGTGACATCGACACGGTTGTAAACATTGAACCATTCCGGGTGGTGATCCATTTTTTCGGCTTTCAGCGCCACCCGGGTCATAAAGGCGAAGGCCTGATTAAAACTGTTAAACTTGAACGTTTTCTGAATGGCTTCGCGTTCCTTCATGGATTTCCATCCATCGAGATTGTGCAATGCAGACTTAATTTCTTCTGCGCTTAATCTATCAGCCATGGATATTCTCCCGCCGTAAGGTTATGACCCTAGATAACTATCGTTATTTGAATTGCGAA
This sequence comes from uncultured Sneathiella sp., assembly GCF_963973085.1. Taxonomy (GTDB): domain Bacteria; phylum Pseudomonadota; class Alphaproteobacteria; order Sneathiellales; family Sneathiellaceae; genus Sneathiella. Next base: position 82,664 of record NZ_CAXAXA010000007.1, read on the forward strand.
TGTCCGGTGGGGGAGCATATACCCAATGACGAAGATTAGCGAATTGAGCCGAAACTGGTGGCATGAGGAAACCGAAGGGGTTGCCTTTACCCATGCACTGGACATGACATTGCTGCATTCCGAGCAAAGCCCCTTTCAGAAAATAGAAGTGTTCGAACATGAAGTTTTCGGGCGTGTCCTGACGCTGGATGATCTGGTTCAGGCTTCTCATGCAGATGAATTCATGTATCACGAGATGGCGGTGCATGTGCCGTTGCTGGGGCGCAAGCGAGAGAAAGCCGAAGTGCTGATTGTCGGTGGCGGGGACGGTGGAATCTTGCGCGAAGCCTTGCGTCATGAGTTCGTTACCCGTGTGGTCATGGTCGAGATCGACGAGCGGGTGATCGAGGTTTCGAAAGAATATCTCGGGATTAACGGTGACTATTCCGATCCGCGTGTTGAACTGATCATTGGTGATGCGGCCCAGTACATGCGGGAAGCCAGAAAGAGGGGGGACAAATTCGATTTAATCATCCTGGATCTGAGTGAACCAGTTGGTCCGTCCTCTAGCGTTTTTACACAAAGCTTTTGCGAAGATTTCTCGAACTGCATCAAACCGGATGGTGTTGTGCTGGATAGCGACAGTATTTTTGTTGGAAAAGATCGCGCCTATTTTTTGCAGGAACTGTGTGGTGATAAAGACCAGAATCTGGTTTCCATTATGCAGCGCGAGAAACTTTTGCCGCATGTCGCCGGATATCGTTCTATCGTGCAGCTTTATCCTGCGGCTGAGTTCGGCTTCTTCCTGTATAGCTATGATGGCTATGATTATTCCAACCCTTTCGTATCCTGGACGGGGCGGCACTATAATGCGGAGTTGCATAAGGCGGCCTTTGCCCTGCCGACATGGTGGCGGGAGAATCTTGGCTTTTGAGAATGCTCTGTAAATGACAGAAAACCCTCTTAACATAGATTTTATTGCGGGCGCAGTGGATTATCGCCGCCGTTTTGGCGGGGGACGGCGGCAATCCCTGCCAAAAGCCCTTGGTTTCCGTCCCGGCGTTACGCCGTCTATTGTGGATGCAACGGCTGGACTTGGACGAGATGCGTTTCTCTTGGCTTCCCTCGGTGCTGAGGTGACGCTGATCGAGCGAAACGAAGAGGTGCATGCGTTACTGGAATCCGCAATGAATCGTGCAGCAGGAGAGAGTGGTGATCACGCAGAAATCATTGCGCGGATGACCTTGGTGAAAGGCGATGCCCGTGACCTGTTGCCGGGGTTGCGGCCGGAGACGATATTGATCGATCCAATGCATCCGCCGCGAGATAAATCAGCGCTCGTAAAAAATGAAATGAGGCAGCTTCGGGCGCTTGTCGGATCGGATTCGGACAGTTTGGAGTTGATACAGATTGCCCTCTCCGCGGCCACAAAGCGCGTCGTCCTGAAATGGCCGCGCCGTGCCCCCTCCCTTGAAGGGCTGAGGATTCCTTCCCATCAGATAATCGGCAAATCAACCCGTTATGACGTGTTTATGACGGGACCGGAGACATCAGGTCGAAGCTGACTTCTTCATGATATATTGCGCCAGAAGAGGCGAGATGGCTTGAGAAGAGCGTGAAGCTGTTAACTTCGATCGTATTCGTCCGGAAAAGGGCATGGTCTGTCAGGAAATGTCGTACTTTTTCATATGGAGAGTTATGAACGCGGGCAAGGGTGATGTGCGGGCGAAACCGTCGATCATCTACCTGAGCGCCGACCGATTCAATGGCGGTGACGACCTTTTGATGCAACAGATTTATAGCTGGTGTTGGACGCACTCCGGCCCAGAGAATGCGCGGGCGCTTGTTGCTGCCAAAAACGCCGACGCCTTCAATATCGAGATCAAAAGCGGGATATTTGATCCGGCCGAGGGCCAAGGGAATGTCCATCATCATCGGGCTTTGTACCTCGCCGATGAAGGCGAGGGTGACATGGGAATTTTCTGCTGCGATCCATCTCGCGTCCGGAATGCCACCGCGTAAAAACCCGATATCGGACTTGGTTTCAGGCGGAAGGTCAATGGCAACAAAGAGACGCATTAAACTGTCCTTTTTGCAGCGAATTCAAACTAGTCTTATTGGTCAATAAACGCTGTCACATATGGCAGCATGTTGCTTACAATAACTTTCACGCCCTCGGCGTTTGGGTGGATATAGTCATCCTGGTTCAATGCGGGATCTGCCGCGACACCCTCCAGAAAAAAGGGGTAATAGCCGGTTTTATACTCGCTGGCAAGTTCAGGAAAAATCTGGTCGAATGCATTGGTATATTCAGACCCCATGCTGGGCGGCGCCCGCATTCCCGCAAGTAATAATGGGATGCCTCTTTCCTGTATCGCCTCGATAATCTGTCTCAGATTATTTCGGGTTTCCTCAGGTTCTATGCCTCGAAGTGCGTCATTGGCGCCGAGCTCCAGAATAACGAAATCCGCTCCGTCTCCGATCGCCCAGTCCAGTCGCTGTAACCCACCGGCTGTTGTATCGCCGGAGACGCCCGCATTTTCGATCTTTATGTTGTATCCTTCTTCAAGCAGGGCAGTTTCAAGCTGTGTAACAAAATCCTCACCTGTTGGTAGCCCGTAACCCGCGGTCAGGCTGTCACCTATGGCGACGATTCGCTGTGTTTCTGCAGAATGCGCCGTGGAGACAAGGCAAAAAGCCGCAAAAAACAGCGCTACAATATTGAATTTCATCCTAAACCCGCCATATCCCAGTCTTACGTTCAGTTGTTTTTCGCATTGGAACCGTCTTGCCTCAAAATCCTATTATCAGCCTAAAAGACATACATCTCACACTTAAGTCGGATGCCGGTCCCGTCAATATCCTACGTGGTGTAGACTTGACTGTACAGCAAGGGGAGACAGTTGGAATTGTCGGGCCGTCCGGTTCGGGAAAGTCCACATTGATGTCGATAATGGCCGGTCTGGAAGTCCCAACATCGGGGTCGGTTAGTATCATCGGTGAAAAATTGGAACAAATGGGGGAGGATGCGCTGGCGCGGTTTCGACGTGAGAATATCGGGATCGTTTTCCAGTCCTTCCACTTGATTCCGACGATGACAGCGCTTGAGAATGTGGCGATCCCGCTGGAACTTGCGGGTGAGAAAGAGGCTTTCTCACTGGCCGAGGCCAGACTGGAGGCGGTCGGTTTGGCCGATCGGGCAACGCACTATCCGGCCCAGCTTTCCGGCGGGGAACAACAACGTGTCGCGCTCGCACGGGCGTTATCCACCAATCCCAAAATCCTGCTTGCAGATGAGCCCACAGGGAACCTTGATGGGAAAACCGGGGAAGTCATTATCGACATGATGTTTCGCCTGCATGAGCAGGAAGGGACGACAATGATCCTCATTACCCATGATGATGCGCTGGCCCAGAAATGTAATCATCAGGTGCGCCTTGAAGACGGACGGGTCGTTTCGTCGACGACAGCGCGGGAAGAGGCGCTGGCCGGTGAGTAAAGCTAAAAATCCAGAATCAATTTCACTCGCCATGAAACTTGCCCGGCGCGACCTGCGCGGGAGCCTGAAGGGTTTTCGCATTTTTCTCGCCTGCCTCATCCTTGGGGTTGCGGCGATCGCCGGGGTGGGTACGCTCTCCAGCTCAATTACAACAGGCCTGAAAGCAAATGGTCAGGTCATTCTGGGCGGAGATATCGATATCCGCCTGACTCATCGCGCGGCAGAGGAGGATGAGCGGCGCTGGATAGGGGAACAGGGGCGCGTCGCCGAGGTCCAGACCTTGCGGGCAATGGTTCGGGCCATTGAAGGTGGAAAACGAACGCTTTCCGAACTCAAGGCCATTGATGATGCCTATCCGCTATTCGGTTCCCTTGTGCTTTCACCTGAATCTGGAGCAGAAAGCACAGCAGAGCTGCTGGCAAAAAATAACGGCATTTATGGTGCTCTCGTGGAGCGGAGCCTGAGTGAACGGATTGATCTCTCCCTCGGCAGCCAGCTTCGGCTTGGCGAACTGAATTTTGAGGTACGCGGTATTATCGCAGCGGAACCCGATAAGGCGGCGCAAGGCATGGCGCTGGGTCCTCGAACTATTATTTCCACCGCCGCACTTCAAGAGACCGGCCTCATCCAGCCGGGCAGCCTGATTAGATATCACTATCGCATTGCCCTCGACCCTTCCGTTACCGTCCCCGAATTTTATGAGAATGTTAAAACGGCCTTTCCGGATGCCGGATGGCGGATACGCGATGCCTCAAACGGCGCGCCGGGCATCAAACGCTTTGTTGACCGGGTCGCGCTTTTTCTGACATTGGTCGGGCTCACGGCGTTGGTTGTTGGCGGTGTCGGCGTTGGGAATGCGGTTCGAGCCTATCTGGATGGCAAGATCGAAACAATTGCAACGCTGAAATGTCTTGGCGCGAGCAGCAGCTTTATTTTCAGGGTTCATTATCTTCAGGTGCTGTTTCTCGCCATCGGCGGATCCCTGATCGGACTTGCCATTGGTGTCGGTGGATCGGTTTTCGCGGCTCAGTTCCTGGCGAGCACTTTACCCGTTCCACCTAAGATAACTATTAATGCTGGTCCTCTCCTTCTGGCCACGGCTTACGGCCTCCTGACGGCGACCTTGTTCACCATCTGGCCTTTGGCCCGCGCACGAGAGACGCCCGCGGCCGCGCTTTTCCGGGATGTCGTGTCATCGCATCGGCGGCCTCGACCTGTTTACTTAGTGGCGCTTGGTTTTTGTTTTTCTGTTCTCGTGGCCCTTGCGGTACTGACCAGTGAGGAAACCTGGTTCGCCTTCATGTTTGTCGGATCAATAATCGGTATATTCGCTGTCCTTATTCTTGTGGGTTACGGCGTGCAGTTTCTGGCAAGAAAGACGCCGCGCTCCAAAATTCCGTCATTGCGGCTTGCCGTCGCTAACCTCCATCGGCCAGGCGCGGCTACAAACAGTGTCATTCTTTCCATGGGGCTTGGTCTCACCCTGTTTGTAACTGTTGCTTTGATAGAAGGAAATCTGACCCGGCAGGTGCAGGAGCAATTGCCCGAGAAAGCACCCGCCTTTTTCTTCATTGATATTCAATCAAATCAGCTCGCGGACTTTATTGATACGGCGGAAGCGGTTGAGAATGTCAGTGATGTTACGCAGGTCCCGAATATGCGGGGCCGGATCACGAATGTCGCAGGAATACCTGCGGATGAAGTGGAGGTCGCGCCGGAGGCCAGGTGGGCGCTGCGCGGGGATCGTGGCATTACCTATTCCGCGACGCCGCCTGAAGGCGCCATGGTCGTGGAAGGGAGTTGGTGGCCCGAGGATTACAGCGGTCCACCACTTGTGAGTATAGATCGCGAGATCGCAGAGGGTATGAAGCTCGCAATCGGAGACGAGCTGACCGTCAACGTCATGGGACGGGAGATTACAGCGAAGGTCGCCAATTTCCGTGAAATTGACTGGACAACGATGGCAATTAATTTTGTGCTTGTGTTCGATCATCACAGCTTACAGGGGGCACCACATTCTCATCTGGCGACAGCGCGCGCCGATGGGGAGGCCGAAGACAACCTCTTCCGCGCGGTTACTGACAATTTCGCCAATATCTCGGTTATCCGGATGAAAGAGGCTCTGCAAACGGTGAACCGAATATTGGAGCAGTTGTCTTCCGCCGTCTCTGCCATCTCTTCCATCACACTGGTTGCTGGCGTTCTTGTGTTGGCGGGCGCTTTTGCAGCGGGGCACAGAAAGCGGGTCTATGACGCTGTTATCCTGAAAGTACTCGGGGCGACCCGTAAGGATATTTTCGTGACGTTTCTGCTTGAATACACATTGTTGGGCCTGGTGACGTCAATAATTGCGGCGGCGACAGGCTGGTTTGCCGCCTACATGATCATTACGGAAATCCTGGAAGCCAAATGGATCAACCTGCCGTTTACGATTATTGCGACGATCCTGGTCAGCGTTTTGGTAACGTTGCTGTTCGGTCTGTTAGGGTCATGGCGGGCCTTGGGAGAAAAAGTTGCACCCGCGCTTCGTTCTGACTAGTACCTAAAAAGACCCCCAGAGGGAGCCGAAGCGTCCTCTGAGGGCCTCTTGTGGGAAGGAGTAATCCTGCCGTCGCTAAGAAAGTTAGCCTTTCACAGCTTCAGTATATTCTTCCTTGGACAATTCGCCGTTCTGGTCAGTATCCGCAGATGCGAACTGATCCTTGCTTGTGTCAGGCATTACAACAACGAGCTCTTCAAACGAAACTGCACCATTTCCGTCTGTATCAATTGACTGAAAGTCAGGGGCAGCAGCCAATGCGGGCGCTGCGGCAAGGACTGTAACGGCGGTAGTGGTGATAAGAAGTTTTCTCATAATAAAAGCTCCATCTTTTAGTTAGTTAGACAAGCAAGATACGGATTGCCGATACTTGCCGCCGAACGACCATCCGATCCGGGTTTCAATCCCGTCCCGTCCCGTGACGTTCTGAAAGTTAATTTGGGCTTCCATTGTGGCGGCATAATGCCGTGAATTAGACCAGTTGAAGGAAAAACAGAGGCAAAATGATGCAGGGCACTTTTTTGGAATTTAAACCGCTATTAACTGGTCAACGTTATAGTTGTTGACTGTTATCGGCGATTTTCGCCTGACTTCGGCATTTTAGTGTCGATTTCCCTTGAAAAATAACGAGAAAAATACAATATCAGTCAGGAATTTAACTCCTTCAGAGGAACTATAGATGGCAACAGACTTTTCAAATTTGAACACAGCAAGGACTGGCACGCGCGATCAGGCCGTTCTTGATGAAGGCCTGCGCAGCTATATGCTGAAGGTCTACAACTATATGGCCTCCGGTCTGGCACTCAGTGGTATTACGGCGGCGCTGACGGCGTCTACGCCCGCGGTATATAACGCAGTGTTCGGCACGCCCTTGCAATGGGTGGTGATGCTTGCGCCACTCGGCCTGCTATTCGCCATGATGAAGACGAGCGCGAGCACGACAAAAATTCTTTACTGGATCATGGTGGCAACGTTCGGTGTCTCCATTTCCTACATCTTTCAGGTTTACACCGCCGAAAGTGTTGTCCGGGTCTTCTTTATCACATCGGCCACTTTTGGTGCCGCCAGCCTTTATGGCTATGTAACGAAGCGTGACCTGACGGGCATGGGCAGCTTCCTGTTTATGGGATTGATCGGGATAATCATTGCTTCTGTGGTCAATATTTTCCTTGCTTCTTCCATGCTGCATTTTGTGGTGTCAGTCTTGGGTGTTCTGATTTTCACCGGCCTGACGGCATTTGATACGCAGCGGATCAAGTCACAGTATTACCATGGGCATAGTCAAGAAGTGCTGGAGAAAGGCGCGATTATGGGCGCCGTTTCCATGTACCTCAATTTCCTGAACTTGTTCATGTTCCTGCTGAGTCTGCTCGGCAACAGAAATTAAGGCAACTAAAACTGCCAAGATGAAAACCCGGCCTTGTGCCGGGTTTTTTGTTGTGCGCGGACATCAAGCTGATAAACTTGTTTGTCTGCAAACAGCCTCCGGAATGAAGAAAAAAGGGATCGTCTGATGCGCATTCTCATTGCGATGATGAAACATGAAACCAATACTTTTTCGCCAATCGTTGCCGACTGGAAGAGGTTTCAGGACTGGGGCGCGCATCTTGGTGAGGACGCGCTAAAAGCCTATGAGGGAACGGCGATGCCGTTTGGGGCATATGTCGCGCTGGCCCGCGAAGCCGGAGCGGAGATTGTCACGCCGGTTGCGGCGGAGGCCATGCCATCCGGCCCTGTCACGGAAGAGGCATACAACCAAATGGCGGAACCTATTCTGGAAGCTGTTCGCAGCGGTGTCGATGCGGCGATGCTGGACCTTCATGGCGCTATGGTCGCGACGCATACGGACGACGGTGAAGGAACCTTGCTTGAAAAGATGCGTGCGATTGATCCGGATCTGCCGATCGCCGTGACCCTCGATTTGCATTGCAACCTTACTGACAAGATCATGAATAACTGCACCGCCCTTATCGGCTACAAGACATACCCGCATGTGGATATGTATGAAGTGGGCGCACAGATTGGCCGGGTTCTGCTGGATTCAATAGCCGGGAAAGTCAATCCGGTTATGTCCTGGGGCAATACACAGCTTCTGAGTCAGACATTGTGCCAGGGGACGGATGACGAACCCATGGCAACTCTGATCAGGATGTGTCAGGAAGCGGAGGAAGAACCAGGAGTGTTGGCGGCGACCGCTTTTGGGGGCTTTGCCCTTGCCGATATGCGGGATGCGGGAAATTCGGTTATTGTGGTTACCGACGGCGACAAAGCAAAAGCGGATGAAATACGTGACCGTATTCTCGCCAAGGCCTGGGAATTGAAAGAGGATTTTATCTATAAACATACGCCGCTTGAAGAGCAGGTTGCCAGAGCCAAGGCCATGACTGACGGACCGATCCTGCTGCTTGATCATGCGGATAATTGCGGTTCCGGCGCAACGCAGGATGTGATGACCGTGATTGAAGAGGTTTTGCGGCAGGGGCTTGAAGATGTTGCCGTTGCCGCTGTCTGGGATCCGGCCGCGGTTCAGGAAATGCAGAAAGCCGGTATCGGCAATGAAATAACGCTAAAGCTCGGGGGTAAGACCGATATGCCCTCGATCGGCGAGGCGGGGGAGCCGCTCACTCTGACGGGGAAGGTAAAAACGCTCACTAACGGGGAATGGATTGTCCGTGGTCCCATGTATACCGGCGTGAAGGTCTTTATGGGCCCTACGGCAGTCCTTGACACCGGAAACATGGAAATTGTCATAGTCTCCAACCATCACGAACCATGGGATACTGGCGTCTTTACATCAGTCGGAATCCAGCCGGAATATAAACGGTACCTGATCCTGAAAAGCCGAATACATTATCGCGCCGGTTTTGCGCCGATTGGCAAGGCAACCCTGACGCTGGACGGCAAGGGCGTTACGACATCCGATAATAATCTCTTGCGGTATGAGAAGGTTCGCCGACCGATTTATCCACTTGATCTTTTGAACGAGGCGTAAGACCGTGCGTGAAGATATGTTTGGAAATCGAGTGAGCACACGCTCCGACCAGACCCTTGATGCCATCAACCGCTTTATGGACAGCTATATCGGTTTCGGTACCGATTTCGCCCCGATATTTGAGGCGGCGGATAACGATCCGGAATGTATTCTCGCCGGTGGGTATGCATCGTTGCTCGGCCTGATGCTTGAAACGCCGGATCGGCTTGAAATTGCGGGCAAGTATTATGGGCAAGCAAAGGCAGCCTTGGATAAGGGAACGGAACGTGAGCGGCTGTTTGTTGCCTCTGTCGGTGATTTACTGAATAACAGGATAGGGGATCAGCTTGTAAAGCTCCGTCAACTCGTGATCGATTTTCCAGGGGACCTGTTCGCCGCCAAACTCGCCCAGAACTCCTATTTCAATATCGGTGACGATCAAACGATGCTCTGGATTGCCGATCAGGTCATCGGGCGGCACAGAGATTGCGCCTATGCCTATGGTATGCGGGCTTTCGGGCGAGAGCAAACGAGCCAGCTTAACCTCGCGGAAGAGGATGGTCGCCGTGCAACTGAAATGCAACGGAAAGAGCCCTGGGCCCATCACGCGGTCGCCCATGTTATGCTGACGCAGGGTCGGCATGAGGAGGGAATTAAATGGATGCAGAATCTGTCCGATGAATGGGAAGATCGCAATAGCTTCATGTTTACTCACAACTGGTGGCATCAGTCTTTATTCTTTCTGGAGCAGGAAGACTTTGCGACACCGCTTGAAATCTATGATGAGAGAGTCTGGGGAGTAGATAAAACCTACAGTCTTGACCAGGTGAATGCGGTCTCGCTGCTCTGGCGTCTGGAGCAGCTCGGAGTTGACGTGGGCGACCGGTGGGCGGATGTGAGCGAGTATGTGTCCGATAGATATCTTATCAATGATCAGCCGTTTTTCGACATGCATTATGGCTATGCCTTGGCGCGAGGACAGCATCAGGGGGCTCTGGAAAAGCTGATGTCGGGCATGGAGAAAATGGCGACGGACGCACCTGATGTCACGCGAAAAGCGTGGGCGGAAGTGGCTTTGCCCGCGACCCGAGGCTTCATTGCCATTGCCGACGAAAATCATAAGGAGGCGGTAAAATGGCTGTCGGCGGCGCGTCCGCGATTTCAGGAAATAGGCGGGAGCCATGCACAAAGAGACTTGTTTGAACTGGCATGGCTCACCAGTTTATTGAATGCAGGCGACTATGGAACGGCACTCCCGCTGCTTGAAGCGCGGGTCGCCTTTCGGGACAACGTCGCCATGGATGCGCGACTGCTGGCGCGCGCAAGGGAACGTAACTGATCGTGGAGGATTATTATGGCACGGCCGGAAGTAGCTGAAAAAGGGAGCAACAGGAGAATTTTCTCGCTGTTAAGCGAGTATGGATCAAGCCATCAGAACCGGCAGAACAAGCTTATTCACTGGCTCGCTGTTCCAATCATTGCTTGGACGATAGTGGCCCTATTCTGGTCTATCCCGGTGCCGGAGGCGTTCAGTTCAGTTCCCTATCTGAATTGGGCGACAATCGCGCTCTCTCTGACGATAATATATTACGCGGCTTTATCCTGGACACTGGCTATCGGCATGGTGCTGTTTGCCCTCATCTGTATCGGTTTGGTAAACGCCTATGGAACATTTCCGGTGTTTGGGCTTTCCCTTTGGCAATTCGCGATCATTGCTTTTGTCATTGCCTGGATATTCCAGTTTATCGGCCACAAGATTGAAGGCAAGAAGCCTTCTTTCTTCAAAGATGTTCAGTTCCTGTTGATCGGACCAGCTTGGCTGATGAGCTTTATTTATCGAAAACTCGGCATTCCGATTTAGGGCAGCACACAATAGCTGGATATCGGAATGGCTTCATTCCGCATCGATAGTATGAAACCGTTTGCGGTCGAAGACTTTAAGAACCTGGGCCAATGTCTTGCCGCGTTTCAGTATCCGTCCGTTTTGACTGAGCACGGAATAGGCACCCTGTTTTGCAGCAAGGCGTGGTTCCTTATATATCTTGAAAAGTGGTCGATCGGCGGTCCGGTGGAAAATGGCGAAAATACAGGCGTTTTTCGTCTCCCCGATTGCATAGTCGCGCCATTCCGCCTTGGTGACCATGCGTCCATACACCTGTAGGATCTGACTAAGTTCGTTGCGGTTGAAGAACACGTCTGGTTGTTGCGGCCCCGACCTCCCCTTGTTGGCAGATCGGGTTAAATAGTGATCGTCGAAGCTTACAACCTCACTCATTTTAACTCCCATTGGTCTCAAGGGGTTATTGTCGATCAAGCAGACGTGTTCGTCAAGTATTGAGAAATGATGCCCGGCACCATATCTTCTATTTGGGATAGCGGGCGCCGGGTTAAATAGAAATTGAGGAGCAGGAAGGATAGCCATGAGTGAGAAAGTCAAGAAACCTGATGAACATTGGAGGGCAAAGTTGACGCCTGAACAGTACAACGTCGCTCGAAAAAAAGGAACGGAAAGAGCCTTCAGTGGTCAATATCATGATCACAAGGAGAGTGGGACCTATCATTGTGTGTGCTGTGAGGAGCCGCTTTTTTCTTCGGAAACGAAGTTTGATTCCGGAACCGGCTGGCCAAGCTTCTGGGAACCGATTGAGTCTTCAAAAGTCGGCGAAGTCATGGACCGAAGCTTTTTCATGCGCCGAACCGAGGTTGTTTGCAATAAATGTGACGGCCATCTGGGGCATGTCTTTCCAGACGGACCGGAACCTACCGGCTTGCGCTATTGCCTGAACTCCGCAGCGCTAGATTTTAAAAAGAAAGACTGACCCACCCCCTAAAAAAGAAGGCCCGTTTAATGACAGAAAAACGCACATCCGGCATGATTGCTGTCCGGGCGGCTGACGTCGCCCCGCGCGATAAACCGTCAAACTATCCGGAACCCTTTTTCTCCCGCATGAAGGGCCGGGTAAAGCGTCAGCTTGGCGATGTTTTCGGCCTTAATAATTTCGGAGTAAACCTGACCCGGCTTGCGCCGGGAGGGGAGTCAGCCCTGTTACATCGCCACAGCAGGCAGGATGAATTCATCTATATTCTTGAAGGAAAACCGACTTTGGTAACCGAGGCAGTGGAGATAACACTGGAGCCAGGCTTTTGCGCCGGCTTTCCGGCGAAGGGGGAGGCTCATCAGCTCGTCAATCGGACCGATGAGGATATTGTCTATCTGGAGGTGGGAGACCGCACGCCGGGCGATGAAGGAAGTTATCCAAAGGATGACTTGAAAGCTGCGCTCGGTTCGGATGGCCAGTGGCAATTCACCCACAAGGATGGCCGGCCTTATTAAACCTTTTCAAGCAATCTGGCTGAGAAATGGCAAGCGGCAAGATGTGTGCCGCTCACTGAATCAAGCGAAGGTTTAGTTGTGCGGCATATATCCTCCGCCATCGGGCAGCGATCCTGAAAAGCGCAACCTATACGAAGTTCAGTCTGTCCGGTAACGTTGCCTTTAAGCTTGATCCTTTCCCGCCGAATACCAGATCCAGGCTTTGGCACGGCATCCAGCAGGATTTTTGTATAGGGATGTGCAGGAGCGTGAAATAAATCCTCCGTCCGACCTTTTTCGACAATTTCTCCCAAATACATGACGGCGACCTCGTCACAGAGATACTCGACCACGGCAAGGTCATGGCTGATAAACATATAGGTGACGCCAAATTCATCCTGAAGATCCTTCAAGAGATTGAGTACTTGCGCCTGAACCGAGACATCAAGGGCGGAAACCGGCTCGTCCGCCACAATGAGTTCCGGGTGGGTGATAAGCGCGCGCGCAATGGCAATGCGCTGTCGTTGGCCACCTGAGAATTCGTGAGGGTATTTATCAACATCATGCTCCTTTAGGCCGACAGACTCCAGAACCTTGGCAACCCGCCGTCGCTTTTCAGCTTTTGTGACGGCTCCGAGAGCCGCAAGCGGTTCCGCAACAATTCGCCCGACAGTGTGATGCGGGTCGAGCGAGCCGTAGGGGTCCTGAAACACCATTTGAAAATGCCGTCGATGCGGGCGAAGCTGATCAAAATTCAGGCCAACAACTTCCTTGCCCAGAATTTTGACGGACCCGGAATCCGTATTCTCCAGCGCCATGACGTTGCGAGCGAGCGTTGATTTTCCGCACCCGCTTTCCCCGACGATGCCAAAGCTTTTCCCTTTCTGGATTTCGAAGCTGACACCGTTCAGAGCATAGACATGGCCGGGTTCGGCAAAAAGGCTCTCGCGTGGCAGGCGATAATGACGCACGAGATCTTTTACTTCAAGGACCGGGACCGGAAGAGCTTCTTCTGTCATGAAAATAGTTCCTCCGTCTTCCTCGCGCGCGCTTCTTCCAGATGATGGCAAGCGACAAAATGATGCGCTTTTACTTCTATCACTGGAGGGGGCGTTTCCCGGCATATTTCAGTTGCGAGTGGGCAGCGATCTGTAAAGGTACAGCCTGAGGGAAGGGAAATCAGGTCCGGAACAGTGCCCGGAATAGTGACAAGGCGTTTTGTCCGCGCCCGGCCCAGCTTGGGCATGGCGGCGAAGAGACCTTGGGTGTAGGGATGCACCAGTTCCTCAAAAATCTTCTCCGTCTTTCCCGTCTCGACAGCTGCGCCTCCGTACATTACCAGAATTTTGTCCGTATTTTCCGAAATGACACCGAGGTCATGGGAGATCAGAATTAGGGCCATGCCGTCTTCGCGGACCAGTGTCTGGATTAAGTCCAGAATTTGATCCTGAATGGTCACATCAAGCGCGGTGGTTGGCTCGTCTGCGATGAGTATATGCGGCTTGCAGGATAGCGCGATTGCAATCATTACGCGTTGCCGCTGCCCGCCTGAAAGCTGATGCGGGTAGTTGTCTATCCGCTCTTTCGGGTTCGGAATACCAACCCTATCCAACAGACGGATTGCTTCCCTATGGGCTTCATCGTCGGAGACACCAGTGTGTAGGCGTAAGGGCTCCATGATCTGATGCCCGATGGTATGGACGGGGTTAAGGGACGTCATGGGCTCCTGAAAGATCATGGCCATTCGATTGCCCCGAATGCGGCACATCTCAGCTTCCGTTTTTTCCAGAAGGTTCTGGCCATCTAAGTCGATGCGTCCGGTCGTTTGGCTCATTGATGGCAGCAGGCCCATCAGGGCAAGTGCCGCCATGGACTTTCCACAACCGCTTTCCCCCACGATGCCGAGGGTTTCCCCTTTTTCAAGCGTGAAGCTTAATTCCCTTACGGCACGGGCCGGTCCGTCATTTGTCGCCAGCGTAACAGTCAGGTTTCTTACGGAAAGCAAAGTCATTTAACGTTTCCTCGATAGTCTTGGATCAAGGACATCCCGAAGACCGTCGCCAAGCAGATTAAGGCCGAAAACGGCGATTGCAATGGCAAGGCCCGGATATATCGCCTGCATCGGATCAAGGAACATCAGGGTTTGGGCCTCATTGAGCATCCGGCCCCAGGAAGGTTCCGGCGGCTGTGTCCCGAGTCCCAGATAGGAAAGGGCAGCCTCCGCCAGAATGGCAATGGCGAAGAGGATGGTGGCCTGAACGATAATGATTGAGAGAATATTGGGCAGGATATGTTCGAATGTGATGCGGAAACGACCCTTGCCAGAGGCCCGGGCGGCCATAACGAATTCCCGTGTCCAGATGGCGTTTGCCGAGCCGCGGGTCAATCGGGCGAACACCGGAATGTTATAGAGCCCGATGGCAAGAATGGAATTCACCCCGCCGGGCCCGAGAATGGCCGTTAGCATGATCGCAGAGAGAATGGCCGGAAAGGCAAAGGAGAAATCCGACAGGCGCATAATGATTTCTTCGGTCCAGCCCCGCCGAGCGGCAGCCAGAAGGCCGAGGCTGACGCCAATGAAAAGTCCGATTGAAACAGCGACGACAGCAACAACAATTGAATTCTGCGTACCAGTCATGAGCATTGACGCGATATCCCGGCCAAACTGATCCGTTCCAAGCCAATGGTCGCCAGATGGCGGCAGGAAGCGGTTTGCGATCACGATGTTGTAGGCAGATCCCGGCGTCCAGAAGAGTGAAATAACGGCGCAAATCAGAAGAAATAACGTCATTATGCCACCAATAACAAAGCTGCGGCTCCGACTTGAGCGGCTGAGAAAGGAAAGAGAGCGCTTATCACTCATATGTCATGCGCTTTCAGGCGCGGGTCAATAACGGCATAGAGAATGTCGATAAGGAAGTTCACCATGATGACCATCGTGGCCAGCAACAGGACGACATTTTCAACGACAATTGTATCGCGGTTGTTGATTGCCTTGAGGACAAGCGAACCAAGTCCCGGAATATGAAAGACGTTTTCCACGACAACGGTGCCGGTCAAAAGGGCGGCGAACTGAATACCCGTGACGGTCAAAACAGGAATTAGGGCGTTGCGCAAAACATGCCGCCAGAGCGTCGCGCGTTGGCTCAATCCCTTCGCACGGGCCGTTCGAACATAGTCTTCACGGAATACCTCCAACACGGAGGAACGTGTAATTCGCGCGAGAATGGCGCCGACTACGGTTGCCAGTGCCAATGACGGTAGCAATAGCGCCGTAAGACATTTCAGTATTCCTTCGTCCCATCCAGGAAAGCCGCCGGCAGGCAGCCATCTAAGCTCTATGGCGAAGAGGATAATGAGCAAAATGGCCAGCCAGAAGTTCGGGATGGAGATACCGAGCTGACTTATGCCCATCAGAGTGACATCGCCTGCCTTGTTATGGTTTGCCGCCGCATAAAGCCCGATGACCAGCGCGAGGATAATGCTCAGTGTGATGGACATGATGGCGAGAGGCAGGGTGATAAGAAGCGCGCCTTTTACAAGTTCCCAAACAGGAACCTTATAGGCGTAACTGTTTCCCAGCTCGCCCTGCATCAATCCGGCAATCCAGCTTATATAGCGTTCGAGCGGCGGGCGGTCGAGGCCAAGCTCCTTTGTGAGCGTCTGGACAGCAGATTCCGATGCATCGACGCCAAGAATCACCAATGCGGGGTCTCCTGGCAGGATTTCCATGACAAGAAAGATAACCATCGATGCGCCGATCAGGGTCGCTATCAGGGTCAGGACTCGCTTGGCAATAAAAACGCTCATATTTTTCCGTGAGGTCGATCCGTTGGCATAGGATTGGCGGATGAAAATTTTAACCAATAAACAGCGTATCCGCAGATGAATAAACGGTCAATCTCCCATGCGGTGGAATGCCGCAGTCGGGTATTTATCCTTGTTATTCTGATATTGCTGACTTAAGCATGACAATCATTCCGAAGTACCGGCTCTGAAGGACCACGGATAAATTGAAATGAACAAGCTGTTTCCCTTGCTGATCGCGTTTTTCCTTATTATCAGTGCTGTCGTCATCGGCCTCTGGTTTACGGGCGGGTTGACGGGCCTTGGTCAGGATAAGGGCCAGTCATCGTCTATTCTTGTCGGCGCGCCGCAAATTGGCGGATCCTTCTCGCTTGTGAATCACAAAGGGGAACGGGTGACAGATGAAGACTACAGGGGAAAACTGCTCCTTATCTTTTTCGGCTTCGTCAATTGCCCCGATGTCTGTCCGACGGAAATGCAAACCATCTCTCTTGCCATGGAAGAGCTTGGCGAGCAGGCGAGTGAAGTCACGCCCCTATTTATAACGGTTGATCCTGAGCGCGACACCCCACAGGCAATGTCGGATTTTGTCGCGGCCTTTCATCCATCCCTTGTTGGACTGACGGGCAGCGAGGAAGAGATCGCAGATGTTAAAAAGAAATACCGTGTTTACGGCCAGAAGCAGGAAGGTGGAGATCCGGACTATTATCTTGTCGACCACACCTCATTCACCTATTTGATGGGAAAAGACGGCGACCTGATTACGGTATTCTCTTTTGGCGTCCCCTCAGAGGAAATTGCTGCAAAGATACGTGAACAATTATAGTTCTGAGAGGAAAAGTTGATGAAATATGTAAAGGCATTGCCTCTTGTGCTACTGGCCATCGTGATGGTCCTGAATGCGGAATCTGATAGATTCATTTCCCATGCGACGGAAGTCAACGGGATGGAGGTTATGGAACCCTGGGCCCGGGAGCGGCCAGCGAACGCCATGATGGGCGGAGCATTCCTTACCTTGAAAAACTTTGAAGGCAAGGTCGATCGCCTTGTATCGGCATCAAGCCCTGTTGCTGATAAAGTCGAGATTCATAACAGCGTTATGAAGGACGGCGTGATGAGTATGATGCGTATTGAGGAACTGGTCATTGAACCAGGAGAGACCGTCATGCTGAAACCCGGCGGATTTCATGTCATGCTGATGGGACTGAAGAAGCCGCTGACCAAGGGAACGGAGTTTCCCCTGACACTGAATTTTGCGCGGGCAGGTGACGTTACTGTGACCGTTCACGTAAAAGATGCCGGTGAAATGGGCATGCATAAGCATGAGTGACTATCGCTAATCGATCCTGAATTGATGAAAGGGGCTGCAAATGCAGCCCCTTATTCTTAGAACTCGGCGGTTGCTTTAACAGCAAGCTCGCCATTCGGCCCCCTTACCCAAACCTGACATTTGTCTTCAGACTCCTTCTTTCCGCTTAAGGTGAAGGGGGCTATATCGAAGATCGGATTGAAATTCCGGAAGCTGAATTTTTTGAGGGGGCGGCCATCCATTTTCTTGATAGCCAGCTGCATCAAAAAGGTTCCGAGGAGCGGACCATGGACAACCAGGCCAGGGTATCCCTCTTCATTGAGGCAGTAGTCCCGATCATAATGAATTCGGTGTCCGTTGAAGGTCAGTGCGGAGTAGCGGAACAGTAACACCGGATCGGGCGTAATTGAGGCATCCCATTCGCCATCCGTTGGTGCAGCCTGAGGCTCTTTCTGAATTTTGTTTGATCCGCCTGCAGCCTCCCGGTAGACGATATCGTGCTCTTCCGTCAGGCAAAGCCCGGCCTCATTCCGGATTTGATGCTCTACGGTTACAAAGATAAGTTCACCGGTCCGCCCTGTCTTAGAGGTTACGCTTTTGATCGTAGAGGTTTTTTCTGCCAAATCTCCGGCCCGTAGCGGTGCGTGGAACGCGAGCCGTCCGCCTGCCCACATCCGTCGCGGCAGTTCCACTGGCGGTAGAAATTCACCTTTCATGCCATGACCATCCTTGTCGATATGGGATTGCCTGTCTGTTGGAAGAAAATACATCCAGTGTCCGCCAGACGGCACGATATCAGATGCCGGGCCCGGTTCATCCATAAGAGCCGCGAAGCCATTCAGCGACTGCTGATGAATGATTTCATTGCCGGATATCTGATTGCCGACCCACTCCTGCAGGTTTTTCATAAGTTTTTTCTCATTGTTGCTTTTCCTGTATCGATTTGAATAGCATATGTGCATTATTGCGCCGGGTAAATATTTCAAACCAGAGAGCCGACATGCCAGCTAAATCAAAAGTATTTAAACTTTCTGATATCGAGTTAAAGGGAAGTATGGATGTTGAGGAAGCGGCAAAGGCAATATTCCTGGGATGTGCGCATCACTTGAAAGAAAATTTCCGCCAGTTCAAGGAAGAGGGAGATCCGCTGGCATTGATGCAGATACGGATCGGGGTACGCCGAATGCGAGTTGCACTTTATGTTTTCCGGACGATCATTCCCAAAGAAGTACGCGTTAATTTCAATCGGGAATATCGCTATTTCGGAAACCTCCTCGGCGATGCTAGAAATATGGATGTGTTTCTGGACGGGACGCTTCGGCCGGATATCAAAACCAAGGACTTCAAAACCGTGTCGAAAGAACTTTTACGGCTCGGGGAGGAAACGCGCGCGGAAGAATATGATATTATCATTCATGAAATTTCCGGGGGCCATTTCGAGCGTTTGTCAAAATCATTTGATAAATGGCTTAGTGGAAACTGGTCGGCCAAACTTGGCCGGACGGCCCGCAAGGTCATGGTGGGGCCCATTGCTCCCTTTGCTCTCTCCGCAATTGAGGAAGGAAACATAGACCTTTTAAATCAGGGGGCGGAAGTCGAAAATCTCTCCGCCAGCGAACTTCACGACCTCAGGAAATATATAAAGCGCTCTCGCTATCATTTGCGGTTCTTCTCGGCGCTCTTTCGCAAGGAGAAGATAAACGAAGGCTTCGCTCTGCTGGTGAAGATGCAGGACTATCTGGGGCTTATAAATGACATCAAGGAAGGCATGATCATACTGGGAAGGTTAAGCGCGTCCGTTCGCGCAGATTATTTTGCGGATACCCTCCGTTTCAACGCTCGCCTTTATAAAGATGCCAGCGAAGAGGTTGAGGATAATCTTAAGGAGTTCCTCATACTCTGGCGAGAATACGAGGACTTTGTACTCGACAAGAAAGACCTGAAATCAGCAAACTAAGGCTTTTCACGCTGTCTGAAGGGAAGCGCAAGCATCCAGAATATGTTTTGTTTACGGTCTTTTTGATATTCATCCAGCCCGATCGTCATCTTTTCATGCCCCGCTGACGGCTGCGCCTGATATGTGCGGAAAATATAATCCCACCAGGGCATGTTAAATCCATAATTACAGTTATGTTCGCTGCGGATAACCGAATGATGAACGCGATGCATGTCCGGCGTCACGATAATTTTTCGTGCTATTTTGTCAATCCCTGCGGGAAGGCCGGCATTGGCATGATTGAACATGGCAATCGAGCTTAGAAGGATCTCGAAAATTATGACGGCGACGACTGGTGGTCCAAGGACTAAGACAACGCATAGTTTAAGCAGCATGGAAAAAATTATCTCAACTGGGTGAAAGCGTGCCCCTGTGGATACGTCGTAGTCGACATCGGCATGATGCATCTTGTGAAACCGCCAGAGAAAACCGACGCGGTGAAATATCACATGCTGCCAGTAGATCACCAGATCCTGTATAATAACCGCTATCAGGACCGAAAGGGCAATCGGCAGGTCAATCAGGTTAAGGATGCCCCAACCTTTTTCTGC
This sequence comes from uncultured Sneathiella sp., assembly GCF_963973085.1. Classification (GTDB taxonomy): domain Bacteria; phylum Pseudomonadota; class Alphaproteobacteria; order Sneathiellales; family Sneathiellaceae; genus Sneathiella. Next base: position 102,628 of record NZ_CAXAXA010000007.1, read on the forward strand.
TGCGAAAGCAGCGACGCCGACGGCGAGAAAAGGGAACAGGAGCCGAAGCAGCAAGGTGTTGAAAAGCGTCACGCCAAAATTATTCAGCCAGCGCCATATGGTTGAAACGCTCGGCGGGCGCTTTGGGGCCAAAGATTGCCAAATTCCCACAACGCCAAGTGTCCCGAGAAAGAAGCTCAGGCGAATTGTCGGCTCATGACTGGCAATATAATCAAGCATCTTCGTTCCACGCTCTTAACTTCCTTCTTTCAAGATAAGAGGCGAGAGAGTGAATAACCAATAAATTCATTTACATGGCGGAAATGTGAAGAGTAGTGATCCGGCAAATTCCGTGCATTCACAAGTTTCTTAAGATGTCGGAACTGCTGCTTGCCCGCACCCAACTTCACCCATATGTTTTATGTCACGGGCGATTTCTTCCAGCAGAGGCCGGGCTCGCTCGAAATCCTCTGAGCGACCACCGGCACGAATGCTGAGGCGCCCGTCAAGCGAGTCCTGCTCACTTCCTAAGGCTGGCGCATCCATCCAGTGGGCACCCTTCTCCTCCACCAGTTTTGCATATCGCCGGGTGGCCTCAGGCGGTGTTTGGCCGAGATCAATAACCAGAGCGCCCTGGTTCAGGTTGGAAAGCAGGCCGTCCTCTCCGTTCAGAAAAGCATCTATGAGAGACTGTTTGGAAAGCATCAGAAAAATGACACCATCTTTCACACGGTCATTTACTTCGCCGGGAGTTTTGTAAAGGTCTACGGCGTCGCGCGCCATCTTGTAACGCAACGCGGGCGATCGGCTAGTTGCATGCACGTTGGCGCCGCATGCTTTCAAACGGCGTAGCACGGGCCGTCCTACTTCCCCGAGGCCCAAAAACCCGACTGATACCCCTGTTAAACTTCCCATAAATTAGCTCCCTCTTTTTTAGTTAAAGGAGATTATTATAGGTTGTTTGGTTTTTGGCAAATATTTGTTGGGTTAGGGGCGTGCGTATCGAACGGCAGAGCCACGCTCGATCGCGGCGGCAGTCAGGCGATCAACATCCAGGCCATGGCGCAGCATTTCGAGCATCCGAAGCTCTTCCTGGCTGAGTTGACCGTCAGAAACAGCAACATCACATGCCAATGCGTAGGCCGTATCATATATCTTTTTCGGCAGGACGGCCCGGATTTTCCGAATGATTTCATCCAGCTTTTGCTCACCATTCAGCATGTCAACGCAAGTTGCAGCATCATCCGGAAGGTGCTCTTCTTCATAATCGGCGAATACGGGCAAGGTACGGACAATCTCGCCAATGGTAAACAGCTCCCGGTCCGTCATTTCGCGGTCTGCCGCAGATACAATAACCATGGTCGAAATTAGGGCGGTATGCAGGTTGAGGGTCGTCATACTTACAGTATCTCCGATCTTGATTTAAACTGTTACTTTCAGGATATGAGGTTCAATCCCGATTATCCAATGATATTTTTCTTAATGCTTGTTCTTTTTCAGCAATGAAGTTGCGTGTCAGAGAAATAGCATCTTTCAGGCCGAGACGGTGAATTTCGACTTCTGGCGGAAAGGTGGACGCGAGACGCGATGGCATCATGCTGTCCAGCATGACGAAAACACCGAAGTCATCTTCCCGCCTGAGCAACCGGCCATAAGCCTGCTTGAGCTTCAATCGGGTCAGCTTGTCGTCGTACTTACTGCCGCCAAATGCTTTTTTCCGGGCTTTATGTTTGATATCCGGTCGAGGCCAGGGGATGCGATCAAAAACAAGCAGGCGGAGGGCGCGGCCCGGAACATCCACACCATCCCGTACGGCATCAGTGCCCAACAGTATCGAGTTTTCTTCCTCGCGGAATATATCAACCAGGGTGGAGGTATCCAGCGCGTCCTGATGCTGCGCATAGAGGTCATATCCCGCTGCTGCGAGAGGCTTTCTGATATTCTCATGCACAGCGCGCAGGCGCCATATGGCTGTAAACAGCCCCAGAGCGCCGCCGCCGCTTGCCAGGAACAACTCTCGATATGCGGCGGACACCTCTTTCATATGATCACGCCGCACATCCGTGACGACAATCACCCGTGTCTGCCGGGCAAAATCAAAAGGGGAGGCGAGATGTGCGCGCTTGGGGGGTAGCACCAGATGGTGCGCGCCGGTTCGCATATCGGCTGCCTGCCAGCTTTCTTCTTCCTCAAAGCTGTCGCGCAGTGTCGCCGAGGTGATGACGGCACCATGAGCCGGCTTCAATATAGCCTCCGCGAACGGACCGGTAGGATCGATATAGCTGCGGTAATAACCTAGATCCAGTTCTCGTCCGGTAACGCGCTCAATCGCAAACCAGTCCACGAACCCATCGGGTGTTTGAGCGGTGATATTTTTCAGCATGGCGCGCCAGGGTGTAATCGAAAGAGCTGCGCGCCGCGAAATACCCTGCACGGCGGCTTCGATACGCTGTCGGGTGGCTGTATCAAGCTCTTCCGCCTCTTCATCGAGTTTGGATATTAGTAGCTTGGCAAGCTTCGTCATCGGCGTGGCAAGCGCCGAGAGCGCTTTTTCAAGCTTCGAGGCGGCATCCTCGAGCTCAGTCGAAATCTCTCCTACTGTGCATTCGACGGAATAGGCGCTGTCCGGTTGACCACAACGTGCGAACACCTGTCCACGAATGTGGGTCAGGAATTCTTCCATCGGACCGCTTGGCGTTTGCTCCCGGACTCTGGCAAGCCAGCCATCACCGGGGAGCTTGCGCGCGGCACGGATAGCCTTTTGAAGGGCATCAAGTCCCGCTTCATCATCGCCAAGCAAATCCGATATTCGGTTTTCCAGACCTCGCATCCGACTTTTACGGCCGATATCGCTTCCTGCGATCCATCGTCTGAGTTCGGCGGTCTCCAGCCCCGTTAGATGGGCGGCAAATGCGCTGTCAGCCGCATCAAACAAATGATGTCCTTCGTCGAAAACATAGCGTTTCGGCAAATAGGGATCATCCGGGCGCGTGGCGCCATTGATCATGACGAGGGCGTGATTGGCGATCACGATGTCGGCCTTTCTCGCTTTTCGGCCTGATTTCTCAATAAAGCATTTACGGTAATGTGGGCAGGCAGAGAAAATACATTCTCCGCGGCGGTCGGCAAGGCGGGTAATGCGGGACCGACCCTCCAGTTCCAGCAGCCAACTTGGAAAATCGCCGCCAACCATATCCCCGTCTCGGGTTGCCTCAATCCATCTGGCGACCAGGCCAAGGACAATCTGATCCTGCTTTGCGGCCACACCGCCCTGCAGCGCTTCCTCAAAATTTAACAGGCACAGGTAATTCTCGCGCCCCTTGCGAATGACAGCCTTCTCCGCTTTTTCAGCCGGATCGGGATAAAGCCGGTTCAACTCGTCATCAATTTGCCGTTGCAGGTTCTTGGTGAAAGTGGATATCCAGACCGTGGCTCCGTTTTTTTCCGCCCAGACACTGGCGGGGGCGATATAGCCAAGGGTTTTTCCTGTCCCCGTTCCGGCTTCTGCCAGAACAATATTCGGCGCGTCGACCTGGGCACGGGGAAGAAAGGCATGGGAGGTAAGGGCGCTGAAATCCGCCTGCTGTGGCCGTGCTTCCGAGTTGGTTCCAAGCATTTCCTTCAGGCGGTCCCGGGCTTCAAGCTCACTGATCGCAATATCATCAGCGGGTGCTTCCGGCGCGAAATCCGGCCATTCAGCCAGCGTGCGCCAGACGTCTAGCCCGCCAAAACGATCACGTTCTTCCGGGACGCCAAGTGCGGCAAGGACGGAAGGCGCCCAGTTCCATCCGGCCTGTCCCATTGTCATGGCAATCGCAACGGCAGATTTTCTTTTTTCTATATTTAAACTGGTTAAATAATTTAAAATGGAAGATGTGGCGTCGAACAGGAGCAGGGTCTGTTCTTCCGGATCCGTTATGACCGCAAGTCCCAGGGCATGGGCAAGACCTCTTACGGTTGGCAGGCATTGCCGGGCCGGATAGGCGAAGGCATATAGTTCCAGCAGGTCAAAAGCGGGGAAGGGATTTATGCCAAGGCGACGGGCAATGTTCAGCCTGTGAACGAGTAAAGGCGGTTGTTTTTGGACCTGAACGGCGGTTTCCTGAGGGCTTGATTTTGTAATTTCGCCGTCGGTCGTGAGGAAGTACCCACCATCTCCCCCAAGGACGAGCGCAGGGACATCCGGTAGGCGAATTTCTCTGATTATCTCATTATTGTCCGGATTTTCGCTCATTTTTCCCTTCAGCCGCCTGAAATTCGCTTTGCGGTCGTTGACGCAAACCCCTTGTGCGCTTACATTCCGCGCTTTCTAACGAACCATTCTTCCAATGAGGGTTAAAATGTCGCCTGACGCAGAAATTGCACTATCGAGCAACTCCTGGGCATTTGTCGAGGCAAAAAAGCTTGTTGACCGCTATGCGAAAGCTGCGCCGGAAAAAGGCTATGTCCTGTTCGAGACTGGCTACGGGCCGTCAGGCCTTCCGCACATCGGCACTTTCGGGGAGGTTGCCCGCACGACAATGGTCCGTCGTGCCTTTGAGGTGCTGAGCGATATCCCGACTCACCTAATTGCCTTTTCCGACGATATGGACGGTCTTCGCAAGGTCCCTGACAATGTGCCCAATCAGGAGTTATTGCAGGACAATCTGAACAAGCCTCTGACGCAAGTCCCTGACCCGTTCGGAACCCACAACAGTTTTGGAGAGCATAATAATGCTCGTCTTCAGGCGTTCCTTGATCAGTTCGGTTTTGACTATCAGTTTCTCTCTTCAACAGAATGCTATAAGTCTGGCCTGTTTGACGAGAGCCTTCTGCTCGTGCTCAAGAATTATGAAGCCATTATCAACGTGATCCTGCCGACACTCGGGCCGGAACGGAAGGCGACCTATTCTCCTTTCCTTCCCATTTGTCCGCGCACCGGTGCCGTGTTGCAGGTACCGATTATCGCGCGGGACGAGGAAAAGGGGACTGTGACCTATCGGGATCCGGGGACTGCTGAAGAAGTCACCGTTCCTGTCACGGGCGGACACTGCAAGCTGCAATGGAAGGTGGACTGGGCGATGCGCTGGCATGCGCTGGAAGTGGATTATGAAATGGCTGGCAAGGACCTGATCGACAGCGTTACGCTTTCCAGCAAGATCGTCCGCATTATGGGGAAACAACCCCCTGAAGGCTTTAACTACGAGCTTTTTCTCGATCAGGAGGGAAAGAAAATCTCGAAATCCAAGGGAAATGGTATCACGATCGAGGAGTGGCTGAAATATGCATCACCCGAGAGCCTTTCGCTTTACATGTACCAAAATCCGAAGAAGGCAAAGCGGCTCCATTTCGATGTAATCCCGAAAGCAGTGGATGAGTATTTTACCTTCCTCGGTAAATTCCCGGAACAGGACGACAAGCAGCGTTATGCCAATCCGGTTTGGCATATTCATGGCGGGAGGCCGCCAAGCGAGGGGCTGCCGATCACTTTTGGTATCCTTCTCAACCTTGCGGCCGTGGTTAATGCGCATGAGCCGTCCGTGCTTTGGGGCTTTATTACGCGTTATGCGCAGGGCGCGACACCGGAGGCAAACCCGGAACTCGACAAGCTCGTTGGCTATGCGATTTCCTATTATCATGACTTCGTGAAACCCTCGAAGCAGTATCGAATGCCGACGGACAAGGAACGTCGGGCGCTGGAACAGCTGGTAATATTGCTGAAAGAACTCCCGAAAGATGCGGATGCGACGGAAATTCAGAACCGGGTATTCCAGGTTGGGAACGAAAATGACTTTGAAAACCTGAGGGACTGGTTCAAGGCACTGTATGAAACCTTGCTAGGGCAGTCGCAAGGTCCCCGAATGGGCTCCTTTATCGCGCTTTACGGAATTGAGGAAACAATCCAGCTTATCGCGCGGGTGCTCGCGGGGGAGAATCTGGCGGCGGAGCAGCCCGCCGCCTGAATTTCTAGAATAACTGGTTCTCTCGGGAAAACTCCATATACATCTCGCGAAGCTTGATGGCCGTCGGTCCCGGCTGCAGTTCCCGGTCTTCAAGTCGGGTGACAGGCATGACCTTGCCGAAATTCCCGCTATTGAAAATTTCGTCGGCGGTCATGATGTCTTCTTTCGTCATGGCGGTTTCACAAACCTCAATCCCGGCGGCATCTGCCAGTATTTTTACCCGTTCCCGCGTGATCCCCGCAAGAAAGCATCCTGTTGCGGCGGGTGTGAAGGCAACACCGTCTTTAACCGTCCAGATGTTGGACGTTGCGAATTCCGCAACGTTGTCGTTCGCATCCATAAGTATAGCGTTGTCGAATCCTGCTTTGCGCGCTGCGGCAATTGCCCGACCGGAGTTAGGATAGAGACAGGAGGCTTTCGCATCCGTCGGCGCCATATCCCGGGCAGGGCGTCTTTCTTTGGCGAAATGAGCGGAAAAGCCGGTTGCTTCGGGCATCGGGCTGTCATAGACGGCCAGAATAAACTCTGCGCTATCCGGTTCTGGGTCGATGAAGCCGCCGCGTGCGAAATACATGGGCCTGATATACAGCTCGGATTCCTTGGGAAGTTTTTTGACTGCCTGCTTGCACAGCTCGAAAACTTCACCTGTCTCCAATGTCGGATTGTAACCGAGCGCCCGGGCAGAACGCGCCAGCCGCGCGCAATGTTTATCGAGGTCTGGTGCCATTCCCCGAAAAGAACGGGCGCCGTCAAAAACTGTGGAAGCCATCCAGAAGGAATGATCCATAGGTCCCATAACATGCGGGCATTCATCATACCAGTTGCCGTCGTAAAAATAGACACCTGCCATAGCCGGATCATCCTTTCTCAAATTTTCATCTAAAATCTCTATCAGATAAATATTGGCGCAGGCAAGCGCTGGTCAATTGTTTGGAGTCAAATTAAGTTGATTTTTTCTGTCCAAAGAACAGGGCATCCTGTAGATATGCGGCATATCGATAAAGAGACATGACCAATGACGATAATTTACCATATGGCTGTCGCGGATGAGTGGCAGTCGGCCCAAGAAGCCGGAGCTTATTACGGCACTGCGAATGACAAGGAAGATGGATTTATCCATTTTTCGACGGCTGAAACTGTTGTTGAAAGTGCGGCAAAACACAGAGCAGGCGTCGAAAATTTGCTCCTCCTGTCCGTTGAGGCGGAAGCTCTTGGGGGCAAGCTGAAATGGGAACCGGCGCGCGGTGGTGTATTGTTTCCACATCTATACGGACCGCTGGATCCGCTGCTTGTAGAGCGCGCGGTGAGCTTACCGCTAGGACCCGACAACCTCCATATTTTCCCGGAACTGAAATAGAGAAATGCTGCCTCTTTATTCCTTAGCAAGGCCATTACTTTTCTGTCTCGAGGCAGAAAAAGCGCATAACCTCTCTATCCGGGCTTTGAAGAATGGACTGTTGCCACGTATCAGCAATGAATTTGATCCGATTCTCGCTTCCGAGCATTTCGGAATTCGCTTTCCTAACCCCATTGGTCTGGCGGCGGGTTATGACAAGAATGCGGAAGTAATTCCTGCGATTTCGGGCCTTGGCTTTGGATTTGTCGAAGCGGGCAGCATCACTCCGAGGGCTCAACCGGGTAATCCACGACCGCGCATATTCAGGCTCGCAAAGGATGCCGCCATTATCAATCGTCTGGGGTTCAATAACAGGGGACTGGAAGAAGCCGAGCGCAATATTACGGCATTTGCGGAAAAGGCGATTGTTGGCGCTAATCTTGGGGCAAACAAGGATAGTCCAGATCGGATAGATGATTATGTTCGCGGGATGAATAGGCTTGCTCCGCTTGCCAGCTATATTACCGTCAATATCTCGTCGCCGAATACACCGGGCCTTCGGGCTTTGCAGGGAAAAGCAGTGCTGGATGATTTACTTGGCCGTCTTTGTGAGGCACGAAACGCCCTCACAGAAGATGGCGTGAAGCATTTTCCCATTCTGTTGAAAATCGCACCGGACCTGACGGACGATGATAACGCGGATATTGCCGCGTCCGTTCTGGCGATGGAAATTGAAGGCCTTATCATCAGTAACACGACAATTACACGGCCAGCTTCTCTCATCGATACCCAGAAAGCGGAAAATGGCGGATTGAGTGGACGCCCGCTTAGAAAGATTTCCCTTGGCGTTTTAAAGGAAATGTATCAGGCGACGGAGGGCAAAATATTGATCGTCGGAGTCGGGGGCATAGAAACGGCGGCTGATGCGTATGAGAGAATTAGGGCAGGTGCCTCGCTCATCCAGCTTTATTCCGCGATGATTTATCATGGCCCTTATGTCGCGGCAAAGATTGCGCTCGGCCTTGCACAATTGCTGCGTGAGGATGGCTTTGAGAGTATCAATGAGGCCATAGGCGTAGATACGCCGATCTGACTCAAAAACTTGGCGGGGTGCAGGCGGTGACAACCATCGTTTCTTCGTCCCCGATGGCACGGAACCGGTGTGGCCGATGGCTTTCGAAATAATAGGCATCACCAGCACCCAGGACCTTTCTGTCCGCACCGACTGTAACTTCCAGCTTTCCCTTCACCACAACGCCGGCTTCTTCCCCCTGATGAGAGAGCATGTTGCGACCCGTATCTGCCCCCGGCTTATAGACTTCATGCAAAACCTGTAATGCTTTGCCCGACAGGTCACGACCGACCTGTCGATAGGAAATTTTACCTTCGGAGATCTGCGTCAATTCCTTGCTGTCATAGAATATTTTATGCCGCGAGGTGAAATCATTGGCGAAAAAGTCGGATAGGCCAATTGGAAAACCATCGAGTACTTTTTTCAGGGAACCCACTGCCGGGCTTGTCCGGTTTTGTTCTATCATCGAAATAGTTCCATTCGTGACACCGGCCCGTTTGGCAAGCTCACGTTGTGACAATCCGTGTTGCTCTCTTAAGCCCCGGAGTCTGGCACCAAGATCAAAGTCCATGCGTGAGTCCTTTTGGTCGATTCGAAAGAATGTTTAATTTTTTAAACACCAACATCACGATATTAATCGAAAATCGGCAGAAAACAAAGGCTTTCATTTTCGCTTGTGCAAATAAATGATCTACATAAGGTGATATAAATGCAAATTCCGGAGATTTAAATATGCCCGATACAGCCGCCTCAAGCCCGAATAATCTTGATGCCTTTTGGATGCCTTTCACGGCGAACCGGCAGTTCAAGTCAAACCCGCGTATGCTCGTCAGTGCGAAAGGAATGTTTTACCAGAACGCAGAAGGTAAGCAGATTCTGGATGGTACGGCGGGGCTTTGGTGTTGTAACGCCGGGCATGGAGATCTGCGTATCGTGAACGCCGTCAGCCAGCAAATCGGGGAAATGGATTATGCGCCGGCGTTCCAGATGGGCCATCCAAAGATATTTGAATTGGCAGCCCGGGTTACGGGCATGTTTCCAAGCGGCCTGGACCATATGTTCTTTACGAACTCCGGCTCCGAGTCTGTGGACACGGCCCTTAAAATCGCGCTGGCCTATCACCGGGCCCGGGGCGATAGCGCCCGCACTCGCCTCATCGGGCGGGAGAGGGGATATCATGGCACCGGATTTGGTGGCATCTCAGTCGGGGGCATCGTTGCCAACCGGCGTACGTTCGGCACTATGCTGACGGGGGTTGACCATTTACCGCATACACATCTTCCTGAGAAAAATGCGTTCAGCCGGGGCGTGCCGGAACATGGGGCGGAACTCGCGGATGAGCTTGAGCGCATCGTCGCACTTCACGATGCCTCTACAATTGCTGCTGTCATCGTTGAGCCTGTTGCAGGGTCGACCGGTGTTATCCTGCCGCCAAAAGGCTATCTGGAACGGCTCCGGGCGATTTGTGACAAATATGGAATTTTGCTGATTTTTGACGAGGTCATTACCGGTTTCGGGCGTCTTGGAAGTGCCTTTGCGACGGACTTCTTTGGCGTCAAGCCCGACCTTGTGACTCTGGCCAAAGGACTGACGAGCGGGACCATCCCGATGGGCGGAGTAGTATGTTCGAAGGGGATTTATGACGCCTTCATGGATGGGCCGGAGAATATGATTGAGCTATTCCATGGTTATACTTATTCCGGTCATCCGGTCGCCGCGGCCGCGGCCCTTGCGACACTGGATTGCTATAAGGAAGATGCGTTGTTCGAGCGGGCAAATGAGATTGCCCCTTATTGGGAAAACGCCTTGCATTCATTGAATGGCGAGCCTCATGTCATTGACTTGAGAAATCTGGGCCTTATCGGGGCGATTGAACTTGAACCTATCCCCGGCAAGCCAACGGCCCGGGCGTTCGACGCCTTTCTCAAATGTTACGAGAAAGGCCTGATGATCCGGACGACTGGCGATATTATCGCCCTTTCTCCACCCTTGATCGTTGAGAAGAACCATATTGACCAGATTTTCGACACGATTCGGGAAGTATTGAAGGAAGTCGCCTAAAGACATCTAGCCGAACAATAGCTCCATAAGATTGTTGTTCGAAAGCAAGTCAAGTTGGCGGCAGCGGCCAGTCGGGTGCTGCCATTTTGTATATGTCTGCGTTCTTCAATGAAATGAAAATGATAATGACTTGCATACGCAAGATTTTCAGTTTAAAACTCCCCTGAAAGCTGAGAATCGTTTGCATTACTAACTAAGGATCGACTATGCGCCTATCATTTTCTTCTGTGCCGCTGGCAGTTGCGGCATTCGCGACAATCGCCACAGCTACTCCCGCGCTATCTGATGAGGTTAATTTATACTCCTCACGCCAGGAAAGCCTTATCCGCCCCATACTTGACGATTTCGAGAAAGATACCGGAACCAAGGTAAATGTCGTTTTTGCAAAGTCCGGTATGCTGGAACGGTTGAAGTCGGAAGGGGCAAACAGCCCGGCCGACGCGGTCTTGACGGTTGATATAAGCCGTATCGCCGCTCATAAGGAAGCTGGCGTTCTTCAGGCAATCCAATCTGAAACGCTGGAAGAGAATATTCCTGCGCATTTCCGTGACCCGGAAGGAGAGTGGTACGGTCTGTCGGCGCGTAGCAGGATAATTTTTTATTCGAAAGAGCGGGTTAAGCCATCAGAGCTGTCAACCTACGAAGATCTTGCGGATCCGAAATGGAAGGGGCGTATCTGCGTGCGCTCTTCGAGCAACGCCTATAACCAGTCCCTGCTGGCCTCGATCGTCGCGCATGATGGTGCGGAAGCTGCAGAAAAATGGGCGCAAGGAATCAAGGACAACCTCGCGCGTAAACCACAAGGAGGTGATCGCGATCAGATCAAGGCTGTTGCCGCCGGAGAATGTGATATTGCCATTGCAAACACATATTATTTTGGCGGCATGATGAACTCCGACGACCCGGAGCAACTGGCGGCGGCAGACAAAGTTGCTTTGTTCTGGCCAAATCAGGACGGGCGCGGTGCACATGTGAATATCTCAGGTGCCGGCGTTACCAAATCTGCGAAGAACAAGGAAGCGGCGATCAAACTGATCGAGTATCTTTCCGATACCAAGGCTCAGGAATTCTATGCTTCCTCAAACTATGAATTCCCGGTCAAGCCCGGAGTTGAGTTAGATGAAACTGTTGCGAGTTGGGGTGAATTTAAGGCGGATGAAATCGGACTCGACAAGGTGGCGGATGCTCAGGCGGAAGCCGTCAAGATATTCGACCGTGTCGGATGGCGATAAGCCTCAGAATAATGAATTGGAAAAGGGGCTTTCGGGCCTCTTTCTCTGTTAGAGCAATTACTTCGAAAATGCCTCGCGCAGAGCCGCAACGCCTTCATTCACGCAGTCCGTTGCTTTGTCAATGGCGCCGCCAAGGTTAATGAATCCATGTACCATTCCTTCATAATGCGTATGGGTGGCCTGACTCCCTTCATCATTCATGCGGTTGGCATAGGCGATTGCCTCATCCTGCAGTGGATCAAAACCTGCGGTCTGGATAAGGGCAGGCGGCAGCCCTGAAAGGCTGGGCGCCAGCAAAGGAGAGGCCCGCCAATCTTGCTTATCCTCCTTATTCTTCAGATAGTGGCCCTGAAAGTATTCCATTAAGGGGCGGGTCAGGAAATATCCTTCCGCGTATTTTTCGTGGGACGGATGAGACATTTCCATCTGCGTAGCCGGATAAATAAGCCATTGGAACTTGGGTAAGTAGGATTTTTCATCCCGAGCAATCAGTGATACCACGGCCGAAAGGTTACCGCCTGCACTGTCCCCGCCAACGGCTATTTTATCGGCGTCGCCGTTATATTCGCCGATATGGTCTGCCGTCCAGTTAAGCGCGGCGACAGAGTCAACGACGGCGGCCGGGAACGGATGTTCCGGACCCATGCGATAGTCGACAGAGACAACGATAAACGGACCGGAATTTGCAATGAGCCGACACAGGCCATCATGAGTATTCCGGCTGCCGACAACCCAGCCACCGCCATGATAATAGACGAGAACTGGAAGTGACTCCGTCATACCAACCGGATGATAAATTCGGATTGGCACTTCGCCAAGCGGTCCGGGAATATCGAGATCAATAGTTTTCCCGATATCCACGTTTTTGTATGTGAGAGTGAGCGCTCGTTCCTCATACGCTGTCTTGGCTTCTTCCGGCGTGAGTTCATCGAGGGAGGGCAATCCCTTTTCTTCTGCGATATCGAGCACCCATTTTGCCTGTGGATCCAACGTCATTCCCTGTCTCCTTATTGGTTATTTCTTGAGGGCCTTTTCAACGAAATAAAGCCTGTCTTGTCCCCAGAACAACTCATCATCAATAATATAGGTCGGGGCGCCAAACACGCCGCGTTCAATTGCTTGAGCCGTATGGCTTTCATAAAGTGCCGCTATCTCCGGTGTTTGGCTTTCCTCTAGAAGCTTCTTGCCGTCAAAACCGGCACGGTCGGCGACATCGACGGCAGTGGCCTCATCGGCGATATTTCCGTCTTCAATCCAGACCAGGCGCTGGAACAGGCCGGTCAGTTTCATAGCGTCGCCCCCTGCCTGCGCAACCGAGGTTACCATATGAGCCGCGATCTGGTCGGAAGCCGGAAAAAACTTTGGATGAGTATTGATGGGAACGCCCGTTTCTTCCCGCCATCTAGCAAGTTCCATCAAGCGATATGCCTGCCGTTGCGGGCTGCGCTTTCCAAGTGGTAATCCGCCCGTCGCAGCGAAAATCTTTCCATAATTGACGGGTATAACGTTTACCTTGGCACTATTCTCCTGCGCTATCTTGACAAAACGATCATGTCCGAGAAAGGCCCAAGGGGAAACGAGCGTTAAATAGTAGTCGATTGTTTTCGTCACAAGGCAATCCCATTCTTATTATTTCGATTGCCTGGAGTTTAAGGGTCAATGGAGGCGCTTGGGAAGCAGTTTTTCCATCAATTCTTCCAAAGACATCTCATGATCCCAGCCATATGTCTCTGCAATTCGGCCGATCAGGCGTTGGCGGAAATTATCAAGATCGGCGCGTGGGTGATAATGGGTGGCCTTACGGTGTTCTTCCATGGTGGTTCGGAGAGCGGTGTAAAGATATGGTGGTAGTTCTGCACGATCATAGAGTCGCTGGAAACCAAGGTATCCACGGCCTGACGTCAGTGAAACAACCCTCTTTTTCGAGATGCCGGAGGCATGACCAAGGGCGGCGGCAAAAAAGGAATTGTTTCCGGCGATCAGCATGCGGAGCATCAACGTCGCTGTCAGGCGGCCTTCCCGATCGAGCGCGATACATTTCTTTTTTTGCTCGTGATCCGTCATTCGCCTTTCCAGCGTTTTGGCTAGAGCCTTCTCCCGTGCATTCATGATTTTGCGGACGGAAGTAGATTCAGAAACCGGATTTCGATCCATGAGAATCTGTTTATATTCCATAGAAATTATATCGAACATCCGGGTAACAAATCCAGCCGGCAAGAAGGGGCGGTGGACCAACAGTCTCTGTATCGGATCGATGTCGCCAAACCGGCCGAGGATATTGTCATAACCCGCCTCACCGATAATTGCCGTTTCATTTTTGAGACAGACCTTGATGGCGGAGTAACATCCGTCCTGAGCAATCCAGCCAGTCGATTTGATGCCGAGATGCGGACGTCCGGCGATGGCTGTTTGCTTGTTGTTGCTCGCCGATTGTAGAATTTCCCATAAATCATCATCTGTCAGAACGGGGGAGTATGTTGCCACAGGAAGTGAGATTTCCTCCGCGTCCAGAGCCAATTTCATCGCAGATTCATGGGACAGAAACTCGCAGGATTTCACTGCTTCGGCAATCGTCTGGCGTACAGCCTGATCTATGTCGTTGACAAAATAATCTATTAGAGCCGACGTCAGCTCCAGATCTTCGCCCGCAAGCTTTTCCGCAGCAAACTCTATCGCGGCCGTACGGGCCGCATTGACCCGTTTCGGCGTTGGCATTTTTGCAAACATCGCGGCGATACGATCGCCATAAATAGAAGAATCAGCCAGCATCGTTTTCATTGCCTGAAACTAAAAATGTGATTTTATGATATTCAGGTTAACAGGTAGTTACCTGCGTTTGATGAGGAACGGGTTATCCGATGCCTCTAATTTCACGAAACTGACGCACCGCGAATGAATCAGTCATACCGGATACGAAATCCGTGATGCCGAGAAGCCAATCATACCGGCTAAGCTTTTGTTCTCCGCCCTCTGGGAAGAGCGTCATGAGGACACTGGAACGCGGATTCATCGATGTGCCGTCGGTCTCATAGTTTTCCCAGTCGAGGTTGGCTTCATAAAAGGCGTCAAGAATGGTGTTCAAGATTTCAGCGCCACTCAACTCCGCCTGAATTCGCTCCGGATGCCGGTAAATCTCGCGTTGGCATAGGGCGTAAATCTCATCGAATATTTTTGCCCTGCGTGAATGATGCAATAGATCTCCCTTAAAGTTTCCTGCGAGAATTTCGCCTTCACAATCTTTAAAGATATCGGAAACTTCACCGATCAATCGGCCAATACATTTTGCTCTGAGATATGAAATTCTTTCTGTCGGATCGTCGACCTCGGCGTAGCGTTTGGGGGGGCTGCCCAGGATACGTATCATCAGTTCTTCCGTTTCTGCATAATTGAGCCGACCAAGTTTATACCCATCCTCAATATCGACGACGCTGTAGCAAATGTCGTCGGCAGCCTCGACAAGATAGGCGAGGGGGTGCCGGCACCAATAGTCATTGGTTCCCCGCTGTATGAGCCCCAGCTCGCTCGCAATATCGCGAAAGGCATCGCGTTCAGACTGCATGACACCAAATTTCTTGCCGCCGCTATCCCCCGGCGCGAGTTCGTCTACAATGGAAGTTCTCGGATATTTCATGAAGGTTCCAAGGGTCGCGTAAGTCAGCCTTAATCCGCCGGAATTGCGCCAGTTCTGCAATTTGGTTAAAACACGGAAGCCTTGCGCATTGCCTTCGAACATTTCGAAATCGCAGATCTGTGCATGATCCAGACCGTCAATCCGGCCCGCGGCGTTTGTGCCATTTTTGAACCAGTAACGGATGATTTCCTCACCAAAGTGACCAAAGGGAGGGTTGCCAATATCATGGGCAAGACAGGCGGCGGATACGATATGGCCAAAGTCGGCGGGGCTGTAATCGCTTCCCTTCAAGTGACGGTCTATAATCACCTGACCGGCATTGGCTCCGAGTGAGCGTCCGACGGACGCAACCTCCATGGAATGGGTCAGGCGCGTACGGACGTAATCGCTCTCCGCGAGGGTGTGAACCTGCGTCTTGTCCTGCAGCCGCCGAAAAGCCGACGAAAAGACAATTCGGTCCTGGTCTTTATGAAACGGGCTGCGGGAGGCCAGAACCGGATCATTGTGATCCTGTCCATACCGTTTGGTCGAGAGAAGTTTATTCCAGTTCATCATGCAGATAAGCTACTTCACAACTGTTTACCATAAAATGAATATTTGTCGGGAGGGCAGGAAATTCAACTACTTGCCAAATCACTTGTTGGTGTTTTCAACTTTGGCCCCATCCAGGATATGTGACAATCAATTCACCTAGGAGTTCGCGGTTATTCCGGTCCATGGACTGGATAACACGGGAAAGGCTTCCCAGTCCTTCACCAAACAGATCGTCTGCGATATTCCCTTCCCATAGCGCGACAAGGATCATCAGCATTCGCCGCTGAGCATGGGATAGCTTTAACCCGCCGCTATCTGCTTGATCCTCCCGGATTGCATCCAGATCAGGTTTCAGGTCATAATGGCTTTGAACTGCTTGAATATCGCAGGATTTGGCGATGAAATACCGTTCCAACTGGTTATATCGAATAGCGTCTTTTAGAAGCTCTAAAAATGCTTTCTCGTTCAATGGATACTCTCTAATAGACCTTACAGGGCGCGCATCAAACTAATATGAATGCGGTTAGACTTGCAAACGAAGAAAACATCTTTAAATTAGGACGTGATATTCCTTCACTCATTGAAGGAATGTTCTCAGGGCAGGGTGGAAGTCCCTACCGGCGGTAAAGAACAGGTTCTTGTTCAAGCCCGCGAGCGCCCGCTTCGGCGGGGACAGCAGATTCGGTGTAATTCCGAAGCCGACGGTCATAGTCCGGATGGAAGAGAACAGGAAGAATGGGGACGGCTTGGCAGGTGCCAGCCCGTTTCTTAGTCCTATTTGCCTTGGGTTGTTGTCAACTTGTTAAAGCAAGGCCCAAAAAATGAAAATCAAAAACACGTCTACTGACAATCAAACCCCGGACATTCGCAACATTTCTAACCGTATTGCCGTTATTCAGGCGAACTGGCATGCGGATATCGTGCATGAGGCCAGCAAATCCTTTATCGAGGATCTGGTGAGCCATGGATACGATGCGGATGGATTTGACATTCATAATGTTCCGGGAAGTCTCGAAATACCACTAATGGCGAAAAAGCTCTCTGAGTCCGGGCGATACGACCTGATCATGGCAACAGGATTGATTGTCGACGGCGGGATTTATCGCCATGATTTCGTCGCAAAAACCGTTCTTGATGCAATGATGCAGGTTCAACTCGATTGCGGGATTCCGATATTGTCCGTCGTTTTGACACCCCACCATTTCCAGGAAACAGATGCGCATATGAAATTTTTCCGCGAGCATTTTGTCATCAAGGGGCAGGAGGCTGCGAATGCATGCCGCATGACCCTCGATAATATGCACGGATTGAAGGAGCTACGCCTAGCGTCTTAACGTCAGACGATGCGGGATGCCTTATCGCCCCAGTAACGGTCCTTCAACAAGCGTTTATAGAGTTTCCCCGTCGGATGGCGGGGAAGCTCTGATTCAAAGTCAACTGACCTTGGACATTTGACATGGCTGATGTTATCGCGGCAAAACTCGATGAGTTCGTCGGCGAGCTCGTCTCCTGCGATTTTCATATCAATAGGCTGGATGACGGCCTTGACCTCTTCGCCGAACTCTTCGTTGGGAACCCCGAACACCGCGGCGTCGTAGACTTTTGGATGGGTCAGCAGTAAATCCTCTATCTCCTGCGGATAGATATTCACGCCGCCGGAAATGATCATGTAGCTTTGCCGGTCTGTGAGATAGAGAAAGCCATCCTCATCAACATAACCGACATCACCCAGCGTGCTCCAGCCTTTGTCATTATAGCTCTGTGCGGTGCGTTCGGGGTCATTATGGTAGGAAAAGTCACGTCCATCCGAAAAATAAATATTGCCTATTTCCCTGACGGGCAGTTCGCTCCCGGCATCGTCAACGATATGGAGGTTGCCAACCAAAGCCCGTCCAACGGTTCCGGGATGATCAAACCATTCCTCCGGCGTGACGGCGCAATATCCGTTTCCTTCGGTTCCGCCATAATATTCATGTAAAATAGGGCCCCACCATTCCATCATCTGGCGCTTGATCTTTTCCGGGCACGGGGCGGCCGCATGGATTGCGACTTTCAGGGCGCTGAGATCATACTTTTGCCGAACTTCTTCCGGTAACTTCAGCATCCGGACGAACATCGTTGGAACTAACTGTGAATGAGTCGCTTTATACTTTTCCAGCAGGCTCAGATAATTCTCCGCGTCGAAATTCTCCATGATAACGGAGGTTGCACCGTGCCGTTGAATGCGCATGTTATAGCGAAGCGGTGCCGCATGATACAGCGGCGCTGGTGAAAGGTAGATCGAATTCTGTGTAACTTTATACTGGCTTTTTAACATGTTGAACAAGTTATCTTCGGTCCCAATGGGATTGCCGACCTCGGCGGGCTTGACGCCCTTCGGCCGCCCCGTGGTGCCCGATGAATAGAGCATATCTGCGCCTTCACATTCATCTGGGAGCGGCTCTGCAGGGAACTCGCTTACACTGCTTTCATAGGATTGATACCCCGCTATTGTCCCGTCAATCATCAACTTTTGTTCCACATTCGGTATGCGGTCCAAAAGCTGTGTCGCCAGCTCTGATTTATAATTAGAGGTAATGAAAATGCGCGCACCGCAGTCATTGATGATATAGGCTGCCTCCTCCGCAGACAGGCGGGAACTGATGGCCGTATAATACAGGCCTGCGCGCTGCGCGGCCCAGCAGACCTCATAAAAACGGGGATTATTTTCCATGAGCAAAGCGATGTGATCGCCGATCTTGAGGCCTTGTGCCCGTAAATATTGGGCCGCTTTGTTGGAGCGATCGTCAAGCTGTTTGTAGGTTGTGGTTTCACCGCTGCCCGCCATGATGATGACAGGTTTATCCGGTGTCGTTTTCGCAAATTCACGTATGTGCATGGCCTGCTTCTTGTTCTTTATTTTGCTACTATGGGCAGCTTATTTATTTTGGGAAACGAGAATACCGTCGGAGATCATCTTGTCAATTTCGTTGTCCGTCATGCCAATTTCCAGCAAGATTTCGCGATTATGTTCGCCTAGCTGGGGCGCATGACGTCTCACGCGACCGGGAGAAGCTGAAAATTCTGTCGGAATACCAGGATAGTTGAGCGTTCCCTCGCTCGGATGTTCCATGGTTTGCCAAAATCCGATCGCTTTCAGATGCTCGTCTTCAAGAAGATCCTGAGGCGTATTGATTGGCACAGCCGGAATGCTGGCCGCATCCAGGTCGCGCAACCATTCTGCGGAGGTTCGGGTTTCGATGATATCCCCTAAAACCTGATATGCGGCATCGATATTATCAAGACGCGCTGCGATATTGCAAAACCTCGGGTCGTCCATCAGCTCAGGACGGCCTGCCATCTCGAAGAAAGCGCGCCATTGTTTATCAACATAGGGTAGCACGCCGATCATGCCGTCTTTGGTTTTATAGGGATGACGGTTTGGCGACAGCGCGCGAGGATAGCCGACAGGACCCATCGGCGGTTCAAAATTACCGCCATATAGATGTTCCAGCATGTGAAATTGCACCATGGTTTCGAACATGGGAATCTTTACTTCCTGGCCTTCTCCTGTCCGCTCCCGATGATAGAGAGCCATGGTTATGGCATAAACAGAAGTTAAAGCAGTTGCCTTGTCGGCAATGACTGTCGGCATATAGCCGGGTCGGCCCATCAGCTGTGATTGACTGGCAGCCAGCCCGCTCACTCCCTGTATCATATCGTCGTAAGCGGGTTTATCGGCATAGGGACCGTCCTGGTTAAATCCGTAAGCGCCGCAATAGATAAGATTTGGGTTTACCTTGCGGAGATCCTCATACGTGAGGGCAAGCCGCTTAATCGCGGAGGGGCGCATATTATGAAGGAAGATATCCGCCGTTTTCACAAGCTTCAGGAATGCGGCATGCCCTTCCGCCGACTTCAGATCCATGCATAGCGCTCGCTTATTGCGGTTGGCGTTAAGATAGATCGCGGCCATGCCTGGAGAACGGCGCGGACCAAGATCACGGGTGGTGTCTCCTTCCGGTCCTTCGACCTTGATGACATCGGCTCCCATATCTCCGAGGATTTGCGCCGCATAAGGGCCCAGGAGTACCGATGTTAAATCGACAACACGCAGGCCGGTCAGCGGCCCGTCTTTGGCAGTGGTCATTGTTATTACCTTCAGCTTAGTAGGCCGGAATTAATAGGATTTGGGCATACCCAGCGCTTTTTCAGCGATGTAACAGAGCACCAATTGCGGGCTTACGGGAGCAATGCGGCAGATCATTACTTCTCTCATCAAGCGCTCAACCGTAAATTCCTTGGCATATCCCATGCCGCCATGAGTCATGACAGCCTGTGTGCAGGCTTTAAAACCCGCCTCGGCGCCCAAATACTTGGTGGCATTTGCATAAACACCTGCTTCAAGCCCGGCATCATAGTTTGACGCAGCTTTCATCGCCATTAGATAGGCGGCTTCCAGTTCCATCCAGTTTTCGGCAAGTGGATGTTGTATGGCTTGGTTTTTCCCAATTGGCCGTCCAAAAACTTCCCGTTCGCGGGCATATTTCGAGGCGCGTTCAAGGGCATTCATGCCAATACCAATTGCTTCGATGCCGACGAGAACACGTTCGGGGTTGAGGCTGTGCAATAGATAATGAAAGCCTTTGCCTTCCTCGCCAATCAGGTCTTCTTCGGGGACAGGAAGATTGTCGATAAAAACCTCATTTGAATCAACGGCCTTACGGCCCATTTTGTCGATCACCCGCACATCCATAAACTCACGGTTCATGTCCGTGTAGAATAACGAAAGACCATCGGTGGCCTTCTTGCATTTTTCCTTCGGTGTGGTCCGGGCAAGCAGCATGATCTTGTCGGCTTCCTGACCTGTCGTAGTCCAGATTTTTCGACCATTCACGAGATATCCATCGGAGGTTTTTTCTGCCCGTGTCTGAAGCGCCGTTGTATTCAGTCCAGCATTGGGCTCGGTCACCCCGAAGCAGGATTTAACCTCTCCCTTGATGAGCGGAGGCAGCCAGCGATTTTTCTGTTCGTCACTTCCGAAGACAACGATCGGGTGAGGGCCGAAGATATTGATGTGGATTGCCGATGCAGCCGACATGCCGCCAGATGAATTTGCAACGGTATGCATCATTAAGGCGGCTTCAACGACACCAAGTCCAGCGCCGCCATATTCTTCCGGCATGGTAATTCCCAGCCAGCCATCCTTTGCCATGGCAGCATGAAAATCGAACGGGAAGTCACCCGTTCGATCTTTTTCCCGCCAGTAATTATCATCGAAACGGGCGCAAAGTGCAGCGACGTTCTCAACGATAGCATGCTGCTCTTCCGTGAGCGTGAAATCCATTTACCTACTCCTTTTTATTTTTTTCTATTAGCAGGAGATCGGGCTATTGAGTCAATGTCAATTCAGCATTGTTTGTGGCAACCAAGTTATCAGCCAAGGAAAGGCGATGAATAGGGCGACCGTCAATACATCGGCGACAAAGAAGGGGCCAATCCCACGGAACACGTCAGACAGCGGAATATCAGGCCGCACACCGTTGACCACATAGCAGTTGAGCCCTATTGGCGGTGTAATCAGGCATATCTCAACCATTTTCACAACTATAATGCCAAACCAGATGGGGTCATATCCGAGTCCGATAACGGCCGGGAAGACTACGGGTAGCGTTAGTAGCAGCATTCCGATGGCATCCATGAACATCCCGAGGATGGCATAACCACACAAGATCAGAATAATGATAGCCGTTGGCGGCAGTGGCAGACCCAATATCCATTCGGCAAACGCTTCCGGAAGGCCCGAGAACCCGAGGAACCGAACAAACACCAAAACGCCCCAGATGATCGAAAAGATCATCACGGTCAGTTTGGCCGTCTCAAAGAGGGCGTCTTTCAGCTCTTTTGTCCGCATGCCATGGAAGAAGGCAAAAATAAGCACGACAAACGCACCGAGCGCCCCTGCTTCGGTGGGGGTGGCCCAGCCGCCGTAAATGGCACTGAAGATGATTGCTATAACGGCAATTATCGGAAACGTGCCGGGTAGAGATCTCATCCTGTCACCAAAGGTGAAGCCGCGAACGGGCGGACCAAGCTTGGGATTGACGGTTGCCCGCCCCATTATGATCAAGGCATAAATCAGAGCGGAAACGATACCGGGGATGAAACCCGCGAGCAGCAGTGCGCCCACTGATTCTTCCACAATAATCGCATAAATCACAAGGATTGCGCTGGGCGGGATCAAGGATGCGAGCGTCCCGCCCGCTGCGACAACACCGGCCGCAAGCCTTCTATCATAGCCATTGCTCAGCATTTCCGGAATAGCGACACGGCTGAATACGGCGGCTGTCGCAGTGCTGGCGCCTGATACTGCGGCAAAACCGGCAGCGGAGAAGACGGTCGCAACGGCAAGGCCTCCCGGAACCCAGCCGACCCATTTCTTTGCAGCATCAAATGCAGCTGTTGTAATGCCCGCATGAAAGGCGAGATAGCCAATCAGGATGAACATGGGCAGCACGCTCAAGGAATAGAGCGTTGATTTCGAATGAGGAATTGTCCCAACGATACCGGTTCCCGCATCCCAACCGATAATCGAAACAATGCCGATCATGCCAACCAATGTTGCGGCGATATAAACGCGCACACCCAGGAAGACCATGATAACCAGGCCGCCCATGCCGAGGACACCTGCTAAAAGAGGATCCACTTCCATTATTTTTTCCCCTTTTTATTATATGTTTCGTCAAATTTGGCTTGTTTCGCCGCCTCTTCGCCGAGTGCATCCTCAATTTCGTGGCGTGCAATTGCGGTGACATCTTCAATAACGGGAACCCCGATAATTTCCGCATCTGGATTTATGAATAGCCGTATGAAGCCTACAAGCTGTATGGCAAAGCGAACCCAAAGGACACCGAATGCCAAGGGAATGACTAATTTGGCGGGCCAGATTGGAAGCCCGATATCGATCGTTGAATCTCCAAGTTGATACGCTCGCAGAAAATGGAGCCAACTTGTATCAATTAATATCGTGACGACGACCAGGCCGATCAGCGTTGCCATTGCTTCAAAGAAATACAGCGGACGCGCACTGAATTTGGCCATGAAAAGGTCCATTCGGACATGACCGCCAAGTCGCTGGCAATAGGCGATACCAAAGAACGCAAATATGACCATGCTCTGCTCGATAAAATCGATATATCCGAGTATCGGCCAATTAAGCAATTTTCGGCTAAGAACCTGGGTAACGCCAAGAATCATCACGGAAAATATTGCCAGAGCGGAAATACCGTTCAGAAAATCTTCGAGTTTGGAAAAACCGCGATTAAATGACGCGAAGGCCGACCGGGATCCCGAACCCTGCGGGAGATTTTTAGTTGTCATGATTTTTTACTTTAAGAGAAAGAGGGTCTGGTGAACCAGACCCTCGATCTAGGCTGCCTAATTGGTCGCTTGCTTTGACGTTGTCATAATCAACTCAAACAACTCAGTACCGGGATGACCTTCGCTTTCCATCTTCGCGATCCATTCATCCCATACCGGCTTTGCGCCAACTGCACGGAATTTATCCAGCTCTTCGTCGGAATAGGTAATCGCCTGAATACCTTTTTCTTTCATGAGCGGGAAGTTCTTCTTGTCAGCAGCTTCATATGCCGCATACAGGGCTTCGTAAGCTGGACCTTTGGCGTCGTTCAGGAGCTGCTGATACTCAGGTGTAAGCTGCTCGTATGCCGGAATATTGACGACGATCGGGCAGTGATTTGCTCCCGGGGACATATTTGCCGTGTGCCATTTGCCGATGTCTGTCAGGCGATAGGCAACATGCGCATATGTGAAGGGAAAGGACGCCGCTTCAATTGTACCGCGTTCGAGGGACGTATACACCTCCGGTGCAGGCACGGTTGTCGGAACAGCACCAATTTTCTTCATTGCTTCGCCGATACCGCCAAGCGCACGAACTCGCATGCCGTCCCAGTCTTCCAGCGTAAGTGGCGGATCACCGACACCTGTAAACTCATACTGCGGCAGAAGTGAGCTCATAAGCAGCATTGCGTCCCATCGGGCCATGTCTTCAGCCACAGCAGGATTCTGATAATATGCTTCATGAACAGCAGTTTGAACCCTCAGATTCGGGAACGGCAGAAATGGCAGATCAAGACCGGATAGCGTCGGGTTTTTTGCCGGATGGTAAGCCGTGCAGAGCGCCGCCATCTGAAAGGCGCCAAGCTTGATACCATCAAGATTTTCTCTCGACTTGGACAGCGCTTCGCCGTAATGGATCTTGATATTGAATTTTCCATCTGTTTTTTCCGCAACATAGTCGCGGATTGCTTCTATGCCCGAAGTAAAGGCACGCTCTTTGCCCCAGACAGATAGATTCCAGTTGACTTCCGGGCCGTCAACTTCGGCGGCCGAGACGCTAAACGTCATCATCGACGCGGCCGAAATTGCAGCAATCGACATAATGGTGCGTTTGATCATTTTGCTATTCCTCCCAATTAAACAATTTGCTTTTTTAACAATGGCTAATTTTTATTTTTTGCCATTTATGAAATCATTATCACATATTTCGAAGCCCACAGGCTACTAAAATCTAGATACTGGTCTATGACAACGAGGTAAAGGAAATTCCAGACTATATTTTCTCAACATTTACCCGAAAAATTGTAAACACCGGGTTGCCTGCGTTACTGAGGCTGTTTAAATCTGTTGCCAATAGAGGAAATCAATGTCGCCCTCGCGTCCTTCTGTAATCATTGTTGCCCATGGCTCCCGCGTTTCAGATGAAGCGCAAGAGGCTGCAATTCAACATGCCTTCACGCTTCAGCAGAGTCATCGCTATGGAGTGGTGGACGTATGCTTTCTGTCGCGGGATAAGTCCCCTCCGATTTTGCCAGACGGAGAGGTTTTCTTGCTTCCCTTTTTTATGAGTAACGGTTATTTCGTCAGTAATCGAATACCGGAACTTTTCAAGCTTGAGAACGGACAACGCATTGAAATTGGGCGGAAACTTTATCTTTGTGACGCATTGGGCACTGATCCTGAACTTGCCGGCATCATTGCCGCCATGGCGCAAGATATATGCCGTGATCAAAATTATGAGCCCGAGAAAGTGCGGCTTGTGTTGGTTGCCCACGGGTCGGAAAAGTCGTCCGCCTCAGCAGAAGCGACCTATTTGCAGCAACAGGCCGTTAAGGATAGGGGTGAATTTAATGATGTATCGGTTGCTTTCCTGAATGAAGCACCATATCTCGACAGCGTGCTGACTACTGACTACGAAGATGGTTTACCTCTCATCCTCGTTGGCCTGTTTGCAGCCGAAGGACCGCATGCCATGGAGGACGTTCCCGGAGCCATTGCGAGCTGGCGTCGAAAATCCGCGAGCGCCGGGGCGGTTCATTATGCGGGCGCGATAGGGCGTCGGCCGGAAATCGTCAAACTGATCCAGCTGAGTATATCGAGATGCGCCGCGAATGCGAGTTAAGTGCCCGTAAAAGCGTATCTGCAGTTGTCATAAGAAAATATCAGTGCAGACAGCGGTTCTGCGATCTGATAAAAAATGAACGGAAAGATTGAGCTTTGTCTTTAATTTAGGTATTGCACAGTCTGTAATTAAACAATGAGGTCCTTAAAGGATGAATGATCGTAAGCCGTCCAAACCTGTCCGTAAGAATATCTCCGCAACTGTAAAGTTTTTCGATGAAGCTAAAGGGTTTGGTTTCGTGTCTCCCGCCGACGGGTCGCCGGACGCTTTTGTCCATATTTCGGTTTTGCAAAATACTTCCTATCAAGAGCTGCAGGAAGGCATGCAGATACTCTGCGATCTTGCAGATGGGGACCGTGGGCAACAGGTTGTGGCAATTCACGAGCCCGAAGAAGAAGAAGAGGTTCCTGTCGGCATCGATATCGAGGTTTCGGGTGTCGTGACGACATATGTGCCGGAACATAAGTACGGATTTGTAACCCCTGATGGCGGCGGCGACGATGTGTTTATACACATTAACATGCTTGAACGCTCAGATATTGACCTTGAAAACTTTGGGATTGATACGCGGGTGAAGTGCGTCGTTCGAATGGGCGTAAAAGGCCCGATTGCTGATTCGCTCGAAGTCCTCTAGAAACGCGAGGTAAAGATGACAAGAACAGAAACACTGCGCGTACAGAGATATCTACGTGAAAAATTCGACAATGAAGACTTCAACGTCAAAGAGAGAAGACCTTCCGATGGCACAGCCGAAGTGATGCTGGATGATGAATTTATTGGAGTTGTCTATCGTGACGAAGATGAAGGGGAGGTATCTTTCGCTTTCCACATGACCATTCTCGACATGGACTTACCACCAACCTCTTGACCCAAAAACAAAAGTTATCTATTTCGACCGCCTTTCCAGCACTATGGTTTCCATTTTTTTAACCATGTCTGGGGTAGTCTGGGTATATGCGATATACTGCTCGGATTAAGGGATTGTTGGTTCTCCTCCTGCTTGTCAGTGGGACCAGTCACGCCTCCAAACTGGAACTGATACAGCTTGATGTCGGCGGCGACTCCGGCGCTGCCTTCTCAGGCGATTGCCGAATCGTCTCCGGCAAGAAGCCAGTCAAGCGATATCGCCTCCAGGGAAAGGTGCCGGCGAAATACTGGCTGCCGGGTGATGCAGTTAGCTGCAGTCTTCAAAAAACAAAAATGACGCAACGCTTGGATGCCACGATTACACGCGGCGATGTTGTTGAAATAAGGCAGGTAAGCATGCCTCCGCTCCGTTGGATCGCGATTACCAGCACCGGCCCTTGGGGAGCAGCGAAAGGGACATCGAGCGCTGCCCGGCCTCTCTGGCAGTGAGGAAATCAAATTTTACCCTTGCGTCGCGCAGTTACTATGTTCCAGCTGCAAGGTGGCATGATCTATTTCAAATTCTGACAATAAAAAGGCGTTGATGGCGCGCAGTGTAGTCTCGAGGTCGGCTGATGGTTCGACCTGGACATGCATCGTAACAATCGGTTTCTCTGCTGTCAGGGACCAGGCATGCATATGATGTACATCGACAATTTCAGGAAGATACGCTGTTAACTTATCCCGAATGAGTGTCATATCCAGGTGATCGGGCGTTCCTTCCAGCAGTATATGCCCTGACCGCCGCACAAGCCCGTATGCGCTTTTTAGAATGATGATGGCGACAAGGACAGAAAGGATCGGATCCGCTGCCATCCAGCCGGTAAAGAGGATAATAACTGCGGCAAAAATAGCGGCAATGGATCCGAGCAAATCCCCCATCACATGAAGGAGGGCCCCTTGCATATTGACGTTATCCCGATCACCGCGATGAAGAAGGTAGAAACCGACAATATTAACAATCAGCCCGCCGATGGCTATCGCGAGCATCATGCCGCCGATCACATCTCCGGGATTTATAAGTCGCTCAATGGCCTCGAAAATAATCCAGCCGGCGATGAAAAATAATGTTAGGCCGTTTGTAAAAGCGGCCAAAATCTGAAACCGGTGATACCCATAGCTGCGTTTGCTGTCCGCCGGTTTGGAGGCGAGTCGGAAAGCAAACCAGGCTAGCGCGAGGGCGGCTGTGTCGGAGAGCATATGTCCGGAATCGGCGAGCAATGCGAGGGATCCGGCCAATAGCCCGCCAAGAGCCTGCAATATCATATAGCCGCCTGTCAGGCACATAACCCAGAAGATACGGCGTTCGCTATCTTCGGTTACCTTCGGGGCGTGATCGTGTGAATGAGCGTGCACGCCAGTGCTTTCGTTGAGATGGGAGTGAGTCATAAAATTCGTCGTTGCTATACAAATCTGATCCTGAGTAGACAGGTTTATGGCGGCTATTGTCCATAAAAAAAACTTGAACAATATGATCCAGGTTAGCTTTACTGTGGTAAATTCAGGGTAGCTTGGATGACCTGAGCACAATAATGGACATTAGTTGCCGTAATTCGGACAATATTATTGCCTAGCGTCCACCAATTATTTGCAAACTAGGAGTTGAAACTGTGTGCAAGTCCCTTATTTCAGCACAGTAAGCGTAATTCTTATTGTTTGCAGGTTTACAACGTACTATCTATTAACCATACTCGGTGTGAAAATCTTTGCACCTAGAAGACGGTTGAGGGGAAGAATATGAAAAACACGATGAAATTCGCAATTGTTGGCGCCGCGTCGCTCATATTAGCGGCATGTGGCGGTAAATTGGAACAGGCGGAAAAGTTAAGCCCCGGTGGTACCGCATTCCAACAGGCGCTCTACACGGGGTATGTTGACCTCGCAAAGGCGGAATATAACGAGGGCGACTATATTGATTCTGATCGCTTTGCTGAAAAAGCGATGGCGGCAACACGTGGCGAGCAAGTTGACCCATATCATCCTGAAGAATGGCGCCTTCCTGCGGATCGCGAACCGGTTCTGGTTGGTGCGCGGGAACGTTTGATGGCTGCTCTTGGTGCCGGTGCCTCTGAAAAACTTCCTCTTATTGCTGCGCGTGCGCAGACCAGCTTTGATTGCTGGGTGCAGGAGCAGGAAGAAAATCGCCAGCCGAAGGATATCGCCGCATGCCGGGATGCTTTCATCCTTGCGATTGAGGAAATTGAAACGGCGATGGCACCGGTTGTTGTTGTAGAGGAAAAAGTGGTCGTCATGGAGAAGAAAGAGCCCATGATGATGGAGCCGAAATCCTTTGAAGTGAATTTCGCCTTTGATTCTTCGACACCTTTGCCTGGTTCTGATGATGAGATTAAGGCTGCTTCGGAGTACATGAAGGAATTCAAGGATCCGAAGATCACGATAGCCGGTTACACCGATACGGTGGGTAGCGTAGAGTACAACGATAAGCTGGGCGAGCGTCGTGCCGAAGCCGTTGCCTTCATGGGCATGGACATGGGCATGGAGCCAAAACGGATTATCATGCGCTCCTACGGTAAGAAGGACCTGAAAGTTGAGACTGCTGATGGTGTAAGAAACGCCGCTAACCGCCGCGTTGTTATCACTGTCGAAGGCAAGTAAATTTTGACGATCTGATTTTGAGGGACGGGATGCTTGTTTGCACCCCGTCCCTTTTTCATGTCTTGTGGGGAATATTATGACCAAAAAAATTGTATGTCTTGCTCTACTGTCACTCTTTACGCTTGGCTTGGCAGCCTGTGATCCGGAAGTGGGAAGCAAGGAATGGTGCGCAGAAATGAAAGAAAAGCCAAAAGGTGACTGGTCTGCGAATGAAGCGGCGGACTATGCCAAGAACTGCGTCCTGACGTCGGACTGATAAATATAATATTTGAGGTGGGCCGACGAACTGGTCCGCCTCATTTTTATATGGCGCGGAAAATAGCTCTCTGCTAAACCCGGGAAATGGTCCCGTAGCTCATCAGGATAGAGCGCAAGATTCCTAATCTTGAGGTAACAGGTTCGAGTCCTGTCGGGATCACCACCCCACATAGACTGAACAGTTGGGTATCGAAGGCGGCCTAACCGATGTTCTTCTGGATAGGCGGCAAATCAACAAACTTTCCTTGTCGTTTTTCCGTGTTTGCCGTCATTGCCTCAAATATCTCGTCGCGTTGCAGCATGCTTGCGTTCCAGATCGCGATATAGTCGAGGCTGTCCTCAATAGAGTGGTTCTGTGAGTAGTTCATCATCCGCTTGCACCCCATGACGGCAAGCGGTGCCTTGCTGGCAATTTCAGCGGCCATCTCCATTGCCGCCGCCATCATCACGCCTTGATCTTTGAAAACACTATTGAAAAGACCGGCTGTCTTGCCCTCATCCGCTTGCATCCGGCGTCCCGTATAGGCGAGTTCGCGGGCAAGACCATCTGGGATCAATTTTGTAATCCTTGGGAAAGTGCCGACATCTGCAGTCATCCCGATATTGGTTTCAAAAATTGTGATAAAGGCATCTTCCGTTGCAAATCGTATGTCGCAGGCTGTGATCAGATCTACGCCACCGCCAATACAGCCGCCCTGAACAGCGGCCAGAACCGGCAACCGGCATTCCTGCAAGGCAGTAAAGGTTCCTTGCATATTTTTTACGGCGCTATAAAAGCTGGCCCCTGCCCGTATTGATGCAGCTTTCTTTGCGGCGGGATCGGTAATCTCCGGTTCAACAAATGATGCGACATCCAATCCGGAGGAAAAATGAGGTCCCGTTGAAGATAGGACAATGACCCGTGCCTTTGCGTTTTCGTCGATATCACGGACGATCTCGGGCAATTCATTCCAGAAGGCTGGAACCATGCTGTTCCGCTTTTCCGGCCGGTTTAGAATGATATGTGCGATATTGTTTTTTATCTGAACGTCAAAGCAGCTGTAGGTCATGACGGAACGCCTCTTGTGAGTGAAAGGTTTCTATAATTTTTCCACATACTAAGGCCATAGAAGCGCGGTTACAAATCTCTTTACACATCCAGATGAATGAGATGAAGTAGGCTATTCCCGCGTCTAACAGAATTTTGAGCACGCGAAAGATCAAGTAAAATAAGCCATCCGGGAGGAAAATATGAGTGTTTTGCATTATGACTGGCTCGGTCATCACGCGGGGAGAGTGCCGGACAAGACAGTCTGGGTTGATCTGCACTCCAAACGCCAATTCACTTACGCCGAGGCGAATGACCGGTCATTGAGGCTAGCGGCTCATCTCCAGAAGAACTGCGGTGTCAACAAAGGGGACAGGGTTGGTGTTCTGGCCATGAACTCGACTGACATGTTGGAAATACAAGCGGCCTGCGCCAAGATAGGCGCTATCTTTTTGCCCCTGAATTGGCGGCTGACGGTTGCAGAGCTGGATTTCATTATCCAGGACGCCGCACCGAGAGTACTTATCCACGACACGCAATTTACAGCGGAATGTACGGAACTTAAGGAAAAAACGGGCGTGCCAATACTGCTTGAGACAAGTGGTGGAGGTGGGAACACGGCTTATGAAACCGCAATCAAGGACGCTCACCCAACGCCGAAACTTGCCACCGTCACGCATGACGATGTCTGGATTATCATGTATACCTCGGGCACGACAGGTCTGCCAAAAGGCGCGATGAACACTTATGGAATGGCATTCTATAACGCTGTCAATTTAGGTGTGCCCACCTATTTCACGCCAAGAGCCAAGACATTGACCATTTTGCCGCTTTTCCATACTGGAGGCCTGAACTGCTACAGCTCGGTTGCCCTTTATTTTGGCGCAACGACCTTAGTTATGCGGACTTTCGATCCGGGAGAATGTCTTCGTATCATCGAAGATGCGGAAATTGGTTTGACGCATTTCTTCGGCGTGCCGGCGAATTACCTTTTCATGAGCCAGCATCCCAATTTTGCGGCGACGGATTTCTCCCATCTCTCCTGCTCGGGGGTTGGCGGTGCGCCGACGCCGGTGCCACTTCTTGAAACATACAAGGCCAAGGGATTGGCGTTGCAGCAAGGGTACGGCATGACCGAGACGAGCCCCACAGTGACGGTTCAGGACGCTGAAATGGCATTTGCGAAGCCCGGCTCTGCCGGTAAGCTTGCGATGAATGCCGAGGCGCGCATAGTCGATGAAGATGGTGTGGATGTGCCGGCGGGCGAAACCGGTGAGCTCTGGGTCAAGGGACCAAATATCACCCCCGGATACTGGAACCGTCCTGAAGCCAATGCAACGACGATAACAGACGGGTGGTTGCATACCGGTGATGCCTGTCGCATCGATGCGGATGGGCATTTCTATGTCGTTGATCGTTGGAAGGATATGTATATATCGGGCGGGGAAAATGTATATCCGGCGGAAATCGAGAGTACCCTTTTCAAAATGCCGGAGATTGCGGATTTGGCGATCATTGGTGTTCCGGATGATCGCTGGGATGAAGTCGGCTGCGCGGTCGTCGTTGTTGCGCCGGGCAATACGCTCACTGCAGATGATGTAATCCTGTTTTGCCAGGACAAGCTGGCGCGATATAAAATTCCAAAACATGTAATTTTTAGGGAGGAACTACCGCGTAATGCGACAGGGAAAGTTCTGAAACGCGTGCTTAAGGGTGAGATTGGAGACCTTCGCAAGTCGGCCTGAATTATACAGTAAAGTTTTTCTTCGGGCTGCCTGCTCGGCAGCGGCAGCCCGAAGAGCTTTAAGGGAATGCGTTACACGCCTTCTTTTCCGATGATGGAAATAGAGCAGACATTCTGATGCGGGAAGCCGCCGAGATTGTGGGTCATCCCGACAACCGGCTCTTCTTTACGCTGGCGATCACCGGCGCGGCCCTGCATTTGCAGGTACATCTCGTAAATCATGCGAAGGCCGGAGGCGCCGATGGGATGGCCGAAACATTTCAGACCACCATCAATCTGGCAGGGAACTTTACCATCCGCGTCATAGAACCCGTCCATCACGTCGTTCACCGCTTTCCCTTCATCCGAGATGAAGAGATCCTCCATCGTTACCAGCTCTGTGATGGAGAAACAGTCGTGAACCTCGAACATGCTGATCTGATCACGCGGTTTGGTAATACCGGCTTCCTTGTAGGCACGGTTCGCGGCAGCCCGAGTGGTAACAAAATAACTTCCATCCCATGAGTTATGCTGCGCTTCCGTTCCGTTGGAGGCCGACAGCTGAAGCGCCTTGACGGTAATCAGGTCCGTCTTGCCAAGGGATTTTGCAATCTCCGGCGTTGTGACAATGGCGCAGGCAGATCCGTCACTCACGCCACAGCAATCAAAGAGGCCGAGCGGCTCCGCGATCATCGGCGCATTCATGACCTTGTCTTCGTTAATCTTGTTGCGAAGATGCGCCTTGGGGTTCTTGGATCCATTATCATGGCTCTTAACCGAGATATGAGCCATCGCCCGTTTCATGTCATCCTTGCTGACGCCATGCTTTGCTGAATACGCGGAGGCGAGCTGTGCGAATGATCCGGGTGCGGAGGCGTTCGCCCAGAACATATCGTTGACGGAGCCGCGATTGCGCTGAGGCAGACCGCCGTAACCGGTGTCTTTAAGCTTTTCGACGCCGAGGGCGAGCGCGATATCGCAGGCGCCGGAGGCAACGGCGTAAACGGCGCCGCGGAAGGCTTCCGACCCACTGGCGCAGTAGTTCTCAACACGCGTCACCGGAATGTTTGGCAGGCGAAGCGCCATGGAGAGCGGCACGGCGGATTTGCCGACATGTTCTTCTTCGATAGCGGTCGCGAGCCAGGCCGCTTCAATCTGGCTTTTCTCAATGCCGGCATCTGCCAGCGCCTCAACATATGCTTCGATCATGAGATCTTCCGCATTGTCGTTCCAGCGCTCGCCGAAACGCGAGCAGCCCATGCCCAGAATGGCAACTTTATCTTTAATTCCCGAGGCCATTGTTATTCTCCTTTATTTGAAGCGCCCGCAGGGGTCGCTTTCCAGAAATAGCGCCTGAAACCGCGCTTGTTGTCATAGTCTTTGATCCGGAACATCATCCGCATGGGCATACCCACCTCAATCTCCGTCTCCGGAGAGATATCGGTGAAATCGCTCATCAGGCGTCCCCCTTCTTCGAACTGTACCATGCCGTAATAGGCAGGCGGATCGGGTGAGTATGTCAGCCGGTCGGCAGTGAAGGAATTCACTCTGGAAACCCGTTCGGCGAAGGGATAATCCTCCTGAGTGCCGATGGCGCCACAATTTTCATTGACGCACATATTGGATTTCGGGAACTGCGCTGTGCCACATTGGGAACATTGGCCGCCCACCATCGCCTGAGCCATACCCTTGTTCCTGTACAGAGTTGTCAGACCGGTTTTCTTGTCAGTTTCCGCGCGGATGCCACGTTCCAAATTAACGAGTTCACGGAAAGCAAGAAACTTGTTGTAGTTGGTCTCCGCATAACGGCGGGCGAGATAACCGGAAATCCCCCTGCGTGGTGAGAGCGATTTGATTTCATCGGTCACTTCGAAAAGAAGCGCATCGCTGCCCTGGCCAAAGCTTGCAACAAGGATCTTGTCGCCCGGCGCGCTTTTCTGAAGGGCTTGCGCCAGCATCACCATGGAATGCGCCGTTCCGGCTTCACCGCAGTTTTCCTGCATGTTATCGGCAACCGCACTTTCAGGCAGGCCGGTTTTCTTGGCGATTGCCCCGGCAACGCCACGGGCAGCGACCGGAAAGCAGAAGGTAGTGATGTCTTCGGCCTTTACGTTAGCTTCCGCCAATGCTGCGTTAATTGCTTCGGGAACAATCTTGAGATAGCCTTCATCTCGTATCCATCGCTCTTCCCATCCATAATCGAACTCTTCATTCTCGCCGCGGAAGTGATCGACAAAATCGACTGCTTCAGTATGGGCGGAAAGAAGCCGGGCAACAACTTTACCTTTGCCGACAAGAAACGCCGCCGCGCCGTCGCCGGATGTCATTTCCAGCGGGCTGGCTGCTTTGGTTTTGCGCTTCTCCGACGCAGTGAAGAGAATGGGTCCACCGCCGCCTATGGCGACCTGCAAAGCCACAGATAATCCGGCGCTGCCAGCCCGTTGTGAGGAGGCGAAGTCCAGGGTCTGCAGGCTGCTGCCGAGATTAAGCGCGTCCGCCACGATGCCGGCATTCTGCCGGTCTACAAACGGAAAGCTGGTAGATGCCATATAGACGGCGGAAATTTGATCGCGGTCAAAATCGGTAAGACAGTCACGGGCGGCTTCCACCGCCATCGTCACACTATCTTCATCCCAGTTCGCCATGGCCCGCTCCCCTTTGGCAAGACCTTTCAGTCCGGGTGCGAACCAGCTATGGGCTTTGGCAATTTCACTACGTTGCAATCGGCTTTGCGGGATATATCCCCCATAGGCCAATATTCCTACTTCCATTTGGACAGGCTCCTTTTTATTATTTCTTATTCGTCACAATTATTGTTACAGGAACAGGCACGCCCAATTCTTGCACGGCCATTTCCAGTAACGATGGTCAGTGTAAATCGACTGACCTGTGAATGCCAGAGAATTCAATCCCGCATATTCTGTAGGCTGTTTTTTTGCTTAACGCGATGGATGCTCCCATGCTATCAATAAAAGAAAAAATAAAATCGGGAGGCCCGAATGGCCACTTTCACTTCCAAGATAGCGACCTCCTCCGAGAGCTATGCGGCGAACCGTCTGGACATGTTGGCACTTGTCGATCAATTGCACGGATTGAAGGACCGCGCCAAGCAGCTTTCGGAGCGTCGCCGTGACCGGTTTGAAGAAAGGGGACAGTTGACACCGCGCGAACGGCTGGTTCGGTTGCTGGATCCGGGAATGCCGTTTCTGGAACTGTTTGGCCTTGCGAACTATATGGTGGATACGAATGACCGGGAAAAAAGTATTCCGGGCGCCAGTTCACTGACCGGCATCGGTTTTATCAACGGCGTACGTTGTATGATCTGTGCCAGTGACAGCGGCATTAATGCCGGGGCTATGACGCAGAAAACGGGTGAAAAGCTCCGCTATTGTCAGGACATCGCCATTGATAAGAAGCTCCCTTTCGTTCACCTCGTCGAAAGCGCCGGCGCAAACCTTCTCAAGTACCAGGTTGAATCCTGGGCGTGGG
This sequence comes from uncultured Sneathiella sp., assembly GCF_963973085.1. Taxonomy (GTDB): domain Bacteria; phylum Pseudomonadota; class Alphaproteobacteria; order Sneathiellales; family Sneathiellaceae; genus Sneathiella. The sequence continues at coordinate 137,894 of NZ_CAXAXA010000007.1, forward strand.
GTGGCGGGGGGTTTCAGCGCCTAGCGAAATTGAGCGCGGCCGGTATTCCAACTTTTGTGGTACTACATGGACCATCAACAGCAGGCGGCGCCTATTTTCCCGGAATGAGCGACTATGTCATTGGCATCAAGGGGCGGGGACGAGCCTCCCTCGGCGGGGCAGCACTAGTTCGCGCGGCAACCGGCGAAATCTCGGATGAAGAGGAGCTTGCAGGCTCTGAAATGCATGCAACAACTACCGGGCTTGTGGAATACCTCGCGGAGGATGATGCCCACGGCCTCCTGATTGCACGGGATATTATCGGTCGGCTCGGCTGGAACGATAAATGCCCGCGTCCGAAGGTAAAGCCCTTCAGGGGACCGGTTTATGATCCGGAGGAAATCGCCGGTGTCGTGCCGGTGGACTATCGAAAACCTTATGATGTCCGTGAAGTCGTTGCCCGGCTTGTTGACGGATCTGATTTTGAGGAATTCAAGCCACGTTACGGCTCGACACTCGTTTGCCTTCAGACAAACATTTTTGGTCATGCCTGCGGGATTGTTGGCAATAACGGGCCGATCGATCCGGATGGCGCGGCGAAGGGCGGGCAGTTCTTCCAACTGTGTGATCAGGCAAATATCCCGCTCATTTTCCTCAATAATATCACCGGTTATATGGTCGGTAAGGAATATGAGCAAAAGGGTATGATCAAGCATGGATCAAAAATGATCCAGGCGGTTTCCAACGTGCGTGTGCCGAAGATTACCTTATATATCGGCGCTAGTTTCGGCGCCGGAAACTATGGCATGGCGGGCCTTGCCTATGAGCCGGACTTCCTGTTTGCCTGGCCCAACGCTATGACCGGCGTCATGGGCGGGGAGCAGGCCGCCGCGACGATGGATCAGGTTGCCCGCGGCGGGGCAGAGCGCAAGGGTGTTCCTGTAGATGAAGAAGCACTGGCCCTGCAGAAGCAACGGCTCATCGATCATTTTGACAGTCAGGCAGATGCTTTTTATACGTCCGGTCGATTGCTGGATCACGGGGTGATCGATCCGCGTGACAGTCGCAAGGTGATCGGCTTTGCATTGCAAACCTGTTGGGAGGCCCGCAATCGCACCTTGCAGCCAAACAGCTTCGGCGTTGGCCGCCTTTAACTGTGGTGATCCATGAAAATTAAGAAAAATGAAAACAGATGGGCCCGGTTGTCATGAGAAAATTTAACAGCATTTTAGTTGCCAATCGGGGCGAAATTGCCGTTCGGGTCATGAGAACAGCCAAGAGTCTCGGCTATCGGACGATAGCAGTCTATTCCGAGGCGGACGCAGGCGCCCTCCATGTTCGCACGGCGGATGAAGCGGTATTGATCGGCCCGGCCCCGGTGCAGCAGTCCTATTTGGATAGCGCCAAGATTTTGGCCGCCGCAAAAGAGACCGGTGCGGAGGCAATTCATCCGGGCTATGGTTTCCTTTCCGAAAATGCGGAATTTGCGCGCGCCTGTGAAGCTGCTGGGATCGTCTTTATCGGTCCGACCCCCGAGGCCATCGACCTGATGGGAAACAAGGCGGCAGCGAAAAGGCGGATGATCGCCGCAGAAGTGCCATGCGTTCCGGGTTATGAGGATGCGGATCAGTCTGATGATGTTCTGATAAAGGCCGCCTCGGAGATCGGCTTTCCGATCATGGTGAAAGCAGCTGCGGGGGGCGGCGGTCGCGGTATGCGCCTTGTTCATGAAGAGAAAAACCTTGTATCAGCGCTGAATTCGGCGAGATCTGAAGCCCTTAACGCTTTTGGATCGGATGAGTTGATCCTGGAGAAGGCGATCATCGAACCACGGCATGTAGAGGTTCAGGTGTTCGCCGATACTCATGGAAATGTCATCCATCTGGGAGAGCGGGATTGTTCTGTGCAACGACGACACCAAAAGGTAGTTGAGGAAGCCCCCTGTCCGGTGATGACACCTGATCTCCGAGAGAAAATGGGAAGGGCTGCGGTAGAAGCTGCGCGCAGTATTAATTATCGTGGCGCCGGTACTGTCGAGTTCCTCCTTGATGCGTCCGGGAGTTTCTATTTTCTGGAGATGAATACCCGCCTTCAGGTTGAGCATCCTGTGACGGAGCTAGTGACTGGGCTTGATCTGGTATCGTTGCAGATACAGGTGGCGGAGGGAGCCCCGCTCGGTCTTGACCAATCCGACATCACTCTTAATGGTCACGCCATAGAGGTGCGCCTTTATGCCGAAGATACGACGCAGGATTTTCTGCCCTGCACGGGACGGATTGACGCGTGGGAGCCCGCGACCGGCGACGGGATCCGGTTCGATAGCGGGATTGACGCCGGACAGGAAATCTCTCCGTTTTATGATCCGATGATTGCCAAGGTGATTTCCTATGGCGATAGCCGGGAGGCGGCACGCTACCGCCTGATCGAGGCACTTAAGGGCAGTGTAATTTTCGGCCTGACTACAAACCGGGGGTTCCTGATCGATATTCTGGCCGAAGAGAAATTCGCAAAAGGGGAGGCAACGACTGCTTTCATAGGCGAATTGTTTGATGATGAGCGTTTGGCGGCGAAATCACCGGATACTGCCGAGATGGCGATGGCGGCTGTCTTGCTTTACCAGGTCGAGCGGGATCGGGCCAGAGCCGCAGCGATTTATGCAAATGATCAACTGATGGACTGGTCAAGCGGCGGTCTTCTTCTGACACGCTATGTGTTCGCATCGGGCGACGTTGAGAAGGATGTAACCGTTTCACCGCTTCGCGACGGTAGCTATGAGGTTATGGTTGATGACAAGGCGCTGAAGGTTGAGGTCATGGGCCGCAGCAAAAATCGCGCACAACTGACCGTGGATGGCAAGCGCAAGCGGCTTCATTATAATACACTGGCGGTCGGAGTGGTGGAGCTGACCGACGATGGCCGGACCCTTCGTTTTGTCAATACCATTGCTTTCCCGTTGTCCGCGGCGGGAGCCGCAGGTAGTGGCCATGTGACCGCACCCATGCATGGCACGTTGCTGGAGGTATTTGTCAAACCCGGTGATACAGTTGAGGTTGGAACGCGCCTTGCCGTATTGGAGGCAATGAAAATGCAGCATGACATCCTGGCGGAAGTTACCGGGATTGTGGAAGAGGTCGTCGCGGTCGCGGCAACTCAGGTGTCCGTCGGTGATTTATTGTTCGAGATTAAAACCGCAGAGGCAAGTGAATAAAGCCATTAAATTAGGAAAGAGAGCTCATGTTAAAAGAAGCCTATGATTTCAGAGATGTAAGTGAAGCGCTTTATGAACTCATCGCTCCCCTCGGCGAAGACGATTATACCCGAACGACCCTGTTCCGGGACTGGACCGTGAATGATGTCATGCAACATCTGCATTTCTTTAACTACGTGGCGGATCTGACCCTGTCGGATGAAGAGGAGTTTAAAAGGGTTTATGGGAAGCTGAAAGGCATTCAGGAAAAATCTGGTTCGTTGGTGGTTGCGACGGATGAAATGCTGGAAGGGCTCAAGGGGATCAAGCTTCGGGACGCCTGGCGGGAATATTATATGGCAATGGCGGATCGGTTCTATGAAGCCGATCCGAAACAACGCCTTCAGTGGGTTGGCCCCAGCATGAGCGCTCGATCCAGTATTTCTGCGCGATTGATGGAAACATGGTCCCACGCGCAGGAAATATATGATTTGCTGGGCGTTGAGCGTGTTGAGCGGGACAATATTAAAAGCATTGCTGTCATGGGAATGAATACCTTCGGCTGGACCTTTAAAAACCGTGAGGAACCGATACCTGAGACGATCCCTCATGTTCGGCTTATGGCGCCATCGGGGGACATCTGGGAATGGAATGCGGAAAATTCAGAAGATATTATAGAAGGGGACGCTGCCGATTTTTGTCAGGTGGTGACCCAGACACGCAACATCGCCGATACGAATTTAAGGGTTGAGGGAGATATCGCAACGCGCTGGATGTCAGTCGCCCAGTGTTTCGCAGGCCCTGCCCGAAATCCACCTGCGCCTGGAACCCGTCACGCTTGAGTGGACAACGCGATTAGAGGAAGTTGGTATGGCCGAACATAAGAAATATCCGATCCTTTTCTCCCCGCTTGACCTTGGTTTTACAAAAATCAAGAACCGCGCCCTTATGGGATCAATGCACACAGGGCTTGAAGAAATCGAAAATGGTTTTGAGCGTATGGCGGCCTATTTTGCGGAACGTGCCCGTGGCGGCGTTGGGATGATCATTACTGGAGGCATCGCACCGAATGCGGAAGGCGGGATGGGTGCGAAACTTTCCAATGCGGAGGAAGTGGGACAGCATCGGCTGGTGACAGTGGCGGTGCATGAGGCGGACCCGGAGACGAAAATATGCATGCAGATCCTTCATATGGGACCGCTTGCCCGCAATGACAGTCCCGTTGCGCCATCGGCCATCCGGTCGCGTATTGCCAGAAAAACCCCGCGGGAGCTGGACGAGGCCGGGATCGAGAAGCAGATTGAGGATATGGTGAATTGTGCCGTTTGCGCGCAGAAAGCTGGCTATGACGGTGTCGAGATGATTGGCTCTGCCGGGTATCTGCTCAGCACCTTTCTTGTCGAGAAGACGAACCAGCGGACCGATAAATGGGGCGGCTCCTACGAAAACCGGATGCGGTTCCCGATTGAGGTCATGCGTCGTATTCGGGAAGCTGTCGGTCCGAATTTTATCCTGATATTCCGGATTGCGGCGATGGACATGCTACAAGGCGGCATGTCACGCGATGAGATTATCGAACTTGCCAAGAAAATAGAGGCAGTCGGCGTCAATATTATCAGCACCCATTTCACCTGGCATGAAGCTGCAGTTCCGACAATTGCCACCATGGTGCCACGCGCGGCCTTCACCGGCGTAACAGGTCGGCTCCGCAAGGAATTGAACATCCCGATGATAACAAGCAACCGCATCAATATGCCGGATGTCGCGGAGGAGGTCTTGCGGCGGGGGGATGCAGATATTGTCTCAATGGCGCGGCCTATGCTGGCGGATGCGGAACTTGTTAACAAGGCCTTTGACGGCCGGGAAGATGAAATCAACACCTGCATCGCCTGTAACCAGGCCTGCCTGGATCATACATTCAATGCAATGGAAGTCAGTTGCCTCGTCAATCCGCGCGCGTGCCATGAAACGTTGCTCAACTACGATCCGACAGAAGCGCCGAAGAAGATTGCCGTTATCGGCGCAGGACCGGCGGGGCTGGCTTATGCGGAAGTCGCGGCAAAGCGCGGCCACAGCGTTACAATGTATGATGCGGCGGCGGAGATCGGCGGTCAGTTCAACCTCGCGAAACGCATCCCCGGCAAGGAAGAATTTTATGAGACCATCCGCTATTTCAACAGGATGATCGAAAAGCGGGGTATAGAGCTGCATCTCAATACGAAAGTCTCGGCGGATATGCTGGAGCGCGCGGGTTATGACAAGGTTGTTGTCGCCACTGGTATTTCACCGCGCGTCCCGGACGTTGAGGGTATTACTCATCCCAAGGTCGTCAGCTATATCGATGTTATCACCGGAGCGAAGCCTGTCGGCAAGAAGGTGGCCATCATGGGGGCGGGCGGGATTGGTTTCGATGTTGCAGAGAATATTATGCATGCCGGTAAATCTGCCGCTCTTGATGTTGATATATTTGCTCGGGAGTGGGGAATTGACTTTGATAACCATCCGCGCGGCGGTGTCACGGGCGTTGAACCGGTTGTGGCGAAAGCGGACCGGGACGTGACGTTATTGCAGCGGAAAACCTCTCCAGTCGGCCGGGGTCTTGGAAAAACAACCGGCTGGACCCATCGCATTTCTCTTGCGCGACGTGGTGTCAAGATGATCAACGGGGTTGAATATCTGAAAGTCGATGACGACGGCTTGCATCTCCGGATCAGTGACAAATATGAAATTCTGGATGTGGACACCATCATCGTTTGCGCAGGGCAGCTGCCTTTGCGAACCCTTTATGACGAACTGATTGAAAAGGGGGTCGATGCGGAACTGGTTGGCGGCGCTTATGAGGCCATGGAGCTGGACGCAAAACGCGCTATCAATCAGGCGAGTTATCTTGCCGCTGCAGTTTAGGTATTTGCGCTGTATTCAACCTTGCGGCTAGCCTAATCCGGCGAAATGCCCATTAGTTTTGTAATGACTTTCAGCATGATTTCGTCGGCGCCGCCACCAATTGAAGTCAGCCTAAAATCCCGGAACTTTCGGGATATGGAGGATTCCCACATATATCCTTGTCCGCCCCAATATTGCAGGCAGCTATCCATGACTTCTCGTTGGAGGCGGCCGACCTTCAACTTGGCCATTGACGCGAGCTTGGTTACGTCCTCTCCGCTGACGTATCGTTCGACGGCATAATATGTCAGCGCCCGGAGTGCCTCGACTTCTGTTTGCAGTTCGGCCAGGCGGTAATTGACGACCTGATTGTCAAGGATGGACTTACCGAACGCTTTTCTCTCGCGGGTGTATTCAATTGTCTCGTTGATCGCCTCTTCCATGACGCGGGGGCCGCGTGCCGCAGCGAAAAGGCGCTCTTCCTGGAATTGCTGCATCTGGTAGATAAATCCCCGGCCTTCCTCGCCGATACAATTTCTTTGGGGAACGCGGACATCATCAAAGAATAGCTGCGCCGTATCTGAAGACATCATACCGATTTTACGGATTTTATGTTTGGTAATGCCAGGGCTGTCCATCGGGACAATAATCAGAGACTTATTCTTGTGGATCGGTCCGTCCCCCGTATTGGCAAGGAGGCAAATCCAGTCGGCCTGAAGGCCGTTGGTGATATACATTTTCGATCCGTTGATCACATAATCATCACCCTCTTTCCTCGCCGTCGTCTTCAGGCTGGCAACATCAGACCCGGCGGCTGCCTCGGTTACACCAACACAGCCAACCATTTCCCCGGCAATGGCGGGCGCGAGATAATTCCGGCGTAGCTCGTCTGAACCGAAACGAGCGAGCGCAGGTGTCGCCATGTTGGTTTGGACGCCAATGGCCATGGCAATGCCACCACAGGCGATATATCCCAATGCTTCCGAGGAAACGGCTTCATATGAATAGTCCAGGCCGCTCCCGCCAAATTCAACGGGTTTGCTGATCCCCAAGAATCCCATGTTTCCCATTTTCTTGAAGAGTTCATGGGCAGGAAATTGTTCTGCTTCTTCCCATTCATCGACATGAGGATTGATTTCCGCCTCAATGAATTTTTTAAGACTTTCGGTAAGCTCCCGGTGCTCTTGGGTGAATTGCATAGCTCTGCCACCTTCTTATTCTGCAGAATATTAATTTATTCAGCTGACCCCTGTAGGGATTGTATTTTTTATGCTATGAAACTAACATTCATGCATGAATGTTACAAATGGTAATTCACACGGCCACTATTGTTATTCATTTGTGAGTGTGTCGGGAGATTTTTTTGACCGAAGTAAATTTAATCAAGGGGGATAATCGCCGTAGCCAGGAAGAACGCCGGGCGGAAACACGCGGGCGTCTCGTGGAGGCGACAATCAAGCTCCTCCATGAAAAAGGTGCGGGGCAACTCACCATGGAGGAGGTGGCGCGGGAGGCCAGCTTGACGCGCGGCGCAATTCAGTACCATTTTGAAAACCCTAAATCACTTCTGGTCGCGAGTATATTTGAAATTGCAGAAAGGCTCAGCCGCCATTTGGATGCGGAGGCCTTGATGCGCCTACCGCTTGATGAGCGAATTGATCATATCGTCGATAACTATTGGCAAGGTTTTGGCGGGGTCAACTATGCTGCGTTTATCGAAATCGCGATGCGCGGTCGGCAGGATCCGGAGTTTGAATCAGCGATAACAAGCACACTGGCGGAGCTAGAGGAAAAAAGAGCTATTGTCTGGCAGGCCGTTTTTGCCGATAGTGGGCGAAACAGGGAAGAAATCCAATCATGGCGCCGAATGCTGATGATAACGTTGCGCGGTCTGGCGTTGACGAAAATGATTTCGGGAGATCAGGAAAAGGTTTCACTGCACATCGACCAGTTTAAGGATATGCTTAGGAGATACCTGACCGAGTAAATTTGCGCAGGCGATGCAAAAATAAGAAAGAAAAAGAAGATGCATAAACTACCGGATTGTGAGTTTTTGAAGCTCGAAGTTGTAGGTTCGCGCCTTAACTTGACGTTTAATCGTCCCGATCAGAGGAATGCGATCAATAGCCAGATGGGCGCGGAGTTCGCGTCCGTTGTCGACTGGCTTGAAAAAACACTGGATGTCAGGGTTGTTGTGCTGCGCGGGGCTGGCGGCCATTTCTGTGCGGGCGGCGATATCAAGGAACGGCGCGATATGGCGGAGGATATTGTCACGGCAGACAGTGATCCGATTATGGAACGCAACCAGTCGGCGGGACTAGCCTTTCTGAAATTTGAAAACCTTCCGCAAACAACGATTGCGGTTGTCGAGGGGTCGGCATTTGGCGGCGGCATGGGTTATGCTTGTCTCGCGGATATTACAATTGTTGCCGCAGGCGCGCGTATGGGAATGCCGGAAACAACGCTGGGGGTCGCGCCAGCCCAGATTGCCCCTTATGTGGTTAAGCGGATCGGTCTGACGCGCGCGCGCCAGCTGGCCCTGACCGCAGAACGTTTCGATGGGACGAAGGCTTTTGAATATGGTATCGCGCAATATCTCTCGGCAGACGAAGAGATTGATAAAACGCTGGAAGATGTGGTTACGCGAGTGTTGAAGTGCGGGCCGATGGCAAATGCGGCGACCAAGGCAATCATGTTGAAGGTGGGATCACTGCCTGAGGAAGACATGATCCGCTTTTCTGCCGAGAAATTCTCTGAGCTCAATCGCGGCGTGGAAGGCAAGGAAGGGCAATCGGCCTTTGCGGAAAAACGGAAACCTGACTGGCAAGTTGCCGGTGATGATGTGAAGGGGTGATTGTCATGACGAAGGCAAAATGCATCCGTATCGGCGGCGCTTCGGGTTATTGGGGCGACTCTCAGGAAGCACCCAGGCAGCTAGTGATGAAAGGGGACCTTGACTATCTCGTATTCGATTATCTCGCGGAAGTGACGATGTCCATCCTGGTGCGCGCGAAAGAGAAATCACCGGATCAGGGATATGCTCGGGATTTCGTTGATCTGGCGATGAAGCCACTTCTGCATGAGATAAAATCACGTGGCATCAAGGTTGTCGCCAATGCTGGCGGGGTCAATGTGGCGGCCTGTGCCGCTGCGCTGGCGAAGGTGGCCAATGACGCGGGGATCGATCTCAAGATCGGAACGGTTGATGGCGACAATCTGGCGGACGAGATTGAGGCTTTGCGGAGCGAAGGTATTACGGAGATGTTTTCGGGCGCAGAAATGCCAGAGGGAATGATCAGCGCGAACGCCTATCTCGGCGCTTTTCCGATTGCCGCCGCGCTGGACAATGGTGCCGATGTTGTCATTACCGGCCGATGTGTCGATAGTGCCGTGACGCTGGGGCCATTGATCCACGAGTTCGGCTGGACTGTTGACGATTATGACAAGCTCGCAGCTGGGTCGTTGGCCGGACATATCCTTGAATGCGGCGCTCAGGCGACCGGGGGTAATTTCACCGACTGGCAGGATGTCGTCGGTGGTTGGGATGATATGGGCTACCCTATTGCGGTTTGCCGCGAAGATGGAACATTCGCGATCACGAAACCTGGAGGAACCGGAGGTCTCGTTTCCCGCCTGACAGTCGGGGAGCAGATCCTGTACGAGATCGGTGATCCTTCAGCCTATATAATGCCCGACGTGATTTGCGATTTTTCCAATGTGACCCTTAACGAAACGAAGAAGGACTGGCTGGAAGTGGCAAACGTGAAAGGTCGGGCGCCGACTTCTACCTATAAAGTCTCAGGTACCTACAAAGACGGCTTCCGCGCAACTGCTTCAACGGTGATCACAGGCTTCGATGCCGTCGATAAAGGGCGCGCCTTTGCCGACGCTTTGATCAAGCGAACACGGCGGTTGTTCATGGAGCGTAATCTTGGCGACTATCGTGATACAGCGGTGCACATCATCGGATCGCAGACCCTGTGGGGGCAAAACGCAGAGGAGGCGGCTGCCGCTTCGAGGGAAATTGTAACGCAGATAGACGTGCGACATGATGAACGCGCGGCGATTGATCTTTTCTCCAAAGAAACAACAGGCGTCGGTCTTTCCATGACGACCGGGCGCTGCTCGGCCGGATCTGCGGGGCGACCAAAGGTCACTCCGGTTGTCGCACAGTTCGCCTTTCAGATAGATAAAGCGCAGATTGATCCAAAAATATATATCAACAATAAGCCGGTTAAATATAAAAATAAGGTTCCGGCAAGATTTTCGGCAATGCCGAAGCCGGAACATGCACCGCAGGATGCATCTCTCGAAGGATCTTCCGATACGATGGTCGAGGTGCCTTTGATAAAGCTCGCGGTAGCTCGGAGCGGGGATAAGGGAAACAACGCAAATGTTGGTGTTATCGCCCGCAAAGCGGACTATCTGCCCTGGATAAAGCAAAGCGCAACCGAAGAAGCGGTCAGGACCTATTTTGCGCATGTTGTTGAGGGCGAGGTCATACGGTTCGATTTGCCGGGCATGGATGCGGTGAACTTCCTGCTGATGAATTGCCTGGGAGGCGGGGGAACGTCGACACTGCATCTTGATAATCTTGCGAAGACTTATGCGCAGCAGCTTCTGGCGCTGCCCGTCAGGGTCCCCGCAAAATTGGCCGAAGGGCTTAACTAAATAAATTGATAACTAGGGATAATAAGGAAATAAGATGACCCATCCACTTGAGCCGATGCTCCGGCCTAAATCTGTAGCTGTTATTGGTGCGTCGAATACGCCGTCACGTATCGGCGGACGGCCCATTCACGCCATGAAGACGGCGGGTTATAAAGGTAAAATTTACCCCGTAAATCCCAACTATGAAACCATCCAGGATTTGCCGGCCTACGCGAAAATTCAGGATGTTCCGAAGGACGTGGATTGCGCGATTATTGCCGTATCCGCAAAAGTGGCAGTTCAGACGCTGCGTGATTGCGCCGACCATGGCGTGAAAAGCGCGGTAATGTTCACGTCTGGTTTCGCCGAGCAGAGCGAGGAGGGTGCAGAGGCCCAGCGTGAAATTTCTGAAATCGCCCGAACAAGTGGCATGCGGATTGTGGGTCCGAATTGCCTCGGTGTCTTTAATATCAGCACGGGTTGGTATGGCACCTTCAGTAACGCCCCGGGGGCCTTGTTGCTGCCACCTGGCCCAATCGGCATTGTTAGCCAGAGCGGTGCCTACGGCGCGCATGTCTTTGCGGTTTCCCAATTGCGCGGAGTTGGGGCGAACTATTGGGTGACGACAGGCAATGAATCCGATGTCGATGTAGCGGAAGTTATCGAATATTACGCCCAAAATCCGGAAGTGAAGGTTATTCTCGCCTATGCGGAGGGGATGAAAAACGCAGACCGGGTATGCAGCGCTCTTGAAAAGGCGCGGGATGCCGAGAAGCCAGTGATCTTCATGAAGGTCGGCAAGACCGAGGCAGGCGCCGCAGCGGCGGCCTCGCATACGGCTTCGCTTGCGGGCGCGGACGCCGTTTATGACGCACTCTTCAAACAGTATGGCGTGTACCGCGCGGAAACCACAGAAGAATTCGTCGATATCGCCTATGCCTGCCAGTTCGGAAAATATCCGAAAGGCCGAAAGATTGACCTGCAGACCATTTCAGGCGGTGTCGGTGTTCAGATGGCGGATGCGTCGGTCAAATATGGGCTGGAAGTCACGCCATTACCGGCCGCGACGCAGAAAAAGCTGAAGGAAATTATACCTTTCGCCGGTGTCAACAATCCGGTGGACTTTACAGCACAAGCTCTGAACGATCCGAAGCTGATGGAAACCAATATCCGGATGACGATCGAGGAAGCAGATTTCGACAGCCATATTGTTTACCTGGCGGGCGTCCCGGCGTCGCCTTTTACCCGCGATGCCTGTCTGCAGATTTTCACCAATGTTCGTCACGACTATCCTGACGAAGTTTTGATGATGAGCCTGATTGGTCCAAAGGATGTGGTCACTCCCTTCGAAGACCTGAAAATACCTTGTTTTGAGGACCCGTCCCTCACCGTGCGGGCGATGGCAGCGCTCAATTATTTCGGGGAGGTTTTTGCGCGCGGTCGTCCTGATGTTCCTCCCGAACTCCCGAGTGGAGCTCTTCCCGCACCAACGGAGCCAATCGCGGAACATGAAGCAAAAAAGCTTCTTGCCAGCATTGGTATTCCTGTGACCCGTGAAGAGCTGGTCCAGTCGGCGGGTGAGGCGGTTAAGGTCTGGCGGGATATTGGCGGCGCGGTCGTCATGAAAATCGCCTCGCCGGATATCCTCCATAAGACGGAAATAGGCGGCGTTCTGCTAAAGCTGAATTCGGAGCAAGAGGTGGCGGAGGGTTACGCCACCCTCATTGAACGCGCCCGCAAGGCGAAACCGGATGCGAGGATTGACGGTGTAATCGTTGCGGAAATGGTTTCAGGCGGGGTGGAAACCGTTATGGGGGTTGTCTGCGACCCGGTCTTCGGCCCGGCGGTCATGTTTGGCCTGGGCGGTGTTTTTGTCGAGGTGCTGAAAGACGTCACGTTCCGTCTCGCACCCTTTGGTGTGGATGAGGCCTACCGGATGATTGAGGAGATTCAAGGGCGTGCGATGCTTGATGGCGTTCGTGGTGCTCCGCCGTCAGACATAAAGGCACTTGCCGAAGCACTCTCGAAACTGTCTGTCTTCGCAGATGCAAATGCCGATACCATCGAGACGATTGATGTCAATCCGTTCATTGTCCTGCCGGACGGTGCGGTAGCCGTGGATGCACTGATCGTTCCAAAGGAAGTTTCGAAATGAGAGCTTATGAAGGATTGAAGGTCGTTGATTTCACGCAGGTTCTGGCTGGCCCTATCAGCACCCAGATGTTTTCCCTTCTCGGTGCGGATGTCGTAAAAATCGAGGCGCCGATCAAGGGGGACCAGCTTCGCACGACCCTCACAGATGCTGAAATGGTGGCCAAACGGCTTTCCCCCGCGTTTTTAACGGTAAATCTTGGTAAGAAAAGTCTGGCTATAGATCTTAAGTCCGAAAAAGGCCGTGAAATCGTTTATAAGCTGATTGACGATGCGGATGTTGTGGTTGAAAACTTCCGCCCCGGAGTTGCCAAAAAACTTGGTATTGATTACGAGACCCTGAAAAAGAGAAAACCGGACCTTGTTTATTGCTCAATCAGTGGCTATGGGCAGGTCGGGCCGAGGAGTGGCGACAAAGCCTATGATTCCGCTATTCAGGCAGCATCGGGATTGTTTACCCTGAACGGCCACGAAGAGTCAGGGCCGACGCGTATCGGTATCATGGTGATTGATATGTTCACTGGGGCCAATGCCGCATTTGCCATTTCATCCGCCCTGTATCGGCGGGAAAAGACTGGTAAGGGCCAGTATGTTGACGTCGCGATGTATGATAGCGCCCTCATGATTGCTGCCGCACAGATGGCAGATTTTATGGTTCGCGGAAATATTCCGCCGCTGATCGGTAATGAATCGCCAACACGGCAACCGACAGCCGGTGTTTTCGAGACGAGCGACGGAATTGTTCTGATCGCTACAATTACACCCGATCAGAATATCGCCATGCTAAAGGCAGCAGGTCTTGGCCATATGCTGGATGATCCGCGTTTCGCAACTTTTGAAGCACGGCAGGCAAATCTTAAGGCTGGCCTGGAACTGGTGGGGGAGGCGATGAGAACCAAAGCTACCACCGAGTGGATTGACATCATGAACAAGGCGGGTGTCGTTGTACAGGCAGTGCGGACCCTTGGCGAAGCGACCTCGGATCCGCAACTTGAACATCGTGGTATTTTAGTGAAAGCTGAGAATGTTCATGGTTTCGATGAGGCGCTGCGCCTGGTAGGGGCTCCCTTTATCGCGAATGAAGACAGTCCGATGAATGTTGCAGCGCCTCCTGGGAAGGTTGGCCAGCATACGGAAGAGGTGTTGCGCGGGCTCGGATATGATGACAGCGAAATCGCCAAAATTCTGGCATTGAATGAGGGATAACCTAGTTTCCCACTCAATATAAATTCTTTTCTGAGAAAGTACCCGCAAATGATAACTGTTCACCATCTCAATGACTCCCGCTCTCAACGGATATTATGGCTGTTGGAGGAACTCGACATCGACTATGAGGTGGTGAATTATCAAAGGGATGCGACAACTCGCTTGGCACCTTCGGAATTGAAGAATATCCATCCTCTCGGAAAATCACCGGTTATCATGGATGGAGACATTTCCATTCATGAATCCGGGGCTATTACTGACTATCTCATCCGCACTTACGGAAGTGGTAAATTCACGCCGAAAACAGGGACGAAGGAATACGAAAAATATGTGGAATGGCTGCATTATGCGGAAGGTTCGGCAATGCTCCCCTTACTGCTTCGGTTATATACCGCACGACTTGGTGACGCGGCCGCGCCGTTGATGCCACGCATCGATGACGAGACAGCAAATCATTTTTCTTTTATGAACTGTGAAATGACAGATCGCGAGTTTTTTGTTGGCGCCAATCTTACCGGTGCAGATATCATGATGTCTTTTCCCTTGGAGGCGGCGCGCGCGCGCGGAATACTTGATGACTATCCGGCCCTTTCCAATTATGTCGCTCAGATTCAGCAACGCCCGGCCTATTTGAGGGCTCTTGAAAAAGGGGGGAAATACACTTATGGTCCGGCCACTTCCTAAAATCAATCGGAATGGGGCGGCGTGACAGACGAACAACAAAACCGGGAACCGGTCTTCAATGTGCCGCCTGTGACGGTTTACCTGGTTTCGGCCATCTTCATTGTTCACCTTTTGCTGACCGTTACTACGCCCGAGACATTTGATTGGGTTTATAAGAATTTTTCTTTTCGTCCGGCTGTGATATCCGCCATTCTGGAACAACCTACGCTGGCTGGCCTTGCGCATATATTCATAACCCTGAACAGCCATATGTTTCTCCACCATGATTGGAGCCATATGATTTTGAATGCCGGAATGCTGCTGGCGTTCGGTTCTATGGTGGAACGGCGATTTGGTGCTGTGCGGTATCTAATCCTTTATTTTGCTTCTGGCTGGCTCAGCGCAGTGGCCGAGTACTTTATTGCGGTCCCGAATATAGACGTTACGCTTTACGGAGCATCGGGGGCTGTGTTTGGAGCGATGGGGGCGACGACCATTATTCTTGTACCGCGATATGGCGTGCGCGGTGTACTGACTATGATTGCCGTCTTGCTGGGACTCAATATTATCATTGGTGCAACGCCGCTTGGTACGTTACTGGTCGGGCCGGGGGCGGATATTGCCTGGGTCGCGCATCTCGCCGGATTTGTGGCGGGATTCCTGTTTGCGCTCCTCTATGTCGGTGGGCGTCCAATACGGCGATAGCGTTCACGCCATTGTTATTAAATGTGGCTGGCCGTTGATGCCGATTTCATTATCTTCTTCTCATTGCAAAGACATGGTTTTCAACCCCGCATGTGAGGTATTCATGATGATGAACCGTTGGATTAATCTTCAAGGCGTCGCAATTGCACTTTTTATTGCGATCATTTCTGTCGCGATGGCACAGACCGCAGCAGCGGAAAAACGCTATTACAGCACTCTGTTTGGAACGGCTGTCGAAGGATATGACGTTGTTGCCTATTTCACCGAAGGAAAACCGGTTGAGGGCAACAGTGACTACAGTGTCGAGTGGATGGGGACCGAGTGGCATTTTGCCAATGAAGAGCATAAGAAGATGTTCGAGGCTGATCCCGAGAAATACGCACCGCAATATGGTGGCTATTGCGCCTGGGCGGTTAGTCAGGGCTATACGGCGTCAACAGTTCCCGAAGCATGGTCAATAGTGGACGACAAGCTTTATCTGAATTACTCAAAAGGAGTTCAGAGCACGTGGGAGGAAGATATCCCGGGTAATATAAAGCAGGCTGACGGCAACTGGCCGGGAATAGAGAAGGATCTGGAATGAAAAAGCACCTGGCTGCCGGGGGAGCGAGAACCAGGTGCTTTCAAAAGGAGCCGCATTGCGCGGCTCTCTTATTCCGGGCCACCTAATCCTCACGCCGCCAGATCGGAAACTCCTCGTCACTGGCGGGTTGATAGGTTACCGTCATCTCGTCAAAGGCTTTTAGCGAACTTGGGACATCCTGGTCATCTCGGAGTTCGAACCCGTTAATGCCACATCGTTGCATATAGAATAGTTGGTCATAAAGAACATCGCCAGTGGCTCGAATTTCCCCTTTAAAGCCGTAGCGCTCCCTCAGGAGCCGTGCCTGACTAAAGGCTCTGCCATCCGCCATTTTTGGAAACTCCAGCACAATAAGATCGAGCCGCTCCAGGTCATCCTGGATAAGTGCCGGGTCATCGGTATTGCGCAATGAAACACCCAGCCGCCCATTACGCTCAAGCAGCGATTCGCGGGATTTTAGCCATTCTTCAAGCGGAACATATATATCGCCCGTGGGAAGAGAGCTGCTCTCCTCCAGCCCCGTGAACGGCATCCATTCATCATTGTCCGCTTTGCGATCCTTGATGTAGTTATCCATAGAGCCGCTCTTTGAACAAGGGCTGCCCGACCCGGCGATAGGTCATCAGGAAGGTTTCCTCCGGATCTTCACGGTGCTCCAAATAGACGGAGAGTACCTTGCCGACGGCATCAACGATTTCATCTGCCTCAAAGGCGGGACCGATAATCTTGCCAATCGCCGCGTCTTCACGGGCGCTGCCGCCCAGCGTCAGCTGATAAACTTCCGCTCCCTTTTTGTTGACACCAAGAATTCCGATATTGGCGACATGATGATGTCCGCAGGCATTTATGCAGCCCGAGATATTGATGCTGACATCTCCAAGATCGTTGACGAAATCATAGTCATCAAAACGTTCCGTAATGGCTTGTGAAATCGGAATTGATCGTGCTGTTGCGAGAGCACAATAGTCTAGCCCCGGGCAGGAAATAATATCTGTTACATGGTTATAGTTCGGTGTCGCGAGATCAAGCGCCACCAGTTCTTCCCACAGAGCAGGCAAATCTTTCACCTTTACATCGGATAGCACCAGATTCTGCCGGTGTGTCGTCCGAATCTGCCCCAGACTATACTTGTCCGCCAGATCGGCAATTGCGTCCATCTGGTCGGCTGTGACATCACCGGGAGGTTGATGGGCTGTCTTCAAAGACAGATAGACAATCCGGTAACCCGGCTGTTTATGCAGTTCGATATTCTTGTCGACCCATCGGGCAAATGTCGTGTCACTGAGCAGGAGATTCTCATACTCTCCGTTACTATCTGGAAGGTCTTCGTAATCAGGGTCATTGAAGAAGCCTTTTATCCAGGCTAAGTCCTCATCTCGGATGTAAAGACCGCTTGCTTTGATTTTCTCCCACTCAGCCTCGACGAGTTCCCGGAATTTCTCTTCTCCGGTTTCATGAACCAGTATCTTGATTCGGGCTTTGTAGAGGTTGTCGCGACGGCCAAGCTGGTTATAGACCCGCAAGATGGCTTCAAGATATGTCAGCATATCCTGTTTCGGAAGGAAGGGGCGAATGACCTTGCCGATCATCGGCGTTCGGCCAAGGCCCCCGCCGACAAACACCTCAAGCCCGGTCTCTCCGTCGTCATTCTTGATAAGTCGCAGGCCAATGTCATGCACGGCGACTGCCGCTCGGTCATGGATTGCGCCGCTGACCGCAATCTTGAACTTGCGCGGGAGAAAATTGAATTCGGGATGAAACGTAGACCACTGACGAATCAATTCGCAATAGGGGCGGGGATCCTCAACCTCATCGCGGGCGACGCCGGCAAGCGGATCGGATGTGGTGTTGCGAATGCAGTTTCCGCTTGTCTGGATGGCGTGCATTTCCGCTTTCGCCAGGTCGTCCAGAATATCCGGCACATCTTCGAGCTTTGGCCAGTTGTACTGAATATTCTGCCGGGTGCTGAAATGGCCATAACCCTTGTCGTATTTACGGGCGATATGGGCGAGCGTACGCATCTGGTCCGATGACAGGAGGCCATAGGGTATGGCAACCCGCAGCATGTAGGCATGCAGCTGTAAATACAGGCCATTGCGAAGGCGCTGGTGCTTGAACTCATCTTCCGAAAGCTCGCCCTTCAACCGACGCTCGACCTGTCCGCGAAACTGGGCAACCCGCTCTAGCAGGAGCTGGTGATCCTGCTCTGAATATTGATACATTGTATACCTTGCCTTTAGGCGGCTTTGCGGCTCGCGCGGACTGCGTCTTGCGGCAGGCTGATCGTCGGACCGCTTGCGCGAATTTGCTCGCGTTTCGTGGAGGCGATGTAACCAGCTTCCGTTTCAAGGACGTCAATCGCGTAAGGCGCGACGATGTGGTTATCCTGTTCTGCCTGCTCTGCTGCCAGTTTCAGAATTTCAAGCTCCGAGTCCGTTCCTGCGGTTGCCTGCCGTATATCGGGGGTCCAGGAAGGATTGCCATTTTCAAGAGTAAGATACGCGACCAGACCTTCTTTTAACAGGGATGCCGTATAAACCTGCAATGCCATTGTTGCTCTCCTTAATAAAAGGCTCAACATACAACCGAGCGCGAGCCAATATCCTTATTTCTTATAAATGTAGATATTTATTTTAATATCGCAAGAAAAATGTGATTTAAAATTAAATAACACAAAAATTATGTTATATAGATGTCACCAATCCTGAGGGACGCCTTAAGTGGATGCCGCACTCCGTTTTCGCCTTGCCGGCCCATCGGCCAGACCTTGGGTCGGCGCCCTCGGCGACCCGGCTGGTGCAGGGCATGCAGCCAATGGACTTGAACCCGTCTGCCACAAGTGGGTGGGGCGGCAAGTTTTTTGCCAGAAACGCCTGCTTGATGTCGTCTCCTGTCCAGTCAGCAAGGGGATTGATCTTGATGAAATCCGTGTCAGCTTCGATCGTTGAAAGACCGGACCGGGTTGCTGACTGGAAGTTCTTGCGACCAGTAATCCAGGCTCTAAATCCCAGATTTCCCATTTTATTCATCATCTTATCAAGTGGCTGTACTTTCCGGATATGACAGCATTTGTCCGGATCTTCGTTGAACAGCATGTCATCCGGATCAAGCCGTAACAGAACGCCGTCATCGGGACTGACGATACGGACATCCTCCAAGCCGAAATGATCTGTCAGGGTTTTTTGATAGCGCAACGTTTCCCCGAAGAGACGGCGTGTATCGAGAAAAATAACCGGGATTGTCGGGTCAACCTTTGCGACCATGTCAAGCAGCACTGCGGATTCAGCACCGAAGGAAGATGAAAGCATTATCTTCCCACCGAGCTCTTTTGTCACAAGCGCATCAAGTAACGACGTGCCGGAAAGATGGCCATAGAGCCCCCGGAGGCGGGCGGCTTCCGATTCGGAGCAAAACTGGGCTGTAGAATTGGTCATTCTCTATCCAATCGTTTTCACATTCCCATCATAGGTATGAGGTATACATTTAAATATCAACTAAAAACGTATAAAAATATATTACACAGTAATAGTATGTAAAATAAGAAAGTGTTCTGCCCCCTCTAATCTGATTGATTGCCAATGAAATAATCGCCAAAATAGGGTGGGGGAAAAATGCGTGGTTTGGGATTTATGATTGCTGGCGTCTTGTTTGGACTATCTGCCTTGGCTCAGGCAGAAACGTTTGAAACTGGGCACGTCTTGAAAAAACTGGAAGACAATCTCATTGTGACGGTGGATGATGCCCGCGTCACGATTTATGGTGTGCGCCTTGTTGACGAAAAAACGAACGTCTCTCTTTATCTTGATGCCCGCCAGTTCATTCTCAATTCCCTGAATGGATTGCGATTCTCTTTAGAAACAGGTGAATTTCGCAAGTCCGGCTCCCTTCATAACCGTTATGGGGACTTGCAGGGCCGTATCATAACAGCGGATGGCGAATGGCTTCAGGAAGCTCTGATTGCTGAGGGATATGGTTGGTGGGACGCGTCTCCAAAATATCCCCCGGAGTTTCGGGAGCGCCTGCTAGTGGCTGAGAAGCGGGCGGCCGAGAGGGAATTAGGGCTCTGGCGGGAGTTTTCTGTTTTGGACGCAAACCAACCTCCAAATCGATATTGGGACGGACAGTTCATCATCGCCAAGGGCGTTGTTCTTGACGTTTATAAGAGTTCCAGCACGACCTATCTCAATTTTGGGGAGGACTGGCGAACTGATTTTACAGCAGCCATCTCTTCGACCGCGCGGAAAAAATTTGAACACGGGGACTGGAAGTTGACGGACCTGAAGAGTAAATCAGTTAGGGTGAGGGGGCTTGTTCGGTTTTATAATGGCCCATATTTAGAACTGGAATTTCCAGAACAGCTGGAAATACAGGAAACCGCAGGTGAAGGATAGCAACAAGTGAGGAAAAGCGCTTTACATAAACGCTGGCGACCGGCCCGGCTCTTTATTGTTCCCGTGATTGCTCTCGGACTTCTCCCTCCAATGACCACGTCGGCGAATGCCAATCTGCTTGATAACCTCTTCTCTGTCTTCGAACCGGGCGACGATCAGAAAATTGGGGCGGAACAGCATGAGCGTGTTGTTGCGCAATATGGCGGTGAATATATTCAGGAAGGACTGAATGAGTATATTCTCGATATCGGCCTGCGCCTTGCCTTCGTCTCGGAAATGCGGGATTTGCCGTGGCGCTTCACCATTCTGAATTCCCCCGTCGTCAACGCATTTGCGCTTCCGGGCGGATATGTATACATCACGCGTGGTTTACTGTCCCTAGCCACGAATGAAGCTGAGGTTGCCGGTGTGCTCGCCCATGAAATAGGACATGTCACGGCCCGCCACGGCGCGGCCCGCCAGTCCCGAGCGACCGGGATTGGTCTTTTGGGCGTGCTTGCGGGCGTGTTGACGGGTAGTTCCGTTGTTCAGGAGCTGGGACAGCAACTGGGCGGACTTTACGTAGCTTCATATTCGCGTGAGCAGGAGTATGAAGCCGATCAGCTCGGGGTGAGATATCTCGGAAAGGCAGGGTATCCGCGCGAAGCAATGGCCGATTTTCTGTCTCGGATGGATGCGCAGACCAAATACATGGCAGCTATGACAGGGAATGCTGGCGGCGGTAGCTTCGATTTCTTCGCCTCCCACCCCCAGACAGGAGATCGTATTGAACGGGCGGCGGCATCGGCGAATCAAAAGGCTGATGACCTTGACCGGAAATTTGAAAAAGATCGTTATTTAGCGGCCATTGACGAAATGCTCTATGGGGACGACCCCAAAGAGGGGATTATTCGCGGCAGAGAGTTCCTGCATCCCGTCTTGAGATTTAAATTCATGGCGCCGGAGGACTTTCAGCTTATTAATTCCGCACAAGCGGTATATGCGGTTGACGGGAAGGGCAGCCAGATGGTGTTTGATCTGGGTAAGCAGGCAAATTACGGGCAATCAATGGCAAACTACCTGCAGCGGGAATGGCTTGCGAAACTGAACGTACCAAATGTTACATCTATGGAGGTTAATGGCGCTCCCGCAGCCGCAACCCGTCTTGCGCTTGATCGGAATGGGACAACTGTTTACCTGACGGCGGTGGCAATTGATTTCGGGAATGGCCGTGTTGCGCGATTTGCCTATCAGAGCACGGTATCCAATAGCAGCCTTCAGGAAAAATTTACCCAGAGTTTTAAAAGCTTCCAGCCGATGGATGCTGCAGAAGCGGCAGCCATCAAACCTGCACGGATAGAGATTGAAGCGGTTACGAGTGGCGAGAGCCTTTCTTCTATTCTGTCCGGAATGGCGGATGTGTCGAAGGACAAGGAAGCACTGTTTATTTTACTCAATCCGGCATTTGAGGACGGAGTTCCTCCATCGGGCCAGCAATATAAAAACATAAAATTTGGTGGTTAAGAGATCTGTGTCTAAGTTGGGACGCTGATCTGGTCCACGGTCTTACCATCCAAATTAAAGCAGGCGGCTTCCAGAGTTCCGCCGTAACCGGAACCGCCATCCAGCGTCACCGTATAAGGTGTTACAGTGACTCCACCATGTTGCTTTTCAAAGCCGCGGATGACTTTTCGAAAGCCTGAATAGGAGGTGTTAATTTCTTTAAAATGGCGGTTCCCCCACCAGAAGCTGTCATTTTGTTCGACAACAGGCAGGTTGGGGTCGATACCGGCATGAACGAACAAAAGTTCACCACCTTCTGTAAAGGCCGCCCGGCGAAGCGCGATCAGGATATCGTTATGTCCTGGCTGTTCCCGGATTTTTTCGCGAAGGCGATTTGTCCATTTGGTTGTGGCAAGGGTGCCTTCACGAATGTAGCGTCGGGTTTCCTCTTCGGATTCGCCATATGCCTCGAGCGTGTAAGCGATATCATTTGCAATCATCCAGTTAAAGACATCAGTCGGTTGCGGAGCGAGCTGTAGCTGAAGGAGGTTGCGTAGAATTTCTTCCTGCGCGCCACGCAAAAAGACGATATCTTCGGGTATCATTCCGGGCATGCAAAGTCGGTTTATACGAAAGGATAGCAATTCGTCCAATACGGCTTTTATGCCTGATCCGCGGCCAAGATAGTTTCCAAGATATACAAGGCGGTCGCCATGTTCCCACCGGCGGGCAATTTCATCATGAATAGTCACCAGTGCCGCCGCTTCCCCATGGATTGAGGCAACAGCCCAGACACGTCTGGTCGCGCTTAGGCAACCAAATTTTTCTTTGTAACTACTTGATTTCATAGTTTCTCACAATGAAACCTTGTGGGGATATTGGCAAGTCTTCCAGAAGATTTTCATCAAATTATTATAGAAAAGGCCCGGAATTTCTTCCGGGCCTTGATATATTCTTCTTTTATGAAAGTCAGGCGACTTTCAAAACCTTTTGAACCTTCTCCGTGGCTGCGTCAGCCTCGATCTGTTCGACAACGGCAAGCTCACGTGAGAGCCTTACCAGCGCGGCTTCATATATCTGACGCTCGCTGTATGACTGATCCGGCTGATCGTCATTCCGGTGCAGGTCGCGGACAACCTCGGCAATCTGGACCGGATCGCCAGAATTGATTTTTGCTTCGTACTCCTGGGCCCGACGGCTCCACATGGTCCGCTTGATGCGGGCGCGGCCCTTGAGGGTATCGAGTGCGGACTTCATCTTCTTTGGTGAAGACAAGGCGCGCATGCCGACATTCTTGGCTTGCTTGACCGGCACACGAAGGGTCATTTTCTCATGAGCAAAATCGACCACATAAAGCGTCAGGGCCATGCCTGAAATTTCCTGCTCTTCTATGCTGATAACCTGTCCAACACCATGAGTTGGATAGACCACATGATCAAGCGGGGCGAAATCCATTTCTTTTGTCATTTAAGTCCTTCTCATCAACCGCGGGAATTCCCGAATTCCTGTGATGGCGCAAAAAAAAGCAGCTGCATTTACAGCGCTGCAGATCATTACAGAATCCATCAAAAAAATAGGCCAAGCTATATTTGGCGCAAACAGCAATACACGCAATTTGCACGCCACCCCTACTATAACAAACCTAAAGCATGGGGTAACCATAGCACGATTCTAGGCTAAAAGCTAATAATGTTATTTAATTTCTGAGAGTTTTACGTAATTTCCGACGTGTAATGACAGAAATTACCCTTGTCCACCGGGCTTGGGGCTGAACTCAGTTTCATATTTATTGGGCTTGTCCTGCCATTCCTCGGCATCCGCAGGCTGGTCGCCTTTTTGCGTAATATTCGGCCATACTTCCGAGTACTCGCGATTGAGTTCCAAAAATTTCTCGGCGACTTCTTCCGTGTCGGGAAGAATTGCTTCGGCGGGGCACTCCGGTTCGCACACGCCGCAGTCGATACATTCATCGGGATGTATCACCAGCATGTTTTCGCCTTCATAGAAACAGTCGACGGGGCAGACCTCCACGCAGTCCATAAATTTGCAGCGGATGCAATTTTCGGTAACAACGTAGGTCATCTATTTTCTCCAGTCAGTTCGTGGAAGCAACAAAACACAAGACATGGATGTCTTTCCTAACGGATTATCGCTAATAACAGGGAAAAACAACCCTAAAAGCATCTCGGGCAGGAAAAATTAGTTTTCCGCAATACCAAGGCGGGCCATAACCCTTTTACGGGCGATGCCGCTGTCCCGGTCACTCACATAGATCAGTCCGGCGATGCGACGGACAAGGTTGGCTTCATATTTGCTGAGAACGCCATCTGCATAGGCAACCTCCCATAACATTTCGATCATTTGCACTCTCGTCTCGATGGGAAAGCTGTCTTTTACTGCCCGCGTAAAATAAAAAAGCTGATCTGATTCCGCTTGTGCCTCTTCCGCGTGAGCAACAAGCTCACGGGCCTCAGCATCGGATGTTTCGTAGTGCCGAATCATGACATCAACGATGGCCTCACGTTCGACATCTTTGAAATCGTCATCGGACAGAGCGGCTTCAATCAGGAGAGCGGCCGTTGCGACACGTGCCTCATCCTGAGTTTTTGGCTCGGCCGTACTATCCTCGGATAGCAGAGATTTTAGAAAGGAGATCATATGGTTGCCTTGAAATAGCTTTTGTTTTTATGCCTTCAGACGCGGCCGTGACACTGCTTGAATTTTTTCCCTGAGCCACAAGGGCAGGGAGCATTGCGTCGCACCTTGCCCCAGTTCTCCGCATTATCGCCGTCGGTGTTGATATCGGGAGCGTCAAGTTCGTTCTCTCCGGTAACCGGATCAATATGAGTTGCTGTTATTTCCTGCTCGTCCGGTTCGGGGCGCTTTAGCTGCTCCGCCGGATTTTGCAGATGAACGTGCGAAAGGTAGGTTGTTACCGTTTCACGCAGCTGGTTCAACATCATCTCGAACATATTGAAGGCTTCGCTCTTATATTCATTGAGCGGGTCCTTCTGGGCGTAGGCGCGTAGCGAAACACCTTGGCGCAACTGATCGAGCTGGAGGAGATGCTCCTTCCAGGCTTGATCGAGTATTTGCAGAAGAATGCTTTTCTCGACCATGCGCATGACGTCGGAACCGTAACGAACGGCCTTTTCCGCCATCTTGCGATTGGCGTGATCTTTCAGGCGGTCACGGATTTCCTCATCGGCAATCCCCTCTTCAGCCGCCCATTCGTCTACAGGAAGCTCAAGAGAGAGCGTCCGGGCCGCTTCGAGTTTCAGCCCCTCCACGTCCCACTGCTCCGGATAGGCCTTCGGAGGAATATGGGTGGCGACCATATCATCGATCACTTCATTGCGCATGGTGGTGACCGTCTCGGAGACATCTTGCGTATCCATCAATTCAATGCGTTGCTCATAAATGACCTTGCGCTGATCATTCATGACATCATCGAATTTCAGAAGGTTTTTACGGATATCATAGTTACGCGCCTCGACTTTTTGCTGCGCTTTCTCCAAGGCTTTGTTAATCCAGGGATGGACAATAGCCTCCCCTTCTTCCAGGCCGAGTTTGCGAAGCATGCCATCCATCCGCTCAGAGCCGAAAATACGCATCAGGTCATCCTGAAGCGAGAGAAAGAAGCGTGAGGTGCCGGGGTCCCCCTGCCGACCGGAACGACCGCGGAGCTGATTATCGATACGCCGGGATTCATGCCGTTCTGTGCCGATGACAAACAGGCCGCCTGCTTCCAGTACCTGCTTGCGCTGCTCGGCTATCTCGGCTTTGATCTCGGCGGTTACCTTGGCAATTTCCGCCTCATCCGTCATTTCCTCGGTTTTGGCGGCAATCCTCATTTCCTCGTTACCGCCGAGTTTGATGTCCGTTCCGCGTCCCGCCATATTCGTGGCAATTGTGACGGCGCCAACACGTCCGGCCTGACTAATGATCTCCGCTTCCTGTTCATGATATCGGGCATTCAGGACCTTATGTGGGATTTTCTTCTGCTTCAGCAATTCCGATAACATTTCGGATTTTTCAATAGACACCGTGCCAACAAGGACGGGCTGGCCGCGTTTCAGGCAATCCTCAATTGTAATGACAATTGCATTATATTTTTCTTCGGCCGTACGGTAAACTTCATCATCTGCATCCGCGCGTGCGACAGGGACATTTGTCGGAATTTCAATAACTTCCAGACCATAAATTTCATGAAACTCATCCGCTTCCGTCGATGCCGTGCCGGTCATGCCTGAAAGCTTTTCATACAGGCGGAAATAGTTCTGGAATGTAATGGAAGCCAGAGTCTGGTTTTCCGGCTGGATCGTGACCTTTTCCCGGGCTTCGAGAGCTTGATGCAATCCTTCAGAGTAGCGCCGCCCTTCCATCATGCGCCCGGTGAATTCGTCAATAATGATAACCTTGTCGTTCTTGACGATGTAATCCTTGTCTTTCTCGAAAAGTTTATGGGCGCGAAGAGCCTGGTTCAGGTGATGAACAATCGCCACATTCTCCACGTCATAGAGATTGTCGCCCTTAAGAAGGCCTGCCTCATCCAGTACCCGCTCGATATCTTCGGCGCCATCCTCCGAAAAGCCAACGGTTTTTGTTTTTTCATCGACCTCGTAGTCGTCGTCCTTGAGGTTCGGGATCAAAGCATCGATGGCGAGATAAAGGTCGGAGGAATCCTCGGCCGGACCGGAAATAATAAGAGGTGTCCGCGCTTCATCGATCAGGATACTGTCCACCTCATCGACAATGGCATAATGAAAACCTCGCTGCACCATCGCTGATTTCTCATACTTCATATTGTCGCGAAGGTAGTCGAAGCCGAATTCGTTATTTGTGCCGTATGTTATGTCGGCCTGATAGGCCGCCGCACGTTCCTGTTCATCAATACCATGAACAATACAGCCGACTGTCAGGCCGAGCATAGAAAATACCTGTCCCATCCATTGTGAATCACGCCGGGCGAGATAATCATTTACAGTCACGATATGCACACCCTTGCCGGTCAGGGCATTAAGATAGGCAGGCAGGGTGGAGACAAGTGTCTTACCTTCACCGGTTTTCATTTCGGTGATCTTGCCCTGATGAAGAACGATGCCACCAAGAAGCTGGACATCATAATGGCGCTCTCCTAGAGCGCGGGAGGCTGCCTCTCTCACGCAGGCGAAGGCTTCGGGTAGAAGATCATCGAGCGTTGATCCTGCCACAAGGCGATCTTTGAATTCCTGGGTCTTTGCCAATAGTTCGCTGTCGGACAATGGCTTGATCTTATCTTCAAACGCATTGATTTCGTCAACTTTGGTTCGAACAAGTTTAAGTGCCCTGTCATTCGGTGACCCGAATAACTTCTTGGCAAAGGAACCGAACATATCTGACTAAACTCCAGTCATGGGTTGTTTTTTCTGGGTGCGCTGTTTCGTGCGCAGAGGTTATGTCTTAAATAGTCTCACTTTGAGGGCAAAACCAGCTTAATAAATATTCAGACAGATAAGGGGCAAGCGCAGTCATGTCAATCTATCCGGCGCGGAAGGGGCATAAAGGTGTCGGATTTAATGGTAAAAATATGGAAAAAACCAGTTCCCGAGGAACAAAGGTTGTTATGAGTTGAAATATTACTATATTCGCTTGAAATCTTCGCCTGCGGGAGCTCAGTAACTTGCTCCTAACCGCATATAATATTAATCGGGGTTCTAATACTATGAAATCACTACATTATTTCGCTCTGGCGGTAGTCGCCGTGCTTTGTCTGGTCATCGGATATTACGTTGGCACACAAAGTGGCGCGATACCCGGCCTGGATATGGTTGCCTCGGATGATATGAAAACGGAAGAGACCAAGGCATCCGAAGAACCGGATAGCGAAGTCCTGGCAACCGTGAATGGGGAAAATATAACAGAGGCGGATGTTGCGACTCTTTATAGCTCCCTGCCACAGCAGTATCGTCAGGCGCCAATGGCTATGATCAAGGAACAGCTGTTACAGCAATTGATCAGCATGGAAGTCATCTCCCAGGCGGCCGAGAAAGACAATCTGCATGATAGCTCTGAATACAAGGATCGGCTTGACGCTGTGCGGACGCAGCTAATGCAGGAATTTTATATCAAATCCAAGATTGATGAACTTGTAACGGATGAGCTGCTGCAAGAAGAATATGAAAAGAGCATTGCCGGTTTTACACCTGAAGAACAGCTGCATGCGCGACATATTCTGCTCAAGACAGAACAAGAAGCCAATGATGTAATCAAGTTGCTGGATGACGGTGGCGATTTTGCCGAGCTTGCCAAAGAATACTCGACTGGCCCCTCTGGTCCGAATGGTGGTGATCTCGGTTATTTTGCAAAAGGCAGCATGGTGCCGGAATTTGCAGATGCGGCCTTCAATCTGGAAAACGGTGAGTATACGAAAGCGCCTGTAGAAAGTCAGTTCGGCTTTCATGTCATCAAGGCTGAGGACCGCCGCAATACCGAACCGCCAACCTTTGAAGAGAAGAAACCTGAGCTTCGTTCCAAGGTAAGCAATTCGGTGATAGACGAGCTGATTGAAGAATTGAAGGCGGATGCCTCCATTCTCCTGATGACGCCGGCTGAGGATGAAAAAGCAGCGGAAGAATCGCAGGAAAATTCGTCTACGGAAGATACGAAAATGGAAGACGACAAGAAAGAGTAAGCGGCTTTCGTGTTTTCAAAAAAAGGCCCGGAACTTCCGGGCCTTTTTTATATGATCTAGTGTTTCAGCTGTTTGTCGCGGGAAGCCAGGGAATCTCGTTTATTTCGACACCTTCCTCGCTTAATTCCCGACTTTCCTCCGCCGTCGCCTCTCCGTAAATGCCGTGCTTTTCCACTTCGCCATAGTGAATTCTACGGGCTTCTTCGGCAAACCGTGTGCCCACATAATCGCAATTTTCTTCAACTGTTTTGCGAAGTTGTCGAAGAGCAGACATAACCATGGCGGCCTGATCCGATTCCTGGCTGGCAGCTTTTTCACGCTTTGATCTCTTCGTTGTTCCTTTGCGTGGGACGGACGGTGCCATCGGTGCCTTGCTCACAGTCGTTGATCCGCATACGGCACAAATCACATCGCCCGCGTCCGCTTGCTCGTCAAAGGTCGCGCTGTTTTTAAACCATGCTTCAAATACATGGGTATTTTCACACTTAAGGTCGTATTTAATCATCTGCAAAAAACGGTAAGTAGTTGAAAATATCTTCTATTAAGAAATAATCGTTTTCCCGTTAAACACAAGTTTTTAATCTATAGAAGCAAGGTGTCGGCATGCGCTCAATATCACCATGGATTGAAAAACATGTGAACCTTATCCCGAAGGATCAGGCTGTTATCGACGTGGCATGTGGCAATGGTCGCCATAGCCTGTTCTTTTTGGAACAAGGGTATGAGGTTACTGCTGTTGACATTGATACGTCAGCGATTGCGGGCAATGAAGGACGAAGCGGCCTATCGATAGTCCAGGCTGATCTTGAAGGGGCGCCATGGCCTTTCAGACCCGAGAGCGTTGGTGCAATAGTCGTCGTAAATTACCTTTGGCGCCCCTTGTTTTCGCATCTTCGTGAAACCCTCAAACCGGGAGGGATTCTGCTCTACGATACATTTGCGCAAGGGAACGAAAAATATGGGCGACCCCGGAATCCGGATTTTCTGTTGATGCCGGGAGAGCTCTCAGAACAATTGAGCCAGAACTTCGATATAATTGATTCATTCGATGGCTATATAGAAAACCCAGTCCCGGCCTGTCGTCAATCCATCGCCGCAAGAAAACGGACCTGATCAGGGAGTCTTATTCAGCCGCATCGGAAACCGACTCGGGTGCCTGCAAGGTGAAGTCTACAATATTGCTTAAATTCGGAACCTGGCGGCGGCGCTTTTCTGCTTCCGCCAGATCTATTCTTGCCGTGATGAAGCCCGGCTCGTTACCGCCATCGGCGAGCACTTCCCCCCAGGGATCAATAATCAGTGAATGACCATAGGTGCGCCTTTTCTCTGAATGTTGTCCGCACTGGGCAGGGGCAATGACAAAAGCGCCATTTTCAATCGCCCGCGCCCGCAACAGGACATGCCAATGCGCTTGGCCAGTCGTCGCCGTAAAGGCCGCCGGGACGGTCAGGACCTTTGCGCCATTTAATGCCAATTGCTGGTAGAGATGGGCAAACCGCACATCATAACAGACTGAAAGGCCGAACGTTCCCCATGTTGTTTCCGCGAGTTGCGCCTTGTTTCCCGGCGCATAGGCGCGACTCTCTTTATGGCTTTCTCCGTTGCTAAGTTCCACATCGAACATATGGATCTTGTCATATTGCGCGGCAATGCCGCCATCGGGCCGGATCAGGAAAGACCGATTAGCGAGGCGATCATCATCGGGTTTCTTGATAACAAGAGAGCCCGCCAGAATCCAGGCGCCAGTTTCTTCCGCCAGTGCGCGGAAGGACTTCAATGTAATATCATCCTCTTGATATTGTGCTTTGGCGCGCGCTTCCGCCTTATTCGGTTCCAGCATATTCGTTACTTCCGGTGTCGCAATAAAGTCAGCGCCCGCACTCACTGCTTCCCGGATCAGCGTCGTTGCAATATCAAGGTTTCCCTGCACATCGCCTGTGCTCGTCATTTGTATGCAACCTGCGGTGAATGAAGACATGTTATCCTCCTCTCGGGATCAGTTGATTCCCAAAATATGGTCCAGAGTTCCTTTGGCATCGAGCATATGGATCATATCACTATCGCCAATATGCTCCCCATCGACAAAAATCTGCGGAACTGTATAAGCGCCATGGGCCCGTCGGGTCATTTCCTCCCGAAGATCTCCGTCCACCGTTACGTCAATTTCCTTGTAATCGGCCCCCTTGTTATTCAACAGCTTTTTTGCGCGGGAACAAAAGGGGCAGAACATCGTTGTGTATATTTCTATGTTTTTCATCAAGTGCTTCTTAAAAAATAAAGGACATGCCGGTATGATTTTATCATATAATGTTATTTGCTGCTCTGACAACGCGGCTGAAGGTTAAAACATCTACATTCAGAGCTCCGGCATCAAGCAGGCATTTGCTGCAGGCCTCAACCGTGGCCCCTGTTGTCAGAACGTCGTCTATTAGCAGAATCCGCGCCCCTTTTAACTGTGAAATGCGGGCCGGATTTATCTCGAATGCGCCGCGCACGTTGCGGAATCTGGCCCGCGCGCTCAATCCACCTTGCGTTCTGGTATGATGCTTTCGTATGAGAAGGTCGAGTATAGCAGGCTTGTCGCCTAGCTTTGATAATTCCCGGGCGAGCATCGCCGACTGGTTGAAGCGTCGCTGGATCAGCCGCTGCCGATGTAACGGAACAGGGCATATCATATCACAACCGTCAATCAGGCTCAGCCCGGCGCGATTCATCCACTGTGCGAAGGTCGGAGCCCGGTTCGTCTGGTCCGAATGTTTATAGCCAAGGATCATATCCCGGCTTGCCTCATCATATTTGAGAACAGCGCGCGCCTTGGAGTAGGCCGGTGGCCGTTTGAGGCAGGCGGCACAGATCATGCCGTCGCCCGCGTGATACTCAAACGGGTAACCGCAAATATCGCAGAATGGAGCCGAGATATAAGTCATTTCAGGCCAGCAGCGACTACAAAGATTACCAGGGCTGTCGATTGGCTCAGAACAATTTACGCAGCCTGGCGGAAAGACGGCATCCAGTGCCGTCTTTTGCATGTGACGAATAATTTGGCGGGCTGAAATGGGCATGTCCGCAAAATTATACGGTAAACATGATGGAAAATATATCTCAAAAAAAGGCAGGGTAACGACATATACTCTAGGTAATTGTGTCCCCATTTAGAAAATGCCATAAGGGCAAAATGAGAAAATCAACCTCGTTAATAGATCCAGATCATATTCTGTTTGATCGCAGAGCAGTGGCGGATCATCGCCGCCGCGCCGCCCGGATAGACTGGCCGCGGCACCGGTTCTTGTTCGACGAGGTGGCCGCGCGATTGGCCGAACGGCTGCTGGATATCAATCATGATTTCGGGCTAGCTCTCGATCTTGGCGGAAGGGGGGGAGGATTTGCGGAACAGGTGATCTCCTTGGAGAAGGCACAACGTGTCATCCGCACCGATATATGTGAAGACATGTTGCGCGAGGTAAAAAACGCTGCTGTTGTATTAGACGAGGAGTTTTTACCCTTTAAGCCCGAGACATTCGATCTTGTAGGGAGCGTACTAGCCTTGCACTGGACGAATGATCTGCCCGGTGCGCTCTCGCAGATACGAAGCATACTTAAGCCTAACGGGTTGTTCTTAGGGGCGCTGCTTGGCATCGACAGCTTGCAGGAATTGAAATCCTGCCTTTTTGAGGCAGAATCGGAGATTAAGGGGGGCGTTAGCCCCCGCGTTTCGCCTTTTACAGAAGTTCGGGATGCCGGAGCGTTGCTTCAAAGGGCAGGGCTGGCCTTGCCGGTGACAGACACAGAGATGATCACACTAAAGTACGAACATCCGTTCGCTCTTATGCGTGAATTGCGCGGAATGGGTGAGGCAAATGCCCTCATGGCGCGCCAGAAAAATTTCACCGGCAGCAAAGTCCTGATGCGCGCGGCGGAATTATATCTGGATCGCTATGCCGACGAGGACGGTCGAGTGCCCGCGACATTCCAGATAATATACATGACGGGTTGGTCACCCCATGACAGCCAGCAACAGCCGTTGCGGCGTGGCAGCGCAAGGCATAGTATGAGCGATTTTCTCGAAAAATAATGTCTATTGCCGCAATGAGGTCGCGAAGAAAACCAAGCACATCATCGGCAAAACACAGGGTCGGCTCAAGAAAATTATGAACCGAAATCTGTGCTTAGAATAAAAGTAGTTGATCTAAAGCAGTTTTTGGTTTGTAATTTCTAATGTAGACTTGACGAATGTCGAGGCATCTGGTGCCTGCCTTAATTTCGAGCTCAAGATATTGAGATATGGTCTACATGGGCCGGCCTTTGGATGAGGAGAAAGTCCAAATGCCGGCCTTTTTAGTTTAGAACATTTTACTTGGAGGCTTTCTGCTACAGCAGGTCGCGGAGCATGGCGATCAGGGGTATATCGGCCGGAGGCATCGCAAAATCCCCAAGTCTTTTCACGCGCACCCATTTGAGGGTTTGGCCTTCAATCGGGCGAGGTGATCCGCTCCAACGTCGACAGACGTAAAGTGGCATCAATAGATGGAACTTTTCATATGTGTGGCTCGCAAACGTAAAAGGCGCAAGACAGGCCTCCGTCACATCGATGGCGAGTTCCTCTTTCAGCTCCCTTATAAGGGCAGCTTCCGGTGTTTCTCCTGCCTCGACCTTGCCGCCCGGAAATTCCCAGAGCCCGGCCATGCTTTTTCCTTCGGGACGCTGGGCAATCAGGACGCGGTTGTCGTCATCAACGAGCGCAACGGCAGCAACAAGAACAGTCGGAAAAGACATCACAGGGCTCTTAACTTCGGTAATCGGCATTAATCTCGATATAGCCATGCGTCAGATCACAGGTCCAGGCAAAAGCGGAACCCTTTCCAACTGCGACATCCACCTCAATCAGGATCTCCTTGCCCTGCATATGCGGCATGACATCCGCTTCGCGGTAAGAGGGTGCACGGACGCCATTCTCGGCGATCAGGATACCGCCCATCCGGAGGTTCATTTTGTCACGATCCGCCTTTTCGCCTGATTTACCGACGGCCATAACAACCCGGCCCCAGTTTGCATCCTCCCCGGCAATCGCCGTTTTCACAAGCGGGGAATTCGCAATGGCAAGCGCGATAGTCTTTGCCGAGGCATCACTTGCTGCACCACTCACTTTAACCGTGATGAACTTGCTCGCGCCTTCCCCATCGCGGGCGACCTGCTGCGCCAGGTCCGTCATAATCTCCAATAATGCGCGTTTGAAATCATCGAGGAGAGGGTTTGCTGTTTGTTGCGAAGAATCATTTTCAGCGGCGCCGGTCGCAAAAAGAATGACAGTGTCACTGGTGGATGTATCTGAATCCACAGTAACGCAATTAAAGCTTTTCTCATTCGCTTCCGATAATAATTCCTGCAGGACATCTGCGGGGATCACCGCATCTGTAAACAGGAAGGCAAGCATGGTCGCCATGTCCGGCGCGATCATTCCGGATCCCTTTGCAAAACCTGCAAGCCAGACTTTTTTCCCTCCGATGGTGGCCCGTGCGACGGCCCCCTTGGCGAAGGTATCGGTAGTCATGATGGCTTTTGCTGCCGCTTCACCCGCTGCAGAAGATAAGTCTTCGGCAAGGCGAGGAAGAAGTTCAGTGATTTTCTCCGTCGGGACGGGTTCGCCAATCACGCCGGTAGACGCGATATAAATCTGCTCCGGTTTGGCGTTGAGCAGTCCGGCTGTTGTCGTTGCCGTTTCTTCCACCGTTTTACGACCCGCCGTGCCGGTAAAGACATTTGCTATACCGGCATTGACGACAAGTCCCCGTGCGGTGCCTGTGGACAGGATCTCACGGTCCCAGTCAACCGGGGCGCCCGGCATGGAGTTCTTTGTGAAAACGCCGGCGACGGTTGTCCTGTCAGAGAATTCAGCCAGCATGACGTCATCGCGGCCTTTATAGCGCATACCTGAATTACCGGCGGCAAATCGCACGCCTTTGATTTCCGGAAAATCGGGAAACGCAGCAGGGGCAAGCGGTGACGGTTTCAGTGACATGTCAGTTCTCATTACATCTAAAAGCTACCCAATAGGGCAAATTGATCGGTGCGGTCAATTCGGTTTTAGCGTGATTATGCGGGTTTTGCAGCAGCAAGTAGATAATTGATGCTGAGATCCTTGCTGATATGCCATCGATCTTCGAACGGGTTATAAGTCGCGCCGGCAATATCCTTGACCGTGAGATCATTGCCACGAACAAGGCGGGCGACTTCCGAAGGTTTCAAGAATTTTCTCCAGCTGTGGGTCCCCTTGGGCAGCCATCGGAGAACATATTCTGCGCCGACAATCGCAAAGGCGAAGCTTTTAGCTGTGCGATTCAATGTTGCCACAAACATGATGCCGCCGGGTTTGAGCATGGTGGCGCAGGCCTCAATAAAGCCTTCAATATCGGCGACATGCTCAATAACCTCCATGTTTAGGATAACATCGAATTTCTCTCCTGATGCGGCGAGTTCCTCTGCCGTCGTATGGCGATAGTCGATATCAAGACCGTTTTTTTCGGCATGGAGCGCCGCAATCTGTATATTTTTCCGGGAGGCATCCGCGGCGATTACGTCCGCACCCAATCGCGCCATCGGTTCAGACAGCAATCCGCCACCGCAGCCAATGTCCAGAACTTTCAATCCGGTAAAAGGCTTCAGCTTGACCACCGCATCACCTGTTTGCAGGCCAAAATGAGCAACGACCGTATCGCGAACGTAACCAATTCGAATCGGATTGAATTTATGCAGGGGCTTGAATTTGCCGTTCTCATCCCACCATTCTTCGGCCATGGCCTCGAAGTTGGCAATTTCATCTGGATCTACCGATTTTGCCTTCACTGCGTCGTTCATAATTGCCTCTTCATCGGACGCCATAAAAATGTCAGCCTTATTGTATTAAATTCGCCGCGGAGCTTGCCCCGCAGGCCTCCTTAAGTATATGTATACGCTGCTTTGGAGCCAAAGGGCAAATGTGACTACATACATCTTTTTTTGAACCCTTGCCATGGGGCAGGGGGAGGGGTAATGCGGCCATGGCGCGGCTGGTGATGAAATTCGGGGGGACCTCGGTCGGCACGGTAGAGCGGATCAAGAATGTTGCCCACAAGGTAAAAAGGGAAGTTGATGCCGGTCATGAGGTGGCGGTTGTCGTATCCGCGATGTCCGGTGATACGAACCGGCTGGTTGATCTCGTCTCTGATATCTCTGTTTTGCACGATGCTCGGGAATATGATGTCGTTGTCTCCAGCGGCGAGCAGGTAACTGTTGGCCTTCTGTCGCTTGCCCTTCAGGGGCTTGGCATATCGGCACGATCATGGCTGGGTTGGCAGGTCCCGGTTAAGACGAATGCCGTTCATAGCGCCGCTCGGATCGAAAGCATAGATTGTACAGAGATTATCAAGCGATTTGAGGATCAGCAGGTGGCCGTCTGTGCCGGTTTCCAGGGGATTGGCTCGGACAACCGGATCACGACGTTGGGCCGGGGCGGTTCCGACACTTCCGCTGTTGCGCTGGCCGCAGCTCTTAAGGCGGATCGTTGTGATATTTACACGGATGTGGACGGTATTTATACCGCCGATCCACGGATCGCGACAAAAGCCGCCAAACTTGATAAAATTACCTATGAGGAAATGCTGGAGTTGGCGTCCCTCGGCGCCAAGGTCCTTCAAACCCGCTCCGTCGAGATGGCAATGAAGCACCGGGTGAAGCTGCAGGTACTCTCAAGTTTCGAAGATTTACCGGGAACATTGGTTGTAGATGAGGAAGATATCGTGGAACAACAGGTTGTGAGTGGCGTTACCTACACCCGTGATGAAGCCAAGGTGACATTGCAACAGGTCGCAGACCGACCGGGGATGGCAGCGCTTGTCTTTGGCGCGCTGGCAGACGCAAATGTCAATGTGGACATGATCGTTCAGAATGTCTCCGAAGATGGCAAGGCCACGGATCTTACCTTTACTGTTGGTCGCAAGGAAATGAACCAGGCGCTTGCCGTTCTGGACCAGCTGAAAGATAAGGCCGCGTGCAAAGCCATTGTTCCCGATCCGAATGTTGTGAAAGTGTCTATCGTCGGAATGGGGATGCGTAGTCACTCTGGTGTGGCCAAGACCATGTTTTCTGCGCTTGCGGAAAAAGGGATTAATATTCAGGTGATTTCAACCTCTGAAATCAAGGTCAGCGTGCTGTTGGCTGAAGAATATACGGAACTTGCAGTGCGAACTCTTCATACTGCCTTTGGACTGGATGCGGCGTAAGATGGACAAGATGATGAAGAACGGGCCTCAGACGATCGAGATGGCCTGGAAGCGAGGTTGTGATTTCCTTGGGACTAAATACGCGATTATGGGCGGGGCGATGTCCTGGGTTTCGGAGCGTAATCTGGTCGCCGCAATTTCAAACGCCGGGGGATTTGGGGTTATTGCCTGTGGAGCGATGACGCCAGAATTGCTTGATGCCGAAATCAAGGGAACGCAAGCCCTTACGAAAAAGCCGTTCGGTGTAAATCTGATCACCATGCACCCCGATCTCGACAAACTCGTTGACACCTGCCTCGCTAACGATATTGGACATGTGGTGCTTGCGGGCGGCGTCCCGTCGAAGGAAACCATTTCCAAAATCAAGGAGGGTGGGGCCAAGACCATTTGTTTTGCGCCAATATTGGCGCTTGCCAAGAAGCTGATCCGCACGGGCGCAGATGCTCTGGTCATTGAAGGGATGGAAGCCGGCGGGCATATCGGGCCAGTCTCGACCAGTGTGTTGGCGCAGGAAATCCTGCCGCATATTACGGAAGTGCCTGTTTTCGTGGCGGGCGGCATTGGCCGCGGTGAAGCGATCGCAAATTATCTGCGGATGGGGGCATCCGGCTGTCAGTTGGGCACAATGTTTGTGTGCGCACATGAATCCATTGCCCATCCAGATTTCAAAAAAGCGTTTATTCGTGCGAATGCCCGTGACGCGGTCACAACGGTTCAGGTGGACCCCTTGTTTCCGGTTATCCCCGTGCGTGCTCTCAATAATGAAGGTGGCAAGAAATTCATTGAGACACAGCATGCGGTGATTGCGAAGTATAAGTCCGGTGAGTTGGATCTTGAAGCTGCACAGCTGGAAATTGAGCATTTCTGGGCAGGTGCATTGCGTCGGGCCGTTATTGATGGCGATGTTGAATTCGGCTCTGTCATGGCGGGTCAAAGCGTGGGCATGGTCAAGAAAGAGCAATCAACGACGGAGATCGTCGAGGAACTGGTTGCGCAGGCCCGTGCAGCGCTTGCGGGTTCTGAAGTGGAGAGGAATACCTCATAAATGAGTGGCCTCGGCATCAGCGCGCCCAGATTGCTTCTACGCAAGCTCCACCAGGTTATGGCGGGGCATGGCGATGCGGAACAACGGCTGAGTGAGATTGTCCGCCTGATTGCAGGTAACATGATTGCCGAGGTCTGTTCTTGCTATCTCAGGCGAGCTGGCGACGTACTGGAGTTGTACGCAACTGAAGGCCTTAAAAAGAATTCTGTACATCAGACCCGACTTCGCTTTGGAGAAGGTCTGGT
Organism: uncultured Sneathiella sp.; assembly: GCF_963973085.1. Classification (GTDB taxonomy): domain Bacteria; phylum Pseudomonadota; class Alphaproteobacteria; order Sneathiellales; family Sneathiellaceae; genus Sneathiella. Next base: position 175,992 of record NZ_CAXAXA010000007.1, read on the forward strand.
AGGTGACATCGCCGCCCGGGCCCGACCGCTTAATCTTTCGGACGCACAATCCCATCCGCAGTTTGCCTACCGCCCGGAAACAGGCGAAGAAGAATACCATTCCCTGCTTGGCACACCAATATTACGTGGAGGACGGGTAATCGGAGTTCTGGTAGTCCAGAACCGCACCCGCCGTATCTATACAGATGAGGAAGTGGAGGCCCTACAGACCGTTGCGATGGTTGTCGCGGAACTCGTCAGTTCCGAAGAGATGGTCGCATCGACGGAATTTTCCGACACCGCCGGCAACGCGACATTGCCGCATCACGTCAGCGGGAAGGTTCTAGCAGAAGGGTTGGCGGCAGGCTATGCGATGCTGCATGAACCCAGAATAGAAGTGCTGCGGACCATTTCTCAAGATCGGGCAAAAGAGCTGAACCGTTTGACTTCCGCTATAAGCGCCCTGCAAAGTTCGGTTGACAAGCTATTGCTGGCGACCAACACAATATTGACGGACGAATCAAAGGATATCTTTGAAGCCTATAAGATGTTTGCCCATGACAAGGGCTGGCTAAAAAAATTACATGATGCGGTTGGGACCGGTCTTACCGTCGAAGCTGCGATCAAGCGTGTACAGGATGATACGCGGGCCCGGATGAAGGAAATCAATGACCCTTATCTACGGGAACGGCTGTCAGAACTCGATGATCTAGCTAACCGCCTATACCTGCATCTTGATGGAAGGGTTCAGATCGACCGCCGCAACCTTACCAAGGACACGGTGGTGATTGCGGCTAATATGGGAGCTGCGGAATTGCTTGACTATGACCGTCGGCATCTGAAAGCAGTAGTATTGGAAGCCGGTACGCGGGCCAGCCACGCCGCAATTGTCGCCCGAGCTCTCGGGGTGCCGGTAATCGGTCAATGTGCGAGCATTCGTGAGAATGTGGAGCAGGGAGATTTTGTCCTTGTTGATGCGGAACATGGTCAGGTTTTCCTGCGCCCGGGTGAAGATGTCCAGGAAGCCTTTTCAAGAAGTCAGAATCAGCGCGAGCAGCGTCAGGCAAAATATGCGGCGCTCCGTGACAAACCTAATATATCAAAGGACAACATACCGCTTAGCCTGAACGTCAATGCAGGGTTACTGCTCGACATTGATCACTTTCCGGAATTTGGCGCGGATGGTATTGGACTTTTCAGAACGGAGCTGCAATTCATGGTGCGCTCCCAGATGCCGAAAGTAGATGAGCAGACTGAGTTGTATGCGCGTGTGCTGGACAAGATGGAAGGAAAGCCAGTCATCTTTCGGACACTGGATATCGGCGGTGACAAAATGCTGCCATATCTTAAAACTAAGGTGGAGGAAAACCCCGCGTTAGGATGGCGGGCTATTCGCATTGGTCTTGACCGACCAGCGTTGCTCCGGAGTCAGCTTCGGGCGTTGGTCCGAGCGGCGGCAGGACGGGACTTGTCCTTGATGTTTCCAATGATTGCGGAAGTGTCGGAGTTTTTGGAAGCAAAGGCTATCTTGAACAAGGAGATCGAGCGGGCGAAGCAAAAAGCGGGCGGCGCGCCGCTAAGTGTGAGAGTAGGCACCATGATCGAGGTGCCCTCAATTGTTTGGCAGCTGCCGCAACTTTTAAATGAGGTTGATTTTATCTCGGTCGGATCAAATGATTTGATGCAGTTCTTTTTCGCCGTTGATCGGGGAAACCCAAAAATCAGTGATCGGTATGACACATTGAGTCCGACCCTTTTGGCATTGTTCCGGAATATTGCCGAACAATGTGAAAAAGCAGATAAACCGTTCTCGATTTGCGGCGATATTGCAGGTCGGCCGTTGGAGGCGATGGCGCTATTGGGATTGGGTTACCGGAATTTTTCCATGTCCTCAGAGGCATTGGGGCGGATCAAGGAAATGGTGCTTAGTACAGATATCGGCAAATTGGAAAATTATGTTCGCAGTCTTTGTCTGTCGCGGGACCATTCCGTGAGGGATCAATTGCGGTCATTTGCCCGGGATCACTCAATCATTATATAAGAGATTGAAGTTTACCTAATTTTGCCGATAATGTCGGCAAAGCTGTTGTGACGAAATAGAAAACTGTATGTTTGGCGTTCGATTATGGCGAGAGACAGCAAGCGACGAGATGTCGTGACACAACCTAACTTGTTCGGCAGAAATGCGTCCAAGGGAAATAGGGTGTCATTTCAAAAAGCGGAGGAAATTATTGAACCGGAAGATGAAGCTCCCCTGACCGTTGGTGCACGGCTACGGGAAGCGAGGGAAGCGAGAGGGCTGTCGTTGCACCAGGTTGCGGATATCCTTCGCTTGCGCGCAAGTCAGGTCCACGCGCTGGAGGAGGGAAACTTTAACAGCCTTCCCGGGCAAACATTTGTAACCGGTTTCCTGCGATCTTATGCCAATTTGCTGGATCTTGATGCCGTTGCGATCGTAGAGTTGTATAAGCATGAAGAAGGCGATGGCCTCCGTGTTCCCTCACTTGCGTTTCCTGAACCTTCGACAGGGGGGCGAATGCCAGGTGCGGGTATATTGCTTGGAACGCTCGTTTTCGCTTTGATATTGTTGGCAGGATGGTTTTTTTATCAGGAAAGCGAAAGCCTCGATTTTGAGCGGGTTGCGGAATTGCCGGAACATCTGGCAAGCAAAATCCGTGATTTGGAGGTGATGGAGTCGGATGAAACCGCTGCCACTGCCAACGCGGTTTCAGAGAATGAGACTCCGAAGAACATGGCGGAGATTCTGCAGACCTCGCCGACCACTGAAGCCCCGGTAATTAATGATGAGAATGCGACAGTCCAGGCGGACAATGGAAATCGTGTGGCGGGAAACCCCGACGATATGACGCAGCAGCCGGAAGCGAGTTCTGAAGTAAATATGGAGTCGGATACCAATACCACTGTTGCGACAGAGCTTTCTCAGGATAATATGGATGCTGACGTTGCCACGACTGAAGAGACGGTAGTTCCGGCGTCTTCAGACTCAGTTTCCGCGGATACGACCGAAGTCACTGAAACTGCGCCCGCCGCAGAAAATGTGGAGAGCGAAACGGAGACGGCGGCAACGGTGTCTGATCCAGATGAGGGGGCTGAAACCCAGACAACGTCACCTCAGCAGACTGAAGTGACCACCGCCTATCCTCAGGATACATTGCAAACAGCAACACCCGGAGAGCCCGCAACGGCGACGGAGGGATCACCGGCGAGCCCGATGCCGCGGACATTCGGTGTTGAGAATACGGATGCCCGCGTTGTTCTACGCGCAACGGAAGAAAGCTGGGTTGAAGTGAAGGCAGAAGATGATAATCCGGTGTTATCACGGGTCCTTAATCCCGGTGACACCTATATGGCGCCGAATACGCCTGATCTTAAGCTGACAACCGGTAATGCCGGCGGACTTGAAATACGGGTTGATGGCAAGGAAATCAAATCGCTTGGCGGAACGGGCTCGATTATACGGGAAATACCGTTGGCGGCGGAGAGCCTGCTAGAAAACAACGGTTTGCAATAGCTATTGCTGTCTGCGAGTAGAGAATGAAACAATGGAATAACTTGTATTTTCCATCGTAAACAGCCATTTTAGGCGAAAATAGCGACTGCAGCATTTTTTGACGCCATTTTATAAAGTATGATCCCATGAGCATCAGACCTTACAGAGAGATAAACCGCCGGAAATCTCGCCAAATTTATGTTGGCGATGTTCCCGTTGGTGGTGATGCACCGATTACGGTGCAGTCGATGACCAATACGCTGACATCGGACGCCAAGGCGACGATTGCACAAATTCATGCGTTGGAAGAGGCAGGGGCGGACATTGTCCGGGTTTCCTGTCCGGATGAGGCAAGCACCGCAGCGCTCAAAGAGATTATCCGGGAGACGCGAGTTCCGATTATCGCGGATATTCACTTTCATTATAAGCGTGGTATCGAAGCAGCGGAGGCAGGCGCGGCCTGTCTCAGGATCAATCCCGGAAATATTGGTTCGCCTGATCGTGTGCGCGATGTGGTAAAAGCGGCGGTGGATCATAATTGTTCCATGCGGATCGGCGTGAACGCGGGCAGCCTTGAACGTGAACTTCTGGAAAAATACGGCGAGCCCTGCCCGGAAGCGATGGTGGAATCGGCGTTGAGCCACGCCCGTATTCTTGAGGACAATGATTTTTTCAACTTCAAGATCAGTGTGAAGGCGTCCGATGTCTTTCTTTCTGTTGCTGCCTATCAGGGGCTGGCTGACGCTTGTGACTATCCGCTTCATCTTGGCATTACGGAAGCTGGCGGGCTGTCATCCGGCACGGTAAAATCTTCTATCGGCCTTGGCATGCTGCTCTGGTCGGGGATTGGCGATACAATCCGGGTATCTCTCTCTGCAGACCCGGTGGAAGAGATAAAGGCTGGCTATGAAATTCTGAAGAGCCTGGGGTTACGACGCCGGGGCGTCACAATTATTTCCTGCCCGTCCTGTGCGCGGCAGGCCTTTCCCGTAATCAAGACCGTGGAACTGCTGGAACAGCGACTGGCGCATATCCAGACACCACTCACCCTTTCGATCATCGGCTGCGTCGTCAACGGCCCCGGTGAAGCGCGGGAGACTGATATCGGCCTGACCGGCGGCGGCAAGGACAATCATATGGTTTACTTGAGCGGTGTTACGGATCATAAAGTGGCAACCGGCGATATGGTGGACCATATTGTAGAATTGGTCGAAGCGAAAGCTGCTGAACTGGAAGCTTTGAATGCGGACGGTAATGTGGCTGAATCCCATGCCGTCCAGCGTATCGCCTGATCCTGCCTCGAAAGTATTTACTAAACGGAGAAAAGACGTGTCACTACCCCAGCCAGTCCGCGGCACCCATGACCTGTTGCCCGAGGATTTCGTACGTCACGTCCATGTGATCGGCACAGCGCGGGATGTGGCGGCGCGATTTGGCTATGCGGAGATGGCAACGCCGATTTTTGAGTTCACCGAGGTTTTCGCACGGACGATGGGTGAGAGCTCGGATGTTGTGTCGAAGGAAATGTATTCCTTTGAAAGCCGCAGCGGGGAAAGCATGACGTTGCGGCCTGAATATACCGCCGGGATTTGCCGTGCTTTCATCAGCAACGGCCTGCAACAGAATGTGCCCTTCAAAGTGTTCGCGGCCGGTCCGATGTTCCGATATGAACGCCCGCAAAAAGGTCGGCAGCGGCAGTTCCATCAGATTGATGTGGAATGCATCGGCGCTCCGGAGGCCAAGGCGGACATTGAGGTGATTGCTATCGGAGCGTCGATCCTGACGGCGCTTGGAGTGATGAAGGATTGCTCGCTTGAGATCAATACACTTGGCGATCAGGAAAGCAGACAAACTTATCGCGCTGCTCTCGTTGAGTACTTCAGCGACCATAAATCTGACCTGTCGAAGGACAGCCTAGATCGGCTCGGGCGTAATCCCCTTCGTATTCTCGACAGCAAGGATAAAGGTGATCGGGTTATTGTTGAGAAAGCGCCGTTATTCAATGACTATCTCAACAACTTCTCTAGTGAATTTTTCGATGAAGTGCTGGAGGGGTTATCACTGCTTGGGATTGACTACACGCTAAATCGGCGACTGGTGCGGGGCCTAGACTATTATACCCATACTGCCTTCGAATTTGTGACAACCGCGCTCGGGGCGCAAGGGGCAGTGATCGCCGGTGGACGCTATGACGGACTCATAGAGACGCTCGGGGGCAAACCAACTCCCGGAATCGGTTGGGCCGGCGGGATTGAACGTCTTGCTATGCTTATTGAGGATGTCCCGGCTTCCGTCCGTCCCATTGCCATTATTCCGGTCGGGGATGCGGCGGAGGCTATCGCGGCGAAACTCGCGTATCAATTGCGGCAGGACGGCCTTAATATTGAAATGGCGTTCAAGGGCAATGTTGGCAAGCGCATGAAGCGGACAAATAAGCTGAATGCCCGTGCAGCTGTCCTGATCGGTGAGGATGAACTTGCCCGCGACGTTTGTACTCTTCGCGATCTCGATCAGGGTGAGCAGCGTGAAGTTGCACTCTTGGATATATCAGCTGCGCTCAGCGCTCTCGATTAAGGTTAGGCAATGCTTCCCGAAGATAAGCTCAAAATGATCCAGTCCCGCTCCGAAGAGCTGGAAGCCACCATGTCTGGTGAAATGGGAGAGGTCGCGCCGGATGATTTCGTTCGGATGAGCCGGGAGTATGCCGAAATCAAACCTCTTGTGGAATGCATCCAGAAGTTTCAGGCAACCCGCGATGAACTATCCGGGCTACAGGAAATGCTGGATAGTCCGGACATCGATGCAGAAATGAAAGAGATGGCAGAGCTGGAGCAGGAGGAGTTGAAGGCGCTACTCCCTGATCTGGAGCATTCCATCAAGCTTCAACTATTACCCAAAGACGACGCCGATGAGAAAAATGCCATTCTTGAAATTCGGGCAGGAACGGGCGGTGAAGAAGCCGCACTTTTCGCGGGTGATCTTTACAGGATGTATCAACGATATGCGGAGAGTGAGGGCTGGAGCTGCGAGACTATGTCGCTATCGGAATCGGATCTTGGCGGTATCAAGGAAGTGATCGTAAAGGTCACCGGGCGTAACGTCTTTGCCAATCTCAAGTTTGAATCCGGGGTGCATCGTGTTCAGCGGGTACCAGAAACCGAAACCGGAGGGCGTATTCATACATCCGCGGCGACGGTTGCGGTGCTGCCGGAAGCCGAGGAGGTGGACGTACAAATCGCGGACAGTGATATTCGCGTGGATATTTTCCGGGCCTCCGGACCGGGCGGGCAATCGGTGAATACGACGGATTCTGCTGTTCGTATTACTCATATCCCGACGGGCATTGTTGTGCAGCAGCAGGATGAGAAATCACAGCACAAGAATAAGGCCAAGGCCATGAGTGTTTTGCGTTCCCGCATTTATGAAGCGGAGCGTGCGGCGAAAGCGGCAGAGCGTTCAGCCACACGCAAGGGCCAAGTAGGGTCGGGAGATCGCTCGGAGCGAATTCGCACTTATAACTTTCCACAAGGTCGCCTGACGGATCACCGGATAAACCTGACTCTTTACAAGTTGGACAAGGTTCTCGCGGGCGAGGCACTGGATGAAGTCATTGACGCGTTGATCTCCGAAGATCAGGCGTCGCTCCTTGCCGAGATTGAAGGCGGCAACTGAGGGATGACCGAGAATGCGCTTGGCGCTGTTAAATCTGCTGCTGACGTCCTGAGGGCAGCTGGAGTGACGAATGCAAAGCGAGAAGCAACCTTGCTGCTCGCACATGCAATCGGTGAAGATTCAGGCTTTTTGCATAGGGAGCCGGAACGCCACCTGACAGTGCAGCAGAAAGAAACATTTGACCGTTTAGTCGAGCGACGTTCGAAGCGCGAGCCTCTATCACATTTGACTGGGCATCGGGAATTCTGGAGCCTTGATTTTCTTGTCACGGCGGATGTGCTGGATCCCAGAGCGGACAGTGAAACACTGATTGAATCGGCACTGGCACGTTGCGAAGATACTTTTAAACCGCGACGGATCCTCGACCTTGGAACGGGGAGTGGCTGTCTCCTTTTGTCGCTATTGAGTGAACTGCCCAAGGCAACCGGGATAGGTATTGATAAAAGCGATGCGGCGCTTGCAGTTGCGCGTAAAAATGCGGTTCGTCTTGGCCTGGATGCGCAAGCAGAATTTTTTTTCGGAAACTGGGCCCGCGGCAGGGATGAAAAATTCGATCTTGTCGTTAGCAACCCTCCCTACATCCCGAGTGGGGAGATCGAGGGACTGCAACCGGAGGTACGTGACTATGAGCCACACGCTGCCCTGACGGGAGGAACTGACGGGCTTGATTGCTATCGACAAATTCTTTTCGATGTTCATAAGGTTCTCCGACCCGGTGGTCTCTTGATATTCGAAGTGGGGGCGGGGCAGGCGTCGGATGTAGGCCGGATGATGCAGCAAGCAGGCTTTTCCCAACTGAAATATCACCGGGATCTTGCGTCAATTGAACGCTGCGTATCCGGCTTTCTTGCAGATTAGTGCGATTTTTTGAAAAAAACGTTGGATTATTAGAGAAACAGAGGGTAGGGTTTATTCAGATCATACGTGAACAACAAGACCTAATCTTAAGGTCCGTGATCAATATTTAATTCAAAATCAGGCCTGAGCTTCCTGGATGACGGAACATCTTGGAAATGCGAGTGGGAATTAAGTGGGTGCCTGAATTGAATCATCTTTACACTGACGTGAAATTTGAACTCTAGATTGACGGAATCATTGCGATTATGAGAGTAAGTAGTAACAGGCGTCCTCGCGGCGGACGGACGAATTCTGGGGGTAATCGGCCTGGGTCAGGCAATAATCGCCGACCAGGTGGTGGAAACCGTAATTATGACAGTAATGGGCCCGATGGCAAAATTCGCGGAACTGCGCAGCAGGTCTATGACAAGTATGTTGCGCATGGCTCCGATGCCCAGACGTCAGGAGATCGTGTTGCGGCCGAAAATTACTTTCAGCATGCTGAGCATTACTTCAGAATAATTGCGGCCAATACGGCGATACCGAAGGAAAAGTCGGCATCGGAAAATTCGGATAACACGGGCAGCTCAGAGAGCGCGGATAATCAGGGGAATTCAAATAATGCCGAGAACTCCGCGGCACCGTCAGAAAATGAAAACAATAAACGACCACAACGCAAACCAAGGAGTCGTGCCCGGGATGAGGCCGTTTCCGGAGATGACGAAAAAAGAAGCGACGATATCAGTAAGGCGGAGATTGATCTTAGCACGGCAGAACAACCGGTTGTCGATATGACAGCTGACGGAGCGGTATCGGGGCTTTCTCCTGTCGCCGAAGGTGAAGGTGACGAGGCGAAACCGAAACGAAAGGTGAGCCGTACACGGACCCTGCGCCGCCGGACATCAAGCCGGAACGTCGATGAAAATGACGCTGAGGAAGCGAACACGACGGAATAGCCCCGGTTTCTTTTTTAGCACCTGATAAACTTATAGAAGAAAAAGGGAAGCGGTATGTTGCTTCCCTTTTTATTTTTGGCGTGCGAAATTTTGTCGCAACAGTCGAACCATTACCGGCTTGAAATCAATCACAGATCGCCCACATATAAACCAGAAATGAAGCCGTTGGCGGGCTTGCAGAATGGTTGCCTTTAAGGGATCATGGGAAGTCGCGCAAGGAAACAACGGTCTATGTGTCGAGGACGAGCATGGATATAGAAAAATATACAGATCGGTCGAAAGGTTTCATCCAGTCGGCCCAAACTTTGGCGTTACGTGAAAACCACCAGAGACTGACGCCAGAACATCTCTTAAAAGTACTTCTTGATGACAAGGAAGGACTGGCAAGCGGCTTGATCGCCAAGGCTGGCGGTGATGCCGCCATGGCGCGTCAGGGTGTGAATGATGCCATCGCGAAAATGCCGCAGGTTACGGGCAGTGGTGCCGGGCAAGTCAATCTGACCCCCGAGCTGGCAAGATTGTTCGCATCCGCCGAGAAGCTGGCGGATAAGGCTGGCGACAGTTTTGTGACAGCGGAACGACTGCTGCTGGCTCTGGCTTTGGAAAAGGGAACCGACTCTGCCAAGATCCTGAACAACGCCAACGTAACGGCGAATAGCCTTAATGAGGCTATTAACGATTTGCGCAAAGGCCGTACAGCGGATAGCAGCGGTGCGGAATCCGGCTACGATGCGCTTAATAAATACGCGCGGGATCTGACGGAAGCAGCCCGGAAAGGCAAGCTCGATCCGGTGATTGGCCGGGACGAGGAAATCCGCCGCACCATACAGGTGTTGTCACGCCGCACCAAAAACAATCCGGTCCTGATTGGGGAGCCGGGTGTCGGTAAAACGGCTATCATCGAAGGCTTGGCGCTCAGGATTGTGAATGGCGACGTACCGGAAAGCCTGAAAGACAAGAAATTGATGAGCCTTGATCTCGGCCAGTTGATTGCAGGTGCCAAATATCGCGGCGAATTTGAGGAACGGTTGAAAGCCGTCTTATCGGACATTTCTTCAACAGACGGTGAGATTGTGCTCTTTATCGATGAGTTGCATACGCTTGTTGGTGCGGGTGCTGCGGAAGGATCGATGGATGCCTCTAATCTTCTGAAACCGGCGCTTGCGCGCGGTGAGCTTCACTGTGTTGGTGCAACGACCCTTGATGAATACCGTAAGTATATCGAGAAGGATGCGGCGCTTGCCCGCCGGTTCCAGTCTGTCTTTGTCTCTGAGCCGACGGTTGAGGATACCATTTCAATCCTGCGTGGACTGAAAGAAAAATATGAAGTTCATCATGGCGTGCAAATCTCCGACAGTGCGTTGGTCGCAGCGGCCACCTTGTCGAACCGCTACATTACGGATCGGTTCCTGCCTGATAAGGCCATCGACTTGATGGATGAGGCCGCCAGCCGACGCCGTATGGAAGTAGACAGCAAGCCAGAAGAAGTAGACGAGCTTGATCGCAAGATATTGCAGATGAAAATTGAGAGCTCTGCCCTTGAAAAAGAAACAGACAAAGCCTCTAAAGAACGTCTTGAAAAACTCAAAACCGAGCTGGTGGAGCTTGAAAAGCAATCTGCTGACCTGACGGAAAGCTGGCAGATGGAGAAGGAAAAGCTGAACCGTGCCCAGCATGTGAAGGAACAGCTGGATGCGGCGCGAAACGAACTGGCGACAGTTCAGCGTCAGGGGAACCTGCAACGCGCCGGTGAGCTGGCCTATGGGGCAATTCCGGAGCTTGAAAAGCAGCTCGCCGAAGCGGAGGAGGCTGAAGGCTCCTCCATCGGACGGGATAGTGTGAAGGAAGAAGATATCGCGGGTGTCGTTTCACGTTGGACCGGCATCCCGGTGGACAAGATGCTTTCCGGTGAGCGTGAGAAACTGCTCAATATGGAAAATGAACTCCGTAAGCGCGTTGTCGGGCAGGAGGAGGCACTTGTTGCCGTCTCAAATGCCGTTCGTCGCTCGCGTGCGGGGCTACAGGATCCGAACCAGCCGATTGGCTCCTTCCTGTTCCTTGGGCCAACCGGCGTGGGTAAAACAGAATTGACCAAAGCGCTAGCCGGGTTCCTGTTCGATGATGAACATGCGTTGCTGCGTGTTGATATGTCCGAATATATGGAAAAGCACAGTGTCGCCCGTCTCATCGGTGCGCCTCCCGGGTATGTTGGTTATGATCAGGGCGGTGTCATCACTGAAGCTGTCCGCCGTCGTCCCTATCAGGTGATCCTGTTCGATGAGGTTGAAAAAGCGCATCCGGATGTCTTTAACATCCTGTTGCAGGTTCTTGACGATGGCCGTCTGACGGATGGTCAGGGCCGGACCGTGGATTTCAAAAACACCCTGATCGTGCTGACCTCCAATCTGGGCAGCGAACACCTCTCTAGTGGGGATGATGTCGATGATGAACTGGTCCGTCACAAAGTCATGGAAACAGTGCGTGCTGCGTTCCGGCCGGAGTTTCTGAACCGGCTGGATGAGCAGATTGTATTCCATCGGTTGAGCCGTGAGAATATGAATGCCATTGTGGATATTCAATTGGGGTATCTGCAGAAGCTGCTGTCCGAGCGGCGGATTGGGCTGGAGCTGGATCCTTCTGCCTATGAATGGATCGCAAATCGTGGTTATGATCCGGTATACGGGGCCCGGCCGTTGAAGCGGGTGATCCAGCGTTACCTGCAAAACCCGTTGGCAACGCAAATTCTCGAAGGGGTTATTGCGGATGGTGCCACAGTCAAGGTTTCAGGCAGTGACGATGGTCTCCTGATAAATAATGAACTGGCTGATGCGGCATAAGAGCATCAGATTGTGAAAAAGAAAAAGCGGCTTGCCGACAGGCAGCCGCTTTTTTTTCATATTGAAGTATTCTTGTCATGCCCCTATGCGCGGTTATTCTGCCTTTATACTCGCCAACTGCGTTTCCAGTTCAACCCCTGCAACTTCCTGGCGGATGACGTTCGTATGTGACTGGAATGCGGCGAGTATTTTACCGCCGAGTTTACGGCCTGCGGGCAATTTAACCGAGAGCGGATTGATCTGCTTACTGTTTCTGTGCACTTCGTAATGCAGATGCGGACCCGTAGAGCGGCCCGTAGAACCAACGTAGCCGATTATCTGACCCTGCTTGACACGGGAGCCCTTGCGGATCCCCTTTCCGAATTTTTTCATATGGGCATAAGCCGTTTTATATTCATTGTTATGGCGGATGCGGACGTAATTACCATAACCACCGTTGCGCGCGGCCATCTCAACAATTCCATTGCCGGCCGCCATGATCGGTGTTCCGCTCCGGGCACCAAAATCAACACCACGATGCATCTTGGTGTAACCGAGTGTCGGGTGTTTGCGCTTGCCAAAACCGGAGGTCAGGCGCGCGCCGTCAATTGGTGTACGCATCAGGGTTTTTTTAACGCTTTGGCCCTGTGCATTATAATAATCCGTAAATCCGTCGTCACTTGTTCTGAAACGATATACGGAGTACTCCTTGCCGCTTAACGTCATCGATGCCCAGAGAATGGCGCCGTCTTTCAGGACCCGCCCATCCTCGTCTGCAAATCGCTCAAAATAGACCTCAAAACTATCGCCAGGCTGGATCTCGCGCTGAAAATCCACGTCGTAGCTGAATATCCGGATCAGGTCGACAATGGTTTTTGTGGGGATGCCGGCCTGTGCTGCGGATAAAAAGAGAGAACTCTGGATGACTCCGCCCGCTCTCACTGTTTTCCTGTCGAGTTCCAGAATAGTTTCTTGCGCTGTGAAGCCTTCACCGGGGGTGCGGACTGCGGCAAGTTGCCGGTCAACGTCTTCCTTCAGGGATACGCGAACGAGCCCCGGTGTCGCGGTGCTATTTGACGGGTCAACGTCAGTGGTTGCAAAATAGAGCGTCACATCCTGCCCGATTTTCAGGCTGCGCGGATCAAAAATTTCGTTGAGGGCCGTAATTGCTTCATGGCTTTCCGTGCGATCGGCTCCGGCCCGGGTCAAAACCGCCATTAATGTATCGCCTTTGTTGACGGATACAGTCTTGGTCAGTTCATTCAGGCTTTCCGATGTGGATGGTGCATAGGCGGCGACCGTCACTTCAGAATTGTTTTCCAGAACTTCAGTCGTATCAATATCAACATCGATATCTTGCTTTACGGAAGCGGCGGCTTCTTGCACAATGGCCGGCGCAGCCTGTTCTTGCTCCGCGCTGGCGATCTGGGCTGGGGGTTCATCAGAACCGGATAAAAATATGGATACCAGCAAAGCGCCAGCGGCGCCCCCGGCAATCATTGTTATGACAGGTATCAGCAATGATTTGCTGACCAACCCTGATTTGGCGCCTGATTTCATTTTCTTCAGCACTCGTTGAACCACCAGAAATAATATGTTGATTTAAAACCTGTTAACCATAATGACGCGTCGAAAGATGCTGTCAGATTGCAATTTTGTCAAGTATTCCTCAATTTTTCCTTAAGTTATGTGGAGAGCGCGATTCTGCGAATTACGTGAGGAATTTCGCATTGTTTGGAATAAGACCCGCCTCCTGTTGTCAGCATATTCCTCTAAGAGGGTGCTTGCTCTGTACCACAACTCGGGAATTTCGGTTTCTAGAGAGAATTTGCGGCATAAACATGGCGCTTGTAAATTTCTATCATTTAAGGTGTTGACGTTGTTGATTGGTGGACTTATAACCCGCGTCACG
>NZ_CAXAXA010000008.1:0-136416 GCF_963973085.1 uncultured Sneathiella sp.
AAACAGATTCATCTTATTCTTGCTGCTAACTGGTCAAGAAAGCAGGACCACTTCTTAAGTTAACTCATGAAGTGACGTCCAATGTGGTGGCAAAAACTGTGCATTCTTAGGATCATTTATTCTTTTGTCTTTAGCAACTTTTACTAATTTTTCAGCTGTTCTACGGGAGAAAGGAAGCGAATTAGTTACCATATCCAGCCATTCTTTCCGACCGAGTTCCTCCTCTGCATCCATTAAAGCACGTCCAATATCCAAAAAATCCTTCAACGCGCTTTGAAACGACTTTTGTATTCTATTTATATATTTCTTGGATTTGCCACTTGGAACATAGGGTTTAACGAACGTATTCACTTTCCCTCCCTCATACTTATTTTTACGATTTCACTTAATGATTTGGTCCCATGGGACCAATCCAATCAAACCATTTTACATTTGTTTTTTCTATTTCAAAATATTCAAGAATAATAAGTTTTTATTCAACTAAAGATTTTAATTACAAATTTAAATAATTGTTATTATTGGATATTATTATATTATTTTTATTTGTAGAAATTTAATACTCCTTATAAGTGTATTTCTGTATTTTCACTAATAGAGTGCTTGTCGAGTCGCAGTCATATTTACACGGCAATATCCTTCACGCCTGTTTACTCAGGAAAATTAATGATTGCACATTTACTGCACATCTAATTTTTAGGATTTTTTTCTCATTTATTTCAATACGTTATATGGCAGCAACTCAACTGAAAATCCGCGTGTCGGTGGTTCGAATCCGCCCCTGGGCACCATTTTTTCAAAGCAATAAGATAGAACCGTGAAGCGAGTGTAAGCCAGCTTATGTTTGGGCTATAGATAGTCAGCTAAACTACTATAAGCAAACCTAATACTTGTAAGACTTAGAGGTCAGCTTCTAACACAACGCAGACGTTTAGCTTACTAGCAAGCCGCTGATTGGAAGTCCGTCAGCCGGCCTAATTTATTCGATGATACGCTTACCCGCAGATAGGAAAATTATTTTCTGTAAACTTCTGCGACGGACTGAGCCCCTGTGTCGTTACGGAACCTCAACGATCTTTGTCATGTGTCCGCTCCGGGAAGCCGCCTCCGATATCGTCTCCAGCGCCTCCGGATTGACCAGCGATGACGTATCGCCGAGTGGCTTGCCGAGGCAGACGGCGCGCACCAGCCGCCGCATCACCTTCATATTGCGCGTCTTCGGCAGGTCGGGCACGGTCAGGATGAATTTCGGCTTGTAGGGATAGCCGAGGCCCGCAATCACCGCATCGGACAGTTCCTTTTCAACGGCCGCGCCCGCCGCTATGTTCTTGTCCAGAACCACGACGCAGGCGACGCTTTCTCCCTTGATGTCGTCCGGAATGCCGATCGCCGCCGCCTCCCGCACCTTGCCGGTGGCGGTGAGCAGCGCCTCGATCTCCGACGGACCGGTGCGCTTGCCCGCGATTTTGAGCGTGTCATCGGATCGTCCCAGCACGAACCAGAAGCCTTCCTCATCCTGAATGGCCCAGTCGCCCTGCCGCCAGACCCCGGGAATATCCCGCCAGTAGCTGTCAAGGAAGCGTTCGTTATCTTTCCACAGTCCCCGGCTGAGCCCGATGGAGGGCTTGCGCAGCACCAGCTCCCCCACTTGGCCGGGGCCGACGGGCGTCCCCTCCATATCGACGATGTCGGCGCCCATCCCCGGCACCGGACCGGAAAAGGCGCAAGCCTTCATGGGGCGCAGGACGGACCCCGCCAGGATACCGCCGCCGATTTCCGTGCCGCCGGTATAGTTGATGATCGGCGCGTTCCTTTTCACGACATTTTCAAAGGTCCACCACCAGGCATCGGGCGTCCAGGCTTCCCCGGTCGAGGCCACGATGCGGAGCGAGGAAATATCATGATCGCCGATCCCCGCGCCATGCATGAAGCCGCGGATCAGCGTCGGCGCAACGCCCAGAAAAGTGACGCGGTGTTTTTCGATCAGCCGCCACATGCGCGTTGCGTCCGGGTAGTCCGGCGCGCCATCGGCGAGCACGAAGGACGCGCCCGTCAATGTGGCACCGAACGCCAGCAACGGCCCGACCAGCCAGCCCATATCGGAAAACCAGATGATCCGGTCGCTGCTTTTCATATCCATCATCAGCCCGAGATCGAGCGTCAGCTTGGCCGGAAAGCCGCCATGGGTATGCACGGTCCCTTTCGGCTGGCCCGAGGTGCCGGAGGTATACACCAGCAGCGCGGGCGCCTCCGCCGGGAGTTCCATATTCGGCATATCCGCCGGGCGGCCTTCGCACAGCTCTGCCCAGTCGATATCCTTTTCCCCCATGGTGACGGGGTGCCCGGTGCGCCGCAGGCACACAACATGACGGACTGTGGCCGCGCGGGCGGCGGCGGCATCGGCAAATTCCTTCATCGGCGCAATCTGCCCGCGCCGCGATGTGCCATCGACCGTGAGTACCGCAACCGCCCCCGACGCGTTCAGCCGGGCGGCGATTGCCTCCACCCCGAAACCGGAGAACAGCGGCATCACCACCGCGCCGATCTTGGGCACGGCCAGCAGGGCAGCGACGGCCTCATTCACATTGGGCATATAGACGGCGACCACCCCGCCCTGTTTGACGCCGAGCGACTCGAGGCCCGCCGCGAGGCGGGAGACTTCCGCATTCAGCTCCTCATAGGTCCAGATGCGGCTCTCCCCCCCTTCCGATTCGCCGAGGACGGCGGGCGATGTCCAGATTTCCGTGCCGCGATGACGCTCCAGCGTATTCTCGACGATGTTGGTCGTGCCGCCGATGAACCATTCGGGAAATTCGATTCCCCGTGCGGTGTCGAGAATCTTCTCATAGGGTTTCATGAAACGGAGCCGCCCGGCGATGGCGTTCCACCACCAGTCCGGCTCTTCCTCCGCCCGGCGCATCAGGGTCTCATAATCATTGATCCCGTGCTCGGCCATAAAGGCGACAAGGTTGCTCTCTTTGATCAGCTTCTCACCGGGTTCCCAGACGATGCTTTGACGTGCCAGTTCATTCATTGATTATAACTCCCATCTGAGTGACATTGCGAGGAAAGCGGCCCCATTGGCCCGTTCGCCGTTGTCTCAGGTTTTTCTTTGTTGGTGGCATCACCGCCATTTTACACGATAATCTAGCCTAGATAACGCCGGAATGCAGCATGATTTAGCGGGTGCGGAGATGACCCTCCTGCCCGCCCCGGATGCGCCCGATGCGGCCTTGAAATTGCCGCCTATCCGGACAGACTCTCCTTGCCTTTCTTCAAAAATATCAACCCATTGGTGTGTCTTTAAAATCAAAGGTTGCAAATCCTGCCGGGGAATGTTATAATATGCTTATATGACAGGATATTCCGGGCGGGAACCCCGGTCCCGATTTGACCTTCATGACATTAAAATCAGCAACCCTATAGGAAAAACCCCTGCGGGGAATCTAATACTATCTTTTAAGACTCTTGGCAGGTCCGGCCGCCGCCCGCGCCTGTATCATCACAAACAGCGGTTTATTTCTAACTCACTCAACCCGACCGATCCGCCTCACCCGGCATCAGAACAGGAGCCTCGCCGCGCGGGAACCATCAGAGGACGAGAAAACCTGAAAACGCCCCTCCCCGAAGGGAGAGGCACGCATATCTGATAAATTACAACGGACAGTCTTTACGGAAATTCGGCGGACGCTTTTCGCGGTGCGACGCGACGCCTTCCTTGACGTCCTCGCCCATGAAGCCGAGCATTTCGAGCGCCGTCGAGGCATCGAAAATCGGCCCGGCCTGACGTAGCCAGTTGTTCAGCGAGTATTTTGTCCAGCGCAGCGCACTTTGCGCCCCGTTGGCCATTTCCGTCGCGATGTTGAGGGCGGTTTCCTGCAACTCATCATCCTCGACGCAGAGCGACACAAGACCGATGCGTTCCGCTTCCTCGCCGGAGACGGGCTTGCAGGTCAGCAGGTAATATTTTGCCTTCGCCATGCCGCACAGCAGCGGCCAGATAATGGCGGCGACATCGCCTGCGGCAACGCCGAGCCGGGGGTGGCCGTCGACAATTTTCGCGCGCTTTCCGGCGATGGAAATATCGGCCAGAATGCCGACAACCAGCCCTGCGCCGGCCGCCGGGCCATTAATTGCGGAAATGATCGGCTTGTTGCAGTTGATGATGTTGTAGACGAGATCCTTGGCTTCCTTCCAGGTTTTCATGATCTCTTCGAAATTGCCGGTCATTTTCTCGATTAGCCCGAAATCGCCGCCCGCCGAAAATGCCTTGCCTTCACCGGTGACGATGACGGCGTTAATGTCCGGATCGCGGTCGATATCGCGCCAGATGTCGGTCATCTGGGTATGGGTTTCCGCATCGACGGAGTTGAAGGACTTCGGATTACTGAAGGTTATGCGCAGGACGCGATCCGCCGGATAGTCGAATTTCAGTTTGTTGTAACTAGCATAGCGGTCAGTCATTTTTATATTCTTTCTTTTCTATCAAGCCACCATTGCCGATGACATATTTGAACGATCTATGATTTTTCAGGAACAACCCATAAGCCAACTGCGCCACTGGTTTCTATCCCATTGACGCGTCTTCATTTTACGGCAAAGCTTTCGTCAAAGTTGATTATGCTCCCCGCATCGAGGTCCTATTGGGCCAAAAATCATTTTCCTAACAAATGTTAGATTACTTTGCCGAGCGATAGCTGTCAATCCAGAACATATTGTAAGGAAGCTTGGGGACTGACTAGCTAAAACTCGCAAAAATTCGATTGCAGGCGTTATCCGCCGATGGACATGTTCGAGGTGATGCCGCCATCGACGGTGAAGATCACGCCCGAGGTATAGCTGGACCGGTCGGAGGCGAGAAAGGCGAACAGATCGGCGATTTCGCGCACCGTCGCCGCCCGGCCGAGCGGATAATTGGCCAGCAGCTCCCCATAGCGGCTTTCATCACCCCAGCGTTCTTTGGCGCGAGCTTTCATGATCTTGTCGATGCGGGTCGTGGCGACCGGCCCCGGATTGACGCCGACCACGCGGATATTATCCGCCAGACTGTGCCCGCCCATGGCCTTGGTAAAGGCCATCAGCGCCGCATTCCCCGTCGTTCCCGCAATATAGCGGAAATCGAAATTCTCCCCGCCATTGCCGATATTGTTGAGAATGATGCCATGGCCGCGCGCCTTCATGCTGGCGTAAAACAGCCGCGTCATGTCGATATAGCCCATCACCTTGACCTCCCAGCCCGGCCGCCAGTCATCGGCGCCGACCTGCCAGACGTCGCCGCCCGGGATGGCGCCCGCATTATTGACGAGAATGTCAATATCGCCCGCCGCCGCATGGACCTTGTCGATATCGCCTTTTTTCGTGAAATCGGCCGGGAAATAGTCCGCCGTGACGCCATAAGCCTCTGTCATGCGTTTGGCGATTTCCTTCAGCCGGTCTTCCTGCCGGGCGACGAGAAAGAGGTTCGCGCCCTCTTCGGCAAAAACCTCTGCCAGCCCTTCGCCAATGCCTTGCGAAGCGCCGGTGATCAGCACCCGCTTTCCTGTAAGCCCAAGATCCATTTTCCTACCCTCTGTTTTTCAAATTTTGCGTGATGGCCGCGATTACGTCGCCGCGTCCGGCAGATCTGCATATTCCCGCAGGGTGAGCGCGACCTTGACCGCGCCCGGCTTCTCGAACGTATCGACATCGAGAATGCGGACATCGGCCTTGAAGGCGAGGGAGTTACGCAAATGCGTCTCGATCGATTTTTTGAGCGCCGCGTCCTGATCGGGCGAGCGACCGGGCCCCCGCTCGACCAGCACTTTCAGCGCGCCCTGCGATGTATGGCCTTCGAAATCCGCCAGCACGCGCATGACGCCATTGGTCTCCGGCACCATATCGGTGATCACACTCTGAATGGCCGAGGGGAAGACATTCGCGCCGCGGATGATCAGCATATCATCCGTGCGGCCGATACAGCGCACTTTCGGTCCGGTCCGGCCGCAGCCACAGCTGGTGCCCAGCACCTCCACATGATCGCCGGAGCGGAAGCGGACCAGCGGGTTCGCCTCCCGCCCGATGGCGGTATAGACGAGTTCCCCTTCCGCGCCGTCGGTGAAGGGAATGACCTTCTCCGTCGCCGGGTCCAGCAGTTCGGTGATGATGTAATCCATGCCGACCATATGCATGCCGGACTGCTCCTGGCACTCACCCCAATAGGCGACGGCGATATCGGTGCCGCCGAGCATTTCGCAGCATTTCGCGCCCCAGAGTTTTTCGATTTTCTGGCGGATGGCCGGAATGCCGCCGCCGGGCTCCCCGCCCACGAGAACCACCTCAACACCAAGGGTGCTGGCATCAACGCCGACAATTTCCGGCGCTTTCTCGGCAAGATACATGGTGAAATTCGGCGCGCCAGCGAGAACGCGGGGCCGCAAATCCGCCGCCGCACGCAACAAGCGGTCCGCCCCGCCATCCGCGCCGATGGGAATATCGACAACGCCCATATACTGCATCGACTGGGCAATCGGCAGGCCGCCGACAAAGCCCTTGGCCATCGCAAAGGCATGCAGCGACATATCGCCCGGCCGAATGCCGGCGGCGAAGAAACAACGCGCATTCATCTCATGCCACATTTCCGCGTCATTCTCCGTCAGCGCCACATAAGACGGACTGCCTGTGGTGCCGGAAGAGGCCTGCATCTGCACGATATCCTTGGCGTCCGCCGCGAGATGCAGCCCGAACGGCCGCTGGGCATTCAGGCTTTCGCGGATTTCGGTCTTGTAGGTGAAAGGTAGCTTCTGCAAATCCTCGACCGCGCGGATGTCATCGAAGGAGACGCCCGCATCGGCAAATTTCTTCTGGTAAAAGGGGGAGCGTTCCTTGAGATACCCCATCTGCTGGGCCAGCTTGTCTTCCTGCAGCTTTTTGATCTCGTCCAGCGGCATCACTTCAACGGGGTGCCAGCAGGCCGCGTCTTTTTTCTCTAAGGCGTCGGCGCGCTGATATCGCATGTTATATTCCCTGGAAGCCATTATTTTTCCTTATTTTAGCATTCGTTGGAGTTCTGTGATTTTCTCATCAATGAAGCTTCGGCATAGTCAGTAATGCGGCTTGCTTATAAATCCGATTTATCGGCCTCCGCCTCCCAAAACGTCCCACACCGTTCGGCCAGCAAACGATAAGCTTCAAACTCCCCCAAGGGAGAAATAGTTACTTGTTTTAAAAATCCTAACTTACGTTAGAAAATATGACAAGACAAATAGTGGGCTTGCGCATTGAATATTAAGTGTGTTCACGGCACATAGCGGAATCGTTGTAATGGCGGAAGAAAGGCGACCAATATTCTGTCATCAACACCAATCGGACACCATATTTGTCGACCGAAATTTATAGCCTGAATTATTGATTGCCTTGTTTTTAAGAGTCTAATCTAGCCATGCATCGTCAGGCCGCCAGAAACCGAAATGGTCTGGCCTGTGATAAATCCGGCATCATCGGAAGCCAGAAAACACACGATACCCGGAAAGTCGGATGGTTGCGCGAGACGCTTCATTGGAATGGCCTTTTTCAGACCTTCGGCAATTTTCTCCGCCCCGGCGCCAGATGCCACTTCTGCGAACAGGGGCGTATCTGTCGGGCCGGGACACACTGCGTTCAATTGAATGCCTTTTCTGGCAAGTTCGCGGGCAACTGTCTTGGTAAATGAAATAATGCCGCCTTTGCAGGCTGAGTATACAGCCTCCCCTGACGATCCGACCCTACCTGCGTCCGAGCTAATGTTGATCACCCGCCCGCCACCGTTTTTTACCATGCCGGGAAGAACTGCGTGATGCATGTACAGCGGGCCGTACAGATTTATATCGATGATTTTTTTCCACAGGTCTGCGTCCGTATCGAGGAAGTTGGCCATTTTATCCCAGCCCGCATTATTCACCAATACATCCACCGGTCCGGCTTCTTCAACTTCTTGCACCGCCGTGTCGACAGCCTCACGATCTGTAATATCAACAACATAGGCAGCGCCTTGCCCTCCTGCTTCATCGATCAGGCGACGCGTTTCAGATACTCCATCGCTGTTAACATCAAAAAGAGCAACTTTCGCCCCCTCTTCCGCAAAACGAAGCGCTATCTCACGCCCGATGCCACTACCGCTTCCGGTTACGATGACATGTTTTCCTGTCAATCCGCGCATTGTCGTTCCACTCCCAGATCAAATTGCCCAATTAGTCGGACTTGTTCATTATAAATTCAAACACTTGTTAGATTTATCTCTCTTGACATTATTCTGTCAAGAAGGAATTAAAAGCTATGAACGTTAAATTAGAAATCCCGCAGCCCTCAGAAGCCGCGCTGACGAAATCCGACAGAACACGCCTTACTATTTTATCAGCGGCTGCGAGGCAATTTCGCATAGCGGGCTATGGCCCATCCACACTTCGCAGGATCGCTGAAGCTGCAGGCGTCGAAGCCGGCAGTATTTATTACCATTTCGCCTCGAAAGAGGAGATTTTTGATGTGGTTCTGGATCTCGGCCTCCGCCATGTATATGACGCCGTCAAGGAAGTAAGCGAGAACTGCCAGAAGGACGGCATCGGGTTTCGCGAAACGCTCGCCAGAATGGTACATACACATATTGAGTATTTACTCAAGGAGAGCGATTTCACCTCATCCAATATACGCAACTTTTCCATGCTCTCTGAAGACATGCGTGAACGTCACCGCCCCCTCCGACTGGCCTATACGGGCCTGTGGGATGACCTCTTGAAAAGGGCACTGGATAATAAGGAAATCAGATCGGATATCAAAATCGTTCCCCTTCGGCAGTTCCTGCTCGGGGCCCTTAACTGGATGGGTGAATGGTTTAGTGCCTCACGTTATCCTGTCAGTATATTATCCGAAAGTGCGGTAAAATTAATCCTGGATGGTATGTTGGTTGAGAGCAGTAAAAGCTTTTTCCCCGTTGAGGACACATATTTTGTGGAATCGGATTTTATAGAACAGGGAGTTAGCAAGGCGGCAAAAACGCGAATGCATATTCTGTCTTCCGCTGCGAAAGTTATGCGGGCCTCTGGATACAGGGCATCTACATTACGCCAGATAGCGGCCGCCGCCCAGATGGAAGCAGGAAGTATTTACTATCATTTCAGTTCCAAAGAAGACCTTTTGGACGAAGTGCTTGATCGCGGACTGCGCGAAATGGCAGATGGCGTCTCCAAAATTCTGAGTGATTACGAAAAGTACCCGGACCCAAGCAAGCAACTGGCATACGCAATTGATGCCCATATGAAGGTGTTGTTTGCCCGTAGTGAGTTTACATCCGCGAATATTCGGATGTACGGCCAACTACCTCAGGAAGTAAGAGCACGGCACAGGCCCGTTCGAAAAAAATATGCATCAGCCTGGGACGCATGCTTGAAAAACGCGCAAGACGACAAAATAGTCCGAAGCGATTTTGAAGTTGTTCCTTTGCGTCTTTTTCTGCTGGGCGCGCTGAATTGGACGGTTGAGTGGTTTGATCCGGAAAAAGGTGGACGAGAGGGGTTTTACTCACTCCAGGAAATGATTGACCTGCAGCAGACATTGCTTTTAAACGGTATCGCCCGTAATTAGGCTAACATAGCTCCTCAGAAATTCAGGCCGCTCGGAGACGCCTCCAGCGGATAAAATATTCTATATTCTCTTCCCCGCCCCGAATATCAATAACGGCTTATCTGGCTATCAGGCCCGGTTTCTCCATCTGATTGAATCTGGTTTATACGAAAAAAAATTTCACGAAAACGGAGCCCCTTTAATATCGGCTGCCAAAAACTAACAAATGTTCAAAACCATTGACTGACATTCACCGTTATGCCTAGACTGAAAAGAAAAGGCATAAAAGGCTGACACCAAGCTAGTGCCGGATAAGAATGGGAGAAGTGTAGGTGACCGTTACGTCTTTAGCGCAATGTCTAGACAACACATCGCACCTTGTTGGAGACCATATTTTCATCAGCTTTGAAGGCCGGACTCTTACTTTTGCAGAGTTTGATGCCAAAACTTCGCAGCTGGCAAATGTGTTCAAAGCGCATGGCGCCGGGGCTGGAGATGTGATCGGACTATACTTGCCGAGTTGTCCGGAAATGGCCCTCGGCTACTGGGCCTGCCAGAAAATAGGCGCCATCGCAAATCCCATCAGCGGCATGAATCGTGTCAGGGAGGTCAAGTCGACCGTCACCCGGACGGATATGAAACTGATCCTCACCAGCAAGGAAACACTGCCTTACGCCCTTGAAGTGCGGCAAGAAACCGGCAAGCTGGAAACGATCTTAGTTACCAAGGGCGAGGCGGAAGGAGCCCTTGATATGGAGGCGCTCATGGATCGCGCCGATACAGCCTGTTCGGCACCGGATTTCGAGGCCGATGATATTGTCGCCCTGTTTTTTACCTCCGGTACCACAGGTGAACCAAAGGGCGCGACGCAAACGCAGCTCAGCCAGTATACAACACTGCGAGATATGGCGGTCCACGGCGGGCTTTTATGGGGCAAGGAAGTCTTTCTCTGCGCGCTGCCGCTGTTCAACAATTTCGGTGCCACCTGCATGATGAACGGGGCCATTTTTTCGGGCGCGAAGATGATCCAGATGGAACGCTGGGACACCGACGCCGTGCTGGAGACGATCACCCGCGAAAAGGTGACTTACCTTGCCGGATCACCGACCATGTTCCTGTATCTGCTCCGCGATTTCGACCCCGCAAAACATGATCTCAGCTCGCTGAAGACATGTGTCACGGGGGGCTCACCTGTCTCGCCGAATGTCATGCAGCAGTTTGAAGAGAAAATGGGCGTGCCGCTGCTTCAGATATACGGCGCCACGGAAAGCTCAGGCTATGTAACGGGTGAACCCCCGTTTGGCATCCGCAAACGGGGCTCTGCAGGAGTGCCGATTGGCGGATCGAGAATCAGCATTGTGGATGACAATGGAGCGGAATTGCCGCGCGGAGAAATCGGCGAAGTTCGTATTTCCGGTGACACGATCGGCGCCGGCTACTGGGGCGATGCCGAGACAACAGCCGCCAGCTTTACGTCTGAAGGCTGGCTCAGCGGTGATCTTGGATATCTCGATGAAGATGGTTATCTGTTTATCGTTGACCGGAAAAAAGATGTCATCATTTCCGGTGGCTTCAATATCTATCCGCTGGAAGTCGAGGATCTGCTCTACCAGCATCCCGACATCCGCATTTGCGCCGTTATCGGCCTGCCGGACGAGAATAAGAGCGAAATACCCGTGGCGGTCGCCATTCCGCATGCCGGACATAGGCTGGATGGTGCGGAAATAATTGCATACTGCCGCAAGAACCTGTCCGTCTACAAGTCTCCCCGCCGTGTCTATACCGTTGACGAGATGCCTCTCGGGCCAACCAATAAAATTCTCAAACGCACACTCCGGGACTGGCACGCAGAAGGCCAGGGGAAACTGAGAGAGGTCCAGTAATGACAGAAAAAACGCCTTCCACAAATAGCGAACTTCCGCTTTCGGGCGCGGTAGCGCTTGTCAGCGGCGCAGGTGGTCCAATGGGTGCGGCGATTGCCAAGCGGTTAGCTGCGGATGGCGCCTCTTTAGGGCTGATCGATATATCAGGTCGTCGTGTTGCGGCGACCACAGAGAATATCCAGAGCAACTATCCAAACATCAAAGTCCATATGGCGCGCGCGAACGCAACTGACGAAAGCGAGACAAATACCGCCATTGCCGAGATCGTGGAAAACCTTGGTCCCGTCACTATCCTGATCAATGTGGTGGGAGGCATTCGCGGCGGCGAGTTGATTACACCCTTGCTCGGAATGACTGAAGAACGCTTCGACAGCACTTTTGCACTGAACCTGAAGCCTCTGTTCTGGATGGTTCAGGCGGTTGCGCCGCATATGGTCGCCCGCAAAAAGGGGGCTATTGTAAATATTTCGTCGGTGACGTACGCCGGCGACGGTGATCAACCCGAATATGCCGCCGCAAAAGCTGCGGTCTCCTCCCTCACTCGTTCATTGGCTATCGAACTCGCTCCGAACGTGCGGGTTAATTGTATCGTTCCAGGATTGATACAAACCTCCGTCATTGAGAAAGCAGCCCCGGATATGGTGAAGGACTACACCAACCGATCCCTACTTAAACGACTGGGCCAGCCAGAGGACATAGCGGGCGCGGTCAGCTTTCTCGTCGGCCCCGATTCAAACT
Organism: uncultured Sneathiella sp.; assembly: GCF_963973085.1. Classification (GTDB taxonomy): domain Bacteria; phylum Pseudomonadota; class Alphaproteobacteria; order Sneathiellales; family Sneathiellaceae; genus Sneathiella. The sequence goes on from NZ_CAXAXA010000008.1 coordinate 12,189, forward strand.
TTATTACCGGCGTCGCCTTGCCGGTTTCAGGAGGGATAACCGCCAGTCTTTAACTCGTTAAAACAGTAACTTGCATAAATAAAAACTCAAAACAAAGGGAGAATATTATGTCTATGAAGAAAATTATCGGCATTACTGGCGGGGCATTAATTGCCTTGTTCAGTGCACAAACGGCTTTTTCCGAAGAGATCCTCAAGGTGGGTGTTTCCGCTCCAATGTCGGGCGCCGCGGCGGCTTGGGGACTAGGCTTTGAATATGCGGCAGAACAGGCTGTCGAAAAGGTCAATTCCGAGGGTGGCATCAAAGCCGGCGGAGAAACCTACAAGCTTGAACTGCATACCTATGACAACAAGTACAACGCCGCTGAAGGCGCCAAAACAGCCCAGACCATGCTGAACCGGGAGAATATCAACTTCATCGTCGGTTCCATCGGAACAGCACCGGTAAAGGCGACGCAGGCTCTGTCAGAGCGGAAAGGGGCGATACTTTTCAATACTGGCTGGGGGAAAAGCATCAAGGGGCCAGAGTATCCTCTTACATTTACACAAATGAACACGCCATTTGAAATTCTTGCGCCTTTCTATGGCTATGTAAAAGAGCAACATCCTGACGCCAAAACTGTTGCAATGATCACTCCGAACGATGCGACTGGTCAGGAACTTGAGCCCGTTGCAATAGATACCTGGAATAGCCTGGATGTCGAAGTGATATCGACGGACAAGTATGAACGTGGCACAACCGAATTCCAGTCAATTGCCACAAAAATTGCAAACAGCAATGCCGATATCGTGGATTTCGGCGCCTCTCCTCCTACTGACGTTGGCTCAATGTTGAAGGCACTGGACGTTCTGGGCTGGAATGGTGTCAAAGTTGTTCCCGCAGGAACTTCTGCAGGCACGTTGAGCAAAATGGCGGGCGCTGCCGCTGAAGGAACTTATCTGGGAGCATCTGCTGACTTCACAGGGGATTCCGCCAGTGACGTGCAAAAAGAGCTGAACGCCGGTGCAATGGAGAAACTGGGTGAAGCCCTTAACGGCATTACGATTTCAAGCTATGATGCGGTCATGGCCCTTAAAAAGGCAATCGAAACTGCGGACAGTATCGATCCTAAAAAAGTCGCTGAAACCCTGCCGACAATCGTCTTTGAATCCTCCTATGGGCCCGCAGCCTTCGGTGGCGCAGATGTATACGGCAACCCTCAGCAGATACTTGTTCCTGTCATGATTACGCAATTGCGTGACGGAAATGCTGTTGAAGTTGGTCGGATTTCCCCGGCTGAGCTTAAGGAACGACTTAAGTAAGGCATGACAAGAAGCAACTGATATGCCGGCCCTTTAAAAAGGACTGGCATATCTTTAATTCGGCCCTGGAATGACCGGACGAAAATATGGAACTACAAGTACAACTTCTCATGAATACGCTTCAGATCGGTTCGGTGTACGTGCTGTTTGCGCTTGGGCTGACATTGATCTTTGGCGTAATGAAAATCGTCAATTTCGCACATGGTACTTTTTTTACAGCTGCTGCTCTAATCGTCTCTTCGGTAATGATATGGGGCGTAGATACAGCAGGAATGCCAATCTGGTTTTCCTATCTTATTGCCTTTGTGCTGGCGCTTCTGGTTGTTTGCATAATTGGCTTTGTGGTTTATTTTTTCGGTTTTCAGCATGTGCTAAAGGATCTGAACGGGTCCTTCATCCTGTCAATCGGACTGCTCCTTCTCCTAAACGGTGTTTACCTGATTTTGTATGGCGGCGTGCCACGCTCCATTCCCACCGTCGTACCGGGAAACATATCCTTTCTGGGCGCAAGCCTAACCATTCAAAGGCTGTTGCTCATGATCGTCGCGGCCATCATTACGATCGGCCTGTATGTCCTCGTCCACCGAACGAAACTCGGGTTAAGCCTGCGCGCTGTCGCCGAGGATCAAGAAGCGGCGATGCTTCAGGGAATACCTTACCGCCGAGTTGCGCTGTACGGTTTTCTCATCGGCGCAACGCTGGCCGCCTGCGCCGGTGCGCTGATGGCAACCGTCACACCGGTGACGACCGTTATCGGTGATGACTTTCTTGTCAAAGCTTTCATCATCATCATTATCGGCGGGCTGGGAAGCGTCCTCGGCGCAATTTTGGGGGGCCTCCTGATCGCGCTGATCGAAAGCTTCGGTGGCTATTATTTCGATCCGTCCACGGCAACACTCGCAATGTTTGTGCTGGTCATTGTTCTGCTTATTGTACGTCCACAGGGGATTTTGGGTCATGCTGAAAGATAATTTGGGCCTTACCCTTTGCATTTTGATAGCCATTGCATCTATCGGTTTCGCTCTTTTTAGCGGCGATCCCTACTATGTGCAGGTTGTTATCTGGGTGTTCACGAATGCTGTGTTAGCGGTGACGCTCAGATTCGTGCTTTTAATCGGCGAGCTGAATATCGCAACAGCCGCGTTTTTTGGCATCGGCGCCTATACGACGGCGGTTACATCAACCATACTGGACTGGACCTTTTTCGCGTCGCTCCTTGCCGCACCGGTGATTGCCGGAATAATCAGTGCGCTGTTCGGTTGGGTCACACTTAGAACCAAGGGACCCTATTTCCTGCTGATTTCATTCGCCTTCACCGAAATTGTCCGGCTTTTATATACTAAAACAGAGATTTTGGGCGGCAATTCCGGCATGATCGGCATGTTCCCGCCGATGGCGCTAAATGATTACTTTCCTGCGATTGCCGTTACGATCCTAGCAGCGATCCTGTTCGCACTATACGCGGCGGAACGATCCAACCTCGGGCGGGTGTTCAAGGCCATCCAGAACAATGAAGATATTCCACGGTCTGTGGGATTGAATGTTATAGGCCTCAAAATTCTCTGTTTTGTTATTGCCTCTGCGACAGTAGGCCTTGCAGGCGGCGTCCATGCCTATACCAATAGCGTCATTGCGCCGGCGGATTTCACATTTTTTGTCGCGGTTCTGGCCCTCGCCTATGTCAAGATCGGCGGCGAAGGCCATATCGCCGGGCCCATTATCGGCGCGACAATCCTGACGCTGGCCGGACAGTTTCTTCATAGTTTTGGCCCCTATGAGAATATTTTCTATGGCGCCATCATCATCGGCGTCCTGCTGCTCATGCCCGGCGGAATCATCGGGCTTGGGGAGCGTTTCAAAATCCGTTCGATCATGGGGAGGAACCCGCGTTGACCGATAGCGAAACAACCATGCATTCTTCAGAGGCAGGGAACATTGTGGGCGAAGTTCTTTTAAAGGCGGAACAGCTTGAGCGTAAGTTCGGCGGCCTGACAGCCGTGGCGGATTTCAGCTTCGAGCTCAGGGACCGCGAAATACTGGGCCTCATCGGGCCCAATGGCGCGGGAAAAAGCACCACCTTCAACCTGATCAGCGGCTTCATGCCGCCGACGTCCGGACGGCTTTTCTATCTGGGTGAAAATATTACCGGCAAAAATGCGACCTATATCAGCCGCAAGGGGCTGGTCCGGACATTCCAGCATGAAAGCCTGCTGAGCGAGATGTCGGTGGCGGACAACATCATCATCGCCACGACGCACCGCCTGAAAAGCACCGCGGCGCGGCAGGAAAAAATGCGCGAGATGGCGAAGCTGACGGGACTTGAGAACTATCTTGAGGTGACGGCGGGAAGCCTGCCGCATGGGCTGCAGCGCATGTTGAGCATTGCCATCGCCCTCGCCGCCGAACCGAAGGTGCTGTGCCTGGACGAACCTCTCACCGGGCTTCAAGGGGCGGAGGTCGCCGCCGCGCTGGACCTGTTCAAAATGATCCGCAGCGAACTCGGCATAACCATCCTGCTGGTGGAGCATAACATGCGGGCGGTTATGCGGATTTGCGACCGGATTCTGGTGCTTAATCACGGCCGGTTGCTCGCGACGGGCACGCCGGAAGAAGTCAGCAGGAACGAACTTGTCGTTGAAGCCTATCTTGGACATAAAAAATGAATCAATCGAATGACATTTTATCCATCGACGACCTTTATGTCAGCTACGGCGGGGTTCCGGCGCTCGAAGGAGTAAGCCTGTCGGTCAGACAGGGCGAGATCACGACGATTATCGGCGCGAATGGCGCCGGAAAAACGACGCTGATGAAGGCGGTCGCGGGCCTGCTGACCCCGGCACAGGGAAAAATCCGCTTTCACGGGCAGGATATCACGGGCCTCACCCCGGCCGAGACTGTCGCGCAGGGGCTGACCCTCGTCCCGGAAGGGCGGCGGCTGTTTCCAACCATGAGCATCCGCGACAATCTTATGTCTGGGGCCTATATCCGGACGGACAAGGAGGCCATCCAGAAGGATCTGGAAACCGTTCTCGACTATTTTCCGGTCCTGACGGATCGCCTGAGCATGCCGGCAAATTCCCTGAGCGGCGGACAGCAGCAGATGCTCGCCGTCGGGCGCGCCCTTATGGCCTCACCAAAACTTCTCATGCTCGATGAACCCTCTATCGGCCTCGCGCCGACCATCGTGGAAACGATTGCTAATATCATCCAGACCATCTCTGGCAATGGCGTGGAAATTTTACTCGTGGAACAGAACGCCCACATGGCGCTCGAACTCGCCGATCAGGCCTATGTATTGGAGAATGGCCAAATCACCCTGCAGGGAAAAGGTCACGAATTAAGTCAAAATGACAAAGTTAGAGAAGCGTATCTGGGCCTTTAACTGCGTTGCCGCAGCACCGTCATTGCCTAACATTGAAAAAATACGGTCGTTTACCTGCCCGGTAGCATAAGCGACGAACGGAGCAAGCAAGGGGTGTTGTCAGCCTAATCCGAACTCGCATCCGTATGGCGTAATATGGCCCTAAAGTGCTTCTATTATACCGCTGCAAGTTGCTGCCACTTGGCAAGTGCGGCATTTCTTTGAAGCTTAATAATTACTCGATTGGTTAGGTGGTGTTCATGAAGAACATCTTCGACATTACGAACAATGCAAGACATGTGAAGCTAAATCATTTAGACTGAAATTCGCACCATGTCTTTAATGCCTTTGACCGACCGTTAGGCATGAAAAAAAGCCGACTTCATTCGATGATACGGCAATACACCAGTTGATATGATTTTCAACTTGCAGGCTCCACGGCTCTCGCATTGGTTTGTGGCGTCTGAAACTGTCATACTGACTTTCTATAGGAAACACCCATGCAGTTGGATATTGACGTTCAGTTACATTATCGCCTGAAAGAGCCAACCGATATTTTGATGCAGATTGAGATTGCCGATCTTCCCGATCAACAGTTATTGAGTACAAATCTTGAGCTGGGAACATATGAGCATTTCGCACGGGTCGCCGCCCAGGAGGGCATTGGCGATCGCATTTGGCTCCACATGAATGATGAGCTTACATGTCATTATACAGCGCGCGTCTCTGTTAATCGACCTGCTCTTGAACTTGCTGAACTGGACGCCGTACCATTACATCTTTTGCCCGGTGACACCGTCAGATATTTAATGCCATCGCGATATTGCCCCTCGGTCGAGTTTCAGTCCTTTGCAGCCGCAGAGTTCGGAAAATATGAAGGCGGCGCATGCATTGCCGCAATGCGGGACTGGATTACAAAAAAGATGCGATATGTTTCGGGCTCCAGCAATAACCAAACGACAGCCTTCGATACCTTCGTGCAGCGTCAGGGCGTCTGCCGCGACTTTGCTCATCTAATGATCACGTTTTCGCGCGCCTCCGGCATTCCTGCGCGCTTTACCAGCGTCTATGCGCCAGGCGTAACCCCGCCTGATTTTCATGCGGTAGCAGAGATCTATTTGGCGGGAAGCTGGCATCTTGTCGATACTTCAGGCATGGCGGAAGCGAATGAAATAGCAATAATTGGCGTTGGGCTGGATGCGGCCGAAGTTCCCTTTCTTAGCGGGTTTGGACAGATCGACCTATTGCACCAATCGGTCCAGACCAATGTTATGACAGATTAACCAGTTCAACGGCTTTATCAGAGGAAGGGGCGGGTCGAGACATTACGCATGCCAAGAAATCCGAACTCGGAGTGTTAGTGATTTCGGCTATACCCACTTTTATTGTGTTCTTGCATAGGATCTGCCTCTAATTTCGCGCGAACGGCATCAGGGATGGCGACAGATTTACGTTCTACCGTTGAAAAAAACACATTTACGCTTTCCGATGTTGCAACGCATTCATCACCGACGAAGCATCCATATCCTGTTGTTATCGATTTAGTGCCTAGTTTGCTAACCCTCGTACCAACCTCGACTGTATTGGGATAGTGAGTTTCTTTCAGGTAATCAATCACAACGCGGGCAAGAATAAAATCGATTTCCACATTCTCATCGGCGTTTAACAACCCGCCTAAAAACATGGTGCGTGCTGCCTCAAAATAGGCCGCGTATGCTACATTATTTACGTGCTGCAAAGGATCTTGATCCGAGAAACGAATAGTTACGGGGGTCCAGTGCCTAAAACTATCTCTGTTCGTCAAATCAACTGCATCATTCATCGTATAACCTACTGAAATTTTAATGGTCTAATAGGAGGGTCATTATTGAACTGTTCCTAGGGAACACAGGCATTCACCGTCAACAGTATATATGGCTCCCGCCGCTTTAAACAGGAACAAAATACTGAACATCCAAATCAACAGAGGCGATGAAGGTGGTTATAGCCCGGAGCCTTAATCTTCCGCTCCCGCATATAAACAAACTACAATTCAGCTGCCACAAGAACCGCTTTCGCATAGCATGCCGACACGCTATCTGCCTGTCAGTGGTCCAAATCCATCCCTAAGCACCATATTCGGAAAGTATAAAAATTGAAAGGTAACCCTTACGGGGAATATTCGACAGCTTGATCCGGATCAGGCATCAATCGATCAAGGATCACGCTTGCAACCATATCCCCAATGACATTGACTGAAGTTCTGCACATGTCGATAATTCGATCAACTCCGATTATCAGTGCAATACCGGCAGCTGGAATTCCGACACTTTCCAGAATAGTTGCCAGAATAACGATTCCAACGCCGGGTGTGCCCGGTGAACCAATGGATGCGCCCGTCGCCATAACGATAACGAGAACCATACCGGAAAGACCAATCTCAACTTCGAACACTTGAGCGAGGAAAAGTGTTGCCACACCTTGATATAGGGCTGTGCCGCCCATATTGATCGTTGTTCCCAGTGGGATTACGAAACGAGAAACACCGGTTCGGACACCCAGTTTTTCCTCTGTTGTACTCAACGTAAGCGGCATGACGGCGGCCGAACTGGACGTAGATAACGCCAACAACACTACTTCTTTAGAATCTGAAAGGAAAGTAAGGGGATTCTTACGGCCTGCAATTAATAAGATCGCCAGATAGACTGCAAATAAGGCAAGCAAGCCGACTAAAACAGTCGCCACATATACAGCTGTTGCCAAAAGTGTTGAGATACCAACGCGCGCACTTATGCTGGCAATCAACCCAAACACTGCATAGGGAACAAACTTAAGCACCCAACCGATAATGACCATACAGACTGACTGGATTGACCCAAGCAGATCGAGTATTGGTTTGCGCTGGCCCGATGGCATGGCCACGAGCGCAACGCCGATGATGATAGCGCTGATTACCGTTTGCAGCATATTACCGCTAACAAAAGTTGCGAGTGGATCTTTGGGAAACAGTCCAGTCAGCATTTCTGGAAGCTCCTTCAAAGTAGGGAGACCTACTTTACCGGCCCCGCTAACATCCGGCATTGAATCGGGGATGACTGCCTTCAAATGCGTGCTGTCAATGTATGCCCCGGGCTCGATGATGAGCGCGAACGCTATGCCAATTATAACGGCAATAACAGTAGTAAAAACAAAAAACAGTATGGTGGCTATTCCCAGTCGACCAATGTTTTCTGTCGCCTCTCCAGCTGCGATTCCCCGAATTACCGATGCGACAATGAGGGGGATAATAATAAACTGGATGGCAAGCAGAAACACCCTGCCAGGTAACGCCACCCATCCGGCAATCGTTTCGGCGGTATCCTTATCAAAAAACCCGGCTGCCGGGCCAATTAACACACCGAATCCGACCCCCAGAATCATTGCAATAATTACCTGAAGCCAAAGCCTGCCAATGATCAAGCTTGTCAGATTATCTTTCAACCCAATTAGGGATCGTGAAACCGCCATGCCTCTCTATCCTTTGTTTTGTGGATAGTATAACCAGTAGTCAGGGCGATGTCAGGTCAGCGTCAGAGGAAAAGGATATTAGTGCTTGGGATAATTAGGCGCGGCCACTCAGATTTTGAATTAACGCTAATTATCTAGAATACTGTTACTATAGAGCCTGAATTGTCATTGGCATGATGTAAGCATATCTCATGTTACATTTTGAATTTTAGTTTGCCATATCGCTGTTCCAGTATCATCTGATAACACGCCACCGCACTATTAGCTTTCCAGTCTTCCGTATCCGCGCTTGGGCGCCATTTTCCCCAGGTTCATGCCAGGATCGTCTTTTCGCTGCTCTTTATCAGGCGAAACATTCCATAGACAAAAATTACCGATCCAAAGAGTGCAATGCTCATGATAATAGGATCAAAGACATTTCCCGACCTATCATAGATCCATCCGGCAATCGGTGGGCCAACCGTCATAATCGCATAATAACCGGTGAAGAAAATCCCCATGCCGAAGGCGCGACGATCCGGCCGCATGGCTTCGCCGGCGAGGGCCATTATTATTCCGGCAGGGGCCATGCCGATCAAACCGAACAGGAGGCTGGAGAAGAGTGGGTTGCCGTCACCCGCCAATAAGGCCAACGCGACCATGGCGCCAATCATGCAGATGGTCAGGACAATACCCGGCCGACCGCTGCGATCCGCGAGTTGACCACATGCAGCGCCGGAAATAATCATGACCCAGCTTCCAACGCTGATAATTGCGGCGGCTTCAACAGCTCCGATCCCATTTTCCTCAAGCATCAGAGGTGAAAAGCTGAGATAAATCACATATGCGGCATTGAAGAGACCCCATGCCGCCGCGGCGATCAAGGTCAAGCCCAGTTCCCGACGGCTGAGTCCGATTGCTGGCTGATCTCGCCGTGTGATAGCGGCCTCTAAGGGCGGGCGGTAGAAGCTGAGGATGGCAAGAGTGCCTATGGCGCAATAGCTGGAAGCAGTCAGGAACGCCCAGCGCCAACCCACGGTCTCGGCAAGCCATTCATGCCCGATCTGGCCGATTGCAATACCAAAGGGCCAACTCATCACGAGAATACTCATTGCCGTCGCAATCTCTTTGCCAGCAAACCAATCCGCCGTCATTTTCGTAAAATATAATGTCGAGAATAAAAAGCCCGCACCGCTCACCAATCGGCCAAATCCGACGAGCATACTGTCCTGCGCAAATCCAGACAGCAATCCGCCTGCGGCCAATAATAACAGACCGCCGCCTCCCAGAACGCGATCGGAAAAGTAACGCCCTGACAGACCGGCAGGAATGGCAAGAAATAGGCCTGGCAGCATGAACAATCCGATCAGGGTGCCTATCTCGGTATAGTCCAGACCAAATGCCTCGATAAGGTTATTGCTGACGGATCCCAGCGTTTGAAATTGCAACCCGAGCCCGACCCGTGCGAAAAAAAGCAGCAAGAGGATACGCCAGCGAATAGCCATGGAACGTCCTTTGTCCTTAGTCGGTTATCGGGCCATCGCCGACCCGTGGATTGATGCGCCCACCATCGGCGATCACCATGATCATCACTATCTCGTCCGGGAGCGGGGCATCCGGTACGGAAACGGTCATAGTGTCGAAATGTGCAAAGGACCAGGCTTCGTCTTTGTGTCCAAGCGGCACATCAATGCAGGAGCCCACGGCACCGATTTTGACATTTGAGGGGATCAGCGCCTTGCCTCCGCCCAAAGCCGCGCGCATATGTTTTCCAAGTTTCGGGTGTATCAGCGCACCGCCATGCTCCATATCCCCTCTACTGCCCACAAGGGCCGCTTTACCGTAACTGACAGGCGGGCTTGGCAACATGGTCGCCAACTCATCCATAAGGCTTTCTCCGAGTGCGGCCCCAATATCAAATAATTCAGCAAGGTCTGCGTTGTATCCATTGGCAAGGGGGTTTTTAATCACAGCCGCCGCCGCAATCCGGGTAACGGGCGCGCAGGATATACCATACGGATCTGCGAAAGCGGTGTCCCGGATGATGACTATTCTTCGCTTTTCCATAGTGAGCGACCTCCAACATTTGCGAGTAAATAGATGTAACTATATGCCCAGCCGAGAGCTTTGAGGGACAATCTTCCATTCTTTCTTGCATGAGCCTAGTGAAGGAAGGAGAGGGTGAAAATCAGACAGTTGCAGTATTTTATCTACTGCATTTGATGTATAGGGCGATAACGCAAGATGCATTATGCTGCTTTGATGGCGCAATTAGCTGTTGTTAAAGTATCCCCTATTTCGGAGAATTAAGCCTTGTTAAGCCCGCGAGAGAAGGAAATTGCAGCAGCCTATGCGCGCGGCGAGAATTATCAAAGAATTGCCACAAGTCTTCACATCGCGCCCTCTACAGTCCGCACGCATCTTGCGACGATCTATCGGAAACTCGGCGTATCCTCCAAAATTGAACTACTTAAAGCTCTTGAAGGAGAACAACCACAATCCAAAAACTCGGAGGAACAAGCCATGTTGATCTCGGAGCTGGCCCTTAGTCTTGAAGAGGCGATCAGCCGGGAACGCGCATTGAGCGAAGTGCTGAGTATTATCAGCAGATCAGCGGGCAATATTCAGGAAGTCATTTCTGCCGTTCTTGGCTATGCACTCGAATTATGCGACGCGCAATTTGGAATACTGTTCGCGTATAGTCCCGAAAAAGGCTTCAAGGCGACGTATATCAAGGAGATCCCACTGGCGTTCCAGACATGGCTGACCGAGCAAGACTGGTTTCATGTCAGTCCCAATACGGGTCTCGGACGCATGGTCTCCGACACGGATATTATCAATATCGCCGATGTCCGTATGGAGGAAATATATCGTCACGGAGATCCCTTGAGGGACGCCACCGCTAATTTGGGAGGGGCGCGGTCGTTTACGGCCATTCCCATGGTATCGAAAGAAGGCCTGATCGGCGCCTTTACGATTTATCGCCAACAATTGCGTCCCTTTGAAGAAAAGAGCTTGCTGATCGCTAGAATCTTCGCTGATCAAAGCGTCATAGCGATTGAGAATGCAAGGTTAGTTAGCGAAGTGAGGAGTGCTAAAGGCAAGTGAGATTAGTTATGCATCGTATATCCATGCCACATTTGGTAGGCCTGCCGCCAAGATCGGCGAGTTGATCACATTCGGTGCTCGAAATAAATATAACCCGGCGGCCGGGAGGTATATTGACCACAGGTTTCAGCCTGGCGGCAGGCAAATTGCTTAGCGCTATTTGGATGGCGATAGACAGTTTTTCCGGTAGATGACCTTGTTGTCGCCGGGCCGATAGAAATCCTGAATTTCGACAATTTTCTCGAACCCGACGCGCTCGTAGAAGGCGCGAGCTTTGTCATAGGCGGCGGTTGACGAGGTTTCCGCAATCGAGAACGCGCCCCCCGCATTCCGGATGCCCGCCTCGACCCGCTCCAGGATCTGGGCCCCGAGCCCGCTGCGCTGACGATCCGGATCAACGGCCAGCCAGTATAAATCATACGCTTGGTCGCTTCCCGGCGTCTTGCCGTAGCAGGCATATCCTGCGAGTCTGCCATTTTGCGTCGCAAGAACGAATTCATAGCCGGAGGCCCGCCCCTTGGCGATCCGCTCTTCGGCCAGCTCCGCCGCGATATCGATTTCCTCACCGGAAAAGGCGTTGGTCGCCATGACGATCCGGCGGATTTCGGCAACGTCCGCCGGGAGAACCGACGTCCGCCACTTCATCGGCTCATTCTTGCCGGCGCCGCCTTTGCGTTTCAATTCCCAGGTCAGGTCCGGCGCTTTAACGACGCTCACCACACCTTCGAAAAAGCGCCGCGCGTTGACACCGAGATTGCGAACACGATAGCCGCCCTCCTGCACGAAAACCGTCGGCAGGCCGATCCCGGCGATCAGCGCGCCCATCTTGAAGAAATCGGCGGCGCGATAGGGCCAGGTGCCTGTCGGATCGCCCTTTGCGGCATCGAGACCGAGTGCGACCACCAGATAGGCAGGCGCAAAATCCCGGATGCGCGCGAACGCCTTTTTGAGCGCTTCGCGGTGATCCTCGGGCGTAATCGTCTCGGGAAGCGGAATATTGAGATTGCAGCCCGCCCCTGCCCCGCGACCGGTTTCGTCGCGAAAGCCGGTGAAATAGGGATAGGCGAAAGATGGGTCGCCATGGATCGAGACGGTGAGCACATCGCCGCGTTCGTAAAAGATGTCCTGCGTGCCGTTGCCATGATGGTAATCGACATCAAGCACCGCGACCCGCCCATAGCGCGATAGATACTGGGCCGCGACGGCAGAATTATTGAAGTAGCAGAAGCCCCCGAACGCGCGGCTTTCCGCGTGATGACCAGGCGGACGGATGAGCGCATACGCGGCACGCGCGCCGTTCAAGACCGCCTCCGTCGCTGTCAGGGTGCAATCGACCGCCCGCCGCGCCGCCGGATAGGCGTTGCGGTTGAGCGGCGTGAAGGTATCGATGCACCAGTACCCGGCCAGCACGGAGCGGTCCTTCGGCATCCTTTGCGCATTCCGGATCGGGAAAACATAAGGGTAGATCGATTTGCCCTCGGGCGCATCGGCGCAGGCGCGCTCGATATAATCGACGAGCCGGGTGTCATGGACCGCCTTGATATGGCGGTCGCCGTAATGTTTTGGGGCCGTCACCTCAAAAAACCCAGTCGGCTCCAGTTCTTTCAGGATCGACTTGATGCGGACCGGCGCCTCGACGTAGCCGCGTTCACGGATATGGTGAATATCATGCCGGTCGTTGACGATAAGCGGGATTTTCGCAGCGACAGCCTGTTGTTTGACTTGGGGCAGTTTACTGCCATAGCGCGGCAGCCGGATGGCGAATTGATTGTCCTTGATCGATTCCACAACCCGCTGGACATATTCCGGTGGACAAAGATCGGCATATTTCCGCTCCAGGATCGCGCGGACGATCTGACGCAAGGTCACCGCGGGCGGCAGCATGAATTCACCGAGTCCGTCAAACACCAGATAGGGACTGTCGAACGTTCCCGGCGTCACCGGCGTTTCATATTCGGTGCCCATGATTGGAAAGGCGTTGAAACCCTCATAAAAACGGAGCCGGTCCTCATTCTGCTTGCGGATCACCGGGTCGGGGCTCAGCTTCGGATCATCGGGCAGGCATTCGAAATAAATACCGCGCAAGCCCTTTTCCCGCGCGCGCTGCTGGATTTGCTCATAAAGAGCCGCGCCGACGCCGCCGCCCGATCCGCTCTTGGCTGTTGCAATCAGTTCGAGATAGCCGAAGTTGAGTTGCGGATCGACGAGCAGCAGAGAAAAGCCGCGAATACGCCCGCGTCCATCTTCAGCGACAGAGACCTTGGCGACGAACTGATGGGTGATCGGATCGAAAATCTGGTCCGGCAGCTTGGCGACATCCTTGTCCGTCATATCGGCGAACTGGTCTCGGATAATCGTCTGAATTTCCGCAATTGCCTTCTGGTTGGCAGGCGCCGAGGCGTCGGTCAGGGTACGAATGCGAAACATCAGTTCAACCCCTTCGCCAGTGCGGCTTCGACAATCATTTGGATGCCATCCTCGTAGCTCATGTCGGCCTTGCTGAGTGCTGCGGCAAATCCGGCATCCGGCGCAAGGCAGGGATTGGCGTTATATTCAAGGATATAGATCCGCCCGGCGGGATCGACGCGGAAATCGACGCGCGCGTATCCTGCAAGATCCGCCGCATACCAGCAGTCGACGCAAATCCGGGAGAGTTCTGACGCCAGGTCCGGCTCCCGAGCTTCAAGACCAAAGCGGCGCCTCGTATGATGATAGACATCGCTCTCCTCATCCCATTTCGCCGCGTAATCGACGATCGGATAGGTTCCCTCCGGCAGCCCATCAAAGCGCATTTCGGCAATCGGCAGCACCATGGGCCCCTTCTTCGTCTCCACCATCGAGATATTGAACTCGCGCCCCGGGATATAGGCTTCGGCGAAGAAACGTCCGCCAAACTCCTTCTCGCGGCGGGCGATCTCCTCCTCCGCCTCATGCCCCTCGACGATTGACTGCTGATCCATCCCGAAGGAGGCATGCTCGTTGACCGACTTGACGATGACTTTCTGCCCATGAGGCGCCGCGGCATGCCATTCTCGCGGCGTCGGCAGGTTCGCAGCGCGAAGCAGCGATTTCGAGAGCCGTTTCGAGTTGCTCTGGAAAAAGGCGGTTTCCCCGGCTCCGGTATAGGTCAGGTTGAAATGCTGGAGCAGGGCGCAGGCGAGATGGCCGAGGCGGCCGTCACCGCGAATACTCTCAACCAAGTTAAAAACAGCGAGCGGCTTCGTCATAGCAATTGTCTCAAGCACGGTGAAATCGATATCAAGCGCAATGACCTCGCTTCGATAGCCAAGCCTTACCAGCGCCGCCGCGATGCTCTTCGCACTCTCGATGGTATCCAGCTCGTCTGCGCGGAGATCGGTGCCTCCATGCAGGACCGGGATGTAGTCTGTCATTACGTCTCAGGCCGCCCGGACGCCTGTTTCCGGGAAAGTGAGGCCGTAGCGCGCACAGGCAGAGGCGGCGATCTCACCGATCAGCCAGTCATACGTGTAGCCCGCCTTCACCGTCAGGATCGGCAAATCCGAATGGGTCGGATGCAATCCGGCAATCGGATTCACCTCAAGAAACTGGGGTGAGCGCAGACCGTCGGATTTAAGATCGACCCGCGCCGCATCGCGGCAACCGAGCGCATGATAGGCAGCCAGCGCCCTCTTTCCGGCAAGCCGTGCTTCGGCGTCGTCTGCCAGCGACAGGGTCACGAACGGTTCCCAGTTTTCCTTGATTTCGTAACTATAGATCCCGCTATCCGCATCGGGCTTCACGGCAATTTCCAACACCGCAATCACTCGTGCCGACGCGCCATTGCCGACAATGCCAACCGTGAATTCACGGCCCTCAAGATAGGTCTCGGCAATCACCGGCTGCTGGAATTTTTCGATCAGCCGCGCGGCTTCGCGTTTCAGCTCCGCCTTGTTCGACACCTTCGACCGGCCGCCGCAGCCCTTGCCCGTTCCTTCCGCGATCGGCTTCAGGAATGCAGGAAAAGCAATCTCCGGCAACGGTATGCCCGCGTCCGAAATAATCGCGAAATCCGCCGTCGGGATGCCGCTGTCGCGGACAATGCGTTTCGCCACCGGCTTGTCGAGCGTCACCGCCATGGTCAGCGGATCGGAGAAGGCGTAGGGCTGGTCAAACATCTCGCAGAGCGCCGGAACCTGGGCCTCGCGCGAGCGTCCGTGCAGACCTTCGGCGATGGAGAAGACGAGATCGAACCGCTCCCCGTCCGCCAGCCGGCGCGCAAGCTCCTGCCCGCGCCCGATGCGCTCGACGTCCCAGCCAAGCTGGCCGAGAGCGCCGTCGAGCGCATCGATGGTGGCGAGGAAGTCGAACTCCGCCGTTTGTTCTTCCGAGAACCCGAGGGCGAGATAGTCGTCGCGCAGGTCATACACGAGGCCGAGCTTCATTGCGCGGCCTCCTGATGACAGGGCTCCGTCCCGATCACGCCACCCGGATCATGATAGCGGTAGGTTCCGCCTTCGAAGTTACGGAGGATGAGATCTTCCCCATCGCGCCCGACCACATAGTCGGGAAGCAACGGGATCTTGCCGCCGCCGCCTGGGGCGTCGATCACAAAGGTCGGGATTGCATAGCCCGTCGTATGACCGCGCAGACCCTCGATGATCTCGAGGCCCTTCGCGACCGGCGTCCGGAAATGCGAAGACCCGGTGATCGGGTCGCACTGGTAGAGGTAATAGGGCTTCACCCGGCGTTTCAATAGGCCATGCATCAACGGCTTGATGATCGAGAGATCGTCATTGATCCCCTTCAGCAATACCGTCTGGCTGCCAAGTGGAATACCGGCATCGGCAAGACGCGCGGTCGACTCGGTCACTTCGGGCGTGAGTTCATCCGGATGGGTGAAATGAATGCTCATCCACAGCGGGTGATGCTTTTTCAGCACATCCGTCAGCGACTTGGTGATCCGCATCGGCATCACCACCGGAATTTTCGAGCCGATGCGGATAAATTCCACATGCTCGATCGCCCGGAGACGCGTCAGCAGATAATCGAGCCGGTCATCCGACAATGTCAACGGATCGCCGCCCGAAATCAGCACGTCGCGGATTTCAGGATGCGCCGCGATATAGTCGAACGCCTTCTCCCACTGGGATTTCGAGAATTCATACTCGCCGCCCGCCTCGCCGACCATGCGCGATCTCGTGCAATAGCGGCAATAGGTGGAGCAGAAACCGGTCGCGAGAAACAGCACCCGGTCCGGATAGCGATGGACAAGGCCCGGTACTGCCGCGTCATGATCCTCGCCAAGCGGATCGTCCGCTTCGCCCGGCATCTTGATGAATTCATTACCGACCGGAATATGCGTGCGGCGAAGACCCTCGGAGGGGTTATCGAGGCTCATCAAACTCGCATAGTAGGGAGTAATGCCCATGGGCAACGACCCCGTATGGCGCGATACCGCGTCGCGCTCGTCGGCGGACAGATTGAAAATCCGTTCCAGACCCGCAAGGGACCTGATCCGGTTTCTGAGCTGCCACCGCCAGTCCAGCCATTCCGCGTCGGTGGCGAGCGGGAAAAACTGGTTCTTGAAAGCGCGGGAACGCTCCGATATGGGAAATGCAGACGGTTCCGCCATAGCGACATTATCTGCAACAATGTGAGGGAAAGGTTTAAAGTCAGTGCTTTGAAAGAAGCCTAGACTGGGAGGCTCAGCGGCCTCCTTTGCCGCTTGGCCAGCTACTGGTGAGTTCATCTTAAGATGGTTCTCTATGTCAAGAGGGGCCGTCGCGCGACAATCGTCGATTCTGTCGCCACACTCCCGAACATTCGCATAAATATTCCGATCCACGCAAACGTCAAGCGGTTTTTTTCAAGCAGTAGAAAATGCTAATTTATATTGTGGCAGAAAAACTGCTATACGCAATTAAACCCTTGATAAATGCGCTATTGGCCAAAAGACTGTGCGTTATGGATGGACAAGATTTGAGGCCTGTATGCGTGTCATATCCGGAACAAAAGTCTTTACGCCTACCTCAATCATTCCAACCGGCAAAGATAACCCAATATCGGTTTTGTGACTAAAGGGTACAAAATCCACGTGCGTGGCAGGCCGTTGATCTAGTGGATGAAGGTTTGGCGTTCAATTTCCATGCGATGTGCTGGATACTCAGGGTTTATGTGAGTGGCAAGACAGACCGGCAGAAAAGGTGTCAAGCCTCAGATCAGTTAAAAAACACTGTCGTCAAGTATCGCGGCCGCGCCTCTTTGGCTGCTCGCTACTCTCCACCACGCATCGGCGCATTATTCTTACCTGATTGAGGATATTATATGTCCCAACTTTATGTAAAACGCTTCCGTTGTCCCAAATTAGCATATCTCCAGGTTGCCATTGATGAGTGTAAGTTGCCTCTGAATTAAATTCGAGGCTGTTTATCTCTTTCATCAGCTTTACTCCGGTGGGCCAAAACTTGTTGGCTATCCGCCAAGCATGATCTCCGATAAAAAGAGCGGGACGACCGGTTTCCGGATGAGGACGGACCACCGGATGATATACGGCACCGTCACGAAATCGCCTCCCCATGACACTCGTCCACCATTTCAACTGCTTCAAAATCGATCGCCAATCAGCCTCCGACCGAAACCACTGTGATGGGAGCCGCTGTTGCCGTGCAGCTCGCGCAATTTCAAAATTATGCTCCGCCTTCAGAGTCTCGAAATAATCCTTCGTTCGCTGCTCAAGATCGTCGTACAGCCGGTACATGTTTGCAAAATGGGTTGTTCCTTCTCCCTCTGGCACCTGTATAGCACCCAGAACTGTTGCCCTGCTTGGTTCAGTCGCCCACGATCCATCGCTATGCCAATGAGTAGAGCCGGGATCTGGATGACGGCCAATGGGCTTCCCTTTCCTATCTACGTTGCTGAGATAGTGGACGAGATCGTTTTTGCTGGGATAATGCGGATTCTGCCAAAGTACCCGGCAGTGGCCGAATATTTGCGCAAATTGAACTTGCTGATCTTCACTCAGGTTTTGGTGTCGAAATAGCAGAACCTGATGTTTGAAAAGCGCTTCTTTGAGGGCAGATTTCATGGTCTCGGGGACGTTCTTTGACAAATCCACGCCGGAAACGAGCACACCGAACGTCTCGGAAAGCGGTGTACAACTTAGTGCTGTTGAACACTCAGATTGATTTCCAGCCTGACTTAATTCGTCGAACTTCATTTCCCAATTACGCTCCAGGCGCCCTGTACTTAATGCTCCACAGAAATTCTTTCATGTGCTTTACTAATAGATATAATAACTCAAGTCCTGAACAAATCGAAGAAGCGTGTATGAAACTATTGAATAGCCTTCTCGGCGGCAAAGCTGCAGTGTATAAAGTTGCCCCAAAAATTGATGAGCGGGGGAGCCTTGTTCCAGTCGATCTTTCAGAAATAAATTTTCCCATTAAAAGGGTACTTCTTATTAAAGCATCGTCAAATATCGAAAGGGGCGGACATGGTCATTATCATGGCCGGCAATTCTTAATGCATGTTTCAGGTACAATCGAGATCGAATTGCGATACAAAGGGAAAATTGAAACAGAGAAATTAGCTAAGGCTGGAGATTGCCTGCTGATAGAACACGGAGTTTGGTCTATTCAGAAATATTCGGATAAAAACTCTGCGCTCATGGTGTGCTGTGACACAAGTTATGATGAGTCAGACTATTTTTATTTGGAGCAGATGAAAGCGACCCAGTGAATCCATTCGATCAGGAAGTTTTTTAAAATGCGTATTGCCATTCTGGGGGCTGGTATTATGGGCAGCAGCCTCGCCATATTACTGGCGAGGCGAGGCGCCGAAGTCACTTTATTTGAGAAAGATGACGCGCCGATGATGGGGGCCAGCAGGTGGAATGAAGGAAAGATACATTTGGGGTATATTTACGCAGGTGATCAGACCTTATCATCTGCCCGTCACGTTCTATCCGGCGGTATGTCATTTGCACCGATAGTTTCCGAAATCCTGCAAACTGATATTCGTTCATTTTCTACTGTTGAAGATGACCTTTTCATTTTGCACAAAGATTCAGTTGTCGACGAGAGAGACTTTAAAGGATATCTGAAAAGGCTGGACGACCTAGCGGGATCGCACCCTAACGCAAATGACTACTTTGGGAATTTGCCCGGCTATACCTCTCGTCAAATAAGTAGAGAAGAGTTAGAATTAATTGCTGACCCGGAAACTGCAGTGGCAGGCTTTCGCGTACCGGAGCGCTCTGTGCAGACGGGAATAATTGCAGATCTTTATAATTCAGCATTGGCTGACAGCGAAAAAGTTAATCTGGAAACAAATTTCACCGTAACAAATGTTGTACCCCAAGATCTGGACAACGGATCCTGGCAAGTAATCGGAGAAACGGCCAACGGACCTAAAACTCATAAAGATTATGATTGCGTCATTAATGCTCTTTGGTATGGGCGAATGGGTTTGGATGCGAAGGTTGGGTTACCGCCAAGTGGCGTTTGGTCAAATCGCTATCGGGTATCACTTTTTGTAAAAACAAAAAAAGTCGTAAAAACGCCCAGTGCGTTTGTCGCTGTAGGAGCATTTGGTGATGTCAAGAATTACGACGATCAATCGTTCTATTTGTCATGGTACCCCGCCGGCCTTCTGTCAGACAGCACCGATGTTTTACCGAAAATGCCCGCGCCACTGACAACTGAACAAAAAAAAGAGATCGTGGGAAATATTCAGTCCGGCATCGCGACGGTATTATTCGGCGCTGACGACATATTAAATGCGGCGCAAGAGATTAGGGTTGAAGGCGGCTTTGTGTTTGCTCAAGGCAAAGGTTCGATCGCCAGAAGGTCCTCTACATTGCATTTCAGGGATAAATTCGGGATCAATCGAAAGGGGCAATATTATTCAATCGACACTGGAAAATATTCTTCAGCGCCTGAGTTGGCAACTATTATCACTAAAGAGCTAATGGGGTAACCAGTCGATGGAGTCCACACCCGAACCGCATTTAGACACAACCATTACAACTGAAATGTCCGAGAAAAGCGTGGATACTCCTCTCGTTACCGCCCTGCTACCCAGTTATAATGCCGAAGCATTTATCCGCGAGACGCTGGATAGCCTGGTCGCTCAAAGCTGGCCGAGACTGGAAATATTGATCGGAGATGATTTCTCGACAGATGGGACACCTGAAATCATCCATGAATATGCCGCGCGATATGAAAATATTCGGATATTGGAACGAGAGGAGAATCTCGGCTGGCTCGGCAATTGCAATGATTTGATGAAAAATGCGCTCGGAGAAATGATGTTTTTCGCCTTTCATGACGATGTCGTTGCGCCGGATTACGTATCATTGCTCGTCAAAGCTCTGCAGGATGACCCAAACGCGATACTGGCTTATTCCGATCTTGAGTTGGTGGAGCCGGACGGAACAAAACAATTTTTGAAATGCGAAGAACTTTCCGAGGTTAAGAGTGCCACAATGCGCGGTTTTCTGATTGCGCGCCGTCGTTCGGATTTTCATTGGTGGATTCCGAATAGAGGCCTGTTTCGCAAAAAAGCTTTTGAAATAATTGGTGGCATTCCAAAGAGTCAATATGGAGAGTTTAGCGCCGATTGGACCTGGATGTTAGATATGTCGCTATTGGGGTCATTTGTTCGTGTTCCACAAACACTTTGCTTTAAGCGGTATCAGAAAAGCAGCCTGAGTATTAATTGGAACAGAACTCCTGAAAAGTATCGTGGTTTGGCTCGCGCCGGAATTAGCGAAGTCATGAAAAGCGATCTGAATCCATTGGGAAAACACTTAATTTGCAATTATTTAAGATACCGTATCTTTCGTTCAAAACTTAAGTCGTTATTGATGGGATTGCTGAAAGGAAACTAGAGGTTCATCCGTGCTTGGAAATTATTGTTACGCCAAGATGCATTTGCAGCCGACAGATGTTATAGGGAGGAGCCCTCTTGATCACTTCAGCTGGATCCGCTCCTATTCAGCGCAGGCACCCTTGGAAAGGAAAACACTCATCTTTGAAAACATAAACACCGTAAATCTAACCACTGCTAAAAAATCTCATCAGAAAGAAGCATAGCCATGGGCACATCGACCGTAACATATGAAAGCCGCGACAACGTCGCCATCATCACCCTTACTGACTCAAAAAATTTAAACATCCTTACTCACGATATGGTTGATGCACTCCGCGACGCCTGGCATCGGTTTAATGCCTCAGACGATAAAGTGGCCATCCTGACGGGTGGTGGTGACAAAGCCTTTTCTGTTGGTGCGAACCTCTCGGATCCGCCGGAGCTATGGAAATTTGTTCCCGGCATCGGCGTTGAGGTCGACAAACCTGTCATTGCCGCGGTCAATGGCATTTGTGTGGGCGGAGCGGTGGTTCTGGTCCAGTTTTGTGATCTTTGCATCATGTCTGAAGAAGCCAAATTCACCTATCCGGAAGCCAAAGTGGGTTTGTCCGGCGGCTTGATTACGTCACTCGCGGCCCGTATTCCGCATAAAGTTGCCATGGAATTTATTTATGGTCTTGCGGAGATGAGCGCGGCGCGCGCCTACGAAGTCGGCTTGGTCAATAAAGTCGTCCCGAAAGACGAGGTTATGGATGCCGCGATGTCTTACGCCATAGAATTAAGAGATAGCGCCCCAATGGTTCTGTCAATGGTCAAGCGATTTGTAGGCGAGGTATTGGCAAAAGGCCCGTCAGAACGTGCTGGCATTTCCTTGCGGGACACCCGCGCCTTGCTGGAAAGCGATGACTGCGCGGAAGGCGCCGCCGCATTTGCAGAAAAGCGTGCCCCGGAATTCACTGGCAATTAAAATATATTGCGAACAATGGTCGGAGAGGTGAGAATCTCCGACCATCAGACAGTCCTTAGCCTCTCATGTTCAAGGGGTAAGATGCCTCACCATGGGTCGGTTCTTCACGCAGCCGCACTCACATATCAATCTTGTTTTAACCTGCATCAGCCTGAAAAGCCATATCGCCCTGACACCAACATCCTGGAATGTCCCGCCAAAGGCCGGAATCGGCCCGACCCGTCGACATCTTTTTCACCCATGCTCACATGGTGACTTTACTGAAAACCGGCAGGCCCTTAAACTTATCAGATACGTATATGTGCTTGGGGAGTGAAGCATGATAAACGAGGAAGAGTCCGCATCGAGAAAAGAAGCCGTCGCAAACGGGCTGGACCTCAGTGACGCACAAAAATCGCCGTCGCAGGACAGCCTGAAAAGAGAAATTTTCCTGGTTAAAGAGATGGCCTTGGTGCGAGACGTCAGCACAGAAGATGTCTGGAAATGGCTCGCTGCCGGTTGGTCTGACCTGAAAGCCAACACCGCCGTCAGTATCAGTTATGCCGCACTTTTCATTATTTGCGGGTTGATCTTGTCCATTGGTTTCTACTTCATGGGTTGGCCTTATCTGATTTTGCCGGGTCTGACCGGCTTTTTGCTTGTCGGCCCGGCCGTTGGCCTCGGGTTTTATGAGATCAGCCGCCGCTATGCCGCAGGCGAAAAAGTTACCCTGATGGCTGCGATTACCGCCGCGCGTTATAACAAGCTTGGAATTTTTGGCTTCGGCGTAGCGCTTGCCTTTGTCTTTCAGGTCTGGATTCGCATTTCATTCACGGTATTTGCGTTAAACTTTCCCGGCATCATGCCCGACTGGGGCATTATTCTGACCCGCGCACTCAGTATGGAGGGCGTCTATTTCGGAATATCCATCGCCGCTGTAGGTGCCGTTTTTGCAACCTGCATTTTCTTTATCGGCGCTTTCTCCATGCCAATGATGATGGACCGGAACTCGGTTTTGCTGTCATCACTCATCACCAGCGCATATGCCGTCGTCCGCAACCGGAACGCAATGATCCTATGGGCCACAATAATCGTTATCTGTACCGGAATTGGTCTCTTTACCGCCGGAATTGGCCTGATCGTTACACTCCCGCTCATCGGCCATGCGACCTGGCATGCCTATAAGCAGGTGATGTCCGGTGATCTTCAAGAGGGCGAGTCACATTCCATCGCGACCATCTCCGCCACAGAGTAAATCTTAAGCCTTGAAAATGTTGGCAATGGGGAAAAATATTTTGCTGGTTTTCCTCCGAGTACTCCGGTGAATGTCATTTCACTGTTTGCCGAATGTATCCGCGTTCCTCGTATGGAAAATCCCAAAGCTCTCGGTTCTTCGGATCCTGTAAATAATAGTTATTATGGTAACTCCGAATTTCCACTATCTTGTCGTTTTCGAATATATACCACTCCGTACCGCGTAAAACCTGTCGTTTTTGGTCACGAGGCGGTGTCCAGGGCATGCTCCATTCGATCACCGCTTCCGGCTCCTGAATGAGAATATGATCCAGGGTCCAGGACGCTTGTGTTCTGGGCCCGATTTTCATCCAATAATTCGCCAGAGCCTCCGACCCGCGAACCGGGCTATGGTCGACAAAATAATGTACGACATCCGGATCAAATGTCGACATCATGAGATCGAAATTTGCTGTGGAGCAGCCGTGATAATATTGCTGTATAATATTTCTGTACCGGTGCTGATTTTGAGACTTCACCCGAATCCTCCCAAGATTTCTTTTGTTTCTCCAGCGTCCCTCACGACCCCGTATATATAGCAAGTGATCCATACACGCCCATGTCGCGTAAATCACAATAACGACTATTTCACATCGCGAGGCAATATCCAATATGAAGAATTCCGCGACAACGGCCGCAGCATCTCCTTCTGTTTCCTATTTTTTCGGCAAAGCTGATCTGAGAGCGCGCTTGTTGCAATCCTGGCTAAGACGCATCCGCAGCGGTACAATAACCGTGAATATGCCGGGCGGATATCGCTTCAATTTTGAAGGTACGACCCCAGGACCGCATGCCTATCTTAATATTTACAATATGCGGGTCGTTACACGAACGCTTTGGGGCGGTGATACCGCTCTCGCTGAGAGCTATATGGACGGCGAATGGGATACTCCGGATTTAGCATCTCTTCTGGCACTTGGTCAAAATAATGCTGATGCCTTATCGGCGTCTCTGGGACCAACTTGGGCCATGCGTTTAGTCAGTCGTATTCATCACGCCCGACGGCGCAATACCAAAAACGGTAGTCGCCGCAACATTGCCGCCCACTATGATCTCGGCAATGATTTCTACAAGCAATGGCTTGACGAAACGATGACTTATTCATCGGCACTCTTTGAAGACATGAACGAAGATATAGTACCGGCACAACGGCGGAAATACCTGCGTCTGGCCGAAAAGCTTGAACTCAAACCCGGCGACCGTGTTCTGGAAATTGGCTGCGGCTGGGGAGGTTTCGCAGAAATTGCAGCCCGGGAATTTGGCTGTCACGTTGTCGGCCTGACACTCTCCAGGGAACAGGCAGCATTCGCGCGGGAGCGCATGGCCCGCCATGGATTGTCGGAGATGGTCGACATTCGAATACAGGACTACCGCGATATAACCGGAACATTCGACAAGATTGTATCTATCGAAATGTTTGAGGCCGTCGGCGAAAAATACTGGTCGACATTTTTCAGCGTGATCGACAGCTGCTTGAAATCCGGTGGGCGTGCTGCCTTGCAGATCATTACTATTGATGCAGCGTCTTTTGAAAATTACCGGCGCAATCCGGACTTCATCCAGCGCTATATTTTCCCGGGTGGCATGTTACCAAGTCCGGAAATCTTCACAGACATCGCCAACCGATCCGGGTTCAAGGTTTCGGACGCATACTTTTTTGGAAAATCCTACGCCGAGACCCTGAGACGTTGGGACCACCTATTTTGTGAGAATTGGCCTCAGATTTCTCCTCTGGGCTTCGATGAACGCTTCTATCGTATGTGGCGCTATTATTTCAGTTATTGTGAGGCGGGATTCAACCAAGGTACTATTGATGTCGGTCAGTTCATGATCGAGAGACCATGACTCCCGCAACCAATAGCCGACTCCCCCAACGCAGGCTGATCCTGTATGCCTTACCTGCTTTTGTCGTCGCCTTGCCGACCATTCCGGTCTACATCCACCTGCCTGCGCTTTATGGCGTAGAGCTGGGCCTTGGTCTCGCCGCGACAGGCCTGTTTCTGCTGTTGGCGCGGCTGTTCGATACAGTTAGCGATCCGGTGATCGGTTATTTAAGCGACCGGTATGGATTTCGAGGTGTCAGACGCAAGCCCTGGATTGCCATCGGTGCGGTTATTGCTGGTTTTGGCCTGTTCAAAATCCTTAATCCGCCAGGCGATGTTGGGGGTAGCTACCTTCTCTTGTGGTCGATTGTGCTGTATGCCGGTTGGACCATGGTGTCCGTCCCCTATCTAGCGTGGGGCGCAGAGCTGGCGGATGATTATGATGATCGCACGCGTTTGACCTCGTGGCGCGAGGCGATGACACTCATCGGGATCTTCGGCGCCGGCGCACTTGCTGCAATAACCGCCAATATGGGCTGGACATCATCCGACTCCATTGGCGCCATAGCCTGGCTTGCCATTGGCCTCGGCGCAGCAGTCATCCCCTTACTATTGTGGTATGTGCCAGATCGACCCCTCGACCGTCAGGAACTGCCCGCACTGACAGGATCATATCTAAGGTCGGTGATATCTAACGGGCCGTTTTTGCGCTTGCTGGGTGCCTGGTTTCTGAATGGACTGGCAAACGGTATTCCGGCGGCACTTTTCTTTATCTATCTGGAATTCGGCTTAGAAGCGGCGGAAGAGATCCGGCCATTGTTCATTCTTGCCTACTTCGGCGCGGGTATCGCTTCGATCCCGATTTGGCTGAAAATCAGCCAGCAGTTTGGAAAACACCGGACCTGGTGCTGGGCAATGGCGGCGGCGGCGCTCGCCTTCGTCAGTGTACTCCTAATACCAAGCGGAGGATTTGCGGCGTTTACGGTCGTATGTCTGATTACCGGTATGGCGCTCGGCGCAGACCTGACCCTGCCACCTGCCATGCAGGCCGATGTGCTCGATTATGACCGTTGGCGGTTTGGAGAGGAGCGTGCCGGCATACAATTCGCCCTTTGGGGTATGAGCACCAAACTCGCCCTAGCCCTGTCAGTTGGCCTCGCCTTACCCGCCCTGGAAGTTCTGGGGTTTGATCCAAATGCGCCAACCGAGTCGGGTAAATGGGCGATCATCGTGATCTATGCTTTGGTGCCCATCGTAATAAAGATAGCCGCGATTACAGTTGTTTGGCGCTTTCCGCTAACCCGAAAACGCCATGACATCATTCAGCACAGGTTGAAGAAGCGTCAGTTTAAGCTCAAGAAGTTGAAGGAGTTGGCATAGTGAAAGCCCGTTTATTTACGACCCTGTTCGTGATGATAGCTCTTACAGGGTGCATGCAGATGAAATCCATCGATTTTATGGATGCCAAACCGAGGTTCGTGCTAGAGGAATTCTTTGATGGACAGACTCAGGCATCCGGTATCTTCGAAGATCGTTTTGGGAACCTGCGCCGGGAGTTTGTCGTCGAGATCAAGGGCGTTTGGGACGGCGAGACACTGTTACTAAATGAGGATTTTTTCTACAGCGATGGCGAACGTGAGCAACGGATCTGGACTATCGAGAAAATTGACGACCACACCTATCAGGGACGCGCTGACGACATAATCGGCGTCGCCACCGGCGAAAGTTACGGAAACGTCTTGAACTGGCGCTATTATATGGACCTGAAGCTGGACGACAGCACGATCCGGGTCCATTTTGATGACTGGATGTATCTACAACCTTCGGGCGTTATGCTGAACCGGGCGAAAGTCAGTAAATGGGGGATTGAGCTTGGCACAGTGACTTTGGCATTTACAAAAAAATGAAAACAAGAGGATGACCGGAGTGCGGAAGTTATCTATTCCCCTTTTGAAGCATTTACCGCTCTCGATGCACCACCCTGACAGCGCCGGCAAACATATTCAATAATCGAGCCATCGCTCCCTTTAAAGCGCATTTTTACCCATCGGCCTGCATCGTCATACCAGACTTCGTTTTCCAGATCCCCGGTATAAGCGAAACGCGTTGCCTGGATGGGGCCGATCTCAGTATCAATAGACTCTCGATCTCCGGTTACGATACGCACATTATTGATGCGCCCTGTCAACGTGTTCAGCACCTTTGTCTGGTTTAGAACGCCGACATGCCAATGATTTGTCGGGAATAGCGGAACGTCGGTTTCAAACTGCCCATTTACGCTTTTAATCTGCATGAGCGCAGCATCGCGAGCTGCGGTAACGACGGTCAGTTCTCCATTGTCATCTGTCCGCGCTTCCAGTGTTTGCAGTTGACCATCTTGCCAGCGGGCATCCGATTCATAAAGGTAGCTATACGCCGTTAAAAACAGGAATTTAATTTCCAGTTGAAAGACGCTTCGAACATTCAAATACTCTTTATTTTCACTAAACTTGACCTTGTGGGATCCCACAAGGGTTCCTTCACGATAGACATCGAAAACAATTTCGTTCCCATAGAGCGCCATTGGATTGATCGACCGAGCACTATCAGCTGCCAAACCGTCGACCGTTGGGCTCATGAGAATGACCAATGCGATTAATCCGCCGAAAAGCAATCTGTTCACGCGTCTATCCTTCCCTAAGGTTTGATAGAATTACGTGACAAATCGGCGGCTAGATCACAGGGAAGCGTCCGATTGTCCTCGCCCCTTTCTCACGCCACTATAAAAACTCTCTCAAATCCGTGACAAAGCTGTCAAACTGATCATGGTGTAGCCAATGGCCCGCATTCATGTAGTTTTTGACGATTGCGTTCTTGAAATATTTTATGCGCCCGTCGTCAACCGGGTTTGAGGCCCAACTGTCATTCCCATAGCACAGCATCGTCGGACAGGTTATTTCACCCCATAGCTTCTGGGTTTCTTCATTGCTAATGTCGAATGGCGCCCAAACGCGCATGTAATGGTCAAACTTCCAGCTGAAGGTGCCATCTTCATTCTGGTTGACGGCATGGGTCGTTAAATGCAGGGCCTGCTCATCCGACAAATGCTTATTTTCAGATTTCATCCTTGCAAGGGCATCCTCAAATGTTTCATATCGGCGATGCGTACGGGCGCTTGCCGCGCGCTTTTGATCAATCCAGTCCCGCCAGCGCTTGACCGTTGGAGTCTCTTGGGTCTCCTTGATCATCTTCGGAGAGGGTCCAAGGCCCTCAATCGCGACAATCTTTCTGACAGTTTCCGGATAGAGCCCGGTATAGCGAAGCGCTATGCTGCCGCCCATGGAATGAGAAACAATTGTTACCGGACTCAATTCCTTTTGATGGATAAGCTGTGCAATATCATAAACATAGCTCTGTAGATTGTAATTACCGTCAGTCGACCAGCCGCTGTCTCCATGGCCCCGCAGATCCGGTGCGATGATATGCCAGTCATGGCGTAGTTCTTCTGCCACCCAGTCCCAGTTCCTGCAGTGATCCCGTCCTCCATGGATAAGCAGCAACGGCGGCGCGTCCGGGTTTCCCCAGTCCACATAATGAAGCTTAATGCGCTGCGAAATATAACTATTCGAAGTCGGACCCATGGAAGGCTCCCAGTGTGAGTATCAAATCATTCAGGTTTATTATAACAGGACTCTTTGTTTCTTTTTTGATATTAACTTAAAGCGCTTTGGGAAAGTAAGAATAAAAATGACCGATGTTCCGACCAACATTGACTGGCTGAATGCGACGCAAGAAGAAACCCTGGATCCCGCATTACCCATTTGCGATCCTCACCACCACCTTTGGGATTTGCGACCCGGCAGGGTGACACAACGGTATCTTCTGGATGAGATTCTTGTCGACGTTGGGAGTGGGCATAATATCGTCTCCACCGTTTTTATTGAGTGCGGCGCCATGTATCGGTCATCCGGTCCGGATGAAATGAAACCGGTTGGTGAAACCGAGTTTGTCAACGGCATTGCGGCAATGAGCGCTTCCGGGCTTTATGGCGATACGCGTATCGCGGCAGGTATTGTTGGTACTGCAGATCTTATGCTCGGAGAGGCTGTCGGGCCGGTATTGGATGCCCATGTTGCGGCGGGTTGCGGCAGATTTCGCGGTATTCGCCACCGGGCGAGTTGGGATCCGGACGCCGATGTGCCAAACTCCCTTCCCACAACAATCGAAAATCTTTACCTGGATGCTACTTTCCGCAAAGGGTTTGCAGAGCTTGCTCCCCGTAATCTCAGCTTTGAAGGATGGTGTTACCACCCGCAGATTCCGCAATTAACCGACCTTGCCCGCACTTTTCCGGATACGACAATAATCCTCAATCATTTTGGTGGTCCTTTGGGCATTGGGCCTTATCAGGGGAAACATGATGAGTATTTTCCGGACTGGAAAAAATCCATAACGGAATTGGCGACATGCCCGAATGTCGTGGCAAAGCTCGGCGGTATTAATATGGAAATCAACGGCTTCGACTGGCATCACATGCAGCGGCCACCTTCAAGCGCGGAACTGATGGAGGCAACCCGGCGGTTCTATGACCATACAATCGAACAGTTTGGGCCCGATCGGTGTATGTTTGAATCCAATTTCCCGGTCGACAAGGTCAGCTGCAGCTATAATATTTTATGGAATTCATTCAAGCGCTTGACGATGGATTATAGCGACGCAGAAAAGGCAGCACTATTCCATGACACCGCGGGCAGAATATACCGACTGGGGTAATCATCGCCTGTTCATCAGCCTCTTCGGCAACACTTCACTGTTTGAACATTCCCGGACCATTTGTGATACTAAGGTGGATCGACGCGTGATTTGTATGTTTTTGGTTTAAAGTTCACTTTTGAGCACCATGTCTCCCACATTGCGGGAAAAGGCAAAGCCACTTGATATATAGGAACATTGGTTTAAGCCAATTCTTGGCAACTTGCCAAGATACGGCGCTTTTGTACAAACTAACGGGTATCATTTCTGTTGGAGAATGATCTTGAACGATAAGCACCAGGACATGCGTACTCCACCCAACGTCCATAACCTGTCGGGAACCGTGCGGCGCGTCGGGGTGGAGTTAGAGTTTGCCGGTCTGTCATCAGAGCAGGCCGCCGAGTTGGTTGCTGACTCGTTCGACGGCACTACGAGGCCCATTGATATGCCGTTTGTGCTATCCGTAGCGGATACCAAATGGGGCGAATTCCAAGTGGAACTTGATACTCAATACGTTCACCCGGAAAAGGACCTTGGGGACATACTTGAAGAGAGCTCATTACCAGTGAGCAAGGAGGACATAAAAACTGTCCGCAACTTGAACTCGTATGTAAGGCAACACTGGGTCGGCAAAGCCCTTGCAGGCGTCGTCCCCACGGAAATCGTCACACCGCCCATCCCCTGGGATGAGCTGGGGGAACTGGAAATCCTGGTTGAGGCCCTGCGCGCGCATGGTGCCAAGGGTACCGACGACGGCGTTGTTTACAGTTTTGGCGTTCACCTAAATCCGGAAATCGCCCGCGAGGATGTTGATTATATTCTAGCGGTCCTGCGTGCGTATATGTTGCTATCGGATTGGCTGCGTGATGAAATTCACGTTGACCTCATGCGAAAAATTCTGCCGCATATCGATCCGTTTCCCAAAGAATATGCTGTTAAGATATTGGCGGCTGATTATGCGCCGGATTTGGACGCTCTTATCAAAGATTATTTTGCGATGAATCCGACACGCAACCGTGAACTGGACATGCTCCCATTATTTAAGCATTTAGCGCCTAAAACCTTGGCTAAACTCACTGATGACGAACGCATAAAGGCACGCCCGACTTTCCATTACCGCCTGCCGAATATGTGTCTTTCCGACCCTGGTTGGAGTGTTGTTCAGGAGTGGAACCGTTGGGTTGCTGTGGAAACTCTCGCAGCGGACGAAGACACCCTCCGACGGTTAGGCGACAGCTATCTTGCCAATGCCAAAAGCCCCATAGGAGAGTGGCTGAAGGAGGTGCGCCTATGGCTCGAAAATCTAACAAGCCCATAATCGGGATTACAGTCTCCCGCTATAAAAGCAAGATCATGCGGTTTTTCGATTGGCTGGCGGTATGGCGTGCCGGCGGAAGAGCTGTATTCCTGTCACCGGGACGCGATTTTCCTTCCGAACGTTTGGACGGCCTGATCATAGGCGGTGGGGATGATATCGGTGCCGATCTATATGGCGGCGAAATCAACATAGATGTCCGCATTGATCCCGAACGCGATGCGCTGGAATTGGAGTTGCTGCGTTTTGTCATCGATAAGGACCTGCCGGTTTTAGGTATCTGCCGCGGGGCCCAGATGATGAATGTATTTTTCGGCGGTACATTGTTTAGCGACATACGCGGAATGCCGCGTGAAAAAACGAATATCCGCACCGTGCTGGCCCGCAAAATTGTATCTGTGAAGCAGGACACCAAAGTACGTGAAATTCTTGGTCAGGACCTGGTGCGCGTGAATAGCCTGCATCATCAGGCCGTAGATATCCTCGGCGACGGGCTTTCCGTATCCGCCTGCGATCAGGGTGATTTTGTCCAGGCGCTGGAACATAATGACAAACGGTTTTTCGTTGGTGTGCAATGGCACCCTGAGTTCCTTGTCTTTGACAGGCATCATCAAGCCCTGTTTCACGCCCTGATAAAAAATGCGCGTCATGGAGATAAGGTCGACACTACGTCATTTAGCAAAACCCATTCACCCGCCTTGTAAATAGGGAGAATGTAACCCGATGGGGTATTCATTCATTCCAACTCGAAACCGGGAGGGGTATTGATGGCGGCTGATGGCCAATCTCATCAGCCTGACAATACATTCTCCGTCTCAATGAAAGTCCCGTGAGGGGAACAGGGCTTTTGTCATATCCCGGGGATGCCTATGCGGATTTATTGGCTTTGGTCGGCGCGTGCTTTGCGGAGGCGCCTGATGCCCCGTGCCATTCACAGATGACTGCGCTAAAAAGGCTTCATCATCGAGTTTTTCAAGATAATGGGAAAAATCAGTTATACGATCTGCAATCAGATGCGTCACAATCCCTTTCCGTTCCAGAACCCCCGATATTCTGACCAGTCGCCCGGTCATAACCGCCCGGCGATAGCGTTCAAATATTTTCCGCCAGACAACAACATTAATGCTCCCCTCCTCATCTTCCAGAGTCATGAAAATGACCCCCTTGGCAGTTCCCGGGCGCTGACGGGCGAGCACGAGGCCAGCAACGCTTAAAGAGTGCTTATGGGGAGTATTAAGCAGGGCTTTAGCCTGCACTGTCCCGGGAAACTGCGGACGAAGCAGCTTGAGCGGATGGTCCCGCAAGCTCAGGCGGAGAGATTGATAATCCTGCAGGACATTTTCACCAATGTGCATCGGGGGCAATGTAACGCTGGGGTCAAGTGACTGCTCGTCTTCTTTGGCATAGGCAAAAAGCGGCAGTGGGTTTTCTCCCTTTATTCCGCTTGCCTGCCATATGGCGTCCCGCCGGGACAGTTGAAGCGAGGCAAACGCATCTGCATTCGCGAGCCGTTTAAGGACCGCAGGCCGTATCCCTGCCCGGAACCATAAATCACGGACCGTCACATACCCGTTCTGCCGGGCAGCGGCTATCCAGTCCGCATCCTCTTCATTTAATCCCTTGATCTGACGCAGCCCCAACCGCAAGGCCAATCCATTTTCGCCAAGTTCCAGTATACTGTCCCAGTCCGAATAATTAACATCCGGCGGCCTTACCTCTATGCCATGCTCGCGGGCATCGCGGATAATCTGCGCGGGGGCGTAGAACCCCATAGGCTGGCAATTCAGAAGGGCGCAAGCAAACACATCGGGATAATGGCATTTCAGCCAGGCCGAGACATAAACAAGCAAGGCAAAGGACGCCGCATGGCTTTCAGGAAACCCATATTCACCGAACCCTTCAATCTGTTTGAAGCATCGTTCCGCAAATTCAGTGTCATACCCGTTTCCGGCCATTCCCTGAATGAATTTATCCCGGAAAGAATTAATGGTTCCCATCTTTCGAAATGTTGCCATGGCCCGGCGTAGCTGATCGGCTTCATCAGGACTAAAGCCCGCACCAACAATTGCAATGCGCATCGCCTGCTCCTGAAAGAGTGGTACGCCGAGCGTCTTTTTCAGGACACCTTCCAGTTCTTTCGAGGGATAGACAGGTTTTTCCTTACCATCTCTTCGGCGAATATAAGGATGAACCATGTCGCCCTGAATGGGTCCGGGACGGACAATCGCCACTTCAATCACCAGGTCATAGAAGTTACGCGGCTTCATACGCGGGAGAAAAGACATCTGCGCCCGGCTTTCAACCTGGAAAACGCCGATGCTGTCGGCCCGACCCAGCATGTCATAAACAGCATCGTCCCCCTCCGGCACCGAGGCCAGCGTGTGGGAAACGCCATAATGAGTTTTCATGAGCTCGAAAGCCTTGCGGATGCAGGACAACATGCCAAGGCCCAGCACATCGACTTTCAGAATTCCCAGTGTATCAATATCATCCTTGTCCCATTCGATGACGGTGCGGTTTTCCATTGCCGCATTTTCCACAGGCACGATATCATCAAGCCGTGATTTGGTGATAATAAACCCGCCCACATGCTGGGAAAGATGGCGGGGATAGCCCATAATTTTACGGGACAGCTCCGCACAGAGCCCTAATCGCCTGTCATCAGGATCGAGACCTGAAGCCCTTATATGGGCGCGGCTTGCGGCCTGATCCGAACCAGACCATCCCCATATGAGGCCCGTCATCGAGGAAAGCGTATCCTGCGACAATCCCAATGCTTTGCCCACTTCACGAATGGCCGAACGGGCACGGTAACAAATTACCGTTGCCGATAAACCCGCGCGATGTCTTCCATATTTCTCATAGATATACTGGATAACTTCTTCACGGCGTTCATGCTCAAAATCCACATCAATATCCGGCGGCTCGTTACGCGCGGCGGAAATAAACCGCTCAAAGACCATATCAAGCCGGTCCGGCGACACAGACGTGATGCCAAGGATGTAGCAAACCACCGAGTTGGCGGCCGACCCCCGCCCCTGGCAGAGGATTTTCTGTTCTGTCGCGAACTGGACAATGTCATAAATGGTCAGGAAATACGGGGCGTATTCCAACTCCTTGATAACAGTCAGCTCACGCTGGATAAGTTCTGTGACTTTTTCCGGAACACCAAGCGGAAATAAATGCGGCGGATATCGGACAGGCAGACGACGAGTGACCAGCCGTTCCAGCTCCGTTTGCGGGTCCTGGCCGTTTGATACCTCATCCGGATATTCATATTTTAATTCACTGAGACAAAAGTTGATCCGGCTGGTGATTTTCTGGCTTTCCCGGACAGCGGCTTCATACCCGGCGAACAGTTCCAACATTTCATCCGTGTCTTTGAGATGCCGTTCCGCGTTTTTTTGCAGGCGCGTCCCGGCCTCTTCAATCGTGCAATGCTCCCGGATACAGGTAAGAATATCTGCAACCTTGCGGTTTTCCGGCACATCCATCAAGGCATGATTGCTGGCAACCACCGGGATATTGTGAGCTTCCGCAATTTCATGCAGTTGCGCCAGACGTATATCATCATGGCCCAGCAGCAAATTCTCTGCCGCCATATATAGATTTGATCCCAGTTCCATCGCCCAATAGCGGACATTTTCTTCAAAGGAAAAATCGATTATTTCCGGCGGATGTAAAATAAAAAGAATGCCCTCACGCCATTCAAGCACATCTTCCTTATGGATCAGACATTGCCCTTTTTCCGCCCGTTGCCGTCCAAGGCTGATCAGGCGGCATAACCGGCCATAGGCATTTCGGTCGGTGGGCAGGGCAATCAGACACTGCCCATCTGAAAGAACCAGTTCCGAGCCAATGATAATCCGCTGCCCGATTTTTCTGGCTTCCGCATAAGCCCGGACGACCCCTGCCAGCGAATTACGATCCGTAATCGCAACTGCTTCCAATCCCAATTCTTTTGCCCGGCGGACATAATCCTCCGGATGAGAGGCACCCTCCAGAAAGGTAAAATTTGTTGTCGTGTGAAGCTCGGCAAATTGGAGCATCTTTTTAACTTCCAAACCCATGAACAAACCATTGATCTGTTTGCCCATTGGAGACGCCATAAAGCCAGACTATTGCGCCGGACTGGGTTTTTGCCCACCAGTAATCCCGCGCACCGTTCTGCCAGCCGGGATCCTCCCGCCACCAGTCAGGTGCGATCCGTTCCGGTCCAGATAAGGCGGTCAGATGACATTCCTTTCCATTCCAGCGAACCGCTTCCGGCAACTTTTTGCTCTTGTTGTCACGGATTAAAACAGACACCGGTTTTTTAAGGAGACGCAAGGGACGCTTGGCCAAAGATCCGGTCCAGTTTTGCGATCCAGTAGAATAAAGAGCCGCTCTCCGATTGAATGTGCGCTCGGGGATATGGCTATCGGCGGGAAAAAAATGTTGAACATGCCGGTTGCCGAACATGTTGGAAAGTTCATTGATTAACCTATTCAGGGCTTCTGCATGGGTCTGTCTTTTTGAATCTTTCAACCCCAGTTGATGGAACGATAATGGCGCTATCTGATCCGCCGTCAGGATCATGCGGTCAATCCCGAACCCAACATCAAGCTGTTCAAAATGATAAGAGAACAGTTGTTTCAGGGTATTGATGCTAACGCTCGGCTGCATCAGCTCAATAGAGAAAGACAACATTTTATGATCCACTCTTTCAAGACGCAGGCTTGCTTTGCGAATCCCCTGTTGCAGTGACATCAGGCGCTGGCATAATTTCTCCAGCAATTTACCCAGTGCTGCTTCCACACCGGCGCTTGTGGCCAGCGGGTCGAAAAACTGCATTTCCTCGATCAATCGCTCTCTATGACGGGAAAACGGCTTCGCGTCTGCTGCCCGTCCAAAAAATTGATCAATCCGGTTTAAATCCTGCGCTCCAATTCTGCTGGTCAGCGACGCGCGAGGCAGGTCAAGCAGGTTTCCTATCTTCTTCAGCCCCAGCCTCTGACAAAGCATTGTGGAGGCGTAGGACATACGCAGGGCTTCGACTGGCAGGTCTTTCGAGGCATCGCGCAAGGCCTCGCCAGTGATATTGTTCTTGCCCTTGCCGTAATGGGCAAACCCCCACGCAGACGATCTATTATCGGCAATCGCGAGTCGGGCCGTAAATCCAAAGGACTTTAGCTGGGAGTGAATTTTATTGAGAAGGTGGGCTTCTCCACCAAATAAATGGCTGGCGCCGGCAATATCAAGATACAGGTTATTGCCATCCTCCCGCGCGACCCGAGGCGTAAACCGGCTGGCCCAGCGCAGCAAGCCCCGCAGGCACCGGATATCCTGTTCAGGGTTTAAATCATAATACAGCATATCGGGCACCGCCGCGCGGATATCCGCCAGGCTCATTTCCTGCGTGAAACCCATATTGACCGCTTTCTTGCTCAATGCAGAGGCGAAGACGCGATTTGCTTCACGGGTGATCAGAACAAAGGGTTTCTGCGACAGATCGGGATTTTGCCTGATCAATCGCTCGCTCTCCAGAAATGGCAACCAAATGCAAATGATGCGTTGCATGGTCAATCTCCACAATCCAGTGACACGGAGACCCGTGCCGGTTTTTTGTCAAATGCAGTTCGATTTGTGTCGTCTCATATGTCCAGTGCAAAACCTTCACATACCAGCGGGTCAACGCGGAACCGAGCAAGCCTTGACACGCTGGAGAGACAGATCCTGTGTACTCAGTATTAATAACAAGGCCCAAAGTGTTGGTATTTTTTACGGCAATCTGTAGTTTCCTCATCTGCGTTTGCGTAAGCGGCTTCTGCACTTCAAGCAGCACAAACCCCGCTGCGTTCGATGACAAAACCTCATATGCAGCCTTCAGCAAATCCCGGGAATTTTGCAGGCGAACCACAATAAAGCGTTCCGGGCAGGAATCGGACTGCAATAGCCCATCCGGATAATATTCTTCATTCAGATTTTCCGTGGACAGCCAGACAATCTCACTTTTCCTTCGCCTGATAATCGCCTGCGTAAAAAGAATAGCCGCCGGTCCTGTGAGCTCATGCATAGCCCCAAGGTCAAGTCCCCCCTGCAACGCATCATCAACTCCAGGCAGGCCAAGTGGAAAAACCTGTCGCTCACTCCGCCCCAATTCCAATGCAATAATCTGCTCTCTTAATGAGTCATGCCACATCGCGCCCTCTTTTAATGTTCTCTTTTTGTTCTTACACAAAATACACAAAGAGTCAAAATGTAGAATTGCTATCTCCTGATTTCTCCACTGAAATTTAGCAGGGACCTTATCTCCCTGCATCGCTACTTGACAGTTCCATCTTTTTAATATTGTTATGTTATAACATTTCATTATAAGAAAGTGATGACGATGAGACTTATCCCCCTGCTCCCCTACTTCGCCGCCTTTATGCTTCCGGCTCTCTCCGCCACCGCCGATGATCACAAACATGACCACGATCATGATCATGATCATGGGCATGAGCATCATCACGACCACAGCGATCATCACAGCAAAAGCGGATTTTACGGGCATCTGGACATCAAGGTTCTCTATGATCATGTCTATAAAGCGGAAGAAGCGGATGAGGAAATAGACGAGGCCTATACCCATTCGCACCTTGAAATGGGGTACGGATTTGGCAACGGGTTTTCCGTAAACACGAATATTGAACTTGAGGGTGAGCCCGCCGGACATGATCATGGCAGCGGTGGGGCGACGCTGGACGGCAGCAACCGCTATTTCGAGGATACGCCTCTCTTCGTGCGGGCCCTGACCGTCAATTATGACGATGAGCATTTCGGCGCCTATGCCGGTAAATTCGATCCGGTTATCAGCTTTGACCAGCATGTCATGCCCGGCATTTACGGCTATCAGATCGTGGATGAATATACGGTGCGAGAGAAAATCGGCGTCGGCGGCTATGGCCGATTGAAAACGACAAATTTCGGTACCCACAGACTCGACGTCAGCACATTCTTTACCGATACGACTTTTCTCAGCAACTCTCTCCTTTATGAGCGTGGTGTCACCCACAAAAGTGATGGCGGTGTCTCCAATACGGAAGATTTTTCATCCTTCGCAGTTTCATTGGGTGGGTCCGACTTTTTCTCACAGAACAGCGATACTGCAGACGGCTTTTCATACCGCCTCGGCTTCGCCCGTCAGGCCGCAGGCGAAGGGGATGAAACGAGTGAGTACCGGTATACCGTTTCCGGTCAATATGAACACGCTTTCACCACAGATCTGAGAGCCCGGGTTCTGGGCGAGATCGTCCATATAAATCACCTGAATGGCGAAGCTCCCCACGATCGAACCTACAACACGGTTGGAGCGGAGCTCAGCTATCGACAATGGGTCTTAGGATCAACCTATAGCTATATCAGCAATGAAAATCCCGATGATGCAGACGAGGCACAGAATGGGGAAGTCTTCCAAACGTCACTGGCCTATCGGTTTAAGAACGGCATTTCGGTAGGCGCAGGCTATAAATACCAGGAGGAAGAAGGAGAGAAAAACCACCGTATCGGCGCGCTCATTGGCTACTCCCTCACTTTTTGAGTGTCCAGAAAGCAAACATCATCCTGTGTGAGGGGAGGCGACGGCGTTCTAACACTTGCAAAGCCTTCTATTGTAGAAAGCGGCCCACTGCTCTATCTAGGAGGAAATGCGTCATCTGACGCGCTGGTCGTCCCCACACAGGGAATAGTTCATGCGTTTGCTTTTTATTGCCTGCAGTTTTTTGATACTGACACCGCTACGCCCCGTCCTGGCGCATCCTCATGTCTGGACGGATATGACCATAGAGATTCAGTTTAATGAGGACGGTATGGTCACGGGCCTGCGACAAACCTGGCTTTTCGATGATTACTACACAGCTTATGCGACGGAAGGGATGGATCTGGACGGAGATGGCACGCCGGATCCGGAAAAGCTGGAAGAAATCATGCAGGTGAATATGGAGCATCTCAAAGAGTATGGATACTTCACCGAAGCACGGGATAAAGACGAGGTCCTCAACCTTATGCCCCTCACCGACAAATCTACAAGGATGCTCGACGGTCGGCTGGAAATGTCCTTCACAACCCCTTTTGAAAATCCGGTATCCCCGGAGGGCAATAATTTCTCCTATGCCATTTTCGATCCGACCTATTATGTCGACATGCTTCATGCGGAAACAGAAAATCCCGTAATTCTGTCCGGCGCGCCAGCGGGATGCAGCTACAAGATTATGCCACCCAACCCGGACCCGAGCGTGGTGGCGCAGGCGGCAATGCTCGATGCATCCGTAAGGGGTGAGACAGGTCTGGGCTCTTTCTTTGCTGAGCGGGTCAGGTTGACATGTCCGGAAAAATAGTCCCCGGCCTGTGTGTTGCTTTTGCTGTGCTGGCATGGTCGGTCTGGATGCCATCGCAGGCCCATGCTGCAAGCGGCGTTGCCGAACCTTCCCTGTGGGCCCGAGGCATAAGCTGGATCATGATGCAGCAGCGTATCTTTCATGAAGAGCTTGTTACCGCTCTCAAGACATTAACTGATGGAGGCGGCTTGGCCGCAGCCTGGAGCCTCATCTTCGGGAGTTTTCTCTACGGGATATTTCATGCGGCCGGCCCCGGACACGGCAAGGTCGTCCTGACAACCTATCTGCTGACCCATCCGCAAAGAGTTTCCCGTGGCGTTGGCATTGCCGCCGCCGCCGCGTTATGTCAGGGCCTGGTCGCAATAGTCCTGGTCTACGGCCTGATTTATCTTGCCGGATGGATTCCCCGGGAAACTGGGTCAGCCGTCGCCTGGAGTGAACGCATCAGCTATATTCTCGTGGCCGCCATCGGGGGTCTCCTAATCTTGCGCACGGCACGCCAACTACTGAACCGATATTTCCCGCGAACAGAGACTCATTCCCATCACCATCATCATGAAGACGGCGATTGCTGCGGCCATACACATATGCCAAGTGGAGAGCAGCTGGAGCAGATCCGCGATCTCCGTTCCGCGATAAGCGTTGTACTGGCTATCGGTCTTCGGCCCTGCACAGGCGCCATTCTGGTACTGGTGCTGGCAAGAGCGCTGACGCTTCCCATAGCTGGTGTCGGAGCCGTGCTCGCGATGTCGGCGGGAACGGGTATTGCCGTGGCTACGCTGGCGTTTCTCGCTGTCAGAGCACGGCAGAAGGCCGTTGCTTTCACAGCAGATAAAAGCCCGGTCTGGCAGGTGGCCGCCAATACCGCAGCCCTGGCAGGAGGCGGGCTGCTCATTGCCATCGGGATATCCCTGCTAAGTGCATCTTTCTACAGCCGCCATCCGCTCGGGTTATAGCGGAACACTCTCTATACCGCTAATGCAGTCGTACCTTATCTCTCAACCCAATGTTAGCTTAAGACTGGATACTTATCCTTCCCGTATAGCTTTAAGGAATGTCTCTGCTTCATTCTGCAGGGTTTCAACGTTCGAGTTCAACTGCTGTACTGACGCGTCTAGGTCATTTACCGCCTGTAATGTCTGAGTTGACGCATCATTGACTTTACTAATATTCGTCGAAACTTCACGCGTCCCTTGGGAGGCTTCCTGAATGTTTCTGCTGATTTCAAGGGTCGCAGCCGACTGCTCTTCCGTTGCCGATGCAATGGCCGCCGATATTTCATTCAATTGGTGGATTTTTTCTGTGATCTGAGCCGCCGCCCTAACGGTAGTGTCGGTGCTTGCCTGGATAGAGTCGACTTGTGAACCAATCTCGCCTGTTGCGTTGGTTGTTTGCAGGGCAAGCGATTTAACTTCGGACGCCACGACGGCAAAGCCCTTACCCGCTTCACCGGCACGTGCTGCCTCGATCGTCGCATTGAGGGCCAGGAGATTGGTTTTTCCGGCTATATCCTTGATTAAATCAACCACCTGCCCGATCGTTTCGGAAGCGTCCTTAAGGGATTGAATCGTATGCGAGGTTTTTTCCGCCTCGCCCGAAGCTTCAATTGTTTTCTCGGATGAAGAGGCAACCTGACGCGTAATTTCCTGAACCGATGCGGAAAGCTCCTCGGCGGCCGCGCTAACTGTTTGGACATTCACAGTCGCCTGCTCTGCAGCGGCCGCAACCGTTGACGCAAGGCTTTGGTTGTCAGTCGCAAAGCCTTTGAGCTGCTGGGAAATTGCACCAACGCTGGTTAGCGCCTCGACAAGAGTTTTGACCACCAGCCCGACGTTCTCTTCAAACGTTGTTGCGATAGCGAGGCGCGCAGAGACTTTCTCGACTTCCCGGCGCTGCATCTCCTCGCTGGTTTTGTTCATGAATCGGGCGCCTTCTGCAAAACTTCCCGACATGCCGGTCGTCAAGAATTTCCGGTAGAAATTGCCAGATGTCGCCGCACTGAGCGATGCTGTTGATTCCCGAATGAAACAATCCGTTAAATCTAACACCCGATTGAAATCCGCAAGCGGTTCGGTAAGCGGACCATAGCAGTCCCAATCAACAATGCGCGCTTCCATATCACCAGTTTTCAAGCGGACCGTCACCTCGGACAGGGCCGAAAACGCTGCCTTATATGTATCAAGTTCCTGACGAATTGAATCCAGTTCTTCCTGCGCATTCGTTTGGTTTTCTTGATGCATATGTTTTTTCATAAATCTTTTAAGCATCTTCACTCACCATTCCCCAAATAAATTCTTCATAACTTTTGCCGCTAACAGAAATGCTGCTTTCAAGAAGTGCGAAGCCCTTTTCCAGTCCCTCTTTCGGACTACTGCAGCTGGCCTCTAATTTTAGGACTTCATTGTACAACGGAATAATATTCTGAATGCCGGATTGATTTGGATAACGCCGGTTTGAATGATATCCGACAATGTTATTTGATCGATCGAACGAGGGCGTCACATGTGCGATTACCCAGTAATATTTACCCGTCGCAGACATATTCTTGATATAGGCGAACATTTCCTCGCCCCGTTGCAATGTATCCCATAGCAGTTTGAATACTGCCCGTGGCATATCAGGATGCCGAATAATATTGTGAGGTTTGCCGAGCACTTCCGACGCTGACATCTCGGCGACCCTGCAGAATACATCATTCGTGTAGGTGATATGGCCTTTCAGGTCGGTTTTAGAAACAATAATCTCATCGGCCAAAAACTTGATTTCCTGGTCAACTGGCACAGGTCTTCGATCCATCTTAGCATCTCCTGAAAATACCGATCATTGGGGGGCGATACTAGTCAGAGAGCAGCATTCTGCTATCTACACTCCACATGAATCCGGAAAATGGTTGTCAATAAAAGATAGTATTCAACATAAATATTAAATATTGATTATCACATATAACTCTTCTAATAATTTCTAATATTACAGAATACAATCGTATAATTTGCGATTGGAACTGATTGATATGCTTGGGGAAAATTCACATATCGCTTGCTCTGCCATACTCCGCGCACTGCAATTCGGATTCCGCTATTGTCGTCTGAAGACATAGCGGGAAAACATTCGCGCAATTGTAATATCGGCAGCAGCCTTGCTATCGGCTCCCACCGAGATTGGTCGAGTTAAAATGTGCCCGGGAGACAATTGTGGCTGGCTTTTCCTGGACGAGAGCAAAAACAGACGCCGGCAATGGTGCGCCATGGACATGTGTGGCAACCGGGCAAAGGCAAAAAGGTTTTACCATCGGCATTCAAAAACATAGAAGATACTATCTTCACCATATCCTAAGGGCAATCACAACAACCTACCCGATGGTCCATTATCTGGCTTGTGTTCCGAACGCACTCAGATAATATGCTACTTCGGGGGACTTGATTTCTTGCTATCACCAATACTTTCATTAACAACAAACGTCATCGTTTCGTGACGGCGGTATCATCTGATAATAACGCCGTCAAAGGTATGCTGTGCATGATTGCGGGAACATTTCTGCTAACCACCCAGGATGCTATCACCAAGTGGCTGACTACAGATTTTCATGCCGGAGAAATTCTTTTCTATCGCGGTATCTGGATGTTTCCAGTACTTGCGATATTAATCCACCTGAACGGCGGCGCTAGAATATTGCGATTGAAACAGCCGAAAGGCGTCCTGTTCCGCAGCCTGGCTGCCCTCGGGGCCAGCCTTTTTGTCACGATATCCTTGATTAACCTTCCCCTCGCGGAAACCATGGCACTTGTTTTCTCGGCGCCTTTGTTATTAACCGCTGCGTCGCCCTTCCTGTTGCGCGAACCGGTTGGATGGCATCGCTGGGCCGCCGTGCTCGTTGGTTTCCTGGGAGTTCTTATAATGATTCAGCCGGAAGCCGAGGGCTTCAAAGGCTGGGTCATATTTGCCATTCTTGCTGCCGTATGCTCTGCTTCCCGGGACCTCATAACTCGCCGCCTCGGCACCGCGGACAGCGCCGTCACAGTCATGTTTTATACCAGTGTCGTCGCCTTGCTTGCGGGTGCGGTTACCCTTCCCTTCGGCACCCATATGCCAACAATGCAGCAATGGGGATGGTTTATTCTGGGCGGGATCCTTGTGACATTTGCCCATCTCTTCGTCATAATGGCATTTCAGCTCGCGGCAGGCGCTATCGTCGCGCCGCTGAAGTATCTCTCTCTCATATGGTCGGCCGTTATCGGATATTTGATCTGGGGAGATGTTCCCGGGCCGATGAAATTTGCGGGGGCGACCCTAGTCGTCAGCGCCGGATTATTCATTCTGTATCGCGAGACCAGGCTGTATCGCACACACATATAAGGACGCAAACTTTCTCAATAGATGTAGTAAGGAATGCAAAGGAAAGGATGGATATTGACGGAATTAACTTTCTGGAATCCGCTTCAATTTCTATTTATCTTGTCAAGCGGCCAACAAGTCGTGAGAGCGGCTTCAAATTCAGCATGCATAATGTCTGTTTATATATAGTCCTCCCTCTGGTTTCAGCTGCTATATACGCGAAGATTTAGAACCCGAAAACAGCCGTTCCCCTCGGGCTTGTCAATCTTGATCCTTTATTATATCATCTTAGCGGAATGTATTGGGATTGGGCCTAATAACTAAAAGGGATAAACAAAATCCCAATTAATATCGCCCTTGCTCTGATGCATATTCCCAAAACTAAAAAATTGCTGCGGTATAAAAACTAACGAAAAATATGAATGTATTGATAGATCAGTACAGTGGCACAACGGGAGGAATATCATGACAAAAGATACAACACTTATCAGTCGGC
Source organism: uncultured Sneathiella sp. (assembly GCF_963973085.1). Lineage (GTDB taxonomy): Bacteria > Pseudomonadota > Alphaproteobacteria > Sneathiellales > Sneathiellaceae > Sneathiella. The sequence goes on from NZ_CAXAXA010000008.1 coordinate 56,548, forward strand.
GCGGGGCGTTGGCCGGTGGTGCAGCAGTTCTTGCAGCGCCAGCGTTCATCGGAAAAGCCGCGGCGGCGGAAAAAGTTACCTGGAAAGTTCAGTCGCATTGGCCAAAAGCCTCGTCATCATATGGCGATAGCCTTGCCGTCATAGCGGAAGAGCTAAAGGCAAATACGGAAGGGCAGTTTGAACTTCAGCTATTTGGTGCGGGAGAGTTTGCCAAAGGCGGCGAGATTTTTAATATCGTGCGCAAAGGCGTGGTTGAAATGGGAACCATTTCGCCAGGCTATATTCTCGGCGAGGCCTCAACAGCCGGGATCGCTCTCGGCGTGCCGGGCACGTTTCGCGAACCATGGGAGTTTGCCCATTATCTGAAGAACATGGGTTTTGAAGATATGTTTAACGAGGATCTGGCGGTGCATGGCGTCGTCAGCCGCGCGGAAAAAATCTACCCGACGGAACTTGTTGTCTCAAAACCTGTAAACTCAGTAGCAGATTTCTCTGCATTGAAATTACGGTCTTCTGGTAGCTATCTGAAATTCCTTGAGGCGGCGGGCGCGTCAACACAGAACATTGCTGGTCCGGAGCTGTATTCAAGCTTGGCAAGCGGTGTCGTTGACGGCGCTCATTGGGGAGCGGCGCAAGGCGCCATGTCCATGAGCCTATGGGAAGTCGCAAAGTACCACATGAAGCCAACTATGGGGCTCGCCATGGATACGTTGATTATGAATCAGCAGGCAGTGGATAACCTGTCTCCGGACCTTCGTGCGGAATTTTTGAACCTGCTCGATATGCGTTTCTGGAAACGCACGACGGAATATCAGTACAAAGAAAAGCTGGCCCTTTCGACGGGGCTTGTTGAGCAGAACATAACTATCAGCCAGTTCCCACCTGACGTGCTGGCAAAATTCTCTGAAGCCTCAAGCGCAATTCTGGCAGAAGAAAGCGCCAAGGGCGGAAATGCGACGAAAGCTACTGAATTGCTCGTCAGTTTCCTCAAGGGAATGGGATACGTATAAGAACGCCCCGTTCTGTCAAAATTTCGGCATAAGCTGACCACTCGCTTTCCGGAACCTTTTGCAGGCGATTGCAAAAGGTTCCGCAGAGAGCGACCAGTATTCACGTCCACAAAAATGACTGGTCGCACTTTTGCCGATGTCTGAAAATGCGACTTTTAGTATCAGTAAAGTTGAACTGGAGAATTTCATGGTTGCCTTAACCGCATTCGCGCGCGCAGTTACGACGACAAATGTCTGGATCGGGCGGCTGGTCAGCTATGTCGTCCTCATCTTGTTCATTCTACTCTTGAGCGACGTGATCATGCGTTATGTAACGCAAAGCCCTATATCCTGGTCCGCACTAGCCTCAAAAATGATCTTTGGTGTCTATGCGATCATTGGTGGCGGTTATCTGCTTGCCCGGCGGGATCACGTCAACGTCGATTTGTTTTACGCTCATTTCTCAGCGCGGAAAAAGGCGCTGACCGACATTGCCACCTCTTTCCTGTTCTTTCTTTTCCTCGGTGTCCTTTTAAGTGAGAGCTATTCGATGGCGTATGACAGTATATCACGACTTGAGGTTAGCTACGAAACAACCTGGCGCCCTCCGATCTGGCCCTCCAAGTCCATGATTTTCGTGGCAGCGATTTTATTACTGTTGCAGGGAATTGTGAAACTGATAGCGGATATCATGATACTAATGGGTCGTGAGGTGGATGAAAGTGCATTCGGACCGGTAGTTGATGACGATACCGGCGAAAAGGAGTCTGTGTGATGTATGAACTCCTGAGTATCGAGGTTCTTACCCTCCTCTTTTTCGGCCTCCTGTTTCTGTTCATCATGCTGGGTGTGCCTTTGGCATTCGTCCTCGGCGGCCTGTCTGTTATTTTCCTCTATTTTGAACAAGGCCCCATCGCATTTTATCTGATAGCGTCAAAAATGTGGGACCTGATGGAAACATCCTCTCTCATTGCAATCCCGCTATATGTTTTCATGGCGATGCTGCTCGAGCGCAGCGGCGTGGCGCATGATCTCTACCGAATGATGCATTTATGGTGGGGCGGGGTGCGCGGCGGCCTGGCCATTGGTACCGTCGGCATCTGCACAATTTTTGCGGCCATGTCCGGCATTTCGGGCGCGGCCGTCGTCACTATGGGGACTATCGCTCTCCCGCAAATGCTTAAACGGGGATATGATAAACAGCTTGCATTGGGGGCCATCAATGCTGGCGGCGGCTGGGGAATTTTGATCCCGCCTTCCATTTTGATGGTGCTATATGCGTTGATTACGGAGGTGTCGGTTGGCAAACTGTTCGCCGCCGGCGTTTTTCCGGGTCTGCTTTTGTTTGCACTGGTATCGATTTATATTGGCGTCAGATGCTGGTTCCAGCCTCATCTGGGTCCAGCACTACCACCGGAAGAGCGTGCGAGCTGGAGCGAGAAAATTTCGGCACTGCGTTCAGTCTTTTTGCCCATTTTTATCATCTTCATTGTTCTTGGAGCGATATTTGGGGGCTATGCAACCGTTACCGAAGCTGCCGCTGTCGGCGTTTTCGGAGCGCTGATTGCAAGCATTATAAATCGCAAACTGACGTGGAAAGTAATTTCGCAATCCTCGCTTCGTACCTTTCGGCTTACGACCATCATCACCTGGATTGTCTTTGCGGCGCATGCCTACTCTATGGCTTATACCGCAATGGGAGCTGAAGAGTTCATCACTCACCTGACCGAACAGATCCCGGGCGGGAAATGGGGAGCGCTCGGTTTCATGATGTTTGTTCTGTTTATCCTGGGAATGGTTCTCGATCCTGTTGGTATCATGCTGATTACCCTGCCCGTTTTCCTGCCGCTGGTCGCAAGTCATGGTTTCGATCCGGTCTGGTTTGGCATTCTTTTCGTTGTCATGATGGAAATCAGCTATATGACACCGCCGTTCGGGTTCAACCTTTTCTACTTACGATCAGTTGCTCCTCCCGATGTGACGATGAAGGATATTTACTGGTCTGTCGGGCCATATACGGTGGTCGAGTTGGCGGGACTGTTCCTGATTGTACTGTTCCCGGCAATTGCCTTGTGGCTGCCCAATTATCTATTTCAATAGAAACTTCCGGTGCGGAACTTGAAGGCGCCCGCACCGGAAAATTACCTTACAGGTCCTTTACTGAAAAAGTATCGCAGCCGTTCACATTCCCATCTTTGAAACCCGTCTTGAACCAACGGACACGCTGGGCAGAAGAACCATGGGTGAAGGAATCCGGCACGACCATACCCGTCGCCCGCTTTTGCAGCCGGTCATCACCAATAGCAGTCGCGGCGTTGAGCGCTTCGTCGATATCTCCCTCTTCAAGTATTTGACGTGTACGATCGGCGTGAAATGCCCAGACACCGGCGAGGCAATCTGCCTGCAGCTCAAGCCGGACAGACAGTTTGTTGCCCTCTGCTTCACTCAGGCGGCCTCTCTGTTCGTGAACCTTTTGCGAAATACCAAGTAGCGTCTGAATATGATGCCCCACCTCATGCGCAATGACATAGGCCTGCGCGAAATCGCCGGGCGCGTCGAACCGGTTCTGCAGTTCCGTGAAGAAAGACAGATCCAGATACACTTTCTGATCACCCGGACAATAGAACGGCCCCATAGCCGATTGCGCAAATCCACACGCGGACTGAACCGAATTGGAAAATAATACCAGCGTCGGCTCCTGATATGTTTGATCTGCATTCGCGAACAGGACACGCCAGGTGTCTTCAGTATCCGCAAGCACAACAGAGACAAACTCCGTCAGTTCATTATTTGCCCCCGTGCGTGGCATATCTGATTGGGGCGCTGACTGCATGCCTCCTTGTTGATGACCGCCCTGCAAAAGGACTGTCGGATCAATGCCAAGAAAAAGGGAAATTCCGACAATAGCAAGAATGCCCACAATACCTAGCTTGCCTCCGCGCCCTCTTGGCAGACGAATGGGAATACCACGATTTCGGCCATTTCCACTTGTGCGCTGCCCGCGCCTGTCTTCTATGTTGCTGCTACGCCGCCCGCCCCGCCAACGCATGACGCTATCCTTCACTATTTAATTCATAAAAGTGCTGAGCAGAGGTAATGGACCGCTAACACGCCCCTTCCGCAAAGCTATATAAAATAATGTCATGCTTCGGGAAAATTGTCATTAGTGAGCAAGCTGAGAGGGATCAGAGTCCCGAACGACCCACAAATCAAACCTTGTATCCAAGGACTGTCGGCAGCCATAACGCTATCGACGGGAAACGAGCCCGACAGACAAACTCATGGCCGGGATAGGCCGGACGACCCAACGCATATTATTGCAGATTAAATTTATGAATCGTAACCGGTCTGTTAAATCCTATAGAGCTATGATCGCCCATCAGGCTCCTCGGATACAGCTGGAGAGTTGCCAATTGTCCTGCGGTTCTTCGAAAAAATCCTGACGATGATCATGAAAAACAACGGGACGAAGAAAATTGCCAGAATTGTCGCCGCAAGCATACCGCCGATAACGCCGGTACCGACCGCATTTCGCGCCCCAGCGCCAGCACCTGTGCTCAACGCCAGAGGAAGGACGCCAAGGGTAAAAGCCATAGACGTCATGATGATCGGTCTCAACCGCTGCCGCGCTGCTTCGACGGTTGCCGCCATCAATTCCATACCCTGATCATGCAGATCTCGCGCGTATTCGACAATCAGGATAGCATTTTTCGCTGACAAACCGATTGTTGTCAAAATCGCGACTTGAAAATAGATGTCGTCGGGTAATCCCCTTAACAAGGCTGCAATCACAGCCCCCAGTACACCGAGCGGTACCACCATGAGCACCGAGAACGGTATCGACCAACTTTCATAAAGCGCCGCGAGACATAGAAATACGACAATAACAGACAGGGCGTATAAAGCAGGTGCCTGCTCGCCTGCCGCCCGCTCTTCATAGGACAGGCCTGTCCATTCCAACCCAACGCCCGCAGGGAGCCTCGAAACCATCTCTTCCATCGCAATCATGGCCTCTCCTGAACTCACTCCAGGTGCCGCAGAACCCTGTATATTCAGGGAAGAAACGCCATTAAACCTTTCAAGCCGCGGGGACCCGAAACTCCAACGGGTAGATGCAAACGCCGCGAATGGAACCATCTCACCCTTGTCATTTCTGACATACCAGTTGTCCAGATCATCCGGCATCATGCGGTAGCGGGCGTCCGCCTGCATATACACCTTCTTCACTCGCCCGTTTTCCATGAAATCATTGACATATGATGGTGCCCAGGCCGCGGTCAGAGTCTGATTAATATTAGCAATGCTGAGCCCCAACGCGCCTGCTTTTTCCTGATCAATATTGATATCAAACTGCGGCGTATCGCTAAGACCGTTTGGCCGAACTCCGGCGACCTTCTGATTTTGTGCCGCCATTCCCAACAACTGGTTTCTCGCAGCGGTCAAGGCGTCATGCCCTATTCCACTACGATCCACCAACTGCATATCGAACCCGCCTGCAACACCGAGTTCAAGAATAGCAGGCGGCGCAAAAGCAAACACCATTGCTTCGCGTATCTTTGCAAAAGCGCCATAGGCGCGGCCGATAACGGCCTTTACCGACTGCTGCGGGCTCGTCCGCTCAGACCAGTCCTTAAGGTTCACAAAGGCAATGCCCGAGTTCTGCCCGTTTCCGGCAAAACTGAACCCTGCGACAGTAAAAATTCCGGCAACATTTTCCTTCTCGTCTTCCAGAAAATACTCCTCAAGTTTTTTGAGAACATCAACCGTACGTTCCTGAGAGGCTCCAGCCGGAGTTTGGATCATTGCAAACATAATTCCCTGATCTTCATCGGGAAGGAATGAGGTGGGCAATCGCATGAACAGGAAAGCAAGCCCGCCAATCAGGATGGCATACATCAACAGGTAGCGCCATTTACGATTAACCACGTGGCCAACGCTACCCTGATAGAAACGATTGACAGAATCAAAACCACGATTGAACCAGCCGAAGAAGCCGCGCTTTGAATGCGGGCCGCCATTTGCCGGCTTCAGGATCGTTGCACAGAGCGCAGGCGTAAGCACAATTGCAACGACCACAGACAAGATCATCGCCGAAACAATGGTAATGGAAAATTGCCGATAAATGGCACCGGTCGATCCAGAGAAAAAGGCCATCGGGATAAACACGGCGGAGAGTACGAGCGCAATACCGACCAACGCCCCGGTAATCTGACCCATGGATTTACGAGTGGCTTCGCGTGGAGGCAGTCCGTCTTCCGCCATGACCCGCTCCACATTCTCCACAACCACAATCGCGTCATCGACAAGGAGGCCGATCGCCAGCACCATCCCAAACATCGTCAAAGTATTTATGGAATAGCCAAAGGCTGCCAGAATCCCGAATGTACCGAGGAGCACGATAGGCACCGCAATGGTCGGAATAAGAGTTGCCCGCAGATTCTGAAGAAACAGAAACATGACAAGAAACACGAGGACAATCGCCTCAAACAGAGTTTTGACAACCTCTTCAATTGAAACGCGGACAAACGGTGTCGTATCGTAAGGATAGACAACCTCGACATCGGCAGGGAAAAATGCTTTTAATTCATTAATGCGCTTTTCCACAGATTCTGCAGTTTCCAACGCGTTGGCGCCGGTGGCGAGATTAATGCCGACTCCGACCGCTTCCTGCCCGTTGTACCGGGCAACGGTATCGTAGCTTTCGGCCCCAATTTCAATCCGGGCGATATCCCCGAGTCTTACCTGAGAACCATCCGTGTTGACGCGGAGCAGAATATTGGCAAATTCCTCTGGGGTTTGCAGACGGCTTTGAGCCGTAATCGTGGCATTGATCTGCTGGCCGGAAACAGAGGGAGCCCCGCCAATCTGGCCTGCAGATACTTCTGTGTTTTGAACAACAATCGCACTACGAACCTCCGATACGGTAATGCCGTAGCTGATCAGCTTGTTTGGGTCGAGCCAAATGCGCATCGCATGTTGCGACCCGAACACGGTTACGCTGCCGACCCCATTGATGCGGGCAATCGGATCTTTCACTGAGGTCACTACATAGTCCGCTAGATCCGATGCACTGATGCCGCCGCCGCTCGAAACAAATCCGATCACCATCAGGAAGGAGCCACTGGATTTCGAAACGACGATACCCTGTTGCTGTACTTCCGTCGGTAGCCGCGATGTCGCGGCCTGTAGCTTGTTCTGGACCTGGACCTGAGCGATATCCGGATCTGTCTCCGGATTAAAGGTCAAGGTAATGGAAGACGTACCCGTAGAGTCGCTGGTAGACGACATATAACGCAAATTGTCGAGACCATTCATCTCCTGCTCGATATTCTGCGTCACGGTATTCTCAACCGTCAGGGCCGAAGCGCCGGGATAGACGGCGGAAATCTGAACTGAGGGCGGCGCTATCGATGGATACTGCTCGACCGGCAATTGCAGGACCGATATGCCACCTGCCAGCATGATCACCAAGGCGATCACCCAGGCAAAGACCGGGCGATCAATAAAGTATCTGGCCATCTATACCGTCCTCAACCTTTGGTGCTTTTGGGTGAAGCGACGTCAGCGTCAACGTCTTTGGGGGTAACCGCCATTCCAGGAGCAATACGCTGCAACCCATCGACAATAACACGATCTCCGGGATCGACACCTGCCGTTACAACCCAGTCTTCGTCGCGTGATTGCTCGATAGTAACATCTTTTGAAACAACTTTATTCTCATCGCCGACAAGATAGACATAAGCGCCTCCGTCGGGGCGCCTCATAACAGCGCGCTGGGGGACAAGATACGCATTCTCAATACGCCCCTGATCGACATACCCCCGAACGAACATGCCCGGCAGCAAAATCTTTTCCGGATTCGGAAACACGGCACGCAACCGGACGGATCCCGTCGTTTCATTAACGGTTACGTCAGAAAATTCCAGCTTGCCGGCAAGCGGATATTTCTGACCCGTCGCATCCAATACGAGCCGAACCTCGATATTCGCTTCATCCACTCCCGTGACGCGCCCCGTAGCGATAGCGTCCTTGATTTTAAGGAGCTTACCCCCCGCTTGGGTCACATCGACATAAATGGGGTCAAGCTGAGTAATCGTGGCAAGCGCCTCGGCCTGGCTGGCAGTGACCAAAGCACCTTCAGAATCGCTTGAAGCCCCGATCTGGCCAGACAATGGCGCCACTACGTTTGTATAGTCGAGTTCAATACGGGCTTTATCAACGCCGGCCTGGGCGGAGGCGATCGCCGCCTTGCTTTGCGCTTCCGCAGCGACGGCATCATCGTAGCTCTGCTCGCTGGCTGTACGCGATTTGCGCAATGCCTCATACCGTATGCGGGTCTTCGTCGCCAGTTCAAGATTTGCGCGCGCCCGGGCCAACTCCGCCAGGGCGGCATCCAGCTCAGCCTGATATTTATCCTTGTCAATCTGGTAGAGTTGTTGCCCCGCCTCTACATAGGCCCCTTCATTGAAGCTGCGCTTTTTGATAATGCCGTCAACTTGAGGGCGCACATCGGCTTTGCGAAATGCAACAGTCCGTCCGGGCATTTCGGCCACCAGATTGATTGTGGAAGGCTGTAATGTCGCGAATCCTACTTCCGCCGCCGGCGCAGCGGATGGAGCCGCAGCCTCCTTCTTCTCATTTTCACATGCGGACACCAACATGACGACGGCAGCAAAACCGAAGATTTTTATGGTTGATCTTATGGACAAGCTCTCAATCCTTCAAACCTTACAAAGGGCAACAATTTTACCCAATCATAATTAAACTATTGCGTAGGGATTATGGCATAAACATCCATAACCGGTAACTTTGTTAAATGATAAAAGTATAAGCCGTCACAACTCAATGTCCGAAAATCAAGTCACAACCGGATAACAGCAAGAATGGGAAGAATACGATTAGTGATTTTATATTTTACCATCACGCCGCTCAACCTTGGAACGGCCCACGCCCTGATTTCTGCCGGATATCGACCGAATATTTCAAGGTAACGTGTCCATCGTCACATTACACAGCCAACACAAGATAAAATTATATTTGACGCTATCTTCTAGTAACTTGCTTCTTGGCGTGCGGTAAATAACTGATCAGCAGTGAATTCTCTTATTGGTTGTTATTGGCAAGTGTCAAAACTCATTTTTAAGAATTATCTCGGAACCACGCGTCGAAAGATTGTAAAACCCACTTTAAGATTCATTCTTTTTTGGAATGACTTGTTTACAATTACTTCATCTATTGGGATTAGCCTCCAGAGCTATTTTTATTAATTTCAGCTTTGGTTACCCACTTTCATGACTGCAATATTTCTCCATCTCTTCAATGGGCACAGCCTGGATATTTCTGCGCTTGCCTTGATCCTGTGTGCTGTCGGATCCGTTATTACAATTCGGCTCTTTGAGAGAACAAGGGTTACAACTGGGGTGAAAAAGGCCCACTGGGTTTTCGTGGCGGGTCTCGCTGGCGGATGTACGATCTGGAGCACCCATTTTCTCGCCATGGTGAGTTTTCAACCCGGCGTAACCTGCGGTTACCAGCCCAGCTTAACCATCGCTTCGTTTTTTACGATCATCTTTGTCTGTATTCTGGGTTTCTTTGTTTCATCCGCCACAAAATCCAGCACTTTTATTGAACTGGGCGGTTTGATTGTGGGAGGCGGTATCGCCTTGATGCATTATATGGGCATGTCAGCCTATATTGTGGCAGGAGACACCCATTGGGACAAATCTCTCGTCATTGCTTCTATTTTGTTCGGAATGCTTTTTGGCGGCATAACAGCGAACAGAATCTCACGTCCTGTTACACGCTTTTGCCGGTACGGTTCGGCCCTCAGCTTTTTCCTCGCAATCCTGTTGACCCATTTCGTCGGCATGGCTGCATTTTCCATCACGGCTGATCCAAACGTCTATGTGCCCCCGTCGCTACTCCCTGATAACCTTCTGGTGGTTGGTACGATTGGCGTTATGGTTCTGATGGTTGGCTCCGGCTTTTCCCTCAACATCCTCGATAACAAAAGCAAAATAGAGGCGGCAGAGCATATTCGTCATCTGTCTCAGATGGATCCACTTACTGGATTGCCCCTCTTCCAGAAAGCTCTACAAAAAATGGAGAGCCGCTATTTCGATAAAGGAAATATGACAGCGAAACTCGCGTTCGCGATATTGGAACTGGAAGGCCTTCGCCAGATACGGGAAGTTCACGGCCAGCATATCAATGACCGTGTTATCTGTATTATCGCCGATCGGCTTTCGAGGATTTGCACAGAGAACGAAATAATTGCACGCGGCCGGGGCGATACGCTAGTCGCAATTTCAATGCAGTTGTTCTCGAACAGCAGCATTAATTCGTTTTTTCAGAAATTGGAAATGGCCGTGGAAGTTCCAATCGAAGAAAACGGACAGATATTTAACCTCCATCTGAACGCCGGCATTTCCCATTTCCCTGAAAATGCTGAAGAGGTCGCCCTTCTTCCAGGCCAAGCTGAACTCGCCCTTACCAGGACGGCACACAACAAAGGTTCCAACATTGTAGTATATGATCGCAATATTGACGAGGGGAAGCGAACCCTCAGCGCACTGGCGATGGATTTAAGATACGCTGTTGAACGCGAGGAACTTGAACTATATTATCAGCCGCAAAATGATGTAATGACGGGCGATCTGATCGGCTTTGAGGTTTTACTTCGCTGGAACCATGCTGAGCGCGGCATGATTTCCCCTGATAACTTTATTCCGCTTGCCGAAGAAACCGGATTAATTATCCCTATTGGCGAATGGGTACTCCGAACAGCATGCGAATGTGCAGCCGGATGGGATAAGCCATATAAAATTGCTGTAAACGTCGCTCCGGCACAGTTGACGACAGGAGATCTCCCCGCGAAAGTGCGTCAAATTCTTAAAGATACGGGCCTCCCGCATCAGAGGCTGGAACTCGAAATTACAGAAACAAGTATCATTGAAGATCACCTTCATACTTTGCATGTCGTGCAACAATTGAAACAAATTGGCATATCCCTCGCGATGGATGATTTCGGCACCGGCTATTCTTCCCTTTCGATGCTGCAGACCTTTCCTTTTGACAAGATCAAAATTGATCGCTCCTTTATTAGCGGAGTATCTGAGAATCCTCATTCTGCTGCAATTGCCCGCGCAACAATCGTGCTGGCAAACGGGCTACAGATCAACTCGCTCGCGGAAGGTGTCGAGGATCAGAAAGATCTTAATTTCCTGAGAGAAATTGGATGTCACGAAGCACAGGGTTATTTCTTCGGAAAACCAATGCCATTTTCTGGAATAGAGGAAATGGTCAACCCCAGGGAAAACGCTGTCACTTTCAATAAAAAGTATAAATTGGCACTCGTTCCTGGTGGCTAGCTAGACTAGTAAACGCCTCCAAAATCATGCTCACATCACGGGCATGAAGTGCCTTCACGCTTGCGTGCTCAGGAAATTTCCATTCCGGATTGTCAATTTTCCTTGAAACGGAGGAGAGCTTTTTTCGATGGTATTCCCAAAACATAATTTGCTAACGACCGGTTAGCTATACTATCGTTACAAAAATAATAACAAATATTAAAGCTTATGAACAACTTCACAGCCCTCAGGCCCGTCCTACCCATTCTCATTGCCGCGGCAATCATGCTCAGCCTGAGTTTCGGGTTGCGGCAAAGCCTTGGGCTATTCATGCCGTCCCTCACCGGTGACATTGCCGTCACTATTACAGATTTCACCTTTGCAATTGCCATTCAGAACCTGATTTGGGGTATTTTTCAGCCTTTGGCCGGTATGTTTGCAGACCGCTGGGGATTCCGGCCTGTTATGGTGGCCGGCGCTATTTCCTATGTTATTGGTATGTCCCTGCTCGCAAGCGCGGATGGCGTCCTGATGGTGATTATTGGCGCCGGGGTTTGTGTCGGTATCGCAATGGCCTGTGCCTCATTTGCAATGACACTTTCGGTAACATCCCGATTGGTGCCCGCCTCCATCCGCAGTACCGCACTTGGCATCGTCTCCGCCGCAGGATCAGTTGGCGCCATCGTGACTGCTCCGTTGGGGCAATTTCTTGAGTCCTTTTATGACTGGCGTGTGGGCCTGATTGGCTTCACCATAATTGCGCTGCTGATAATACCCGCTGCCTGGATAGCCGGTCGGGTCGATAAAGAAGCGCCGCTGGAGCTGTCTCCCGATAATTCTGACAGGCTGTCTGCAAGTGCCGCAATCGTTGTCGCGTTTCGTCATGTCCCCTTTGTGGTTATGGCAATCGCCTATTTCGTTTGTGGTATGCAGTTGATTTTTATCACCACACATCTGCCCTCCTATCTCATTATCTGCGGGATGGACCCGATGCTCGGCGCCTCAGCGCTTGGGATTATTGCCGGATTTAATGTACTCGGCAGCATTTTCTTTGGCTGGGCCGGGGGAAGATGGCCAAAGATGATCCTGCTTGGTATGATATATATATCGCGTTCTCTGGTTATCGCCTGTTATTTCATCTTGCCGCCAACACCCACGACTACGATCCTGTTCGCAGCGATCATGGGTTTCCTGTGGCTCGGTGTTTCTCCGTTGGTAGCCGGATCAGTTGTTGAAATGTTCGGCTTGCGCTGGCAGGCGATGATCCAGGGATTCGCTTTTTTCAGTCATCAAATCGGCAGCTTCATGGGAGCCTTTGGCGGCGGATGGCTGTTTGACCAGCTAGGCTCTTATAATTTGGCGCTACAAATCGGAGTTGGCCTAGGTCTGTTCGCCGGATCGGCCCAGATCATTTTCGCACTCTACACGCCCCCAAAAAAGCCGATGCCCGCCTAATCTATCGGCTACCTGCCTCTCATTCCCAGTTTCAACCCTTGTTACTTCATTGAGCGTTCAGTGAAATTTCAAAATATATTGACAACGTAAAGCAGGACGGGGAAGTTTGTAGGGAGCGGAGGGTGTAAGCAGAATGCATGATGTGACTGAGCCAGATCAACCGACAAAGCGTCTTCATGAAGACGGCACATCCATCCTTCTGATTTGTGAACATGCAAGCAACTTTATCCCCGAAGAATACCAAGGCCTTGGTTTATCTCCAGCCGAGCAGGCCAGTCACATCGCTTGGGATCCCGGCGCGTTTGCCGTGGCAAAGCTCATGCAGGCACCCCTGGACGCCTCACTGGTCGCATGTGATTATTCTCGATTGCTGTTTGACTGCAATCGGTCGCCCGATCAGCGAGATGCTATCCGCGAAGAGAGCGACGGAATAGTTATTCCCGGCAACAAGGATTTATCGGCGTTTGAAAAAAACCAGCGAACCCAGCGATTTTACAAACCCTTCAATGAGAAAGTCGACAGGGTTGCACGGAAAAACTCTGTGATTGTCACAATCCACAGCTTTACACCTGTATACTCCGGACAAAAACGTAACGTGGAGATTGGTATTCTTCATGATGCAGATGCCCGGCTCGCAGACGCCCTGCTCTTGGGTGCGAGAAACTCCACAATCTATGACATTCGGCGGAATGAACCCTACAGCGCCTCTGACGGGGTGACGCATACCCTCAAAGTTCATGGGGTTGACAAGGGCCGGTTAAATGTCATGTTCGAGATCAGGAATGACCTGATCCGCGACCTCAAATCCCAAAGAACGGTCGCTGACATGCTTTGCAATACCCTTCAAAAGGCTCTCTTTGAAATAACCAGCAAAAAAACAAGGGTGCGCACCGCATGATGCGCTTAATGGCCGCATATATCCGTGTTGTAGACAAGATCAACTACCGGGTCGGCCGTTTCATCATGTATGGCATATTCGCCATGATGGCCGTCCTGCTCTGGTCATCCATTTCAAAAACCTTTTTCCTCCCCTCTCTTTGGACCCTTGAAATCGCCCAGTTCTTTATGGTGGGATATTATATCCTCGGCGGCGCATATTCTATCCAGCTCGGATCAAACGTCCGCATGGATCTTTTCTATGCAAACTGGTCTGACAGGCGCAAAGCGGCCTTCGATACGGTCACAGTGTTCATGCTGCTGTTCTATCTCGGTGTCCTTCTTTATGGTGGTCTCGAAAGCACGATTTATTCACTGGAGTATGGAGAGCGAAGCCCGACAGCCTGGCGCCCCTATATCTGGCCTATCAAAATCATTATGTGCCTCGGCATTGTCATGATGCTGTTGCAGGCAATCTCCGAGCTTTTCAAGGACATCCTGAAACTCAAAAGTGAGGTGGCTTGATGTCCTATGAGATGATCGCACTCCTCATGTTTTCCAGCATGATGCTCTTGTTATTGACCGGCCAGCGGGTTTTCGGGGCGATCGGTGCCGTCGCCGCAATATCCGCTGTAGTGCTATGGGGTACTGGAGGGGCCGATATCCCCTTTGCCTCCGCCATGAAACTGATGAAATGGTACCCGCTCCTGACATTACCGATGTTTATCTTCATGGGGTATGTTCTGTCTGAATCGCGAATTGCCGACGATCTATACAAAATGTTCCATGTCTGGATGGGTCCGATAAATGGTGGTTTGGCAATTGGTACGATTGCACTGATGGTCCTCATTTCGGCTATGAACGGATTATCCGTTGCAGGTATGGCAATCGGCGCCACCATCGCCTTGCCCGAACTTCTCAGGCGCGGATATGACAAACGCATGGTCACGGGAGTGGTCCAGGCCGGGTCATCTCTTGGCATCCTCGTCCCGCCGTCTGTGGTGCTCGTACTTTATGCGATGATAGCCCGCCAGCCGGTCGGACAGCTATGGCTGGCCGGTATTTTGCCCGGCCTGATGATGGCGGCATTCTTTATTCTCTATATAGCCATTCGTTGCCGGATAAATCCGGCACTCGGTCCGGCACTCAAGGCGGAATCGAGAGATGTCGGCATGGCGGAAAAACTTCGCTTGCTGCGCGCCGGATTACTGCCGCTTGCAATCTTTGCGGCGATGATGGTGCCGTTCGTCAATGGCTGGACCAGCCTTGTGGAAAGCTCCGCCATCGGCGCACTGACGGCTTTCATAGCGGCAATCCTGAAAAGGCGTATGACCCGGGAGGTCTTTGAAAACTCAGTCCGGCAGACCCTCGGTATTTCCTGCATGTTTATGTGGATTATTCTGGCTGCCCTCGGATTTGGCGCAGTATTTGACGGTCTTGGTGCCGTCAAGGCGATCGAAAATTTATTTACCGAACAGCTTGGCCTGTCACCCTGGGTCATCTTGATCCTTATGCAGCTCTCGTTTTTATTGATGGGAACCTTCCTTGATGACACGGCAATGCTGGTCATTGTTGCGCCGCTCTATGTCCCTCTGGTCGGGGAACTTGGTTTCGACCTGATCTGGTATGGTGTCCTCTATACAATTACTACCCAGATTGCCTATATGACTCCACCCTTTGGCTATAACCTGTTTCTGATGCGAGCAATGGCGCCACCCGAGATTACGCTCCGCGACATTTATGGCTCTATTCTACCCTTTGTCGGAGTGATGATCCTGGCGCTTACTTTAGTAATGGCTTTTCCGGAGATCGCGCTTTGGCTCCCGGATTATATTTACGGAAAATAACGATAACCCGGCCGACCGGGAAAAAGACGGTATTGGACAACCAATATCAACCCTAGAAAGAAGGAGAGAAAAATGACAACAAGACGTAGTTTTATTAAAGGCGCCGGTGTTGCCGGTGTTGCTGCCGCTTCTTCATTTGCCGCGCCCGCTGTCCATGCGCAATCAACGATCAAATGGCGCCTGCAAACCTATGCGGGTCCTGCCCTTGCCGAGCATGTCATCAAGCCTGCCATCGACAGCTTTAACAAAATTGCCGGAGACCAGATGCAGATCGAGCTTTATTTCGCCGATCAACTGGTTCCAACAGGCGAGCTTTTCCGCGCCATGCAAAAAGGCACGATCGATGCGGTTCAGTCTGACGACGACTCCATGGCGTCCCCAACCGAAGTGACCGTTTTTGGAGGTTATTTTCCGTTCGCCAGCCGCTACTCCCTCGATGTTCCAGTCCTGTTCAATCAGTATGGCCTGAATGAAATCTGGGATGAGGAATACTCCAATGTCGGTGTCAAGCATATCTCTGCCGGCGCTTGGGATCCCTGCCATTTCGCAACAAAGGACCCGATCAACAGCCTTGAAGACCTGAAAGGCAAACGGGTTTTCACTTTTCCCACTGCCGGAAGATTCCTGAGCCAGTTTGGCGTTGTTCCCGTCACCCTGCCGTGGGAGGATATTGAGGTCGCTGTCCAGACCGGGGAGCTTGATGGCATCGCCTGGTCCGGGATTACAGAGGATTACACGGTCGGCTGGGCCGATGTCACAAACTACTTCTTGACCAACAATATTTCCGGGGCCTGGGCCGGGTCCTTCTTTGCCAACATGGACCGGTGGAACGAACTGCCGGACAACCTGAAAGAATTGGTCAAAATTACTTTCGACTCGTCACATTATTACCGGCAATGGTGGTACTGGGGCGGCGAAGCATCACTCCGGGTCAACGGCACAAAAATGAAACTGACCACAATTCCGGATGCGGAGTGGGACACGGTAGAGCAGGCCGCCACAGTCTTCTGGGATGAGATTGCCGCTGAATCCGCAACCAAGAAGAAGGTCGTCGATATTTTCAAGCAGTATAATGCCGATATGCAAAAAGCCGGACGTCCATACCGTTACGGCTGATATAGCGGGCGGAGTGCAGCGGTTGCATTCCGCCCCTGTCCTACCTAACTCTTATATTAATTAATAAAATACAGTTGGAAGGCGGGAATGCGTTGATGCGCATCAGCCTGAACGCCGATCTCCCGCAAAGCAATAATGGCTCTACATATGCGGCTGCCTTATTTTTGTCATCCTTGATACCGAGTTAAGGATAAAGAAAAAATAGCCAACTGCGTCGGCCTGTTGAAATTGCATACATGAAACCGCGATAAAAGGAGCGAATATAATGAGTGACAATATTTATTCCATCACCGAACTGGTCGGGAGCTCAACCACCTCCGTTGAGGATGCGATTGAACAAGCAATTGCCAAAGCATCAAAAACAATTCGAAACATCGAGTGGTTTGAAACCAAAGAAATCCGGGGACATGTCAAAGATGGATCGGTTGCCCACTATCAGGTCGTCGTGAAACTCGGGTTTCGTTACGAAGACTAACCGCCCTGATATTTCTGTTTATCAGCCCAAAGGAGGATATGATGGCAAATAAACCGTTCGATCTCGATAAAATACGCGAAGACCCCGCGGATCATTATGATACTCCGCATGATGTCATGAATGACACTAATCTCACGCCGGAAAACCAGAGTGAAATTCTGAAAGCTTGGGAGGACGATGTCCGTGCGCTTCTCCGGGCGGAGCAGGAAAATATGCCGGCTGCGGACAAACCTGCCAGCACAGCGGAATTGCTGTCCAACATTTCAAAATTGAGGGCACAGCTTGAAGCCAAGCATCCTGAAAACTGACCAAACTCCAGTATCACCCGCCCCGCCAGTTGGCGGGGTGGCCATTAGAGTTTAAAATTACTTTCCGGAAAAATTCGCGGGTCGTTTTTCGATGAAATGCGCAACCCCTTCCTTGAAATCCTCGCTGGCGAAGCTTTTCAGCATTTCTTCATTCCCCGTTGCAACAGCTTCGTTCAACGTCTGAAACTGAGCATTGTATACTTGTTGTTTCATCACCGCCATCGACCGCGGAGACACATTATTGGCGAGATCATTCGCATAGGCCATCACTGCCGGCAATAGTGCCTCTGAATCATGGACCTGATTAACAAGTCCAAGCCGCAAAGCCTCTTCCGCCGTTACCTTTCGGGAGGACAGCAGCAAATCAAGGGCCGCAGAATGCCCGATCAGGCGCGGTAACATCCATGAAATCCCGTGTTCCGCAATCAGGCCGCGCTTGGCAAACGCCGTCATGAACACAGCCTCGCGGCTGGCAAACCGCATGTCACAATAAAGCGAAATCACCATGCCAAGGCCAGCGGCAGGCCCATTGATCGCACCAATGATAGGCTTGCTAATTGACGGAAAATAAGAGTATCGCGTCTGGAAATCAGCCCGGATTGCCACATTATAGGCTTCCGTTCCATAAACAGCGCCCGGTTCACGCTTTTCCGAACCATCCTCGATCCCGCTCAGGAGATCCATGTCAGCACCGGCACAAAAGCCCCTCCCGGCGCCGGTCAGAACAATAACGCGGATGTCGCCGTCCTTGTCCGCTTCTTCCATCGCATTGCGGACTTCCCGCTCCATGGTCCGGGTCCAGGCATTCAGCTTATCTGGCCGGTTAAGAGTCACCGTTGCAACTCCATTTTCTTGTTCAAACACTATGTGCTCATACGCCATTACGATTCCTTTTTTTATTATTGCCGGAATATTACTGTAACCGAATTTAATAATCAGGTCTTCCCGTGTTTTGATTTTCGGCGGTGACAGCGGATAGGCCAGATTGATCTCAACATGGCGAATCAGGTTAGAATTCATCCATATTTCGCTCACAACCGTCAGAATCAACAACTGGAAAATGAGCTTTCATCTCTTTACCGGGTAAGTGTCTCATCCTGCAAGCAAGGGAGTCTCCCAACTTCAATTTTCCGTATCCCTTTGAAATTTAAAATTTAAAGGAGATACGCAAGTCTCCTATCACTGCTTTTTGAGTAGATCCCTATTTAAAATGGTTTTCCGTTTTGCGGGTCAGTTGAAAACAATTCTCATGTTTATTTCCCGTATTTGATTTTTAACCTATCATGACCGCGGGGGACAAATTTATGAAATCTACGCATAAAAGCCGATTTCCGGTTTTTCCTACCAATTTTTGAAAGCAGCTTCATCTTTCAAAAAATTTTTCGCCAGCTGGCAATCTAGAGGAGGGGAAAAGAAGATGACAACAACACTGGTTATTGGTCTTGACGGCCATAAATCGGGGGACCGCGTACTTGATTATGGAAAGCGAATGGCTGGCCTGATTAAGGACTGTGAGCTTCTGGTCGTCTATGTCGTTGAATGGTCACCCTATTCATTTCAGACACCTGAGGAAAACGCGGAGCGGCACAAACGCCGTGAAAACGAAATTTCAACGGCAATGGAGAGAGTAGTGGATCCCGCACTTGAAGAACTAAAGAAAGCGGGACTTCAGGCGCGTGGCGTTGTTCGCCACGGTCATGTCGCTGAAATTCTGAATACGGTCGCCAAAGAAGAGAACGCGGAGCAGATCATTATTGGTCGATCTTCCAGTAAAGGATTGGCGGAACGCTTTTTTGGAAGTTCAACATCCAATCTGGTAATGAGCGCGCATGTACCAGTAACAGTAATCGGATAGAGGGGGATTGTTATGAGAAAAGTATTTACCGCATTGCTTATACAAATCTCGGCAATGCTATTAGTTAGTCCTGCGCTCGCCCAGGAAGCGATGACGCTGGATCAGAAAGTGAATGAAACATTTGCAATGGTTACCGGCCCTTTCGTCAGCCTGATATTCGCTCCCATTCCCGGAACCAGCTTTCCCTGGATTGTGATGTGGCTGGTGATTGCCGCGTCCATTTTCACTGTGTACTTCGGCTTCGTACAATTTAGGTTCTTCGGCCATGCTATCAGTTTGGTAAAAGGCGACTATTCAGACCCGAACGACGCAGGTGAAGTTAGCCATTTCCAGGCACTTGCGACCGCTCTTTCGGGCACGGTTGGCCTCGGCAATATTGCCGGAGTGGCCGTTGCGGTTGGCATTGGTGGGCCGGGCGCAACTTTCTGGATGATCCTCGCCGGGCTACTCGGTATGGCGTCAAAATTTACGGAATGTACCCTTGGTGTAAAATATCGAAATGAATATGAAGATGGAACCGTTTCCGGCGGCCCGATGTATTATATTTCGAAAGGGTTCAAAGAACTTGGCATCCCAGGCGGCAAACCACTCGCCATTCTCTTCTCTATATTTTGTATCCTTGGGGCCCTGGGTGGCGGAAATATGTTCCAGGCCAATCAGGCCCATGCACAGATTGCCGGCATAGTCGGGGAATATCCCGGCTGGATTACAGGTGTAGCCTTTGCCGTCATCGTATTCGCGGTGATTATTGGCGGTATGAAGTCAATAGCGCGGGTAACGGAAAAAGTTGTCCCGTTCATGGGGATCATGTATGTCGCCGCCGCCATCATAATACTGGCGGTAAATTATGATCAGATCGCTTGGGCATTTGGCCAGATCTTTGCCGGCGCCTTTACGGGGCTTGGTATCGCTGGCGGTTTCGTTGGCGCCCTGATTCAAGGCTTCAAACGGGCCGCGTTCTCGAACGAGGCCGGTGTCGGTTCTGCGGCTATTGCGCATTCTGCAGTCAGAACAAAAGAACCCATCACAGAGGGAGTTGTCTCCCTGCTCGAGCCTTTTATCGACACCGTGGTCATCTGTACGATGACGGCTCTGGTGATCACCATTACAGGCCAGCTGATTATTGATCCGGCTACGGGTCATTATGTTCTGGATGGGTCATCAATCGCAACGGTTGGCGGTACTTCGGGTGTTGCTCTGACATCTGCCGCATTTGGTTCCGCGATTAGCTGGTTCCCTTATGTACTGGCTGTTGCGGTAATCCTGTTTGCGTTCTCAACGATGATTTCCTGGTCCTATTACGGCTTGAAAGCCTGGACATACCTCTTTGGTGAAGGAAAAACCACAGAGCTAATCTTCAAGCTGATCTTCTGTGCCTTTGTAATAATCGGCGCGGCGGCAAGCCTCGGACCGGTTATCGACTTCTCAGACGCGGCAATCTTCGCAATGGCTGTCGTCAACATCTTCGCACTTTACTTCCTGATGAAGGTTGTGAAGAAGGAATTCTATTCCTATCGCGAACGTCTTGCTTCTGGTGAAATCCGGAAGTTCAAAAACTGATCCTGCCGGAGGTGCCCGCTTGAGGGCACCTCCATCCCGCCGCCTGATCTTGCGTCACAAAGACTTCTAAATTAATGTGATATTTCACATGTGCAGTAATAAACAAAAATATTTGAAGATACGCCCTATACATTAAAAGCATACGGAATTTCCTGACATGCGAAGACTGATCTCTGCCGTTATCCTAATCTCTTTCATCATTATGGGCGCTGCGATTGCCGATACTGCCGTTGACAAGAATATTTCTGATGCAATGGCGGACATTGAAAGATATGAGCAGCAATTTGCGGGGAGAACCAGTGCCAACAAAAGCACGGTGAACCGAACATTAAAGCTGTTGAAACTTACGCGTCAAAGGCTGGATAGCGCCGCAGATCATTCCCAGCCAGCATGGCTCGCGGCGGATGAACGTTATAACGCTTTGGTGACACAACTCAACACCCTGCTAAATCCGTCAGCAACCAACAATACACAATCATCCCAGACCTCCGCCCCGGCAAAATCCAGCCAGCAACCGGCTTCGACGACCAGTTCACAAGCAACATCCCCGCAAATGATTTCCCATCAGCGAGTCCAGGTAAAAAAACTCAAGCGAGATCTTGAAAGCGCCATGGATACAATTGACAGGGCAGGACCAAAACCGTTCCAGGATCCTGCTTATGTCGAGAAGGTGGATAATGCCTTGGACAAATACCGCACCGCGCTCGGTAGATTTTCAGATTTTGCTGAAGACCCGGATGTCGTGGCGGCCAGCAATGCATTTCAAAAATTTGAAGCAATGGCCCAATTCGGTAGGGATCATGCTGCAAAAGAGCTCGCGGAGCTTGGCAATGTGCAAGATCGCCTGACAAAGGTAAATGCCGAAATCCGCAGTCTGGTAATACCGGATACACCGCAACAACCATATAAAAGCGGAGAGTTGTCAAACTGGCTCCGGTCCCTCGCCACGACCCGAAAGGCCGCAATACAAATCTATCAACCCCTTCCCGAGATTAAAAAACGGGCCTACCTGCCGGAAACCCGCGCCACTGTCGAGGAAGGCGGCGCTTTTGACATCAGGGATGTGGACAGGATGGAGCGATATCTCCGGGACGTCGTCGGCAAAATTGATAATGAGGTAAACACATTTTCTGCCAACCTTGCCCGCAACGTAGAAATAGAAGCTGACAGTCTGTCCTTCTATGACGAATTCGACCCATCAGACCGGCAGCAGCAAGCCAAGCATTTCCTGACTGAAGGTCGCGCCGACGAAGTGCGGCAGACGCTGGCTGGAAAGCGCCTCCTGGTCAGCGAGGCCGCGGAATATGCAAAGCTACTCAAGCATGACACATATGATGATAGAGTTGCACTCCTTGCACGGATCGACGACGTCATCGAACGATATGAAGAAAACTATAAAAAAGCGCGCCAACTTGTCCGTATGCCAAAATCGGCAACCGACGATGCTGAGTTAGTCGAAATTGCGATGGAAACCCTGGAAAGCCCCGACTATGATTATGTTGGGGAGATCAAGCGCCTCGTCGTCAATACGGAAAAGGTCCATCGCACCAAATCCACAAGCGAGACCCAAATTGACGATGTTGACGTTAGTTCAAGCGGCAAAATCACTATGAGCGGAACGGAAACCACCTATTTTTATGAATGGGATCAGTATCAGGTTGCCACAGCAGAACCGGTCGGCGACAAATTCTATATCTTTTATTCGACATTGAAGAATTATTCCTCCGGGGCCAGCAATACGCCGCTCAATAAATGGATCATCAGCAATCGTATTCAGGGAAGCGAGATACCGGAAGAAAACATAGAGTTGGACTAATGAGAACCGTATGCATATCAAGCTCGCATTTCATCTCTTAGAATCTTTGCAAGTTCAGTAATACTATCGACGTCATAGTCAAACGATACAGGCTTGTCTTCCATTATCGCGTCGGGCCCATATTCATACGGGCGATTGACATAGGCGGTCCTGAAACCCGCATTTCTCGCGCCCATTAAATCCTGCGCGTGGCAAGCGACCATCATAATTTCCGGTGGGTCGAGCTGAACTAGTTCTGCGGCATCATAGTAAATTGTTGGATCCGGTTTCACCTTCTTGAAAAAATCCGCCGAGATAATACCGTCCCACGGCAAATCATTGCGGCGACTTATATCCAGAAGGCACCGGAAGTCACCATTGGAAAAGGGAAGGATCATGAAGTCCTTCTTGAGCAATAATAGCCCTTCCCGCGCATCTTCCCATGTATCAAGCCGGTTCCATACCCTATTAAAATGATCGATTTCGTCGTCGCTCAAGCCGGACAAACCGTATTCATCCAGGAGATTAACCAGCTTGTTTCTGTGAATTTTTTCCGTCGAAATAATTTTTGCATTGCCGGAAGAAATCTCGCCAAGCGCCTTAAGATAACCGTCCACACGCCATTTCGTCACAAATTCGCCCCAGGGAATAGCATGATCAATTCTGCCGGACAATTCCTGCCCTTCCCTTGTTACAGTAGAATACCAGTCTGCAACTGTGCCAAATACATCGAAATATAGTGCCTTTATTTTATACGAGGACATTGAATTTCCTTAAGTCGAATTGAACGGCCACATTTTGGGCTAAATTCATATGTTTGATAAATGTTCGATTTTGGGCATAAAACTACCCAAAAAGTAAAAGCAAAGGGCTTTCGCTTTTTAATTCTTCTGAAGAGAAGGAGTATTTTTTGTCTGATTGGACATCTATGTGGTTTGGAAATTTGAGTAAGTTTAGAGTTTCTCCTCGGTTTTAGTATTATGTCACATTCGCATGATATTTTGACCCGGACCAATGAATTTAACGTATAAGGCAAAACAGTATGAAAAATCTTAGTTTTTATGTTTTACTTTTGCCTTGTTAATTGCCAGTTGGATTTTTATGAAGTCATTTCAGACACTTAATGATGCGGTTTTTTTCTGGGCAAATGAGGTCCCGAATGCGCCGGCTTTGCTTGCAAAAGAACAGCAGTCACTCACCTACCTTGGGTTATCTGAAATCGTTCTTGGATTTCGTGAATTTCTGTCGCACGCCGGTTTAAGCCGGAATGACCGCATTGCCATAGTTCATTCCGGCGGAGCCGACATGGCTGCCGCTATGACAGCCCTTGCCTGCAGCGTGACAGTCGTACCACTTAATACCGCATCGACCGTGGGCGAGTTTTATCTACATTTTCAGGACAAGAAAATTAATGCAATTGCGCTTGAGGATGGTTTAGCGACCAATGCACGGGAAGCAGCGGACAAGCTGAATATTCCAGTCCTGGAGATCAAGGTACACAGCCCGGAAATTGCTGGCAACGTCTACCTGAGTGGCGAAATCAATACAGAAACTAGAATTGCACCAACAGCAGCAGAACCAGACGATCTGCTGGTTGTTTTTACCACTTCCGGAACCACCAGTTATGGTAAAGCCGTCCCGTTGTCACATCGCGGCGTAATGCCGCGGCTAGCCAATATGGTGAATATGCTTCAATTGAGCCATGAAGACCGGATGCTGAATATCATGCCACTTTTCCATACGGGTGGTTTTTCCGCAGGCATACTCACCTCTCTCTATTCCGGTGCCAGTTTTTTCCCCATAAAGAATAATGATGTCGATCTATTGTTTCAGTCTCTTGCCGAAGCGCAACCGACGATAATCTCCGGGGGTTATACCGTCTTCCACTCCATTGAGAGAAAAGCGGCCGACTACACAGAAATTATCGATTCCATTAAACCTTCGCTACGTATGCTACGCACTGGAACGGGCCATCTTGACCAGAAAGTATCTAAGAATCTGGAGGCGATATTTGATACCCCGGTTATTGAAGCCTACGGATCGGCGGAAACCAGTTTCATGTCCTGCACCAATCTCCCGCCGTTGCCCAATAAACCGGGGAGTGTCGGACAGCCAGACAGAAGCCGAGTTTCCATTGTCGATCGAAATGAGGTGCCTGTTCAAGCCGGAGAAAAGGGCGAAATAGTCGTCACACGTGAAACCGTGTTTGATGGCTATGAGAATAACGCAACCGCTAATAGTGAAGCGTTCACGCAGGATTGGTATCACACCGGGGACGAAGGCTATCTCGACGAAGACGGATTCCTGTTCATTACAGGCCGGCTCAAGGAAATGATTAATCGGGGTGGCGTTAAAATCATCCCAACAGAAATAGATCAAGCCGCCATCGAGCATGAGGCCGTTCGCGAGGCTGTCGCATTCCCCTTACCACACAAAACGCTTGGAGATGATCTAGCGCTTGCGGTTGTTTTGGAAGCGAATAAGTCCGTAACGGCGAGTGAACTTAAGGCATTTCTCAAAACAACCCTGATTCCAAATAAAATCCCGTCACATGTTATTTTTGTTGAGGAAATACCAAAATCTGCTACCGGCAAACCCCAGCGCCGAAAGCTTCATCAACAACTCGACCTGACAAAATCCGATAAGTCTCATAGCGGGATGGAAATGGCCAGCATCCGTCCGGCCAGTGAGGAAAAGCTGAAGACGATATGGCAGCAAGTGCTCGGAAATGAAAACATCGGACCAAACGAGAATTTCTTTGCGCTGGGCGGCGATTCCCTGCAGGCAGTTGACCTGTTCATGCGTATTGAGAAAGAACTGGACCGCAGCCTTCCCCGCGACATTCTGTTCGAGGCGGGTACAATCCGTGAAATGGCACGCCTGATCGATGAAGAACAAACGGCATCCTGTATCGTGCCCATTCAGCCGAACGGTGATCGCCCACCGCTTTTCTTTGTTCATCCAATTGGCGGCGAGGTGCTGGGCTATCGTGAATTAGCCCGATATCTTGATGCAGGACAGCCTTTTTACGGAATTCAGCAATTTCAGTCTGGAGACAACTTCACGCGATATTCCTCAATCGAGGAGATGGCCGACTTCTATCTGAATGAAATACGTGAACTTCAACCTCACGGACCGTACTTCCTAGGCGGACATTCCTTTGGTGGGCTTGTCGCCTATCGCATGGCCCAAAAGCTTTCCGATCTTGGCGAAGAAACGGCGTTTCTGGCATTGCTGGACAGCTATCTCCCTAGCAGCAAACGATACATATCGCCGCAGGCATGGCTGATACAGCATTTCCGCATCTGGTTACGCCTGCCTATTTGGGAAAAGCCGGACTATATGTTTCAACGAATTAAGAATATCAACAAGGCTGTAACAAGTGCAGTAAGACTGAAGCTTCTTTCCGCATCAAAAGGAAAAAAGAGGCAGAAGGATTATCCTTTTAGCAATATCGACATCAACTCACTGAACGCGCGGAATTATCGCCCAACGCCTTATAACGGAAATGCCACATTATTTCGCACCGAACTACCAATTTCCATTCACCCCGATATTCACAAGGAATGGTATAGACTTGTAAATGGAAATTTGGAAATTTGTGACATTTCGGGCGGACATATCGAAATAATGAAAGAGCCAAACGTCCGCGAATTAGCATTTAAACTCAACGCGTGCCTGCAAAAAGCTCAAAGTGAAACGCAACCTGTTTAGCCAAGCCGGTTAAATGAAGTCCTTTAAATAGTGACAGAACTCACCAAATCACAAATGTGTTGGTGGACTTTGGATCAAATTTGTACAGAATGATTGTGGGCGCTTATCAAAAATTAAAAGTCACCTGTCAGGCAATATGACAGGCGAATGGAGTTTCGAAATGAGTGAAACAGCAGCCTATGTGCCTCCTAAAGTCTGGAAGTGGGAACAGGAAAGCGGCGGGCGCTTTGCCAGTATCAATCGGCCCATCGCCGGACCTACTCATGAAAAGGAGTTGCAGGTCGGCAAGCATCCGATGCAGCTTTATTCCCTGGGCACACCCAATGGCGTAAAAGTCACGATCATGCTGGAAGAACTGTTGGCAGCCGGCTTTTCCGGGGCAGAGTATGACGCATGGCTGATCAAGATCGGTGATGGTGATCAGTTTGGCAGCGGTTTTGTCGAAGTGAATCCCAATTCAAAAATCCCGGCGTTAATGGACCACAGCGGCGACAAGCCGATCCGCCTGTTTGAATCCGGAGCGATCCTGTTACATCTTGCTGAAAAATTTGGCGCGTTCATTCCGACCGACCCAGAAGGCCGGGCGGAGTGTCTCTCCTGGCTTTTCTGGCAGATTGGCAGCACACCTTATCTTGGAGGCGGGTTTGGTCATTTCTATGCCTATGCGCCGGAAAAATTCGAGTACCCGATTAATCGCTTTGCGATGGAAGTTAAACGACAGCTGGATGTCCTGGATCGCCAGCTTGCAGAGCATAAATATATCTCCGGTGACGAATATACGATTGCGGACATCGCTATTTGGCCCTGGTACGGTGCTTTGGTCCAGAACAAGGTGTATGAAGCCGGAGAGTTTCTTGATGCCTCAACTTATAAGCATGTCAATCGCTGGACTGAAGAAATAGCTAAGCGTAAGCCAGTTCAACGCGGGCGGATGGTCAACCGTGCCATGGGCCCCCTGGAGGAGCAATTACGTGAGCGTCACGACGCCAGTGATTTCGAGACTAAAACACAGGATAAAATAGAAGCCGCAAAGGAAGCAGGCTAACCTCTTCATTCTGGCCTGTCCGTCCATATGGACGGACAGGCCTCTCTAGCAAGGGACGTAATCAGATGACGGAAGACATGAAAATTACCCCTTTTCAACACATCAAGCTAACCGTTGAAGCGCAAATTCCACTCGTACGCGCTATGGAGAAAGAACTCGGACGGGATAAAGCACATGCACTTGTGCGAGAAACACTGGACAGTCGCAACCGCGCCATTTCAAAAGCGCGCGCCGGTAAAGAGCCAATGACCATTCCGAAACTCGAAGCCGAGTTTGCTTCCTTTGGCATCGGAGTAGACTTCGAATTCGACGTACAGAAACGAACCGACAAAGAATTTCATGTCGATGTGCACAAATGCGCCTATACCCGGATGATGGAGGAAATGGATGCCCGCGACCTCGGCCCGCTCTTGATCTGCAATTGTGATTTTGCCCTCGCCGAAGGCCTCGGTCTGGAACTAAAGCGCGAAAAAACCTGCATGAAAGGGGATGGTATGTGTGACTTTCGCTTTCGGAAAGTTGGGGAATAAGCTAACTATCCGAAGCTACTTTTGAGTCCATTTGCCGTTTTCGCCGAGAATCCATGTTCCCTTCGGCGCCTTGCTCAGGATTTGTGCTGCATAAACCCGCCCGACCTGATCAACGCTTACATTCTGAGATTTCGCACGTTTTACATATATTTCGCGGCGCTGTTCATTCAGGTTATCGACAAAAGCTTGCGCAGAGCCATCCCGGGCACGAGCAAATCCATCAAACGCTTCTCCAACAGCGCCCGAAGCCCTGAGGTCATCAAGCTGGTCCGCCCAAGCAGTGCCTGAAAAAAGCGGCAACCCTGAAACAATCGCAAAAGAGAGAAACGCGCCGAGAAGGAACGTTCTGCGATTCAGTTGTCCTTTGTGTTCCCCAATTGGCATATCAGAAAATCCCCGGATTATTGGTTATGTCGTCTTTTGCCTGCTCCTCGATTTTGAGGCGGACTTCGGCATCCAGCTTGATGTTCAGGTTAATGGTAATCGGTTCCGAAGGCGCTTCAACCTGAACTTTT
The DNA here is from genome assembly GCF_963973085.1 of uncultured Sneathiella sp. Classification (GTDB taxonomy): domain Bacteria; phylum Pseudomonadota; class Alphaproteobacteria; order Sneathiellales; family Sneathiellaceae; genus Sneathiella. The sequence goes on from NZ_CAXAXA010000008.1 coordinate 84,977, forward strand.
GGCGTACAGGACGTTGTGGCAAAAAGGAAAGCCATCACACCGCATATCACAAGAATAGGTCGTTTCGCCACAGGTTGTCCTTCACAAAACTCAGCGTCCATCGACGGTAGCACGGAGTGCTTTTTCCGACAAGAGATAGCCTTCCAGCAAAGTATTGAATATCTTGTCCAGACTGGTCGTGAGGTTGATATTGAGAACAACCGGCCGACTATTCTCCACATCCGGATTGGCACCTTCGGCATGGAGCTTGACTGTATCTTCGCCACTTTGAGTTTTTGTGATTTCTATGGAGAGGTCAGAATACTGAAAATTCTCCAAGATATCGAGGAAGAGCATCGCTTGATCTCCCCCACCCTCCAGCGCCCGGCGGGCGGCTTCTGAAGTCATCTTCAATACGCCCGGACCGTCCGCCGCCAATAGTGCTTCATCAACGATCAGGCGATCACTTCCAAAAACAAGCGGGACACGACCGCTTACCTGGCCTGTCGCCACTAATTCCTCAACATTGCTGAGCGCCATCACTTCTTCAAGGTCAAGACTGGTGAGTTGCACTTCAATGCGGTTGGTTTCAGCTCCTGTATCAATAACGGCATCATCGATAACGGCCACACCCCCGACCAATCCGAGCGCCATGCGGTCTATATAAAGCTGAGGATCTCCATCTTCAGTCAATACGCGAAATCGTATGACCGGATTTTCAAGCGGGATGCCGACAACGGCGCTATCTGCAGTAATTTCCTGTGGCGCCGAAATAGTGAGCGGAAGTAACTCGTCAATATGCACCTTCCCGTTCAGGTTAGAAACACTGCCGCCAGATGCTTCGATGCTCAGGTTTTCCAGCGATACATCCGCCGAGGACTTTAATCCGGCTGACGCCCAACTCAACACCGCGTCCGGTTTTACCCGCCCCTCGAGGTTTAACCCGGCGTCAAACGGAACAAGGTCTGTAAGCTGTAATCCATCTTTTGCAAAGAAGATCGGTTCAACTTTCACCTGAGCACGCCCTTCTGACGAGGCAAGCGAATGACGGCCCTTTACCTCCAGATATGATCCCAGAAGATCTGACTTGGCATCGAGTGAAAAATCAAGATCGCTTCCCTTTATTTCTCCGCTCCCCGTAATGATCTGCCTTTCCTTGAAAGGCGCCGCTTCTCCGGGATCTATCGTCAGGTTTGAAAGGGTAAAAAGTGCGGACTCCACTGACTGTAAATTCTGGTGTTCCGCTTCAAAGACGGCTTCCAGACGCGGAATTGTAACGCCTTGCTCTTTAAATCTCGTGATGCCCGCCTGTCCTATTATGTTTCCTTGTATGGGCATGTCAGATTCGGCCTGTTTCGCCGTTACTTTCACGGTGAGATCCCTAGCGTCTATATCAACATCTGTCCAGCGCCCTTCGGAAAGCTCCGCATGTGCCGAAGAGATTATTAGGCTGCCATCATCCTCGCGGACAATCTCAGCCTCCCCCATTACAACGCCGGACAAGCCATCCGCTTGTTTTAAGAAGGAGGAGAGCTTGGAAGGCATGATACCCCCTGACCCTATCATGGTTGGCGGCAGGCGAAGAGAGACATTGCCTGATCCATCTGCAATTTGATATTGAGCGGCAACATCAAGTTCGAATTTACCAGACTCACCCCGAACCGCGCCAGTTGCAGAGATTTCTTGACGCCCCTTCATCTCACCTGATGCATTAAACGACATGGGTGAGAAATAAGCATTTGCGGTATTATGGGTCACGGTTCCGCTAAATGAGTTCAGCTCTACCATTTCGGCCAAGTTGATAATGCTCAATGACGCTGCTAGGTCTTTGATCGCAAATTCCTGCCCTGAATAGGACAGGACGACATCCGACGCCGGGAGCGCAACCCGCGTATCCTGCGACCCATCGTACAGTAAATATTGACCATTGATTTCAAGCGGGAGCCGCTTGGCCGCAACGCTCCCATCGTTAAGCTCCATATGAAGGTTGTTCATGTCGACATCCGCCTCATATGTAATCTCAGGCCCAGCGATTTTCGCGTTGGCGGTAAAATTCAGCATTCCATCGAATAATGGCAAATTATCGGCATAGCGCGAGAGGTCAGAGGGTTGGAAACCGTCCCGGCGGAAGGACAAATTGCCCACAGATACCTGAATCTCTCCATTTTCAGCTTCTGTTACATAACGTCCCTCTACTTGTGCGAGGGAATTTCCTTCCGGCGTTCGCAACGCTGCCTCTATTTCCGCAATACCGTCAATCAGTCGTCCGGATCCGGCAAGCGATAGCGGTGCCCAGTCCGGCCTATCAACATCATGACGAAGCGCTCCTGAAGCAAGCTCCACTGTTCCCGATTGAGTCGCAATATCGCCATCAACGGAAAGCTGTATATCATCCAGAAGTACGGGGCCTGCCACTGTATCAATACGCGCCCGTAACACGCTCTGTACCGTTAATTTCTGATCAGAAGAAAAGGACCCCGAAAGTGAGCCGGAAAGGGAAAAGCTCTCGCTTTCCGCAACGATAGCTCCCTTCTGCAATTGAATTTCTGGGTATGGACGCCCAGTGTCTGTTTCCGCTTTTGAGCCGTCTTCCCCGGCAATTTGAGAAATGCGTTCAAGAGCTGCCTGGCCTGGATTTGACATATCCAGATGCAGCTCTCCGATAACAATCTCATCTATCTGCGCGGAGAGAAGGGAGAATGGTCGATACTCAACCCTTACGTCTTTCAATATTATCTGATCGGAGAGGGAGAGCCTATCAATAAGTATGTTGTTAATCCCTACCGATCCCACGACAAGCGAAACCTCATCAAATCCATAGAGATTAAGGGCAGCTTTCCCTGCGGTTTCAAGTGCAATCGTGCGGAATAATACGGCGAGGACCAAAATGACCACGACCAGGAAAACCAAGCCCAGAAACGCTCTTCGGATATATCCTGTTTTCCTGCCCGCCGACATTGCCCCACCTTAAATGACCCTATGTCATTTACATGGGCATACTGAAAAAGCAAGCGGCCCTGTATGCAAAACTTCCACAATCCGGAACGACTGTAGACTCGTGACCTGTGCCCTCTTTCAAAAAAGACGTTATGGATGGCCCGGCGCGAATTCACTTTCCGGATCACCGGCGATCCGCGAATGATACATTATCCGCGGCTCGTTCATATCCCAGGGTGTCGCCTGATGCAGCAAACAACGATTATCCCAGAGAACAGAATCGCCTACCTCCCAGTGGTGATGATAGACACGTGGCTTCTGGCAAGTAAAATCTACCAGCTCCTCCAGAAGCTCTTCGGATTCTTTCTCACTTAGGCCCGGGATGTTGTAGGCATGCCGACCTATGGTCAGCGCAGGACGGCCCGTTTCCGGATGTATCTTGACGAGAGGCCTGAGCGGCGGATCCTGATCGAAAAAACCATATCCGCTATATTCGCTGTCCTTTTTCTTTTGGGTGAAGCCTGCCTTTTGCTGGCTGTAGTACAGTGAATGATAGGCTTTCAGGTCCTGAATACGTGCCCGGGTTGATTCGTCCAAAGCTTCATAAGCGGCTGACAGATCCGCCCAACCCGTTTCTCCCCCTGCAGAAGGAACGACATGGGCACTGAAAACCGCGCCTTTTGCCTGAACGGGCATATAGGTGCTGTCCTGATGCCATCCCATGTTTCCTTTCAGGATTTTCACCCTGTCATTCTCGTCTGATTTTATGAGATTTCCGGCCTGATCGACATTACTGATGGAAGAGAGATCAAACTCCATTTCCCCGAAGCGGCGGGCAAATTTGACTTGTTCTTCTGTCGAAAGGTGCTGGCTCGGGAAAATTAGCAATGAGTATTCAAGCCAGGTTTTGTAGAGATCAGCAAAATCATCTTCGCTCAAAGATTTAAGATCAAGCCCAGTAACAATAGCGCCAAATGTCGCATCGACAGGTTTAACTTGGAAGTTCATGGCATCAATCCTCCCAGAAAATAGCCAAGAGACGACGGTTATTCTTGATTAGTCTTGCTTGATTCCGTCGACATCAGGGCTCCATCATAATGTCATGCCACCTCGGCGTCCAGAGGTCACTTTCACCCCAAACATCTTAAAGCGTTTCAATAGGATATCTGGGGTGCTGTTTTGAAAAATTATGCCTTGATCATCAGGATCCAGTTTTTGCCCTCTCCCTTCCAGTCTTCCTTCACCATTTTCTGATCCCGCTCAGCCACATAACCGACACGCTCATATAATCGCCGGGCGTTGGGATTACCGTCTGAAACAATAATGCTCATTGCACGCCCGTCGCCTTCCTTTTCGGCAATTTTCAGCAACCCGGAGCCAACTCCCAGATTTCTATACTGCGGATAGGCCGCAAGAACACTGACATACTGGGTTGAAGGCGCGCTGTCTTCCAACTCCTGAATTGGAACAAAGATGGGCGGCATTTCATCATAATCTATGGGCTCAGGATCTTCCGGCAGAACATATGTCACTAAGCATCCGGCCAGCTCTCCGTCAATCTCCGCAACGATAGTATGGCGATAGGAGAAGCTGCCCTCCTCACGCTCTGCCCGGTTTTTCCCAATGTCCCACGGATCTTGCCCGGATTCGGCGTTTTTTTGCCAAAAATAATATGGGATGCCTTCACCGGCGAAGTTCACCAGATGTGCGAGATGTTGAGCATCGTTTTTTGTTGCGGGTCTGAAAGTCACATTTCGACTCATTTTTACTATCCTTACATATCAAATAACACAGCCTGCCGCGCCGAACCATCGGCACGGTTTCTGCGCGGCAATATGAGAGCGAAGCATTTAGAAAAATAGTAAGTTTGTGGTAGAGTCCGACTGTCTTTATTTATATATATTTTTCAATATGTTATAAATTTTCTACTAATGCCGGATCAGGAAAACTTAAGAAAACAGTACCTGTGGTAAAGTATCATTGCGCATTGGAGCTAATCATGCCCGGCCATGGGAAAGATAGGTTGATGATATTAAAGACAATCCAGGCAGGTGTATTGAATGTCGCCTATTATGAATATGGGCCCGCCGACGGCTCACCTATAATCATGTGCCATGGATTTCCGTATGATGTCCATGCCTACACGGCTTCGTCGATGACACTGGCGTTGAACGGAGCAAGGGTCATAGTTCCGTTCTTACGGGGCTATGGCGACACACGTTTTCTTTCAGACGAAACGCCAAGATCAGGGGAACAGGCCGTCCTTGCCTATGACCTTATCTCCCTGATGGATGCCTTGAAAATTCAAAAGGCGCTCCTGGCCGGCTATGACTGGGGAGGCCGCGCAGCCTGTATCGTTTCGGCCCTCTGGCCGGAGCGGGTCACGGCATTGGTGACAGGAAACTCCTACAACATTCAAGATATTGCAAGAGCCTTAGAGCCAGCGTCCCCTGCTGTCGAAGCATCCCTTTGGTACCAGTATTTTTTCCACTCAGAACGAGGGAGACGGGGTCTGGAAGAAAATAGGGCCGGATTTGCTCATCAGCTCTGGAAGATGTGGTCTCCCACCTGGGATTTTGATGAGGCGACGTTCAATCAAACCGCCACAGCCTTTGATAATCCCGACTTTGTGAATGTCGTCATCCACTCCTACAGGCATCGCTATGGATTGGTCGCCGGGGATCCAGCTGTTTCAGACATCGAGAGCAAACTTGTCGCGCAACCGTTCATAACGGTTCCTACCATATCGATCGATGGCGCTGTGGATGGTGTAAACAGTGGCACAGGCCATCACGCAAAGAAATTTACCGGAGCCCATGAGCATCGTATCTTTGAAAATGCCGGACACAACCTACCGCAGGAGAGCCCCGAAGAATGGACAAAAGCCGTAGTCGACGCAGCCAAGATGGGTTGAAGGATACGCGGTTCACACTCTATACATATCGGAAAACAAATAGCATCCATATATACGGACACCATCAATTTCCTTGACGTCATTGGAGAAGAATTCTGCAATAGCCTCATAGGCGGACCATTTCACCGGTACACCCAGATCAAAACAGTATTTTTCCTTAAAATGCCGCTGCAGATCCTCACGATCGAACCAGTCTTTGCGGGACCAGTCCTGAAAGAGCGGTAGATTTTTACAACAAAGCTGTCCCCAGCCTCTAATTAGGTCGAGGCCTGTTAAACAAAATGAAATTGGTTACATTTTTGTACAAACACAAAGTATACGAGCATCTGTATCTCCGGCTGAGGCATAAAGATGACCCCTGCGGCTGTCAAAATAGATGCTTTCTCCAGTTTCCAGAACGACGGGGTCTTTTCCTTCCAGCTGAACAACGACCTTGCCTTTCAAAACAAAGAAGAATTCCTCCCCTTCATGGCTGACCAGCCGATCAAACCGCATTTTTTCAAACGGTTTGAGCGTACCCAGCATCGGGATCATACTTTTCCCCCGCAAATGCGGAAACAGCATCTCGTAGGTATAGTTCTCCGTCTGGTGAAAACTATGCTCCCCTATGCGGGCAAGAGAGAATTCACCGGGTAGAAACTGCTCACCTTTCGCCATAAAAAGCTCGGATACATCGACACCCAATCCATCGGCGAGACGGCTGAATCGATCATAAGTTGGCGCCATAAGATTACGTTCGATTTTTGAGACGGTGGAAATGGCCAGACCGGATCGTGTCGCCACATCCTTGATCGTCAAACCCTTTTTACGGCGAATTTCCCGAACCCGTTCGGCGACCTGCGCCCGGCTGTTTCCATCTTCAGATATTTTTGCCGCCTCCAATCCGCTCATATTCGGAAGATAGAGAAATCAGGCCATCAAGTCCATATTTTCTAATCGGAAAAATAATTTTCCTATCGGAAATTTATATGTTAGTTTTTTACGCAATCCTCAAAGGACAGCGCAGGCACGATTTGGCAGAGCAGACTGAATTTGACGTAGCTATCATCGGAGCTGGCATCGCCGGAGCCTCACTCGCGTGCGAGCTTTCGCCGGACGTTTCCGTATTACTGCTGGAAATGGAAGCGCAGCCTGGTTACCACTCTACCGGCAGGTCCGCGGCCATGTTTGTTGATACATATGGTCCGCCCCCCATTCGCGCGCTGTCACGAGCATCGGCAGATTTTCTTGAGAGCCCCCCCAAAGGATTTAGTGAAAGCCCGCTGCTCTCCCAGCGCGGGGTCATCATGATCGCCCGGAATGATCAGCTCACCTCTCTTGAAAATATGGTCGGCGACCTCTCAGATTCAGGGGGCGTAAGACGTCTGGATGCGGCAGAAACAGAGGCTGCCATCCCGATCCTTCGTAAGGGATATGTAGCTGCAGGATTCGCTAATGACCGGGTAAGCGATATTGATGTCAACGCCCTACACCAAGGATACTTACGCAAATTTCGTTCCTCCGGCGGCATAATAAAGACTGCGAGCGAAGTTTTCGAGACCAAACACACCTTAGGCCGATGGCAAGTAACAACTTCTAACGGTACTTATGCCGCAAAAACGATCGTCAATGCGGCCGGTGCATGGGCAGATTCTATTGGTAAGATGGCTGGCGCGGAAGCAATTGGTCTTATTCCAAAACGACGAACGGCGATGGTCGTTGCTGCTCCCTCCGGCGTCAACCCCGACAGTTGGCCGATGGTTATCGATATTGACGAGCAGTTCTACCTGAAACCGGATGCCGGCAGGCTATTGATCTCGCCGGCGGACGAAACAAGCTCCCTCCCCTGTGACGTTCAACCTGATGAACTGGACGTCGCGATCTGTGTGGACCGGATTGAAACAGCATTCGATCTGCCCATCCGCCGGATTGAGAATAAATGGGCGGGATTACGCAGCTTTGTTGATGACAAATGCCCTGTGTGTGGATTTGATGACACCGTAGAAGGTTTCTTCTGGCTGGCGGGGCAAGGTGGCTACGGCATTCAAACCGCACCCGCCCTTGCTGTGATTGCGGCATGTTTGATCATGGATCGGAGCGTTCCACAGCATTTACTGGATCACGGAATTGATCTTGCTGACCTGGCGCCGGGTCGCAGCACTTTGAAAACGGATAAAAAAGAGAATCTGAAGAGGAGGATATCATGACGTTCAAGGGATTGTTTTTGGGGCTCGTTGCCTGGTTGTTGCTGAGTGTTTCCGCATTTGCAGAATGGGCACCATCAGGACCGATAACGCTACAGATTGGATTCGATGCCGGCGGTGAAACAGATACGCTTGGCCGCGTAATCGCAAAGGAAATGGAAAGTCAGACGGGCTGGGACATTGTCGTTGAAAACAAGCCCGGCGGTGGCGGTATCGCCATGTTCACCGGAATTGCCGTGGCCAAACCGGACGGACAGACACTGGGAATGGGTGTCAATATGCCAATCCTTGTGAACCTGGTGCTTCGTGGTGACAAACTGCCGTTCAATCTGGAAAGTTTCGATTACCTTGCCACTGTGGCACGGGCACAAGTCGCAATCATTGCAAAATCCGATGCGCCGTTCGACGACCTTCAGGGCTTGATTGAATACTCAAAGTCGAATAACGGGGCTCTTGTTGCGTTTGATGCCAAGCCGCAAGAACTTCTGATGAAATATGTGGATGGCGAAACAGAGGCGGGTTTCAAACTCGTCTCGACCAAAAGCAGTGCGGAAGCTATTCAGAATCTTCTCGGTGATCATGTTGTTGCCTCCTTTGCGGCAGGGGCGCATATTCCTTACATCGAGAGCGGGGATCTTAAAATGATTGCAAGCGCGAATGCGTCACGGCATGGGTATGCCCCCGACACTCAAACGGTTGTCGAGCAAGGCTATGAAATTTATGTAGATCCATATTTCTTTATTGCGGCACCCGCAGGTTTGCCTGCGGACACTAAGGCCGCTCTTGCCGAAGCCCTCCATAATGCCATCAATTCAGAGGCAGCAAGAAAAGCGATTGTCAACGCGCTGAAAACTGACCCGAGTGACTTGGGGCCAGATGGAACCCAAAACATGCTTGTCGAGGGCGTTGGAAATGTTAAAAAACTGTTTGGAAAATAAATAGAGAACCGCCGCAAGTTATTGAATATCTTTAGGCGATCAAACTTTGCGGGAGGTCCAGGCATTGCTGATCAATCGGCTATCAGGGGCTTTTATTGTCAGCTTGGGTCTCCTGCTTTATTTCATTGTCATTCCGGCACATACGGAAATCGTTGATTATGGCTGGATGCGGCCGCAGTCCATCCCAAATGCCTGCGCTATCCTTCTTGTCTTTTTGGGAATAGTACAGACCGCAATTCCTACCGGCGCGACTTCGGTTGGATTTTCCGAATTTTTACGCGTCTCAATGTTTGCGCTAGTTACTATTTGCGCACTTTGGGCCATGGCAAACTTCGGATTTTTGGCGGTCACTCCCCTTTTCGTGGGCGCATTAATGCTCCTCGTCGGAGAACGGCGGATAGGATGGCTGCTGGGCGGCGTTATTGTCTTACCCCTTGCTATCTGGCTGACCGTGGTTCCATTGCTTGAAAGAACTCTGCCATGAGGATGACCGCAAATGGTTGAGTTCACTACCGTTCTGGCCGGACTTGGCGATGCGCTGAATTTGACAAACCTGTTATTTGTTATTGCCGGTGTTGCTATTGGGCAGTTTATCGGCGCCCTGCCCGGCACCGGTCCGGTTATGGCAATGGCCGTCGCCATCCCGTTCACCTTTGTTCTGGATCCATTGCCCGCAATTGCTTTTCTTGTAGGTGTCAACAAGGGAGGCCTTTTCGGCGGTGCCATTCCGGCAATCCTGATCAATACGCCAGGGACTCCAGATGCCGCCGCGACGGCACTTGACGGTCATCCGTTGGCAAAGAAGGGAAAGCCCGTCAAAGCGATGAAAATGGCATTATACTCATCGGTTACCGGCGACACTTTCAGCGATATCGTCTTGATAACCTTGTCTGTGCCGCTCGCAATTATCGCGTTGCAAATGGGTCCGGTCGAGATTTTTGCCCTTATGATATTCGCGTTTTCGATCATTGCAGGGCTTATCGGCGATTCAGTAGTCAAAGCCCTGATTGCCGCCGTTCTGGGATTATTCTTTGCCATGGTTGGCCTCGATCCGGAGCATGGTACCCCCCGCCTCTATTTCGGTTATTTCGAATTGTTTGATGGTCTTCCGCTTACTGCCGTCGCGATTGGAATGCTGGCTGTGGCGGAAATTTTCCGCCGCCTCGCCAATATCGGAAAATCGATATTGCCGACCATCGAAATTCCTGACACGCAGGACGCCGACGATAAACGCGTAAGCCGGGCGGAATACTGGTCCTGCCGCTATGTGATGTTACGAGGCGCCGTTATCGGAACCGTTCTGGGCGCCATTCCGGGTATTGGGTCAACTGCGGCCGCCTTTATGAGTTATGCATCAACCAAGCAGACGTCGAATGACCCGGAATCATTCGGCAAGGGAAACCTTCAAGGTGTCGCTGCGACGGAATCTGCGAACAGCGCTGTAATGGGCGCCAACCTTATCCCGCTGCTGGCTATCGGAATTCCCGGCAGCATTACGGCGGCCCTGCTCATTTCTGCCTTCAAGATTCATGGGATACAGCCCGGCCCGCTCCTGTTTGAGCAGCAGGGTCGCCTCATTTACGGCCTGTTCGGGGCAATGTTGATGGCCAACTTGATGAATTTGCTGATCGGGCAAGCCAGCCTCCGGCTTTGGGCACGGATAATCAGCGCACCTGAGTCATTGGTCTTTTCGGCGGCGTTGGTTTTATGTATTACGGGGGTCTATGCCTCAACAGGCGGCATGTTCGGCGTCGCCGTCATGCTGGCCTTCGCGATACTCGGCTATGTAATGACATCATTTGGCTATTCCGTCGTTATTTTTATTATTGCGTTTTTTCTGGGAAATAAGCTGGAACTTTCGCTATCTCAAACACTGGTTATTCTGGATGGCAACCCAATGGCGATCATCAATTTCCCGGTCGCCCTGGCCTTGCTTCTACTGTCCCTCTTGTCCATCGTCTGGCTGGGTTATCTGGCCCCTCGAAGAGCCAACAAACGGGCTTTGATAGCAGATGATCAATCTGATACATCAAGCAAATGAAGAACCTCTTGAAAAGCCCTGGCAATATATTTTTCATGCCGGATGACGGCAGAAAGATGTTAATTTGAATTTGTATTATCGATACATCGAAAAATTACGTCGAGAAAACCAAGAATAATTTGTAAAGAGACATCCTTCGATATGGATCAATCTAAATTGCTGAAAAAAGTCGAAGAGTTTGCTACTGGCCATATCCGTCCACGACGGCTTGAGCTGATCACTGCGACATCATTCCCCAAGGATCTTTGGCAAGCTTTCGCAGATTCCGGTTTAGCAGGACTCTCAATTCCTGAGGAATTTAATGGCCTGAACGCCAACTATGGCATTTTATCCGCCGCCGCCCGATGTCTCAGCCGTGCGGGAGGAGTGCCCGGCGCAACAATGGTGTTTATGTCGCATTGGCTTATCAGTCGGCTTCACATCGCATCGGATGCGCCGGAAAAAATGAAACAGCAATTACTTCCCGCCCTCGCGAAAGGGGAGGCTACATTGTCTGTGGCGATATCGGAGCCCGGCGCCGGTGCGCACCCGAAATTCCTGAAGACGTCAGCCAGGCAAGACGGAGCATATTATATAGTGAATGGGGAAAAGGCCTATCTGACAAACGGGCCCATCGCCGATCACTTTATTGTTCTGGCAATCACGGATGAGACGGAGGGGAAAAAAGCATTCAGCGCGATCCTCGTCCCGGCAGATAGCGAGGAGCTGGAACGAACGGAGGGCGTCAAAATAGACTTCCTTCATCCCTGCCCACATGGGGGCATCCGCCTCAAAGACTGCAAAGTGGGGACGGAAAATCTTATTGGCAAAGCGGGAGACGCCTTCGCCCGCACATCAATGCGTATGCGGGCCATTGAAGATGCCGTCGGTGCCGGTGGATCTGTTGGAGCGTTTCAGTGCCTGCTGAACGATATCGCCTCTGTCGCCCCAAGGGAAAAGGCGCTTGAAATCGGCGCTATCGGCACCCAACTTCAGCTACTGGACGTGGGAGCAACTCACCTTGCAAAAATGGTAGAAAACGAAAGCGGCGATCATGCGCCAACAATGGAAATGCAACTTGGGTTCCATCAGCAATGCCAAACCATATGCAAGGCATTTGCGACATTGATCGAAGATCTACCCTCGCCCCTTACGACAGAAATAAACCTCCTTAATCGGGACATTGCAAAATCCCTGACGATTGCCCGCTCTACCCATGCCGTGCGCCTTACAAAGATCGGTCATTCAATTCAGAAATTATCGCAACACCCATAGGTAACCGGACTTTTATTCATCAAAACCGTGATTGCGTGAATACGGATTTTTAGCCGCCGGTTGCCAGTCCACCGGAAGGCCTTGTGTTGGCCGATAAACTTCGACCTTTAAAGGATAGCATTTCGCCGTATCGCTGGAATGGATAGTGCTACAATCTCCGCCGGGGCAAGTTGAGAGCCCGCCCAGAAGGTCAATTTCCGCAAAAATTTCCAGAAAATCACCGGGACGAACGGGGCTGGCCTTCATGAAATATTGATGCGTATCCTGCGTAAAACCGGTGCACATGAAGACATTCAACACATCATGGACATGCGCTTCCGCATCAGTTACGGCAATCTGCTTTTCCGTCGCTAGCGCCCGGGAAAGGTTTGAATGGCAGCAGTAATGATACTCCCCACCGTTCAAAAGCCGGTTAGTGTAGGGATCGCAGCGCGTTCCGATGACATCATGCACACCGCCGCCATATTCATCCCATCCATACCAATCCAGCGTGTCATGTGTAATGGTTGCCATGGGCCGCATGTAGGGAAGATTGCTCCAAAGCCTGTCGCCGGTACTGACATGGGTGCCATTCAGGGCACGTGTCTTGCCGCTGAAAAACCGCTCATTTATGTCAGCGGCATTCCAAAGATTAAGGTCACCAACTTGCGGCCCCTCAACACTTACAATGCGACAAAAATGGCCGGCCGGAACATGAAAGGTCTCGGCGTCCCGCGGTTCCACGATGATCTCATCTACCTGTTTTAAGTGATGCCGTGCTTCTGCGTAGATATCCACATTAGGGAGCGGTAGATTGTCCGTGGGATAACATATGACGGGTCGGACGGCGCGGCGAGTTGCGGCATCGGCAGGTTCTGAATTCTCCGGTTTGTATTTCATGGTTCTTCCTTTGATGTGACACGCTCTGGATGCTATGCCCGCAATCCGTGATGCAAGTGATTATATAATCGGGGGGGCAAGGCTGATGCCTTACCATCCTCCTCCGCCACCACCGCCACCACCGCCGCCAGACGAGCCGCCGCCTGAAGACCCGCTGGAACTGCCCGGCGCCGTTGACGCAGAAGAAATGGCATTTGTAAAACTGCTTCCCAGAGAAGACGAAAAGCCGGAAAGGTTGGACGCATTAAAATGACGGCCATGATACCAGGATGGGCGATAGCCTTGCGACTGCCAGGGCCCCTCCCCCGTCTCCGCAAACGCATCTGCGAACTGTTCGGACCAGGCATTTTCCACATCCAGCGCAATCGCGAACGGCAGGTAACGCTCAAACAATTCCGGCGTACGATCAGGCGGATTGAAGAAATTCATTCGATCCTTTTCCGTCACGCTCAGAAAATCCGCAAACCCCGCAAATCGATCCAGCATTTTGCGCCCCAGAAGCGTCGGAGCCTTTAACAGGTGATAAAAGACAACATTCACAATCTGGATCAGAAGAAAAATAACCGCGGCGGCAGGTGAAGCCATTTCAATAAAGAAGAATAATCCCGCGAACTCGCCGCCGATGAACGGGATAGCGATGATGGTTGTTAAAATGGCGGTTACCCCGGAAACAGCATCGCCGGAGACCATGGATCGCCAGGCACGCAACCCCTTGCGCAAGAGAAAATAAACACCGACCGTCCAACCAGAAAGCCAAAGAGAAATAAAGGCGGTAGGAATCGGTTCTTTTGCCCAAGCAATCATCAGGATAATGACGATGAGTGACAAGCCTGCGCCAGAGAAAAAATACATCCTGTTGTTATTGAAATAGTTTTTTTCAAACTCTGTCCGCAACCATTCTTTCAGACCGTCTCGGGCCTTTCTAAAATGCGTGTGATTAGTCTTTTTCAACTCAATCTCATCACGAAATCCGGAAAAGAGGCCGCGGGCAACGGCACTTTCCCCCATTGAAAGCGGCGCCTTCTCGCCGGTTTTTGCAAGGCGATATTTACCGGAACTGTCTTCTGTAATGGTCAGAAAGCCCTTCACCGCCATATTGACAATTGCCGCGGTGAAGACCTTGTTATCGAATCCCATTTTGCGGATATACCGCATGGCAGCGGGGGAATAACCTGCGGGTGGTTCAAAGAACGGGATGATCGTTCCGGCCACGGGATCACGCCCGACCCGCCACCAAACGACAGAATAATAGATCAACAGAATCAACAACCCCGACAATCCGGCGATAAGTATCCGGTTATCTGCCAGAAAATACCTCAGCTTTTCGCCATCTGTCGGCTTGGCAACATAGCCAATCGGCCATGAAACCGCGATGGTAAGCCCTTCCTTCGCACGCAACGGCCGGGTTGTGTAAAAGCCGATCCCATCCACAAAATCGCGAGTCATAAAGGCTTTGCCTGTCTCGCCCTGATAACCCGTGTATGCGCTGAAATTGAGAACAGATGCACCATCCGGCAAATGGACACGGGCACTCGCTTTCTCAATCTCGAAGGCCCAGCCGTTTCCTGTCACATTCCAGTATAACTCATCAAATCCGTCAAAAAAGCCGATCTGCCGGGTCGTGTTATAGGTGATGGCGTAGCGGTGCTCTCCCTTGTCGATATATTTGTCCTTGCTGCCGATATAAACACGCACACCGTTTGATAGTCTCTCGGTATGGAACGGTTCCTCCTGTCCATTCCTTGTTACTTTTTCGACCGTAAAGCCGACACGATACTGGTTCCCGGCGTTGTCTGTATAGTCGGTCGGAAAGTCACGATAAATGCCACGACGGATTTCCCGCCCTTCGCTAATTACTGTGATCTTCTCTTTGACAGTGAGGGAGGCGTCGGAATGAACCCAAAGGTCACTCTCGAAGTTTTTTATGACTTCCCGCGCGCGCAAGTCTTCAGGGACTGCGACGCATAGCAGCATGAGCAACCCCAGAACAACCGGGATACGATAGACTATGAAAAAAAACGAATGTAGCATCAGACCAGCATTCTTTAGTCGAAATTTACATCGACCGGCCTGCGTGCGGCTTCTTCATCTTCGGCTAACTCGAAAAATTCCGCTTTGATGAATTTAAACGCGCCAGCGACAAGATTACTCGGGAACTGATCAACCTTGATATTATTGTCGCGAACAACGCCGTTATAGTAGCGGCGCGCCGCCTGAATCTTGTCTTCGACATCGGATAGTTGATGTTGGAGATTGAGGAAACTCTCGTTCGCTTTGAGTTCGGGATAATTTTCAGCAAGCGCAAACAACGATTTAAGCGCAACTGTCAATATGTTTTCGGATTGGGCCTGTTCAGCCGGGGAGCCCTGATTGGCCATTGCCTCGCTCCGGGCGCGGGTGACAGCCTCAAAGGTACCGGATTCATGCTTGGCATAGCCTTTGACAGTCTCCACCAGATTAGGAATGAGATTATACCGGAGCTTCATCTGAACCTCGATCCCGCTCCATGCTTCCTTGATCCGTTCCCGCAGGCTGACGAAACCGTTATAGGCGACAATCACATAAATGATAACGGCGACAATCAGGCCGGTGACAATCAATGACGAAATCATATTCCTAACTCCTTGATCGTGCGTACCATTGCGAATATTTGGTACACAGCCACAAGTTTACGGGCAAACTCCTTAAGATTAAATATAGATATCGTTGAGGTTATAGTTTTTAAGAATTTTCTCCCGATTTTCCTCATTCCAGCGATTTTCCATCTCCTCACCGGCCAGCGGTTGATAGCAAAATCTCGGCTCATCGGGGAAGCGTTGCTGACGCGCATCGATACCAAGCGCAATAATTCGACTGCGCGCGTGAATACGCTCCGCATCATATGTTTCCATGCGTTCATCGAGCTGGCTGGTGGTCACATCGAGAACCCGCTTGCGCGGAAAGAAGCCGGCGTTAATTGTAACGCGTCGATCGGGAGAAGAATTGGCGAAGGAACCATGCACCAGCTGCCGGTTGACTGCAAAAACGTCGCCCGCCTTGCAGACCAGCGGAACAGCATCCTTAAACCGATCCGATCCGCTTTCCTCAACCAGCTTGCGAATATCCACCTTGCCCGCCCGATGGCTTCCGGGCAGCAACCATACGCAGTTTGCCGGCGTACTCGGATAAAGCTGGGTCATGAAATTAAAACCGTGGGCATTTTCATCCCAGTCCGGCGCGTCCCAATGCGTCGTGCCATCCTGATGCCAGGCGACGGAAGGGCCCAGGCCGGGCTCCTTGATAAAAGCCACCTCATTATAGGGAACGAAATCCGGTCCATTAATAGCCTCCGCAACGGCCAGCAAGCCTGGATGACCATAAAGGCGCAGGCAGGAATCCATCAAATGCAAATTACCGTGCAAAAGCTCAATCGTCCAACTCGGCGCATCCTTCGATGGTGTCGGGTTGGACATTTTAACGGGATGGCGCCCCTTGTTCTTGGTTGTTCCCCCAAGCGGATCACTCAGCGGTTTGGCAAATCGATAAGGGTATCTCCCAAACTCCGGACCAAGAGCTGGCCGTCCCAGCGCATCAACATCGGATTCCGGCGAAACCGGCGCCCTTTGCAAGACATCTTCAACATCGGCGCGAAGTTCGGCCAGTTCCTCACTCCCGACGACGTTCTCGAACACATAAAAACCATGTTCTTGATAAGCATCCAGAATGTCGTGATGCAGTTTGCCATCAGGTCCAATGCGGATCGGTCCGCGATTGCCGAGCGCATAAGCACGCGCCTCGCCCGCTTTTATATAATCCGCCATTGTTTTGGCGTGCTCTTCGGCGGACATCTGGCTTAATGTATCGGAATCAGTCATTACGTTTCTCATTATTGTTTGAACTAACCAAAGATAGACCTGACATCTCGTTCACCTTGTATTTTATTGTTTTTACCAGGCGAGCGATTGCCATTCCTCGTCCGTTCCCATTACAGCCTTCTCCGCATCATAGGAATATAACCAGCGCTGTCCCACGGGAAAGCCGTCCTGATCCTCCCGTTGATGCTTGGCAAAACGGGCATTTCGCCGGGCTATTTCTTCCGGATCGCTCATATGGAACAGGTTTTCCGCCGCTCGGGATTGCTGCAAGACGCGGTTAGCGCGAGCTAATCGCAGTCCTTCATATTTCTTGAGTGCGCCGGGAATATCACCTTCCGCCATTTCGAGGCAACGGCCCAATACCCACGCATCCTCGATGCTTTGCCCGGCACCTTGCGCATGATACGGCATCATCGCATGGGCTGCATCTCCCATCAGCGCGACCCGATCCGTAACCCACCTGTCGAGGGGATCCCTGTCAATCATGTTCGTCATGAAGAGACTCTCGGTCCCCGCGATCAGTTCCCGGATCTGGTCGTTCCAGCCTTCATATTCTTTGAGGGCGGCATCGCGGGACCCCGTCTGGGACCATGACTCCTTGGCGTTATCATTATAGGGGCCGATTCCGACCCAGTTAAATAGATCGCCCCCCCGCACATAGTATAGAACCGCAGAACGGTGCGGCCCCATCCAGACATAGGAGTTTTGCTCAAAGCCCAGGTCTTGCGCAACCTTTATAGGCACAAGACCCCGCCAAGCGACGCAGCCGGACGGACGTGGTTTCTCCGGCGCGAAAAAGGTCTCGCGAACCATGGAGTGAAGGCCGTCCGACCCGATCAAAACATCGCCCTTCTCTATCGTCCCGTCACTAAGACGAACCTCAACGCCGTTCTCATGTTCGGTGACATCAATAACTTTGCTGTTCAGACGGATATTGTCGGGGTCCATTGCCTTGACCAATATGTCCAGCAAGTCTGCGCGATGGACATGGTAATAAGGCGCACCGAAGAATTCTTCCACCTTCGGCATCAGAGGGGTCTTCAGGTAAACTTCCCCGCTTTTATAATCCTTGAAAAGATGAGCCTGCGGCGGAACTCCGATCTTGGCCAATTCATCTTTCAATCCGAGATATTCAAGAATCCGAATGCTGTTAGGGCTCTGTTGCAACCCGGCCCCGATCTCGGAAAGCTCGGATGCCTGTTCCAACACAATGTGAGAAATCCCGGCCCGTTGCAAGGTCAGTGAAAGGGCCGCTCCCGCAATGCCGCAGCCTATAAGTATGACACGCATGTTTTCCTTCCTCCGGATTTTGTCTCCGTGTTATTTTGGAACGCGCTATGTTTTTAGCCTTACAGAATTGACATCAAACAACAAGAAAAAAGCCACAGCTCACCTTATTTAACTCTCAACAAAACTTGAGCAAATCAAGTGCTCGCTCTGCTTTCAAACGCAACGGCAGACGCCGAAAAGCTCATTCAGCGGACATCTGCATCTATTAGTATAGCGCAAAGTAGTGCCGGTTCCGTGCCTTTGTTGACCCATGCATGGTTTGTCCCGCGCTGAACCACGACATCATACGGCTTGAGATGTCTTTCGTCCTCATCCAGCAAGAGAGTCACTTCACCAGAAAGAAGGATTATGTAGTCAATCGTTTCCGTTTTATGCATCGCCGGGTGACGACTTGTGTCCGGTTGCTCATGCTCCGCACCCATTTTGGCAAACCGCGCCTTCACGATTTTCGCGTACTCTTCTTCGCTGATTGATGGATCGACTGGCGGCACAAGGAACCACCTGAATTTATGCCCGCCTGGCTCCGGGGACAATGTCACCGGCATCGCGCCCCGATCTTCTGTGCTGACGCTATCAACATCGGGGCCAACCGAATTCCATATATCCCTGAGATTGCCGATTTGCCCACCTGGCGGACCGTCCAAGGTAACAATCGAGCGACCCTTGTCATTATGTCCAGTGATAATCCGCCGGAGTTCAAATCCGAAATCCATCTCCCATCTCCTTTTGCGTTTTGTTTTTTTATAGCCGACTTTTACCGGGCATTCACGTCTGGAGTTTCCTGCTTGATGAAGCTTTACATATCATTGGAAGGGGGGCAAATAAAAAGGCCGCAAACCCCGGAAAGGGTTTACGGCCCCGGAGCGACCATCCGCAGTGACGGCGACGGATGGTCTATCCGGTTAGGAGGCAGGCAGCAGAACTTTGTCGATGACGTGAATAACGCCGTTTGACTGCTCCACATCAGCAATCGTGACATTGGAAATGTTACCTTGCCCGTCTTTGAGCATGATGGTGTCGCCCTTATACATGGCAGTATAAACACAGCCACCAACCGTCTTGACTGGATGAGCTCCGCTATCATCGTCAACCATGCCTTTGATCGGGCCAGAAAGCGCTTTCGCGGCGACGACATGACAAGTCAGGATTTTCGTCAGCATATCCTTGTTTTCCGGCTTCAACAGAGTTTCTACCGTTCCGGCAGGCAGCGCCGCAAAAGCGGCATCTGTCGGCGCAAAGACAGTAAATGGACCCTCACCCTGCAATGTCTCGACGAGACCGGCAGCCTTCACGGCGGCAACCAGCGTTTCATGATCCTTGGAATTGGAGGCGTTCTCAACGATGTTCTTACTCTCATACATCGGAGCTCCACCAACCATCGGATTGTCGGCAGAAGCAGCACATCCGGCAATTGCGACAGGCAGTGCAAGCGTTGCGGCGAGTAGCATATTTTGAAGTCTCATTCCTAATCTCCTTGTTCAGTACCCGGCCCTTCAACGAGCCGTTACAGGGAGTAACGAGAGCGCTTCAAAAATAGTTTCAATCTTCGAAAAAGTTTTTAGATTTCTATCGCCCTACCGACAGCAACTACCGGACCGGTCGCCTGTCCAGTGGGTGAGCCGCCTTCTGGCTCATCACTGATGGCGATGACGGCGTCCGGGAATTTGTTACGCAGATTTTCAGGCACAGTGACTTCACCTCGGCTGGCCGTCGGGACCAGACCAAGCGATACAGGATCATTCCCGCCTTCAATCAGCCAGAGCTCGAATGACCGTCCGGAATCTGGTTCACCTTTCACCCGGTTGATTTTCATGATACCGCTGCGCGCATCATAGAGTGTGACCAACTCAACATCCCCTGTTTCACCGGTAAGCTCCGCAATGAATACAGGAGGCGCAATAGACTCCGGCCCATCAGGACCATTTATAATTCCGCTATAAAGCCCGGCGACGATGATCAGCGCCGCAAGGGAGGCCATGCTCAAACCGCGCCAAAAGCCAATATTTCCCCACCAGCCGGGAGTACCCACAGGGTCGCTGTCATTCGTCCCAAAAACCTCCGCCTCAATCTCGGACAGCAGCCGGGCAGGTGGCGTTACAGCCTCGAACTCTTCTTCAAGTTCCGCAAAATGTTCTTCCCAGAACTGAACGCGGGCCTGCAACGACGCCTCGGAGGAAAGACGTGCCGAGAAGGCAGCCCTCTCTGCATGAGGCAGGACTCCCAGCACATACTCTGCGGCGAGTACGTCATCCGGATCCTTTATGTCGTTCTCGGTAGTCATCTTTCGAGACACTCTTTCAGTTTCAAAAGGCCGCGACGCAGCCAGGTTCTCACTGTATTCAACGGAATATTCTGTTGTTCCGCTAGCTCCTGATAACTATAGCCTTCCAGATAGGCACCGCGTATCGCAATCGCCCTCGCTTCCGGTAATTCATCCAGACAGCGCTCTATGCCGCGCCGATCAGAGGATAAGATCGCCTCTTTTTCAGGGTTCGCCGCTTCATCAGACAAGTCAGCCATTTCATCGATATCAACCGCAACAGGTTTACTCGCCCTGATCCTGTCAATCGCATGATTTCGCGCGATAGCGATCAACCATGACATCGGACTGAAATCGCTCGGTGCAAATTTGGAAGCATCTCGCCAAATCTTGATATAAACTTCCTGCAAAGCATCTTCCGCTTCCGCCCGATTATTTAAGATACGAAGGCAGACTCCGAAAAGTTTCGGGCTGGTAGCGGAATAAAGATCGGTAAAGGCTTCGCGGTTTCCGAGCGCTATACGGCCAATCAATATTGAAATATCATTTGCGGTCAAAAGCACCCACTATCCCGAAGCTCTTTACTTCTCTTGATATTAAAGTAGGGAACGTATGACGGCTTGTCACCCGTTTTTCATAATGGGCGGAGCCAAGTTATAAAACTTCAAAGCGCGGTTGACATTATTACATTTGCATTCCTTAGGTTTTCATTCACCCTAAAAGACGCCTGCAAAATGTGAGACTATAGTGCATATATTGCATATCCAAAAAGGTGGATAGAATGACAGAAAGCGAAATCAGCACTCATGATGCGGAAGATGATCTACGCAACGAAACCATCAAGATATATGTGAATGGAAAGATTGTTCCAAGGGCGGAGGCCACGATTTCCGTATATGATTCTGGCTTCATGCTTGGAGACGGTATGTGGGAAGGGATGCGGCTGTACAATGGAAAATGGGCGTTCTTTGAAGAACATATGGATCGGCTCTTTGATAGCTGTAAGGCCATTTCGCTGGATATCGGTATGGATCGGGCTGGCATACTGGAGGCTCTTACACAAACTGCAAACGCCAACGGCATGACTAATGACGTACACTGTCGGCTGATGATTACAAGAGGCATCAAGTCCAAGCCCTTCCAGCATCCCGCCCTGTCTAAATCCGGGCCAACGATTGTGATCATCATGGAGCATTCAAAAGCTGCCGCGCATCTTCAGGCTAAGGGAATTTCTCTCGCAACCGTACCGCAGGTTCGCGGATTGCCGATGTCACAAGACGCTAAATACAATTCGCATTCCAAGCTAAACTGCGTCATCGCCTGCCTTCAGGCAGAACAGGCCGGTGCCGACGAAGGACTGATGCTAGACCCGTACGGGTTCGTCAATACGACAAACGCCTGCAACTTCTTCATTGTACGCAAAGGAGAAGTCTGGACCTCTACCGGAGATTATTGCATGAACGGTGTCACCCGGCAGAAGGTCATCGACCTGTGCAAGGCGAATGACATCCCAGTCTTTGAGAAGAACTATTCACTATATGAAGCCTATGGCGCTGACGAAGCCTTCCTGACAGGCACCTTTGGCGCGCAGACCCCTGTTTCTCAAATCGATGGAAAGAAGATCGGAGAGCAAGAGGGCATCGGGCCTGTCACTGCTCGCATTCAAGTTCTTTATGGGGAACTTGTCGCGCGCAATACCCAAAGCTGATCTGGACACAAAAAACCCGGCACGAAAGCCGGGTTTTTCACTATCCTTTATAAGGAACTAATAGCTGATCGGGCCAATCAGTTTCCACCTGTCACCAACGACCTGGGAGAGGCGTGCACTGTTACGGGCATCCGGACCCAGATGATCCTCAGCAGAGAAACTGTAGGGTGCGCCACCAAAAATACTATTATAATCCTTTATGCTTTCAATTGCCTCGGCGACCTTTTCCGCGGTCACATCGGGACCAGCCTTCTCAATCGCCGTCAGGAATACATCCATCGCGTCGTATCCGGCTATGGACTGCAGAACGGCGTCATCACCGAAACGCTTCTTATAGTCATCCATCCATGCTTTCACTTCCGGCGTCGCCTCATCATAGTAAGGGATTGGCGTCTGGCTTGTCCCGTACAGGCCTTCAGTCAGACCTTTTGCGAGCGTCACATTCTCGGGAACATATCCGGCAGAGCTAACAACAAAAATCGGGTCATAACCAATTTTCTTGGCTGTTGCCATACTGCCGATCGTCTCGCCGATAATCGTGCCGAGACAAACCAACTCCACACCTTCCGATTTCAACTGGGCGATCTGGGAAGAAAAATCCTTTGCGCCACGCTTGAAGTTTGTTTTTACAACTTCAGGAAGTCCCATGTCCTTGGCCTGATCTTCGCATCCATGCAGAACATTCTTGCCGAAGTCATCATCCTGGTAAAGAACGCCTATTTTCTTGATGCCCTTGTTGTCCACGAAATATTTGACAGCAGCCTGCATCTGATCGCTATAGGGGGTAAATCCGCCAAACTTCAGCTTGTGATACGGCTCATACATTTCATTTGCGGCGGTTACCGGGAAGACATTCATCACACCCATTTTGAGCGCGCGGGGCATCGTCACCATATTGGTGGGCGTGCCGAGAGCGCCGACAAGCGCAAATACCTTGTCCTTTTTTAGAAGCTTGTCGCCCGCCTGCGCGGCCTTGTTCTGCTGATAGGCGGAATCTTCGACGATGAGTTCAATCATACGGCCATTAATACCGCCCTTCTCGTTCACTTCGTCGACAGCCATGCGCATTCCGTTTGTCACAGGTACGCCCCATAGTGCGACAGGGCCAGACAGTGGTTGGTGCGATCCAAGCACAATCTTGTCATCGTAAACTCCCTGATCCGCCGAGGCGATACCGACGAACCCCGAAACCGCCGCCGCCATCGCCGTGGCGGCCACGAGTGATATTTGTAACAAACTTCTGCGTTTCATTTGTTTTCTCCCAATTAGTTCCCTGATATTGCTATAATAACCTACTTTTCTAATTTACGGAAATCCCTGCATCATTCATACATCGTGTCGATCAGTGGTTTATATTTTTGATTGACGAATGAACGCTTCAGTTTCATCGTTGGTGTCAGTTCATCATCTTCCGCCGTCAGTATCTCGTCAATCAGCCTGAAATCCTTGATAGTTTCCACCTGTGCAAAATTCTTGTTTACCTCCTCTACTTCACTTCGGATAAGATCCAGTACTTCAGAGGCCCGGCAAAGGCTCTGAAAATTCGTAAATGGCACGTCCTTATCCTGCGCGTATTTTTCGACATTTTCATGATCGATCATGATCAAAGAGGTCAGGTATTTCCGCTTATCCCCAATGACCACAGCATCAGAAATATAGGGACTGAATTTTAGCTGGTTTTCAATTTCCGATGGAGTAATGTTCTTACCGCCCGCCGTGATAATAATATCTTTCATACGGTCGGTAATCTTCACAAAGCCGCTGTTGTCGATATAACCGACATCCCCGGTGTGCAGCCATCCGTCCGTAACCGTCTCAGCGGACTTTTCCGGCTGATTGAGGTATCCGAGAAAGATATGCGGGCCTTTGAGAAGGATCTCGCCTTCATCTGAAATACGCACCTCGGTTTCCGGTGCGGCAACGCCAACGGAACCGAGCTTAAACTGATCGGGCAGGTTTGTTGTCGCAACGCCCGTATTCTCCGTCTGGCCATAGACCTCATACATATCGAGGCCGAGCGCCAGGTACCATTTGATCAAATCCGGTGAAATAGGGGCGGCACCGGACCCAAGATAATGCGCCCGATCCAAACCGAGAAGCCGTTTTACATTCCGCAAGACCAACTGATTTGCCAGCCAGAATTTGACTTTTTCCAAACCAGAAGGCTCCTCCCCGCTCAATTTACGTTCCGCAATCTTATACCCGGCGCCGATCGCCAATTTATAGGCGAGCTGCTGCAGCCTCGTCGCTTCCTTCAACTGCAAGGTAATTGCCGAATAGAACTTTTCCCATATGCGCGGCACTGCAAAAAAAACTGTGGGGGAAACCTCCCTGATATTCTCTGGCACCGTATCCGGCCCTTCAACGAAATTGATCACCGACCCCGCAAAAAGCGGCAGGAACACGCTGAACGATCGTTCCGCCACATGGCAAAGTGGCAAAAAGGAGAGCTGCTCGTCTGCCGGACCAAAGCCGATAATAGGTGTCAGGTTTGAAATCTGGAACATCAGGTTGCGATGGGAGATCATTGCTCCTTTCGGCGGCCCCGTCGTTCCCGATGTATAGATCAGGATCGCAAGATCCTCTGCTTTTGACAGAGCTATCTGCTCTTCCCAGAAATCCGGATGATTTTCATGATAAGCCTCGCCGAGCTGATACAGCTCTTCAATGCTGATAACCTGGTCATCCTCAAAATCGCGCAGCCCTTCCATATCGAGGACAATGATTTTCAGAAGATCAGGAATTCTCTCTCGAACTTCCAGAATTTTATCCAGCTGTTCTTCATTTTCCGCAATAAATATCCGTGTTTTAGAATCCTGGCAAAGATACTCGACCTGCTTTGGACTGTCCGTCGTGTAGACACCATTGCTGACGCCCCCGACACAAAGGGTTCCCATGTCGAGATAGAGCCATTCAGGGTTGTTATCGCTCAGTATCGAGACCGTCTCACCGCGCTTCAGGCCGAGGGCAACCATACCGAGGCCACAGGCGCGCGCACGCTGCCCATACTCGGCCCAGGTAATACTTTGCCAGATGCCGAACTCTTTCTCCCGCATGGCGATCTTTTGATCGTGTTGCTTTACCCGCGCCCAGAAAAGTTGGGCCGTTGTCTCGGCACCATCAATAACGGTTGGTGGATAAGTCATTGCATTCATATATGTCCTCCAGCCTCAGACAATCCTACCGCCATGTTTTTCGTTTTTTCCATCGGCGCTTGCCGCGCACACCATGGTCTTGAATACCCAGATAAAATTCGCGGATATCCTCTTTTTGCAGCAAGCTTTCCGTCGTGTCTTCCATCACGATGCGACCGACCTCAAGCACATAGCCAAAATCCGCTGTATGAAGCGCGATGTTTGCATTTTGCTCCACCAGAAGCATGGTCATCCCCTGCTCCACGTTCAGTCGTTTGATGATTGTGAAGATTTCCTTCACTAGAAGCGGACTTAGTCCGAGACTGGGCTCGTCAAGGAGCATCAGCTTCGGTCGCGACATCAGGGCGCGACTGATCGAGAGCATTTGCTGCTCTCCGCCTGAAAGCTGGCCCGCGGGTTGGTCTGTGCGTTCCTTCAGGATAGGAAAATAGCTGTGAACAAGCTCCACATCCTTGGCAACTCCGTCCCGGTCTTTGCGTGTATAAGCCCCCATCATCAGGTTGTCACGAACACTCAGGAACGGGAACACCTCCCGACCTTCGGGAACATGGCTGATCCCTCGGCGCATGATCCAGTCAGGGTCGCGCTTCTGGATCTCCTCGCCATCAAATTCAACAACTCCTTTTTGCGGGTCCATTATGCCGCTGATGGTTTTCAGGATCGTCGTTTTTCCGGCGCCATTGGCGCCAAGGACGGTTGCAATCCGCCCTTCACGCACATCGATTGAAATTCCGCGAATGGCCATGATAGGACCATAATAGGTTTCAATATTCCGGACTTTCAGAATTGATTCCGTCATTCCTGTTCTCCCAGATAGGCCTTGATCACCTCGGGATCATTCTGGACATCCTGCGGAGAGCCATGCGCCAGCATTCGCCCATAGTTCAGAACCAGCACTTCATCGGAAACCTCGGATACCAGCCCCATATCATGCTCAACCATAAGGACCGTAATTCCGAGATCTTTCTTGATATCGTCAATCCAGAAAGACATGTCCTGCGTTTCCTCCACATTGAGACCGGAGGAAGGTTCGTCTAGCAGGATAAGCTTGGGTTCCGTGCAGAGCGCGCGGCCGAGCTCCACAACTTTTCGGACGCCATACGGCAAATTCATGATCAGGCTGTCGCGGTAATGCTGAAGGTCCAGAAAATCGATAATGTCTTCTACTTTATCCCGATGCTCGACCTCCGCCCGCCGGACAGAGGGAAGAAACAACAATTCTGAAAACATGCCTGTGCGGGAATGGCAATGTCGTCCCACCAGCAGGTTTTGCAGGACAGATGCATGCTCGAACAGCTCGATGTTCTGAAACGTCCGCGCAATGCCAAGGCTCGCAATCGCATGGGGCGGAACTTTTGTTATGTCCTGCCCATCGAAAGTCATCGTTCCTTCTGTTGAATCGTAGATGCGGCTGATCAAGTTAAAGATCGTGGTCTTGCCTGCGCCGTTCGGCCCGATGATCGTAAAACATTCCCCTTTCTTGATTTCGAAATTCACACCATCGACGGCCTTCACACCACCGAAGTTGATCGCCAGGTTTTCTGCTTTGAACAACATCATTTCAACCGTTCCGACTTCATATAGGCTTTTTGCCGCTTGAAGGTCGCCTTCTTGTAGACAGGGAACATCTGGAAATAGAGTTTAATCTTCAACCAGCGGCCATAAATGCCGTAAGGTTCGAAAATAATGACAAGCACCAGGATCAGCCCGAAAATAAAGGGTTCAATACCCGGTGTCTCCGCAATGGCAACGGGCAGGTAATCTTTCAAAATGGCGAGTCCCTGCGGCAGTGCCAGAACGAAGATCGCTCCAAAGATCGCGCCATGAAGAGAGCCGATCCCGCCGACGACGACTAGCACCAGCAATTCAAGCGACTGGAAAATGGTAAAACTTTCCGGCGACAAAAACCCCAGTTTATGAGCAAAGAGAGCGCCGGCGAGCCCGGTAATACCTGCACTCAAGGCAAATGCCTTTGTCTTTATCTGCGCCAGATTAACGCCCATGCTTTGCGCCGAAATTTCGGAATCGCGGATGGCCATCATCGCCCGTCCCGTTGGCGAACGCAGAAGATTGATGGAAATCAGGAGCACCAGCAAAAGCATCCCGAGGCAGAGAAAGTAGAATGGCGGGCCATCCGTAAGTTCCATATCGCCAATATAAAGCGACTCAACCAGCAAGCCCGAATACCCATTCGTCACGCTCTCCCATCGGGACAGAATTTCTTCTATGACAAGGGCGAAGGCAAAGGTCGCAATAGCAAGATAAATACCTGTCAGCCGCAGCACAGGAATACCGATCGCCACCCCGGCCAATGCCGCAAAGATCGCCGCGACCGGCATCGATACGATAAAGGAGAAGACAACCGGCTCCTCTACAAAGGGGAGCGGGACGCCATTTCCGGTCAGCACAGCCTCTGTGTAGGCACCGATACCGAAAAAGGCCGCGTGACCGAGACTGACCAGCCCCGTATAACCGGCCAATAGCATCAACCCCACACCCGCGATTGCGATAATGTACAGCTGCGTCATCTGGCCGATGTAATACCCCTCCAGAAAGAACGGCGCCACTAAGACCACCAGAAGCAAAATCCCATACGACCAGTAATATCCGGAATGTTTCGCAATTCGAATATCCTGATTATAGTCCGTCTTGAACAAAAACCGCATGGCTACACCCTCTTCCCGGTTTTCTGTCCAAATAGCCCTTGCGGTCGAACGACCAGGACAATGAGCAGAACGACATACGCCGCGACATTCTTGAAGCCCGGGGGCAGGTAAAATCCGGCAAGTGTTTCAATGATACCGATAATCAGGCCACCGACAACCGCGCCGGGAATAGAGCCAAAGCCCCCCAATACTGCTGCAGGAAACGCCTTTAATCCGATAAATCCCATGCTCGTATCAATTAATGTGGTCGGGGCGAGCAGGATACCGGCGGCGGCGGCGACAGCCGCACTAATTCCCCAAATCATCGAAAAAACGGCCTTTACAGGAATCCCCATGTAATAGGCCGCCAACTGATTTTGGGAGGACGCCTGCATGGCAATACCCAACCGGGTATGGGTAAAAAAAGTATAGAGAACCGCGCACAGGATTATCGTTGCAACAATCACGGAAATATCCGTTTGTGAAATCACCAAAGATCCCATCGATTCCGGAACGAGCTGCATTCCCTCACTTGAAAAGGGTGTCGAGATCGCATAGGTCTCGGTTCCCCAACCGGGCATCATGCCCGCTGCACTCCGCGCCATATAACCAAAGCCGATTGTGACCATGACGATGGAGAATTGAGGCTGCCCCAGCACCGGCCGCAGGAACACCCGGTCAACCATATTCCCCGCAAAGAACATACAGACGATCGCCGCAGCAGCACCAACCCAATAGTTCCAGCCCAGAATGGAAATGAACGTATAGGCGAGAAACGCCCCCAGCATCATCAACTCGCCTTGCGCGAAATTGACAACTTCCGTCGCCTTATAGATTAAAACGAACCCAAGGGCGACGAGAGCATAAATACACCCAATCGATATACCCCCGATGACTAGCTGCAAAAATTCAAACAGGATAGCCTCCCACTATTGTTCGATTTTTGTTATTTTTATCCACATTCTTAATGTCGGGAAATGCGGTAATTGATCAAAGTATAGGCAAGCGTTTTGCTCAGCGTCAATAAAACATTTCAATAATACGAGCGTTTTTTTGTTCGCATTCGCAATATAAATGATGTATTCATTAAATACGAATATATACTAAATAAAAATAAATAATTACTTGTATTATTGTAGATTATAATTATTAAATATTACCATTTTTATTTGTTTCATGCGCTATTCACCTCTCCGGCGCAGGCGCAAAAGTTAGGCAGCAATCAAACTTTAGAAATCCTTTTTATGCTGCATTGCATGACGGACATTACAAAGCCATCGGATTTCGCTGCGTTAGTTGTTGTTGCATTTGCATTTTAAAATGTCTGCCGTTAGGCTCGTCCCCTGTAAATCGCGGCTCTTCACTTGACTTAATAAAATTGGCCCGGCCAACTTGAAGCGGGAGTGTAATATGCAACAAAATCCACAAGGCAACTCAAGAACAACTGAAGGACGTGGGCGCCTTTATAACTCAATTGTCGATACAATTGGGGATACGCCTTGCATCCGCATCAACCGACTCGCGCCAAAAGGAGTCGAGATATATGTGAAGGCGGAATTCTTTAATCCGGCGGCATCCGTTAAAGACCGTCTGGCAATCTCCATCATCGAGGAAGCCGAAAAGCGGGGAGACCTCAAGCCGGGCCAAACCGTGGTTGAGGCCACCAGCGGAAACACCGGTATCGGACTTGCCATGGTATGTGCGGCCAAAGGATACCCCCTCGTTGTCACAATGGCGGACAGCTTCTCAATCGAACGGCGCAAGCTCATGCGCTTTCTCGGTGCCAAGGTCGTACTCACGCCGCGGGCAGCAAAAGGGTTCGGCATGTACCAAAAGGCAAAAGAGCTGGCTGACGCAAACGGATGGTTCCTTGCGCGTCAGTTTGAAACCTCAGACAATGCACTGATCCATGAAAATACGACCGCACGCGAGATAATTGCAGATTTTGACGGCCAGCGTCTTGACTACTGGGTCAGCGGATATGGTACGGGCGGCACGATGACTGGTGTCTCGCGGGTCTTGAGAAAAGAACGCCCGGACACCAAGATTATCCTGACGGAGCCAGCCAACGCGCAGCTGGTTGGCAGCGGCGTTGCGCAGGAACGTGACGCGAGCGGATCGCCGAGTGAAGGGCACAAATCCTTTGAACCCCATCCAATTCAAGGCTGGACTCCGGATTTTATTCCGTTGGTTCTCCAGGAAGCATTGGACAAGGGAAACTATGACGAACTCATTCCGATTGCCGGCGCAGAGGGCATTGAATGGTCTCAAAAGCTGGCGCAGAAAGAAGGAGTCTTTACCGGTATTTCTGGCGGATCAACCTTTGCCGTTGCCATGAAAGTTGCGGAGAAAGCGGAACCGGGTTCCGTCATTCTGTGCATGCTGCCCGATACCGGGGAACGCTATCTGTCATCGCCGCTGTTCGAGAATATCGTTGAGGATATGGCAGATGATGAGATTGCTCTGTCCCTCTCTACGCCCGGCTATCATATGCCCGATGCATAGCTCTTAGGACACAACTCTATCCCCGCATCGATACCGAACTGGGTACCCCTTGATCGATGCGGGCCTTTATTTGACCAAACGCCTCATGCCGATCTTCCAACAAGAACGCACCCGCCAACGATCAGAACAGTGCCGATAATTCGCATCGGCGTCACATTCTCGTTCAATAAAAGTATCCCGAACAGCATCGTGACAACAAAGCCGATGCCGACAAAGGGATAGGCCACACTTAAATCGACCTTGGACAAAACCCACACCCACAACGCCACACTCAGCGCATAGATAATAAGTCCAAGCCAGATAAATGGTGAAAAGGCTGCTGCAATAAAGGAATCCACAATGCCGGACTGCATCGCCGCCTGCATTTTCTGATCACCGACGCCGAGCTTTAGCACGAGCTGCGCGCAGGCTGATGAAAATACCGTTAGCAGGATAAGGCTAAGAACGAGTAATGACATTTAAATAGGCTCCGTTAAAAAACGCCTCGCGTAAAAACTCAGAATTGCAAGTATTTTGCAAGAAACAGTACAATCACAAAACTCACGCCGACCAACTGGCTCGCCCTGTCCTTGATCGCAAACACTACCGGATCATCCGGGATTTCATTCCGACGGGCGCAAACCCAGATATGATTTCCCCAAAACAGAACCAGAAGACAAAGCAGCCACAGCGCTTCCGGCGTTGAATATGACCTTAATACGAACGGGCTGTTGATATAGAGAGCAAGAATCACAACTGCCGCCGTGAAATTCGTTATACCAAGGCTGAACATAGTTTCACGGTCATCCAAAGAGTAACCTCGTCCGCGAACTTGGCTGCTCTTCTCCGATAGTGCGGATACTTCAATATAACGCTTCATGAAGGCGAGACTGACAAAAATAAAGACCGAAAATGCGATCAGCCAGGAGGAAAGATCAACCCCGGAAGCCGCCGCACCGGCGACAACACGCATGGTATAAAGAATTGCAAGGGTCATCACATCAACGGTCGTCACTCGCTTCAGCAGAAAGGAATAGGCATTGGTAATCGCAAAATAGACGAACAATACGACGACAAATGCAATGGGAAGAAATGCAATCGAAACAGCAAATGCAAATAGTGGAAAGCCGAACGCACCCGCCACACCTAATGGCAGGGGGAGCGCGCCGGAGGCAATAGGACGATACTTCTTGCTGCGGTGACGCCGGTCTTCCTGCAAATCAAGAAGGTCATTGAGAAAATAGACGCCCGAAGCACAAAAGCTGAAACAAATAAAAGCGAGAACCGTCGTCCAAAGATGCGCGAGATCGAAATACTCATGAGACGTGACCAGAGGGACAAAAATCAATATGTTTTTCGCATATTGATGCGGCCGCATTTCTTTTATAAACGCCTTTAGCGTTGATCCTTCAGATTTATGATGCCAGCTCAGTTTCCCAGCTTTTTCAGCCTCAGCAACGTTACTGGCTGGCGCATTGACCATGATATTGGCAGCAGCGGCCCGCCAGATCGGCGTATCCGCGGAACTGTCACCTGCATAGGCAAATTCTTCGTCCCCCAACAGTTTTTGGATAGCGGCAAGTTTGTTGTCGCCCTTCAGATTATTCTCTCCCGAAGTCGCCATAACTTTGTCGAAGATACCCAAGTGCTCCGCTACCTGGTTGGCATATTTCTGGTGAGATGCGGTTGCGAGAATGATCTCCTTACCGTCCGTCTTAAGCTGCTTCAGATAACCGATAAGCGCTTCCTCATAGGGAAGATATTCCGCGTCAATATCCACATTCTCTGCGACTTTTTCCTTGGCGAAGGCCCGACCTTTCAGCAACCACATTGCCAGTTGGAATATTCTGAAGGGATTTCCCTTCAAGTACCGCAATAATGATTCCACGAAAAGATCCGTACGAACCAACGTACCATCCAGATCTACGACGACATACTTCACGTTATCAACCAATAGTCTTCTACCTTTGATCCCAGCCGCGTAAAATCACGAGAGCATTGTGCGGATATCTTAATTTTACGGCTTTCTATTAACCATGAAAAAACACTATGTACCGGAAAATTCTTAATTTTAGCTTTCTTTCCTTATTCTAGAATAAACACCACCTCGGACCAGCATTAACCATAATTATAGAGGGAAATCTTAACCCGGGGTGACATTTTTACGATGGCGTAATTCATCGAGCGGTATGGGTTTCTGGGCCCGCAGTATGTGCAGTGCTTTGGTTCCCCGGCGCCCGTAAAATCATTATAGGCGCTGGATCGAGAGATATGCGCAGAGGCGTTTCAAGGCAGATGTCCCCATCACATTGGCATGGAAATATTCTTGAGGAGTTTATCAGGATTTCCTCGTCCGTTATCAATGTCTGGACATCCGACAATCGTGACAGTCGATTAAAGAGCAGCGCCATCCCATATCGAAACGCAGCAACGAACCCGGCATTCTTCAATAAAACAACATCAAATCTTGGCTTTTCTATCCCGCCCTCCGAGGCAATGACGAAAGGTCCGCCGTAGTATCGGGCTTTGGCGATCACTGCTGAAGCGGCAGTATGGCGCTTTCCGTTCACGGTAACTTCAAGTTCCATATCACGGAAGCCGGATGCCGCGCGGAACGCCGCGAACATATATGCAATTGCACCGAACCGCTTTTTCTCGCCCGGGCGCAGTGCCGCAACCGTCAGTGAATCATAACCCGCCCCTGCCATCAGCAGAAACCGCTTTTCGTTTGCTTTCGCGGAATACACTGGCACGGGTACTGCCGCAATCAGTATCTCGATAGCTCTATCAATTGAAGCTCCAACGCCGAGTTCTCGCGCCAACACATTCGCTGTCCCAAGAGGGATTACCCCAAGCGGCAACTCTCCACCTTCAAGCCCGTTCAGAATTTCCGAAACTGTTCCGTCCCCTCCTGCCGCAACCAGCACAATGTCAGGGTCGTTTCGCGCGACCAGTTCACGGGTCATATCTGTTGCATGTCCCGGACCCTTGGTTTTCAGAATCTCCACTTCACAATCCGTATCCGCGAGATAGAGCAGTGCTTTGGAGAAGCGATTCTTGTTACGCATACCCGATGTCGGATTATGGATTATGACAAGGCGCCGCTTTGACAGAGTCATAAGACTGACTTTCTAACGCAACAAAAACATAACTGCACAGTCATCAAACTGACTCTCAGCGCACCTATAAATTGCCCATATGATTGTTTCGTCATTGAAACCATTTGATGACCATTTGATGACACGCGAAAAGAGTCATGCGTAATGGATGCTCGCACAGTTACTCATAAGTATCGTTCGATCTGGATTTCAGACATTCATCTGGGAACGCCCGGATGCAAGGCTAGCTTCCTGCTCGATTTTCTGAGAAGCACCAAAAGCGACAATCTATATCTTGTCGGAGATATTATCGACGGCTGGAGCCTGCGGCAAGGCTGGTATTGGCCACAGGAACATAATGATGTCATTCAAAAGCTTCTGCGAAAAGCACGGCAGGGCACCCGGGTTGTCTTCATCCCCGGCAACCATGATGAATTCGCCCGGCATTATGTCGACCTTGAATTCGGGTCCATTAAGGTTCTTCACGAAACCATCCATAAAACAGCAGACGGACGGGATTTTCTCGTCCTGCATGGCGACGAATTTGATGTTGTTGTGAAGTATGCCCGCTGGCTTGCCTATCTCGGGGACTGGAGTTACGGGCTTTGCCTGAAGCTCAACGATGTCCTGAATGGCATCCGGGCCCGCCTTGGATATCCTTACTGGTCATTATCCGCGTATTTGAAGCTGAAGGTGAAAAACGCCGTCAAGTTTATCGCGGATTTCGAAAATGCGCTTGCCGATGTTGCGCGTGATCGCAAGGTTGACGGCATCATCTGTGGCCATATCCACCATCCCGAAATTCGGGAAATCAACGGCGTGACATATTGCAATGATGGCGACTGGGTCGAGAGCTGTTCGGCCCTGGTTGAGCATTTTGATGGTCAACTGGAACTTATTTACTGGATGGGCGCAGCAGCCTCCCTCTCCGATTCACAAGGAAACAAGACATGCGACTCATCCTCGTTACTGATGCCTGGCATCCTCAAGTCAATGGGGTTGTTCGGACGCTCTCGAACCTGAGGGACTATCTCACGGGGCTCGGGGATGAGGTCGTCATGGTAACGCCGGAGCTTTTCACCTCCTTTCCCTGTCCGACCTATCCGGAAATCCGCCTGTCCCTTTTTCCGGCAAGAAAAATCAGGAAAATTTTTAACGAAACGCCGCCGGACGCGGTACATATCGCAACGGAGGGGCCTCTCGGGATTGCAGCAAGACGTTATTGTCTCAAGAATGATATTCCCTTCACAACCGCCTTTCACACGCGCTTTGCCGAATATGTCCATGCCCGTATCCGGCTTCCGCTGCGCTGGGGCTATGCAGGTTTGAAATGGTTTCATGGGCCTTCCCACACTATTATGGTCGCGACACCCAGCCTCGAAGCCGATTTGAGAAGCCGCGGCTTTCGTCATATCCGGCGGTGGACACGCGGGATCGACACCGATCTATTCCGCCCTCAAGTCAAGACAGCACTGGTTTATCAACGCCCGATCTTTCTCTATGTCGGCCGGGTCGCAGTGGAAAAAAACATCGAAGATTTCCTGACACTGAACCTGCCCGGGACCAAAGTCGTCGTCGGGGATGGACCGCAGCGAAAAGTGTTGGAGCGGAAATATCCCGCCGTCGCCTTTCTCGGTCTGAAGGAAGGAGAGGCGTTGGCGCAGATATACGCAAGTGCCGACGTTTTTGTCTTTCCAAGCAGAACCGATACTTTTGGTCTGGTCCTTCTTGAAGCACTGGCAAGTGGTGTGCCTGTGGCAGCCTATCCCGTAACCGGACCGCTCGACGTAATCGGGGATCATCCGGTGGGTGTGCTGGATGAAAATCTGGAAAAGGCGGCAGAAAAGGCGCTTAAATTAGATCCGGCCGACTGTCGTGACTATGCGATGAATTTTTCATGGGCAACCAGTGCTACACAATTTAAAGATAATCTGGTGATTTTTACATCCGCCAAGAATGCGTCGGCCACTTTGCAATCAAGCGAGGAAACGGAAAATCTGGATCCGGAGTATATCCTCAAAAAATAACTTGCGAGTGATCCAGCTATCCCGCCAAGCCGTATTCCAGATTATGATACGGTTTTTCCTGAAATAGAATGACCCCGCCTGATCGTGAGTAAACAGCAATCTCTTGACCCTGTCTCAATTCACTGGTTCCGCCAGGATTTACGCCTGTCCGATAATCCAGCGTTATTGGCTGCCGTGGATGCCGGCCGGTTAATACCGGTGTACATTCTTGATGATGAGAATGCGGCGGAATGGCAGATGGGGGGGGCAAGTCGTTGGTGGCTTCACCGCTCCCTGTCTTCTCTCAATGACTCATTAGAGGGAAGGCTTAGGCTTTTCCAGGGCGATGCCGAGCGAATATTACCGGCTCTTGCAAAAAAGACCGGTGCGAAGACTGTTACCTGGAACCGCTGTTACGAGCCATGGCGGATACAGCGCGATAATAAGATCAAATCCACTCTCGCCGCCACCGGCATTGATATTGTCTCGGCAAATGGTTCGCTTCTTTGGGAGCCCTGGGATGTCTTAAAATCCGATGGGACACCTTATCGGGTTTTTACACCGTTTTACCGGAAAGGCTGCCTGAACAGCACGTCCCCGAGGAAGCCAACAAAAGCTCCTTCAAAAATTGCCTTCGCAGAAGCCGAAGATATGAAGGATCAGCTTGCGCTTTCGGATATGAGGTTGAATCCATCGCACTGGACGATCGAGAAATCACCGGACTGGGTTCCCGGTAAGGCGGGCGCCCTGGACGCTTTGACCCATTTTCTGGATAACGGCATAGAGGACTACAAAGACGGCAGGAATTTCCCGGCGACTGAAAACTGCTCCCGCCTCTCTCCTCATTTACACTATGGTGAGATATCACCGCATCAGGTTTGGTATGCCCTTGCCTTTCGCGAACATCTCCTGAAGGGAGACGAGGACCCGGATCATTTCCGGATGGAGCTCGCCTGGCGGGAATTTTCATACAATTTGCTGTACCATAATCCCGAATTGCCGAATAAAAACCTTCAGGGCAAATTTGATAGGTTTCCCTGGCGCAAAGACAATGATGCGCTTCAGGCATGGCAACAAGGGAAGACGGGCATACCATTTGTCGATGCCGGGATGAGGGAATTATGGCAAACCGGCTCCATGCATAACCGAGTCCGCATGGTGACTGCTTCCTTCCTCGTAAAGAACCTGATGATTGATTGGCGGGAAGGCGAGCGCTGGTTCTGGGACTGCCTGGTTGACGCAGACCTTGCCAACAACAGCGCCAGCTGGCAATGGGTGGCCGGTTCCGGTGCAGATGCGGCGCCCTATTTTCGCATTTTCAACCCCGCCACACAGGGCGTGCGCTTTGATCCGCAAGGTGAATACACCAGAAAATACCTGCCCGAACTCGCCGCATTGCCCGACAAATGGCTTTTTAATCCGTGGGACGCCCCGGCTGAAGTCCTAAAGAAAGCCAATGTGGTCCTGGGCGAAACCTACCCCCATACAATTGCCGACCTGAAATCGTCACGCCGACGCGCGCTGGACGCTTTTTCCGGTTTAAAAGACGGCCAAACTTCCTAGGTTAAGCCCGCCGTATACATCCGGTTTGCCGTTGGGCTGATCACCAGTTGATTGACGCAAACACGCTTGTCGAGCTGCGCCAGGAACAAGATTGTCTCTCCCAGGTCTTCCCCTTGCAGCATCACGGCTTTTTCTTCATCCGTCACTTTTACCGGCCGATTTTCGAGAATAGGCGTGGCGACTTCCCCCGGACAGAGCGCGCAGGAACGAATACCGTTTATGGCCTCTTCCATGTTAAGGCTCTCACTCATCGCGACCATTCCGTGCTTCGCTGCGGTATAGGCCGGCCCGGTCAATTTCGAAACCCGAACCCCGGCCCATGACGCGACATTCACGATCAAGCCTTCCTTTTGTCGGTGCATAATGGGAAGAACGGATCGGCAGCAATAGAAGGCTCCATTCAGGTCAATATCGACAACAGAGTCCCAGCCATCCGTATCAACCTCTTTCCAGCTGCGGTTTTTGACATTAATGCCGGCGCTCAACACGGCCACGTCGAGGCGTTGAAACCGCTCTTCAATCCGGGCAACAACTTCCGAAACGCTTTCGCTATCCGCGACATCCAGCTCCTCTATAACCGGTACTTTACCTGCTTTTTCAACCAGCGCTGCCGTTTCCTCAAGATTCTCACGGCGACGGCCTGAGAGGACGACTTCCATTCCGGCACGCGCCAGAGACACAGCTCCCGCCTGACCAATTCCGGTTCCGGCGCCCGTTATCCAGGCGATCTTCCCTTTCAGATCACGTAATGCGCTTTCTCCATTTCCTGCTATCCCTGCCATCCCATATTCCTTTTTTTATTTTGTATATAGGCCATACATGCACCACCTGTCAGAACAGGCGACTGACGAGCATGAACTCTCTTTTTTAGTCTATCGAAGATGTTGGGTTTTGTCGCGGTAAACTGCTATTTGCTTTCGAGCCGTCTTTCGCTTTCAGGGTCGAAAACATGCAAATGATCGGGGGTGACACGAATAGGCAGAACCTCCCCGCTCTTGATATTTCGGATACCACCAAGCCGAACAGTAAGATTAGAGCGGCTCTCCCCGAAATGGCCATGCACTAATGTGTCAGCGCCAAGTTGCTCAACCACCGCAACGGTCATGGGAACGGCATCCGGCGCGTCCGCCACCAGTTCCAGATGTTCCGGCCGAACGCCGAGAATGACATCCTTGTTGCTATACTCCGGCATCCCACCGTTTCCGAGTGGTAGCGCCGCCTGCCCGGAAATAGTAATATTTTTCCCCATTTCATCGATTTTCGCTTCGGCGAAGTTCATGGCGGGCGAGCCAATGAACCCTGCAACAAACAGCGAGGCGGGTTTCTGGTATAGCTCAATTGGCGTACCGAGTTGCTCCACATTGCCAGCGTTCAATACCATCAAACGTTGACCAAGCGTCATTGCCTCGACCTGATCGTGGGTAACATAAATACTGGTGATCCCAAGATTTGCCTGAAGGGATTTTATCTCAAGGCGCATCTGGACACGAAGCTTGGCGTCCAGATTAGAAAGCGGCTCATCAAATAAAAAGACGCTCGGCTCACGAACGATCGCCCGGCCCATCGCAACGCGTTGGCGTTGACCGCCGCTCAGCTGTTTCGGTTTACGGGTGAGCTGTTCATCCGTGAGTTCCAGAATAGCCGCCGCTTTTTTTACGCGCTCGTCAATCTCGGACTTGGGAAGACCCATGATCTTAAGGCCATATGCCATATTCTTGTATACGCTCATATGCGGATACAAAGCGTAATTCTGGAACACCATGGCGATATCCCGTTCCGATGGCTCCAGATTGTTCACCACCCGGTCGCCGATGCGCAATTGTCCTTCCGTAATAGATTCAAGCCCGGCAATCATCCGAAGGAGCGTCGATTTTCCGCAGCCGGAAGGCCCGACAAGAACGAGAAACTCGCCCTCCTCAATGCTCACATCCACACCATGAATAGCC
The DNA here is from genome assembly GCF_963973085.1 of uncultured Sneathiella sp. Lineage (GTDB taxonomy): Bacteria > Pseudomonadota > Alphaproteobacteria > Sneathiellales > Sneathiellaceae > Sneathiella. Next base: position 124,111 of record NZ_CAXAXA010000008.1, read on the forward strand.
TTGAACCCATTTGGATAGGTCTTGCGCAACCCTTCTAGAATGACCCGTGCCATCTTCCTGTTTTCCTTAAACTTACTTTTCTGTTTCCGTCAGACCCCTGACGAAGAGACTTTGCATGAAAATAACCACACAAATTGGCGGCAGCATCGCCAGAAGCGCGGTCATCATAATGACATTCCATTCAGGCGCCTGCTCCGCCGCCTCCAGCATCTGCTTGATTCCCATCACCACTGTATACATCTGGGGTTCCGACGTAATCAGAAGCGGCCACAGATACTGATTCCAGCCGTATATGAACAGGATAACGAAAAGCGCTGCTATATTTGTTCGCGACATCGGGATCAGAATATCCCAGAAAAACCGCATGGGACCGGCGCCATCAATACGCGCCGCTTCCAGCAACTCATCGGGAATGGTTAAGAACACCTGCCGGAACATAAAAGTAGCGGTTGCCGAAGCTATCAGCGGAATGGATAAACCCCAATAACTATCCAGCATTCCGAGATTGGCAACGACCTCATAGGTCGGCAAAATCCGCACCTCTACCGGCAGCATCAGCGTAATGAAGATCATCCAGAAGAAAAACATGCGGAAAGGAAAGCGGAAATAAACGATAGCGAAGGCGGACAGCAGCGAAATTACAATTTTACCGACTGAGATCATTAACGCCATAACAAGGCTGTTGAAAAGCATCCTGGCGACACCTTCACCGCTCTGCCCGGAAAGTCCCTTGTTCAAGGCGATATCCAGATTTTCAAAGAAATGTCCGCCGGGCATCAGAGGCAGCGGAATCTGTGTCATACGGATTTCCGGGTGACTAGCGGCGACGAACATGATCCAGATCGGGAATGCGATCATGGCGACCCCGAAAATCAGCATAATATGAGAGAAAATCGTCAGTAGCGGTCTGTTTTCAACCATCAGTACGCCACCTTCTTCTCGATATACTTGAACTGAGCAACCGTCAGCCCAATCACGATAATCATCAGGATGACCGATTGCGCCGCCGAACCTCCGAGATCCAGCCCAACAAAGCCATCACTAAAGACTTTGTAGACCAAAATATTCGTCGCACCCGCAGGCCCCCCTGCAGTCACCACATGGATAACGCCGAAAGTTTCGAAAAAGGCATAAACAATATTAATCACCAGCAGGAAGAAGGTCGTCGGCGACAAAAGCGGCAGAATAATATCAATTGTCCGACGCATCGGCCCGGCGCCATCTATCGCCGCCGCCTCAATCAAAGATTTGGGAATCGATTGCAGACCCGCCAGAAAGAAAAGAAAATTATAGGCCACCTGCTTCCAGGCTGAGGCCATTACGACAAGTGCCATCGCCTGCCCACCGTTCAGTTGGTGATTCCAGTCATACCCAAGCGCGGAAAGAGCATAGCTGACAATGCCGAGTGTGGGATTAAACATAAAGACCCAGAGGGCGCCGGCGGTCACGGGCGCCACAGCATAGGGCCAGATCAATAACGTTCGGTAAGCACCCGTCCCCTTGATAACACGATCCGCGAAAAGAGCGAGAACCAGCGCAAAGGACATGGACAGGAAGGCGACAAGGAAGGAAAAGACCACTGTGATCTCGAATGAGCTCCAATACAGCGGGTCTTTAAACAGTTCCTCAAAATTTTTGAACCAGACAAATTCGGTTTTCAGACCAAATGGATCTTCAATCAAAACCGATTGATAGAGCGCCTGGCTTGCGGGCCAGATAAAGAATACGAGCGTGACTACAATCTGAGGCAGGACCAGCAGGAACGGCAGCACAGACGGCCCGAAGTGAACATTCTTTAACATGAACTGTTACCCCTCCGATGATGCCGCCGCAGCGGGAGGAAGCGCTGCGGCGGTCTCAATCAGAAAATCAAACGTTAAGATCCGTTTGCATCTTCAAATTTACGGAGGAGGACATCACCGCGTTTTACAGCCTCGTCCATAGCTTCCGACGGGGTTTTACTCTCATTCCAGATTGCTTCCATTTCTTCATTAATGACGTCACGAATCTGGACGAAATTACCAAACCGGATTCCGCGGGAATTCGGTGTCGGCGTGTTCAGGCTCAATTGCTTGATTGCGGTATCCGTACCCGGGTTTTCCTTGTAAAAGCCCTGTTCTTTGGACAATTCATACGCCGGAGTCGTGATCGGAACATAGCCGGTTTCCTGATGCCACCATGCCTGCACTTCAGATGAAGAAAGATAGGTCATGAACTGGGCAACCCCCTTATACTCATCGTCCGGCTTGCCGCGCAGTACCCATAAGGTCGCGCCGCCAATGATGGAGTTTTGCGGCTTCTCAATGACATCCGGATAATATGGAAGCATTGTCTGACCGAAATTGAATTTGGCCTGGCTCTTGATCGACCCGTAATAGGCCGAAGAGTTCATCCACATGCCACATTCGCCATTGGTAAACATCGGCAGGCTATCGCCGCGACGACCTCCATACTGGAACAGCTTGTCCTTGTGCCAGTTCTGCAGGTTCGTCATATGCATCTTGACGGTATCGTTGTTGAATTCAAATCTGGTGTTAGTGCCTTTGAAGCCGTTTTCTTCCGTGCCCATGGGAATGTTGTGCCAGGCACTAAAGTTTTCGACCATCACCCAGGACTGCCAGCCGAAGGAGAAACCGCATTTATAGCCCGCAGCTAGCAGCTTGTCGGACGCATCCTTCACTTCCGGCCAAGTCTCCGGGATCTTGGTCACACCCGCTTTATCCAGTGCGTCCCTGTTGTACCACATGACAGGAGTGGAGCTGTTAAACGGCATCGATAACAGTTCACCGTCCGATGTCTGATAATAGCTGATCACGGCCGGCAGGTAGACTGATTTGTCGAACGGCTCACCGGCATCATTCATCATTTCCTCAACCGGATAGACAGCGCCTTTCGCCGCCATCATTGTCGCCGTACCAACTTCGAAAACCTGGACGATATGCGGTTGCTTCTTGGCCCGGAAGGCTGCAATGGCCGCGGTCATGGTTTCCGTATAGTTGCCCTTGAAGGTGGGAACGACTTTATAGTCGGATTGAGTCGCGTTGAAGTCTTCCGCAATCTTGTTGACCCGTTCACCATTGGTGCCACCCATCGCGTGCCACCATTGAATCTCGGTAACCGCCGACGCGACACCGGTTCCGCTCATAAAGGCGGCCAACGCCGCCGGTAGAACTAGTTTTTTGAATATAGACATAATGTTTCCCTATAGGTTGTTTATAAAACATCGCCTTTGACGATGCCCGAATCTGATTTCTTTCTGTCAGGAGGCAACCCGTCCCCTCCCAATAGAGTATAGGTATTTGCCCGACCTTCAATGACGGTTTAATGACAGTGTCAAAATCTATTTCAGGATTCCACAATTTGCGGGATTAATGATAATCTTCCTGAATATCTCCATAACATTGTATTATGGGTGCGCCGAATGAAGAGGGGCTGAGGGCATGAATCGTCTAAGACAACTTGAAGCATTTCGGGCTGTCATGATTGCGGGGGGCGTCACATCGGCGGCAAAAATTCTCAACATTTCTCAACCCGCCGTTAGTCGATTAATCGCCAGCCTGGAAAAAGCCCTTAATATCCCTCTCTTTGACAGGCGGCAGGGACGGCTTCACCCCACATCGGAAGCAGAATTCCTTTATAGTGAAGTTGATCGTGCAATTACCAATCTGGATCACGTTGCGCAGCTTGCAGCGGATATTCGCAACCAGAAGGCCGGTCATCTCCGGATTGCCTGTCTTCCAGGCTTTGCAACATCCCTCTTGCCAAAAGTTGTGGCAGAATTCCTGGCGGAACGTCCAGACGTTACCATGTCTATCCAGACCCGAAGTTCCGCGCGGGTGCGCGAATGGATCGCCGCACAACAATATGACATTGGAATCGCAGATGAGTTTGAAGGGCATAGCGCCGTCAATCATGAATCGGTCAATATCCGGACTGTTTGCGCACTTTCCAGCCGCCATCCGCTCGCCAGTAAGCAAGGGATTACGGCCAGAGACCTTGATGGCATTCCAATGATCGTCCAAGACCGGCAAAACCGCTTTTACCACGCCGTAAAATCCGCCTTCGACGCGGCAGGCGCCGTCCTGAACCATCGGGTGGAAGTTCGTCAGTTCGCAACAGCCTGCCTGCTGGCAGAACAGGAAGCTGGCGTTGCCATCGTCAGTTCGATTGATGCGGCTGAATATGTCGGGCGCGGGCTGGTAACCCGCACATTTGAACCGCAGCTCCCTTTCCAGCTTGATATTCTATACCCCAAATTCCATCCACGATCTCTTTTGATGCAGGAATTTATCGTGCAATTCCGCGAGGGCCTCGCGCCATTCGCCCTCGCTGACTAAACTCTCTTTATATTTAGTTGACAAAGTCCATTATTTTATTGTGTTATAACAATAAACGGAGGGCATTATGGCTGTATCTGAAACCCGCATCGATGCAATCAGAGAATTCAACCGGTTTTACACCAAACAGGTGGGAGCGCTTAATGAAGGCCTCCTCAAAAGCCCTTTTTCGCTAACTGAAATGCGCATCCTCTATGAGCTGAATTTCGGGGAGAAGCTAACGGCAGGAGACCTGGTGAAAAGTCTGTCACTTGATCCAGCATATCTCAGCCGCCTGCTTAAGAAATTCAAAGCTGCCGGACTGCTGGAAACCATCAGGAGCGAAACAGATGGACGACAACGCGTTCTTGCCTTGACCGAAGAAGGCAGACGCGTCTTCGCACCCTATATCAAAGCCTCTCGTGATGAAGTCGCCGCAATGCTCGCCCCTCTCTCAGACAATGTACAGGCACGTCTCGTTGCTTCCATGAAGGAGATTCTCTCTATACTGGATGCCGAAACAGAGAACGCTAACCCGATCGTCATCCGGGCACACCATCCGGGAGATATTGGCTGGGTTATACACCGCCATGGTGCCCTCTATGCACAAGAATACGGATTTGATGAGAGTTTTGAAGGTCTGGTGGCAAAAGTGGCCGGTGATTTTCTGCAAGAGCATAATCCCGCGTATGAGCAATGCTGGATCGCCGAGAGAAATGGCGAAATTCTTGGCTCTGTCTTTCTGGTAAAAAAGAACAGGACGACAGCACAACTGCGATTGCTCTATGTCGAGCCAACCGCACGCGGTCTCGGGGTAGGGCGAAAACTGGTTGATGAATGCATCTCCTTTGCGCGCAGGAAAAAATACAAAACACTTACACTCTGGACGAATAGTATTCTCCATGCGGCAATCCATATATATGAGCAAGCAGGATTCAACCTCATGGATGAAGAACCCCATCACAGTTTCGGCCAGGATCTTGTCGGACAAAACTGGGATCTGAAACTATGACGCGCGAACAGCTGGCGCTGATTGCTGCCGCCGGCAGCGGCGTTGTTGTCGGCGCAGCGACAGTTGCCACCGGATCTATTGTCGGAGACATCGGTCCGGTAACTATTGCATTTGTCCGCTACTTTATCGGGGTGCTGCTTCTCCTGCCGCTTGCACTACGAATTACCTGGATCAGAGTTACCCCGCGCGCTATGGTCGGCATTGTACTATTCGGTGTTTTTCAGTTTGCCGTGCTGATCATTCTGCTGAATTTCTCCGTCATCTATATCGCCGCAGGGCTGGCTGTTCTGATATTCGCGAGCCTGCCTTTGCTGACAATGGCGATTGCAATTCTGCTTGGGCGCGAAGCCTTCACATATCGTAAGATAATCGGCATTTTGCTAACCCTTGTCGGGGTCGGTTTTGCGGTTGGCGCGAGTGCCTTCACGGGAGAGATCAATGCCGCGGGCTGGCTGGGTATCGGCGCCGCCTTTTCAAGCGCTTTGGTCGGGGCGCTCTGCTCCGTTCTTTTCAGCGCCTACATGCCGCGATATCCGACGCTTCAAATCAGTACGATGGCTATGGGCTCCGCCGTTGTCTTCCTGTTCGGGCTCGCCATTATGGAAGGCATGATTGACGCAATATCCGGATTTTCCATGAATACATGGTTTATTCTTCTATTCATTGGGTTTTCGAGTGCAGTTGGCTATTTTTGCTGGCTTTTTGCGCTTTCCCATATTCCCGCCTCGAATGTTACTGTGTTCCTGGGTCTCAGCCCGGTCGTTGCCGCAATACTAGGGGCAATTTTCATCGCCCAGCCCCTTTCATTCGAGGATTTAGCTGGCGCCGGCCTTGTGATCACTGGGCTAGTTATTTCATTGTGGCGCAGGGAATCATCATAAGCCTATCTTTCTGTTCCAGACATCTCAGCGGGTTGTTATCCTTCGCAAACATTCATCAACATTAATAGTTTTGTTAACCATTATATGGTAGGCAATATCCGCTTGATCGAAAGAGTGAGCGCAATACGGGCACCTTTGGACTCAAACAGCGCAACTGCCCAAAACTGTAAGAGTATCGGTTACGAAGGAAATGTCGTAAATGTCAAGAATTGCCAATCTGGCTGCATCCTCCACACTCATCTTCATGGCAATTCTTCTGGTGTTGAGTAGAATTCCACTACAGGGCTTCGTTCCACCAATCCTGCTGGTGATTGTATCTGCGTTGCTTGTCACCATTATCGTCCGAGTGATTGACGGACCTAAACCTTCCATCATAGCCTTTTCCGCAATTTTTGGATTTTGCCTGATATTGGCAGCATGGGGATTCACGACAATTGTTTTTTATCCATCCGGTCATGACGGGTTTGCCTACCATCTCACAGCAATTTGGGACCTGGCTGCCGGATGGAACCCGATTTTGTCCCCGCACAACAATATATGGGTAGACTCGTACCCCACGGGATACTGGGCGCTAGAAGGTTTTATTGTATCCACGACAGGTTTACCGTTGTCCGGCCAGAGCCTTATCGTTGGTCTTATGGTGGTGCTTGCAGTGCAGGCTTATGCGTTTTTCTTTGAGCGTGTCGGTCCTTTGCTGCCGTCTCATCAGAATATCATCAGCCTGTTCTTTGCTGCATTGGTTGTCTGTAATCCAGCCGTAGTAACGCAAGTTCAAACCCACTACGTTGACGCGCCCTTATATTTATTTGGAACCTCACTACTGCTTTTGCTGATAGCAGACATGCATCGCAAGAGCTGGGTTTCGCGGTGGGCAGCCGTCAGCTGTATTATTTTGGCGATAAATACGAAAACCAGCGCGCTATATTTTACTCCACTTATAATTTTCGGTGGATTTATAGTAGAAATCTATCTGGGAAACAGAGAAAGCGCCTTTATTAAACGTATTTTCGACTGGATTAGGTCGAAGGGAATCCTTTATGCCGTGGCGGGCATTTTTGCCATTTTGATTGTTGGATACAGACCCTACGTGACTAATATTCTGGATCACGAGACGTTACTCTATCCAAATTCGGACCGGATCATGGATGAGAATACTCCCGTTAACGTTCAGAATCCCATGCCTAGCCCACTCAAGTTCCTATATGGGGTTTTCGCCCGCACGGAACATAATAGATATGGCATTCCCACTGAAGCGCCGATCCACCTCAAGATCCCGGGAACCTTCGAGCTTCGGGAATTTATTGCGCCAGACTTCGACACAAGGAGAGGCGGATTTGGCCCCCTGTTCAGCCTTGCGCTCATAGGTTCTTTTCTCGTCTATCTGATAGGCCGCATGGCTATCGCAAGAGGAGCATCGACCCCGGCGACGCGTGAAGGTGACGGCATCGCGATCTTGGGGCTGATACTGCTTGGCATCACAGCATTCTTTCCGGAGCCGTGGTGGGCCAGATATGTCCCCTTTCTCTGGCTGACGCCTATTCTGTTTGTTGTATCAACCCTTTTCTTTGTTCCAAGCATCAGGAAGACCTCAAATTTTCTGGCGATAGTAATAGCCGTCACCTTGCTCTCTCTAATTGGCTGCGTTCTGTCCGGTGCTTTGGGGTCGGCGAGACAACATATAAAAACCTATGAACGGTTTGCTTCCCTGGAGCAGATGAAATCCGCGCCAGTGGTGGAACTCTTTGAGATACAGGATGTTCGGGTGTTTTCGGATTTTCAATCCAAATCGCAGTCAGACGCGGACACGGTTTATGCTGAAATACTTAGAAATCAGGGCATAAACACTGTGATAGCAGGCGAATTCGATCCCGAAAAATGTAGTAATTCCGGCTATTTCTTTGGTGGGGTGCAATGGTGTATCCCGAAGGCGGAAGGTTCAACGTCACAAAACGAATAGACGTAAACAAAAATCAGTCCGCTTTTGTTAGTGAGTCGAACTTTAAACTGCGGAGCGGAAGATCAATCGTTACTTGATCGCACTATGTTTTATAATGATAGGTATTTCGGGGTAAATAAAGTTGCAACAAGAAAGTTCTCAGCTGACAACCCGCTTTTTTAACGTCGGTGTATCTTCAATTTTCCTGTTTTTAGCGATCCTGCTAATTATCAGCAGGATGACTATGTGGGAAAATGTTCCGCCCGCCGTTGATATCATCATTGCTTCGATACTAACGCTTATCGTGGCTTATTTTCATGGCGGTCTCTTATCCGTAAAAACCGCGCTAATTTCTATTCTTCTTTTTTTCCTTTTCATATTACTGTGGTCCTATGCCACATCCCCATTGTATTCGCCTGGAGATGATGAATATGCCTATCACCTGACTGCAATATGGGATTTGGCGGATGGCTGGAACCCGCTCGTATCGCCGCATAACAATATTTGGGTTGACTCCTATCCAAATGGTTACTGGGTTTTGCAATCCTATATTGTTGCCTTGACCGGAAATCTGCTTTCGGGCCAATCCCTCATGGTTAGCCTCATGGTAACTGCCGCCATTCTCATTTTCGATTTCTTCAGAGTGCAGCTATCCAGCATCTTCCCGAAGCACCTGAACCTGATTTCATTGATTCTCGCGGGTATTATCGTGGGAAATCCGATTGTACTAACGCAGATCTTGACCCATTACACAGACGCCCCTCTATATATAATGGGTTGCGCCCTTGTCATATTTCTTATGTCGGACGTGCTCAAATCCGACGGTCTCGCCAGACTAGGAGTTGTCAGCTGCATAATCTTGCTCATAAACACAAAAACGGCAGCTCTATATTACGTACCCGTGATCGTCTTTGGCGGATTTTTAATGGATCTAATTGTCAACAAGTCAGATAGGAGCCTCATCAACCACGCCTTGAGCTGGATTTTATCTAAAGGAACTATTTACGGAGCTATCAGTATTCTGGCGGCAATTGTTATTGGCTACAAACCCTATATTACCAACCTCCAAGACCATCTCGCACTTCTATATCCGGCGGTTGACGAAATCATGAGGTATAACATACCAAACAATGTTCAAAACGTTCCGACGCCGATGAAATTCTTCTACGGTGTTTTTAGCGAAACCGGGCCGACACGCTGGCCTTTCCCTTATGATTCTCAGTTTTACCTCAAAATTCCCGGTACTTTCAATTTTGATGAGTTCAAATATCTCCGCTTCGACACCCGTAGGGGCGGCTTTGGCCCTTTCTTCAGCCTTGCGCTTTTGACATCGATAATCGCATATATTAGCTGCCGGATTGCATGTACGTCCAATACCAGGATTTCAAAACAAAACAAGGGCGACGGGTTAGCCGCATTTGCCGCAATACTGCTCGTTATGTCCATGTTTTTTCCTGAATCATGGTGGGCAAGATATATTCCCTTCGCGTGGCTCAGTGTCGTTTTATTTTTTGTGGCGACATTTTTCCTGAAATGCCAAGGACTAACTCTGGTATTTTTGCGGGCACTTCAGTTGTTGGCCTTACTGTCGTTTCTCTTGAGTATATTGGCAGGTCTTACTGGTGCAGCCCGGCAGTTAGTGAGAGTGGAAAGATATACAAGCGCCGTTGAAGCTATGAAGGATTTTCCGGAAATTGAAATGTATGCTTACGGAAACAACCGGATAACTCTTGACGATCAATCAAAATCTATTTCTGACGCCGCCCAAGTATGGAGCAAATTATTTAGCAGAAAAGGCGTTAATATGCGCTTCACGGGAGAAGAGCCGCCTTGGAAACTTGATGGTTGTTACAGCGCGGGCTGGTTGGAAGGACTTATCTTTTGGTGCGTGCCGGCAACGGTGGATAAAATACCGCCAAAAGCAAAAGAATAATCTGGCAGGCAATCAAACCATAGTTTCGGGCAAAACTGTCGATCTAAATAATTTAGTTGGCGCTTCAACTATAAATTCCATCCTCACTACGGGGGCACATTTTGCATAAGACAATGCCGCTATTAAATATCTAGTTTCATATTAAAGTTACACTGAACTAACTTGCTTTCAATTGTTCGGCATTCCCATTAGTCTAACATTAACCTTCTTAAGACTAGTCTTGTGCGTTAAAAATTTCACCAAATAGAAGGCCGCTTATAGAACTCCGACCTCTATTTTTTGGCTGGAGAAGCCATGAGCAATAACAGTTTAGTTTTGAGGGTTTACTTGCCATGACAAGATTTGCGAACATTGGCGCTTCGTCAATATTTTTGTTTCTGGCGTTTCTCCTTACCCTTAGCCGGTTAGCACCTACTGGCTATAGCTCTCCCGTCTTATTCGTATCGGTATCTATCCTTCTCGTTCTTATCGTTATATTTGCACTAAAAGGAAAAAGCGGTCTTTCTCCAGCATTATTTGCTGTTGTCGTATTTTTCTCCATTATTTTTGTGTGGAGTCTGGCAACCCGCTCCCTCTTCGATCCGGGTTATGATGGTTATTCCTATCATTTGAGCGCGATATGGGACATTGGGTCCGGCTGGAATCCTTTTTTGTCCCCGCATAATAATATTTGGGTCGATTCGTATCCCAACGGATACTGGACGCTACAATCATATGTTGTGGCGTTAACCGGTATATTGATGTCGGGGCAGGCTCTGTCGAGTGGCCTGACAGCCGCCGTCGCCTTGCTTGCATATGGCTTCTTTCTGGGAGTTCTTACGAAGCAAGAACGGCAGTTTCCGCATATTCAGGCTTTGCTTTTTGCAGGCATTACTGTCGCCAACCCAGTGGTTTTCGGACAACTCATGACACATTATGTGGATGGTCCGCTTTATCTGTTCGGCACCGCCCTTGTGTTATTCTTGGTGATGGATGCAACTTCTCCAAACCGTCTTGCCAGATGGAGCGCTATCTGCTGTATCATTCTAATGGTCAACACCAAAACGGCAGCCCTTTATTACACACCGCTTATCGTCTTCGGTGGTTTTGTATTCGATATTGTCCGCCAGAACGCGGACGAGACGATTTTTCGGCGAGTGTTTTACTGGATCGGAAAAAAGGGATTTCTATTTGGCTTTGCATTCATTCTCGGTGTTATCTTCGTCGGATACAAACCCTACGTCACGAATGTTGTCGATCACGGAGAACTACTTTATCCGTCTGTCGACAGAATAATGGATGGCAATTCCCCGTCAAATGTCATTCCACTTCCGGTGCCATTAAAATTCGTTTATGGCATTTTCTCACGTACCGAAGATAGCTCCTATCCGATTGACGCTCCAGTTGAGCTCAAAATACCCGGTGCTTTTTCACTATCAGAGTTCAAGCTTCTCCAGTTCGACACCCGGCGCGGCGGATTTGGGCCCTTTTTTAGCCTGGCACTGGTAGCCTCAATTCTTGCGTATCTAGGTTCCCGTCAGGCTGCTCGAAACAAATCATTGTATAGCTGGCGCCGTGAAGGTGATGCAATGGCCGCATTTGCCGCAATATTGTTCGTCTCTTCAATGTTCTTTCCGGAATCCTGGTGGGCTAGATATATTCCGTTCATTTGGCTCAGTGCTGTAATGTTCGCAGCTACTCCAATTTTCCTCACTGGCAAAGGAATTCTTTCCCTCTTTGCGCGGGTCATGTCAATCATCGCGCTGCTATCATTTATTGGATGTGTCCTGGCGGGAACAATTGGCAGCGCCCGCCAAATGTTTCATGGCTACAAGCAATCTGTCGCTGTGGATAACCTCAAGGACTACCCGGTTATTGAGCTTTCATATTACTGGGATTCAGTAATTAAGGGAGATTCTCAATCCAATAGTCAATCCGACGCAGCGGAGATTTATGCGCAGCTCTTTGAAAGTCGCGGCATCAGAACAGAAATTGTAGAAAATTACGTCAAGAGCCGCTGCGAAGATGACGGTTATCTGTTCGGCGGGATAATTTGGTGTTCGCCGAAGAAGTCTGCCCAAAAGGCATCAGAATAGTGTCCTTCCCCCTTATAACTGAGCCACGGAATTTGTAATATTCTACGAAACTGCTGGGGGTTATTTGGATGGCGAGGAAACGGTATACGGATGAGGATTGAATAGCCCCTAGATTGTTAGACGCTTTCTGACCTAAATTTGAGGTAAGGAGGC
>NZ_CAXAXA010000009.1:0-108874 GCF_963973085.1 uncultured Sneathiella sp.
GAGGGTGAAAGTGCCGATATCTGGTATGCCGTTATTGGCGCCAAGCTGATGTTCTGACACGTTGGATAACGGATTTATACTGATTCTGGAGGGGGCATTAGGCTCTCTCCAGAGATATACTTCAACTACGGAAACATCATGCCTAGAATACATATTATATTATTGCTGTTAATGTTATTCCTGGTGCATCAGGCACCAGCATTTGCCGACAATACAGATGCATATTTTCAACCTGCTGAAATCCACGATGCTGTTGTGACGATATCCAATCAGGATACGTCGGGAGACTTGCGTTTTCGAATAGTCAACAGTAGCCCCGGAAAATTGACAATACTCGGTGTTTCAAACACCGATAACGTGCAATCAAAGATTATGGGGAGGATAGACGCGAAAAATCATACAGAGCTTGGTTCAATAACATTGCTGCGGGAAGAAAATCTTGATCTGACAACCACCCATATATTTGTGCGCCTTTCCAATTTCAAAGAGCCTTTGGAGATCGGCGAAATTATTGAATTGAAGCTTGTTCTCTCCAATGGAGAATTGCCGTTTTCAGCCCATGTAAACCGTTAATATCTGACGTGGGCAGCGTGCTTCAGTATTGAATATCAGACCGGAGAGAAGAGCGATGGAAACACAACATAACGACAACCGCTCAACACAATATAAAAAAGACAGCCTGACACTCATTGGTGCCGTATCCATGGGAACCGGTGTGATGATCGGCGCGGGCATACTTGCCCTTACCGGTCAGATTGCGGAACTTGCCGGGGCATTGTTCCCTCTCGCCTTTTTTGCCGCTGCCATCGTAACGGCTTTTAGCGCATATTCCTATGTCAAGATGGCAAATACTTACCCCTCTGCTGGCGGGATAGGCATGTTCCTACAAAAAGCCTATGGCCGGGGAACGGTCACGGCGGGTGGTGCCTTGCTTATGTATTTTTCTATGGTCATTAACGAAAGTCTGGTCGCCCGGACATTTGGCACCTACACCATGCAATTGTTCGATGCCGAACCCGTTGGCTGGGCCGTAACGGCGTTGGGCGTCTGTGTTCTGATTTTCGCCTTTTTGTTGAATATATCCGGCAATCGCCTGATTGGTGGATTTTCACTCTTCATGGCGTTTGTCAAGATCGGTGGAATTATTGTATTTGCGGCCGGAGGTTTATGGATCGCGGATATTTCTTTTGAAAGTATCATACCACAATCGTCATCGGACATGCCGGTTACGGGGTTTCTCGCTGCGATGGCGCTGGCCATTCTCGCGTTTAAAGGATTTACGACCATTACAAATAGTGGGTCGGAAATTGTTGATCCTCACAAGAATGTTGGTCGGGCGATCATCATTTCGATTTTAGTCTGTTTTGTCATCTATGTGCTTGTCGCACTCGCGGTTGCTGCAAACCTGACTTTAGACGAAATTATTGCGGCAAAGGATTTCGCTCTGGCGAAGGCCGCGCGTCCTGCATTTGGTAATTACGGACTGTGGTTTACGGTTGGATTGGCAATTGTCGCTACTGTTTCGGGACTGATTGCCAGTGTCTTTGCCGTTTCGCGGATGCTGGCCATGCTTACCGACATGAAACTGGTGCCGCATAGCCATTTCGGGATGCCGGGAGATATCCAGAAACACACGCTGGTTTATACGGTCGTGATTGCTATTTTCCTGACGATATTTTTTGACCTGAGCCGGATCGCGTCACTCGGCGCCATTTTCTATATCATCATGGATATTTTTATTCATTGGGGCGTATATCGGTATTTGCGGAATGAGGTCAACGCCAACGGATTTGTCGTTTTGGCGGCGATTGCTTTTGATGTGATCGTGCTTGGCGCATTTTTGATTGTGAAAGCGTCAACTGATATGTTGGTGATCTATGCCGCATTAATCGGGATTGCCGTGATCTTTGTTGGTGAGAAATTTTTCCTCAAGTGGCAGAAAATTCCTTAATCTAAAAAAGAGCTATATCTCCGGTTAAGATTTCTAGGGCATTTTTCTCCAAGCTATTCAATGAATTGCATTACAATTATTAGCCTATTTTCCCCAGAACTGGAAATGCATCCAGAAGCCAATATGAAAATCTGGAAAGTTGCCCGGTCATCATCGTTATGCCCATCACAATCATCAAGAACCCTGCCCCCTGATGGAGCCGTCGACCCAGTCGTCCTAGGACACGAATTTTCAGACGTAAAGTGTCTGTAAAAATTGCCGCGAGTAAAAATGGAACGCCCAAACCTGCCGCGTAGATCGTTAGCAGTGCTACTCCCTCCCGTAGGGTTGCCGTTGTGGCGCTAACGGTTAAAATCGCCCCTAGTATGGGGCCTATACAGGGTGTCCAGCCAAATCCAAAAGCGAGACCGAGTACATAGGCTGAGATCGGACGTCCGCCTGGAATTGCAAGATGAAATCGAAAATCTCTCTGCAGAATATCTAGCCGCGCCAACCCGATCATAAACAGACCAAATAGTATGATAATGCCTCCGCCAATCAAATTGAGTTCATAACTGTACCCAATCAACACCCGGCCAATGGTTGAGGCGCTTGCTCCCAACGCTATAAAAACCGTAGAGAATCCCAGTATAAAGCACACACTCAATCCGGCCGCTGCGAATTTCTCCGGCGATTTGAATTCAGGAGTGGTGGCAATGCTCTGGCCGCCTGCAATGTAGGAAATATATCCTGGAATGAGTGGCAATACACAAGGTGACAAAAACGAAATTATACCCGCCAAAAAAGTCGCAATTATACCAATTCCCGAAATTTCAATCATCAATCTTAACTTTCTAGGCGTTCATCGCAAATCTATTGATTGAAAAAATGTAGAGCCCTATCCCACCATTGCATAAAAATATTTTTTCCTGGCTGATTTTTCTGATGAGAAAGACCGTTCACATATGACACAAGGTTGATGGATTTGAATTTAAGTCCATGAAATTTTGCGGCGAAACGACCTTTCCTATCAATAACATGCGTCACCACGCTATGCATTTGTTGGCCCGCTTCCTCTGGCTGGAACTTAACACCATATTCCTCAGCTAGGATTCGAGTGAAATTTTCTGCGTCATTCGGCTTTTTTGTTAGAAACGTCCAATTTATTGCATCAAATCCGTAAGCATCTCCATACTCATCGAGCGCAATACCTGTATCATTAATCGGATCCGTCGAAATGCTGACAAATTGGACCAAATCCCTCATTGGTGTCGCATTAATCATCTCTTGTATTTCTACAATCCGAGCAGAGTGCAAGGGGCAGACACCCGCACAATTCGCAAATATGAAGTTCAAAACGACAATTTTCTCGTCATAGTCTGAAAGCTTAATCAATTCACCATTCGAGTTGACTAATTCAAATGGAGGTGAATTTGGTTCATCTATCGCTTGAAAAAAGGGTTCCTTCTCACTCATCACCTCATCAAGGTTGTTGGCGGGGTGATTGGCACTTGCCGTCATCGCGATTATCAGGCCGCTAATCAAAACTGATACAAAATATATCGATTTCATTTTTTTCCTACACTTGGTAAACCTCCGGCCAGTATTTTAACGGCCGGAGGTCAATTGCTTTAACTACAGTTCGAAAGTTTTTTTATGCGTCCTTTCCAGACTTTATATGATCGTTCATGGTCTCCATCATTTCACTACACTGCTTCATCATGGGTTCCATTTTGCTCATCATATTCATCATACCCATCATGTTGTTCGATTTTCCCTCATCTCCTTGGGATTGATTATCCTGCATCATCGAGTGTGACTTCATATCCTGGCTTTCAGTTTGATTGCTATCCGCCAGGGCGAGTGATATCGATCCAAGAAATCCAACAGCTAACGCTATAATAATTGATGCTTTTTTCATGCTATATTCCTTTGTTTTACGAGTTTTCCTGGAAAAACCAGGTTTTACTGACTACCGCTACCTTCATCAGTGGAATTGCTTGTAGCCGAGTTCTTCGAGCAGTCTTTGCCGCCTTTCATGCACATCCCGAATGCGCACATGAGAACGCAAGGCAAAACACTGATTAATATCGTCGACACTCCTATTGCCGTTAGCCAACTCCAATTGAATGCCAATAACGGAGTAGCAATAATAATCCCACCGATTAGCAAGACCAACGGGCGACGGGTTCGATATTGATAGACAAGATAGTCGATCAATATATTTGAGCTTTGATCTACAGCAGGCTTCATTGTCTAGTTCTCCTTTGCTTTCTGGGGAATAAGGTCGCGTAAAAATGAAATCATTTCCGGACTGTTCCACACAGCCGGTCCGGCAAGACGCCCAAGTTCCAGTCCTTCCGGTGATATCAGCAGAGTTGTCGGGATGCCGTAGGCGCCCAGATCTGTTGATGCTTTCATGGTTTGATCGACATAGATGCCCAGATACTTGATGCCAATTTCCTCAAAGAATTTCTCTATGACACCAATACCTGCCCGATCAATTGAAAGAGCGACAACTTCAAAACCTGGCCCGCCCAACTGCTGCTGCAAGCTATCGAGTGTTGGCATTTCTTCCCGGCAAGGCGCACACCACGTTGCCCAGATATTAAGCAAAACAAGCTTGCCGCGCCAATGTGACAGGTCGAGATCGGAACCTTCTGCATCCGTAAAGGAAATAGGCTTGATCGAAAGCGGCTTTTCATTGAGCGACATCATGTTTGGCGGTTTGGCGCTATCGCCATTTGATATCGGCGCCGAAAAACTGTCCTGTTCAGTGTTAAATATCTGACTAAACCCTACTAGAACTACACCTACCAGTACCGCTATCAGCAAACTTACGATAATGGATTTCCTTGTCATTTATGCTTGCCGCTGAAGAGATATTTGCCAAGGGCCGCGATTGCCAAGAGCAATAGGATTGCGACCAAAAGGCCTGCTATCCCCATTCCCCACATCATCATTCCGCCCGACATACAGCTTGGATCGGTCATCATTTTTTTCTCCTTCACTCTGTTGTGTAAACTGTTGGTTGGTCGTCACCGATCTGATAGATGGTGAACGGTCCGGTTTTGGGGCCTCCCATACCAGGAGATCCTGTCGGCATGCCCGGAAGCGTGACGCCCTTGATATTTGGCCTTTCTGAAAGGAGCTTTTTGACAGTATCAATCGGCACATGCCCACTCACCACGTAATCATCTATAAAGGCGAGGTGACACCCCTGAAAATCCTCTGAAATGCCTGCTTTCTTGCTCATTGGCACCAGATCATGTGTCGGCTCAACGGTGACGGAAAACCCATTCTCCCGAAGATAATCCGCATAGGATTCACAGCATCCGCATTGCGGATTTTTATAAAGCGTAACTTCCTTTGCCACTGCCTCTTGCCCATAAAAAACAGAGGCTGCGACAATAATTGCGCCGATTGTAATAAAAGCCATAACTTTCTTGATCATTGAAATTATCCTTCTTCATATTTGCAAATTTTCAGGCGACTCGAATGACACCCATCATGCCACTCGCCTGATGCTCCAGAATGTGACAATGAAACATCCAGTCACCCGGATTATCGGCAACAAACGCTATTTCAACCGTTTCGCGCGGCGCCATTAAGACCGTGTCCTGCCACTCCTGATAATTTGTTTTTTCTCCATTTCGAGAAATCACTCTGAAGGAGTGACCGTGGAGATGAATTGGGTGATACCAGGCGGAGGCGTTTGTCATCGCAATTACGTGACTGCGGTCAAGTTCCAGCGTAAGCATTGGATCCATAATATGACCTTCCGCAGCAATCCCGTTAATGAACCAAATTTTATCGGAATGCATCATCCCCATCATCGCATTCGACCTGGTCGTGTTTATCCCCATGTCACGCGCAACCATATTGCCCATCATGCCACCGCTGAACGTCACTTCATGACGTTTCGCGGTTTTCAGATCTGGGTCTTTCAAAGGATTTGCCGGTAACTGGGTTGGCCAGTCGGGTGGGCTGTCCCGGATAACTTCATTGGAATATCTGATGCGTGTCAGTTGATAGGTAAGGCCATCATAAAAACGATCTATGACTTCGTTGCTTTCACCGGAATTTCCGGTCATATCCAAAATAAGATCAATCCGCATGGCTGGGCCCAAGACGACAAGGCCATTTTCCGGGCGATGTGGGGTTATTGGTTGCCCGTCCAATGCAATGACCAATGGATCATGCCCCTGGAAGTCGAGTCCAAAGATGCGAGCATTTGCAGCATTTATCAGCCTGAGGCGTATGCGTTCTCCTGTACGAACTATAAAAGTATCCAATCTTGTGCCGTTGATGGTAACGAAATTACCTATTCGACCACTGTGGCTCATGTCATGGGAGTTTCCGAAATCGTCTTCTATTTCTCCTGATGGGTTCAGACGCCAATCGTCCAACATCCAAGTCAAATCGCGATCAACCTGTATTGGGTTCGCTTCTTCGATAATCAAGGGACCGTATAAACCACGACCAACTTGTTCGAAACTGCGCTGATGCGGATGATACCAGTAGGTTCCGGCGTCAATCGCATTGAAGTCATATACAAATTGATTGCCCGGTGAGATTGGTTTCTGGGTTAAATAGGGAACCCCGTCCATCGCGTTAGGCGTACGAACGCCATGCCAATGAACTGTTGTATCTTCTGCCAATCCGTTATCTACGGTGACCCGTAAACGCGATCCCTGGCGGATCCGGATTTCCGGTCCCGGTATCGATTCATTAAAGCGCCATAAGGTTGCAGGTCCTGTAACGCCAGAACCAAGCTTGTTGTGGCCAGCGGCCGCATGAAGAGTTACTTCTTCTGAGTTCGATGCGGCATTGCCATTTGGCGCCCACAAGCTCGGGATTGCTGCCCCAAATGCAACGGCAGCGGTCGATGCAATTACGCGTCGACGCGTAAACATCGGGACTCGTTGATTATCCATAGATTAGACATCCGTCTGGTGTTGATCCAGCCACAAAAGAAGCTCAAATGTCTTTCGCGGAGTGCAACTGCTTGGTTAGCGATATATTGCTACGACAAGCATGCGCCCACCATCAGCGATACGTTCGCCAAGTAGGCATCTAACTAGGATGTAAGTTTGGGTGGATGAGGCTCAGGATATTCGTCGCGTTCATGCAGACGAGAAATCAGGCGTTCAAATTGGGAATTTTTGGCATCATGTAGAGTAGCCGTATCAATGGCCACCTTATCAATCGCTACTGAAACAACGCAAACACTGGAACATACAGCACCTGTGTTTTGCATATTTCCAGTCTCACGACAATCCTGACAATCCACTACCTCTACAGACATGCTGTCGAGAGTCATTGCTCTGGCTGGAGTGTTTCCCAGGAGACCGGCAATTACGAGCACGATCAGGAAAGCCCCTGTTTTTGAGAAAGCAGATATCATAGATTTATCAGAACTTTTTCCCGCTTTTTTGTCAACGGACAAAATGTCACAGTTTGGTGAAGCATATCAATACAAAGGACGTCTACAAATCTAGGCAGGATTTTGAACCTGCTACCTTCAGATTATAAAGCCGTTAGTTGTAAATTTGTGTATCCAGATAAAAGGGGGACTAAACGGTGGTCTGTATTTTTTGTATTTTAAAAATCACAATAAAATCAATATATTAAATAAAATATTGGTGCCCCTGGCCTGACTCGAACAGGCACGCCCAAAGGACAACAGATTTTGAATCTGTCGCGTCTACCAATTCCGCCACAGGGGCCTGCGTGGAAAAATCGCACTATAGCGATGAATTTGACCGGGTCAATAGAACTTCTGACGGGGAGGATGTTTCACGGTAAGTTGTCGATTAAAGATTGTGGGGTTAGGAAAAAGCAGCTAAAAAGTGTCCACTTCTTTTTGTGATTAAATAAGTTCTGGTCCGCTGTATGCTGCGACGTTTATATGATTTCACCATGGGGCTGGCGGCGAAACCGCGGGCAAAGTGGTTCTTGGGTGGCGTTTCTTTTGCGGAAAGTTCTTTTTTCCCGCTGCCGCCAGATATACTCCTGATTCCCATGGTTCTCGCCAATCGGCGGGACGCGTGGCGGCTTGCCTTCCTTTGCAGCATAACCTCTGTGCTGGGCGGACTTTTCGGCTATCTGGTCGGCGCTCTCTTTTTCGACTGGATTGGTGCGCCAATTATCGATTTCTATGGCTATACCGACAAATTCGCAAATTTCACGGAAGCATATAATGAATGGGGTGGGTGGATTGTCGCCTTTTTTGGGCTGACGCCTTTTCCTTACAAAGTCATCACAATTGCGAGCGGTGTGACGCATCTCAATCTGGCGGTGTTTATTATTGCGTCCGTTCTGTCGCGCAGCTTGCGGTTTTTCATCGTGGCGGGCCTTCTTTGGAAATTCGGCGCGCCGATACAGGTCTTTATCGAGAAATATCTCGGGTTGCTGACCATTCTCTTCTTCATCTTGCTGATTGGCGGTTTTGTCCTGCTTAAATACGTGATCTAGACATCGGTTTATTGCGGAGGTCGGGAAGTTTTGACATTTCTGTACAAAAATGCGTTGTGGATTACCCTGTTATCGGCAGCTGCTGCACTTGGCACTGCCTTTACGGCACAATATGTGTTTGATCTCTGGCCGTGCGTTCTGTGCCTTTATCAGCGCTGGCCCTACGCCGTTGTTATCGTTGTATCGCTTGTCGGGATTGCGTTGCGAAAGCGGATGGAAGGTGGGCTCTTTCTGATACTCTGTGCTTTGGCTTTTGCTGTGACGGCGGCGATCGGCGGCTTTCATGTGGGAGTTGAGCAGGGCTGGTGGGAAGGGAGCCAGGAATGCGTGGGGGATACAGCGAAAGCGGATAACCTGCAAGACCTGAAAGCCAAGATCATGTCGACCCCGATCGTTCGGTGTGATGATGTCGCCTGGTCGCTTTTCGGAATCTCGATGGCGGGGTACAACTTTATCGCGGCTGCAATTCTGGCTGTTTTTTCACTCATGGCTGCGCTAAGTTCTTACAAGAACAAGTAAGGATCTGTCATGACAGAGAAGCGCTCCAAAACTATCAAGCCTGCATTCGGTCGTCAGCCTGGTGACCTCAGCCCGCGTGAACAGCTTGAACGGACTATTCGTGTAGATCATGCTGGCGAATTTGGGGCGGTCCGGATCTATGAAGGACAGTATGCGGTTCTGAAAGAAACCGAAGCGGCAGATACCTTAAAGCATATGAAAGAGCAAGAAGAGGCTCACCGGGAGAAATTTGAGGAGCTTCTTTCCGTCAGGCGGGTCCGGCCGACGCTTCTCGGGCCGCTCTGGCATGTTGCCGGATATGCGCTGGGTGCGGGTACGGCGATGCTGGGGAAAGAGGCGGCCATGGCCTGCACCGAAGCCGTGGAAGAGGTCATCGATGCCCACTATCAAGAGCAGCTGGACGCGTTGGGAGATGACGAGGCGGCGTTAAAGGAAACCATCTCCAGATTCCGGGACGAAGAGATTGAGCATCGTGATATCGCCCGGAAGGAAGGGGCGGATGAAGCTCCCGGTTATGAGCTGCTCACCTCGGCCGTGAAAGCCGGATCGAGGATGGCAATCTGGCTGTCGTCCCGCATCTGACGTAAAGACCTGTTTTTAAGGAAAATCGCAGCGTGTGGCGGAAATGGTCGCGAAGCTTTGCTTGCCTGAAAGGATACTGAAACGATACTCGTTTGAACCGAAGACGACACTTTTGTGAAGCGGCAGGACCCCGCTCAGTTTTTCCGTCTGGCCCCCAAGCTGTGTGAAGGTAATCTCGACCGGCTGCTCCGGATCGTACCATGCCTCTACCTTGTTTTCCGCATTGATGACGGATTGCCCGTTACCGGTGACGGTGATAGTGCCATCTCCCAGACTGACGGAATTACCGGGACTTGAAAAAATCGGTGTGTTGACAATAAATCGCTTGGTTTCCGGGGCGGCATCGCAATTCTGGCTGTTCTGCGCCAGGGAAATCAATGATAACAGGCGATCCGGCTCTAACCCTTCTGCAAGACGTTCCTGAACCAGATCAAGAATTTCGCGGGTGGGACCGCTCGGTATTTCATTTTCGAACTTGTCACGCCATTGCCGGGCTTCGGCCAATGCGGCGCTCTGCTTGTCCAGTGCCGCGCGGGCCTGATCGTTCAGCCGGTCGTTTTCACTGGTCAGGACAATGACCTGCCCTTCAATATCGGCGACGCGCCGATCGGCATTGGCCTGTCCTTCATAATATCCATAAACGCCAACACCGGCGAGCAGCGCTATAAACAGGATAAATTTGAAAAACCGGTTGCGCCGTTGCCGCGCCTGTTTTTTTTCCGAAAGACCAAGACCATAACTCATTGTGCGTCACTTCTTCAGCGATAAGAGGATTGATTACAAACAGATTTCTATATAGCCGCCGAAGCGAGGGGAACGCAAGTCGGGAGAAGTCGGGGGTCGGAAATTTCGCTTATTCTTCGAGTTCCGTATCCCAGTAAAGATAATCGCGCCAGCTCTCATGAAGATAGTTGGGCGGGAAGGCGCGGCCTTGTCTATTAAGCATCTGCGGGGTCGGCACATAGGGCCGGATCGCCGGGAACATATTCACATCGTGCGGAAGCCGTCCCCCTTTTTTCATATTGCAAGGGGCGCAGGCTGTTGTGATATTCTTCCAGCTTGTCTGACCACCAAGACGGCGCGGAAGCACATGATCGAACGTCAGTTCTTCTGTCGAGCCGCAATACTGACAGCTGAACCCGTCCCGCAGGAAGAGATTAAACCGGGTAAAGGCCGGTTGTTTGTTCTGCTTGATGTAGCGTTTGAGGCTGATAACGCTGGGGAGGCGCATCTCGAAGCTGGGAGACCGAACAACGCGGTCATATTCCGAAACAATATCCACCCGCTCAAGAAAGACCGATTTGAGCGTATCTTGCCAGGACCACAGCGACAGCGGAAAATAGCTGAGGGGCCTGTAATCGGCGTTTAAAACCAGCGCCGGATATTTCTCCACGGATGTTTGCAAGGCTCTACCGGTCTCCAAACAGGATGCTATCATGAAAGTTTGGCGCGTCCCTTTGAAAAATGCAAACGCTAATACAGCATTTTGTGTGAAATAAATATGAAGCCACCTCATATTGAAGGCGTCATGGTGCCAAATCCAGTTGATCAAGGAAAAGATGCGACTCGGCGTCCGTTCACGGTCTGGTTTGCGCCAGTCGGGCTAACCAGAAATGTTTTTGCGTGTCGGTGCCTGGACCACATCAGCATAGTAGCGCCACAAGATGCGGGCGGCGATGGTGCGATATGGCCGGAGGGGTTCGGCCAAGACATCCATCTGGGCGATGTCCGGTCGTGCCGGCAACTTCTTGAGGTGACCGAAGGCCGTTTGCAGGGCTACGTCCCCGGCGGGCCATATATCCGTCCGGCCAAGGCAGGCCATCATATAGATTTCCGCTGTCCAGCGCCCGATCCCCTTAACCTGTGTTAATTGATTGAGTACGTCATCGTCGTCAAGATTGTGCAGTCCATTGAGGGTCAATCGACCGTCCAAAATATCTTCTGCGAGCGCGCGACAGTAGCGGGCCTTTTGCCGGCTCAGGCCAAAACTGCGGAGTTCTTCCTCGCTAAACTCGATCATTTGCGATGGCGTAAAGGGGGTGACCGCATCGGTAAGCCGCCGCCAGATCGCCTCGGCGCTTGCCAGGGAAACCTGTTGTTCAACAATGATTTTTGCAAGAGGTTCAAATCCGGCCGGGCGCGTTCGGGATGGCAACGGCTGGATCAGGGAGAGGGCATGTCGGAAGTCCGGGTCCCGATCGCCTAAAAACTCAAATGCGACCGAGAGTTCCGCCTCCTCCGTCATTGTGTCGTTGCATAGGCCGTTGTTAGGCCGGAAGAACAGTTCAGGCTTTTCGCAGCAAGAGCAATCTGTGCGTCGTCACTTTCCCCTTCCGCCATGACATGGGGGATATCCGGAGCAAGGCCTACATCATGGAAAGTAGGACCGCCGCCTGTCGTAAAGCGGCCCGTCGTCAGACGCAGGCCGCCACCATTCCGAAGCGGCATCAAGGATTGCATCAGCCCTTTGCCAAAGCTTTTCTCGCCAAAGAGTTTGGCCCGGGCCTGATATTTAAGCGCGCCCGCAACAATTTCAGATGAAGACGCTGATCTGCTGTTGAGCATAACGACGATCGGGGCGCCTTTTGTCTGATCGCCTCGATCTGCTTCACGCGCAACCAGTTCCCGCCCGCGATTTCTGACTGTGTAGATATTCCCGCCATCAAGAAATGCGCTGGCAACAACTTCCGCCTCGGACACCAGTCCGCCAGGATTGTTGCGCATATCCAGTACAATCCCGCAGAGCCCGGAACCCAGGGTATCCTCAAACTCTTCAAGCGCCGCGACGACGCCGGGGCCTGTCTTCTTTGTGAAGGAAAAAATACGGATATATCCGACATTGCCATCGATACGATGAGCGACTGCCGCAACATCCACCTCACGTCGGGTGACGTCAATCTGAATCGGGGAAGGACTGTTCTCGCGCTGTATGGTGAGCGCGGCAATGGTATTCTCCGGCCCGCGTAGTTTTGCCCGTGCCTGTGCCATCGTCAGGCCTTGAATGGGCTCTCCATTAACGTGGGTGATAATGTCTTTTTCCCGCACATCGGCTTCTTCGGCGCCTGATCCGCGCAGAAGGTTCATAACTGTCAGGTTATCCTCAATCATCCGGATATGGATGCCGAGGCCGACGAAATGCCCTTCCAGACCTTCGCGATATGAAGAATAATTCTGCGGCTCCATATAGCCGGTGTAACGATCCATTGAAGCGAGCATGGCGTTCAAGGCCCGGGTTGTCGGGTCGCTTTCCCAGTTTTCCCCTGCCGGAACGGCTTTCAGTCCCTCAATGGCCTTGTCGATCAGGTCTTCCGGATCCACATCGTCAACATACCGCCGATCCACCGTTTGCAAGACATCTGCCATAACATTGATATTTTGCGCCATCAACGGGTCGTCCCTGACAATTTCGCGATAGGCAACTTCGTAGCGGTCTATAGCCACGCTGACATCATGGTTTCTCGTGATCGGAATCGCACATGCCGTTACCAGCATTAAAAGATTGAGTGCGATCAAAATTCTTTTAAACATTTGTCTCGCCCGTTGAAATTTTTTATAATTAATAAATTCTTAACAAAGGCTAGCGCCGGGTCAGGTCACTGACAAGAAAAACAGATAAAATTTTAGGCGTATTGAATATTTTTTTCCGGACCACCCTTTTGTTAACGATATGGTAACTATAACGCGTTTCGCGCCAAGCCCAACCGGTTTTCTTCATCTGGGGCATGTTTATTCGGCGTCACTCGCCTGGCGCTCGGCGCGTGAAAGCGGCGGTCGTTTTCTTCTCCGGATGGAAGACATAGACCTCACCAGATGCCACCCGGAATTTGAGGCAGCTATCTATGAAGATCTGACCTGGCTGGGCCTGAACTGGGACCCGCCTGTACGCCGTCAAAGCGAGCATCTGGAGGATTATTCGGCCCTGCTGGAGAAGCTTAACGATCGCGATTTGATCTATCCCTGTTTTTGCACCCGAAAAGAAATAGCGGCGGAAATTGCCCGCAGTAATTCGGCGCCGCACGGCCCGGAAGGTCCTGTATATCCGGGGATTTGCCGGGATATGCCGGAGCCGGAGCGGCAGAAGCGATTTGCGCGAGATGAGCCATACGCGCTTCGGCTGAATATGGTTAATGCTATTGCATCTGTAGATCTGGAAGCGATGCGCTTTCATGAAATCGGAAAGGGTCACATCCAATGCAATCCGGAACCTTTTGGTGATGTCATTCTGGCGCGCAAGGAAACGCCGACAAGCTATCATCTTGCGGTCACATTTGATGATGCAATTCAGGGTGCTAACCATATTATTCGGGGTCAGGACCTGTTCCCGTCAACCCATATTCACCGATTGTTGCAGGGGTTGTTGGAGCTGCCCACACCGACCTATTTTCATCATGGTTTGATCTCTGACGGAAAAGGCCGCCGACTGTCAAAGCGTGACAAGGATGCAACAATCAAATCTTTACGCGAATATGGTTACCAGCCCGAAGAAGTGCGGAAAATGGTCGATTATGGTTAATTTTCCGCCAAATCCTCGAATCTTTTTTAACCTGCCTAATTATGCGACATCTTCATATTTCATGATCATATCAACCATGTCGATAATGATGCCCGCCATATCGAAATCCTTCGGCGTATAGATTGCGCTCACTCCTGCCTTGGTCAGCTTTTCCGCATCTTCAGGGGGTATGATGCCACCGACAACAACCGGGACATCGCCAATTCCGGCTTCGCGCAGCTGCTTGCAAACTTCCGTTGCGAGAGACACATGAGAGCCGGAGAGGATGGAGAGGCCGACCAGATCCACAGTTCCCGCACGGGCGGCGTTTACGATCTGCTCCGGCGTGAGGCGAATGCCCTCATACACGACCTGCATACCGCTATCGCGCGCCGCAACGGCAATCTGTTCTGCACCGTTTGAATGTCCATCCAGACCTGGCTTGCCAACCAAAACCTTCAAAGGCCGACCGAGAATTCCTGCTGCTGCGGCAACTTTTTCCCGGGCCGGCTCCAGAATATCGTTTTCTGCATTGGAGATAGCGGTCCCCACACCGGTGGGGGCGCGATACTCGCCATAGACCTGACGCAGGGCTTCCGACCATTCGCCCGTCGTAACGCCCGCTTTTGCGGCGGCAATGGAGGGCGGCATGATATTCTGCCCCTCTCTGGCGGCTTTCGAAAGCGCGTCGAGTGCCTTTTGCACCTCGGCGTCATTCCGGTCCGCCCGCCAGGCTTCCAGCCGTTCAATCTGCTCGGCTTCCGCTTTGACATCGACCGTCATGATGCCGCCATCTGCTTCCTGAGTAAGGGGCGAGGGGGCGGATTCGGTGAATTTATTCACGCCAATGACGGGCAGATCACCGGCAATGACCGACTGAACCCGGATGGTGTTCGCATTGACCAGGCTTTCCTTCAGATAGCCCGTATCCACTGCGGCGACTGCGCCGCCCATTTCATCTATCAGACGTAGCTCTTCCCGTGCGGCGTTTTTCAATTCCTCGACCTTGCGGTCGATTTCCACTGACCCTTCGAAGATATCACCAAACTCAAGCAGGTCGGTCTCATAAGCAACGATCTGCTGAAGACGGAGGGACCATTGCTGATCCCATGGCCGCGGGAGGCCGAGCGCTTCGTTCCAGGCCGGAAGCTGCACCGCCCGGGCGCGGGCGTTTTTGGAGAGGACAACAGCCAGCATTTCCAACAGAATGCGATAAACATTGTTCTCCGGTTGCTGCTCCGTGAGGCCGAGGGAATTTACCTGCACGCCGTATCGGAACCGCCTGAATTTTTCATCCTCAACCCCATATCGATCCCGCAGGATTTCATCCCACAGATCGACGAACGCGCGCATCTTGCACATTTCGGTGATAAAGCGGATGCCAGCATTCACGAAGAAACTGATCCGGCCCGTTGCGGCAGGGAAATCCTCGGCACTGATCTGCCCGCCTTCCTTGACGGCATCGAGGACGGCGATTGCCGTGGCGAGCGCGAAGGAGAGTTCCTGAACCGGTGTCGCGCCAGCTTCTTGCAGATGGTAGGAACAGACGTTGGTCGGATTCCACTTCGGCATATGTTGATAAGTGTAGCTGACGACGTCGGTTATCAGTCGCATGCTCGGCGCGGGCGGAAAAATATAGGTCCCGCGCGAAAGATACTCCTTGATGATGTCGTTCTGTACGGTCCCCTGAAGGGCGGCTACGTCTGCGCCTTGTTCCTCTGCGACCGCAACATACAATGCCAGCAACCAGGCGGAGGTTGCATTGATGGTCATTGAGGTATTCATTTTCTCAAGCGGAATTTCATCGAACAAGGTGCGCATATCGCCAAGATGACAGATCGGAACGCCTACCTTGCCAACCTCGCCGCGGGCCAGGATATGGTCCGAATCATAACCTGTTTGGGTAGGTAAATCGAAGGCAACAGAAAGGCCGGTCTGACCCCGCGCAAGGTTGGTCTTATAGAGTTCATTTGAAGCCTGTGCAGAAGAATGACCCGAATATGTGCGGAAAAGCCACGGACGATCTTTTTGGGGGGCGCCGGAGTTCGCGGCTTCCTGCTTGTCGTTTGCCATAATTTTCTTTCGTTTTTAAGCCTTATTAAGACTGGTTATTACGTGTGTTTATCATCACGCGTAATAACATAACTTTGTGTTGCAGCGCAAAAAAAACTTGTTATCTGGTCAAAGGTCAGTAATCTTCTCATAAACCGGGCTAAAGTAAAGGTCTCTGTTTCGTTTTTTGATGCAATGCGATATACGAAGGCGAGAAATCGGGATTTGTAAATTCTAAAGACCTGATGCCCTATAAAGAAGACACGATAATAAATACGAGGGATATTTTTGATGTCAAATACGCAAGCTTCCGCGCTGTCCGACACTAATAATGAAACACCGGCAGGTGAAATCAAGGATTTGTATGAGGTCGGAGAAATTCCACCGCTCGGCCACGTGCCTTCCAAAATGTATGCTTGGGCGATCCGGCGTGAGCGTCACGGCGAACCGGAATCCGCCATGCAGGTTGAAGTTGTCGATACGCCGGAACTGGACAGCCATGACGTCCTCGTTCTCGTAATGGCAGCCGGTGTCAATTACAATGGTGTCTGGGCGGCGCTGGGCGAGCCTATTTCCCCCTTTGATGTCCATAAGCAACCCTATCATATCGCAGGGTCCGATGCGTCCGGCGTCGTTTACGCCGTTGGCAACAAGGTCAAGCGTTTCAAGGTTGGCGATGAGGTTGTGGTTCATTGTAACCAGGACGATGGCGACGATGAAGAGTGCAATGGTGGCGACCCGATGTTCTCGACGAGCCAGCGGATCTGGGGCTATGAAACACCGGATGGATCCTTCGCCCAGTTTGCGCGAGTTCAGGACCGCCAGCTAATGCCACGGCCAAAACATCTGACATGGGAAGAAAGCGCCTGTTACGTTCTGACGTTGGCAACGGCGTATCGCATGCTGTTCGGTCATCGACCACATATCCTGCGCCCTGGCCATAATGTTCTTATCTGGGGCGCTTCCGGCGGCTTGGGGTCAATGGCAATCCAGATCTGCGCCGCCGCCGGTGCGAACGCCATCGGTGTAATTTCGGATGAGAACAAACGCGATTTCGTGATGTCCCTTGGGGCGAAGGGCGTGTTGAACAGGAAGGACTTTGATTGCTGGGGCCAGCTTCCCAAGGTGAACGGCGAAGGCTTCGGCGAGTATATGAAGAAAACCCGCGAATTCGGCAAGGCAATCTGGGACATCACCGGCAAAGGCAACGATGTCGATTTTGTCTTCGAGCATCCGGGAGAGCAGACCTTCCCTGTTTCCTGTAATATAGTGAAGCGCGGCGGCATGGTGGTATTCTGCGCCGGCACGACCGGATTTAACCTCACCATGGACGCCCGGTTTGTCTGGATGCGCCAGAAGCGTATTCAGGGGAGCCATTTTGCAAACCTCAAACAGGCATCACAGGCGAATAACCTGGTTGTTGAGCGGCGGATAGATCCATGTATGTCCGAGGTGTTCTCATGGGATGATATCCCGCGGGCGCATACGAAAATGATGAATAACCAGCACAAGCCCGGCAATATGGCCGTTCTGGTATCGTCTAAATATCCGGGCCTTCGGACTATTGAGGATGCAATTGAAGCCGGCAACGGCTAAACTGCTGCCAAAAATAAACAAGGAAGAACAATAATGACACTGTCAGAAATGACTGAATCACCCCGCACTCTTTTGCTAAGCGGGCTGGACGGCCTTTGTGAAAAGGCACTGGACTCCGCCGAATCTTTCAAGCAGCAGGCAATAATCTCTGTTGCCGAATTGACACGCGGCAGTAATGGCCGGATCAGCGCAGAACTGGTTGAAGCTAACCAATATGCGACTCATGGCCTTGCGTGGCTGGCGACCTATGTCGAGGCGTTGCGGGAAACGTTGAACTGGTCGCGTGCACTTTCATCCGAGGGAAAATTCGGAGAATTGGAGCAGCTTATTCTTCAGGCCGGTTTCAGCGAGTACCTGAGTCAGATTGCGGGCGGTATTCCCATGACCCTCGGGGAGATTATCCGGCCACTCGACCTCGGTTTGGATGATGCAGCCATTGCCAAGTACAAGACTGCGGAAGTTGCAACACTGATTGAGGCGGGCCATAGCGCCAGCGTTAAGGAACGCATCGCCGAATTGATTGCGGAAGGTATGGATACGGGGGATTTTGGCGACCTGGGCCTCGACGAGACTTTCGCCATGATCCGGGACCAGTTCCGGCGGTTTGCGAACGAAGAGGTTATGCCCTATGCCCATGACTGGCATCTCAAGGACGAGTTGATCCCCATGCCGGTGGTCCAGAAAATGTCGGAGCTCGGCGTGTTTGGCTTGACGGTGCCGGAAGAGTATGACGGTCTCGGCCTTGGCAAGATGTCCATGTGCGTTGTCTCCGAAGAACTCTCTCGTGGCTATATCGGCGTTGGGTCGCTCGGAACGCGATCGGAAATTGCGGCGGAACTTATACTGACCGGCGGCACGGAAGCACAGAAGGATAAATGGCTTTCCTCGATTGCAACCGGCGCAATATTGCCGACAGCCGTGTTTACGGAACCGAACACCGGTTCAGACTTGGCGTCTTTGAAAACCCGCGCCGTGAAGGATGGGGATGTTTATAAGGTGACCGGCAACAAGACATGGATCACTCATGCGGCACGTGCTGATGTGATGACCATGCTGGTGCGGACGAACCCAAATGAGCCCGGCTACAAAGGGCTTTCCATGTTCCTCGCCGAAAAGCCGCATATGACCGAGAAGGAGGATTTCCCGGCTGAGGGCATGACTGGCGGTGAGATCGAAGTGCTTGGCTACCGTGGGATGAAGGAATATGAACTCGGCTTTGATAACTTCGAAATCAAGGCAGAAAATCTTTTGGGCGAAGAAGAAGGAAACGGCTTCAAGCAGTTGATGCAGACCTTTGAAAGCGCTCGCATCCAGACGGCGGCCCGTGCGCTCGGCGTTGCGCAGAACGCGATGGAACTCGGCCTTCGTTACGCGCTGGACCGTGTTCAGTTCGCCCGGCCGATCATCAAGTTTCCGCGTGTTGCTGGAAAGCTCTCCTGGATGGCCGTTGAAATCATGATGGCTCGGCAGCTTACATATGCTTCCGCCCGGGCGAAGGATGAAGGCCGCCGCTGTGACCTTGAAGCAGGCATGGCCAAGCTTCTTGGTGCGCGCGTCGCCTGGAGCACGGCAGATAATGCCCTGCAAATTCACGGTGGCAATGGTTTCGCGCTGGAATATCCGATCAGCCGCGTGCTTTGCGACGCGCGTATCCTCAATATTTTTGAGGGTGCCGGTGAAATCCAGGCTCAGGTGATTGCCCGTCGCCTGCTGGAAGGGGCAAACTGACGGAGTTCCGCTATGGAACAAAGGCTGTCGTTGATAACGCTTGGTGTCAGGGACCTGGCACGAAGCACAGTCTTTTTCGAATCCCTTGGCTGGAGGCGTTCCGTAAAGGACGCCCCCGGCGTTTCCTTCTTTCAATGCGGTTCGATTGCTTTCGGCCTGTTTCCGCTGGATGAGTTGGCGAAAGACGCCGGGGTTTCTGTAAAAGGATCCGGTTTTGAAGGGTTCTCAATTGCCTATAACGCCCGCAGTAAGGCTGAGGTCGATGAGGTGCTGGCTGAAGTCCAGTCATTGGGGGCAGAGGTAGTCAAACAGGCGGAAGACGTTTTCTGGGGCGGATATTCCGGATATTTCCGCGATCTTGACGGTCACCTTTGGGAAGTGGCATGGAACCCCGGCTTTGAAATCGATGCAGATGGGGCCGTGAAGCTGCCGGATTGACAAAACCCGCTTTTATTTCTCTTCCATCTCACCGGTGAATTCGAAGCCGAGAACGGCAGCAATCGTAGCTCCGAACAGGACAACAGCCCAGCTTACATAGAGCCAGATCAGGAAGAGCGGGATGGCCGCCATGGCGCCATAAACCACCTCGTAAGACGGAAAATATTGAAGATACAGCTTGAAGAAATATTTTCCGAGCATGAATAGAGCCGTTGCGACCGTCGCGCCAATGAAGGCATGGCGCCATTTCACATCGCAGGCCGGGACAATTCGATAAAGAATGAATAAGACCATTAACGGCAATAGAACCGGGAGAGTTGAGCGGACAAGATCAACCGTTTCGGCAATCTGGATACCGGTTGCTTCCTCGCTTACCTTGATGATCCAGTCAATCAGGGTCAGGCTGGTCCCAATGGCGACGGGGCCGATGAGGGTGATAATGATATAAGTGATAAATCGCTTGAGAGGATTGCGTGTCGCCGCAACTTTCCAGATTTGGCTGAAAATTTCCTCGATACTGGACATGAGCAACAATGCCGTTATGGCAATACCCCCAAGTCCAAAAAGTGTGAGTTGGCTCGCGTTGACCGTGAAGCTACGAAGCGCCGCATCCACCGTTGAAATTTTTGACGGGAGCAAGCTGTCAAAGAGGAAATCCGTGATTTGTTCCTGCAGATGGCCGAAAGCCGGGATGGCTGTGAAGAGGGCGAATGCGACGGCCGCCAGCGGGACGATCGCGAGCAACGTCTGATAGCTCAATGCGGTGGCCATCCGCAGACAGTTCTGCCCGGTAAAGTGCTGCCAGATTCGGATCAGTAATGAGATAACAGGATTATGCACGTCGCCCTCTTGTAAAATCAGCTATCGGGAAACTTGGTGCTCGCAAGCTCCCCACCCAACCCCCAGTCATCCTTGGCGACGTTATTAATGATCACATTGACGCTGGCTGCGCCGCAACCGGTAATGCGAACCATTTCCGCTGTTATCGATTTAACCAGCTCCTGTTTGGTTTCGCGGTTCCGTCCTTCAAACATATCTATCCTGACAACAGGCATTTACGGTATCCTTTTTCCAGATTATCTACACAATATTACGTTCCAGTATAGCATCCCCCGCCGTCACCCGCGAAAATGAGAGGCGAGAGAGGTCGAGGGTTCTATATTCGCCATGGGTAATGAGTTCGGCTATAGCGTGACCAACAGCCGGTGATTGCTGTAACCCGTGTCCCGAAAACCCGTTTGCAAAAAAGAAATTCGTGATCTCGGGGTGCGATCCAAGAATGGCATTCTGATCCAGTATATTATAGGCATAATGGCCCGCCCAGGCATTCTCAAGCTTGATGGATTCAAACGCGGGCACGCGATGGGCCAGGATAGGCCATATATGCTCTTCAAACCAGCCATAGTCGATTTCGAAGTCTGAACAGTCCGGATCATTCTCAGGGTCCGGGGAGCAGCCTGCAATGAACTGGCGCCCTTCCGGCGAAAAATGAACGCCGCTCGGGTCAATCACCAGTGGGCAGCCGGAAACTTCTGTTCGGCAGCTGAAACTGAAGGCGAAGCGCTTTCGCGAACGAACGGGAAGATCGATGCCGGCCCAACCGGCAACTTCGGAGGCTGTTGGCCCGGCTGCATTTACGACATATCCCGAACGCAGCCGTGAACCATCCTTGAGAAGAACGGCACTCACCTGCTTCGCCTCCACCTCAAGACCGATAGCTTCCGCCTTCAGGAATCGCACACCGAGAGAAATTGATTTCTTGCGAAAGGCCTGATTAAGGCTGTAGGCATCGAGGCGGCCCTCCCCGCTTAAACCGAGCGATCCGCCCGCGAGATCGGAAACATTCATCCAGGGGTAACCGCGCGCAAGATCGTCGGAATCGAGAAGACCGACATTCACGCCCAGTTTCCGTTGGATAGCATTGTTCGTATAGAGCAGCGGAATGTGGCGGTCCTCTGCCAGGAAGAGATATCCGTACTCGCGATAGCCCACATCAACCGGCGTGTCATCAATGGCAAGATGATGTGTAATCTGTCCCAGGAACTCCTGCATGAATTGCGACATGAGGATATTTTCGGGTGTCGAGAATTGTTGCCGGACACCGCCCCATGACCGCGCAGTGGAGCCGAACTCGTAACTCGGGTCTTTCTCGAGAACAGTAATGATGCCGTCAAACCCAGCCATGCTTTTCAGGAAATAGGCAATGGACGATCCGATAACGCCGCCGCCGATAATTACGATATCCTGGGTTGCTTCCATGACTTTTCCTGTCCATATAGGGCGTGAACGTGTAGCGTTAGGTTAATTTCTTTATATGATGAAGCCGGACCGATCATTATGATTAATTATCTCATTGTTGCTGCTGTGATTGCAACGGCGCTTGTCCTGTTCTTCGGAGTTCTGACAATGGCACGCGGGGGCGAGTTTAACCGTCGCTACGGAAACAAGCTGATGCAGTTGCGTATTTTTGTGCAGGCTGTCGCGGTTGTTCTGATTATGTTCGGGATATGGCTCGCCGGGACTTCAAGTTGATCCGCGATCTCCGGGAGACAGATATATTGATGATGTGTGAAAAATGGTAAAACTCACAAAAATTTATACCCGCGGCGGCGACAAGGGGAAAACATCACTCGGGGATGGCACCCGGGTCAGCAAGACAAGCTCACGTGTCGAGGCCTACGGCGATGTGGACGAAACGAATGCGGTGATTGGCTTAGTCCGATTGCATGTGACCGGCCAGACTGATGAAATGCTGGCGCGTATCCAGAATGATCTTTTCGATCTCGGGGCGGATCTCTGTACGCCCGAACAGGAGCAGCCGAAATATCCACCGCTCCGGATTGTAAAAGCGCAGGTCGACCGTCTTGAAGAAGAGATTGACGAGATGAATTCGGAATTGGCGCCGCTTAATTCCTTTATCCTTCCGGGGGGCTCTGTGGCGTCCTCCTATCTGCATCTGGCCAGAACTGTCTGTCGGCGGGCAGAGCGGCGAATGATCAGCTTAAGTGATTCGGAAATCGTCAATCCTCATGCCATCGCCTATGCCAACCGTCTGTCTGATTTCCTGTTTGTGCTCGGCCGGTTCCTAAATGATAAGGGGGCGGAAGACGTTCTCTGGGTCCCTGGCGCCAACAGG
This sequence comes from uncultured Sneathiella sp., assembly GCF_963973085.1. Lineage (GTDB taxonomy): Bacteria > Pseudomonadota > Alphaproteobacteria > Sneathiellales > Sneathiellaceae > Sneathiella. The sequence continues at coordinate 22,951 of NZ_CAXAXA010000009.1, forward strand.
GCAACAGATTAAGTTTAATTATATAATTAAAACAGTTAGTTAAGCCTTATAAAAATGTCCGACTACGGTGAATTGACAGATAGTCATTAGCTATTTATTGTGCACTGCCGAATAAGAGTAGAATTTGCGTATATATTAATCACAAATTCACGTCACCGGGAAACGGGTTTCCGGTGGAGAGTGAAGAAACTATGACCCGGGAGTAGACCGATCCATGAAAGTTCTCGTCGCTGTTAAACGTGTCGTGGACTACAACGTTAAGATCCGTGTTAAAGCGGACAAGACTGGTGTAGACCTCGCAAACGTCAAGATGTCCATGAACCCCTTTGATGAAATTGCCGTTGAGGAAGGTCTTCGCCTTCGCGAAGCCGGTGTGGCAACGGAAGTCGTTGCCATGTCTGTCGGACCGCAAGCCGCGCAGGAAACCTTGCGTACGGCCCTTGCCATGGGGGCGGACCGGGGCATTCTGGTCAAAACGGATGAGGCAGTAGAACCCCTCGCTGTAGCCAAATTGTTGAAGGCCGTTGCGGATGAGGAAAAGCCGGATTTGATCATTGTTGGCAAGCAGGCCATTGATGATGATTCCAATCAGACAGGTCAGATGCTGGCCGCGTTGTTGGGATGGTCTCAGGGTACATTTGCTTCCAAGGTAAATCTTGCTGACGGAACGGCGAAAGTCACGCGCGAGGTTGATGGCGGCCTGCAAACAATCGAGCTGAAAATGCCTGCGGTTGTTACGACTGACCTCCGCTTGAATGAACCCCGCTACGCTTCCCTGCCAAATATCATGAAGGCGAAGAAAAAGCCGATTGATGAAAAATCGCCAGAAGATCTCGGTGTTGATATTGCGCCGCGTCTGACGACACTGAAAGTGGAAGAACCGGCAAAACGTGAAGCTGGTGTAATGGTAGAATCTGTCGCTGAACTGGTCGACAAACTGAAAAACGAAGCGGGGGTTATCTGATGACTGTTCTTGTACTTGCTGATCATGATAACGAAGCGCTGGGCACGGCGACGCTGAATGCAGTGACTGCTGCGACTGAACTGGGTGGTGACGTCCATGTCCTGGTTGCGGGAAATGGCTGCTCGGCGGTCGCCGATGAAGCTGCGAAAGTTTCCGGTGTTGCAAAAGTTCTGTTGGTAGAAGACGCTCTTTATGGCGATATGCTGGCGGAAAATGTTGCGGCCCTTATTGTTTCTCTTGCCGATGGGTATGATGGCATTGTCGCCGCAGCGACCTCCGCCGGGAAGAATATCCTGCCTCGGGTTGCCGCTCTTCTGGATGTTGGCCAGATTTCTGAGATTGTTGAGGTGGTCTCGCCGGATACCTTCGTTCGTCCGATCTATGCCGGTAACGCCATGGCGACTGTGCAGTCCAGTGACGCGAAGAAGGTGATCACGGTGCGTGCAACGAACTTTGCAGCCGCAGACGCAACCGGGGGTTCCGCCTCGGTTGAAGCCGTGAGCGCCACCGCTGACGCGGGGCTTTCCACTTTCGTCGGCGCAGAGCTTTCTGAATCCGAACGCCCTGAACTTACATCAGCAAAAATCGTTATTTCGGGCGGCCGTGGTATGCAGTCCGGCGATAACTTTCATCTGCTCGAAGCAATTGCCGATAAGCTCGGCGCCGCAGTTGGCGCCAGCCGTGCAGCGGTTGACGCGGGTTTTGTGCCGAATGAATTCCAGGTAGGTCAGACCGGTAAGGTCGTTGCGCCGCAGCTATATATTGCTGTTGGTATTTCCGGCGCCATTCAGCATCTTGCAGGTATGAAAGACAGCAAGGTGATTGTGGCCATCAACAAGGATGAGGAAGCCCCGATTTTCCAGGTGGCGGACTACGGACTTGTTGCGGACCTGTTCAAGGCATTGCCGGAGCTGGATGCCGCTCTGTGATGGCGTGCAGAAGTCGAATTATTGGCGTTATGGTCGCGCTCACCTTTATGCTTGGAATTAGGCAATGATTAACAAAGTAAGTGTGATTGGCGCGGGCCAGATGGGCAATGGTATTGCCCATGTCCTGGCTGTTGCAGGGGTGGATGTGTTTCTCAAGGACATTTCCCGGGAACAGCTGGACAAGGCCTTGGGTACAATCGAGCATAACCTGCGACGACAAGTGGGGCGTGGCGCTCTTTCCGAGGCGGATATTACCAAGGCACTCTCTCACATCAATCCGGTCACGGACGATGGGCATCTTTCCGATGTGGATCTGGTGATTGAGGCGGCCACCGAGAACGAGGAGATCAAGAAGCAGATTCTCTCCGCTCTGGGGCCGCAGTTAAAGCCGGAAGCCATCATCGCCACGAACACATCATCCATTTCTGTCACCCGCCTTGCGGCGATTACGGACCGACCGGAAAAATTCATCGGCATGCATTTTATGAACCCGGTGCCGGTCATGCAATTGGTCGAACTGATCCGGGGCATTGCGACGAATGAGGAAACGTTTGAGACGATCAAGGATCTTGCGATCCGTCTCGATAAGACGCCAACGCCGGCAGAGGATTTTCCGGCCTTTATCGTCAACCGTATCCTGCTTCCGATGATCAACGAAGCGGTCTATACGCTGTATGAAGGTGTGGGCTCGGTTCGGGCGATCGATACGGCCATGCGCCTTGGTGCCAACCATCCGATGGGTCCGCTTCAACTGGCGGATTTTATCGGACTGGATGTTTGCCTGGCAATCATGCAAGTCCTGTACGAAGGGCTTGCGGACACCAAGTACCGCCCTTGTCCGCTTCTGGTTAAATATGTCGAGGCGGGCTGGCTTGGACGGAAATCCGGCCGTGGTTTTTATGACTATACCGGGGATGAACCGATCCCGACGCGTTAGGCTCCACCTTCGGAATCAAAAAACCCCGGAAGCCTGATCGGACCTCCGGGGTTTTTCTTTGGATTGTTTCGGGTTTAGTTGACTTCGAAAAGCCCTGCCGCACCCATGCCGCCACCGATACACATAGTAACAACAACATATTTCGCGCCCCGGCGTTTGCCTTCGATTAGTGCATGGCCTGTCAGACGCGCACCTGACATGCCAAATGGATGTCCAATGGAAATCGCACCGCCGTCAACATTGAGGAGGTCGTTCGGGATACCAAGCTTGTCACGGCAGTAGAGCACCTGCACAGCGAACGCTTCATTCAACTCCCAAAGGCCAATGTCGTCCATCTTGAGGCCATGACGTTTCAGCAGTTTTGGAACCGCAAAAACCGGACCGATACCCATCTCATCCGGCTCGCAACCCGCAACAACCAAACCGCGGTAGATTCCAAGCGGTTCGATATTGCGTTGCTCGGCGAGTTTGCTGTCCATAACAACACAGGCGGATGCTCCGTCGGAAAGCTGACTCGCATTCCCTGCCGTAATAAAGCAATCCTCACCCAGCACAGGTTTAAGGCTGGCCAGCCCTTCCAAGGTCGTGCTGGCACGATTACCTTCGTCCTGGGTCAGGGTGACTTCTTCATGAAGGGTCTCGCCGGTTTCCTTATTCTCCATTACCTTTACCGTCGTCATGGGAACGATTTCCTGATCGAACCGGCCCGCTTCCTGTGCGGCCGCCGTCCGCATCTGACTTTGGTAGCTGTACTCGTCCATGGCTTCGCGCGTGATACCATAGCGTGTTGCCACAGTTTCCGCCGTCTTCAGCATAGGATCATAGATGGAGGGTTTGTTTTCCAATAGCCATTCATTTTGCGCGTGGTAGCGGTTCATATGTTCATTCACAACAAGGCTGATGCTGTCCATGCCACCGGCGGCCATAACCGGGACTTTATCAACGATGATACGTTGCGCCGCCATCGAAATGGTTTGCAGCCCAGAGGAGCAGAACCGATTGACGGTGGTTCCGGACGATGTAACTGGTAGTCCCGCCCGCAGCAGGGCTTGACGCGCAATGTTTCCACCCGTCGCACCTTCCGGATTGGCGACGCCGAAGATGACATCTTCAACCTCTGCCGGATCAACGCCGGCGCGTTCGACGGCATGCTTGATAACATGTCCGCCCATGTCCGCCCCGTGCGTATTGTTGAAAGCACCGCGATATGCCTTGCCGATAGGGGTTCTGGCGGTGGATACGATAACGGCGTCTGCCATAAGAATTCTCCTCATTTGTTATTATTTATGCGCCCATGCCCTGTAACCACAGACGGGAATTACCCGCAATTCTATATAGACTGACGGCTAATGGAAAGGGTGAATTGCTGTCTTGCTGTGATGACCGCAACAACTTCACGAATTTGTTGGGCCTTGCTCTTATTCACAGGATTTCAAGAACTGACTCCGGGGGTCGGCCAATGCGGGCCTTGCCATTGGTAATCACGATCGGCCGTTCAATCAGTTTAGGGTGATCAATCATGGCCTTGATGAGGGCGTCGTCGCTTAGCGCCGGGTCGCCAAGGTTGTTGTCCTTGTATTCCGACTCGCCTTTTCGCATCAGTTCCCTGGGCTGCATATGCAGCATTTCCAGTATCTCCGTCAGCCGTTCTTTGGTGGGGGGAGATGTCAGATATTCCGTTACGTCCGGATCGATGCCCTTTCCCTGTAACAGGGCGAGCGTCTGACGGGATTTGCTGCAGCGGGGATTATGAAAAATTTCAACGGCCATTCTATATTCTACTCCGGAAGGTGTTGTGATTGTTCTGGAAGATGATTCAATATTTAACGCAGTGACGGCGTTTATACCAGCTTCTGATTGGCGGTCTTGTTGTGGCGTTCGAATTGATTGCTTGCCTGTTGGGGCGTGATTGCATATCTAAGCCGCATGACAGTTCACACAACAACTCAGAATAATACACAGAAATCCGGCGTAATGCTGCATTTTGGCTCCAAAATCGGGCTTGCAAATTGGCGCGGAATGACCACGCTGCTTTCCAAGGAAGTGCGTCGGTTCCTGAAGGTACCACTGCAAACCGTGCTTGCGCCGATGATGACGACAATTCTTTTCCTGGCAATATTCACACTGGCATTTGGCGGGAGCGAGCGGTATGTCGGCGATGTCTCCTATGCTAACTTTTTGGCGCCGGGCCTGATCATGATGGCCATTATCCAGAACTCCTTTGCCAACACGTCGTCGTCGATCCTGATTTCGAAAATTCAGGGCAATATCGTCGATATCCTGATGCCGCCGCTTTCCCCTGCGGAACTGACACTCGCCTATGTGCTTTCCGGGCTCGCCCGCGGGGTGGCCGTTGCGCTCGCTGTCGGAGCGGCCATGTGGGTTCTGATCGATATTTCCGTATATTCCTGGGTGGCGGTGATCTACTATACTATCGGTGCCGGGTTGATGTTGTCGTTGCTCGGGATGATTGCCGGGATTGTCTCGGAAAAGTTCGACCATATGGCGGCCATGACAAATTTTGTCATCATGCCGCTTTCCTTCCTTTCAGGGACATTTTATTCAATCGACCGTTTGACAGGAATTTGGTATCAGATCAGCCATCTTAATCCCTTTTTCTACATGATTGACGGTTTTCGGTATGGCTTTATCGGAACCTCCGACAGTTCCATCTGGGTTGGGGCGTTGCTAATCGCAAGTATCGACATATTGCTATATATCGCCGTCTGGGCATTGATAAGAAGCGGATATCGCCTGAAAGCCTGAAAATATCGTTTTCAACGCAAGAGTTTGATTGACAGGGCGCGGTCTCCTGTCAATACTTCCGCGCTTTCTGGCAGCGAATATTAGCCGGTTACCCTTTAGTTTCGTGGAGAAAGCATATGATTCCCGCATTATTGTCAAACTATGCTCCTGCCGATCTTTCCTTTGAGAAAGGGAAAGGTCCGTATCTCTATGGGAACGATGGCCGACGATATCTCGATTTTGCAGCGGGCATTGCAGTCAGCGGACTTGGACACGCGCACCCGAGGCTTGTTGCGGCATTGACAGAGCAGGCGCAGAAGCTCTGGCATGTGTCTAATCTTTTTCGGATTCCAGGGCAGGAAGAACTTGCGCGCAAGCTGGTTGATGCGACCTTTGCGGACGCTGTTTATTTCTGCAATTCCGGCGCTGAGGCCAATGAATGCGGAATTAAGATGGTGCGGAAGTATTTCAGCACAAATGGCCAGCCTGAAAAATACCGGATTATCGCATTTGAAAATTCCTTTCATGGCCGGACCCTGGCGACGATTGCCGCCGCCGGGCAAGAGAAGCTTCTGGCTGGATTCGGACCAGTAGTGGATGGGTTCGACCATGTCCCCGTCGGTGATATTGAGGCGGTGAAAGCGGCGATTACAGATGAAACAGCCGCAATCCTGATTGAGCCGGTACTGGGCGAGGGCGGCATACAAGTCGTTGAGCCCGAATTTATGCGCGCGCTTCGAACATTGTGCGATGAGCGGGACCTTCTCCTGATGCTGGATGAGATCCAGACTGGCATGGGAAGGACAGGCAAGCTCTTCGCCTATGAACACGCTGGCATTAAACCTGATATTCTGACCTCAGCAAAGGCGCTGGGCGGCGGGTTCCCTGTTGGCGCCTGCCTCGCCGTGGAGAAAGTAGCAAAGGCCATGACTGTCGGGAGCCATGGCTCCACCTATGGCGGCAACCCACTTGCCATGGCCGTCGCCGGTACCGTCGTCGATGTTATGTCCGAAAAAGGCTTCATGGATCATGTTGTGGAGATGGGGAATCATCTTAAGCAGGGAATAGTCGGTGTTATCGATCGTCACCCGGACATCCTTGAGGAAATTCGTGGAATTGGATTGCATCTCGGCCTGAAATGCAAGGTGGAGAACACGCTGGTGAGTAACAAATTGCTGGAACTTGGCGTCTTGACGGCCAAAGGCGGGGATAATGTTGTTCGTCTCCTGCCGCCGCTGATTATTGAGGATGCCGAGGTGTCAGAGTTTATTAATTTGCTGGATGAGGCCTGCACGGAGCTTGAGAATGGCTAACCCACTTCATTTTCTTGATCTGAACGCGCTTTCGAAAGCGGACGTGCGCGGAATTATCGATGACGGCATCGCGTTAAAACGTGCGCGTGCGGATTTACCGAAGGGCACAATGGATAAGGAGGCACCGCTCAAAGGCCTCACCCTCGCCACGATTTTCGAGTTTCCGTCAACCCGAACCCGTGTTTCCTTTGATATGGCGATGCGTCAACTGGGGGGGCATACAATTGTCCTGAACAGCAATGATATGCAGCTGGGGCGCGGAGAAACGATTGCAGATACGGCTCGGGTTCTCTCGCGTTATGTGGACGCGATCATGATCCGGACAGACGAGCATGCGAAATTGCTTGAGCTTGCTGAATATGCGAGCGTGCCGGTTATCAATGGCCTGACGAATGACAGTCATCCTTGTCAGCTGATGGCCGACGTCATGACGTTTGAAGAGCATCGCGGGCCGATCAAGGACAAGATTGTCACTTGGTGCGGCGATGGAAATAACATGGTGACCTCCTGGATCCACGCGGCGGGACTGTTTGATTTTGAATTCCGGATTGCTTGCCCGGAAGAGCTGTTGCCGGATCAAAGGGCGCTTGACTGGGCGAAGGAGGCGGGGGCAACAGTACATGTCACCCGGGACGCGGCTGAGGCGGCATCAGGTGCGAATTGCATCGTTGCGGATACTTGGGTTTCGATGGGAGATGATGTTTCCAATCGCCATAATCTGCTGGCGCCTTATCAGGTGGACGAAGCCCTGATGGCCCGCGCGGCGAATGATGCCATTTTCATGCACTGCCTGCCGGCGCATCGTGGTGAAGAAGCGACGGCGGCCGTCATGGACGGCCCGCAATCGGTTATCTTTGATGAGGCGGAAAATCGCCTTCACGCGCAAAAAGCCGTGCTTCGCTGGTGTCTTGGCGCGAATTGATATTTCACTTGAACGAGAAAGAGACCTTATGACCGACGCGGGTCAGAGAATAATCACTGATAACGTTATCCAGCCGTTCCAGATGGCGAAAGCCGGGGTGAGGGGGCGAGTTGTCCGGATGGGAAGTGTCGTTGACTCCATTCTTAACCGGCATGGATATCCGGAGGCTGTTGGCCGGTTTCTGGGGGAAGGACTGGTGCTGGCCGCCATGCTCGGCGGCGCTCTCAAGTTTGATGGTATCTTTACGGTGCAGACCAAAGGGGACGGTGCGATTAGCATGATTGCCGCGGATATGACAACACCGGGCGATATGCGAGGCTACGCGTCATTCGACCCCGAAAAACTGGACGAGAAGGCGGCTGAAGGCAGTTCGCTGAACGTCAAGGAATACCTTGGTAACGGCTATGCCGCCTTTACCATCGACGCCGGTGAAGAGCACAAAAGATATCAGGGGATCGTTGATCTTGAAGGGGACAGTCTTGCCGCCTGCATGGAGAATTATTTCGATAAGTCGGAACAGATCGATACATTACTGCGAGTTGCCATCGAGAAAAGCGATGGAAAGTGGCGCGCAGGCGGCTTAATGATCCAGCGGTTGCCGGATGAGAATGCAACTGAATTCAATCAGGATCGGGAGGAAGAGAACTGGCGAAATGCACAGGCCCTTGCCGGTACAATTACGGCGCAGGAGCTGACCAGTCCGATCCTCAAGTCCGCCGAGTTGCTGTATAAGCTTTTTCATGAGGATGGGGTCTGGCTTTATGAACCACAGGAACTTCAGGATCAGTGCAGCTGTAGCGCCGAGCGAGTAATGAATACGTTGAAAACTTTCGGGGGGTCGGACATGGAAGATATGGCAGTGGATGGTGTAATCACGGTTGATTGCCAGTTCTGTTCCAGCAAATATGAGATACGGGTTGATGATATTATCTGACGTACGCTAGGAGGCAGCCCTTAAACACAGGGTTGAACTTCTTCTACAGACCGTAATAGAGTGTATTCGGTTTAATTCCTTTCAAGGTGAGAGTAAAATGGCTGGCCTTCGCCGTCTTCTGACAATCGTTACCCTCCTGCTGCCAACCCTTCTTTTCGGTTGTGCCGCCCCACCTCCGAACCCTGTCTATCCGGAGATTACTTTTCAGCATCTCAATCCGCTTTATCTTAATGTGGGTGAAATAAAGATTGTGGATGAGTTTACGCCGCCTCTCAAGCCACCGCATGTTGAACATGAGCTTCCCGTTTCCATTGATCAGACCGTACGGAACTGGGTGCGGGATCGTTTGCGGACTACCGGCAATAGCGGTGCGGTGGCGACTGTGACCATCAAGGACGCGAGTGCTGTTGAAAAGGGACTGGATAAGGAAACCGGGCTTAAGGGGCTTATAACGAAGGACCAGTCCGAACTTTATGAATTTCATGTATTAGTGGAGCTCAAGATTACGGAAATATCTGGTTCCTCTGCATTTGTAACAGCCGAGGCAACACGTACAAAATCCGTTGCCGAAGGGATTACGCTGAACCAGCGTGAAAAAACTTACTTTAACCAGGTGGAAGCCCTGATGAGAGCGTTTGACCCGGAAATGGAAAAGAATATCCGAACCTTTATGGGCGCGTATCTGAGATAACAGAAAGCGACGCGATAAAACCTTAAGCTGAGCTCACACCATTCCAAGACAGTGCACTATGGAAAAAACAAAGTTCAAACGATTGATCTAGTAAAATGAAAGAGTCAGGTTCATCAACCTCGGAACGGATGTTGGAAACAGCGGGGCGATTGTTTGCCGACAGAGCATTTGACTCCGTTTCAACCCGCGAGATTGCTGCTGCGGCCAGCGTAAACTTGTCCGCCATTTCCTATCATTTTCATAATAAGGAAGGCCTCTATCGGGCGGTATTCGAGAAGATCGTCCGCGATCTGAAGCCGGTCCGGGTGAGCCTGGCGCTTGTGCTTGAAAACCAGCTCGCAGCGGCCAGTGAGGACCGCAAAGCCTATGCCGAGACTGTTACGCTATTCGTCTCCCGTCTTGTCGACAGCGCTATTTCACCCGTTACGCGCTGGCGCATGCGCCTGATCAAGCGGGAAATTGAGATGCCAACAGACTGCTTCCAGATCATCATGGAAGGGCATATCAATGTTATTCACGACTTGCTGGGTATCCTGGTCTCTAAAATATCCGGAGAATCGCCGACGAGTGAGAATGTCAGACTTGAAGCCATGTCCATTCTCGCGATCTGCCTGCAATACGCGCTGAATGAAGAGATGGTTAAGGCGCGAATGGGATGGACGGACATTGGCCCCCGTGAAATTGAAAGGATAAAAACCTCCATGGCGGAGATGGTTCTGCGGTCTCTTAATCTCGGGGATTATATCGATCGCGTCAGGATAGAGTAATCGCTTGATTTGACCGCTTAGCGCTGCCAGAACCGCCGTGAGAACAGGACCAGTACGGTAAATAGTTCGAGCCGTCCCAAGAGCATACCGAGCGACATTAGCCATTTTGCCGGATCTGACAGGGATTTAAAGGTCCCGGACGGGCCGACCGTTTCACCGAGGCCTGGCCCGACATTGGTGATGGCAGTTCCCGCACTTGAAATTGCCGTCAGAAAATCAAGGCCCGTCAGGCCGAGTGCGATTGTGAGAAGCGCAAATATAGCAAGAAACAAAAAGACAAAGCTGGTCACCGATATAATTGTCTCTTCAGGCAGAATCTGGCCATTATAGTGAGGCTTGAAAATCCCGCTGGGCCGGATCAGCTGCATGAACTGGCAACGAACGGTTTCGACGAGGATCTGGATACGGAACACCTTGATGCTGCAGGTTGTAGAGCCCGCACAGCCTCCGATAAACATGAAGAAGAAAAAAGCGGCAGTCCCGAATCCACCCCAACTGCTATAGTCGACGGTCGCATATCCTGTGCCGGTGATAATGGATGTCACGTTAAAGGTGGCATGTCGCAAGGCAATCCAGAAAGGAATACTTTCGTTCAGTATTTGCCATATTATCATAATGATAATGCCGAAAAGGATGATGGTGAGAAACCATCTGATCTGACTGTCCATCAGAAAGCTTCCTGGTTTGCCCTTGACGACGTGGAGATACATGAGGAAGGGCAACGCTCCCATAATCATAAAAACGACCATGATGCTTTCAACAAGGGGGCTTTCGAAATTTCCGGCGGACTGATCCGATGTCGAAAAACCTCCTGTGGATATGGTTGTCATGGCATGGGTTGCTGCATCAAACAGGCTCATGCCCGTCATCCATAGCGACATTGTACAGATCAGACTGAGTATCAGGTAGATATAGCTGATGGCCTTGACGATATCGGCAACCCGTGGCAAGGCTTTCTCAGATGTCACCTCCGATGTTTCCATGCGGAAAAGCTGCATCCCGCCGATCCGGAGCAATGGCATAATGGCAATCGCCATAACAATAATGCCGATGCCGCCAAACCATTGTAGCAGCGCCCGCCACATGAGAATGCCGGGCGGTGCCGTATCAAGGCCCGTTAATACGGTTGATCCGGTAGTTGTCAGGCCCGACATAGCTTCAAAAAAAGCATCCGTGTAGGAAACGTTCATTTCGCCGAAAGCAAATGGGAGAGCTGCAGCTGCCGGCATTACGATCCAGACGGCGGTTGTCAGAATAAAGGCCTGCTGACGCCCGAGCTCAAGGCTGCCGCCTCGGTTGGAGAGGAATAGACCGCCGCCTGCAAATACGGAAACAGCGGCGGCGACAAGAAAGACCTGCCAGTCATTATGTCCGACGAACAGATCCACCATCGCCGGAATAATCATGGCGAGCCCGACAATCACAAGCAGGATACCGAGAATGGCGAGAATCAGGCGATAATTACTCACGGCGCGGCCGCACTCAGCCTTTGTCGAGAAACGCGAGCAGTTCGCGCCGCGTTATGTCGGATCGGCGGAAGATACCAAGCATGGTGCTGGTGATCATGGTGACGCCATCCTTGTGAACGCCGCGTGTTGTCATACATTGGTGGGCACTTTCGATAACAACGGCAACTCCCTTTGGCTGGAGCGTTCGTTCGATGGTTTCCGCAATTTGCCGGGTCAGTTTTTCCTGTATCTGCAAGCGTTTGGAATAGGCGTCCACGACACGCGCCAGCTTTGATATGCCGACGACCCGATTACTTGGCATATAGGCAACATGGGCAACACCAATGATGGGGACCATGTGATGCTCACAGTAGCTTTCAACGCGAATGTCTTTCAGAACAACCATCTCATCATAACCGTTCACTTCCTCGAAGGTGCGGGACAGATAGGTGTCTGGATCTTCATTATATCCGGCAAAAAACTCAAGGTAGGACCGTGTCACACGATCAGGGGTGCCTTTCAATCCTTCGCGGGCCGGATCATCTCCAGCCCAACGGATTAACGTGCGGACAGCTTCTTCCGCTTCCTGTTTTGTAGGTTTTTTTTGCACCGGCTTCTCCGGATGAGATTGTTTGTTCATTTCTGGACTTTTCGCAAGGCGCCGTCTGCTTTTGTTAATGTACGGACGACATTGAATCTGGACTGTCAAGTGAGAAGGCCGGAATATCGACCGCGAATATCTTGCCTTCTTCTGATTCCATATCATAGGAACCGACCATTATGCCCGATGAGGTGGAAAGGGGCGTTCCGCTGGTATATTCGTAAACATCACCGGGCGCAAGAACAGGCTGTTCGCCTATAACTCCCTCTCCGTCGACCGTCTCCGTATGGCCGTCCGCATTGGTAATGCGCCAATGGCGATTTCTAAGGGTTACGGATCTGCTTCCCTGATTTTCAATTCTGACCTGATAGGCCCAGACATACAATCCGTCAGCAGGGCGCGATCGCTCGGTCAAATAGACGGGCGTCACCGAAACCATGATGTTCTCGGTAATTTTGCTATAGGCCGCCCCGCCCATCATGATATCCCCCTACGTTGTGTTTCCGGTTACATACTTAATCTGAATATTGCGTTCCAGGAACAATTTGTCCAGTAAATCGGTTTGGGGGGATGGAAGAAGCGGAGGAAAACTCTCTCGATCCCCCTTTAACTAGCCGTTCTGATGACTAAGCGCATAACCGAGATCATCGATCAGATCGTCCACATCTTCCAGACCAACGGATAACCTTAAAAGGTTTTCCGTTATGCCCAGTTCCTGCTTAGTCGCTTCGTCAACGCTGGAATGGGTCGTTGTTGTCGGATGGGTAATCAGTGATTTTGCGTCCCCAAGGTTATTGCTTATGTCGATCAGGGACAGGCGGTTGAGAACGGTAAAGGCGTCCTCCTGACTACCGGCCACTTCAAATGCAACAAGGGTTCCGCCGCGCGCCATCTGCCGCTTCGCCAGGGCATGATGGGGGTGAGTTTCGCTACCCGGATACAAAACGCGTGTAATCGCCGGATGATAGCTTAGGAAGGCAGCCACTTTCTCCGCGTTATCACATTGCTTCTCGACGCGCAGTTCAAGCGTCTCCAGCCCTTTCAACAGGTTCCAGGCGTTGAACGGACTGAGGGCGGGACCGGTGTGCTTGAGATAGGGGGCAAGGGTGTCTTCGACAAATTCCTCTGACCCGAGAACGATACCGCCAAGGCAGCGGCCCTGACCATCAATATGCTTCGTCGCGGAATATACAACGATATCCGCTCCCAATGTGATCGGATGCTGTAAAATGGGGGTTGCGAAGACATTATCCACAACGACTTTTGCGTCGACTTTATGGGCCAGATCCGAAATTGCCGCGATGTCCATGATTTCCAGCGCCGGGTTGGACGGGGTCTCGAAGAATACGCAGGCCGTCTTCTCAGTGACGGCGTTCTTCCATTGATCAATGTCGGTTCCGTCAATCAGGGTAACCTCAACCCCGAATCTCGGAAGAATTGTCTCGATAATATACAGACAGGACCCGAACAGAGCCTTCGGTGCCACCACATGATCTCCGGCTTTCAGTTGTGACATCAAGGCGCCATTAACCGCGGCCATGCCGCTTGCTGTTGCGCGGGCAGCCACAGCGCCTTCTTCCAGCATGATCATGCGTTCTTCAAACATGGAGAGGGTGGGATTGGCGTAGCGGGAGTAGATATAGCCGTCATTTTCTCCTTTGAAACGCCCGGCGGCCTGTTCTGCGCTGTCATAGACAAAGCCGGAATTCATGAAGATGGCTTCGGATGTTTCATTAAACTGGGAGCGCTTGGTGCCGCCGCGCACCAGCTTTGTCGCGGTCCGGTATTCCGATGTGCGGATCGGTGCTGTCTCTTTTTTCTCTGTCATCTTATCCTCGAGGCATAAAAAAACCCCGACCATCGATCAGGGTTCATACGAGCCCCGACCTTTTAGCGTTTCTATTAACGTGGCCGCAAGCCGGTCGGCACAAATCACCACGGGAAAATCATTATCGCCATGGGCTGAGGCTGTCAAGAATTTCTGTTGCGGACCTCTGGTTCTTTCTGTAGTTACTGAAGTTGCGCGGGCGTAGCTCAATGGCAGAGCAGAAGCTTCCCAAGCTTACGACGAGGGTTCGATTCCCTTCGCCCGCTCCAGATAACGTAACAATTTCAATATATTATACTTGTACAAAATTATCGGTTATTTCAATTTAGATTCCGTATAGCAAATGGCTAGCAAAAATAAAGAAACTGAGGGTATCAAGCGGAGAGGTTAGCCATATGAAGTGGGATACTTTCTTGCCTTAGTAGTCGATATCAAGGTACGTAACATATGTAGAAGGACCACTGACAGCTTTTCACTAGACCAGTCTTGCCAAGGTTAGGGTCGTGAGTTCGAATCTCATCGCCCGCTCCAATTTTCGCAATAAATACAGATGATTACTCTGACGTTAAGGTGTTTATTGTGCTACCCAGTTGCACAGTCGATAATATGGGTAGCGTATGGGTAGCTTCAGAAATCAACAAAGATCAACTGCGATCGGTATTGAAGGCATCGAATCAGTTGGTGACGGAGGTATTTCTACCGTGATGAGCGAAATAGTGAACTGTGATGGCAAAATTGGCATTGTCTGCAGATACTCACCGAAGCTTCCGCTCAATCCTTCATTTTTGTCCCTTTGCTACGTATTTCTCAAGTGATGTCTTTACTGTTGAGTCTAGGTGATCGTGCCATTTCGTTGGCTTCTATGCTCCTTTGGCCATCGGTGAAAATATCTTGGTTAGCAACAAGTTCGTATAATTTTCCTGCCCCCTAGTTTTGAAGGCGCGCCGTTTTATCGGCTGCACCCGCCGTCACAACCGACCTTCCGCTCCATATCCGTGAAGGCAATTGCTCCGGCGTGCTGTCAGCCAAGCCTCTCCTTGCATCAAAACAAGGAGACAGAAAATGACGAATACATATCATGCAACCCCCTACGATATTTCCGCCACCGGGTTTTATTTCGAAACCTATGAGGAATACGCAAGAAGAGCAGCTTTGCACCGCAATAGCTATGGTGATCCCGTTGAGGAATATGAAATCCAGTTTATCGAGGGTGATAATTACAAGCTCTTCGAAGCCCTGAGCGTTCATCAGGCAAACTTGAAACAATGGTTTGATGATTTTGAACACCTTCAAAACGATGATCAGATCAAAGCGATTTACCTCGCCGAAGATTTGAGCTGTTATATGGACGATATTCTGGACAGGCTGGAGGATGTTATCCTGTTCGACGGCACTGCAGAAGAATATGCCGAAGCCTACCTGGAGGATACAGGCTTACTCGATCAAATCCCGGAAAATCTCCGATATTATTTCGATATTAAAGCCTTTGCCCGAGATCTGGTTCTGGGCGGGGATATTACCGAGCTTGAGATTAATGGCAGGACATATACTGTTCAGGCCTACTAAGGCCTGAACATACGGCCACCTAATTCCAAGTCGAATTTTCCGCAGTAATTAAACAAAATTCCCTACAAAACGGCACGTCATTCTTTACGTTCTCTCAGCAGATCGGATGGCTTAATTTCCAACACGTCTGCGATCCGTCCTACGACATCGATGCTTGCCGCATAGACGCATCGTTCAAGCGAACTGATGTAGGTTCGATCCAAGTCAGCCTGATGCGCAAGCTCTTCCTGCGAAAGGCCCTTGGCCTTCCGATATTTCTTTAGATTGGCCGCAAAAGTTTCCCGTATCTGCATAGAGGACAGAAAACGCATTTGCGGAGTATTCGACCACGGAGTATTCTCTACATATTGGAAAAGACTGAAATTATTGAGCAACTTTCAAAGAGGCGATGATGCAAGAATTCAGGGAATACCCACCAGACTCTGAAACTGTGACGCCCTACGACAGGCAATGTTTCAAGCTTTATATCATGTTGCTGGAAGCGGATGCCTTTGGAGCGGTGTGGGATGAGGCATACGAGTGGGCTTTTGGCCGAGACATAGGAAAAATTCCAGAAACCGCTCGCTGCCAGTATTTTGCGCACTTACAACGCGCAAAGTGGATGACGGAACATGGATATCGACAGTTGCTCTGAAACAAAAGAATATTGCGGAGCTACATTTAGTATCGGCGAAGCTTGCTTCTTGGCAAAGGCTATTCGATAGAAATGTCACGCAACGTTGTGTCCGCTTTGTGCTGTGATCTCAACCGATCATTGCAACACATTAGTTAAATTTGTCAGCTGGTGTTTCAAATTGCAATGTCTTTCTTGGGCGTTCATTTAGCTGGCGAGCAATGCTGTTGAGATGGGTCTGTGAGTGCACTGATAAATCAGTTCCTTTTGGAAGATATTGCCTGAGCAACCGGTTGGTGTTTTCGTTAGAACCGCGCTGCCACGGACTTTGCGGATCGCAAAAGTACACATCAATATCAGTCGCCATTGTAAGCCGCTTGTGGTCAGCCAATTCCTTGCCTCGATCCCAGGTCAGGGACTTGTAGAGTTCACGCGGCAGTTTATGGGATTGTTTTATCAAGGCCGACACGACGCTTTGTGTGTCCTTGTTTGCTACCTTGACCAGCATGACATAGCGGGAATGACGTTCAACAAGAGTAGCTATATAACTGTTTCTTGATCCGCCAATAAGATCCCCTTCCCAATGGCCGGGAACAGCCCGATCTTCCACGCTGGCCGGTCTTTCCCTGATCGATACAGCATCTTTGATCCGGCCAAGACCGTCACGCTTCAGGCTGGCATGCTTGGAACGGCGTATCGTGCGTTTCGAGCGAAGATACTGCATCAGTTCCTTCTTCAGCACGCCGCGTGCCTGAACAAACAGGCTTCGATAGATTGTCTCATGTGACACCTGATTGTGCTCTTCGTTTGGATACCTTCGTTTCAACCAACCGGCAATCTGCTCCGGTGACCAATGGATTGTAAGCTTGTTTGATATAACACGTTGCAACAGTTTGTTCGTCGACAGCTTACAACGCTTTGGTCTCAGTGCCCGAACCCAAGCCTGGTTCTCAGCATCAACAGTACGATAGTTATCATAACCGCCATTCCGACTGATCTCACGACTGACGGTCGAGGCTGATCGACAAAGCTCTTGTGCAATTGAGCGTATAGAATGCAAGGCTGCAATGCCTCGCGAGATCAATTCGCGTTCACCAAGTGTCAGCGCCAACCGTGACCGCTTTCGCTCTGGTGGGCGAATGCCACCCGTGCGAGAAAGCAAAGGATAAATCGAAGATGAATCCCGGTCAAACCCACGACCGATAGAACTCATTGATTCACCGCGCTGCCAGCGATCCCATATCTCCGACCTTTGTTCATTCGTAAAATAGATCCGACGTCTGTAACTCATAACAACACTCCATCTTTTCATTAAAGATTAAAGTGTTGCGTCGACCTGTTGAGATCACCGTCATAAGCGGCCTCTATTTGGCTTCTGGAAAACCGTCTGCTTCCGACCCTAAACCAGACCTCAAATTTTCACCGCCGCCGCGGCCCTTCTTGAACCCCCGATCTCCCTTAATAAAGGCCGTCAGTATATGCGGGATGAGATCGGTGAGAGCTTCTCGTCGCCCATATTCTTTCTCATATGCGGCAGCATAGTCAGCCAGCAGCGCCCTCAACTCAGCGCTGGCATTGAAAGTGATCTTCGTTGTTTCCCGATCCGGCAATTTGCCAAGTTTAAGCGGTGCCATGGTCACTGCCCCTCCTTTTCCATCGGTGCCAGGATTATATCCTTATGGACAATTATTCTGATCGGCCAGCCGGGTCGGACAGTGATGGTTGGCTCAATATCGAGCATGCGTTCGACAATATTCTGACCGGCATTATGGGTATTTTGTTGAGTGCTTTCCCGAATGGCTCTAACGAGATCTGACTCACTTGTTCCAAAACTCAATTCCGTGCCGACACCCAGCAAGGTGGAAAGTCCGATACCCTGGAGGAGTTCCCAGGTATGAAAGTCGACCTCATCGGCAACGCCTGCATAACCGGCCATATCCGTGCCTGGCAGATTATCAATCACGATGGAGCTACCATCGGGCCGGATAATCCGCTGCCAGACAATGAGGGCCCGATTCTGTCCAAAAGCGATACTGCTGTCATACCTGCCGATCAGCCGCGTACCTTGCGGAATAAGAAGATGCTGGCCGGTGACAGTGTCAAAAACCTGCTCTGTGACCTGGGCAATGATAGTACCCGGTAAATCGGAATTAAGCCCAGTGATAAGGCTCGCCGCAATAACAGTCCCTGCCATCAACTGATAAGGCGAGGCAGGCGTCTTCATGGCATGCTGATTGTATATGCTGCCGTCGGGCAGGTTCTCCAGAAACGCGGTTTTACTGTTTGGATCAGTGGAACCGGATCCAGCCGGCTGTGCCGATCCTCCTTGAAACGCCGCCAACGCGGCAAAAGGATCAAACGGAGTTCCGGCGCGTGCTGAAGTTGGTTTGTCGCCGCCATCACCCCTCGTATTGCCAAGCAATACTTGCTTATTCTGAAGAACGAAGAAGACGCCAGCTTCTTTTGCCTTGGCGGCGAGCCGGGCCAGACGAATGCGCTCAGCCCGCCTAAAATCTTCTTCGGGATCGGGTTTATAAGAGGGAAGTGGGCGCCGCTCCACGGGGACGATCTTGAGATCCCGTTCCATTTGCGTAATTGACGCGCCGAGATCACCGGGATTGGGTGGTCCCAGTTTGCGGATGCCGTCATAGGTTGAGGGAAGGGTCTCAATACCCGCCGGACCCTGATTACGATGGATATCGATTAACTCGGTGCGGTTGCCGTTACTCCAGTTGGGCGGATCAAGGGCGAACAATACGGCCCCGAAGAGCAGCGCAAGGATAAGAGCGGCTCCTATAAACAAGACTTTGCGGCTGATCCGGGTGATCGGTCGTGGCCTGGCGTGCAGTTCCAAGGTCTCAGGGTCGATTTTACTGTGCGGATTATCTGTCATAATTCCGCTCCCAATCGGTGGCGGCCTTTGGGCCCACCGGTTCGATTGCGTCTGTCCGGGTAATGCGAACAATTTGCTGTGGCTCTGTGCCCAATCTGAGTTCTGCCGCTGCAAACAATCGATCGACAATATAGTAGCTGCCGCGAATGCGATAATTAACCAAAGCCGGCTTGCCGTCCGGACCGGCAATAAACAGTGGTGGTGCGTCGCCCTGGCTTAAACCCGATGGGAACTGCAGATACACCTTCTTGCCATCATCGAAGGCTCGCAGCGGCGCCCAGGGCGCATCTCCCTCTATTTGGTAGCGAAACTTTAGTTGCTCGAGATTCAGACCATTGTCGATGATCAGGTTCGCTTGCTTTTGTAGAGCCGCATTCCTTTTATTGATCGCCATAAGATCGGATTGCGGATAGCTCCAGGAGACAGAAGCCATATAAGTCTCTTCAATTGACTGCAGTTCCAGATGATAGGTCCTCCGATCGGTGGCGATCACCAGATTGGTTTGAAGATCGGTGGCGATAGGCTTTACCAGAATATGAACCTGAGCGGTATCGCCGGAACCGCTTTGGGTATCACCAACAACCCAACGCACGGTATCGCCGGCGGAGACAGAGACCAATGTCTCTCCGGGCTCCAACGCGATATCGGAGACTTGATTGACGGCGGCGTAGAGCTGATACAATGCGCCCTTGGTAAAGGGATAGGTTTGCATGGCGTTGATATAGCCTTCCAGGGAAGGTTCGATCTTGGCCGCCTCATTTGCCTCGAAGACCGTCGTTTCTGGCCATTGCTCAGCGATGTGAGGCTTGCTAGCTGCCGTCGGCATCTTCTTTAACTGACCGGGTAGCGGCAGAGGCTTCGATAAAGTCACGACTTTTACCGGAGGTTCCGGCTCCGTTCTATAGTGAGCCGCTTCAAAGTCGAGATTATCATATTTTATCTTCGGGACGCTCGGGGCTGTGCAGGCAGATAGAGAAAAAGCGAGAACGGCAATGCTGACGCCGGCAGATTGAAAAGTTGGCTTGTAGGTCATTTTGGATCTCCCGTGATGGATTTGGACGGAGACGGTATTTGGCGCCGTGGCGTTTGTTGCGGTCGCACCACCTCGAGTTCGCGGGACCAGTTAAGACTGGTCACATAGATTCCGAGCGGGTTCTTGCGGAGGGTGTTGGCGTCGCGCGGTGGATTGATCTGGACGGTTGCGAGCGCCGTCCAGCGCTCCGTGGTGGCGAGAGAGCCATTGATATAGCGCCGCTCTACCCAGCGTATCTGAAAGCTTGTATCTGACGCCCGGACGATGCTGGTGACATCAATGGCCACAGTCTGCTCACCGACTAACGAGAAGGGATCCGCTTTTTGCGCATATTCATTGAGGCTATTGGCGGCGTGCTTGGTGACATAGTCATAGGCCTGCAGCCAGTTTTGCCGGACAATGATCGGATCGATGGGCAGGGACCGTACTTTCTCAATAAAGCTTGCGAGATGAAAAGCGATCTGCGCATCCGTTGGCTGATACGTCTCAACGGCCGAGCGGACGGCGCGCGCGGCCCCGCGTGCTTCCAGTTCGACCACATAGGGGACGATATGCGAGCGACCGGCCTGCCAGATGACGCCGCCAGACAAAATAAGCGAGAGGCCCAGGGTTCCGAAGGCCATCCATCGCCAGTTTCTGGCTTGTACCAGGGCAGATCCCATACGGGCATCCCAAACCTGACCAGCTTTTTGATAGGATGTGATGGGTTCTGGTGTTCGCCCATATCGGTTTCCGGGTCGTTTGAAGATCATGCTGCTGTCCTCGTAAATTGGTCATTCATTGGTCTGCTCTTCTCAGTTGTCGGGGTCGAGTTTGGGGCCTTCGCTTGAGCCGCCTTGATCGCCCTCGCGCAATGTCTGGGCCGCGACCATGCCGGCCTCACGCAGGCGTTGGCGGCGGTGCATCTGCTTTGCCCAGGCTGGTTGCCCCGAACCACTGGCAGACGCCACAACGCCCGCGCCGCGACCTGATGTCTGGCTGGTTGCCTTTGCCGAGGTCGAAGATCCCGCCGCCCGGAAACCTTCTGCCTGCCCGGATTTAAACGCATCACTCACGGGAGCCGTCATACGTGACGCAGCATTCTTTATGGGTCCACCGACGGTCGCTTTCGCTGCTCCAGAGACGCCGCCGCTCTGAAACCCCGCACTGGTACGGCCCGCGACGGAAGCCGCCGCTGAAACACTGCCTTTGGCAAGGTTCGATCCGCCTCGCATGGCCCCAAGCGCCATGGCGCCAGCCGCGACACCGGCACCGGCAAGACCAGCGGCGGTGCCAGCAGCGGCTCCCGCGCCCAGTTGCGGTGCCCCAGAAACCAGCCCGGCGGCAATGCTCGGAGCAAAGATAGCGAGGCCAAAGACGGCGATGGCGGCTAGAATAAGCGAGGCGGCATATTGCAAGGTGATATCGCCTGTGGGCGGCGTGATGATCTCGGCAAAAATCGAGGAACCAATGCCGACAACGATGGCGAGCACCATCAGTTTGATACCAGCAGTGATGACATTGCCGAGCACCCTTTCGGCAAGGAAGGCGGTCTTGCCAAACAGGGCAAATGGCACCAACACAAAGCCGGCCAGGGTTGTCAGCTTGAACTCGATGATGGTGATAAAGAGCTGTACTGCCAGGACGAAGAACGCGAGCAGAACAATGGCCCAGGCGAGGAGCAGGACAAGGATGGTGGTGACGTTATTGAAAAAAGTCGTAAAGCCGATCAACTCGCCAGCGGCTTCCAACAGAGGCCAGGCGGCAGTGAAGCCGGTCGCGGCGACAAAGCCCGGCCGCATCAACTGATCTGGGCCGAAGGGGGCGTCACTGGCTTTAAGGCCGAGATCGGCAAAGCTTGCGAACACGAGGTCGGTCAGCCATTGGAAATTATTAAGGATGAGCGCAAAGAAGCCCACATAAAGGATTTTCTTGATCAGCTGTGCCGCCAAATTATCTTCGCCCAGCAAAGCCCAGAAGAGACCGGCCAGAACAATATCGATGGCGACTAGGATCGAGACCAGAAACGCCACGTCGCCCGAGAGCAGGCCAAAGCCGCTTTCAATATACAGGACGAAGGTCTGGGTAAAACGGTCAATGATATTGAGATTATTCATGGCAATGTTTTTCTGCTGCGGGCTTTAGTGAGAAGGACTGTAGGGTCGCGAAATGTTTTGCTACCACTCTGTTTATTGACTCATTTGAAAAACCGGGCCGAAGCCGGGGAGGGCAACTCCGGCCCGGTCATCTACCACCAATCTGCGTGGGCGGGGCACATCACTGGCGACAAATGGGTTAGCCGTCTGGCGAATAGGCAGAAGCATTGCCAACGAAGCTCTTAAAGCGCACTCGCGCTTCCTCTTCGCTCGCCAGCCGCCGGGCACGGTCCATTGTCTCGGCGCGATATTGTGCGGCCATCAGCTGTTGCACTTGCAGGGATTGTTTGATGGCGAGTCCGGAGAGCTCATTGCCGGCTTGACTAGCTTGAAGATTGCCGACAGCAGTCCGAGATCGGGATAGTAAGGTTGCCAGATGGTCGCTATCGGTCACCGCAGACTCAGAGACTTGTGCCTGCAGGGACGCTGAGCGTTTATAGGCGTTGAGTGCTTCGCTCCAGCGAACTTGTGCGTTTTGCAGGGCCTCATCGCCCGAGAGTGTCGCCGCGAACTCTTCGGGGAATAGCTCTCGCATCGCCTGATCCGTCTCCTGGACTTCCAGCCGGATCGCGTCAGCCTGATCCAGCAGCGCATTGATCTCGTTGAGCGCTGTTGCAAGTTCCGGGGATAGGGTATCTGTTAATTGTCTCAGATTGAGATCCATATTGACCAGCATCTCAGCTTCGTTCCTGAGTTGGTCAACCTGCTGGTTGATCTCGATCAGGGTTTGTGAGGCGGTGAGAATGTTCTGTACATAGTTCAGAGCATCGAACACCGGCCAGCCGCCAGCTTGGCTGGGAAGTGGCGTCGTCACAAACAGGCTGAGGCTGATGGCGGCGATGCAGCTTGTCCGTTTTAACGCTGATAAATTATGTCTCATGGATGTCTCCTTCACTGTTGAGGGTAGAATTGGAGGTAGGTGAGGATTCAGTCGGCTCGTTAGGCTCGAAGCTTGGCAAGAGATTGGCAGCCCATGGGTGGCCTTTGGCGTGCAGCCACTGGGCCGCAAAACTCGTCTGCTCGTTGGGATCAGAAGTCTGTGCCGAAAGTATCCGGTCAATCAGTTTTTGATCCTCGGGTGATCCGGCGGCGCAGAGCGCCAGGGCGACAGGACCGAGGCCCAGCTCGAACAGCCGGTTGCCGCGACTTGATTGGTAATAATAATCGCGCTTCGGGACTGATTGGGCGATTAACGGAATTTGCCGGTCATTCAGGCCGAAGCGTTCATAGATCGCCCGCGATTGTGGCTCAATGGCGCGGTCATTGGGCAGGAAGAGGCGGCTGGGACAGCTTTCGATCAGGGCGGGCGCGATGGAAGATTGCTCGATATCTGCAAGAGACTGAGTTGCGAAGACGACGGAAACGTTTTTCTTGCGCAAAGTCTTGAGCCAGTCACGGATGCGGTCGGCAAAAAGTGGATCATCCAGAAAGACCCATGCCTCATCGATGATAAGCAGGGTTGGCCGGCCTTTAAAACGCGCTTCAAGCTTGTGAAACAAATAGGTGAGGACCGGCAGCATCAGCCGCTTGTGCTGCATCAGTTCTTCCATCTCGAAATGCTGCACATCGGCCCCGCCGAGATCGTCCTCGGTGGCATCTAACATGCGACCGAAGGCGCCCTGTAAGGTATAGGGCTGCAGTGCCTGCCGCAATTGAGTGGATTGCAGCAGCATTGACAGGCCGGTGAGAGTCCGTTCCCGCTTCGGCGCAGACGCCAGGCTTTGGATTGCCGTCCAGAGCGCATCCTTGATAGAAGGATTGAGGGTGATACCCTCATTGACCAGCAGGCCGCAGAGCCAGTCAAGCGCGAAAGCCTGCTCGGCGCCTCTTTCGATAGTGGCAAGGGGTTGAAAGGCGAGGGCGCCGTCCAGGGCCAGATTAAAAGAACTGCCGCCCATGGCCAGCACGGCAGCCCGGGCCGAATTGCCCTTATCGAAGACAAAGACTTGCGATCCTGCGTAGCGGCGAAACTGCAAGGCCATCAAGGAGAGCAGGACAGATTTGCCGGAGCCTGTGGGGCCGACAATCAATGTATGGCCGACATCGCCGACATGCAGATCGAGGCGGAACGGCGTGGCGCCGCGCGTCTTGGCGGTGATCAGGGCGGCACCGTCTAAATGCGCGTTCTTCTCCGGTCCTGCCCAGACAGCGGAGACCGGCATCATATGGATAAGATTGAGAGTATGAATGATCGGCTGACGGACATTGGCATAGACATTACCGGGCAAAGTGCCAAGCCACGCTTCGACGGCATTGATGGTTTCTCGGATGGTGACAAAGCCGCGACCGTTGATCACACGCTCAATGCTACGAAGATGCGCTTCAGCCGTATGCGCGACTTTATGTGAAACGACTAAAGTCGTGGTGACATAGCCGAAGGCAACATCGTCGGCGCCGAGCTCTTGCAAAGCCATGTCCGCATCATTCGCCTTGTTGTCGGCATCGGAATCGACAAGTGCCGCCTCCTGATTGAACATCACCTCGCGCAGGATCGCCGTAATCGACTTGCGTTTTGAAAACCATTGCCGCCGCAGGGTTGTGAGTTGCTTGGCCGCGAGCGGCTTATCGAGACTGATCCAGCGGGTGCTCCAGCGATAGGCGAAGCCGAGATCATTGAGCTCATCAAGAATACCCGGCGTCGTCACATTGGGAAACCCGAGCACCGCCAGAGTACGAAGATGGGTATCGCCGAGCATCGGTTCCAGACCGCCCTGGAACGGCGTATCGGGCAGGATGGCATCGAGATAGACGGGGCATTCCGGAACGGCGACGGGATGAGATTTGGTTGAAATGCATTGATGCAAGAAGCTCAACGTCTCGGCATCGTCCAGGATTTGTACGTCGGGTAGGATCTGGGCCAGAAGATCAATGGCGCGGTTCGTCTCGCTGATAAAGCTTGCCAGATGATCACGGTAATCGATGCGTTTTTTGGATTTGTCGCTCGCCTCAAAAAGCAGGCTTTCGCTGCGATTAACCCGGTCTTCAGGGGGCAGGAACAGCAAGGTCAGATGGTAGCGGCTCTCATAATGGGTATCGTCCTGATTGAGATCAAATTCACGTTCCTGATCGACCAGCCAGGACGCCGCATCCGCAAAATTGCGGGCAGGGTAAGGCTCAGAAGAGACACGGGTCGCGTCAAAGAACAACGACCAGCCGGAACCGAAACGGCGGAGGATATTGTTTATCCGGGCGGAGACGGCGACAAGCTCGGCTTCGGTGGCGCTTTCCAGGTCCGGGCCGCGATAGCGGACACTCCGCTGGAAGGAGCCATCCTTATTGAGAACAACACCCGGCGCCACCAACGCGGCCCAGGGTAGATAGTCGGCAAGCCGATCCGGTTTTTTGCGATATTCGGTGAGGTTCAGCACGGCATTCCCCTCACACAGATAAATCGGTTTTATGGCGGATATGACGGGCGAGGACCTGGGCGAACGCCGGGTCTTTACGGGTCGCCCAGACAGCCACCATATGGGCGATGAACCAGAGCAATATCCCGACCAGCCACAGCCGCAGACCCAATCCCACCGCAGCGGCCAGGGTCCCGTTGAGAATGGTGAGAGCGCGTGGCGCGCCCGCCAGCAGAATAGGTTCTGTGAGCGACCGGTGCAGCGGGACTTCAAAGCCAGGTGTTTTTGACGAGGATTGGGGGAGCATTATAGTTGTTCCTTGAGTATCTTACGCGGCCGCCATCAGAGCGCCGCCGCCAAAAGAGAAGAAGGAAAGAAAAAAGCTTGTGGCGGCAAAGGCAATAGAGAGCCCGAAGACGATCTGGATCAGCCGCCGAAACCCGCCCGAGGTGTCGCCAAAGGCCAGACTGAGGCCAGTGATGATGATGACAATGACGGCAATGATCTTGGCGACCGGCCCTTCGATTGATTGCAGGATCTGCTCAAGCGGTGCCTCCCAGGGCATACCGGACCCCGCCGCTTGGGCAGGAAGGGCGTAGAATGCCGACAGGGCAATTGTTGTAATTGTACCAGTCGCTTTTTGGTGAAAGGTTTTGAGGGATGGATGGATTGAGGGTCGCATAGGCTTTCCTTTTGGTTTGTGGGGTTAAACGACGGTGAGTAGGGTGGATGCGAGAGGTGTGAGTTGATACTCACCCTCCTTGGTGATCCCGATGAGTTTGGAAAGGGTTCGGACTTTACGGGCCGCCCCGCGCCCCTCGATAAAGACGATCACATCGATAGCATCGGCGATAAAATGCCGCGGGACGGTGACGACCGCTTCCTGGATAAGCTGCTCAAGCCGATAGAGCCCGGCCCGATCGGAGTTGGCATGAAGGGTGGTAATGCCGCCGGGATGACCCGTATTCCAGGCTTTCAGCATCTCTAAGGCTTCCGCCCCTCGTACTTCACCGACAATAATCCTGTCGGGACGGAGGCGAAGGGTCGAGCGCACCAGGTCTTTGAGACTGGCAATATTGGGTTTGGTGCGAAGCGCCACCAGATCTTCTGCAGCACATTGCAACTCGCGTGTATCTTCCAGGATGACTATCCGATCACCCGTATGAGCGACTTCGGACAGCAATGCATTGACGAGTGTTGTTTTACCGGACGAGGTGCCGCCGACGATGATGATATTTTGCCGTTCCGTAACAGCGTCCGACAAGGCCTTTGCCTGCACTGGCGTCATGATGCCGGCATCGACATAATCTATGAGCTCAAAGATCTTTTTGGCTGGCTTGCGAATGGCAAAGCAGGGTGCGGCCGATACTGGTGGCAGGATCCCTTCAAACCGTTCGCCGGTATGAGGGAGCTCCGCTGAAATAATCGGAGCCGTATCATGGACCTCTCCCCGCATATGCGCGGCGACCAGACGGATGATGCGTTCGGTCTCCGCGGGCTTGATCACCGACTCCATATCAATACGCCCCGCGCCGACGCGATCGGTCCAGAGCCGACCGTCCGGATTGACCATGACTTCGATGACAGCGTCGTCCTTCAGGGCGGCTGTGATTTGCGGGCCGAAGGCGGTGAGCAGCATTTGCTGGCGACGCCCGGTTGCTTCCAAAGCCAGCTTGTCCTGGGTATCGAGATCGAAATGAGGTTCAGACTTATCCATCGACATCTTCTTCAAATAAGTCCTCGTCAAATATCAAGTCATCGGAGCCAAGCTCCTCCCGATCGAAGCCTTCCGGCTCAAGCTCTTCCAGCTCGAGATCCGCGAGGTCGAGATCTTCAAGGTCAAAATCGGCGATGTCGTCGGTTGGGTCCTCGTCGTCCGCAAAGACAACAGGGCGCAGGGGCGGAAGCGTGTCGTCTGCAAGCTTAGCAACACTGTCATCTGCACCCGCTGTTGGCGTCGGGTGTTTCTTAACGTCTGGATGAGTAGCAAAGAGATCTGGCTCATCTGCGCCAAGCGCCTCGGCCACGTCTTTCGCGAGGGATTTGTCGCCGGTCAGTCTTCTGCCGACTTGCGCAATAAAGACCTCAAAGCGTTCCCGGCCAATGGCATGGGCCGAGGCTTGATCGCTTGCGGGCAAGGGTGGGGTGATGGTCAGGAAATAGCGGATGAAGAGCGCGAGGCTCTCAAGATCGATGGATTGATTACGATCCAGCCGGTCGAGGGCCTTTGACATATGATCCAGGCGCCGAATAAAGGCGGTGCTCATCTCCTGATCTCGTTCGGGATTGAAAAACTTGTCGAGCGCATCATTGACAATGCGGGATTTGTTGGTCCCGGGCCGCTTCGAGATTAAGGTCAATTGCGCCGCGATGTGATCGTCGAGATAAATGTTAAGACGAGGCTTCATGGCTTAAAACTCCTGCAGCAGGTCGAGTTGCTTCTCGCCATTATTGAGGGCATGGGCGCGCTGTATGGTTTGGGAGCGGGATTGAGATTGATTGCTGGCATCTGCTTGCACCGACGATGTATCAAAATCATCGTCCAGCAGGGCGAGATCTGTGGCGGGTATTGTGTCCGGCATTGCCCCGACCTCATCAAAGAGGGTTGACTGCTGCTTTAAGCCGCCTTCGTCATCGCTGGCGCTTGTGGCCTGTGAGGAGAAGATCTGCCGGTGGAGCTTGCGGCTTACATGGTGTCTCTCACCAATCCAATCATCGGGGTGAGGGTCGGGCGCATCTGCATAAGGGCCCGCTTCGATGAGCTCAGGCGCCGGCAGGCATCGCGCCGTAAAATTCTCGTCTTCAAAATAACGGAGTTTGCGGGCCCGGATTGGCGGCGTACCAGAGAGAAACACGAGCGCCTCATCAGCTGGCAATTGCATTACCTCGCCGGGGGTCAGCAAGGGCCGGGCCGTTTCCTGGCGGGAAACCATGACATGAGCGAGCCAGGGCGCGAGTCGATGGCCGGCATAGTTCTTCTGTGCGCGGAGTTCAGTAGCCGTGCCAAGGCTGTCGGAGAGGCGTTTTGCCGTGCGGTCATCGTTGGTGGCGAAGGCAACGCGGACATGGGCGTTGTCCAAAATCGAATTGTTCGGGCCATAGGCCTTCTCGATCTGATTTAACGACTGCGCGATCAGATAGGCGCGAATGCCGTAACCCGCCATAAAGGCCATGGCGGTCTCGAAGAAGTCCAGCCGTCCCAGCGCCGGAAACTCATCGAGCATCATCAGGAGGGGATGATTGGGCACGTTATCGTTACCTGTAGTTTGATCCGTGTTAGGAAGTTTCTCTGTCAGACGCCGACCGATCTGATTGAGAATAAGCCGGATCAGCGGCTTGGTTCTGGAGATGTCGGAGGGCGGGATGACCAGATACAGCGAGACAGGGCGGGTAGCGGATTTGAGATCCTCTATCCGCCAGTCACAGCGTGAGGTCGTTTTGGCGATGATTGGATCGCGGTAAATCTCGAGAAACGACATGGCCGTGGAGACAACACCGGAGAGCTCGTTCTCTGATTTATTCAACATCTCACGAGCGATCGATGCGACCTCGGGATGCACCTTGGGGGCCTGTTTGGTACCGAGATGATTGGTGGTCATCATGATGCGAAGGGTTGCGCCAAGGGTGCGCTTGGGATTGGCGAGGACCGTTGCGACATGGGCCAATGTCTTGACGGGTTCCGCATAGAGGACATGCAGGATGGCGCCAGTCAGCAGTGAATGGCCGGTCTTCTCCCAGTGATTGCGCTTCTCGATGGAGCCCTCGGGATCGACGAGAATATCGGCAATATTCTGGACATCACGTACTTCATGCGGGCCTTTGCGCACCTCCAGCAGAGGATTGTAATTAGCCGAGCGCGGATCTGTTGGATTGAACAACAGGCAATGAGAGAATTGCGATCGCCAGCCAGCGGTAATTTGCCAGTTCTCGCCCTTGATATCATGGATCACGGCCGACCCGGTCCAGGTCAGTAAGGTCGGTATTACAAGACCAACGCCTTTGCCGGATCGGGTCGGGGCAAAGGCCAGGACATGTTCGGAGCCGTCATGGCGGAGATAGGAATTGTTGGATTTACCAAGGAAGACGCCGGTATCTCCCAACAATCCGGAGGCTCTAATATCTTTGTTGGTCGCCCATTCGGCCGAGCCATAGGTCGTTACATGTTTGGCTTGGCGGGCGCGCCAGAGGGATCCGGCGATAGCGGTTGCTGTTCCAAGCAGTCCGCCGCCAGCTGCCAGGGTGCCGGCGCGGCGGAATACGTCTGGCGCATAAGCTTCATAGGCGTACCACCATTCGAACAGGCGCCAGGGGTAGTAGATGGATGTGTCTGCGATGACGAACCAGGGCTCGCCCAAGCCAGGTTGATAGCCGAGCTTGTAGGCCACCCATTGGGTTGAGGCCCATAAGGTACCAACTATCGTACTGATGACGATGGTGGCCTGGCCGACGAGAAGGGTGGTTGGATTCATAGGATGCGAGCCGTTTGATCATGGTGAAAGACAGCTCGATGAAGCCTTTAGCTCGGTCAGTACGCAAGGAATTTTTATGAACATAAAACGGTGTTAGATAAATGGTATCAATGTGTTGAAGTATATATCAATCGCCCGAAAAGCGCCGCTACTCCGGGCCATTTGATCACGTTTTGTTGAGAGGGTGGGTGAGTATGGATTGGCGAGACCAGACAAAAAAACTAATTGTATTCTGCTTCTGATTTTACTCGGTTTGGAGTTCCCGTTGAGAACCAAGATTCGACTTGGAAAGAGTTCGGCTCAATATATTGGCGGAAAGAAATGCAAATTTTTTTCTGTGCATCGGAACCGTATGAATCATATCAAGCCGGTGATGAAAAAATAGGGATAGACGCCACTATACATCCGAAGGATGACGTCTTATCCCCTATATAAAATAGAAAAAATCGATTGCTAGTCGCATAATATCGCAGCTTGACAAAACAACCTTTAAGAGTAACACTGTACAATTATTAAAGGTTTTACAAGATTTTGCGCCGACTGTTTATCTTTCCATGGCAGCAATGATTGAGGAAATAATGTCCGTATTGGCTATTCCTGAAAACTCACAATTGCTGCTGGTAAATCCGGTGCCGAGTTATCTAAATCAGCTTGATGACGAGCTCGCCGGGCAGATGTTGGAACAATTTCTACGACTTTCATCTGCTGCGGATCAGGCACGTGTGCCAAGATATTTTGCCGTTTCACAGGATATTGATAAACGAGAAGCTTGGTTGTCGATACCCTGCGAAAAGAATAAACCACGGGTGTTTCATTTTGGCCATGACAGGCCTGTCTGGTCGAATGCTGATTTGATACGGGCGATGCTACAGGAAGATCGTGAGCAGCTCTTCATCTGTGGTTTTTGGTTGGATGATGTCGTCGCTGCTGCGGCACTGGAAGCGCAGTCCCTCGGTTTCAATACACATGTGATCGTCGATTTGAGTTTGTCGTTTAATCCTCAGACACGTCAGACGTCCTTTGATCGCTTCAGCCAGTTCGGCATTGTTCCAATTGCGTTGCAGAACCTTCTCTATGAGTGGATGGTCAAAACGGAAGATGACGGTTGCCGGAAAGACTTGGAAACATTCTGGAAGGAACAAAAGCGCCTTGACAGAACACCCATTTGTGACCGACTGAACGGATCTGATTAGATAGTATTGGGGACAGTCATGAGCATATACCTCGCCTTTAAAGCAGTTTTACAGACAGCTTTCTATAAATAGAAAATTTTCTCAAGAACTCTATACTGAGATAGAAGTAGGTCTCAAATTCAGCTGATACAGAAGTGGGGCGCTGTTTGGGTTAAAAACCCCGAAACCTCGGGCAATAACTATGTTTCTCTTGCTATTGCAGCAACGGAATTTGATCCCTAAAAATCTACGCAAATCACGGAAATGCCTAGACAGTATGGCGAGAACATTTTTACCGTCATCTGGAACCCATGTGATTACCTGCAAAAAGTGCTGAACAGCAAACCCGTGCATCGATTGATATGAGGGTTAATTCAATCGAAATTCTATTATTTGTTGAATATAAATACCTAATATACTACATTTTATAGCTCACCAATTTCTTGAGTACTGATAAGAATAAACTTCTTCTTGGACAGCAGTGATGGGGGAAAAAGGAGCGGATTTTGTCGCTGCCTTTGGTAAAACGGCAAGCGATTATGCGTATACCGACTGCCTAACGGATACTGACTGGGCTTGGGAGTTTCTGCGGCTTAGTCCGGCTTATAGGAATGACTATATCGAAAGCTACGCAAAGCTTACGAGAGGAATTATCCATCCATCTGGCATCAAGATTTACCGAGCTCGGGGGCGTCACGATAAGGCGAGAAGATGGGGACTTTCTGCCTTCACGGAACCAGGTCTCAATGCGCAAGAGACACATGTTTTTTGGTCGCAGGACACCCTAAGCTATTCCGTTTTAGCCGCGTCGTCACGCGTGCCAGCACCACGAAAAGAATCTGATTTTGATTTATTCCAAGATAAGAACTGTTGTGCAATCCTCTGCGACGACCACTACCAAAAGATCATTTTAAGATCGCGTAATGCGGCCCTTGATATGAAACTTGTGGGCGCAAATGTATTGTTCTCGCCGGTCATATTGCAATTCCACCTGGATGGCTTTGCCAAAATTAGTAGCGGGACCAAGGCCCTAATCTGGACCCGAAATGCTCTGAAATCGCAACTTACTGGTGATAAAAAGGCGTTGACCAGAACAGCGAAAATGCATCGCAAGAAATGCCTTATCGCGCTGAAATGTTACTTGAAAGGCGCGTCGCTTCGAGACATTGGCAATGTCTTTCGCGCCTACGGGTTGACCCGGCTATCCTGGTCATCAAGCGGTGATGAAGCCCTTAAAAAACAAGTCTGGCGGTGCCGCAACATGGGCCTGAAACTTATGCAGGGTGGATACAAAAAGTTTCTCTGAATAATCCAGGACGCATTTTAAGATTCAATCTTCGTCACTCCTCAAACACGAAAATCATCGTCAATCTTCTTTCCGCAACTCGAAACCATGAATACTCGGATAAGGAAACGGACATGCAATTCGAAGATAAAGCGCTATCAAATCCTCAATTTCTGAATACCAAACAGGCCGCCGACTTTCTTGGATTAAAGCCCAACACGCTAGCCAAGATGCGGGTCTATGGCAATGGTCCGAAGTATCGAAAACACGGCTTTCGTGTTCTCTATTCTCTCGACGAACTGAATGCGTGGTCAGAGGCGTCAAGCCGTTCATCGACGTCAGAAATACCGGATGAATGACTATCTATCTGCCCGCCCAAAACCATATATTTTGCTCTGTTTGATGGTGCTGGGCATCTTTCTGATTATTGTTTCAGGTCCAGAAGTCCTACCAAAAAAACTAATCTGGAACGCCTCTTCTAGTATTCCAATCGGATTGTATATTGTTGAGAAACGGATGCCGGTTCGGGGTGATATTGTGCTTGTAAATCTCCCAAAATGGGTGCGAATAATGGCCGATCAAAGGGGCTATTTGCCATCCAATGTGCCGGCCCTGAAGCGTGTTTCGGCACTCTCGGGCGACACGGTTTGTCGGTTTGGCGGCACGATCTTTGTCAATGGAAGTGTAAAAGCCAAGGCTAGATCACTAGATGATCTTGCTCGCAATATGCCTGTTTGGAGTGGATGCAAGTTACTCGGTGAAGGTCAGGTTTTTCTGCTTGCTGATCATCCGAGTTCGTTTGATGGTCGGTATTTCGGTGTGACTGAGGTGGCTGATATTCTGGGCGTCGCGAAGCCGATCTGGATCAGCCTGAATTGAGATAATGGTAGAATTAAGATGGATGAGGATGGGGGAGGTCAGAAATACGGGAGGGCAAGATAAAAGGACAGGTGCTGGGGGAGGCGTAAATGCCTGATTTCGTTTGCTTCATTTGGTGCCACATGCGGATTAGCAGCACTACTCTTCATCCAAGTCTTTGATGTCGTTTAGGGGTTTTAGCACTATCTTGGAAATAGTGAGTACCTTCCCAATGTTCAGTTTATGTGACACTGATCAGGAGATGCAAGATGGCCGCAGACGACTTCCAACCGATACTCGGGCGTGTTCGATCTTCGTCTGGAGCTAAAAGCCAGCGGTACCTCATTCGTGTGGTCCGGAGTATGAAGCGGGCGGGCCATTCCAGATCTGGCAGGAGTCGTTCTTCTTTCTCTGGGAGCCGATCTGGCCGAGGATATTCTGCAGCGGCTGCTCAATATGCTCAGTCGTTGCAGCCTGGTCGCCGGCGTGTCATCATCAAGGCACGGTTCACTCGGTTCAGGAATGGTGATATTGGCTCCGCTCGCGCGCATCTTCGATATATCCAACGAGACGGAGTGACGCGGGAAGGAGAACCGGGCGAGCTCTATGGGCCAGAAACAGACCACGCCGATGGCAAAGCCTTTCTGTCAGAAGCAGAAGGGGACCGGCATCAGTTCCGTTTTATCGTAGCGCCGGAAGACAGCGCCCAGATGGAGGATCTCAAGCCCTTCGTCCGTGACCTGATGAGTCAGGCTGAAAAGGATTTGGGCACGAAACTCGACTGGGTGGCAGTAGATCATTTCAATACTGGCCATCCGCACACCCATATCATTGTTCGAGGTAAAGACGATCTGGGCAATGATTTGGTGATTGCGCGGGAATATCTTTCGCATGGGTTAAGGGAACGGGCACGCGATCTCGTCACTTTTGAACTAGGGCCAGAGACCCAATATGAAGTTGATCAGAAGATAGCCCGGGAAGTTCAGTCGGAGCGATTTACACGGACTGATCGTTCGATACTGCGGGATACAGATCGGGGTATCTTGACGATTTCTTCTTCTCCTAAACAAGATCAGCAATACCTGACGCACCGCATGGGGCGTCTGCGAAAACTGGAAAACATGGGCTTGGCTGAAGAGCTGAAACCAGGTGTTTGGAAGATCGCAGAGCG
Source organism: uncultured Sneathiella sp. (assembly GCF_963973085.1). Lineage (GTDB taxonomy): Bacteria > Pseudomonadota > Alphaproteobacteria > Sneathiellales > Sneathiellaceae > Sneathiella. The sequence continues at coordinate 57,572 of NZ_CAXAXA010000009.1, forward strand.
AACCGAGAATACTCTTCGGCAATTGGGTGAGCGCGGCGACATCATGAAGACCATGCAGCGTGTTTTGAAAGAGGCAAGCATTGATCGTGGTGCTTCAAATTATTTGGTTTTCGATGCCACAAAAGCCGCTCAAAAAATCACGGGCAAGATCGTTGCGATCGGCCTCTCAAATGAATTGCAAGATCAACACTATATCGTAGTCGATGGCACTGACGGAACACTGCACTACGCTGAGATAGGACGGCTCAGCAAATATGATCCGCCTAGCAAGGATATGGTGGTGACTTTGCGGGGAAGCGATGGCGAGAATCGACTGGCTCAATCGATGAAACTACCAGCCCGCATTTTCATCGAATCCCATGTGCCGTTTCGTGAGTTGGTGAATGCTGAAGGAGCAACTTGGTTGGATCGAGAACTGCTTTCCAAACAACCGGAAACATTTCGGGAAAAGGGCTTTGGCGCTGAAGCCAATCAGGCCCTGAAACTGCGGCAAAGATGGTTAGTTCAAGAGGGCCTAATGATCGAGCAAGATGGGCGTATGATTGTTCAGCGGCGAATGCTTAGCGAACTCATGAGGCGCGAGGTGTCGAAGATGGGAAGTGAATTGGCTGCGAAGTTAGATATGAGCCAAGTAAGTTCTTCGGAGCTAGGTGCAGCCACTGCAAAAATCATTCGCTCAGTTCGGCTGGCATCTGGCAGGTTTGCGTTAATGCAAAATGGCAAAGAGTTTGCGCTCGTTCCTTGGAGGCAGGCAATGCAAAGGTACAAAGCCAAGGGCTTTGGCATCGAGGCTCGCAGTGGTATGTCAAGGTAGCCTGCATTGGGTGAAATTTCCGTTCTGGCGCGAGGTGAATACCATATAAGTATAAAAGGCGCGATTTGATCTGACAGCGCTGCTTTCCAGCGAACTGGATCAGCTGTAACCGCGAGAAAATTAGAGGTGGAAAAAAGTATAGAAATGTCTTATGTAATGAACTGGTAGCGCTTATACGTTCATTATATGAGACAGATATGAAGTCGAATGCACCCAATACTCTGCCGCGAGCAGCTCGTTCAGCCCTTGTCAAGCTTGGCGAGGATATTGTTGTTGCGCGCAAAAAAAGACGGATTTCTACGGTATCGATGGCGGAACGAGCGTTCATCAGCCGCGGCACGCTCTATAAAGTGGAAAGAGGTGATCCAACTGTATCAATGGGTATTTACGCGACGGTTCTTAGCATATTGGGTCTGATTGAGGGACTAGGACAAGCGGCCGACCGTCGCGAAGATACGCTTGGACTTGATATCGAAGAAGATCGGCTGCCGAAGAAAATCGTGACGTCTCGATCAAAAGCGGGGCGGCTATGACAGATACACTCGAAATTTATCTCGACCATGAAGGCGAGACTCGTTTGGTGGGTCACTGTCGTTATGTAGCGAAGCGAAGAAGCCAGAGTTCGGTATTTTCCTATTCGCCTGAGTGGCTGACAACTGAAAAAGCATTCGCCCTCGATCCACAAAACCTGCCATTGCAAGATCGACCTGTCTATACCAACTCCAAAAAGTCTGCATTACCTGGAGCGCTTCGAGATACAGCTCCGGATAGATGGGGCCAACAATTAGTGAGGCGGGCCTTCCGCAAGGCTGGCGAAGAGCGAACGCTTTCAGAAATTGACTTCCTGTTGGCGATTACAGACCGGACTCGAATAGGAGCATTGCGGTATAAAAGGCCAGAGGAAGACACGTTCGATCATGATATTGGACAGTATCGTGTGCCGCCTCTCATCAACCTGCCGGCATTGGTCAATGCGGCAGATGCAGTCCAAACGAATTCTGAAACTGCCGAAGACCTAAAACTATTACTCAATGAAGGATCTCCACTCGGCGGTGCCCGCCCGAAATCGGCTGTTGAAGACAGCGATGGCACTTTGGCAATTGCGAAATTTCCAAAGCAAGACGATGACCGAAGCATCTCACATGGTGAGGTGTTAGCTATGATTTTGGCACGCAATGCTGGGATCAACGTTGCTGATGCACGTTTAGTAGATGTGGCTGGGAGATCTGTGGCGTTGATCAAACGGTTTGATCGGGATGGCGAACGCCGCATCCCTTTCCTCTCGGCTATGAGTTTGTTGGGACTCAACGACGGGGATGAAGCAACCTACACCGACATTGCTGAAGTGATCCGGATGCACTCAAGCGCACCAACGGAAGATCTGCATGAACTATGGCGCCGGGTAGTGTTCAATGTTCTTGTCAGCAATCTGGACGACCATCTCCGTAATCACGGGTTCCTCTATGATTGTGAAGGCAAGTGGCGCCTTTCACCTGCTTATGATTTGAATCCGGTTCCGTTAGAAGAAAAAGCACGAGAACTCAGCACATGGATATCGGAAGAAGGCCCGGACGCTGATCTTGGCTTGGCTATGAATGCTGCACCTTTCTTTGCGCTCAATAAGAAACAGGCTGCTGAAATCATTGACGACGTGAACACAGCAGTAGCTGCTTGGCGGAATACAGCAAAACAAATCGGTATGAGCGCGGCTGATACGGCGGTCTATGCATCAGCTTTTGAGTATGGCTCATAATACGAAAAAGATCGGCAATAACGACATCATAGGTGAACGGGGCGTAACGGCCGTCCGGTCGCTAGTTTTGGAAATGGGGTTTGTATTATACGAAACGGGTGGGGTAGAAGCGGGCATTGATGGTTTCATTGAAATCAGAGACAAGGAATCAGGTGAAGTTTCTAATCTGATCTTGCAAGTGCAATGCAAGGCGACAGAACGGAAGCTGCCCGCAGATTCGGATACAGAATTTTAATGGCCTTGCCGTGAAAAGGATATCGCCTATTGGCGTGGCGTGGCGTGGCGTGGCGGGACGGGACGGCACCAGTGCTTTTGATCGTTATCAGCCTAAGCGACAATCTAGTTTAATGGAAATCGATCAGAGACTATTTTTCAAACGATGCAGTACTAGCGTCAAACAAGATCGTATTCGATAAATCTGAGGATCTACTTACTAAGGAATCAGGTCCTCAACTCATGGCTGTTGCACAAAGCATCAGGCCTGGAACCGTTGCTCCGCCGGTCTCAACCGTCTATCTGTGTCTTCCTGCAAGCCGAATAGGACTTTGTAGCCGCTGGCTCCGCATATTCATCAATCAATTGCTTGATGCCATGGAGCGGGAAAAAACAAAGCCTAAAGCACCTGTTTTACTTTGTCTCGATGAGTTTCCGGTTCTCGGATATATGAGCCAGCTTGAAAATGCTGCGGGGCAGATAGCCTCCTTTGATGTAAAGCTTTGGATAATTATCCAGGATTGGGGACAGGGAAAGGCGCTCTATAAGGAGCGCTGGGAGTCTTTTGTTGCCAATGCAGGCATCCTGCAATTCTTCGGAAATAATGATCTGGAGACGACCGAATACATCTCGAAGCGCCTCGGAAAAACTCTCATTGGCGCGACCAGAGACGGTGTGTCAACGCCGGAGTAAAAATACACCAGTGGCCGGAGCAAAAGTACACCACTGTGGCGGCGTGGAAACAGTCCCCTTGATGTGACGCAGAACTCGGTGTTGCGGGTTGTCCCGGTAGTCCATAGGAGGGACCCGCGCTGCTTCGTGTAGCGCTTTAGCGTTACGCGGAGCGAAGGAGCGCGGGAGGTGCCTGTGGGCCCACCGGGTCAACCATGGTCTCGATCGTTAGTCACTTTTTGGGGGTTTTCGCCGTTTTTGACTTTGATTGAGACGGTAACTATCGCCGTTCATCTCCAGGATATGAACGTGGTGGGTGAGGCGGTCGAGCAATGCCCCCGTCAGGCGTTCGGAGCCGAACACTTCGGTCCACTCGTCGAAGGGAAGATTGCTAGTCAGCAGTGTGGAGCCACGCTCATAACGCTGACTGAACACCTCAAACAGAAGTTCAGCGCCGGTTTTGCTGAGCGGCACGAAGCCGAGTTCGTCGATGATCAGCAATTGGTATTTTGCCAGCTGCTTCTGGAAGCGAAGCAGGCGCTTCTCGTCCCTGGCCTCCATCAACTCGTGAACCAGCGCCGCCGCCGTGATAAAGCCAACGCTGAGGCCTTTCTGACAGGCGGCAAGGCCGAGACCGAGGGCTATATGCGTTTTGCCAGTGCCTGAGTTGCCGAGCGCGATGACGTTCTCGCGCCGCTCGATATATTCACATCGCGCCAGTTCCAGGACCATCATCTTGTTGAGTGATGGTATGGCCTTGAAGTCGAAGGCATCTAAGCTTTTGACGGCAGGGAACCTGGCCAGCCTGATCCGCCGTTCGACCATACGGCGTTCTCGGTCAATCAACTCCAGCTCGGTCAGACGAACAAGATAGCGTACATGGTCAACATCCTCGGCGGCGCATTGACGGGCCAATTTGTCGTATTCCCTGCGGAAGGTGGGCAGCCTGAGGGCTTTCAGGTGATGAGCCAGCAAAAGCTGCGGTGTATCGGTCATGATGCTACTACCATTACATCCAAGTCAGACCTGTCGGCCTTCCCCGTCTCTTGCAACAGGTTCATGTAATTGGCCGCCGAGGTCGTCGTCACCCGCGCCCGTGGCAGATAAGGGTAAATGTCCAGATTGAGCTTTGGTGGACGCCGCTCTATACGGCACAGCACCAGATGTTTGATGGCGTCATAGCTAATTGCGCTCATGCGCAAGGCATCCTTCACCGCGCCATGAAGGTCATCGAGTTTAAAGGTTTCCAGGAGCCTCAAGACCTGCACGTACTCCCGCTTGCCGGACTTGCCCATGCGGGACTCAAGAAGGCGGCGCAAGGTTACGAACACCTCTGGTAGGTCCCAGCCGACCAACGGTGCAGCCTGATCCAGAGCGCCAACCTTCTGTTCCAGTAAAGGCAGATAGTGGATTGGATTAAAGATCAGATCTTCGCGATCATAGGAACGGGTGTGCCGAGCGACCTCCTCACTTCCACAGCCAATGATGACCTCGTGGACATAGCCACGGATCCAGACTTCCTGATGACCGAAGGCGACGGGCACCGAGTAATCATTGGTTCTATACCGCACCAGGGACAGGGAACTGACCCGCGTCGCCTGCTTGTCACAGGCATCAAACGGAGTTGCGGGCAATGCCGTCAGCAATGCCTGATCACGGACAAACCGCTCGCCGATACTCTCGCGGTGGCCGCGCAAAACATCACGTTGTCGCTTGCGACATTGCTCTTCCAAGTGCCTGTTGAAGGCATCCCAACTGGCAAAACGAGGGCGAGGCGTCATAAAGTTCCGCCGAGCGTAACCAACGACACCCTCCACATTGCCCTTGTCATTGCCTTTGCCGGGACGGCCATAACGATCCTCAAAAAGGTAATGGGACTGAAGCCCACTGAACGCCCGCGTTCGTTGCCGCGACCCATCTCTCAGAATGCGAGCAACAAGGCACTTGTCGTTGTCGTACAGGATTGATTGCGGGACGCCGCCAAAGAAGGCAAAGGCCTTGTTGTGCCCGTCCAGCCACGCCTCCGTCGTCGCCGCTGGGTAGGCGGAAACGAAGCAGGCATCGCTGTGAGGAAGGGTCATGACAAAGTAATGAGCCCGATACTCAATACCGGCGATGACCGCATCCGCCTCGCCAAAATCAGCTTGGGCGTGACCCGCAGGATGGGTCAGCGGTACGAACATCTCGCGCTGGCGCTGGCGTGCCGCAAAAACATAATCCTTCACGATCGTGATGCCGCCAGTAAAACCGTACTCATCGCGAAGGCGCTCAAAAATCCGCTTCGAGGTATGCCGCTGCTTCTTCAGGCGTTTGGTATCGTCCTCAAGGATCTGGTCGATAAGACCAACAAAGGGATCAAGCTTGGGACGGGTCGGTGTCTTCTTGCGGCGATAACCGGGGGCACTGAAAATGCCAACATCTTATCGACCGTCCGCCGATCAATCCCGAAGTTCCGTGCTGCTTTGCGGCGGCTCATACCTTGAATAATTACCGCATACCGTACGCGTCCATAGAGTTCCACTTGCTTCATCCCCGCCCTCTGCAAAAGCAGAAAGCTTACCACTGGCGGGTTTTTACTCCGGCCAACAACCAGACTATCCGGCCGCTTCAGTGGTGGATTATTGCTCCGGCGGTCTCATGACTATGCGCCGGAAGAAAACCGCCTGCATGACTTTGAAGTTAGAAGGGCCGCTCAGAAAGGCAAAGTGGTTTCAAAACTGCCCATCTACGGCGAGTCCTTTCACCTGTCTTTTGAGTACATGGGACAGCGCAATGATGTGATGACGATCTATGGCCAGAAAGTTGCTCTCGCGGTTCTCGCAAGGCTTAGAGCCTGCGATCAAGTCCTCAATAACCAGGCAAGCGTAGGCGACGGTTTTGCGACGCGGCCTGAAGATCAATGGGCCGACCAGCCTGGCGACATTCCCGAAAACTGATCGCGCAATGAAAGGAAAAAATCATGCAGTATTCTGAATCTGGAATTGCAGAACTAATGGGACTTCTTGTTTTGCTGGTCATCGGAATGCCTTTTTGCATCGCAACGCCTTATGCGCTTGGCTATTTGCTGGGTCTTGAATATGAGGCCGAACTGGTCAAGCACTGGATTCTTGCCCTTGATACCTGGCTCCGTATTCTCTGCCTTGCCGGTGTCGGTCTCGTCGGCTTTTTTATCCTTCTCATTGTCTGCATTATAATTTATCAGGCCGGAAAACGACTCCTCTTTGCCTTATTGGCCTTCACCGAATGGGTAATTGCGGCAACGCTGAGAACAGTTGAAGCAATGCTGGAACTTATCAGTTCAATCTTAAAAGGATTGATCTGGTTCTTACTCCAACCTTTCCGTCTGATCGGCGAGTTTGTCGCGGACAAGTTTATTGCCGCGAGAACGAGCATCGGGCAGTGGAAGGCCGAGCAGCAAGCCCTGCGAGCCCTTTATCGCGATGAATATAGTGATGACTTTTCGAGCTTTCGAGCCTTCAAACGTTATTGGTCGGCGCTACAGCGTGGGGAGGAACCTCCTTATCCAGGCAAAGAGGAAAAAGCGAAAGCAGAGCCTAAACCTAAGCCAAAAGCCGATCTTTACAGCCTGGCGCTAAAGGAACTGGGGCTTTCAGAGCCTTTTACCAAAGCCGCGTTTAAGGCGCGTTACCGGAGGCGTATGAAGGAAGTTCATCCGGACATTACCGGCAGCAACGGAGCTGCGACGCGTCTCAATGCCGCAATAGAATTGATTAAGAAGAGAAAGGGATGGTCATGAAAAAACTATCAGATAGTACCAAAGCCCTGACCACAAAAACCGGACAATCCGGCGTGGCAAATAAAAAGGACTTTCAATCGACGATGGCCGCATTGCGCAAGGCCAGTGGCAAACCGGAATATGTTCTTATTCCAATGTGCTGCGCGGTTCATGACCGGCCTTATGTGATTATCTATTCCCGCGTTGATCCGTCAATGAAGTTTAAGATTACAAAGATCGTGAACGAAGCTAGCGATATAAAATCACAAGGGAAAGGATTGATTGCAAAGCATTTAGAGGGCAAGTCGCAAGCTGCCAGAAGCTATGACATTGCGGAATTCGATAGCGCCGGACGTTATTGTCCGTGGTGCCAGGACAACGGAGATGTTGTGCATTGTGCTGACTGTAAAGAAACTTATTGCAGTGGCACCACAAAGCGCCTTGGCGATGGTTCGGCTTTATACAAGTGTGTGCCCCGATGCGGAAGCAGCGGCATGCTCAAGGATTACAGCAAGTTGCATGGCAATAAGGGAAAAGCAATGAAAGGCGGCGTAAAGCAAAAAATGCTGCCTTCGACTTACAGGCCTGCCTTATCTGGCCAGATGGATAGATTAGGGCTTCCCAAAAAATAGACCACTATGGGCGGGAGTATTGCAGATCGCAATGATCCCGCCAAATTTTCCTGTGCCCCGTTATCAGGCAAAGAGATCATTTTGATAAGCAAGCAGTTCATCAATCCAGACCCGATGGGAAAGGTGATGCAAAAGATGGCAATATTTTAAACTGAGCGACGTGTGAACAGACAGGCATTTAGATGGATTGTCGTTTTCTTCTACTTCGCGGCGCAAAACCGATAATTGCCGCGCTGCTTTTCTGTAACTGACCAGATCCGAGCGGATATCATGCAGGGCTTGCTCTTTAAGCTCCCGCAAGGCTTCGGAGCGTTGTGGTTCGGATTTCCGGTCTGCCGCTCTGATTTCTTCTTCACGATATCCTTTAAAATCACGGCGCTCTGCTTCTGCAAGTATCGCCTTCGGACTCTGGACGGCACCGCCAAGTAGATAATACCAAGGATGGCCGCAATTGTAGTCGTGATATGTAACTGCCATGATCGCCCCCTATCTGCACGCATAGATTAGGTGGCAGCTGTCGATCTCGATTTTCGAGAAATCTACAGAAAGATCGCGGGCTATGGCGTCATAATCGATATAGAATTGCAGGTGAGCGGGAATTTCTCCATAATGACCTTCATCGACAAACTCTTGTGCGAGATCGCGCATCGTGTCGCATTCGTAAATATCAACGTCAAATTGGTCGGAATCGTCCTTTTCAGGATCAAAGCTGTAACCGCATTCGCCGACGGCTATTATGAAACAGCGCTTTTTGTGTTCGTCCCATTCGTCGCACGCATCAAGAAAAGCACCGATATTATTCTGATATAGTCCCCACGCTTTTCCAAGCTGGGCATCGATCATATCACCGTCGATAAATTCGATTTCAAATTCTTCAACGGGATCGCCGTAAGCATTGCGCTTCTTGCCTGCCTTTTCGTGGTAGTCTTGGGTACTGTCAAAATAAAATCCGGTTGCTGATAAATCATATGGATTTGCAAATAATGTCGTCATCTTCTTACTTCCTTCTCTTTCACTCCTCAATGGGAGTGGGTTGCACATGCAACCCTGGTGCTTCGCCGAGAAGGGGGTAGAAAACTTCAATTAAAAATCAGACGGGATGGTGCGGGCGCAGGCCCTTGCCGAGCCACGGTCCCTCTTATTTTTGTTGAAGTGCGCGAGGGTGAAACCCTTAGTAGAAAACCCCGTTAGTGATCGTCACCCGTAAAAGGCCGAGATTACAGGCTCGGCGCGCGCAGCGCACGGGCCGAAGGCAACGGCTAAAACCCCTTAAAATCAAGAACAATACTTTTTTGTCTTGCCCGGGATCAGCCCTATCCATCGCTATTTAACTGTATAAAAATACCTATATTTCTCTAAAAAGGGGCATAAACTGTAAAATACTATAGTACTATACGAAAATACATGATATTCTCTATTAATGGGAATTTCACGCAACTGGATATAGTTTATGCTTGTAAAGGCCTCAAAGAAACAACAGCGTTTGGCAGCTTTAATCAAGGAAGCTGGCGACTCCATTCGTATTGATGATGCGGTTAAGGTCTTCGGCGTAGATCGCCAAAAGGCAGCAAAGTTACTTGCGGGATGGCATAATCAGGGTAATTTGCGCAGGATAGCGCGCGGATTATACGTTCCGGTCAATCCGTCGGCGCTGGGACGCCAGCAGGTCCTGGATGACCCATGGGTACTTGTTCCCGAGCTCTACAGCCCCGGCTACATAGGCGGATGGACAGCGCTTGAATACTGGGAGCTTACAGAACAGCTCTTCCGCTCCGTTTGCGTGCTAACAGCCAAAAGAGCCACCTATGGCGACATTGTCCATCAAGGGGTGACCTTTTACATTAAACACATCTCTGAAACGCAAATTCTTGGCACCAAGTCTGTCTGGCGCGACCGGGTTAAAGTCCAGGTCTCCGACCCTCATAAAACAATACTGGATATATTAAATGATCCGAAAATCGGGGCGGGACTCCAGCACGTGTTAGATGTTATGGCAGCATATGCCAAGGAATACGGGACAAAGAATAATCTGGAGCAGTTGCTGGATTACGCGGATCGTATTGGAAATGGAGCGCTTTTCAAGAAACTAGGATACGCCGCAGAAAAAACCGGATGGGAACCATGGTTTCTCGATGAATGCCATACGCGCCTGACTAAAGGTTACGCATATTTTGGTGATCAGGCTGCGGAAAACAAACTTGTAACAAAATGGCATTTATGGGTCCCGAAAGGATAACTGGCCGATGATTTCAAAAGAAGAATTTAAATCTGTGGCGGACGAAACGGGCTTAAGCCCGAACGTAGTAGAAAAGGACTATGTGCTCGGCTGGCTCCTGGCTGCCATAAACGCCAATAAAACACTGGCACCCGTTTGGGTCTTTAAAGGCGGCACTTGCCTGAAAAAATGCTATTTTGAAACCTATCGGTTTTCCGAAGATCTTGATTTCACACTTACCGATGATTCCCATTTAGACGAAGAGTTTTTGCTAGGGCAGTTTGAACAAATTTCGGAATGGATTTATGAGCAATCCGGTATCATCATTCCAGCAGACAGACAAATATTCGATATCTATGACAACCCCAGAGGCGGGCGGTCATGTGAGGGCAAGGTTTATTACGAAAGTTATTTCGTTCCGGGCAAAAAACATATTCCCAAGATTAAGTGCGATCTGACAGCAGATGAAGTTCTGGTGTTGCCACCCTCAAGGCAACGGGTCTTTCATACCTATAGTGATTTGCCGGAAGATGGATTTCAAGTTGATTGCTACGACTATCCGGAGGTGTTTGGGGAAAAGGTCCGGGCCTTGGGAGAAAGAGGCAGGCCGCGCGATCTTTACGATGTCATTAACTTGTATCGCAATGATCATCTTCCTGCTGCGTCAGTCGTGCGGGATGTTCTGGATCAAAAATGTGCATACAAGGGGATAGACCGGCCAACAATGAATTCGGTAGAAGCCTACCGGCCAGCCATGGAGCAAAACTGGGAACCAATGTTGGGTCATCAACTTCCAGGCCTTCCCGATCTTGAAAGCTATTGGAACACATTACCGGAATTTTTCGAATGGCTAGAAAGTAGCCATATTCCTGCAAGGCAGGCACTAGGATCTGTTAGCAACAGCGGTGATCTTTACCGGCCCGAATATGGCCGTCTCGGGCTGCGGACAAATCAGGGCGGCTCTCTTGAAATTATCCGCTTTGCTGCCGGAAACAGATTATGTGTTGATCTTGACTACACCGACAATGAAGGAAATCGACGCACCCGTGCTATTGAGCCTTACTCACTAAGGCGAGCCCAGAATGGCAATGTACTTCTCTTCGCCGTAAGGGCGGATGACGGCCAAATCAGGGCCTACAAGATTAATCAGATCAATAATGTCTCCCTAACCAGCAGGGTTTTTGTTCCGCGCTATGAGGTTGAATTAGGCCCGACAGGACCCGCTGAAGCTATCCAGCAAAATACAGGGCGTTCGGCATTGGGAATTCCCAAAACAAGATCAAGGCCTCGCAGGTCTTCTACTCGTATGACAGCTACGCGGCGATCACCTGCTACGATGGGTCCAACTTACATTTACCGTTGCCCGGTTTGTGACAAGACATTCAAAAGAAATGCAATGAAGCCGCAACTAAATCCTCACAAATCAAAAGACGGCTATCCGTGTCCCGGGCGAATAGGCATATATGAAGACACAAAATACTAATGTCAGTGCCTGACAACTCGACTTTGCCTTCACACGGAGATAAGAAAGTTTTTGCCACAGATTTGCCACAAGCCGGAAAAGCTTGTGAAAGACAATGGCAGTTTCATGCGGGTTACAGCGGACACCTGATTTGTGGCAAAAACACCCCAAAAGGGTCAGTTTCTTTCCGTAAACAAGGGCTAAGTCATTGATTTGTGTTGCCTGAGACAAAGGTAACAGGTCTTACGGGACACATAGGTTACACTTTTGGCATTTTGCAGGAGAAGCAGGATGCCGTGGAAGGAGTGTATCAAGATGGATGAACGTCTTAAATTCGTTGCCCGGCTGCTGGAGGGTGAGAAGATGGCGCCTCTGTGTCGAGAGTTCGGCATATCGCGCAAGACTGGCTACAAGATATTTGGTCGATACAAGGAATGTGGCCTGATTGGCCTGAATGATCGCAGCCGACGGCCTTACCGTTACGCCAATCAGCTGCCATTTCAGGTGGAGGCCATGATTATTGAGTTGAAGAAGGAGTACCCGACCTGGGGAGCTCTGAAGATCCGTGAGAAGGTCCGTCGGTTATATCCGGACATCCCGCTTCCTGCAACCAGTACCGTTCATGCTGTGCTGGATCGTAACGGCCTGGTCAACCGCCGCAAGAAGCGTAGATACAGGGCAGAGGGAACAGAACTCAGATATGCCTCCAGCCCCAATGAACTGTGGTGCGCAGACTATAAAGGCGAGTTCATGCTTTCGGACAGGCGATACTGCTATCCGCTCACCATTGCTGACTATAAGAGCCGTTACCTGTTAGCCGTAGAAGCGCTGGAGACAACAAAAGAGTTCTACGCCTTCTCTGTTTTTGAGCGTATTTTCAAGGAGTTCGGCCTACCAAAGGCAATCCGTACCGATAACGGCGTCCCCTTTGCAAGTCCGAATGCCCTGTTCGGGCTGTCGAAACTCAGCGTCTGGTGGCTACGGCTCGGCATTGAGATCGAGCGGATCAAGCCCGGCCACCCGGAACAGAATGGCAGACATGAACGGATGCATCTGACCCTCAAGAAAGAAACCTGCAAACCAGCAGGCGCAAACTTCCTGCAGCAACAGGCGAAGTTTGATGACTTCATTGATTGCTACAACAACGACAGGCCACATCAGGCACTGAATATGCGGTATCCAGGAGAAGTCTATGAACCCTCAAAACGGACATATTGCGGCTTATCTGACCTGGAGTACCCGTTCCACGACAAGTCCAAGATGGTCACAACATGCGGCCGAATATGTTATAGAAAGAAGAAGGTAAACCTCAGTGTCGTCTTTGCCGGACAGAAAGTCGGCATCAAAGAGGTTAGCAACGGTATCTTTATGGTCAGCTTTATGAAATATGATCTGGGGTACTATGATGAAGAGACATGCAGATTGGAACCCGCAGCAAACCCTTTCGCTGCAAAACTGTTACCCATGTCTCCAGTATAATATGTAACCTGTGTGTCCGGTATGAACCATTTAACTGTGGCGCACCTAAGCGAAGAAAGTTCGAACGCTTTGTTCGAAACTCTTTCGCAATGGAATCAGGTGCTTACAGCCCTCTTCAACCCTGCAAATGATCCCAATATGGGCATTTGCGGGGTGGCTACATGACAAAGAAAGCCCCTCCTTTTTCTCTCAGACTGACTTTTGAAGAACGCGCGCGGTTAGAACAGCTTGCCGGGGATATGCCGCTGGGCTCCTATATCAAGAAGAAAGTATTTGATGGCAAAGGGCTCAAAGGCCGCCGTGCCCGCTCCCGGCAACGCAGGCCGATTAAGGATGAGCAAAAACTGGCTCATGTGTTGGCTATTCTTGGTCAATCACGCCTTGCCAATAACCTCAATCAACTCGCCAAAGCGGCTCATATCGGAACTTTGCCGGTACTACCCGAAACCGAAAGGGATATTCGCCGCGCCTGCGCCGATGTCGCCTTGATGCGGCGTGAGCTTTTACGCGCTTTGGGCCACCGAACAGATACAGAGCCGTCATGATCTTAAAAGGCTCTCAGAGAAGCGGCGCAAAACAACTTGGTCTGCACTTATTGAAGACGGATGAGAATGAGCATGTTGAATTGCACGAAATTCGCGGGTTTGTCTCGGATGACGTGATAGGCGCATTGCGAGAGGCTGAAGCCATCGCCAAAGGGACCAAATGCAGGCAATATCTGTTTTCTGTTTCCCTGAACCCGCCGCAAACAGAAAATGTCCGTATTGAGACATTTGAGCAAGCCATTCGCTCAATAGAAGAGCGGAACGGCCTTACCGATCAACCCCGCGTCATTATCTTCCATGAGAAGGAAGGACGCCGTCATGCGCATGCAGTCTGGAGCCGCATTGATGCGGAAACCATGACGGCAAAGCCCATGTCTTTCTATAAAAACAAACTGCAGGAAGTCTCCCGCCAGCTTTATCTGGAGAATGGCTGGAAGATGCCGCGCGGCCTTGTGGATTCCAAAGAGCGTGATCCCCGGAACTTCTCGCTAGCCGATTGGCAGCAAGCGAAACGCATTGGTCAACATGCCGGGGAACTTAAAGAGTCAATCCAGGAAGCCTGGGCCATATCCGATTCAAAAGCAACATTCTCCCACGCGCTTGAAGAACGCGGCCTGTATCTTGCCCGTGGAGATCGGCGCGGCCATGTGGCCGTAACCTTTGAAGGAGAAGCGATTTCCATTCCCCGTGCAACAGGGCGCAAAGCCAGAGAGATAAAAGCGCGCTTGGGGGAACCGAAAGACCTCAGAAGCATCGAAGAAGCGCGGCGGCGCATTGCCAAAGACATTCTACCCAGGATGAGAGATCATCTGAAGGAAGCACGCTCAAAAGCAAAAGCCGAACTCAGCGCCCTTAACGCTCGCCGTCAAGCAATGGCGAAGGCTCATGCTAACGAACGCGCAAAACTTGATGCCGGACAAAAATCGCGTATCGAACAGGAAGCGCGCAACCGGGCAGAACGGTTTCGCAAAGGCATGCGCGGAATATGGGACCGGCTCACAGGAAAGCGTGCGCAACTAGAGAAACAGAATCAATTGGAAGTGCTATGGGCTTTGCAACGGGATCGGGAGCAGCGACATGCTCTTGTAGCCGCCCAATTGAAAGACCGGCAAAGACTACAAACGGACATCAAAGCTGTTCGCTCCAAACACGCCAGAGCTCTTCGTGAACTGCATTTTGATACAGCAAATTACCGCCTGATGAAGCGCGGTGAGGTACCTAAACCAAAGTCCGCTTTTGATCGGTTGGAAGCGATGCGAGATAAATCACACAGTTAACTCACCCGCCAACGGTTTGACAGGCTTAAAGAGAAGAAACCAAAAGCTAATCCTCAGCGGAATTCAACTGAAGATCGGTTGCGCAAATTACGGGAGATGCGAAAAGGTAAATCCGGTCACGGCCCGGAGCTGGATCGCTAGTTTATATATTCAAACATTAACTCAATGACATTGAGCCAATAAGCCAGAATTCAAACTCCTGCGAACCCACGCGTTGTTACTCTCTGCGTTCAAATACCAAACACATTAAATATGTTTCCAAGCTTCATACCCCTCCGAAGCAGACCGACCACACCGTTCATGGCCTTCACTGGGCAATGACGGGACGGGCCGAAAGGCCCTGAACGGTTCGGGGCCTCCTTGAAAAACAGGAGGATATTATGAACCTCACTTCACAATTTAAGCTTGCTTCAAAGAGTTCTTATGAACTGCGTGGTTTGCTGCGTACTGCTTTTAATGCAGCCGTCCAAGCTGATCCCGGTTCAAAAGCACAACACGAAGCTCAGGCTCTTATAGACGCTATAAAGCTTGAACTTACTGTCCGGGATTTTACCCTTTAGGCAGTTTCCACCCGAGGCGGTAATAGTAACCGCCTCGGATTTTTTTTAATCTCAATGCTGCCAAAAGACATGAACTTCTTCTAGGCCTGTTTCGATAGCCAGAATGTCATTGATCTCCATATCGCGGGCCATCTTTTCATAGTCAATGTAGTAATGCAGATGCTCTGGAATGGTCGTTGTCTCTTCTGTCAGCTCTTCCGCATAGTGGGCAACAGATGAATAACAGCCATAATAGCGCTCCTCCATCATTGACCGGGCTTCATCAATATCACCGCCAAGATATTCGAGGAGCTTACCTCCAAGTTCACCATGATCAGCAATAAACTCAGCAACTTCCACAATGCTCTCAATGCCCTGATATTCAGAGATTGAGACACCTTCAAATCCTTCATAGTCATGAATAGCATATTCTTCTGCCCCGGGGATTGGTGCGGCTTTCAGCATCTTGCGGATTTCTGTATAGATTGCATCAGCATCCTGCTCTGCATCAATCCAACATCCATGAAGTATTCCATTATTGTATGACGCCAGGCAGGCGACATAAATTCTGATTTCTCCTTGTTCCGTGGTCATTGTTAATTCCTCCGTAGGGTTTGGGTTGCACATGCAACCGTTGCCCTTTGGCGAAAACGGGGTGTGCAAACGGAAGGAAAAATCGACGGCGGGCGCAAGGCTTTGCCCTGAGCCTCGGGAGACCGTTCTATTTTTTATGAAGTGCGCTGAGGGGCTGGTCCCTAAGTCGCGCGAGGGATAAAAGCCGGATGGCCGAGACGGAAGAAAGGTCGCTCGATTTACGAGTGCCCTGCCCCGCAAGAGCGACGAGACAACTTAAAACTTGGCCGTCAGCGTGCTTACTGTTAGGCTTTTATAATCATGGATTTTCAAGTCATTCCTCTTCGTGGTCAACAACCAAATGGAGAACACAATAAGGTGTTCCTACTTACTGACGGATGGGACGATTGGTTCAAGTACAACACCATGTATGTGGTATTGTACTTCGATGACGTCGGAAAAGAGCATCGGATCGGTGAAGTTAAGATAGGGGAGTTTGGAATGGTAACTGATCAGCGACGCCCCAACATACCCGACAAGTTCATCGCACTGGACGAGAGATTTTTCTCGCTCGGGCAGGATGACAGCTATTATCAGATACTCAACGATTTAGGAGACACATTTCGAGATACCTACCTCGAAGCGATGCGGGATGTCGCCAGAGATGTAGATCTGTTTGAGCGTGCGTCGAAAGAAGACGTAACCGGCGTTTCACTACTACGGTCTGTATCTGATCAATCTGTAAGAAGTCAATACCGGAGAATGGCGCAAGGCGGTGCGCGACTGACGGAATTTGCATTTTCCTATACCCCGCCCCCTTGGGGTCGCGACAACACGCCGCCTACATTTGAATTTGAGGTTCATCCCGAATCATATCCTCCAACTAACGTCCATATTCTCATTGGCCGCAATAATGTCGGAAAAACTTACACTGTAGAGCAGATGACGAATGCCCTAGTGCGACCTGATGAGGGCGCATTCGGAGATTTTCGCTGGAATGGTATAGATGACTTCAGCTTCAAAAAATCAGAGAATTTCACCAACATTATCGCGGTCACATTCAGCGCATTTGATCCATTCGAACCTCTTCCCAATCGCGAAAACAAGCTTTCCAGTGTTCGCTATCAATACATTGGTCTTAAACACGTTGGAAAGAACGAGGACGGAAAAGCCAAACCTCCAAAGTCGACCGATGATCTTGCAGCCGATTTCGGTAAGTCGGTGCAGCTTATTCTAACCCAGACAGCGAAGAGAGAAAGATGGCAACAGGCTCTATCCCTTTTGGAATCCGATCCAATCTTTAAACAAGCTGAAATTTCACAGCTAATTGAAAAATTCGAGGAATTCGAGATTGAGTTTGAAAGACGTGAAGCTTTCAACCAACTGCGTAAAAATGCACGACAGCTATACTCAAAACTCAGCTCCGGTCACAAGATTGTGGTGTTAACGATAACACGGCTTGTAGAGACGCTTGAGGAACGTTCGCTCGTTCTGGTAGATGAACCTGAGGCGCATCTACACCCACCGCTGCTTTCAGCTTTTATTCGCTCGCTTTCCGATCTTCTCATAAATCGGAATGGCGTAGCAATCATCGCAACACATTCGCCTGTCATTTTGCAGGAAGTCCCAAAAACATGCGTTTGGAGAATATGGCGAAGTGGTAGAGAGAAGCGGATCGAGCGACCAATGTCAGAGACGTTCGGCGAGAATGTTGGTACGCTCACACAAGCAATTTTTGGCCTTGAGGTTACAAATTCGGGCTTTCACAAGATGCTGAATGATGCGGTTCTCGCAGATCTTAGTTACGTAGACGTTCTTGCTCGTTTTAATGGCCAACTTGGTGATGAAGCTAGAGGTATCGTTCGATCACTTATTGCCGCCCGAGAGCAGGAAAACTGAGCCATGTGGACTGTACCCAAACCAGTATTTGACGCGCGCGGAACCTTTGAAATCTGTATCGAAGGGATACAGGATGCTGGCAAAAAAGCGCGACTCGAAGGTATCCGAGTACAAATCGAAGATGCGGAATCTGCCTTCGATGAGCGAGCGGCTGCAACTGAACTCCACATAATCCCAGAAGTTAATGAAATCGCTGGAATAGGCGGAAATGTCACAGCGAAAGAGATGGAGCAACTCTACGATAGACACATGGCCCGACAGAAGGGTCGAGGCCGCGCCATATATGACAAGCTCATGTTAGCTGCGGTGCACGGACAATGTCCATTCTGCGGCCACTTGCCAGTTTCGACGCTTGACCACTCCTTACCTAAAGCCCGTCACCCCACCTTAGCGGTTACCCCGTTTAACCTGATACCGTGCTGTAAAGACTGCAACCATAACAAAGGAACACTAGGTCCTGACGAAGCTGACAGGCAATTTTTACATGCATATTATGATGATCTTACAGTAGACCGCTGGCTTTCTGCAGAGATTATCGAAGGTTCACCTCCAGGCGCAGTATTCTCTGTCGTGCCTCCAATTCAATGGGATGATCAGACTTCATCTAGAGTTCAATGGCATTTCCAACAATTAAAGCTCGGAAGTCTTTATGCATCACAAGCCGGTAGACAATTACAGAATATTAGAAACGCGCTAACGAACATTTTTGATGCGGCTGGAGCGGTGGCCGTGAGTGATGATTTAGTCCAACGAAGTCAGAGTTGCGCTGCGGTAAGCGTCAACTCTTGGGAGGGCGCACTCTATGAGGCGGCATCTCAAAGTAACTGGTACTGCAATAGAGGTTTTGCGGCTTAGGTGTCAGCTGGCGATTGGTGCTTTTTAGTTGCTGAAATGATTGGGGTAAACGCAGCTCGCAGTTGTCCAGGCCCCGAATAATCATCTCTATCTAATTTGATACTTAAGACGGCGCTGCACAAAGGCAGGTTTTGAGCCTTCCAGAATCTTCACAATGGCATCATTGATGCGTGGATTCTCAATGGAGCCAGACTCATAGGAGAATTTGTACTCCGCCGCTTTATCCAACGTTACATAGAGGACCTGCTCAGCGTCCGCACCCACCGCAAGATTTGGATTGTGAGTTACAAGAATGACCTGACGGGATTTCTTGGCTTGCCGAATACACTGTGCCAAGACGGTGAATATACTATCGTTGTCGAGGTTATCCTCAGGCTGATCGATGATCAGCGGCGTCTTTTCTTTATCAAGGTGAAGGTAGAAAACAAGCAAGAGAAGCCCTTTTTCACCAGGGGAAAGCTGGTTGAGGTTTTTTCCACCTAAACGCAATTCGTAACGTGCATCAAAATATTCAAACGAAAACAACAGGTCATAGAGGCGCTTGATGTCCTTAACCTGTTTGTCAACATCGTCTGCACGAATGGCGGTGATGATCCCGTTGGTGAATTCAAGGATGCTCTCAACATTGTTCCAATCGACATCAGCCATACGGGTATCAAGCGCTTCACGCCCTTGAGCTGTTCCGCGAAAAGGTCCAAGGGCATTCTGGTTGACTTGATCAAGGAACGCGGCAGGAAACTCGTGAGACGGAACGAAAGACGCATCAATTGTGACGATAAATTCGTCCGCACTCACGGTCTCAAGGCGCTCTTCAACGCTTGACTTGAGGCTTTCGTAAAAGGACCGCACCTTTTTCTTAGCTTCGAATATCGCCCGCGTCAATTTTTCCCGATCCTGGCATTTCTCGTCCAGTTTGGTGCGGAGATTGTTCTCGATGTAACTGATACGGCTTTCAAGGTCTTTGATCGTCCCATGTTTCGGGTTGTCGTCCTCACCCATGACGGCAGACATTTTCGACAACACATCAGATAGTGCCTGCACATAGCGTTGATATCGGCGTTGCGGAGCGGAAAGGGTTTCTTGCAGGATCTTCAATCTGTCCGACAATATTTGGTGTGCTGCACGAAGGTCAGGCACGCTCGCGAGTTTCGAATAGTCAGCGTCTTCCGAGGTCGGAACTTCGTTCGCGGTTTCCAGAAATTTAATCTGGGACTTGAGCGCGGCGATCTTGTCATCAATAGTCTTGGTGTTGATCTGCTGGCTTATGATGGTATCAATATCGAGGTCAAAGCGCTGACATTCTGTCCGCAGCTCTTCCTTTTCTTCCTTCACCTGCACATCGATGGCGGTCACGGACTCTTTGAGCGAACTAAGGGCCAAACGGTCGGTTTTCAGCGCAGAGAGCCTATCGACAGCGGCTTTACCGTGCGTCTCGACTTCTGCTTGAACCCGCCGTGTTTCTTCAATCTGCTTAGTGACCGCCTGCTGCCTGGGCGTTTCTCCTTCGGGTTTGGTAACTTCTTTAGGTTTGGATTCTTCGAGTACGCGGTACTCTTCCCTCTTCTGGCGAAGCTCTTCTTCAAGTCGTGCCTTGGTGGCAGGATCGGCCTGATTTACCAAATCGACAATCTCGATATTGAGCTCGCGTAGGCGGGTCTTCAGAGCGCTGATATCACCTTTACTTTGTGCCGTCTTAAGCTCTTCTAACTCAGAAAATGTCGATTTACCCATACGGTCTGATTCATCGACATGTGAAAATACGACCTCTTCAATTTTTCGACGAAACGCTTTGACTTCGATTTCGTTGGTAAGGCTTTCGAAGTAGTTTTGCGGCAGATACTTGACCGCTTCCGGTTTCAGAGTGTCGACATCTTCGTCGAGTTGTTTTGAGCGCTTTGTACCGCTAGCCCAAGCAAGCTCGCCAACGAAATTCTCGGCATACCCCTTCTGCCGGAATTTACGATTTCGGACATCATTGGTCAGGAAAGAGAAGTGATCGGATTGTCGGGATTCACCAAGCAATCCGATGATATCTGCAATAGCACTTTTGCCGCTCCCTTTGTTGCCGATGATCGCAGTAAGTTCAGGATTGAATGAGATATCCACATTCTTGAACCACGAACCTTTGGTTCCTGTATAGTTTGCAGCCTGATCGATACACAGACCTGAGATAAAGCGGGTTGCGTCCTGATCGAGCCGCTCCAGAACCGTTGGACGCTCCCCGATATGTACACGTCCTTTTGGTTCGAATAGGGTTTGCCGGAGCCCCCGAAACGTCAAATCAGCTTTGATCCAGGTCGGCTCATATCCTGCTTCGTCGCCGGACAAGCGGTTGAGATCGTCAAATGAATGGGCATCAGACCCCGTAAATACTGGCTTCTTATTGCTTTTTGCATCGCCCTCGTAGCGATCTTCTTGCTGAAAATAGTCGGTATTCTTCGACGAGCCGAAGAACGCATCGCTAGCCTTGTCCAGTTCATCAGAAATCGATTTGCTGCGAGGCGATTTACTATCTACACCGCGCAAGCCGTCATTGTTGGCCGCTGTGACAATCATATAGACCGTTTCGTCAGGAAACACTTTGGCCAGAGCTATTTTGAGTTCAGCAATGCTGACGGTTGCTTGCTCGAAGTCGTGCTGCGAAGTTAGTTCATTACACCTCAGGCGCGCGCCGTGTATTGTTTTGTGTGTAACTAGGTCGCTCAGCAACGTATTGAGCTTCGTTGGCGTCGCTATCGCCGGATCAATGAGCACATGAGCGTTGACGTTCCGGCCATCGGAACTGACCGTTTCGGTTAGCCGGAATTCGATATTCGGAATGAAGACCTTATTACCATTCGGATGGTGCTTGGTGTAGGCCTCTATGGTGGCCAGATACCCATCAAACGAAAAATAGTCGGTGATGCCAAAAACCTGGACATCAGCCTCTTCCAACTCATCAACGTATCGTTTCAGGATCTTCACCGACGCTCCACCGAAACCATCAGCAAGCTTGGTGCCAGGCGCATGTAGATGAAGGTCCCAACGCGTCCAGATTGATCCGATTTTGTTGTGACGCGCACTCATCGTGCCGCAACTGCCGCTATATGGCCCGCAAATTCCGTTACAAAGGTCTTGAGCGACGTAAGCTCACTCAAGTGGCGATACCGTCCATCGTTCGATGCATCGCGCGGTGATGCGAGGAAGGTCGCGCTGGAGTAGAGCCCTTCCTGAACAAGCCGCTTGCACAGGACATCATAACGCTGGGCGTAGGTTGAGCGTTTGAAGGCGGGATCGACGGGGAAGTGGGGTTCTTTGTCTGTGACGGGCGAATTCGACTTGTCGCAGTCTTCCAAGAGCATTACCCAACCAACGAATGGACGCGGCGCGTCTTCACCGAACGCGCCCTCCCTGTAGGCCGTCCAAAGATCGTGGGCCGTGCCAATAGCCTCTTCGGAGCGATTGTTGAAATTATTGCCGAAGGACGGGCCGACCTGCGACTTGAATTCGAGCGCCGCGACCAGTTCACCGCGATGCATGACTAGCATGTCCCATAGCTTCGTTGGGCGAAAGAAACCTGGCAGGGTCAGAACCCGCTGCTTGACGCAGATATCGGCAAGAGCGAGCCCGTTAGCTTCAATCAAAGTCTGGGCGATAGCGAGAAATCCGTCCATGTTCTTGCCAGCCGTGACAGCGCCGCGCGAGCCTGCGTCCTGATTGCCCGATTCGACCTGTTTGGCGAGCGCGGCGTCTCGGTTGCCCCAGAACAGTTTGACGGCTTCACGCGCTTGCGCTTCGTAGTTGGCAAGGTCGAGACTCATTCTTTGATCTTTCCTTCAATCAATTTCAGCTCGGCAGGCGTCAGCCCATAGAGCTCGGATACAATTTCGTTAAGAGCGTGGCGGTCGTTGGTCTCGGCATAAATTGCGAGCCGCTGCCGCAAATCGGCGCTCACGTCCTTCCACTTCGGAATCCTTATCTTGCGAAGATATTGCGCCTGGAAGCGCAAGTACCCGCCCCGCATGCGGGTGCAGTAGAGTGAGACAAACAGGCGCGCGATGCCCGAGCGCATAACTGCTTGAAGCGCATGCACGTCCCATTCGTCAGAAGTGATAAAGTAGAGATTGTGGTGCGGATACAGCTTGCCTTCTTCGTAAACGATGGAGGCATCCCCCTTGATATCGGGGATGAGCAGCTTCTCGCGGTAAGTCAGTTCAGGATAGATGCGGTCGATGGTGCGATACCAGCCTCGCGGGTTCTTCGCGGCGACGTGGCGGCCTGCGATCTGTTCCTTGTGCCCTTCGAGATAGGTACGGAGTCTCGGGAAGTCCTTGAGATTCACGAGCCTCCCATCATCACCGAACGGATTGACGATGCCCTTACCGCGCCAAGCGACATGGCCTTCGAGAATATCGCGGGTCATGACAAGCGGTAGCTTGCGCGAGGGCTCGACATCGAGGCTTTCAAAATCACCAATGAAAGCCTTGTCCGCACCGGTTGCAACGCCGATCCCGACTTTACAGCCAGCGTCTTCAACGGCGGGAAACTGTGCTTCCAGACGCCGCACCAAGGCCAGTTCATCGAAGGAATCGAGGACCCACGGCTCACCGCCTGCGGTGACATTCTCGATTTCGGACGCCTTGCTTTTCATCGGCAGTATAGAAGCCGTAAGCTCGGCGGCCAGAGACTTGAGGAAGCTGGCATCAACGGTTGGGCGGGCAAAGACTCGAGTCTTATATCCTTTGGCTTTTTCAATGACGGTAATTGCGGGATAAGCGCTCACTTCGGCGTGGAAGGCATCAACACCGTACATATCCACGTATGTCGTGAGCGCGTAACTCCTACTGACAAGTTCGCGGAGCTTCTTCCCGTATTTGTTCTTCATCCAGCGGTCGGCGCAGATAAAGCCGAGCTTGCCGCCTTGACCCAAAAGCGCAAGCGAGCGCTCAATAAATGGCACATAGATATCGGCACGGTCATAGATAGTTTGGTACCGCATGCGGTACTCGGCCATTAGAATGTCGGGAATAGCTTCCTGCCGCACGTAAGGCGGATTGCCGACGACATGAGTAAAGGCGGGCTCAAACTCCGCTAACAGAAAATCACCCTGATAGAGCCATGCACTGCAAAGCCGCGCCGCGTCTTCGTGGGATAATCCGCCCTTTCGAAGCCGCTCGGCAACAAGCATCCGCGTTCCTTCAAAAGTCGAACGGTGCAGCTCAATGGCACGAATGGCGTTGGCAAGCCTGCCATAGAACAACGCGCCCTCACGCTTGGCGGATTCTAGGAGGCGGTCTATAGCGGGAAGCAGGAAGTCACCGTCACCAAAAGACGGCTCAAGAAGGCGATAGCTCGCAAGCGGCGCAGCGGCGGTATAGCCCGTTAGATCGAGGATAAAATCGACGACTTCGCGCTTGGTGTAGATCGCGCCGCGCTCTTCGATCCCGCCTTCGGTTGCGAGTCTTTCTACCGCTTCGGTCACGGGACAGAAGCCAGGGAAAGCGGGCTGAAGGGCGAGCGGTGCGGTCACGGGCGATTCCTTATCTAACATTCAGAGAACATATTGCCTTTGATAGCATAGATAGTGCAAGCCCTGCTAGGGCTCGCTAGATATGACAATTCACTATCCCCACTGAATCTTGCGAAATGTTTGATGACACGTCCTCGTGTAGCGAAGGGCTTGGTTTTGACGGAGGACGGGCCTGCAAGGCCCCGCCCAAAGGAAAAAGTGTCATCCGTTCACGGCTGGTGATAGCTGCGCAAGGGATGGAAGCCGCATGGCCAAGACCGCCAACGGCGGGCTCGGTTCACGACAGCTCGGCCCGAAAGGATGCACCATAAAGCTGTGAGTTAAGGCAGAATCCTGATTTAATAAGCTTCGAATAGTACAACGAACACGGAGCTAAACATGTCGGAAGAAACCCAAGAAAACCGAACAGTTGGAATACTGGCCTACGGCTCATTGATTTCCGACCCGAGGAAAGAAATCGAAAAAGCATGCACCGGCATCATCAAGGATATTGTGACGCCATTCCACATCGAGTTCGCCCGAAGCAGCACCGGAAAGGGTGGCGGGCGCGGCGGAGCACCGACCCTCGTGCCGGTTGCAAACGGCGGCGCACACGTCAAAGGCCAGGTATTCGTGATGGACTTGTCCGAAGCCGAAGCAACCAACGTCCTGTACCGCCGGGAAATCGGCAAGGTTGGCGAAATGGAGCGGACTTACAAACGTCCAGAGCGGGTGACGCCAAAGAACGTGCTCGTTGAGCGGTTAACTAATTTCGGTGGGCTTGACGTAGTTCTTTACACGCAAATTGCGGCCACAATCGACCCCCTCACTGCTGAACATCTTGCCGATCTGGCGGTAGCCAGCGTTCCAAAAGCGGACCCAGGACGCGATGGTATCAGCTACCTGATATCCGCAAAAGAGAGCGGCATTATGACCGCTCTCTCGCCATCTTATGAAGCGGAAATCCTGCGCAAGACTGGATGCGAGACGTTAGAAAATGCACTAGCCAAGCTTGAAAGTCAGCCGCCTTCACCCCCGCGATGAACGACACCGTGCTCACCGTAAGCATCGAACAACATTTGAACATACTCTCGCGTGCTGGTGGTCACATGCCCCAAACCAGGCCAAGCGAACGGAAAAGTCATGCACGTTACGGCCAGTTCTAGTTCCACCCCGAGCAATTCTGCCACCGCCATCGCCTCCTCTGGTTCTTTGAGTTCCGGCCAAAGGTCTTCATCGAGGGTAATCCAGGCGTCGTTGTCATCATCGACAGAAATCTCCGCCAGCAATGCCCCAAGCCGCTCTCCAGGCGTGGTCGCACCTTCCAGCAACGCAGTACGAAGGAGCAATGAAATGCTGTCTCCGTCAAGCTTGAGCGTTGGTCTGGAATCCACCACTTCTATCCTGGGATCAGGCCGTTGCCTGTCTGTGAAGACTTGGACCGGTTCGGGTTTGACATCGCTTCCTTCCAACCAAAACGGTACAGCGAAAATATCGATTGGGGAGGCACCGCAAGCCGGGCAATGCCAGAGATTTTCAGCAAGCTGCGCGCCGGTGATTTTGCCATCGCAGTGAAGACAAAACCACTCTGCTGATCGATCTCCGTGAAGTGGATGAACCACAGTGCCTTCGGCATCTGGCTTGGTGGATCGCCTGGGCCAGTCCGTAGAGATGCCAGCGCGAACATTGGCCGCCGCTTCGTCGGCAATCCTCAACGCCGCATCCAAGAACTCCCGATCATTCGCCGGGCAAGAACTGCCCTGCGTCTTCTCGATCTCGACAACGGGCTGTGCAAACTGCGCTTCGCCGATGAGGATACGCCAGCCGTCCCCTTCCATGTGTATGTCACCAAATGACTCAAAGACGGAAAATTCGTGATCTCCGATCTTGCCTTGCCGAAGTGGTTCATGGACGGGTCGGGACATCCTGGGTTCGATGAACATCTCTTGCCCGACGACGTTCGGTTGAGATTGCTGTACCAAACCTTCGGCGCTTGCTAGTCGTTCGACACTGGGAAGCCAGCCCTGTTTCGCTTTGCTCGCCAGTGCCGCCCAATGTGGGAACTCGAAGTGAGCTGCGAGCTGATCGAGCGCCTGGTGCAACGGCAATCGGTTCGCGCGTGCATATCGTTTTGCGAGTGTTTTAAGTGTGTAGATTTCATTCTTAGTTGTCATGATCCATTCCTAGAATGGGATCCGACTAGGTGTCCGCTACTAACCAGATCCCGCAACTGGACTGGAATTTTCATGATGATATCGAGTGCTGCGTAGCTTTGCGTGGCGGACACACCGGCATGCACTAAAGGCCATATAGATGATGACGAATTCTGTGTGCATCGTCAAGATATAGCTGACACTTGCTTAGTGAGATGTCCCTCTTTGAAGCGAAGGTAACTGCCTAGTGGGGCATCAGATCATCGGAACGAACGGGGCCCCAGTGGTCAAAGCCCCCTGTAGCCAAAGGCGATGGCACGCCCCGGTTCACGACAGCCCGGTTCAAAGGGGAGCGCGCCGAACGACCACTAGAGCTTTATGGCTTCAGGAAAGAACGACGCGACTTGATCCGCCTCTTCCTGACTTTTCATGAGGCGAACACACACGAGATTTCTCTTCGTACGCGAACTTGCAACATAAAGAAGCTTTCGTGACGAAATTTCTCGTTTTGACTCTGGGACGTCTTTCGCAAAGCAACTCATAAAATCATACTCAGTCGTCCAGCCATACTCGTCGATAACGAGAAGCACATTCTCAATACCCGTTCCTTTCGTTTTGTGCATTGTGGAATACTCGCCTTCGCTGTCCTCATACTCATAAAACGCCAATATCTCGCTAAGGGCCAAATCCGGCGAAAACAAAGATTCAAGGAAACTCTTCTGCTTCAGGTCTTTTAATCTGTCATCGTACTCCTGCTCAAGCATTTCAGCGCTGATGTGCTTCATACTCGTGGCAGCCACCTCTTTTAACATTTGGAGTTTGGTACGGTGGCTGTTCCGGTATAGTCCTTCAAACTCGGCAAAGGCAGGATCATCTGCAAGCTTCGCCAAAAGCTCTTTGCGCCGATCAACAAATGCCTTGTGGCTGTCCGAAACTTTCATCAAGCCACATTCGGCGGCATACTCTATGGCCTCATAGGCGGCGCGATCCTTCGACCCGAACGAGCGCAGCATCTCATCCAGCTTTGCCTTATCTGCCACTGATGAAATAGAGAACCCGCGCTTCCGCAATTTCGCGATCAATCGGTTATACGAACGTCTATCACCTGGCAAACTCCTGTGCAGATCAACCAGTTCAATCAGTTCGCCAAACTGCAACCTGTCAAGCGTCTTACGTATGCGGTCCCGTGGCTCGGAATACCGATCATCGAAGATCTGATATAGGCTTCCGAAACCGACATCGTTCGCAATAGACTTATTCGTAAGTTTCAATTGAACGTAGCCCGGATATTCAGAGGCGGCTTTTTCAACCAGTTCGTTAAGTGCGCTTCTGAACAATGCTGCATTTGCCTTCCGATCTTCCGCTTTATCTCCCGTATCGACCTCCACAGGAGCCAAACCGTACAGTAACTTCACGCTGCCCTGGCGACTTTCAAGGGTTTCAAGAGTTCCGTCATCAAGCGACTTCAGTGCTACATCCTGCTTTAGACCGTCTGTCCGAAACTGATTGGAAAAATCAATTACTTGGGGGGAGCACCGATAATTGTCCTCCTTCTCGACAAGAATGAGTTCTTTAGCACCGATATGTGACTGAGCGCTTCCAATGCCATCTGAATAGATGGCCTGTTCGGAGTCGCCGAACAATCCAATGATGGTTTTCGATTCTTCGGGCAAACAGCGCAGAAGGACGCGAACGACAACTGCACTTGTATCCTGATACTCATCAATAAGGATGCAGTCATACTGATCTGATACGATCCTGCCTAGCAACGGGAAGCCTTCGAAAATATGGCAAGCCAACGCGATCAGACCATCATGGCCATATGAAGGATCATTGAAATTGTCAAAGGCTGTATCATTATAAAAGAACTCGTTCGGCTGTCTCGCCTTCAGCTTTTCGCGGATCACCTTGTTGACCTCGCCTATCAACTCATTGAGCTGAACATTGTATGTGTCAGGTTCTTTGTCGTAATCCCGTTTTCCGGTGACTTTCGGCGTCTCTTCACTTAATACCGTCCTGCGGCGGTTTTCGAGCTGGCCATGCGCCTTCTTGAACCGGTCATGCTCACCCTTTTTCCTCACCTTTTCGTCGCCGTCGTAGTGCTCATCTCCAAGGGCAACAAAGTCAGGTAGCTCGAAGAGCTTCGGGAAAACCTGTTGGATGTTCTTTTTGAACGGTGAAATGATCTCTCCCAGGAACGAGTGAATCGTTGAAACCTTGATGTCGCCGGATACACGGTCAGAAATTTCGTCTGCCGCTTTGTTCGTATGAGTGATGCACGCAATACGAAGGCTCGGATTGGCCTTCAGAACCTTTTGCACGACCCTCTTCAGGCTCTCGGTCTTTCCGCTTCCCGCACCGCCTTGAAGTACGAAATTCTCGCCGCCGGAAACAAGCTCTGCGATCCGATCTACCGGATTCAATTTTTGTGAATCCATTTCAGACCATCCATGATATATTTGGGCGCACGCCAGCTTTCGCGCTCCACAAGCGCCAGATACAAAACCGACCCAGCAAAATCGGATTTCTTTCCGAGTATCTGACTTGTGAGAGAATAAAAGTCATTGCCACTAAATTCATCCAACGTGCCCTTGTTTTTTAAACCCGTCAACATATCCTTGCGGGCCTTGACTTTTTCTAGGTTGATCGAAACGAAGGCGTCTTCAAAACTTCTTGCATGGTAACCATCCTCCGCAAGCTGGTAGGCAATCTTAATCTGCCCTTCGTCCGAAGAAGCAGTTCCATCTATCAGGCGCTTATACCAGTTCGAGAACTCGCTCACTTCCTTTGGGTCAGGGGCTAAAAGAAAGTACTTCAGGGTTTCATTTGAGGTGTTGCTCGACTCTGCAACAGGACAGGCAGGATAGCTGGTTTTTCCTGTCCCCTCACTGACAACAGCTTTGGTTGTGTCGATATCGGTGATGACCAATGTGCGAACGCCAATGAACTCAAGGAACGGAGCAAACGCACGCGCATTAGCTCCGACTTCAAGAACGGATATGTTTTGCGAAGACAGCCCGCCCGCCGCCGTCTCATCGACGTTCTCCCTGTCATGCATCTCGATGAATAAAGGAAGCAGGATGCGTTCCGTGGTTCCCTCGATGAAAATCGCTTTGCTTGCGAAGAACAGTTCCGCAGAGTTTATTGTGAGGTATTGCTTGAGAAACTGAAAGAGCGCTACTCCGTCCGCCCCAAGCTCTTCGTACTTGGCGCTCAGATCAGTGTGAAAATTCTTGATCGTGACAGGTTCCGCCGGGGACAGCCGGGAAAGATACCTGATGTCCTCAAAGTTCGATTTCGAAACGATGTGGGAGGAATGGGTCGTCAACAAAGCCTGCAAATTTGGAATTTTCGAGATTAATCCATGGATTTTATCAGCGAAAACGTACTGCATCTGCGGATGAGTGTGTGCTTCGGGCTCTTCGATAAGCAGGAGGTTCAGCGGGGCGTTTCGTCTGGCAAAGTCGTCTCGGCACAACTCAATCTGCAGCAGTAGATAAAGGATGTTCAGATATCCGAGACCACTGTAGTGCTCAGGAAGAAAGTTGTCGGTTTCGCCGTATATGACTTGCGACGAGGTTTCGATGAGTGACTGCGATTGAATGTTGGAGACGACCTTCAAGTCACCCAGTTCCAGAAAGTCGTGGGAGCTCTTTAAAAAGTCCCCGAAAACCTGCGCATATTGCTCTCCGAGCTGGTCATCAATGCCAGCAAGCATCGACCTGAGCTTTTCAAGGCTTTCACCATCTGACCCCGCCGTCTCGTCATCGTCATCAACGTCAACCTCGATGTCGCGCTTTCGAAAAAACTTGGTAGATATTGCCGACAGAGGTTTTGCACCCCGTCCGGCATCTTCCGAGCTCGCAACATTTCTGCGGGCATGAATAACCTGAAAATTCAAAAGCGCCCGCACTTCGGATCGCTCTTTCTCTTCCAGTTGATCGCGATGTGCCATGTAGTACGGCGTTTCCTCGGTGTGACCAAAATCATCAAACGCATAAACTTTAATATTCAGAAACTTTCCACTGAGGTTGTTTTCAATGAATTTCTTTCGCTCTTTCGGATCGTCCGGTAGCGCGCGAAGCAGCTTACTTTTGTCAATGCAACATTCGAAAAGGATGTTGGTATGCCGGCGCGTCGGATCGAGGTCCAGCATGAACTCGGAGAGTATCGCAAGGTTATCAGTCTCGTCGTAAGCTATGCGCAGCACCAGCCTGATCGCAAGTTCATCGACATTCGTCTCATCGTCAATACTGAGTATTCTCTGCCTTATCGAGATCGGAAAGTCAGTGTAGGTAAAATTGTCGGGTCTCTCCAGAAACCTCTCCAACAATACAGCAAAGGATGTTTTTCCGGTATTGTTTTTGCCGACAAGAAGTGTTGTTTTTTCCCGCATGTCGAGGCAGCAGTTTTGCAGAAGCCGGAAGTTCTGAATTTTAATTTGTTCAATATGCATTTCAAGAATACGCCCGATTTTGCGGTCTCATGTGCGGCCCCATTCTGGAACAGCCTTCCTTTTTTCGTCAAACTATCATGCCGTATGCCAGCAAGCAAAAAATAGTTGGTACGCGCATTGTGGGGTGCTCGCGGCGCCCAATCAGCGGAGGGCTGGTCGGGGGTCAAGGGGGTGTCGGGGGAAGCAGGAACGCTCCCCTGATCGGAGGGCAATCGAGCGGTCGATTGTGCATGGTTCAGTGTCGGTGGAGAGGTCACTTCTCCAAGTCTGACGCGCTAGGTTCAGGGGCGGCGATAGGCCCCTTGGAGTGATCCATCTTCGGCAAGATGGCGGCATCCAAGCCGCGCAGGGTTGGTCTCCATGAAGTGGTCTGGGGTCTTGGGGGCAGGAACGCCCGCCAAGCCGATGGGGGCAGGGAGAGCGAAGTCTCCCGCGAGTGGGTTTCAAGGGCGCGCGATAGCCCCATTGATCCATGGTTCGGTGCAGGTGGAGAGGGACGTCTCCAAGCCATGCGAGTGTTTGACCGGCGATACGGTCTGCTGGCTCTGAAACGGGTTCAACACCCTGTAAGAGCCATGGCCGGAGGGATGCAACGGGAGCGCGCAGCGGGCTCCCTTGCCAAGATGCGGTGTAGTACACCGCACATCTTGCGGACCACATAAACCTGCTTTTAGCAGTTTTCCAATTTAGTAGAGCTGTGCTCCAACACATTTCGCATGTGCAAAAAGCCCTTTCTTTTCTGCCTATCAATTCGGTCATATAATTTTCTGCGGATAAAAAGGGAGAATTCAAAACCAACCCTGTTCATAGCGAAAGTATGATTTTACCTTTATACAACCTTAACGATATAGAGAGTTTTTAGGTTGTGCTAGTTTCGAAATCTTTTGAAAAAAGAAAAAGTATTATATTTTTATTCTTTGGGTTGGCGATACTTGCTGCGTGTATTCCATCCGGTGATGACGAGACGAAGGGCAAATATGAGTTTGTCGTGAACCGATACGAGATCGGGGAGCACGTTCTGCACATTCCATATGCCTATACGCGGTTCCATCTGACATCTGTTGGCGGCGAAAGTGGCTTGATACAGGCTTATTACCCCGGTAGTTCTCCCGTTATTCAAGGTACGGAGAATCTACGTGAAAGCGGGAAATACGTTAATAGAGTCCACATACTTTTTACTGATTTGAAGAGGTATCAAGGATTTGACCCTAAAAAATCTCTTCAGGGCGCGGTCGACCATTTCGCGGCTACCGAGTTGGCCGGTCAGGAGTTCGGCCTAACCAAACTCACACAAGCAAAAGGCGTTCCCAACCCTGACTACAAGGACGAGCTCTGGATCGCTTCTGAGCCCAGCACTGAAATAGTTTATATCTCATGCAGCAAGGAGGCTCGCGCTCCTGCTCCGCAATGCAAACACAAGTTTTACGACGATAAATTTCTTTATAGCGTCACATACGACAAGCGCCAGCTCAAAAACTGGGCGACCATTCGAGACAACGTGATTGAGTTGATGCACAGCTTCCGCTCGGCAGAGGCAGCGGAAGAGTTTGTGCGCGAAAAATTTTACGAAACCTACTTTGAGCAAATGGGGGAGAAGCCATGACCACACTTGATATATCTACAATGAGTACAATCGCCAGCGCATCCTTTACGGATTATCAGAACGCACGGAGCGCTCCGAGCGTGACCGATCCCGTCGTGGCCTATTGGCAGGAGCTCGCACAAGAGGCCAACGCCATCAACGATACGAGCACTAAAAATTACGCCACCACAATGGCGAACATGGCCGCCAACGCCGGGGTGAAGGGGCGCATCAACAACGAATTCCTGAAGCTTCACGGAACGGGACAACCATCCAGCCTGGAGGTTGGTAGCCAGACGTGGGAGCAAGTTATGTACGACCGCATGATTAGCGATTTTTCAGCGCGAGACTTGGATTTAGTTGACAGCGGAGATGGGCTTATAACGGTTCAACAAACCGTTGATGTTGTAAGGACTGTATATGAAGACAATCTTCTCGATCCTAAGATCGATCCTGCATTGATCCCAATTGCAAATGCCTTACAAGGTGACCCAGCACATGCGCAGGAGCTTTTTGATTCTTATTATGATCCAAGCGGCGGCATTCTGAGCGTCTTGGGTACAGGTGCGGAACTGGGTTTCGGCGCTGATATTTTCAACCTCGATTCCGAGCGCTCGACAACTGAAGTTCTGCGCGACAATGCCGATCAGTTCAAATGGATGGGCGACACGCTGCAAGCCATCAAGAACTTCCTGGATTCTACGAACTACGTCGCGCCGCCGGGCCTGGAAGATGAATACCAAGAAGCGGAGAGCATGTTTAACGACTTTAAGAGCAAGTTCTTCGATGGTCCTCAAACAGTGTTCGACAATCTTGCAGACTTCATAGATGCCCTCGATCAACTATCCGACGACATTCAATGGGCGATCGACAACCCCGGCCAATTGTTGCCGGGAGAACCCGTAAGCCCGTGGGCTGACGGGTTAATTGACCCTCAAAGCTCAACATCTATTGAGCTCCCTCCTTGGATGCAGGATGTGATTGGTGGGTTTGATGACGCGACAAATACTTCTAGTCCACTTGTTCTCGATCTCGATGGTGATGGTATAGAGCTTGCGGCATTAAATGGTACTGGTTCAATTTACTGGGATATCGATGTAGACGGCATGGCTGAAGCATCGGGCTGGATCACGGGTGGCGATGGGTTGCTGGCGATTGACCTGGATGCGGATGGGGTTATCAATGATCACGCTGAGCTGTTTGGCAACAAAACCGGAAGCGCGAACGGATTTGTAGCTCTTGCTGCTTACGATACGAACAGTGATGATGCGATTACCAGCGCAGATACGCAGTTTGATGACCTGCTGGTGTGGGTGGATGCAAACGCGGATGGGCATAGCCAAGCCGATGAACTCCACACACTTGATGATTTGAGCATTACCTCAATTGATCTGGACTATAGTAATGTTAATTACACGATCAGCGGTAACGAGATTTTACAGGAAAGCACCTTCACCATCAACGGCCAAACGCGAGATATTGTCGATGCGTGGTTTGCTTATGATAATGTGAATACGGAATATGCTGAGGATTATACGCTTGATATCCGTACTTTGTTTTTGCCAAATTTACGCGGCTTCGGCAATCTCCCTGACCTTCATATCGCGATGAGTTTAGATGAAACTTTGCTGGATATGGTGCAGGAAGTTGCAGTCGCAGATAAAGAAACACTTCTAAACACAACATTTGATTTGCAAGGCAATATAGAAAATATTCTTTTTCGCTGGGCTGGAGTTGATGGTATCGCGCCCAATAGCCGCGGCAATAGCATTAGTGACGCACGGAAACTTGAATTCCTTGAAGAACTGCTTGTCGAGGATTTTATCGGACTTGAAGATATCGCTGATCCTGGTTCTGGGCAGTCTCAGCTTTTGGAATCTGCTTTTGCCACAGTTCTTAATCACACTACCGTTGCATTTTTCTTGCAGAGTGATGGCAAATCATTGTTGCCCGCCGAAGCATCATACAACAGCCTTGCAGGTGCGGTTGAGGGCGTAGATATTCAGGGAATTGTTTACTTTCTGAGAGATTATAACGCAAACGTTACTGGCACGGATGAAGGCGATTATTATTTTTATAATTCCGGTAATGCAAATGACACAATTTATGACGCTGATGGGGATGACACGCTCGTATTTGGAGACGGCATTGATACGGACGATATTCGACTGTGGAACGCGAATAATGGCGATTTGTATATTTATCACGGAGTGAATTATGTTCGTGTGAATGATCATTTTGACGGAACCGGTGAAGAAATAGAAACCGCTCTGTTCCTTGATGGCTCTGAGATTGATCTTGTTAACAACTTGACAATTACCGGCTCTTCAAACAGTGAATATGTTTATGGTTTGGGGGACGACAATACGCTCATCGGCCTTACTGGAAACGATACACTTTATGGCGGTGCGGGGAGCGATACATATCTCTACAATATCGGAGATGGCAATGATAAAATTTATGACGATGCCGGGATGGTTGATGTCATTGAATTTGGTGCAGGTATTGATGTAGGTGACGTGCGACTGTGGAACGCAAACAACGGTGATTTGTATCTGTATCTTGGGTCCAATTACATCAAGGTGAATGACCATTTTGATGGGACAGGTGAAGAAATAGAAACGGCTCTGTTTGCCGATAGCACAACGCTTGATCTTGTTAACAATCTGACTTTTACCGGAACATCATATAACGAATACGTCTATGGTACCGGGAATGCTGATACGCTCAACGGATTGGCTGGGAATGACCGACTATATGGTTATGGTGACGGTGATACCCTCTATGGCGATGCCGGAAATGACTATTTATACGGTGGTTTTGGTGATGATACGCTTTATGGAGGAGACGGCGGCGATTACCTCTATGGAGAAGGTGGAGCGGATAATTTCGTTTTTGAAAGTGCATCAGCATTCAATAACAGCGATATTATTCAAGACTTTAATGCTGGTGACGGCGACGCTCTCGATATATCAGATTTGCTGATAGAGTATGATCCTTTGACAGATGCTATTACTGACTTTGTGCACATTACATCGAACGGTACGAATTCGTTCCTCAGAGTAGATGCGGATGGCGGCGCTAACAATTTTATCCAAATTGCTCAACTCAGTAACGTGACGGGTTTAAGCGACGAAGAAGCATTAGAAACGAGTGGGAATTTGATTACCGCATAACTTAAACAGCGCTCAAAGCGTAAAATAGGCTTGTGCATCACATATGTTCGCTTGTTTAACATACATCAAAAATTAATCTCGGATGAAATTTGCTTTTGCACAAATGTAATAGTTCCGGCAATCCTAAGTATGTGTATTTTTCCTTTGGCATAAGTCACACAAGGAAAACTGATAAGAATTTCTAATACGTGAATTCAAAAATGCCGCGAAAGAAACCCAGGCAGAGAAAACCCTCTGTCGAGCACAACCACCTGACGGTAGAGGTTGTAAGCTATGAAGCGGATGTAAGTGCAGGCGTGAACTACGATGCCTATGATCCACATCATGCTTTGCTTCTCGATGAATGCGACCCGGTTTACCAATTCTCTACGCACGTGATGATCAAGGGTATTACGACCGCACCAAAGTCCCGCGAAGGAAACGCATTCGAACTTCAGATTCTAAGTGAGGCACGACCTTCCAGCAACTTGGACTTAATGCTCAAAGAT
This sequence comes from uncultured Sneathiella sp., assembly GCF_963973085.1. GTDB lineage: Bacteria > Pseudomonadota > Alphaproteobacteria > Sneathiellales > Sneathiellaceae > Sneathiella. The sequence continues at coordinate 93,579 of NZ_CAXAXA010000009.1, forward strand.
ATTCATAAGCGCAATGAATATGAAGCTCCGGAATACAGGCCCTATCGCGGGAAACAGATACCTGTTTATGATCCACCAAACGGTGTTGGTCTGATTGACAAGGTTCGCGGAAAAGACGCTTGGACATCGTGGATATTTGTCAAGCCGGGCTTTGTATCTGATGCGCTCAGACTGCTTGCACTGGATAAACAGCTTTACCTCTCAGTCCATGAACGCAAAGAGGGGCGCAGCCGGTGGGTGCAAAATGTATCCATTCAGACCGAAGCCCCAGAAGCAGAAGAAGGCTAGCACTCAATCGGCATGTGAGCCTGACGAAACTCTCCATGGCGAGGGAGACATTAACCCAGCTTCGCGAAGGTCTTTAATCGCCTGCTGCACTTCGACTTCTGTTGAAAAGATGAGTGAGTGGTGATTTGCCGCTAGAAAGCTGGCCAGAACAACAGTCAATGTAAATGCGCCTAACTTCCTCATCCTGACCTCCCTCTGATAAACCAACACCAAATCTGTGGATGAACCTTAATCAGATAAGCCCTGCCCGGCTCATGCTTTGCTCTTGATGCTATCATAGATACCGATGGCCAAACGAGCAAAAGGCAAACGGATAGCGCTCACCCCTGAGCGATTAGATAGAATCCTGCAGGAAAAGCAGCGGACGCAGGTCGGCTCGATTGCACTGTTAAAAGCAGCTTCCGATATTCCCAGAGGCCTAAGCCCCCATATGATCGAAAGATGGCTTAGCGGCGGAACGAAAACAGCGCTGAAACACCACTATGATTTTGTGATTAATGCTTATCAATCTCTATCCGACAACTGCCAAAACACGCGCCGCCCAATAAAAGGAACAGTCGGACGCATTAAAGTTACCGATGAAATGCGACAGCAGGTGGCGCAAATTCATAACTCCATGCCCGCAAATTATCTAAATTCTGCCCCCGAAAAATTCACACCTGTTCAGATGTGCCATCTCATTAATGGTAGAAACAAAACCATTCCCGTTGCCATATGGGATTTTCTGCAGGAGATCAAAGCAAACGCTGTGAGCGCGCCTAATCGTTGCGGTCCTGAGACATTGGGGCAAAGCGCCATCTACCAAACAAAAGAGGATTTTCCCCTCACACCGTCTCTGCGGTCAAAACGGAATTATAAACTCCGCCACGTTCCCGGCACTGAATATGTTGAGATTACCGATGCGATCTATGAGACGCTGCACGCTGAACTCCGTAGAACGCGCGTTACTCCCAATACGCTTCTGAAACACGGCGATGATGCCCCGCGCGGGTTGCAGATACACACTGTTTCGAACTGGTTCAGTGGCAAAATACTCTCCGCAGAAAAGCATTATCTTGAATACATTCTGAAGTGTTATGCCGATCTCCCCGATGCACCAACTCCAGAGAGCTAAGTATCTAAAATTTTAGATAAATTGTATCAAAACTTTCCATAATATTAAAAGTTTTCCACCATAATAAGCATGCAAGACGAAAAACACTTAAAGACATTGATTACCTCAATGATCTTAAAGAGTTAAATAAAATACAGCCACAATGAATAAAAAGACAATTTAGGGCTGAAAAACAAGAATTGCGTGTGAAATGGGGAGAGCGAGATGGCTCTGGGAGAATTTAAAGAAAACATGTTCGATATCACCGGCGGTGAGGCCGGGAATGCCCGCATGTTGGCATCGATTGGGGATGCTCATGATGGCTACCTAAAATCTGGCTTCTCGCTAGCGCAAAGTTTCGCACAGGCACGGGATGCCACCAAAGAGAAAACCCGTAAATCGACAATAGACTGGCTCACTCTTCTGAATGAAATTCAGGCAGGAATTGATGCTCTGGAGCAGCCGTTTAAGGAAGAGTTTGGTGAGAACTATATTGATACGATGGCGCAGCGCTTCTTGAGTGAAGAAGAGTACAGTTCTGTAGAAACGGCGGCTGAGCGTGAACAGCTACTCTACGAAAAATATTTGGAAAATGGGGAAATCAAGGAAGGGTTTGAAAATAGTGCTGACGCCCAATGGATCAAGCAACTGTATGATGCCCGACTGCAAATCAACAAAGGCCACGAACTGCAACAAAAACTCACGAAAGCTCATGCGGAATATGGTGAAGATATTCCTGAGCAGATTGTTTCAGAAGTGCGATCAGAACTTGAACAAAGTGGCTTAGCTTCAATAGTTAGTTTTGACGAGCAAACGAATGGTGAAACATCTTATAAGATTGCTACGCAAGCCGTAGACCAAAACCATACAACTGAGGTTGGGGAATTAGGGAACCCAAATACCTTGAAATTTTAGCAAGTTAATCAAGTGCAGCAGTATTTGGGCTGACATCAGTATTTAGAGAACTAAACTGCCGTTTGTAAAATAGGTGCTGCCCCACAAGATCGGTCAAAGAGCTTGCCGCTTCCTGCGGTGGCATAGGGCCTTCAACAGTATGGCCATTGTAAAACGCCAATGAAAAACCTGGCTTACTAATTGTGCCGATGAAATACTGAGATTCTGCACCGCGTTCCGCTATTTTTTGCTGAAAGAGTTGACCTAACTGCTCTGGGTCGGCGGCACCTTCATAGGTTCCATAGCCGATAACGATACCTAATCCACCTGTTTCTTCAACATATTTTAAAGCGGCTCTTTGTGCCTCAAGCGCATTTTCATGAACTACAGATGTAGCAACAGCAGGGACAACCTGAACGGACCTGGTTTCATCTGCAAAGCTGTATGAGAGGGGCGCCATGGCGGCTATGGCCGTCATGCCCATGGCAGCGGCAGTGTTTGTAAATCCTTTTCTAAGCTCTGGAAGAGACATCGCGCTCCACCTTTCCAAGTATATTTCTGCGATAAAGTACTGTTTTTACTTTACTTATACTTATGTCAAATATATAAAAAGGACCGTTTTTATTGACGATTGCTTGTCTTTTGTGGTACGTTGCGTATCACTTGTTAAGTCTTTGTTTTATATTGACTTGAAAAAGTGACGGATACGTTTTGAAGCGAAATTAAAAGAATTTCAAAAAACGGTCCTTTTCCAAGGCGGTCTTTTAGGGTGTATCTGCGGCGCTGTAACCGGGTGGTCAGCGTGAGCGCTTTGTTATGCACCTAAGTAAAAGGCCCATTAATATGCCCCGCAAAATTGGCTATGCCCGCGTCAGTACCGCTGATCAAAATTTGGATCTTCAAATTGCTGCTTTAGAGAAAGCCGGGTGCAACCGGATTTATCGTGATCAGGGCGTATCGGGGTGTCAAGAAAACCGACCGGAATTTACGCAGGCTCTCAATGAGATGAAGTGCGGTGATACGTTGGTGGTGTGGCGGCTTGATAGGATGAGCCGTTCGCTACGGCATCTGATAGAGATTAATGAAACACTGACCCAGCGCGGAGCGTATTTTGAATCCCTGACCGAGAAGATTGATACATCCAGCCCCATGGGAGAGTTTGTGTTCCATATCCTCGGGGCAGTCGCGCAGTTAGAACGGGAAATCATTCGCGAGCGCACCCTTGCGGGCCTTGCTATCGCCGCCCAACATGGCCGCTATCCGGGCAGACCGAGGAAGTGTGGATGAGTGGAACAAGCGTTTCTTAGAATAGAAACTTATCAAACAGCACCGGATAAATTACGTATCACCCGCATTTTTGACGAAACAGAGTTGCAATTATTTCTACGACTGATCAAACTGACAACCCTTGCTAGTTATCTCTGTAGTCAAATGCACCACCATTATATTTGCGTCTAATTTTTATGAAACAATCCCGTAAGAACGCCGAATTTTCCCCACGACAAATTGAGCTATTGAGGGAAAGAGTAGCTTGGTTTGTACGTGATCAAGGTATGTCTCTCCGCAAATTAACTGAAGCCTTGCTGTAAAGCCCCCTTGTTATGTACCATTATTTGCTAGAGTTTCGGGAACGGGTGGTCTCATATTGAGGGCCTGATGAGGTCTGATGTGATTATACTGCCTGCGCCATTTGTTGATGACAGTTTTGGCCTGATCAATGGTTAAGAACCACTCGGCATTGAGCACTTCTCTGCGGAGCGTTCCATTGAAGCGTTCGTTGTAGCCATTCTCCCAGGGACTGCCTGGAGTGATACGGATTGGTTTAATCCCTACTTTGGTGAGCCATGTCTGAAATGTCTTTGCAACGAACTCCGGGCCATTGTCGGAGCGGAGGAACTCCGGCTTTCCATGAGTGAGAAAAATCGGGTACAGGGCATCGAGTACATCCTGGTTCCCCATTCGGGGCTTCACGGCAACACAAAGAGCCTCCCGAGTATATTCATCCAGCACCGTCAGCATCTTGTAAGGCCGACCATTGCTAAGCTTGTCATGGACGAAGTCAATACTCCAGATATGGTTGGGGTATCTGGGGCGTAACCGGATAATGGAACTGTCTTTATGATACAGGCGTTTGCGCTTCTTGTGGCGCTGTGGGAGTTGCAGGCCTTCTTCTCTCCACAGACGCTCAACCTTCTTGTGATTGACCCTCCACCCTTCCATACGCAGCAACTCGGCAATCTTCCGATATCCATAACGGCCATAGGCCTTGGCCAATCTAATTAAAGCCAGTCGAAGGCACTCATCTTCTTTGGGAGTTGCTTTGAACCGGTGGGTGGAGCGTGCTATGCCAATCGTTCTGCAGCTGCGCCGCTCAGAAGACCTGAGTTTCTGGCGCACATGGATCACAGCCTGACGCAGATCAGCAGCCGTCAGGCCTTGGGTTTTAAATAATCAAGACTCTCTTTGAGAATGAGTTTGTCTAACTCAAGTTCTGCGACAATCCGTTTCAACCGGGCATTCTCCTTCTCCAGTCCCTTGAGCTCAGAGAGCTGAGATCGCCCCATCCCGCCATAACGCTTGCGCCAATTATAATAGGTTGCATCACTCACACCAGCTGACCGACAGGCTGTCTGGACATCACTTCCTGATGACAAACTCAGCTCAATCTGACGCAACAAATTTAATATATCCTCATCCGTATACCGTTTCCTCGCCATCCAAATAACCCCCAGCAGTTTCGTAGAATATTACAAAATCCGTGGCTCAGTTATAAGGGGGAAGGACACCTGGCGATATGCGCGACGAAGAGAGTATCGAAGCCGCAATGCGCGCAATCGCCAACCGCTATGGCCGTCTCGATGTTCTCGTCAACAATGCTGGCGGACAATTTGTGGCTGCGGCTCGCGATATTACTAACAAAGGCTTCGAGGCGGTGATACGCAACAATCTCATTGGCTCTTGGCAAATGACACGCGCAGCGGCTAACCATTTCATGTTCGACAATGGTGGGTCTGTTGTTTTCGTGACGGCCGTTACGCGCACTGCTCTTACCGGTTTTGTCCACACAGCTGCGGCACGGGCAGGGGTGACCGGGATGATGAAGACACTTGCCGCGGAGTGGGCTGAATACGGCATCCGGTTGAATTGTGTCGGGCCAGGTACTATCAAGACCGAGGCGCTTGGCCATTATCCAATCCCCCAAGACATGTGGACGAAATTGAACCGTTCAGTGATGAACCGCATGGGCGCAACAGATGATATTGCCGGTGCGATAATCTTCTTGGCGTCAAAAATTGGCGGTTTCATAACAGGAGAAGAACTTTACGTCGATGGCGGTGAAACGCTGCATTTGGCACACGACATGCGCGACATGATTAACCCGGAGATGTTCGCCAATCGAAAACGTGGGGACGGGGACGAATAGCCGCGTCCATCTTACCGCCAACCAAAGTAGCAACACATTATCTCAATATCGTTCGGCGTATTGTGTGGGCGTTGTACAAGTTCGATCAGCCGCCTGTGGCGTCAAACTGGCAACCACCTTGAGGCACATGCAGCATTTTTTTGAAGAATAACCGCTCGCCAATTTGAGCAAGTAAGGACCAAGAAAAGATGAATAAGAAAGAAGACTCCGTGAGTATGGATCGGCTTGCCCAACTATGGAGTAGTCGCGCAAAGGGCCTGATCGCTGAAATGAATCTTCAGATCGAAGAAGCAACCTACAGCGGAGTCACGATCCGAATGACCTTTAATCCGAATTTCTGCGTAGATGAGGAAGAAACATTGTTGCATGGCGGCGCCTTGACAGCGTTGCTGGACAGTGCATTCGGTTTGGCCAATTTGATGGCGATTGGTGATGTTCAGACTATGGCTACATTAGACCTTCGGGTGGAATACCTTCGCCCTGCCCAAACTCGTGCCGACGTTCTGGTCAGTGCCGAATGTTACAGACAAACCCGGCATATTGCCTTCTGTAGCGGTAAGGTCTGGCATGATGGTGCTGCGGCTGACGAGATCGCTCGGGGCTCGGCCACCTTTGCGTTAACGCGTGGTAAAAGCGGCTTGCTTGAGATGATGGAAAAAATGGGAGCTCAATAATGAACAGGGAAGACATTCAGATGCGATGTGACCGCGTTCCCTTTTTTCGCTTTCTCGATTTTATTGTATCCAACCTGATTGATGAAGGCATAGAAACCATAATGCCTTTTTCCGAAAGTCACATTGGTAATCCCGTGCTCAATTACGTTCACGGCGGCATTGTGGCCAGTTTCTTGGAAGCAACTGCGATGCTCAGCGTAATGGAAAACTGGGAGGGTAATCCACCAAAGCCCATTAACCTAACTGTTGATTACTTGCGGCCATCCAAATCCGAGCAGCTAAATGCGCGTGCGGTGATTTTACGAAAAGGACGCAGGATGGCGAGCGTTGAGGCAGTTGCCTGGCAAGATGACGAGCAGAAATTAGTAGCCAAGGGCCTTTTTCACTTCCTCGTGGTTTGAGGTTCGAATGCGATACGAGGCTATTATGCCTATTTGATCTGACGGGAAACAATCCATTTATCGTAATATCAGGCGTCGAGCTTCGAATGAGCTTGCCATTTTCTGGCGAATACTTCTAGTGAGCCAAGCGCGTTACCTAGCTCCCTACCATGATCAGTTAGCCCATAAGTGACTTCAGGTGGAATTGTTGGCTTTTGAACGCGGTAAATTAAACCCTCATGTTCAAGCATTCGTAATCGTTGGGTTAGAACTTTGGAAGAAATACCACCCAGTTGCCGACGTAGGGCACCGTAACGGGTGGGGCCGTCCTGCCGTAAATTCCACAATATGAACATGGTCCAAGGACCCATTAAAACGCGGAAAATCTCTTCGACAGGGCAAACTGGTTTATGGGGAAATTTTATCATTGATGATTACCTAATTGGTGGTTACTTAAAGGTATCTACTTTCATTGTGCGTCCAGGTGCTTTAGATCGTATATAGCGATGTCGCCGGATCGGCAACTATTCAATTTTACCAACAAACGGTTCTGATAATTGCTTGGAACGTTTCACGAAAAGGATTGCACTATGATTTTGCTAATTGGCGGAACTGGAAATATTGGTGGTGAAGTTGCCCGAATACTCGGGGAGAAAGGTGTCGCTTTTAAAGTTCTTGCCCGCGACAAGTCTAAGGCCAGCGCTTTACTGGGCGTAAATGTCGAAATTGTCCGCGGGGACCTCAGCCAGCCGGAAACCGTTTCTGCGGCCATGGAAGGTGTGGAAAAACTGTTTCTTGTCACGCCGCTTCATCTTGATCAAATTTCGATGAAGTCAACAGCTATTCAAGCGGCAAAGCAAGCGGGCGTAAAGCATATTGTAATGTCCACAGGCATTGGCGCAAGCCCTGATGCTGGCGTGGAAGTAGGGCGTTGGCACGGCGCCAGTCAAGAGGAAGTAAAGGAAACCGGCATCGCATTTACTTTCCTGCAACCAGGTTTCTTCATGCAGAATATCTTAATGTTTGCCGATTCAATTCGTGGGAATGGCCAGTTCTACTTGCCGCTGGGCGATAGTAAAGTGAGTTTCATCGACGCACGTGATATTGCCGCCGTCGCTGTTGCCGCCCTCACAGAAGCAGGACATGAAAATCAGGAATATCCGGTTACAGGTGGAGAAGCCTTAAGCATGTATGAGCTTGCGGAAGTTCTCTCCGATGTTATTGGTAAGAAAATCAATTATATTGATGTCCCGCTTGATGCTGCAAAAGAAGGTATGGTCGCCGCCGGCATGCCTGAAAAGCTTGCCGATCTTATGAATGAGCTCTATGCGCTCGGACCAGCAGGACATTTATCTTATGTTGCAGACACAGTGGAAAAATGTACCGGTCAACCACCGCGCACATTCCAACAATTCGCGCAGGACTATGCCGGTGCCTTCCAATCATAAAGTACCTTCAAAATTGATCCGGGTTGAATGCAAGGTAGAAAGTTTCCCAAATTGTTCTTCAATCCGGACAAAAATCGTTTATGCCGATAACCCAGGACCACGAAATGAGTAAAATGCCCACAGTATTCGTTCCACATGGTGGCGGCCCTTGCTTTTTTATGGATTGGGACCCAGCAGATGCATGGGATAAAATGGCGGCGTATCTGCACCGGGTCCACGTTGATATCGGCCAACGGCCAAAGGCTATAGTCGTTGTTTCTGGCCATTGGGAAGAACCCGTGATTACGGTTCAAAGTAACCCGACACCGCCGCTGCTGTTCGACTACTACGGCTTTCCTGAGCATACATATAAGCTTGAATATGCAGCGCCGGGATCGCCGGAGTTAGCTTCGCGCATTAAAAATCTCTTGCTGGCAAAAAACATCCAAGTCAAAACCGATTCCCGACGTGGTTTCGATCATGGCGTTTTCATTCCGTTGAAGCTCGCCTTTCCCGATGCAGATATACCGATCGTTCAGTTGTCCTTGCGGAGCGATCTTGACCCAGCGGGCCATATAGCAGTTGGCGAAGCATTACAGCCGCTACGCGATGAGGGCGTACTCATTATAGGTAGTGGGATGAGCTATCACAACATGCAGAAGTTGATGCGAAATTTGCGGTCGGTTGCTAGTGGTGACGAGGTCGAAGCTGAGTCGTTCGATCAATGGCTGACAGAGACTATCAAAAACCCAAACTATCTGGAGCGGAAAGAAATGCTGGCTGACTGGGAGAAGGCTCCATTCGCCCGTGATGCCCATCCAACAGAAGAACATTTGATGCCTTTGTTTGTCGTTGTTGGTGCGGCAGGGATAGACACGGGACAAAGAATGTTGAAGGATACGGTATTGGGAGCTGTCCAATCGGCCTATCAATTTGGCTAGCCGCTATCCGAAAAAATCTCGGACCCCTTACATTCAGATTCCAATCATGTTGGCGAGGTTAGGAGAATATCTGAAGCTGATTCATGAAAATTTTTCTCCATGAGCTATGATACGTGCTGTCACTAACGATCTGCGGATCGACATCGATATAGTTGAGGACAATGTCTCGCGGTTTCGTCACATTGACCGAGGGGCACCTCGAATAATACCTCATTTCGGCGATGGTAGATTGAATCAGGCCCGATACGAAGCGTTTTTGCCAAGATTCATCGGCTTTTTCAGCGTCCCAGCGGGGCATTGCCATCTGAACCGCTGTTTCAGGCAGAGTCCGCCCCTGGGTGTGGTCATGGTGGTGCTGTGGCTAAGTGTTCCAACTGAACCAGGCGGCGCATATTGTAAGCCAGGTTCTTGAGCCCGATACGCGCCTTGGCGCGGATGATCCCGATGCTGCGTACCTGTGCGCCACCCATGTCGTTGCTTTGAGCTCCGAAGATATGCTCCACACGAACGCGGACCTTTGAGCGGGTTTTGTTACCTTGCTCCTGTCGTTTGCTCAGAGGTTTGTTCCGGTGGCCCTTGTAGGGGATGCGGCTCGACAGGCCTTTTTCTTTCAGTATCTTTTCAATGCCCGCAGACCGGTAGGCGCTGTCGGCCCACACATCGGATGCTGTGTTGTCTGCGTCAAGGACCGCCTCAAGGGCTTGGCTGTCATGCACCGAAGCCTTCGTCACATGATAACAACGCACCAGCTTATGCCGACGGTCCACATGGATATGGTTCTTATAACCGTAGTGACTCTTGCCATGCTTCTTGGTCCACCGGGCATCCGTATCTTTCTGGCGGAATTTGGCCGGTTTATCCACCCAGTCCTTCGGTGTCTCTCCGGCTTTGATCTTTGCATTCTCATCACGCTTGTTATGCTGGGTGGGGACGGAGACGATGGAGGCATCGACGATCTGCCCACCCATCGCCAGATAACCCCGGTCTTTCAAATAGCTGTCGAAGTTCTCGAACACCGTCGCGATCATGCCAGCTTGCGCCAACTGCTCTCGATACAACCACACCGTCTTGGCATCGGGGACTTTGTCCTCAAGGCCTAATCCTAAAAACCGAACGAAGGAAAGCCGGTCGCGAATTTGGTATTCCACCTGATCGTCTGACAAATTATAAAGCGCACAGAGCACGATTGCCTTGAACATCACCACCGCATCCCATGGCTTGCGACCCGCCGATGATTTGCGTTGATTGGCCGGCTTGCGCCAGACCGCCTCAAGATGAGAACGAAACTCTTCCCACGGGACGATGCCGTCTATTTTCAGCAGCGGATCATTTTTGGCATCCAAGCCAGCATAGCGATTAGAAACATCAAAAAATCCAAGCGGGCTCATATTCTATCCCTTTGATCACAACGCCGTGCTAACGGGATTCTATCAGATCAAAGGTCAGGGTGGGTATTTTTAGAGGTGCCCCGAGGTTAGAAATGAAAATCTAGGGTTCTCATCCTTGATCTTTCATGAATTTGAATACCGCTTGATCGTCTTCGCCCAAGGCCGGTGCATGGGGTGTCGATTCCGGCCTCACGCCGTCGATGCTTAATGGCAAACCGACGAAGCGCGCATCCACGGCTTCATATGCCTGAAGAATGCCGCAGGCCACCACTTGCGGATGCGTCAGCAGTTCTTCAATCGTTTGGACCGGGGCATTGGGAATGCCGGCTTCGGTCAATTTCGCGGACCAAACGTTCCGTGTATTGGTGCTCATGGCGTCAGCAATAAACTGGCGCAGTTCCCGCTCATTTTCATAGCGCTTTGCGTTTGTTTTGAAACGTTCATCTTGGCTCAACTCTTCGCGCCCGAGGGCCACACAAAACCGCCTAAATTGCAGGTCGGTGCCGACGGCTATGACGAGTATTCCGTCTGATGTTTGAAAACCATCATTAGGTACGATGAATGGCCCGCGGAGTCCGCTCCGTGCAGGTGCCTTGCCTGACGCCAAGTATTGTGCAATTGGCAAGGTCATAAGTCCAATACCAGTTTCCAACAATGAGGTATCAATTATCGCACCGCGACCGGTTATAGTGCGCTGCTGCAAGGCAGCGAGAGCACCAATTGCTGTCCACATCCCAGTACCAAGATCGAGTAATGACACCCCAACGCGAGAAGGTCGACGATCCGGCTCGCCAGTCAAATTGGTGATGCCAGAAAACGCCTGCATGAGCGGGTCATAACCCGGAAGATCCTTAAAGGGACCTTTATTCCCATAGGCCCAGATATTACAGTAAATCAATTCAGGCTTTTCACGCGTCAATTCTTCCGCACCAAGAGAGAATCTATCGGCGAGTGCTGGTCTAAGATTTTGAATAACGATATCCGCGCGATCGAAGATGAGACATTTTAATCGAGAAATATCTTCGGGGTTCATCATGTCGATGGTTATCGATTGCTTGCCGATATTCGCTGCATAATACGAAGCCGAGCCACCATCTTTCAGCAGAGGGCCCCAGCTTCGCGTTGCGTCTCCACCATCTGGGTTTTCAACCTTGATGACTTCGGCGCCGAGATCCGCTAGGATTTTCGAAGCGTATGGTCCGGCTATGCTCGACCCAAGCTCGATGACCACAATATTCTCTAATGGTAACATGTCCTGATAAATTTTCCGCCTGATGTTGAAAATTACCTCTGCTAGCGCGGCCTCAACTTCGACGAGGGCGTTTTCCCCATGGGTGTGTTTTTCGTTGTTTCCGCTGAAAAACTGCCGAAGCGAAAATATTCTCGGTTGCTATTCGGGGCGTCCAGCCATGATCCGTAATGGGTTATAGGTAAGCACCGTTTCATTTTTCTGATTGACAATTTTGTTGAATGTTCGGACTTTACCTCGGCCCTTGGAAGTTGCACTCAACTCAATTACCTCACATTCCACATGGATAGTATCTCCGACGAACGTTGGGCCTTTGATATCCAGCTCCATATTCAGGAAGGCAAGCCCAGTATGTTGCATGGTTGACTGAACAAGCAAGCCTTCGGCGTAAGTATAGGCTAACGCGCCCGGCACCACACGACCTGAAATGCCACCATGACTTGCAAGATATTCAACGTCCGTAAAGATCACTTCGAGCATACCGGTGCAGGATATGAAATTCACCAAATCCGCTTCCGTGATAGTGCGTCCAATTGTGCGAAATTCTTGCCCGATTTCTAAGTTATTCCAGTATAGGCCTAAGCCAACAAATTCCATGAAACTGACTCTTTCAAAAAATGGCATCCAAAATCATATGAGGGTTACCAAGCTTACGCTGCCGACACAAGATACTTAATTTCTGCAAATTTCCCGCTATTTTATTTGCTATCCCATTGTCTTTATAACGAGGCTTAAAACACAGTCTTAAGAAATTATTCTCTGTTGTCCAGATCTATTTTTTAACAAACGATAGTTTGACAAATTCCTCTCATGAAGCTAATTTTTCTCTGAAAAATCTCATATTTGGTTGATTCTAACCTGTAGGGGTGAATAATGACGAAGCGGAAAATCTTCGCAGATTTTCATATCGTTATGCTGTGTGCTGCGCAACCGCTATTTTGACCAAAGAGTGTCTGCATTTTTATGAGATCGAGCCTCATGTTACACGCCGCGAAAAACATGACGAGATCTTTGTAGTCGAAGGATCGGACCCGCTTATTCCAATGGGCGTCTCTTCGCTGCCAGTCGGGATTCGAAGGCCTTACGAGCAGCCGGCGCTAAATTCGATGAGCTGCACGATAACGACCTGCCAAAAGCTCGGATTGCTAATTTACTATCAAAGTGCTGGCAGCGGGCTTGAACTAGCATTGCGGAGGGTGGTCCTGATTTATGTCTATCAAGAAAGATAACGATATGTCGAAGCTTTCGCAGAGAACGCAAACAACGCGATCACCATCAGCGGATCAATACGACGCTATCATAATAGGCGCAGGCATGGCGGGCATGTATCAACTCCATCTGCTTAGAAAGCTAGGACTTTCTGTACGTGTCTTTGAAGCTGGTGGTGACGTCGGCGGTACCTGGTATTGGAATCGTTATCCCGGAGCTCGTTTTGATTCCGAGAGCTACAGCTATGGCTATTCTTTTTCCGAAGAACTTTTGCAGGAGTGGGATTGGAGTGAACATTTTTCCGCCCAGCCTGAAACATTGACTTACCTCAACTACGTCGCCGATAAGTTCGGCTGGCGTAAGGATATTCAGTTTAACAATCGCGTCCAGGGAGCACATTATGTTGAGGACGGGAACTTTTGGGAAGTTGAATTTGAAAATGGCGGTCGAGCGCGCGGGCGTTATCTGATCACGGCTATTGGTCCTCTTTCAGCGCCAACGATGCCAGCTATTGACGGTGTCGATGATTATCAAGGGGAAGCATATCATACAGGGTTGTGGCCTCATGTACCGGTGAGCTTCGAGGATAAGCGTGTAGCTGTTATTGGGACCGGTGCGACCGGCGTGCAAACCATACAGGAAGTTGCCAAAAAGGCCGGACATCTGACAGTTTTTCAACGCACACCCAATTGGTGCGCGCCTTTGAATAATAGCCCGATCGATGATCAGACGCAGACGAAAATCAAGGCCAGTTATCCGGAAATATTCGCTCGATGTAAGGATACCTACACAGGTTTTCTACATGATTCGGACCGCCGTCACGCACTTGAAGTTTCCCTGGAAGAACGTGAAGCTTTTTACGAAGAGCTCTACGCCGGGCCCGGCTTTGGCATATGGGTTGGGAATTTTCGCGATGTCCTGGTTGACCAGGACGCTAACGATACGATCAGTGAATTTGTGGCAAAGAAAATTCGCGAAAGAGTCAAAGCCCCCGAAATTGCGGAAAAATTAATTCCAACCAACCATGGCTTCGGTACCCGACGGGTGCCAATGGAAACTAATTATTATGAAGTCTATAATCAGAAAAACGTGGAGCTTGTTGACATCCGAGAAACGCCGATTGAAAGGATAACGGCTAGCGGGATTGAGACCTGTGACAATAATTTTGAATTCGACATGATCATTTATGCCACCGGATTTGACGCTGTCACCGGTGCGTTTGACCGGATAGATATTCGGGGTACAGGTGGGCAAACCCTGAAAGACAAATGGGTAGATGGTCCCAAAACCTATTTGGGTCTTCAAATCGAAGGTTTCCCTAACCTTTTGACGTTGGTCGGACCGCATAATGCAGCAACATTTTGCAATATTCCAAGATGTATTGAACAGAATGTCGAGTGGGTGGCCGATTTGATGAAGTATATGCGGGACGGAAACCATGAACGTATTGTGCCAACGACGGCGGCGGAAAATGCCTGGACAGAGCATGTCTACGAGTCTGGCCAACGGATGCTTTTCACTAAAGTTGATTCCTGGTTTATGGGCGTGAACCAAAATGTTCCTGGTAAGCAAAAACGCACTTTTTTGATTTATGCTGGCGGAGCACCATCATACCGGGAGAGATGTGATGAGATTGCTGCAGACGATTATGCCGGATTTGAAATCTCGTAAATGTAAAAAGAAAGCTAGTCAATTTATTGCCGCCTATTTTTATACGCATGTCGACAATGAGGTTTTGACGATGTTCGAATGAGATATGTAAGAGAAATAAATGCCAATTGAATTGCAGAAAATCCTACCGGCAGAACGCCTCATGGAGATGACAAAAAAGGGATATTGGCAGGAACCTTTGGTAACTGACTATCTTGATGAATGGTGCTGTCATGTCTGGATGGCGCTCTGAAGTGGTCCTGCTTTTCCGAACAGGTTGTCGGCTAAGTTAAGGTGTATCGGGTTTGGTTATCATGCCGCTTTTATCATTTCATCGCCGTCAAAGTATGCCTAGTCCGGCGTTCGTTTATCAAGAGCCGTGTGAGGGCGGTCAGTGTTGTAGAATTTAATCCACTGCCGAATAACCTGTTCAGCCATAAATCTGTCGGTCAGTTCGTGTAAGTAAACAGCTTCCTGTTTTAAGGATCGCCAGAGGCGTTCGATGAAGATGTTATCGAGATACCGCCCGCGTCCGTCCATTGATATGTTTACCTCGGCTTCCGTCAGCGTTGTTATCCACGCCGACCCGGTGAACTGGCTGCCTTGGTCGGTGTTCATAATCTCTGGCGGGCCATATCGGGCAATAGCCTCTTGCAATGCCTCGACGCAAAAGCGGGCG
>NZ_CAXAXA010000010.1:0-70843 GCF_963973085.1 uncultured Sneathiella sp.
AAACACTCCTTAATTCACAACATCAATTTGGTGACATTGGTGCTGACGGGGAACACTTCCAGTTGTTGATCAAACCGACGATTATGTCATGTGGTTTCTCGCGGCAATGCATGAAGGATATCATTGCATTTCGGCAAGCAAGAGTGCTTTGGACGAATGGGGAGTAGCGGCTCGTGAAACAATTGCCGATGTTGGTGCAGTGAATAAAGCCCTTACATCCGGCATAAAGGTTGATAATCTCATTGCGATGGCAGACTGGCGAGCGATTAGATTTGCCTCAGGCATTGCCGACGTTGTTGCGGGACGGATCAACGGGAAAGATATTTATTTCCGGGCATCCCCTGCCCATATGAGCACATTGGCGATCAAAAGGCTGTTGGCGACGGGCCCCGTTGATACATATGAACAAATCCAGAAACTGGCGCTTTCGAATACATTTCAGGGTTTGTACGGTGAGAAAAAGCAGGCGCAAAGACTGCTGACACGGATTTTGCTTCTCTACAAAAACTTGGAAATTAGGGCACGCTTTCCAAATGCAACAATTCAGGATGCAGACGACATCCTTTCTTTTATTGGCGCTCCGCAAGAAATAGTGGAAACCGTAAGGGATTCCGTTTCCAGATACTTATCGAAACTTGATTGTCGAAGCTCCGGTAATCGCCGAAATAATAATCAAGCGCTTGATCTCGTGTGTCGGCAAAGTGACAACAGCTTTATATATTCGGATACGTCGCTATTCGGGCCAATTCCGAAATCAACGGTCAACAACGAAATATTTGCGCCTAACTCAAATGCACTCGACAATGTTAATGAAGATAACGCAAAACTTGCGTTCATCGATGGCAGAAAAGTCAATTTTCCAAGCCACGTTCAATATCATCTGGCTCGACAATGAAGACATAACGGCACCATTGGATGAACAACAGAATTTTCGGTCAAATTATCGGGATAGCTTCCGACATTTGATAAGCCAATAACAAGAAATTCGAGATCTTCACGCTTTACTCCAAAGCAGATCTGGTATCTCAGGAAGATAACTATTGATATTTGAGGAAATCGATACTTTTTCTATAATCCATTGCCATCCTCCTCGCCTCAAAATTGATCTAATCTATCTAATTTTTGCTCTAAACATGGGTTCAAAACCGGACCCGCCGGGCTTAAATCCTTCACCTTTCTACTATTCTCTTGACTCCGTACTATACTACGGAGTGCAAAGTCTGCATGGAGGAATAGCATGACACAATTCACTATCAGTCGCGCCGCGAAAGCGGCAAATGTCAATGTCGAGACCATCCGCTTTTACGAACGCAAGGGGCTGATTGTTCAACCGCCCAAGCCCGTTGACGGCGGTGCGCGTGAGTACGACCAAGGAACAGTCACCCGGATCCGTTTCATCCGCCAGGCCCAGGAAATCGGTTTCTCCCTGCAGGAGATATCCGAACTTCTGTCGCTACGGGCAGATCCCGGCGCCGACTGTGCCGACGTTCGTAGCCGAGCCGTCGAAAAAAGGGACGAAGTTCAGGAGAAACTCCGCCATTTGTCACAAATGCGTGACGCGCTCGATGAGTTGATTGCGAGTTGTCCCGGTGGGGGAGATGTTGTCGCCTGCACTATCCTCGACGCCATGGCACGGGGGACCCCATCCACAAGTCCGGAAATAACGAATGCCCGACAAACACCATTAGAAGGAACCAAAATCATGAAAACCACCATCCTGCACATCGATGGCATGCATTGCGATGGATGCGCACTTACCATAGAGGCCCTGTTGTCACGAACCCCCGGTGTCCGTAAGGCCGAAGCATCTTATGACGAGCGTCGTGTCCGCATTCTGCACGATCAAGCAGAAGCGCCAGTAGCAGATCTCCTGACGGCGATCGCCAAGGGTGGATTTAAAGGGAAGGTCACCGATCAATGATCGAGGCAAGTTTCATGGGGCTCGTCGCCATTCCCGCCGGACTTGGCTTGATCGGCTTCATCGAGCCCTGTTCGATCGGCTCCAGCCTCGTCTTCATCAAGTATCTTGAGGGCAAGAGCAGAACCGCAAAGCTCGTGGAGACGTTGTTGTTCGCACTGACGCGCGCGCTGTTCATCGGCTTGCTCGGTGTCCTCGCGGTACTGATAGGAACCGTATTTCTCGATCTGCAGCGAAGTGCCTGGTTACTTCTTGGAGCGAGCTATGTTTTGCTTGGTTTGCTGCTTGCAACGGGACGGGCGGGAGGCCTGATGGTATCTCTCGGCCCGAGTTTGCGACAGTTGAGCAACCGTGGCGGTTCCGTCGGGCTCGGGCTTCTGTTCGGCCTAAATATTCCTGCCTGTGCAGCGCCACTTCTTTTCGCGCTTCTCGCGGGCGCAGCAGCATCCGGGAGTACAAACGCGCTCAGCGGCTTCATTGCACTCGGAGTCTTCGGCTTTGCTTTGTCCCTGCCGCTGGTCGTAACGGTCCTGGTTCCGGGCGCCAAGAGCTTGCTCGATCGTTTAGCTGCGCTTTCGGGACGCTTTCCTGTCTTTGCCGGCTTGTTTCTCATAGGGCTCGGTGCCTGGTCGATCTGGTTTGGTCTTTTCGCGACCACCAGTCCGGACATCACTGCTCTACAATCATAAAGGTTCATTTATCATGGATATGACACCGGCCACCGACGCGAAACTGGAACTTTGGAACGAGGAACCCGCTGAAAATCCGGACAGGGCCCGCATTCGGGCGCGTATCGGCGGGCTGCATTGCTCGCTTTGCACCGGCACGATCGAAAAGGCTCTCGGCCGTCAGAAGGGTGTTGACAAGGTGGCGGTCAGCCTGACCCACGAACAGGCACTTGTTGAATTCGATCCCAAGGTAACGACCCCCGAAGCCCTGCTCCAGACATTGAAGGATATTGGTTATACTATTCACGATCCTAACAAGTTGCGCCCGTTCGAGGAAGAAGAGCAAGAACTGGTCAAGGAAGGACGCAGGTTCCTCATCGCAACAACCTTCAGCCTTCTGTCTATTGCACTGATAACCGACCCGGATGGCCCTCTGTCTCTGGTTTTGCCCGTTGTGGCCACGGTCAGCCTGGTCGCCTTTGTGTTCCTGGTGCTAAGGGCGCGGGGCGTTTGGCCGGCAATTGCTGGCGCAACCATTCTTGGAACTACAACAGCGGGACTTCTTGCGCTCAAAATTGCAGGGATGCTGATCGGTATTACGCCTTGGCTAGTGGCGGGTCTCGCCGCCGCGCTCGTTTTCGGAGTTGCACGGCATATTCTCATTATGGCACTTCAGGCGGTGCGCCGGGGAATACTCAATCAGCATGTCCTTCTTGAAGCGGGAGCTTTTGCAGGGTTGAGCGGCGGCCTGATCGGTCTTGTTCTCGACCGGCCAGGATATCCAACAGCCCCGTTCTTTGCCGTTGCCGTTATGGTCGTCACCTATCATATCTTTTCTGAGTGGCTATCGCTGATCGTCAAAACCCGTTCCTCGCAGGCGGTCAAACGTCTTCTGGATCTTCAGCCCGATATCGCCCGGATCGTCAGAGATGGCCGTGAAATTGACATTCCTATCGATGAAGTGACCCGCGGCGACCTGGTTCGCGTCAGGCCCGGCGAGCGTCTGCCCGTTGACGGTGAGGTCGTCGACGGTCGATCCACAGTTGACCAGTCACTCGTGACCGGAGAACCGATGCCAGTCGAACGACTGATCGGCGACACCGTAATCGGCGGCACGATCAACGGGAACGGAACGCTACTCATCCAAGTAACCGCCGTTGGTGCCGAGAGCTTCCTGCAGCGCGTGGCGCGTGAAGTCGAAGATGCCCGCGCCCTGAAGCCTGGTCTGCTCCATATCGTCGACCAGGTCCTGAGAATTTATACGCCCGCCGTGTTGACGATTTCAATTCTTGCCTTCGTCGGCTGGGCGGTTTTGCCGCAGATATTCGGCTTTCCGCCTGAACTGCAGCGCGCCGTGTTTGCAGGGTTGAGTGTGTTGGTTATGGGATATCCCTGCGCTGTCGGAATATCAGCGCCGTTGTCGATTGTGCGAAGTGCTGGCGAAGCTGCCGAACTGGGTATTCTGATGCGCACTGGGGAGGCATTTCAGGGCTATCGATTAGTTAAGCAGATTGCCTTTGACAAAACCGGCACGTTAACTGAGGGGAATCCGAAGGTCCACGAAATCGAAGCACTCTCGGATCACACGGACGAATTACTGATGATGACGGCAGCTGCCGAGGCGTCATCGGAACATCCTCTTGCTGCGGCTGTGGTTGAGGCGGCGTTCGATGCCGGATTGTCACCCCCCAGTGCAGAGTTCTTCGAGGCAATTCCCGGCAAAGGCGTTATTGCCCGGATCAATGATGCCGATGTCCTGGTGGGAAGCCCGCGTTTCATGATCGACCGCGGGATTGACCTGACGGCTCTCGAACCCCGCGTCACCGCATATGAGGAAATGGGCCGCACTGTCATCGTGACCTCCCGGGATGGCATACTTCTCGGTCTGCTCGCACTCGGTGATGCACTTCGTGAAGATGCTTTGAAGACGGTTAGCGAACTTCGTGCCGCAGGCGTGCGTACGATCCTCATCACGGGTGACAACCGGCGCAATGCTGAACGAGTTGCCCGGGAACTCGGGCTAGACGAGGTCCATGCAGAAATGCTTCCCGGCGAGAAAGCGGATATCATCCGGGAGTTGCAAAAGCAGGGCCGGACCGCGATGGTGGGTGACGGTATCAACGATGCTCCTGCATTGATGCAGGCCGACGTTGGCATCGCCATGGGATCGGGAACCAACGTTGCCATCGATGCCGCAGACATCATCATCCTCAATAACCGGATATACAATGTCGTCAAGGCACGCGAGATCAGCCGGCAAGGCTATCGAAAGATGCTGCAGAACGTTTCCCTTGCCTTCCTGTTTAATGGTATCGGCGTGCCTGTCGCCGCCAGCGGCCTACTCTATCCCGTCTGGGCAATGATTGCGATGGCGACCAGTGTAACGACCATCTTCACCAATTCCCTGTGGGGCCGCCCCCGCCTGTTCATAGACGCAATCCTCAGCGTCGGTCGGCCGCTTCCAGAGAATGAGGAACAAGCTTGAAAAACGAAAGGGCATCCGGCATTGAAAATCCACGCCGCGCCAGATGGCGTTGGTTCAACTGGTTGGGCAGCATCGTTGGGGTCGGCCTGATAGGATTTCTTTTCTGGCGCCTTGACTGGCGCCAGCTTTTTGGCATTCTTCTTTCTGCACGCCCTGAATATGTGTTTGCCACATTCATCACGATCACTCTGGAACAGGTTGTCCGAGCCTGGAAGTGGCGACAGATCCTTATACCCCTTCGCGCCATCAAAACATCACGACTTTTCGGGGCGACAATGGCTGGCTACCTCGCCAATCTGCTGCTTCCCCTCGGGCTCAGCCCTTTCGTGCGATCCTGGCTCGTTGCAAAGAAACAGGACCTTGCAATGAGCAGCGTGCTTGCCACCGTCGCTATTGACCGATTAGTAGACGGGATTGTATTCACTGCCCTTGTCATCATCGTGGTGCTCTTTGCCGTTATCCCCGACCCCGAAGGAAATATCGGATTCGGCTTGACAGTTGCTGCCGTAGGAAGCGCGCTGGCCATTCTCTGTGCGTTCATCCTGCTCGCGTGCCATAAACGTCAATCTTTATTTGGTGCCGGGTTCCTGATTACTCTCGCGGATCGTTTGCCGGGCCGACTGGCGGCTCGCGCGCGCTCGGCTGCAGTTACATTTGCCGATGGAATTGTCTGGCCACGCGAGCACTGGCGGAGCAACGTCATCATCCTTTCGAGCATCGTTATCAAGCTTCTTGCGGCATCGCATCTCTTGTGGGCGGGGCTCGCTTTTGACGTGCTTCTCGCACCCCTCGCCTATTTCGCCTTACTTGCTATCCTTGGCTTCATCGTTATTCTCGCCCAAGCTGCGAGAGTACCGGCGGGCTTTGTTGTCGGCGCCATATACGCTCTCAGTCTATTCGGAGTAAACGACGTAACTGCGTTTGCTATGGTTATGACGGTCATGGCGACAAACATACTGGCGGTTGCGGTATTCGGAAGCTGGGGCCTCTGGGTTCACGGCGTCGGCTTTGCGGAACTCAAAGGGCCGAAGAAGGTGGAAATTGATGCATCCCACTAAACACTCTGGTCGATTTACACGTATTGTGATCGCTGGTGCGTTCTTCCAAGGCGGTGCCGCTGCAGTCGATACGGGCACTATCATGGCGAGCCTCGTTCAAATTTTAACAGGGAGTTCCCTGGCTGTTGGCGTAACGGCGTCCATCGCCTGATACGGCTGGCTATTTCCACAAATCTTCGTCGCCTACATCGTCCGGGGCCGCCGTCGGCGCATGCTCTTTTATGCAATTGGCGCGTTCGGCCATGTTTTCTGCCTCGTCAGCGTCGCCACGGTTGTCCTGATTTCAACTCCGATGCCAAGTTCGATTTTGATCTTGACATTTTTCACCGCATGGGTCTTGTACGCGTTTATCAGTGGTATTCTTGCAACTCCCTACAACGATATCGTCGCCCGGTCAATTCCATCCAACCGCCGCAGCCGACTCCTTGCCTGGCGGTTCTTCGCGGGCGGGATTTTGGCACTCGGGGTCGCCATCGTTGCCGGTCAGGCCATCGGCGCGATGGCGTTCCCCGTTGGGCACGCAATAATCCTGTTTATGGGTGCCGGATTGTTGCTAATCTCCTCGGTTGTATTCATTTCAGCGGGTGAACCGCCAACGTCGGATTTACCTGAAGTGAACGGTTTTTTGGCGATTTCTCCATGATGGGCTGGACGTGTTCCGGCGCGATTACCACTTTCGTTTGTTCGTGATTGTAAGTTGGCTCAACGGCACTGTCATGATAGTGCTGTAATAGACACTGACTCATGGTACTCTTCGCAACCCTATTGTAGTTTTCCCCTGAGGGATTCATAGGGTGTTTTTCCGCCATGCGCGCCATGCGGCCTGACGAAGTTATAGAAGGCCTCCCATTCAGCGAGTTTGGCCTCCAGATCGACATCATCTTTGTATTTCATCAATTGATAGAACTTCTGCTGATCAGATCTGCGTGAACGTTCGACCTTGCCGTTCAACTGAGGCGTTCGGGCTTTGATATAGACGTGACGAATGCCGAGATCCTCAACGTGCCAATGGAATAGTGATTGGAATTCATGGCCTCGGTCGGTTCTGATTTGCTGGATCCTGAAGGGGAATTTCTGAATGATATAGGTGACGAAGTTGATGGCACTTTTCTGTGTGTGCCGTTCATAGATTTTCAAGGCGCGTACACGCGTTGCATCATCGATTGCTGTATATTGGTATCGTTTGATTTTCCTGCCGTCTTTAGCTTTGAATATCAGGAACTTGACATCCATCTGGATATGGTGGCCTGGCACCTGCTTTTCATATCTTTTGGTATGAACCTTGCGCCGCCCTACATTACGCGGCAATCGACTGACACCGTGTCGCTTCAATACTCTGGATATGGTTACATCAGAGACCTTCAGGTCATGATAGCGAGCCATGTACCACATGATCCGCATTGGGCCGAGATGATATTTTTTCCGCAGATATAAGATCTTTTCAACAATCTCATCGAAGGTACGGTTCGGATGGGTGCCTGGTATGGGTTTTCTATTAATGAGGCCGTTATCACCCTGCTCGCGATACAGCTGGCGCCATCGATAGAAGGTAGACTTTGGCACGCCATAATATCTGTAGGCTTTGGCGGCACTCCCGATTTCTTCAGCTCTTTCAATTACCCGTAGTTTACGTCTTATCTCACTTTCTTCATTGGTCATCGTCAAATCCTCCGTGCAATTAATTTTACACGAAGAGCCCCACAAATTCGTATATTTCTACAAGATCAATTTCTCAGATCATTATAGATTTCTTGTACTTCGTCAGATACTGATCGACGTGCATCTACTATCAAATGTGCATAACGTTCCGTAGTAGAGCTTCTTTTATGACCAAGATTCGCTCCTATCACTTTCAGCGGTAGACCTGCATTGATTGCGAAGGAAGCATATGCGTGTCTTAAATCGTGTATTCGAAAATCGTCCAATTCAGCCGTCCCAACTATTTTGGCCCAAGAGTGGGAAAGGTTTTGAATATACCCCTTTTTACATATTCGTGAGGAAGGAAAGACAAAGTTGACGTCACCTTTTATCTGTGCCCGTCGCCTTTTAAGTATCTGAATACATTCATCTGTGAGCACGATGACTTTTGGCTGGTTTACGCCTCCCGTTTTGTGGCGTATAGGCGGGAGAACCAGAAATCGTCGTTCGAAGTCGATTTCATTCCATCGCAAGGCCTGTATTTCACCGCGACGGGCTGCTGTGTAAGCAATTAGTTCGATGCAATCGACCTGACTTTGAGTGATCTCCTGGCGTTCCAGGAGTTTATCAATGGTATTGAAAAAGCACTGGGCTTGCTCTCGGGTTAAATATCGCTCTCGGGTGCCATCCTGTATTTTTCGAACCTGCCCACATGGGTTTGTTTTAATAAGTCCCCTGTACATGGCCCATCCAAAAAGAGCGGATAGGGATCTAATTGCATGCGCCGCGGCACCTCGGCCTCCTCTTACTGGACCACCTTTAGTCGAGGATGCATTTCCAGAGAGAGCAATTCCCCCAGTTTTCTTGCGACGAGATATTCCTTTCATTACATCGTTTTGGAACTTAGATAAATCGCTGGTTTTAAGTTCATCAATTAAGAATTTTCCCAACAAGGGCCGGGCATGGTTGTTTAAATTTCCCTTATCAACTTTCCAACTTGATGCTCGCTTATCCGGTTTATCGAGTGGGCCTTCGTCCAAGTAGAGATCGATCAATTTTGAAAGGGTAAGTGTATTTGTGTAGGCTCGTGCAGCCTTCTTCGCAGGTGAGATTCCTCTTGCATTATCACCAAGTATTTCTTTGGCTTTTTCCCTTGCATTATCAGGCGACCAAGGATCGCCGTGTTTTCCTATCGTGTACCAACAGTATTGCTTGCGTCGATTTCGATACCCTACCAGATAAACCTTTCTACCGCTTGGATATGCACATAAGCAAAACCCTTTAAGATCCGTGTCCCAAAGACGTGACCGATTTTGACCGTAACATTTGAAAGCATCTACGGACCGCTTTGAAATTCTGGCACGGTTTTTAACTTTCTGCATGTTATAGCTCCGTAAGTATTGGCAGAATTCGATGCTAGTAGTTCATTAATCCGCCTCAAGCGGTATAGCAAATAGCTAGCAAAAACGAGGAATTCGTATCCAAAGCAGCACATTTCTATCATTTTTACATTGGATTAGCATACGCAATAATTCATTGAAAATAAATATAAAAATAGAAAATATTTCGTGGTTTCAAGCACTTATGAAACTGACAGAATAAAGCTTCCCAAGCTTACGACGAGGGTTCGATTCCCTTCGCCCGCTCCAGTTCCGTCTAACCAACACTTTCTGAGAATTTTTTTGCTTTAAAAGTAGGTTGAAATTCGGCACAAATATTAGAGCAAGTTTCATTCCCAAGATTTTATCATCTTCATAGAAGCTTCCATGAATTAGATTTATTGAATAAAATGAAGCGCTCTTTTAAGGTGAAAGCGACCAAAATCCCATATCGGGAGTAAGAAATGACAAAAAATTTTATTAGTCTTACTAAGGACGAGCAGGTATCAGCACTTGCTGACGCGATGTATAGTTCAAGTGTGAACGCTGCAATCGATAGTATAAACAAAATCGAAATCAGCTTTGATGAATTTCCCGATATATTCGTAAGGTTGCTGGGAGAATCTCTGGCAGCTCAGATTTTGATTTTTTCGTCATTTATTGAAAACAAACTCTTTGAGTTGATTAAATTAAGACTCTTCGATTTGAAATCTAAGAGCGAAGAGCGTCGGATGTTCGCTGGTAATGGTCCATTTAGCAATTTTGAAGGTCGCATATTTCTTTCTTATCACCTAGGTTGGTTGACATCAAATCAAGCAAAAAAGTTAAACGCTTTCAGAAAAATGAGGAATGAATTCGCTCACAATGCTTTTAAAACGAATTTTGAAGACCCAAAAATACAAGGGTTTATAAAATCAATGGACTATGATTTAGAAGAATACTTGAGGCCAGCCCGAAGCAAATTAATTGAGGATGGAAGCGATTTATTTCTTAAAAAAGAAGATATTAGTATTGAGAGAGAGTTTTTAGCAAATTTAAGTATCTTGGCCTATAAAACATTCTTAGATTACTTGGTTTTACCTGCGGCTTTAGAGCACCGTGTATCTCCAAACGATATAGCGGGAGTTGACTTTGACGCGCAGCCAATTGTAACAAAAGAAATTATTCGCAAGCATTCAAAAGTACTTTTAGTTTTGCTGGGAAAAAACTAATTTTTGTAATCCAACATTAAAGTTTAGCCCGCTCCAATGCTTCTGCATTATTCACCCACCATATCTTCAGGCCGCACCCATTCGTCGAATTCCTCTGCGGTGAGGAGACCGAGTTTGATGGCGGCGTCTTTCAGGCTGCTATTCTCGGCATAGGCTTTCTTGGCGATTTTTGCCGCATTGTCATACCCGATATGGGGATTTAACGCCGTGACCAGCATCAGCGATTGCGCCATCAGTTCCGCGATACGTGGTCTATTGGCTTCTATTCCCGTAATGCAGTTATCCGTGAAACTTCTTAATGCATCACCGAGCAGTCGGATGGATTGCAGCACGTTATAGATAATGACGGGTTTGAACACGTTCAGCTCAAAATGTCCGTTTGATCCGGCGATCGTTACCGTGACGTGGTTCCCCATCACTTGCGCGGCAACCTGCGAGAGGGCTTCGCATTGCGTGGGATTCACCTTGCCCGGCATGATGGAGGAGCCGGGCTCATTCGCGGGCAAAATGAGCTCCCCTAGCCCGCTTCGGGGGCCACTTGCGAGGAAGCGAATATCATTGGCAATTTTCATGCAGCTTGTCGCGATAACATTCAGGACACCTGAAAGCTCGACCATTGCATCATGGGCGGCAATCGCCTCGAATTTGTTTTTAGCGCTGGTGAAAGGGAGGTCGGTAAGGTCGGATAAGGTTGTAACGAATGTATTCGCGAAGCCCGGCGCGGCATTCAGGCCCGTTCCGACCGCTGTTCCGCCTTGCGCAACTTCCATCACACGCGGAAGGCTGTCTTTCAGACGCGCCATCCCAAGCTCAATCTGACGGGCATAACCGGAAAATTCCTGCCCCAGTGTGATTGGCACGGCATCTTGTGCGTGGGTTCTGCCGATTTTTATAATATCCTTGAATTCAAAATATTTATCCGTGAGAGCCTGATGGCAATGATTGAGGGCGGGCAGGAGATGGTGGGAGACTTGCTCCGCCGCGGCGATGGACATGGCGGTTGGAAAGCTATCGTTCGAGCTTTGACCCAAATTGACGTGGTCATTGGGATGAACCGGCTTCTTCTGGCCGAGCGGCGATCCGAGAATTTCATTGGCGCGATTTGCAATCACTTCATTGGCGTTCATGTTGCTCTGGGTGCCAGAGCCTGTTTGCCAGATAACCAACGGAAAGTGGTCGATGAGCTCCGCGCTTATTACTTCATCCGCGGCCATAACAATGGCATCCGCCAGCCGGGCTTCAAGTTGTCCCAGAGTTTGGTTACTAAGGGCAGCGGCCTTTTTCTGTAGACCCAGCGCCCGAACGAGAGGCTGCGGTAACCGCTCTGTGCCGATCTTGAAATTTTCCAGCGACCGTTCTGTTTGCGCGCCCCAATAGCGATCCGCTGGAACAGCTATCTCACCCATGGTATCGGTCTCGATACGTGTTGACGTCATGATTTCCTCCAGTCAGGCAATTGGCAATGCTTATTGATATGGGTCATGATAAACCATAGAAAACAAGCATTTGCAGGCCAAGGTAAATACCAATGGCAATCAGGAAAAGATTCAAGGTGCGATCGGCAGCCTTGCCCATCTCTTTGAGTTTCTTGGCGAATAAAATCCGGGCGATAAACAGGATAATAAACGCAATGGAAAGAAGTTTGAGGATCATGTGGACGCGGCAAGCTCCTCTTGTGCCGTTTCTGCACCTGTTGCATCTGAGGATGAATATACCGCGATGTCATTGCCACCTTTCGATTTTACCGCATACATCTGGTTGTCCGCAATTTCGACAAGAGCGGACCAGTCACCAACATTGGCGCTTTGCCGATCGACGATGCCGAAGCTGGCTGTCACCATTTTTCCGTCGGGACGTGTCCCAAGACCGATATTGCGCAATCGCCGGATCGATTTCAACGCGCCCTCCGCATCCGTATATGGAAGAAGAATGACGAATTCCTCACCGCCCCAGCGGATCAGCACATCAGATCCGCGCGCGTTCCGGCGAATGTTTGCTGCGGCTGTGGAAAGAACACGGTCCCCCGCTTCATGGCCATATCGATCATTGACGGATTTAAAGCTGTCCAGATCCGCAAAGACAATAGAGAAGGGGGTGTTTTGCCGTTTGGATATTTTAAACTGGACATCGATAATCTCCTCCCCACTGTTCCGGCTGTAACATTGGGTTAATGTATCGATGGAGGCCTGATCGATAAGCAGGGACATGTAAAGTAACTGACTTATCGCGGCGAAAGCGCTTAGGACGGCTGTTGCGGTGAGGGTCAGCAGCATTCCGAGTTGAAGGTCAGGATCTGCATTTTCAGGCATCAGGATCAGAACCAGCATCTGGATCACGAAAAACAGGATGAGCGTGAGCACGGCTTCCTTGATCGTCAGCGGAAAGATCGCAATACAGCCGACGATTAGAAACGGGAATAAAGCGTACCCGGCGGCGACCAGGCTCGTGATGGAGAGAATATCCGTGACGTCCAGAAGCGGCTGATACATCGTTTGGAATGTCAGCAGGATGGCGAAAAAGATACCGAGTGCGCGATAGGCGTCGCGCATGGTTTCTCCGCTGCTGATGCCGAAGAAGAGGGCAAGGAAAAGGACCGCCATCAATACGCGCGTTATCCCGAGTGTGACGTAGGTCTCGGTATCGAAAGTCAACATATCCAGCAGGAAACCCAGCGGAAAAGCGACGACACACAGCAGGCTCAAAAACCGGATGCGGGATATAATTACACGCGCACGTCGGCGATTGAGTACCGGGGAGTGGCTTTGGTTGGAAATAAGACGCTCCAGACCTTCTGGCGACGCTGATTGCCGCCCGCTTCCGGAAAAAACGTCATATAAATAAACCAGCACTGACTGCCCACCCCTCGACCTGACCGATGGACCTTTCATAACAAATAAACTCTATGAAAGGTATCTATTTTGACCTTTCGGGGTTGCGCGCATTGGCTACCGCGGGCGATTGATGAATTTCTCCATCAGCCGTTTCGGCTCGTCACTCTCATAGGAACGCGCGAAGGCTTCAATGCCAAGCTGGATGCTGTCTCGAAGGGAGTTATTCTCCCAATCATTACATAGCTCTTTCTGGATCACCATGGCATTACGCCCGCCAGCCAGAATTTCAGAAACAACATTATCCACTTCCGCATCAAGTGAGTTGTCTTCAGTCAGCCGCTGAACAAGACCGGCTTCGCGCGCTTCGGCAGCGCTCATGCGTCGTCCAGTCAGCACAAGATCGCGGGCGAGGTTATACCCTATAATGCGCGGCAACAGTGCTGCGTCGATAACAGACGGAATCCCTACGCGGACTTCTGGCATGGCAAATTCAACACTTTTACAGGCGACGATCATGTCACAGGAGGCGGCGAATTCCATGCCCGCCCCGAGACAAAAGCCGTTTACCCGGGCAACAACAGGCGCGTGGAAATACCGGACCTTTTGACAGACGTGGTGCATGTTTGTGATGAATCTGCGGGCAGATGATGGATTTAACTCTGCCATTTCGGTGATATCCGCGCCGCCTATAAAGCTTTTGCTTCCGGCCCCGGTTACAATGAGAACGGCGATGTCCCTGTCTTTATCGAGGGCAGTGATCGTCTCGTTCAGCTCCCGGATAACAGTTGAATTCAGCGTATTGAGCTTTTGCTGGTTATCGATGGTCAGACGTGCAACTTTGCCTTCCGGTCGGTCCTGCAGTTCCGTGAGAATAAATTTCTCCATTGTTTTCTCCGTTATTATTATTAATTTACTACTGTATAGATGCTGATGCCATCGGCCTTAGCATGACAATCAGTCTTCACAATAGTGATAATAGAGACAAAAAAATGTTTATTCAGACAAAGCCAGGCGACAATGCGACCGAGCTGGAATTTTTCCCGGCCGAGACTGTTTATGAAAATGGTCCCCTCGAAGTCTCGCAAGAGGATGCGGCGAGCAAGTCGCCGCTTGCGCATCGGCTTTATGAGATTGACGGTGTCGCTGCCGTAACATTGAAATCGGAAAGTATCGTTGTCTCGAAGACGGATGCGCGGGACTGGTCGTCCCTCCGGACTGAAATTTTCGGAGCGATTGTCGCGCATTTTCAAAGTGGCGAGTCAGTGGTAAGTGAAAACACGGGTACTGAGGCCCCCGGCGAATTTGACGCAGAGATCATTGATCAGATCAAGGATTTGCTGGCAACACGGATTGTCACGGCGGTGACGCAGTCGGGCGGCGATGTCTCGTTCCACAGCTATAAGAATGGCAAGCTCTTCCTGAAATTCCAGGGGCCCGCTTTCTCCATGCTGACGGGCATCCAGAATATGCTGCGACACTATATTCCGGAAATCAACGCCGTCCTCGATTATCGTGAAGCGTTGCCAAAGCCAGGCTTGAAAACACCGGAAGGGATTGCTATCCGCAAGCTGCTTGAGGAAAAGGTCAATCCGTCAATCGCAGCACATGGCGGACGCATCACGCTTGTCGATCTGCAGAAGGACCGTGCCTATGTTCGTCTGGATGGCGGCTGTCAGGGTTGTGGGATGGCGGATGTGACGTTGAAACAGGGGGTTGCGGTTGAAATCCAGAATCTGGTTCCGTCGGTTACAGAGGTGCTGGACGTGACCGACCATGCAGACGGCACCAATCCCTACTATCAACCAGCCTAGCGCCATCACTTCAGGTCAATTGATAAATCGTCACCGGGTCCTGCCGACCCTTTAGCTGGTAGTCGCCAATTTTTGTCGCGTTGGTATCCGGTGCTGCGTTGTAGGTTGCGTCGGTCATCAGGGTGAAGACCTCATCCGTCTGGTCGGGGGAGAGGGTTTTGCCATATTGTTCCATTCGCTGGGCAATGTTAACGGTATCCCCTACCACAGTATAGTTTAGCCGGCCCGCCGCGCCAATATTGCCAACAACAAGCGGTCCGGTATGGATCCCAATTCGCATGTGAACGTCAGGAAGGCCATCATCGCGGCGTTTTTCGTTATCCGCGATAATGGCCTGCTTTATAGCCATAGCCGCACGACAGGCGCGTGCCGCATGATCTTCCTGTACTTCCGGCGCGCCCCAGAAAGCCATGACGGCATCGCCGATGAACTTGTCGACGGTTCCTCCCTCCGCTTCGATGCAGCTTGTGACCAGCTCAAAATGATGATTGAGGAAGTTCGCAACTTCTTCCGTTTCCATGCTTTCAGCCTGCGGGGTAAAACCCGCTATGTCCGTAAACATGACGGTTACGATCCGCTCTTCGGAATGAGCCTCTCCGCTTTCCATGAGTTTGCGAACGAGGGATTTCGGAACGTAGGTTTCGAACCAAGTCAAACCGCGAAGCATGGCATTGTAGGCGTCATTTGCCTCATTAACTTCGGTGAACCGGCTTCTGGGTAAGGATTTGACCGCTTGAAAATCGAGTTTTGAAATTTGCCTAGAGGCGTCCGATAGCATTAGGACGGGCCGGGAAATCCGCCGCCCGATAACGATTGCGACCACCGCACTTAACAGCATAATCACAAGGCCGGCAATTCCTGCAATAGCCAGGCGGCGAAGCTCTGCAGATACATCCTCATCCCGGATCCAGTAACCGATTGTGAAGGTTTTGTCCGCATACCCGTCAAGATGCTTGTAAATAAAGATATAGCCATTGCCATTTATTTGTAGATAGTGGCTCTCAAATGCAGTCGGATTTCCTAGAAGTTCAAGTTCGTCACGGTCTTCAGACCAGATTTCCTTAAGAATGGGATCCTCAATCTCTTCCAGTTTCGGAACGACATTATCTACGCTCAAGCCGTTCATGGGTCTGTTCATGCCCTGCTGCAAGAGTACGTGGTCATTCCCGTAAAGTATAAAGCGTTTTCCATTCGTGAGAGATTGTGCCGCATTCATTCGATTGTTGACCGTTGTCACCGTGATCGTCGCAATCAAGGCGCCGACAAATTGCCCGTCCCGGATGACGGGCTCACGAAAACTGAGAATGGTTTCCTGAAGTGTCGGCACATAAATGAGCTGCCCCCAGCTCCCTTTCTTCTGGCTGGAAATTTCTCTGATGGCTAGTCTTGCAACAGGATCCCTGCTTTCATCAAAGGTGATGATACGCTGGTGATCACGATTGGATGCCATGCCTTGCAAATTGGGGCCCACAAACGAGAGAGTGGAAATCTGCGGTGTTCCGGCAACCGCAGCCAAAAGGTAGTCTGTAAGTTGCTCGCGGTTATTTACGTCGAGCTGACCTTCGCTTATCGCCTTCGCGATGTACTGCGTCTGATATGCGGCGGGGTTGAGCAGTTCCGTCAGGTCGTTTTCAGCTGACTCCATTGCTGCGCTGGCTTTGTCGATCAGAAGGTCCCGTGTGTTGGTAAGGCCGGATGTGAGGCTGATACCCAGGACAATGACAACCGTAATGATAACCAATGTGCCGAAGCTGACGGCCAGAACAGTCGCGATTGGCAATGTCTTGACATGTTTTTGGGGGCTGGTCGAAATTGCACTTCTCCTGATCGAGGACCGATACTCCGATAGCATAGGCAGGCACTATATACAAAGTTAAACGCTATATGGGCCAGTAGACAAAGCCGTGCAAGTCGATATACTTCCTGCATGAATCTGGTTGTCGCGTTTGAAGCAATTTTGGTTGTTTGTTGCCTGATTTCTCTTAATCTGGCGCGGCAGTCTTTTTTTCCGGCAAGTCTTTTTTGGGCATTTGGCGTGGTCACAATCGGTGTCGCCGCGACATTGGGCGGATTCAAGTTCGCCGGTTTCAGCGGCGTGGAATCCTATCATACGATCGCGAAGCATTTTGCTGGATCTGTCGGCATTGCGTCTTTAGCTTTAGGGGCCATCGCAGGCTTGCTAGCAAACTTCTTTATTCGCTTCCACTGGTGGATACTGCTCGTTGTGATCTTATTGTTGTGCGGGGCACTATTGTTGGGTCATTGGCGGTTTCCGGCGCAAGTTCAACTCGGTCTGGTCGGGCTGATCCTTCTCGTTGGTTTGATCCGCCTTATATCATCTGGAATGCTCGCCATATATCTGTTGCTTGGGGTCGCCTGCCTCGTCTTGTCCGACATCGCCATCAGGTGGCTTGCCGTTAACACAGGAATGGCAGAGGTAAATATATACCATGTGCTGCTATCGCTTGCCGTTATTTCATTCGGACTGGCTGCATCGCGGGATAATTGGGAGTAGTATTTTATTATGTTGATTGGCGACATGTTGATTCTTTCTCGCATCTCGTTATAACCGGCCGACGGTGTGCGATCTATTTTGATCAAGAAAGGGTGTCATGGCAGAAGCAAATTCAAAAACGGCCAAGGAATTGTTTGTGGTTTTTGGCGGCAAGGTGACAGATACGCGGGGCCGGGATTTTGCTGATCCGGACAAACTGGATGTTCGCGGTTTTTTTGAAAACTACGACAGCGCCATGTCGGCATGGCGCGCCGCCAGCCAATCACAGGTGGATGACGCCTTTACGAAATATGTGATTGTTCGCCTCTGGTAATCAACAGACGTTTCCATACCGCGGAAAAGCTGTCGAAACATGCAGTGTAATTTTGCACAACTGC
The DNA here is from genome assembly GCF_963973085.1 of uncultured Sneathiella sp. GTDB lineage: Bacteria > Pseudomonadota > Alphaproteobacteria > Sneathiellales > Sneathiellaceae > Sneathiella. The sequence continues at coordinate 17,892 of NZ_CAXAXA010000010.1, forward strand.
ATGAGATGGCGTATTGTGAACCCTTCTGAATTTTATTGAAAACAGGTGTTCCGTGCGCGATTTTTTCCACCCCGGCCGTTCCGTAACCTATGGCTTGAACGGCGCCGTCGCTGCTTCCAGCATGCATGCTTCGCAGGTAGCTCTTGGCATCTTGAAATCAGGCGGTAACGCCATGGACGCCGCCATTGCCGCCTGTGCCGTGCAATGTGTTATTGATCCCATGCAGACTGGCATCGGCGGGGACTGTTTTGCACTCGTCGCGATGGGAGGCGGTAGCAAGGTCGAAGGACTAAATGGATCGGGCAAGGCGCCTGCCGCGTTGACCGCTGACTATCTTCTCTCCAACGGCATCAACAAAATGGACGCGACCAGCGCCCATTCAGTGACTATTCCCGGCGCCATCGACGCCTGGGTGCGGCTGCACGAAAAGTATGGTAGCATGGAATTTGCGGATATTCTCAAGCCTGCCATTGATTGCGCGGAGAACGGCTTTGTTGTGACGGACCGTACCTCAGTCGATTGGAAGATGGGCACAGCAAAGCTCCTAAACAACGAGGCGGCAAGCGAGATATTCCTTAAGAATGGCAAGCCGCCAGCAGCCGGAACGACTTGGCGTTTGCCGAAGTTGGCCGCAACTTTGAAAACTATTGCTAAAAACGGGCGTGCTGCTTTTTATGAAGGGGATATCGCCGCGCAAATGACCGAGGCTCTGAAAGCCGCCGGGGGATTGCACGAGGCAGCGGATTTCGCCGAGACTGGCGCCGATTTCGTGGCACCAATTCATAGTGAATATCACGGACATACAGTTCACCAGATTCCCCCGAGTGGTCAGGGAATTACGGCCCTTATCATGCTCAATATCCTGAAGCGGTTTGACATGGACGGGCTGGACCCCCTGGGGGCGAAGCGGTTTCACCTGGAGGCGGAGGCAGCACGCCTTGCCTATCTTGCCCGGAATAAATATGTCGCCGATCCACTGAAAGCGGACGTGCCGGTAGAAATGCTGCTTTCCGACGAGTTTGCCGAGCATCTCTGCGGATTTATCGAGGTGGGAAAGGCCGGCGACCCTACTGGGGCCAACGCACTGGAACGCCATCGTGACACAGTATATCTGACTGTCGTTGACAAAGATCGTAACGCTGTATCTTTCATTAATTCACTGTTTCAGGGGTTCGGCTCCGGTATTGCTTGTGCCAAAACGGGAGTTTTGTTCCAGAACCGGGGGTTCGGTTTTGTTGTCGATCCGGAACACCCGAACTGCATTGCCCCCGGCAAACGACCGATGCACACAATCATCCCCGGCATGGTAACGAAGGATGGCAAGGCAACCATGAGCTACGGCGTCATGGGCGGCGGCTATCAACCGGTCGGCCATGCGCATGTTCTCATGAATATCTGGGACTATGGAATGGATGTCCAGGAGGCGCTGGACTGCCCGCGCGCGTTTTATGATTCTGGGTTTCTGGATGTTGAGAAGTCTATTCCGGCCTCCGTACGCCAGGAACTGGCGAACATGGGCTATCAGCTGAGAGATCCTGATGTTCCTCTTGGGGGCGGGCAGATCATAGCCATCGATCCGGAGACCGGCGTTCTTTCTGCCGGCTCCGAACCAAGAAAGGATGGTTGCGCTCTCGCGTATTGATTTAGTTTTTAGGCTTCGGCGACGGAATTGCCGGTTGCGCCGAGTTCCCTGCATGCCTGCTGAACTCGCTCCGCCATGGATTTTTCGCATTCCCGCAGCCAGGCGCGCGGATCGTACTGCTTTTTGAAAGGCGTGCCGTCAACCGGATCGATCTGGTATTTGAACGCTTTCGGATGCTCTTCAACATAGGCGCCGACCGGCTTGGAGAAGGCGAACTGCGTATCGGTGTCGACATTCATCTTGAAGACACCGTAGCTGACGGCTTCCGCGATTTCTTCGGCGCTTGAACCGGAGCCACCATGGAAGACGAAATCGAGCGGTTTCTCCTTGGTGTCATATACGCCCTGCACATGTTTTTGCGAGGCCAGCAGGATTTCCGGTCGTAGCTGGACATTGCCTGGTTTATATACGCCATGTACATTGCCAAAGGCAGCCGCAACGGAGAAATGGCCGATGGAAGAGAGGCGCTCATATGCCTGCAGCACTTCCTCGGGCTGGGTATAGAGTTTGCTGTTATCCATAACATCAACATCACTGCCGACGCCGTCTTCCTCGCCGCCGGTAACGCCAAGTTCGATTTCAAGGCTCATGTCGATCTTGGCGAGCCGTTTCAGGATGCGCTCGCAATCAGCAAGATTTTCTTCAATCGGTTCTTCAGAGAGGTCAAGCATATGGGAGCTGAAAAGCGGCTTGCCCGTTGCTTCATATTCCGCCTCGCTGGCGTCGATCATGCCTTCGACCCAAGGAATAAGGCCCTTGTTCGCATGGTCAGTGTGCAGAACGACGCAGATTCCATATTCCTTGGCAACTGTATGAATGTGACGGGCCGCGGAAATGGCGCCAACGATGCGTGCTTTATCAACATCCTTGATACCCTTGCCGGCAAAGAATTGCGCACCGCCATTGGAGAGCTGAATGATGATGTCAGATTTGCTGAGCATTGCTGCCTCCAGCGCCGCATTCACAGTATTGGTGCCGGTGACATTAATAGCAGGAAGCGCAAAGCCCTGCGTCTTGCAGTTCTGAACAAGGGTCAGGTAATCCCGTCCTGTAACGACACCTGGTTTCAGCTTCTTGATTTTTTCTTGCACGTCTTAATTCCTCTTGATGACAGTTTTCGCGATTTGCAGGAGAAGATAGGAGACAAATATTTAAAATTCTTTACATCCGGTCGGGAACGTCAATTCCGAGAATATACAAAACCTTTTCCATTTGCCGCAACGTAATGCCACAAAGCCGCAGACGGGACGCGCGAATATCAGGGTCGGCCTCCACAAGAACCGGGCATTCATGATAGAAGGTATTGAATTCCTGACTCAGGCTGTAAACATGATCGCACAGAATGTTGGGAGCATTTTTCTCTGCCGCGGTGGCGACCGCTTCCGGAAGGGCGGCAATCGCCAGCATCAGGTTTCTTTCCGCATCATGTGTCGGAAGCAATCGGCCTTCTGACAGATTTTGTTCTGTCGCCTTGCGAAGCATGGATTTGATACGAACGGCGGCATACATCTGATACGGACCGGTGCGTCCTTCGAACTTCGTAAATCTTTCAAGGTCGAAAACATAGTTCGACATTCTCTGGTTTGAAAGATCCGCGTATTTTATGGCGGCAATCCCGACTTTTGTCGAGATATCATCGAGTTCCGCCGTGTCGAACCGCTCGGACATCCCTGTTTCGGCAATGACTTTGCGCGCCTCGCCGATAGCATCCTCAATCAGGCTCCGCAGCCGGACGACGCCGCCATCACGGGTTTTAAGTGGCTTGCCATCCTTGCCATTAACCGTTCCGAAGCCGATATGCTCAAGCTGGCAATCGGGGCCAATGCTGTGGCACTTGCGGGCCGCGCGGAAAACCTGCTCAAAATGGAGGCTCTGGCGGGCATCGACAACATATAGAATGGCATCCGGGTCATGCTCTTCACGTCGCATTTCGATGGTAGCCAGATCTGTCGTTCCATACATCACGGCCCCATCGGATTTTTCCAGGATCAATGGCGGCATTTCCTTCCTGTCGCTATCCTCTGCCACATCAACGACAATTGCTCCTTCCGAGAGCTCGGAGCAACCCTCCTTCGCGAGTCGGTCCATCATCAGGGGGATATGATCATTCGTGTCGGCTTCGCCTTTCCATTCGGTGAAATGGGCGCCAAGCAAATCAAAATCAGTTCGGGTTTCGGCAATGGAAATATCGCGCATATGTTGCCAGAGCGCCAGATAGCCGGGGCGACCCTTCTGCAATTCAAAGGTTGCGTTGCGGGCGCTTTCAAGAAAGACCGGGTCTTCCTTGCTTCGGGCTGATGCGGCGGGGTATATCTCCTGAAGCTCCTCCACAGTCACCGGCGAGGTTTCGGGATATGGGCCGCTGAAACTAGCGTCGAAATAGGGAAGTTCAGGCTGTCGCCGTTCGATTTCCTTGATGAGCAAGCCCATGGGAAGACCCCAGTCGCCAAAATGGACATCGCTGATCGCGGCATCTCCCAGAAATTCGCGAAGGCGGCGCAGACTCTCTCCGATGATGGTTGCCCGCAGATGGCCGACATGCATTGCCTTGGCGACATTCGGTCCGCCATAATCCAATATGACCTTCAGGGGGGTATGGCGGGTCCGACATCCGAAATAGGAATCTTCAGCGAGATCGTTAATATGACCGACAAGAAAATCGTCATTCAGTCGAATATTGATAAATCCCGGCCCGGCCAGGGTAAGTTCTAAGAACAGCCCGGTTTTTTCAAGTTCTGCCAGAACTTCTGTCGCAATCTCTCTGGGGTTTCGCTTTGCCTGTTTCGCGGCGGCGAGGGCACCGTTGCATTGAAACTGTCCCAATTCCCGTCGTTGTGAAGGAACGATCATACCATAAGATGTATCAAGGCCGACCGTACTGAAGGCCTGTCCGGCAATTTGGCTCAGCTGGGATAAAAGCGATACTGTCACGGATTTTCCTGACTTTTTTGGTTCCTGGCTTGTATAGGCGTCTTACCAATCATATGTACCGGGCAGACGGTGAGGTCCTATCTACTGGAAAATCCGTTTGGGGCCAAGAATTTTGGGATCGCTCGCAGGCAACAGGTGAAAAATATTTGCCCATCTGGATTATTTTGCGAGGCGAATTTTTTACATCCCTTGACAGCAATCCGACTTTTCATTACATCCCTAGCGAAACTGTTAGCACTCTCTTCAATAGAGTGCTAATTAGAGAATGAAACGGTTACTCAACAAGCATGAGGGAGACTTTAATGAAATTTCGTCCATTGCATGATCGCGTATTGGTCAAGCGTATCGAGGCTGAAGAAAAAACAGCCGGTGGCATTATCCTTGTGGATAGTGCGCAGGAGAAGCCATCCCAGGGCGATGTTCTGGCAGTAGGAAATGGTGCCATTTCTGAAGACGGCAAAGTTCGTCCACTCGACGTAAAAGTGGGCGATAAGGTCGTTTTCGGCAAATGGTCCGGAACCGAAATCAAGGTCGAAGGCGAAGACGTCTTGATCATGAAAGAATCAGACATCATGGGCATTTTGGCCTAATCAACACATTTGTGATTGAGGAATAAAGATATGGCAAAAGAAGTCAAATTTAATACAGACGCGCGTCGGCGTATGCTCAAGGGTGTAAATATCCTGGCAGATGCGGTTAAAGTAACCCTCGGCCCGAAAGGCCGGAACGTGGTTATCGATAAATCATTCGGCTCCCCGCGTATCACCAAAGATGGTGTGACTGTCGCCAAGGAAATCGAACTTGAGGACAAGTTTGAAAACATGGGCGCTCAGATGGTCAAGGAAGTTGCTTCCAAAACCAACGACATCGCTGGCGACGGAACAACAACGGCAACTGTTCTTGCCCAGTCCATCATTCAGGAAGGTCTGAAGGCCGTTGCGGCTGCGATGAACCCGATGGATCTGAAACGCGGTATCGATCTTGCTGTTGCAAAAGCCGTTGAATCTATCAAGGAAATGTCCAAGCCGGTTTCCGGCCAGGATGAAATTGCACAGGTCGGCACAATCTCAGCAAACGGTGAAGCCGAAATCGGCAGCATCATTTCCGAAGCCATGCAGCGTGTTGGAAACGAGGGCGTGATTACGGTTGAGGAAGCCAAAGGCCTCGCAACCGAGCTTGACGTTGTTGAAGGCATGCAGTTCGATCGTGGGTACCTTTCTCCATATTTCGTGACCAATGCAGAAAAAATGATTGCCGATATGGACAATCCTTACATCCTGCTGCACGAAAAGAAGCTGACCAACCTGCAGCCAATGCTGCCGCTGCTTGAAGCAGTTGTTCAGGCTGGCAAACCACTTCTTATCATTGCGGAAGACATCGAAGGCGAAGCGCTGGCAACTCTGGTTGTCAACAAGCTCCGTGGCGGTCTGAAGATCGCCGCTGTAAAGGCTCCTGGCTTTGGAGATCGCCGCAAGGCAATGCTTGAAGATATCGCGATCCTGACCGGTGGCCAGGTGATCTCTGATGATTTGGGCATCAAGCTGGAGAATGTCGGCCTTGATATGCTGGGAACGGCAAAATCCGTTTCCATCTCCAAGGAAGAAACAACGATTATCGACGGAGCCGGCGAAAAAGCGGACATCGAAGGTCGTTGTAACCAGATCCGTGCTCAGGTCGAGGAAACATCCTCTGACTATGACCGTGAAAAACTTCAGGAACGTCTTGCCAAACTCGCTGGCGGTGTTGCCGTGATCAAGGTTGGCGGTGCGACGGAAACCGAAGTGAAGGAACGCAAGGACCGCGTTGATGATGCGCTGCATGCAACCCGTGCTGCGGTTGAAGAAGGTATCGTTGCCGGTGGCGGTGTTGCCCTCCTCTATGCTTCCCGTGCGCTGGACGGCCTCACTGGTGAGAATGAAGAGCAAAACGTTGGCATCAAGATCGTTCGCCGCGCCCTTCAGGCTCCTTGCCGTCAGATTGCTGAAAACGCTGGCTCCGACGGAGCGGTTGTTGTCGGCAAGTTGCTGGAACAGAAAAGCGTAACGTTTGGCTTTAACGCCCAGACTGGCAAATACACTGATCTGCCGAAAGACGGTGTTATTGATCCGGCTAAGGTTGTTCGCGCCGCTCTTGAAGACGCGGCGTCTATAGCCAGCCTTCTGATCACGACGGAAGCCATGATTGCGGACCTGCCGGCAAAAGACTCCGGTGGCGGACATTCCATGCCTGATATGGGCGGCATGGGCGGTATGGGTGGCATGGGCTTCTAAGCCACATAATACATCCATGCATTAAAAGAATAGGGCCGCCCTTCGGGGCGGCCCTTTTTGTTTGTTCTTTGTATTATGAATACAGAAATATCAGGTCTTTTTGAAGATATGGATATAGTTATTGGCGGGCATTGAATGATCGGCCATATGCTCAAGGCCATTCTTGCGGGCTTCGTCGCAAACGACCTCTATGTCCCGGACAGCAAAATCAGGGTCCAGTGATTTAAGCCATGTTTCAAATTTTTCGTTGCTGGGTGCAGTATGCTGACCGTTTTCTTTAAAGGGTCCGTAGAGAAAAAGCTGCCCGCCGACGGGGAGGACCCTTTGTGCGCCTGCCATTAATCCTTCACATGCTTGCCATGGAGAAATATGGATCATATTGGCGTTGAATATTGCTGTAATTGGCCCGCCGCCATAGTCTGACGTCTCGACAGGCCAGACAGACTTTGTCACATCCAGGGAGATCGCGGGAAGAAGATTGTCGGAGGGTTGGTGGACAAGCCAGTCTTCAACGCTGTCAAGCTGTTCGGGATCATAATTGCTTGGCTGCCAGTTCAATGGGCGTAGTGCCGGCGCGAAAAACACCGCATGTTCCCCGCTGCCACTGGCGATTTCCAGAACTGTGCCTGTATCGGGAAGGTGGTCTTTCAGGATTGACAGGATTGGGCCGCGATTGCGCTCGGTCGCCGGGGCAAACTGCCGCCGATCTGTCATTTTTCATCCCCTTTTTTTGAATTGCGCCATTTTTTCCGATGTTCAAACCCTTTTTCGAAAAACGCCGCGCGTTTGTCTTCAGGAAGCGACTTGGCGAGCTCAATCATGGAAGCCTGTATGAAACTTTCGATCTGGATCTGCGTTGCAATCATGTCAGCGTAAGTCTGGTTGATCGCGACAAGATCGAGGGTTTCAGCACTGAAAAGTTCCGCGAGTGTTTCGCGGTGCTGGCGAAACTCCCGGAAGAAGGGACGGAGGCTGCCTCGGTTATCCTTCCATAGCTGACGAAATTTCTCTTGCTCCTTTTCGTCCAGAATGGAGACGGCTTCTCTGCGGTCGAAGTGAAATTTGCCATGCCGACGTTTATCCCCGCCATGGTCGATCCATTGGGTGATGAGGAAACCACCAATGATGAGGTTGACCGCGACCGACAGGACCAGCGCGGCCGATAGAATTTTTTGCCTAGAGATTCTCATATTCGGCTTCCAGATCAGACAATGTGGCACCACTGAAGGATGGCTCGCTTAACGCATATTCATCACTATTTTCGAGAATGTTGGGGCTGGTGAAGCCAAGCAGAATACCAAGGCAGGCGGCCATCGCCATTCCCGCAGCAGGCTGCCATATGGACCCAAAGGGCCAGAGGCTCTTCAGGAAGGAGCCTTGATTGATATCTTCGGCATTCATCAGGACCCGCCCCATAAGGCCGGACGGCGCAACTATGGGGTTGGATTTGTCGCTGAGGAGCTGGTCGAATTTTGCTTCCTGACGGAGCAGGCTGCGTGCAACGTCCGAAGAAGCAAGAAGCTTTTGCATCATGGGAAGGTCCGCTTTCGGCCAGCTCTCCACGCGCGCGCCGTAGGTTTCCACGACAGTCTTGAAGCGTGCGAGTTCTTTTGACAGAGTTTCCTTCATATTGCCTCTCCATCCATTAGCCGCCGGGTTGGCTGCAATAACTCTTTCAGCTTTCTGCGTCCCCGGGCAAGTAAGGATTCCAACGCATCAACCGATATTTCCATTATTGCCGCAGCCTCTATATTTCCATATTCCTCAAAATGTACTAGCGAAATAGCAATGCGTTGCCGCGCAGGAAGCTTTTGTAGGGCTTCGGTCACTTTATCGCCGAGTTGCTGTTGTTCCTTCAGTTCAAGAACTCCCGGTCTTGTGTCTTCCATTTCAGGCATTTCATCGTCACTGTAGCGTTTTTGCTTTCGAAGATAATCAACGCATAAATTGTGAGTGACGCGATGCAGCCAGGTTTTTATCTGTGCTTTGGCTTGCCACTTTGGCGCCTGCTTCCAAAGCTTGATAAACGCTTCCTGAGCCATATCTTCCGCAAGACTGCTGTCCCCCAGAATACGCAAAGCCAATCGAAATGGTCCATCCAGATAAAGTTCGGCCACCAAGCGGCTTGCTGTCGCGTTCCCGTTGGCGACCTCTAGCATAAGTGCGGCATCTTTTTCAATCTCGCTTGGGTTATGCATTGCCACCTGACGGTTTCCAAAGAACGGCTGTTTGCCGCCCGTCACAATTACCTGTTATACGGGCGGCAGTGTCAAATCCGTCGCAATTAGTTTTTGCTATAGCGGAATATGAAGAGAGGGCTGAGTGTTAGACTGATTCTTTTTCGCTTTCGGCATCGTCAGTCTTTTTCGCCATATCCTTGCCTTTTTCAATTTCCGTCAACAGGTTTGGCTGCTCCCCGGCAATTTTCTTCAGGGTGCCGCCTACTTCTCCGCCGGGCTCAATCTCTATCTCACCATAGCTGATGTCACCGGTGACCCGGCCGGTTTTCCGAACGACGAGGCGCTTGCGGGCTTTCATGGTGCCGTCAAACTCGCCCGAAATATCGGCGGTATCGATATCGACAGTGCCATTGAACACGCCGCTCTGGCTGATTTCGATTTCCTTACTGGTCATCGACGCCTCGACCTTCCCTTCAACGATCAGCCGATCACAGGCGGTAATTTCACCTTTGAGATGGATATCGGCGCCAACATGAAGTTTGCTGCCTTCCTTTTTCTCTTCAGGCGCCGCACCGTGAGATGATGGTTTCGGGCGTAGGCTGTTATCAATACCAAAACTTCTTGTTCCGCCAGTTGTTGTCATCGGTTTAACCCTGCTTTCCAGTTTTTGTTCAGAAGGAGGTGGTGTCTCTTTGTTACTCTCGGGTGTGTCGGTCAATTTCGGTTTCTTTTGAAACATATTCTTCCCCAATAGTGCTAAATTCAGTATATGCCGGATTTGGCCATAAAATAATGTCCGGCATGCGTTTGTACTTTGTCAAAAATGTGGCAATAAATGAGAGTTTTCCTTTAACGGCGCCTCTGCTGCAACTACCATATTCGTTTGAAGGCGAAACTTTAGAATCTGAAGGATAACGATGCAATCACGAAAAATTATTGGCCTGCTTGTGCTGATAACGCTTCTCGCCCTGTATTGTGGAATTTGCGTTTTTATCGCCGTGCAGTTCCTTCCCGACAGTAAGTTGGCAGAGCTGATTTTTTATCCTGTTGCAGGTGTTATCTGGATTTTTCCGGCTATGAAAATCATCCGCTGGATGCAATCAACGTCGGAAGTTGATTAAAGTCATAAAAAAAGCCGGATCGAGAGGGGGGATCGATCCGGCTTTACATTGCCTTTCAATGGGAGAGGGGGACTTTCCCAAGGATCAGCAAAAGTTTGATAGCGTCTGTACTAAGCTATACACCCTATCTGGTGTTTTTTTTATTAATTTCCAGTGATCAATATCACTCTTTTCTCCGGTTCAGTGCTCGACTGGAACCTCAAATTACCGAGAACAGAAAATATCATTATTTTATAGCTGGTTAGTGCTCAATGAGCAGTTTAACCCAGCGTCTTTCTATTCCAATAATATGACCGTTTTACGGCGATTTGAAAAATTTTCTATCAATTTATTGCATGTTCCCGATGCTCTCGGTTGCCAGTATGAGCCGGCTAATGTCGTCGGGCTCAGAAAGACGATGATCTCCGTTTTTTATAAGCGAAACGATCACATCTTCGCTAACAAGCGCGTCTTGAATTTTAAGGGCGGTCTCCCAGGGAACGCTGTCGTCTTTCATGCCCTGCAAAAGATGCGCTGGACAGGTCACATCGATCGCACCGTTAAGCAGGAAATTACGCGGCCCATCATCCAGCAGCTTCTTGGTAATTATATAGGGTTCTTCCGAATATTCCGAAGGCTGTTCCCAAACCCCGTTTTTTTTGATCGATTCCTTTCCTGATTCTGGCATATCGTCCCACATTCGGGTGGTGAAGTCCGGCGCCGCGGCGATACCGACGAAACCGGCAATACGTTCCGGGCGGAGCAGAGCCATTCTGAGCCCGATCCATCCTCCCATGGACGATCCGACAATGATCTGTGGTCCGGCCGTACAGTCGTCCAGCACCGCTAAAGCGTCGTCCGTCCAGCGGCTAATGGTACCCTCCGTGAAATTGCCGGTCGATTGCCCGTGCCCAAGATAATCAAATCGTGTATAGCTACGATGAAGGCTGGTCATTGCCTTTTCAAGCGCCAGTGCCTTGGTTCCTTCCATATCGGACATGAAACCGGAGCAAAAGATCACGCCGGGAGAAAAACCGGCATGGTGATGATAGGCAATGGATTGACCATCAGGCCGGGCGAGCATACTAGGTGAGTCAGTTGAAGTCATTTTTGAGTAACAGAAACCGTTGATGAACATTATGGACTCTGAGCATAACACTCCTTCCCCCGTGAGCAAAACCCGTCATCCGACTGTCTTGCAGATACTTCCAAGTTTGAACGGCGGCGGGGTCGAACGCGGCACGGTCGAGATGGCGTCGGCACTTAAGGAAAGGGGCTGGACGCCAATCGTTGCTTCCTCGGGTGGGCTTATGACCCACGAGTTAAAACGGATCGGCGTGCGCCATCTAACACTGCCGGTTGGCTCCAAGAATCCCTTAGTTATGCGCCGGAACATAACGCGCCTTGCGGCGATCATTCGTGAGTATGGCGTTGATATCATTCATGCGCGGAGTCGGGCCCCGGCCTGGAGCGCCTATTATGCGGCAAAAAGAACCGGTGCACATTTCGTCACAACCTTTCATGCGGCCTACAATCGCGGCGGCTTCTTGAAAAACGCCTATAACGCAATCATGACCCGAGGGGAGCGAGTGATCGCCATTTCCGACTTTATTGCCGATCATATTCGCCAACACTATAATGTTGCGCCGGAAAAAATCGTGACAATCCCGCGCGGGGTGGACTGCCGGAAATTCAATCCAGCCGCCATCCATGCCGAGCGGATTATTGATATGGCGCGAAGCTGGGGCCTTCCCGACGGCGTTCCGGTTATCATGCTGCCCGGGCGGCTCACTCGCCTGAAAGGACACCAGACGTTTATCGAGGCGCTGGCCAGGATAAAAGATAAGGAATTTCTTGCGCTGCTGGTGGGGAGCACTGAAGGGCGGGATGCTTATTGTAACGAGTTAAACGCCATGGTGAAGTCCCATGGACTGGAAGGCAAGGTCCAGATCAAGGGTCATTGTGACGATATGGCCGTGGCCCTCATGCTTTCGGATGTGGTTGTATCGGCGACGACGGTGCCGGAAGGCTTTGGCCGTATCGCTGTAGAGGCGCAGGCTATGGGTCGTCCGGTTATCGCCACGGCGCATGGTGGTTCTATGGAAACCATTATCGATGGTGAGACAGGCTGGCTGGTGCCAGTCGGTGATGTTGAGGCAATGTCGTCGGCGCTGGCAGCGGCGATTGACTTGCCCTGGGAGGCGCGCGAAGCTGTTGCAACACAGGCGCGGGAGCATGTGAAAGCTCACTTCGATATTGAAAAAATGTGCAGCTCCACCATCGCACTTTATGGGGATATCCTTGGGGACCGTTAGCATGGTGCTGTATTTCTGCTAAATACAACGTTTATTTCGCTAAATACGGCGCTGTCGCGTCTATCGCTTGACATGTATCCCCAGTTTTCTAAAGTCCCCGGCATGATCGTGGATTCAGGGCAGGGTGTTGCTCGGAGCCGGTCATGGAATGGATGGTAAAAATGGCAAACGGACAAGTACAGATTACGCTTCCAGATGGAAGTAAGCGGGTTTTCGACAAGGCGGTTTCAGGCGCAGAGTTGGCGCAGGATATCGGCCCGGGACTCGCAAAAGCGGCGCTGGCGCTACGCATCAATGGGGAAATGAAGGATCTCAAGACAAGCCTTGATTCCGATACGCCCGTAGAAATTGTGACGGCGAATGATGACGACGATGCTGTGCTTGAACTGCTCCGTCATGACGCGGCTCATGTGATGGCGGAAGCCGTGAAGGAGCTTTATCCGGAAACCCAGGTGACCATAGGGCCGGCCATCGAAGATGGCTTTTACTATGATTTTGCCCGCAAGGAGCCATTTACGCCGGATGATCTTGAAAAGATCGAGAAGCGGATGCATGAAATCGTCGACCGCGACGAGGAAATTACGCGAGAGGAGTGGTCCCGCAGTGAGGCGGTCGATTTCTTCAAGAGTGCCGGCGAGCATTACAAGGCAGATATTGTCCATGCGATCCCGGAAGATCAGCCGATCGGTATTTACCGTCAGGGTGATTTCCAGGATTTATGCCGGGGGCCGCATCTACCGTCGACCAAAAAACTTGGCCACGCCTTCAAGCTAATGAAACTTGCGGGCGCCTATTGGCGTGGCGATTCGCGCAATGAAATGCTCCAGCGGATTTACGGCACTGCATGGCGGAACGAAAAAGAGCTGAAAGCCTATCTTCACAGACTGGAAGAAGCGGAGCGTCGTGATCATCGCAAGCTCGGCCGTGAGATGGATTTGTTCCATCTTCAGGAAGAAGCAGTCGGTATGGTGTTCTGGCATGAAAAGGGCTGGACTCTCTACCGGACGCTGGAGAATTATATTCGCCATAAGCTGGAAGAGGCGGATTATAAGGAAGTGAAAACGCCGCAGCTTGTGGATCGCAAGCTGTGGGAAGCGTCCGGGCATTGGGAAAAATTCGGGGAACACATGTATACCACCGAATCGGAGGAGCGGACTTTTGCGCTCAAGCCGATGAACTGCCCTTGCCATGTACAAATCTTCAATCAGGGAATTACCAGTTACCGGGATCTGCCGCTCCGGATGGCGGAGTTTGGCTCATGCCATCGTTATGAGCCGTCGGGCGCGTTACATGGAATCATGCGTGTGCGCGGCTTTACGCAGGATGATGCACATATCTTCTGTACCGAAGATCAGATTATGTCGGAAACCGAGGTTTTCTGCGAACTCCTGCTTGATATATATAAGGACTTTGGCTTTACCGAGGTGAAGGTGAAGTTCTCTGATCGTCCGGCGGTTCGGGCCGGAGAGGATGCCATTTGGGATAAGGCGGAAGGCGCCCTGCGCGATGCAATTGAGGCAACGGACATTGCCTATAGCATGAATCCTGGGGAAGGGGCTTTCTATGGTCCAAAACTGGAGTTTGTGCTGACGGATGCCATTGGCCGGGATTGGCAATGCGGGACTCTGCAGGTGGACTTTGTTCTGCCAGAACGGCTGAACGCCAATTATATTGGTGAAGATGGCGCGAAGCATCGACCGGTTATGTTGCATCGGGCTATTTTCGGCTCGATGGAACGGTTCATTGGTATCCTGATCGAAGAGTATGCCGGACGCTTCCCGCTATGGCTGGCGCCAGTGCAGGCAGTCGTGGCGACAATCACCGATGAGGCTGATGACTATGCCCGTGAAGTGCTTGCTGCGCTGAAAGCCAAGGGTATACGTGCTGAGCTTGATCTGCGCAATGAGAAGATCAATTACAAGGTCCGCGAACATAGCCTGGCGAAGGTGCCGGCACTTCTGGTGGCGGGAAAGCGCGAAGCAGAGGAGCAGACCATCTCGATCAGGCGTCTTGGTGAAAAACACCAGAAAGTACTGTCGCTTGATGAGGCAATTACCGAGCTTGTGAAGGAAGCCGCTGTTCCTGGCCAGTGAATTATAACCTGTGCTGAAAGTAGCGGTGGAAATAAATCGTTAAAAATTATAGAATAACATAGTTTAACCCTCCGATTGGGGAGGGAATTGGATCAATCATTCAAGGAGAAAGTAAATAGCTCGTCCACAAAGAAATACGGTACCCTCGAAGGATGGGCCGCGCACAAATGAAGATATCAACGTTGCCAACGTTCGATTAATCAATGACGAAGGCGATAATATCGGTTTGGTAAGCATTCAAGCTGCATTTGGGCTGGCCGATGAAGCGGGTCTTGATCTGGTAGAGGTTTCTCCCGGTGAGACGCCGGTCTGTAAGCTCATGGATTTTGGCCGCGCCCGGTTTGAGGCTCAGAAGAAAGCAGCTAAAGCCCGGAAAAAGCAGAAGACATTCGAAATCAAGGAAATCAAGATGCGGCCGAATATCGACCAGCATGACTATGATGTCAAAATGCGGGCGGTAAACAAGTTCCTTGAAACCGGCGACAAGGTGAAGGTGACCATGCGGTTCCGCGGGCGTGAAATGGCGCATCAGGAACTCGGCATGAAACTCCTGCACAAGGTTCGCGATGAGACCGAAGAACTTGCAAAAGTCGAGCAGCATCCGAAAATGGAAGGCCGACAGATGACGATGGTCATTGCGCCGACGAAATAAACCCAATCAATATGGTTTAAATTCAAGCCTGCAATCTCATCGGTTGCAGGCTTTTTGTATGCCTTAACAGCTTGGAGCTGGAGGTCGGTTTTCCGTAAGGGAGGTGAAATCGAAAGGTGCCGATATATTTGATGGGTCAACGGATACTACGGCTGCGTCAATTAATCCATAATCCCCTGTGGAGTTGAACCGCCAGAGATTGGGGGCAGCGGCACCGCCAAATCCTCTATCCAGGCAGTACGGGTAGGTGTCGCCATGCATCAGTAGAACGGGTTTTTTGAACTTTGCCGACAAAAACCGAAGATGCAGGCTGAAGCCGGCAAACGCGTCACACTCCTGCCGCCGTTCCTCTGTGCAGCGCGGCTTGTATTTACTGTGGGTTACGTCTGCTTGTGTTGCGATGACGACTGCATTGACCCCGATTTTTTCCGCCTCGATAAATGCCTGGCTTAGCCAAACATAATTGGCCCTGTCCCGTGCATCTGTCAGCGTCAGGGTGAGATCCACATCACTAAGCAGGATTTCTTCGCGACCATTATTCGTGGAGACAAGATGAACGGTTGCGAAGAGAGTGTTTTTATATACCCATCGCATATTCTCCGGGAACAGGGCTTGGCGGGCATACAGCCATTCGGGGGGCAGTGACATGGGGGCGTCATAGAAAAGGTGCCTTAGTAAATCAAGGCGATCGAGCTCTGAAAAGCGTTGAATGATCTCTGTGCGGTCGCAATCCGTCCAGTCATTGTCACCGGGTGTGTAGAAAACACGACCAGGATGCAACGCCATGATCTGGTTGCGCCTTTCGGTGAGCAGTGCGGCAGTGCATGGTAGAGCACTGTTCTTGAAATCTCCCATGAATATGACGAAGGGAAGAGTGCTGGACTTGATGGCAGGTTTTGTGCGCTGCTTGAGAATATAATCTTCCTTTGATGAATAGGGCATGTCTGAATTGGCAAGAAAACTGAAGGGCTCTGCCGTCCTAACTTCTTCGGCCGTTGTCGTGGCGGCCGTAAGAAGAAACATTAAGAGGGTCCAAAGCAAGACTATTTGCGCTTTAAATGAAAAACTGATTTGCATTGTCTCTGTCCGCACGGATTTTCGGGTGATTTAGGTACAGCTGGACAAGCCAGGCTGTCCTTGATGACGCGGGAGATAAAGTTTTGTGACGCAGGTCAAAAAAAGCCTTTCATGGGGCTTGTATTTGCGTTTGTGCGGCTGTATAAACCTCGCTTCGCTGAGCGTTCCGGCCAATTGGGGCTGCCGAGTTTGCTCAATCGCTTCAACGTTATTTTAGAGGAAGCCAGAAATGCCCAAATTAAAGACTAAGAGCAGCGTGAAGAAGCGTTTCTCTCTCACCGCAACGGGTAAGGTTCGCGCAAACCAGGCTGGTAAGCAGCATGGGATGATCAAGCGGACGCAGAAGCAGATCCGGAATCAGCGCGGAACAACCATTCTTGCTGATCAAGATGCCCGTATCGTCAAAAAATTTATGCCTTACGGCTAAGGAGAGAGAACCATGGCACGTGTTAAACGCGGCGTCACCACGCACGCCCGCCACAGAAAAGTTAT
Source organism: uncultured Sneathiella sp. (assembly GCF_963973085.1). Classification (GTDB taxonomy): domain Bacteria; phylum Pseudomonadota; class Alphaproteobacteria; order Sneathiellales; family Sneathiellaceae; genus Sneathiella. The sequence continues at coordinate 34,644 of NZ_CAXAXA010000010.1, forward strand.
AAAGGCTGCCAAAGGTTATTATGGCCGCCGCAAGAATACCTTCCGCGTTGCAGTACAGGCCGTTGAAAAAGCGGGCCAGTACGCCTATCGCGATCGCCGGACCAAGAAGCGGAATTTCCGCGGCTTGTGGATTCAGCGTATCAACGCAGCCTCGCGTGAACTCGGCATGACATATGGCAACTTTATGCACGGCCTCAAGCTGGCCGGTATTGAGGTGGACCGCAAGGTTCTGGCCGATATTGCCGTACGCGAGCCTGAGGCCTTCAAGGCATTGGTTGATGCAGCACAGCAGGCTGCCTCCAAAGCCTGATAATCCGGGCCCTCGAAAAACTAGACATTTTCGTAGACCACTTTATTAAAAGGGGGCCCCGTTTGTGGCCCCTTTTTTATTTGCGAGTTGTGATGCAGGATATTGAAAAGCTTGAACAGGAATTGCTGGCGAAGATTGGAAGTGTTACCGATCTTGATTCGCTGGAGTCTTTGCGGATTTCCGCGCTCGGCAAGAAAGGCAGTGTCAGCCTGATGATGCGGGGTCTGGGTCAGATGGATCCGGCAGAACGCCAGGAAGTTGCGCCAAAGCTCAACAAGTTGAAGATCACGGTGGGGAATGCCATTGACGAGGCAAAATCCGGACTGCACGCGGCGGCGCTGGATGCGAAGCTGCAGCAGGAAAAGATAGACATTACCCTGCCGGCCCGGCCGGAGCAGATAGGGCGTATTCATCCCATCAGTCAGGTAATGGATGAAATTACCGAAATTTTTGCCGGGATGGGATTTGATATTGCCGAAGGCCCGGATATTGAAAATGATTTCAATAACTTTACCGCACTGAATATTCCGCCGGAACATCCGGCCCGGCAGATGCATGATACCTTTTATCTGCCGGAGAAAGAGGATGGCTCTCGCCAGCTTTTACGAACTCACACGTCGACGGTGCAGATTCGTACAATGCAGTCACAAAAGCCACCGCATCGTATTGTCGTGCCGGGACGAACCTTCCGGAGCGACTCCGATCAGACCCACACGCCGATGTTTCATCAAATCGAGGGGTTGGTTATCGACAAGACCAGCCATATGGGGCATCTGAAAGGTGTGCTGGCGGAGTTCTGCAAGGCTTTCTTCGAGCTGGAGGAAGTCACAATGCGGTTCCGACCGTCCTATTTCCCCTTCACCGAACCGTCGGCGGAGATGGATATCCGCTGCACCTTCGCTGGTGATCATGTGAAAGTTGGCGAGGGTGATGACTGGCTTGAGATTCTTGGCTGCGGCATGGTCAATCCGAGGGTATTGGAGCATTGCGGACTTGATCCGGCGGAATATCAGGGCTTTGCCTGGGGGATGGGAATAGACCGGATTGCAATGCTGAAATATGGTATCCCGGACCTCCGTGCTTTCTTTGATTCTGATTTACGCTGGCTTAAGCATTACGGATTTGTGCCACTCGATGTGCCAACACTCGGGGGAGGGCTGTCACGATGAAATTCACGATTTCCTGGCTGAAAGAGCATCTTGACTATGATGCGACACTGGATGACTTGACAGATCGGCTGACCTCAATTGGATTGGAAGTGGAGGACGTTTCGGATCGAGCGAAGGAATTGGCGGACTTTAGGGTCGCGCATGTGGTCGAGGCTGTACAGCATCCGGATGCGGATCGCTTGCGTGTCTGCAAGGTTGATACCGGTAGCGAGGTTGTGCAGGTTGTTTGCGGTGCGCCGAATGCCCGGACTGGCATGAAGGGCGTGTTTGCCCCGTCCGGTGCCTATGTGCCGGGGACAGATCTCTGGCTGAAGCCGACAAAAATTCGCGGCGTCGAGAGCAATGGCATGCTGGTCTCCGAGCGTGAGATGGGTCTTTCCGATGAACATGACGGGATCATTGAAATGCCGGAAGATGCCGAAATCGGCGCTTCGTTCGCGGCTCTGTCGGGCCTTGATGATCCGGTCATTGAAATTGCGATTACACCAAATCATCAGGATGCGCTTGGCGTCTATGGTATCGCCCGCGATCTTGCAGCGAGCGGTTTCGGCACATTGAAACCGCTGGACACCAGCCCAGTTGCGGGAAAGTTTAAAAGTCCGATTGGGGTCAACCTTAATTTTAGGAATGTCGATCCGCTTCCCTGTTCAAAATTTGTCGGCCGTTATATTCGCGGAGTTAAAAACGGCCCCAGCCCCAAATGGCTGCAGGACAAGTTACGCGCTATCGGGCTTCGGCCGATTTCGGCATTGGTCGACATGACAAATTATATGACGTTTGATCTCGCCCGCCCGCTTCATGTATTTGATGCGGACAAGATCAATGGTGATATTCAGGCGCGGTTGTCTGAAGCCGGGGAAACGCTGCTCGCACTTGATGGGGAAGAGTACAAGCTTGATGCAGAAACATGCGTGATTGCGGACGATAAAACCGCCGTCGGTCTTGGTGGTGTTATGGGCGGCGAAGTGACAGGCTGTTCCGAAGATACCGTGAATGTGTTTATCGAGGCGGCCTTGTTCGATCCCGTGCGTATAGCGACCACGGGGCGCAAGCTTGGGATTGAATCCGACGCCCGCTATCGTTTCGAACGCGGAGTTGATCCGGATTTCGTCGAACCCTCAATGGAAATTGCGACACGGCTCGTGCTTGATATCTGTGGCGGTGAGCCTAGCGAGGTGGTTGTTGCGGGCGATGGACCCGCCTGGCAAAAAACAGTTGAATTGCGAAAGGCCCGTGTAAAAGAACTTGGCGGTGTTGAAGTCCAGCCCTCGGAAATGATCGCAATTCTCGACAGACTTGGATTTGCCCCGGAAGAGGCTGGTGACGTTATCCGAACACAGGTTCCCTCCTGGCGGATGGATGTCGATGGTGAGGCGGATCTGGTGGAAGAGGTTCTGCGTATTTACGGGTATGACAATATCCAACCGGTTCCGTTACCGATGGAAAATGTCGTGGCGAAACCGGCAGTCAATGCAAAGCAACGGCGCGTCCGGATTGCCAAGCGTTCGCTCGCTGCGCGCGGGATGATGGAGGCGGTGAGCTGGTCATTCCTTCCGCGATCCCATGCAGATCTGTTTGGTGGCGTGCCGGACGAGATTGTTCTGGTCAATCCGATCAGCGCCGACCTTGACGCCATGCGTCCCTCCCTTCTGCCAAATCTGATTGCGGCGGCAGGACGGAATATGTCACGTGGCTTTGCAGATATCTCCCTGTTTGAAGTTGGTTCGGAGTATCATTCGGATCAGGTTGATGGGCAAGTCACCGTTGCGGGCGGCATTCGTGTCGGGCAGACATCACCGCGCCATTGGGCGGGCAATGGCCGTAAGTTCGATGCCTTTGACGCAAAAGCAGATGCGCTGGCGCTGCTGGATGCGGTAGGCGGTCCTGCTGACTCTGTTCAGATCGTGACAGGGGCTCCGGACTGGTACCATCCGGGGCGTTCCGGTGTCATGCAACTCGGCCCAAAGAACCGGTTGGCGGCGTTTGGGGAATTGCACCCCCGCGTACTGGACGCCATGAAAGTGAAAGGGCCGATGGTCGGGTTTGAAGTTTATCTTGATAACGTGCCGCTTCCAAAAGCGACCGCAACGGCTCGCCCGCCTTTGATCGTCTCGGATTATCAGGCGGTAGAGCGCGATTTTGCTTTTGAGGTGGATGCAGATACCCCGGCGGATACCATTATTCGGGCCGTGAAGGGCAGCGATAAAAAGCTGATCAAGGATGTTTCCATCTTTGATATCTATCAAGGCGGCCGAATGGCGGAAGGCCGGAAATCTGTGGCCTTTTCTGTGCGGCTGCAACCGATGGACCGGACTCTGACAGAAGAGGAAATCGATGCGGTTGCGGCCAAGGTCATCGGGAGTGTCGAGAAAGCGACAGGCGGCAGCCTACGCAATTAAAAAGGACGACCGGAAGAAAAAAGGGGAGCGATTTTTGCTCCCCTTGTTCCGTTTCTGGAGAGAAGAATGACGAATAATGCACCAGAAGGGTTTAAAGAGTTCGAGGGCAATGTCGGATTTGTCGAACTGACAGGCCTGCTGATGGTAAAAAGGGTCGAGGGGGATGCCTATCTCGGACTTCGGATCGAGGACAAACATTGCAATATTGCCGGAATATGCCACGGCGGAATGCTGATGACATTTGCCGATATGCAACTTGGTGTCGGGGCTTTGGCCTTATCCGGGCTTCGGAAATTCATTCCGACGATACAGATGTCCTGTGATTTTGTGGCGCCGGTGCAAAAAGGCGCCTGGCTGGAGGGACGGACCCAGCTTGTAAAGCAAACCCGTGGCCTGTTATTCGCGACATGTATCCTGACGGCAGACGGTAAGACAGCATTTAGCGGCTCGGGGATTATGAAAATTCCATCGGATAAAGGTAGCTATTCGGACGCGTCAATTTGATTTACATGAATTCGATTGAATTTGCCCCCAAAGCTGCTAGTTGGATGAACAGCCAGGACACTTGAAAAGTACCCAAATGACAGAACTCAGTAAAATCCGGAATTTCTCGATCATTGCCCATATCGATCATGGTAAATCGACGCTTGCCGATCGCCTGATCCAGATGTGTGGTGGTCTGGATGATCGCGAGATGCAGCATCAGGTTCTGGACAGCATGGATATCGAGCGCGAGCGTGGCATCACGATCAAGGCGCAGACGGTTCGGTTGCTGTATACAGCGAAGGATGGCGAAACATATACCCTTAACCTGATCGATACGCCCGGCCATGTGGATTTTGCCTATGAGGTGAACCGCTCACTCTCCGCCTGTGAAGGTTCGGTGCTGGTCGTCGATGCCAGCCAGGGGGTTGAAGCGCAAACCCTCGCCAACGTGTATCAGGCAATAGAGGTTAATCACGAAATCCTGCCGGTGCTGAACAAGGTGGATCTGCCGGCGGCAGATGTCGATCGGGTTGTCGAGCAGATTGAGGAAGTAATTGGTATTGACGCAAGCGGGGCGATCCCGATTTCTGCGAAAACCGGCCAGGGTATTGAAGAGGTGCTTGAGGCTGTCGTCGCCCATATCCCGCCTCCAAAAGGGGATCGCAACGCACCGCTGCAGGCGCTTCTAATCGATAGCTGGTATGACGCTTATCTGGGTGTTGTCGTGCTGTTCCGCGTTCGTGCGGGCGTCATCAAAAAAAGCCAGAAAATCCGGATGATGGAAACCGGTGCGAGTTACCTTGTTGATCGGGTGGGCGTCTTCACGCCAAAAGGTCTGGTGGTGGATGAGCTGGGGCCGGGCGAAATCGGGTTCATGACCGCCGCCATCAAGCAGGTTGCGGATACAAAGGTCGGCGACACGATTACTGATGATCGCAAGCCCGCATCTGAGCCACTCCCCGGCTTTAAACCCAATCAACCGGTCGTCTTCTGTGGCCTCTTCCCAATTGACGCGGCGGACTTTACCGAGTTGAAATCTAGTCTTGGCAAGCTTCGCCTCAATGACGCGAGCTTTTCTTTCGAGGCCGAGACATCTGCTGCGCTTGGTTTCGGCTTTCGATGTGGTTTCTTGGGGTTATTGCATCTTGAAATTATTCAGGAGCGACTGGAGCGCGAATTCGATCTCGATCTCATTACCACAGCGCCTTCCGTTGTCTATCATCTGTTTATGCGGAACGGTTCGATGGTAGAGATGCATAACCCGGCGGATATGCCCGATGTGATGCAAATTGACCGGATTGAGGAACCCTGGATCAAGGCGACGATCATGGTGCCGGACGAATTTCTTGGACAGGTTCTGAAGCTCTGTGAAGACAAGCGCGGTGTGCAGGCTGACCTGACCTATGCCGGCAACCGGGCCATGGTCGTCTATAAATTGCCGCTTAATGAAGTTGTGTTTGATTTTTATGATCGCCTGAAATCGGTTACGCGCGGATATGCCAGCTTTGACTATGAAATTGACAGTTATGTCGAAAGTGATCTGGTAAAGTTATCCATCCTTGTGAACAGCGAACCCGTAGATGCGCTTGCCATGATTGTTCATCGCGATCAGGCGGAAGCGCGCGGCCGTCAGCTGTGCGAGCGGCTTAAAGACCTTATCCCCCGGCAGCTCTTCAAGATTGCGCTACAGGCAGCGATCGGCGGAAAAGTTGTCGCACGGGAGACAATTTCGGCCCTTCGGAAGGACGTGACAGCGAAATGCTATGGCGGCGATATTACCCGAAAGAAAAAGCTTCTGGAAAAGCAGAAGAAAGGCAAAAAGCGGATGCGATCCGTCGGCAATGTTGACATCCCGCAGGAAGCATTTCTGGCGGCCCTCAAAATGGGGGATGATTAATTCAAGAAGCGGCGACTGTTAGCGGGCCGTCTCTTGCGAAAGAGTAAAAGAAACACGACACCAGGTGCGAGAAAAACCAACCAGGCAGGCCACAACAGCACCGTCAGGATAACCGGATCCCATAGCATGGGGGTCAGGTAGCGCTGGACGATAGCCTGCGTTAAATTCAGACCTTCTGGATTAAGATTATACCAAAGCTCTCCCAGTAAAATGGAGTGCCAAGCTTCGGTATTCAGATATAGCAGGATATCGTGACCGAGCACCAGAAAGGCACAGCCGACTAAAATCCAGCCTATGAGGCGACCGATTATCACTGTTTCATTCCACCAGCATGTATCATGCGTCGGATGGTACGTTGAAATACACAAGAGTTCAAAGCTTCTCTCATGTCTTCACCCGATTGTCATCATGGTGTTATTAATTTGCCAAAGTCAGGTTTGACCCCTTGCATTCTCGCCCTTCTCAAGTATATTCCCCGCGCGCCCTCCAGTTAAAATAGGGCGCGATTGCGGAGGGGTGGCCGAGTGGCTGAAGGCGCACGCCTGGAAAGTGTGTATACGGGGAACCGTATCGGGGGTTCGAATCCCCCTCCCTCCGCCACGCACCCCTGACAATCCGTCTCCGATCCTGGCCGTTACCTGTAACCGCCCGTATCAGGGCGTTTATACGCCGCCAATCCCTTTCCAGGCATCGTCTCCGGACCGTCAGATAACGGCTATTAGGATGCAAATTGCCCGCCCGTCTCTGCCTGTTTGATGGTAGGGTGAGTTTCCCTTGAACAGGGACATTAACAGGGAATTTTTTATAAAAATGACCGTTAACAGGGTAAAATAGATGTCTGTTCTCGAAAGACAAAATATTTTATGAAGTAAAAACAGTGCATTACAGATGTGTTTCGCCACTTTCCTGTTTTTCCGTCATAACAGGGTGATTAATTGCCATAACAGGGCCTGTTATTGGTATTAACAGGGTGTTTTAAGCGTATTTACAGGTGACTTAAGGGATTTTCTTTAGGGGCTCAAGCTGGCATCAATTCGCGCTGTCTATGGCGAACTTGCGATGCTGTTCCGACCAGAGCAACGGGACCTCTTCCTTCATCAAAAGCGCAAGTGTCAAATGATCCGGCTGACCTCCATTCAGGATGAGGCGCTGGATATCGGGGGCCAGAAAAGCAAGCCGGACCAGGTTGCGCCGCCAGGGAGAGGTGGGTGCTGCCTGTAGGGTCGGAGCTTTTCTGGGCTTTTGATCAAGCATCGCATGAGCGCTGCGCAAGGCCCGGATCAAGGACGGATCCGGTTGCGGCGTGTTTTTATCGCCGGCAAGGATGTCAGTCCGTCCCCCGCGCGTCTGCATCCGCCAGGGCAGGGTCAGCCGCAGCTGATCCGGCTCCGTCAGATCGCGCACAGCACGCTCACCGGTATTAAGGTTTTCCCCGATCTTGCCGATAAACTTGAGGGTTAGAAGTACATCGACACGCTTTGCGTGGATTTCGATGCGTCGTGCAAGATGAAACGGTTCATCCTCAAGGTCAGGGAGAAGACGGATCAGTGTTTTAAGCAACCGAGCCTCGAGTGCCGTTGCTGATACACGCCGCGGTGCATCGTCTTGCTGGTCCCGCTTTGCGCCGCGCTGCAAAGAGGCGGACACATAATATCGATACAGCTTGCCTCCACGACCATAGGCAAAGGTCGGAGACATGGGCTGACCGTCCGTATCAAATATCCGCCCCGCGAGCGGTGATCGCGCCACGCTCTTTCCAGTCGCCCTGCGACGTCGGCTGTTCTCATCCAACTGCACCTGCACGGCTTCGAACAGTTCCGCCTCGATTATTGCGTCATGCAGTCCGGGATGAGATTGATCCTTATGGGGAACCTCGCCAAGATAGACACGGCTTCGGAGCAGATGAAAAAGCGCGCCGCGGCTGAAGGGCTCGCCGCCAATGGTTCTTCCTTTAAGCGTCGTTCGGGTCTTTGATCGAACACCTTTCTTATCAAGCTCTCTTACCAGGGCATGGACGGATTTGAGCTCAAGATAACTTTCAAAGACCCAGCGGACTGTCTCCGCCTCGGCTTTGTTTATCCGTAAGCTATGGGAGCCTGCCTCCGGCAGATCATAGCCAAGCGGCGGGCTGCCGCCCATCCACATCCCCTTCTTCTTGGAGGCGGCGATCTTGTCGCGGATACGCTCTCCCGTGACCTCGCGCTCGAACTGGGCAAAGGAGAGCAGCACATTGAGGGTCAGCCGTCCCATGCTGGAGGTGGTGTTAAAGGATTGCGTGACACTGACAAAACTGACGGCATGCTGTTCAAACAGCTCCACCATGCGGGCAAAGTCCGCAAGTGCACGGGTCAGGCGATCTATCTTGTAGACGACCACAATGTCGATCTTTCCTGACGAGATATCGAAGAGCAGTTTCTGAAGCCCGGGACGTTGCATACTGCCACCGGAATAGCCACCATCGTCATAGCGGGCGGGGAGGGCACGCCAGCCTTCACTTGCCTGGCTCTTGATATAGGCTTCGCAGGCCTCCCGCTGGGCATCGAGGCTGTTAAAACTTTGTTCAAGCCCTTCCTCGGAGCTCTTGCGGGTATAAATGGCGCAGCGCCGGACGGGGGGCTTCATCGGCTGCCCTCGCGCAGACCAAAGAAGCGCGGCCCGTTCCAGCGGGTGCCGGTCGCTGCCCGGGCGACGGCGGAAAGGCTCGGATAGGATTTTTCTTCCCAGAAAAAGCCCTCCGCCTTGACCACAACTTCGATCTGCCGTCCCTGCCAGTCTCGTCGTAGGATCGCGCCGTCACCAAGGGCACGGCCTTCGGAGGCAATGGCTCCGCGACGATTGAGAAGACGACGTGTTTCGGGCGTGATCCCACCCAGAGCCTCTGCCTGCAGACGCCAGGCCAGCATCAGACGCAACAGCTCTTCGGAGCGTAATTTGGGCGGTGGTCCGAAACGGGCGGCCCAGAGCGCGCGGAGATCTTTCAATCCAAGCCTCTCCAGCGACCTGACCTCTTCATCAAGATTGGAAATGCTTTTCATGAAGGATCTCCGATGCGGTAGCGGCGAACACTGTCGATCTTCTCAGACGTTATCAGATGACCCTTCTTCTTTAATGAGCCGGCTATCGCACCGCGTACCGAGTGGGACTGCCAGCCAGTGACCTTGCAGAGCTCCTCGAGAGAAACGCCATTCTTTTGACGGAGAAGTATGATCATCCGATCAAGTTTGGAGGGCTTGGCTGTTGAGGTTTTACGGGCCGCCGTACTGTTTGCTTTGCCCTGCTTGCGGTTTGAAGAGTAGGGAGTGTGGGATGCCATGAGTTTAGTCTCCTGCTATCGGGCGGAACCATTCCGTCCGTACCGACAACAGCCCGGCAAACGGGCACAGAGACAGTGACGCTCCTTTGCGCACCAAAGTCCAGTCCTTCGAGATTGTCGTCTCATATAGATCTTGGCAGGGGCTTTATTCCTCTCTAATATACCACATATGGTGCAATCAGATTATTGAACATACGAAATGAATGAAGGGCCCAAAATTAAAAACCAGTTGACCGTGACCTATCGTCCGGTGAGTGATCTGGTGCCGGATCCCCGGAATACGCGCACCCATTCGAAAAAGCAGATCGAGCAGATCAGAGCCTCGATTGATGAGTTTGGTTTTACCAACCCGATTCTGGTTGATCCGGAAGGTCTATTGATTGCCGGGCACGGGCGCCTGCTTGCAGCAAAGGCGATGGGTCTTGATGAAGTGCCGGTCATTACCCTAACAGGGCTCACGGATACGCAGAAGCGGGCGCTGCGGCTCGCGGATAACAAGATCGCGCTCAATGCCGGATGGGATATGGAAATCCTCAAGCTGGAACTCTCTGACCTCGCCACCCTTGATGTCGATATGGATGTGACCCTGACCGGGTTCTCGACCGGTGAGATCGATGTAATTCTGGAGGGGCAGGCAGATCCCGACGATGAGGTCATTCCGGCTGTCCCGGAAACCCCGAGAACCAAAGCAGGAGATATCTGGATACTCGGGGATCACCGCATTGGCTGCGGGGACGGTCGTGACCTCGCGTTTTTACAAAAGGTGGTTGGCGCAGATACACAAATCGATGCGGCCTTTCTGGATCCACCCTACAATGTCCGGATCAGCGGACATGCCAACACCAGTGATCGACATCGGGAGTTCGCCATGGCGTCCGGCGAGATGAGTGAGACGGAATTCCGGACTTTCCTTAAAGAGACACTGGGGGCCTGCAAAACTGTCTCCCGGGATGGGGCCGTTCACTTTATCTGTATGGACTGGCGCCATATGGAGGATGTGACTGCTGTTGCTCATGATATCTATGGCGCCTTTCTCAATCTTTGCATCTGGAGCAAATCCAATGCCGGGATGGGCTCGCTCTATCGCTCAAAGCATGAACTGATATTTGTCTATCGGGTCGGGGAGGCAACACATCTCAATATGGTGGAGCTTGGCAAACATGGTCGCAATCGGACCAATGTCTGGGATTATGCCTCGGTCAACTCCTTCCGCGGCAGCCGGCGCGAGGATCTTGCGCTACATCCGACCGTCAAGCCGACGGGGCTGGTCGCGGATGCGATCAAGGATGTGACCCGTCACGGCGATGTAGTTCTCGATATCTTTCTGGGCTCGGGCACGACCCTGATTGCAGCTGAACGGGCAGGGCGCCGCTTCCGCGGTGTCGAGATCGATCCGGCCTATGTCGATGTTGCCCTCGAGCGTTGGTGCGCGCTCACCGGAAAAGAGCCCCGCCTTGAGGAGAGGGCAGCTCAATGAATGACAAACCAACGAGGGGCAACCCTCCCGTCTCGGGGCGGTTCAAGCCAGGCCAAAGCGGCAATCCAAAGGGCCGCCCGAAATCCAAAGTCGAACATCGCAGTGTGTCCGCTATTAATGTGATTATGGACAAGACCGTGACGGTTAATCGTAACGGAAAATTGAAAGAGATCAAAGTAGAAGAGGCGCTGCAGCAACGCACCTTTCAGGACGCATTGGACGGTAACCGGATGGCACAGCGTGAGATCCTGAAATGGATTGTAAAACGCGACAAATACCTTGCGGCAGAGAACCGGAAGAAATCACCGAAGGCAGTGGCTCTTAAATATACGGGTGACCCGAGCAATGCGGATGATGCCCTTTTGCTGCTTAAGGTTACGGCCCTCGATCCGCGGCGTCAGGACTTTAAAAGTGACCGCCCTCAAATGCTGCTCGAGCCCTGGGCAGTGCAGATGGCCATGGGCAAACGTCGGGGTGTCAAAAAACTGACTGAAAAGCAGACCTTGGAGATCCAACGCTGCACCCGTGATTCGGATAGTCTGAAATGGCCGAGAGGAACACGTAGATGACCAGCGATGGAAAAAGGAAGAACAGAGAGGTTGGATATAAAAACCCGCCTGTCGATACACGTTTTAAAAGCGGCTCCAGCGGAAACAAAAAGGGCAGACCAAGAGGACGCCATAAAGTAGCTCCCTATGAGGCAGTATTGGGGCAGCTGGTGACGATCCGGGAGGAGGGTATCGAGCGGCAGGTCACGGCGGCGGAAGCATTCCTGCTCCAGCTTGCCCGTCGCGGGCTTGAAGGTGATACATCAGCTGCACGCGGCACAATGATGGCAATCGCAGAAGGCAGAAACGCCCAAGTGGTTGATGAAAGGGGATTCTCCAAGATCGCAATAGAAACCGTCTCTCCCGGGAGCGTCAATACTGCTCTTCAACCCTTGCGCATGGCGAAAAAGCTTGATCCATACCGGGCCACTGCCCGCATGGCACTGGAGCCCTGGCTCGTCAAGGCCGCGCTTGAACGCCTTGGCGATGATCATCTTACCCTTGAGGAGCAGCGCACGGTCCTGAAGGCAACGCGGACGCCGAAAAAGGTGACCTGGCCGGACTGGTGGGAGGTGTTGCCGTAGGGACGTCAGGTTCATAACCTGAAGGTCGTAGGTTCAAATCCTTCCCCCGTAACCAATATAAACGCCGCTATATCAAGCAGCAAATTGGTGCGTATCATACTGGCACCTTGTGCCATTTTCCGCTTACGGAGACGAGGGTGCAATCGTCTGATAACAACGCCGTTAGGCGCCTTTAAATACAGGTTTGCGTTTTTCAACAAACGCAGCTGCCGCTTCCATATGATCACTGGTTAAGGCGCATAACGTGTGATGACGGGCTTCTTTATCAAAACATTCCAATAAAGTGCCGCCAGCTTCAGCACATGCGAGATTTTGCTTGATCATTCCAAGTGTCAAAGTAGGCGCGTTTGCAAGCTCAAGAGCAAAGGACCGCGCTTCTTCCATTACTTTGTCCGTCGGGACAGCGCGTGTCACCAGACCAAGATCCGCTGCCTGTGAACCACTGAGAAGAGGCGAAAGCAGGTAGAGTTCCCGTGCCTTTGCCGACCCCAGTATTTGTGAGATAAAATAAGTTCCTCCAAAATCTCCGGAAAGGCCCACCTTCGCGAAAGCAGTCGTGATTTTTGAGTCTTCAGCGCAGATCCGGAAATCACAGGCGAGGGCCAGGGAAAGCCCGGCTCCAGCCGCCGATCCCTCGATTGCGGCAATTGTTGGTTTAGGCATCTCATGTAGATAACGCGCCGCATTCATTCGATCTTTTAGGTTGTGAATTCGCTGGCCCAATGGCGCATCGCGGCCGCTACCTTCATTCATGGCCTTTACGTCACCACCAACGCAAAAATGCCCCCCGGCTCCGGTCAGTAATACAGCCCGTACCTCAGGATCTTCCATCGCCGCTGCAGTTGCATCCCGCAATGCAAGGGTCAGATTTGGATCTAGGGCGTTCCGCCTTTCAGGACGGTTCATAATCAGGGTTAACAAGCCGTTTGTTAATTCGCTCTTTAATACCTCAGTCATTTCAATGCTCCGGTTTTGTTTATTATATTTAAGAGATTTTTCAGCGAAGAACGGCGACCATATATACGTCGCCTGCTTATTGCCTGCAGACCGGCAATTACCATGTGTCAACAAAGGATCGTTTGCGCCCGGATAATGGAGGGCGGAGGCTGGCTGACCTTAATCCGCCCAGTATCCAACAGCGCGTCTCGACCGGGTCAATAACTGCGTCTATTTCAAGAGTGGAGGCGACGGAAATTGCTTTTCCCTGCTCATAATACTCCGCTAGCAACTTGTTGTAGAGTGCCTGCTTGTCCACCGGGTCGGTAAGTGCGTCGAGCTCACGCTTAAAGCCGAGCTTCACGGCACCTTCGAGGCCCATTGGACCAAATTCACCCGTCGGCCAGGAGACAGTGAAAAAATCGTCATATGCGCCGCCCGCCAGCATTGCCTGGGCTCCCAACCCGTAGCATTTGCGCAAAACGATACCAAAGAGAGGAACGCTGATGGAACGGGCTGTAACAAACATTCGGCACACATGCCTTACCAAAGCGGTTTTTTCAGCTTCCGGGCCGACCATAAATCCAGGCGTATCGCAAAGAGAGACAATAGGGATATCAAAGGCGTCGCAAAGTTGCATGAACCGAGACGCTTTGTCTGCCGCCGGGGCATCAATGGCTCCTCCCAGATGTTGCGAGTTATTGGCAATGACGCCAAAGGGCTTACCTTCTATTCTGATAAAGGTTGTGACAATACCGACGCCAAATTCGCGACGTAGCTCAAGGACGGAACCCTCGTCTGCCATGGCTTCGATTATCTGTTTTACTTCATAGACGCGTAGCCGATTTTCAGGAATAGTATGGCGCAGGACCCTCTGATCGGGCTCGGACCAGTCGCTGACGGCTCCCTGAAAGTAAGAAATATATTGTTTTGCGACCTTGCAAGCTTCAGCTTCGTCCTTGACGCGAATGTCAACAACGCCATTTTGGCTCTGAATGTCTATTGGGCCGATGGATTCAGGCTCATAGATGCCAAGGCCTCCACCTTCAATCATGGCAGGGCCCGCCATGCCGAGATTGGTGCTTTCATCAGCAATAATGACATCGCAACATCCAAGAAGTGCGGCATTTCCCGCAAAGCATCGACCTGATACCACTCCGACGAGCGGAACCTGTCCACTCAAATTCGCCAATTTAGTGAATGTACCGTTGGAAATTCCGGCGTATGTCATTCGCTCAGTGTCTCCCGGACGTCCTCCCCCCCCTTCCGCCAGCATAATTAGCGGTAGGTTCTGGTCTCCGGCCAGACTGAAAATACGATCCAGCTTACGGTGATGCCGTTGCCCCTGGGTTCCTGCCAGAACCATATAGTCGTTGATAGCAAATGCACAGCGGGCCTTATCTTCACTAAACTTATCACCATTTATCGAGCCGAGGCCTGTAATGACACTGTCTCCGCTGGTGTTTCGGGTAAGATCGTCAAGCGACCGGCGTTGCCGCTGGGCTGCGATAGCAAACTCTCCGTATTCCAGAAATGTTCCCGCGTCACACAATTGAGCGAGATTTTCCCTGGCGGTCTGATGCCCGCGGCCGTGACGCTTTTCAACAGCTTCAGGCCGGTTTTCATCTAGCCCATAAGCGCGACGCTCTCTCACATCGTCTAGGTCTTTCCGGATCGTATCGAGATCGATCATATCTGATATATCGACCTGTCCCTCCGAGGAGGCGCCCGGTTCGATTGCGAAAACGGGCTCCCCTTCCATAAGTGTTTTTCCTGTTTCAGTCAGAATGGCCCGTATCATTCCGTTACAGGGGGAGCAAATCACATGCTCCATTTTCATCGCTTCAAGGACGGCCAGCTGCTCCCCTGCCTTCACGACATCTCCCTCTTTTACGAATAGCGATATAACAGTAGATTGCATCGGGGCTGACACACCTTCTGTTCCGGGAAGAAGTTCCGTGACCTCCTGCCTCTTTTCGCCAGCGGATGTATCTTCCTCGAAGAAGAGAGGGGGCAATAGTTCCTGAGCTGAGCTGGCCAATTCGGCCGCATGTTGTTCAATGAAGCGAGTGGTAACTTTATTCTCCAACACTTCAGGTCTGTTAATCAGGGCCTGTAACCATTGCAAGTTGGTTTCAAGGCCCAGAATACGGAATTCTTCAAGTGCTCGCGCTGCTTTTCTGAGGACTGAATCAAAACCGGGGAGATTTGAATGAACGACGAGCTTCGCGAGGAGGCTATCAAAACTCGATGAGCTACGGTATCCGGCATAGGCAAATCCGTCGACCCGTATTCCCGCACCGGTAGGCGGTTCATATACTTCAATCTTGCCACTCGTCGGCAGCGTATTTCCGTTGATGTCCATCCGCTCCATATTGACGCGAAGTTGTAAGGAATAGCCTCGCGGAGACGGCAAATTTTGTTGATTGATACCTAGACCTGACAGAGTATTCCCGGCCGCAATTTCCAGCTGCAGGCGAACAAGATCGCAATCAAATACTTCTTCCGTTACGGTATGTTCGACCTGAATTCGAGGATTGGCTTCAATAAAGAATAAATTTTCACTGCCTTTTGCGTTTACATCGAGAAGAAACTCGAATGTCCCAAGAGAGCGATAAGACTGACTCTCCGCCAGCTTCACAGCATATGAAGTAATAGTTTCACGTTCCAGCGCGGATAGCGTAGGGCTGGGCGCCATTTCGACAACTTTCTGGTGTCGGCGTTGCAATGTGCATTCACGCTCTCCGAAATGAATGCAACGACCGGTGCCATCGCCTACTATCTGGACTTCCAGATGCCGTGCCTTGGGCAGGAACCGCTCCACATAAACATCGGGGCAACCAAATGCGGCCTCGGCTTCCGATCTACATCGCTCCCATGCAGATGGGAGGTCTTTTCGGGCGGTCACTATTTTCATTCCGCGCCCCCCTCCGCCGGCTACCGCCTTGATGAGCACCGTCACCTCTTCGTCGGGGAGATTATCAAAAAATGCCTGGGCTTCTTTCAAGCTAGTCGCTGAGGTGGTTCCGGGTAGAGTAGGTATACCCATTTTATCGGCAAGATTTTTTGCGGCGATCTTATCGGCCAATAAAGTCAGCGATTGAGGAGACGGTCCGATAAAAATCAACCCTGCCTTTTCTACCTGCCGCGCAAAATTCGGGTTTTCTGAAAGAAATCCATACCCCGGATGAATGGCTTCCGCGCCGCAGGAAATTGCCGCTTGAATCACAGCGTCCATGTCAAGGTAGGCTCTGGCGCCATTGCCCGGGAGTTCGATCGCCTTGTTCGCTCTTTTTACATGCAGGCTGGTCTGATCATCTTGGGAATAGATCGCCGTTGTCACTATTCCCATTTCGGCAGCAGTTCTGGCAATTCTAACAGCGATTTCACCACGATTAGCGATTAACAGGGATTTGATACCTCCGTTATCATTGGGTGAGTCAAATTGACCTTTTGTCATGGCGTATTCCCTCGCTGTTTTTATTTTTTAGTTTTTAAACCGCCTTGATCGCTAAAGGGAGTTGGTGGTGTCCAGCCTGAGTACCTTCTTCGTCTTTCGCGATAACCTGACAAACGTCAGCCTATCGCGGTCTCCATATTTGGTCAAGAGATTGGTTGTGATACCCGGCTCGCTCTAGCGCGCGGTTGTCTTGCGCATATCAGATGCAGATGGTATCGTCAGGCATTAGAAGATTGAATCAATGGGAGTAGTGGCTTGCCGACTGACGATAACGCCGGGTTTGATTTTATAGAGGGCCCTGCGAGCCACCAACTGGACGAAGCTGTAGTCGGAAGCGTGCAGGATACGTCCTTAGTTGAGGAACGCGTTGATCAGATCTGCGATGCCGCTCTCGAATTGTTTTTGCAAAAAGGTTTTGCATCGACAACCATTCGTGACATTTGCGCAAAATCAGGAATTAATCAGGCAAGTATCTATGACTATATCGCCAATAAGAACGATATTTTGCGGCGGTTGTTGAACAAGCTTTGGTTTCGCGCCGATATTCCCACCTTATCTGAACGCCTTAAACAATCTGAAGATGTTTCCCTTGAAGAAAATGTCGCCAGATATCTACGCGATGCGTGGAGCAAAAAGCGAAAAGGAACGCTCTTAGTTTACCGGTCTGTACCGCATCTTTTGGAAGATGATCGTAAAACGATGCGTGCCCGGGACCTGGCTGTAATCGAAGAACTCGCGGGTCAGCTCAAAAACGAAACCGGGCTTGCACCTGACGATCCCCGAAACAGAGTTGTTGCCAATTTAATCCTCTTTCTTTCGGCCTTTGCTCCTATGCGGGACTGGTTGACAAAGGATGTGGATGACGAATTGATTCTGCGTACGGTATCTGCGGGAGTGGCCGCGATGGTGAAACAGATTGCTGCGGACTCTGAATCGGAAGAAGACGCAGAGTAAAGGCTGCCAAAGTCTTCGCCGCTGCGAATGCACTGTATCCCAGGACTTCAGCTCAAACTGGAAAGAAGCATTTCAGTAGATGATTTGCTTTCATTTCTTGCAAACTGACAAATGTCAGGGCTATTATGAGGCCGTAATCCTGCTGGCATGGAGGGCGTGCTTGAGGTTGAGCATATCTTGACACAATGTGTTTGTTTAACTGCCAGGTAATGCCTGAGAGGGAAAAAATGATAACAGAAAAAGGTCCGTTGAAGGGCATATCGGTCGTTGAACTGGGAGGAGGCATCGGTGGTGCCTGGTGCTGCAAAATGCTTCTGGAAATGGGCGCAACTGTGATGAAGGTCGAGGAGGAATTCGAAGACCCTCTTCGGCATCGTATAGAGATCCCGGGGGTGAAAGAAACAGAGAGGCTGCTCTACACATGGCTGAACCAGAACAAGGGGTGGATCCCCATTTCCGACCTTGAGGCAACGGTCGCCAACAGCGATCTCCTGATCAAGGGAGAAGAGGCACCCGGCTACCTGATTTCGGCCAAGCCAAAACGAGCGACGGTGGATTTGAATTGGTTCGGCCGGAGTGGGCCATATGCAAGCTGGCGAGGTGCAGATATAGCCGTCCAAGCCCTGTGTGGCATGATATTTCCGAGTGGATCAACTCAAGGTCCGCCGCAACAACTAGGTGATGTGCAATCCGCTATCGTAGGAGGTGTCACGTCACTGATTGCAGCGTTGGCGGGCCTGTATGCCGGACGCGATTATAGGCATTTTGAAGTGAGTATACTGGAAGCGTGCATGGTTCTGGGTGAATTGCAAGTAGCAGATTCCCAGATGCTGAACAGGGCCGTGCCGAGAATTGGCGTTAATCGGTTTTCACCGACTTGTCCGGTTAGTATACACCGCTGCCGAGAAGGGTGGTTGGGTATAACTGTCATTACTCCAGCTCAGTGGGAGAGCTTTTGTGAGTTGATAGAAGCACCTGAACTTGCGCGCGATCCGGGATTGGCGACAATCTATCTGCGGTCGGAACGTGTGGATGAACTGGAGAAAATTATTGATACAAAGCTAAAATCACGGACAGCGGCGGAATGGGCTGAGCATGGAAGAAGAATGCGCATACCACTTGTAGCAGTGCCTAATGCGGAAGAAATTCTCAACCATCCGATTTTTAAGGAACGCAGATCGCTGGAGGCGGTGAAGGTCGGAAGCACGCAAGTTTTGGCGCCGGGATCTCCTTTGCGGGTCAATGCGGTCGCCGACAACTACGAAGAAAATGCAGCAATGCAAGGACAGTCAGCGAAAGCAGAGGCTCCGTTGGAAGGGCTGCGTATCACCGATTTCTCTATGGGTTGGGCCGGGCCATTGGCAACTAGAATTCTTTCCGATCTTGGTGCGGAGATTATTAAGGTAGAGGCGGGGCGGTATCCTGACTGGTGGCGGGCCACAGACTGGTCGCCGGAAGCCATTGCAAGACAGCAGTTCGAGGAGAGCTACCGTTTTGCAGCCCTTAATCGCGGCAAACAAAGTGTGAGTTTCGATTTAACGACTTCTAGGGGGAAAGAGCTGGCCAGGCGCCTTGTAGCGGAAAGTGATGCGGTTATCGAAAATCATGCGGCCGGTGTTATGGACCGTCTTGGTTTAGGGTGGGACGCGTTGAGCGCCGGAAGGTCTGACCTTGTGATGGCTTCTATGTCCGCATTTGGTTCTGGAAACGCCTGGTCAGACACTCGCGCCTATGGTTCCACGCTTGAGCAGGCTTCGGGCTTGCCAAGCTTCAGGGGAGAGGATGACGGGCCGCCAGTGCTTGGGCATATTGCCTATGGAGATCCGATCGGCGGTCTTTACGGCTGCGCGGCTTTGCTGGCTGCGCTGGTGCATAGACAGCGTGTCGGTGTTGGGCAATGGCTTAATCTTAGCCAGGTGGAGTGTTTATTGCCTTTCACCGCTCCAGCGCTGTTGGCGCGCGGAGTGACCAATCTAGAGCCCGCCCGCCGAGGCAACAGAAATGTGGAGATGGTTCCGCACGGAATATTTGCCGGGAAGGGTGAAGACAGGTGGATTGCAATTGCGGTTGACTCGGAAAGCGCTTGGCGATCTCTGGCTGACGTCCTCGGCCTGGATGTTGAATTCACCGAAGATCTGATTGAGTTAGAGGCACGGCGGACACGGGAAGATGAAATAGAGGGCAGGATCTCTGATTGGATCAAGGGCATGGATGTGGTTGAAGCCGCAAGGATACTTCAGCTTGCCGGTGTGATCGCTGCACCGATATTGAAGCCTGAAGAGACAATGTCGGATTCCCATTTATCAGAGCGTTTGTTCTTTTTTGATACAGAGCGCGAGCATATTGGTCGACAGGCGCAGGTCGCCCTGCCAATGCTCATAGATGGACTGCGTCCGCCGCTTCGAGGCGTTGCTCCGTATCTCGGCGGTGATACAAAGGATGTGCTGTCCCGCATTTTAGGCCTCGGGAATAAGGATTATGAATTGCTTTTGGAGGCCGGAGTTGTGAGTTTGCAACCGACAAAACTTAGAAATAATGAGGCAAGGGTAGTTAATGTGCACTAACCTTGTAAAAATGCGAGTCAATCGCCAGCTTCAGAAGCTTGGAATAGCGAAATCCAATACCTATTCTTCTGAATAAAAAAAAGGTCCCGGAATAATCGGGACCTTCAATTTTGCACTTTAGCGATCGTCAGGAAGCATCTTGTACTGTCATCAGCTTGTTCTTGTGGTCCATTTTAATAATGAACACCAGAATAACCGCCGCCACGCCGCCGATTATGGAACTGAGAACGGACGGGAAGCTCAAGGCAAAGCCCGCAAAGAACAGTGGTGCTCTCAACCAGGGTCTCACCATCCCCGCTCCTAACAGATAGCCCTCCAGCCCGCCGGCTATCAGGATAATCCCTGCGATGATTGAAGGCAGTAGATAAAGCAGGGGCGTAAGGTCACCTTGCATGACGAGGGCCGGTTGAAAGAGGAAGAAGAGTGGTACAAAGTAGATAACAACACCGAGCCGCATTGCGGTGAATGACGTTTGCATGGGTTTCGCGCCGGCGATAGTCGCGGCAAGAAATGCGGCCGCTCCAACAGGGGGGGTGATCACCGATAGCATTGCGTAATAGATAATGAAGAAATGCACGGCAATTACGTTCAATCCGCCTACATCTACCATTGCAGGGGCAAGTGTGACCGCAAGAAAGATATATGCCACGATGGCGAGGCCGGCCATACCCATGATGAAACAGGCAAAGACCCCAAACAGAATGATCAGATAGATATTTCCGCCCCCCAGATTAACCAGTCCAGACGTGACAGAGCCCGTCACACCGGTAATAGTCAGCGCGCTCACGACAAAGGCGATGGGGAGAATAATAGCAGCGGTTTGGGTGACTAGAACCCCTATCTGACGTGCCGTTTCAAACAATCGTATTGGCGTCATACGAGTTTCCGCCCTCAGAAATGAAAGCAAAATCATCAATATGCAGGCATACCACGGGGCGTAATATTCCCACCGCATATAAAGAAGTCCCCACACGAGGAATATCAACACCGACAGGAAAGGCCATCCACGCACCAGAACTGATCTCAGTTTCGGAAGTTGGTCAGTGGTCATTCCCTTGAGACCGGTTTTGGCGGCGAAAGCGTCTACCTGCAACATAAGGCCGAAGTAGAACAAGAGGGACGGCAAAATAGCAGCCACCATGATAGTTGCATAGTCCACGCCGATGGTAATCGCCATTACAAAAGCAATCGCACCCATGACCGGGGGCATGACCACGCCGCCGGTGGAAGCACAGGCTTCGATCGCTCCGGCATAATGTGGCGGGTAGCCGACTTTTTTCATTGTGGGGATCGTGATGGAGCCAGTTCCGGCAATATTGGAAAAGATAGATCCGGAGAGACTTCCAAAAAAGGCACTGGCGACAATGGCAACCTTGGCCGGCCCGCCCCGGTATTTACCAAAGCTGGCATTGGCCAGATCAATAAAAAAATTACCTGCACCCGTTGCGATAAGGACGCCTGCGAAGACAAGAAATCCCAGAATGATCTCCGCGACAATCTTGGTGGTAATCCCCATCATGCCTTCTGACCGGAATATATGAGCTTCGATCATCCTGTCGAACTCATAGGGAATTCCCATGAAAAGGCCGGGGAAGTCGGAGGCGACCAAGGGGTACAGTCCGAGGAAGAAAACCACGAGCAGGAACGGTATGCCGCCGCTGCGCCTGGACATCTCCATCATGAGTACCCACATGATTATTCCCATAGGAATATTGGTCCAACCAGCCTGAACCATATCCCACGCATGGGTCGAGAAGTATAAGCTGATTGCAAGCGCAACGACGGCTGCAATCATGTCATATATTGGAACCTTCTTTTGGTTGGGAAATGCAGGCAGGGCTATGAAGGAGGCGGCTGTAAACAGACCAATAAAGACCCAATAATACTGGCCTTCCAGAAGACGCTTGTCATTCCAGGTGGCGCCGAAAATATAAGCGAGACCCATTGCCAGTCCACAGGTGCAGACGATCACAAAAAGAATGCTTTGCCATGAAAAAAGAGACCCTAAACGGGTGATTTCAGATTGGCTGGCCGACTCATCTTGGGCGGATACGGAATTTGTCATTGCTCCCACTCACAGTAAGGTCATTGAGGTGAAAAGTGACTAAAGGCGATGCTATACGGGACGGTATGGAAGCCGACCCGTATAGTGATATGCTAGCGGGAGATTACAAACGGGACTTGAAGCCCTCGAGGTCCTTGGTGTGTTTCTGCAGTATCTCCAGATAGGCGGCATTTTCGAAATTCATTTCAATGCCTTTTTCTTTCGCTTCCGCCATTCCGGCTTTGCGTGCTTCAATCCAACTATTCATTCTTTCAACATTCTGCTGGTTCCAGACGTCGTCTTCATCGGTCCAAGCGCCAACCTCACGCAGATATTTGACAGTGCCTTCATGAACGGGCATCGGGCTTCTATTAAGATAGAGGCGGAATTGCTCCAGCGACATACGGGCAGCCAATGGATGCGTGCCTTTGTAATTGTCGTAAGCTGTGTGGAACCATTTGGCCATATTGTAGACGAAATCCGCATCGGCATCTGCGGCCACAGAATACATATAGTTAGAAGTTGCTCCGGCGACACCTCGTGCAGTCGAGACGCCAATCCCGATATCGGAGGGAACTAGCATTGGCCGGTGCGCCAGGAAAGCGCCCCATTCTTTAGCGTTGTCCTGCGGCATGGGTATCCATCTGATGCTGCCCGGGGCTCCTTCCATTTCAGAAAGCACGGAGCTGATGGGTGAGCAATATGCCATGTCAACTTTTCCCTCTACCACGCCACGACAGTTTTCAGCGTAGCTGCCCGCGGGGACATATTTAATAACTTTTTCCGCTTCTTCGTCAGTCAATCCAAGATAAGCGGGAACTGCTTTGCGTACTGCAGTTGTCATGGCAGGGGAAAACACTCCTACCGCTAGGCGAACATCTCCTCGCTTAAGGTCTTCCATCGAGGTAACATCGGAATCTCCCGAAACAACAAATGACCATGGAGTGTCATTGTGGTGCCAGATAATACGCATTGCTCTCGGGTCAGTTGCGGCATATCCCCCAATGCCTTCAGTCTGAAAGCGCATTTCTGCGGCAGAAACCGAGGAGATCAAAATATCTTCCCGTTCTGTCAGACGACGATAACGCATAGATTCACTGTCTTCTGGAACGACCCGGACTACTGCACCAACCTGCTTTTGCAAAACTGGAGCCCAGCCATTGGTCGAAGCAAAACTACCAGTCGCTGTTCCGGGTGTGCCAATCACAAGAAGCTTAGGCCATTCGTAATCCGCACCCTGCGCGAAATTCGCTGTACTTAACAACACGGTCGCGGCAATTGTTAATGCAGATCCAAGGGTTTGCTTGAATTTACTCTTTTTCATTTTTGTCCTCCCATTAATGACGACAAGAAAATGTCACTTTTACGTAACCTCTCGCCGCAAGTTTTTTGTTAGACAATCCGACGATGTTGTCGGCTACGCTCTAAGATTGTTTTGGTGCTTCAAACGATACTTTTTTTCTAAAGCCAGCCAGGGCAGCATAAGGCCCCTGGTTACATTGTTTTATTTTTAAAACCTGTGCAAATAAGTCTTCCCTGACAAGTGTCAGGTTAAACTGGTTTTTGTGAAAGTGTCAAGTTATAAGATGCAAGTAGTAGGGTAGAGATAAGCCTGCGGTTTAGTATCTATCCGGCTTTATTGGAGCTTCTTGCCAGGCTTCAGGGCTCATGAGGCCGTCGCCATCAGTTTTACATTTGTTTCGTAGGTAAATTGAATTTGTTTACACTGTGGCGGACTTCATGTTTCGCGCAATATCTGCGCCAGCTTTCGCCATAAGCCGAGCTTTATCTCCATCCTTCAGCGGATCTGCACTTGCACTACTTGCATTTCCTTGTGCCGCGCGCGCGGCGACCCCTTGAATGATGGCTGCGCTTCTAAAGCAAGCGAAGGCGAGAAAAATTTGCCAATTTTCGATACCGTCGCGCTTCGTTCTTTCGCAATATCGGGCTAAAATTTCATCTTCCTGAGGCAGCCCGGCTTCCACCAGATCAACAACACCCGGGATATTGTGCGGTAGTCGGTAGTGAAGGCAAAAATACGCCAAATCTGCCAGTGGATGCCCGATAGTGGAAAGCTCCCAATCCAGTACGGCGGCAATTCTGGGTTCTTTCGGATGTACTACTGTATTTCCAAGGCGGAAATCTCCGTGTGTTATTGCGCTCTCTTCTGTTACATCGGCGTGCTCAATTAACCAATCCCTCAGCCAGTCCATCTGGGAGTAATCAAAATCAGATGACAACGACTTTTTTGATCCTTCGTATTGAGCTGACCAGCGTGCAATCTGGCGTTCAAGATAGCCCTCTGGACGTCCAAAATCTTCCAGCCCAACGGTGCGCCAATCCACTTTATGAAGGCTGGCCAGGGTGTCGACCAAGGAATAAGCCAGTGTCGAGCGTTCCGCTCTAGGTATAGGCCCCATAGACGGAGCTGGGATAATGCGTCCATCGATGAATTCCATAATAAAGAACTCCGCACCGATAACGGATGGATCGCCACAATATGCGATGGTTTTCGGGGCCGGAACCGGGGCGTCGGCTAGTGCATGGATGACGCGATATTCGCGATCTACAGCATGTGCTTTGGGCAGGAGCTTGCCGAAAGGCTTTTTTCGAAGAACATATTTTCCCCCAGTACCCGTCGAAACCAGGTAGGTTGGGTTTGACATCCCTCCCTGAAATTGCTTAACAGACAATTCCTTCTCGGTATCGGGAATTCTACTGAGCAGCCAAGCAGACAATGCACCAACATTGAACCGGTGCGCTGGGAGCGGGTCAATGAGAACCGGGGAAGAAATTATTTCCGAACTGGTCATATTACAATTCCACCTAATGCCTGCCAAAGACGTCGATTTTTTATGTTCGTTATATCGGCGGAGTCAGGAGAGTCCCTCTCGCAATTCACCCGCCATTTGTGATGTCCAAGCGTTCAGTCTATCCGGTCTGTTGAGCATGAATTTTCTTCCTGACATTTGTCAGGAAGAAAATTACTAGCGGCCATTCATTTAGGAGTCAACCAATTAGTCGGTTCATTATAGGAAAAACAGCAAGCAAAAAACGTATCTTGACGTTACTTGATTATCAGCGTAAATCTGAAGCTGACAAATGTCAGTCCAGACTGGTCAAGGGCCTGTTTTGGGTAACCATGAAATTAAAACAAAAGAACACATGGTGCGCCAAGCTGCGAAAGCGGGCTATTGGGAGGGGCATAAAATATGAACTTGGAACAAGCCGTTGCACACCTCTTACATACCGACCCGCAGTATAAGGTTGCTAAAGAAACTGTAAGAGGGATCCAATACCAGGTTTTCTGCAATGCACCGCGCAATCTGCGCGCCCTATTGGAGGCTTGTGCCCCGGCGTATGGTAATGCCGATTTATTGGTTTATCAGGATGAACGTTGGGACTACAACGCGTTCTGTAACGATGTTCGACGCTTGGCAGATTCGATGGATAAAATTCTGGCCGTTCGACCCGGGGACAGAGTTGCTATCGCTATGCGCAACTACCCTGAGTTTTGCATATTAGTAATGGCAATATCTGCCCTTGGTGCCATTGTTGTTCCATTGAATGCATGGTGGTCCGGGGCGGAGCTTGTTAGTGCAATGAAGGATTGCGGTGCGAAAGTGGTTTTTGCCGACAAGCCCCGCGTTGAGCGGCTAAAATCATGCGGTGAGCATACCAATGTTACAGTTGTTGGCGTTCGTAAAGCTAATGGTGATATTTGCTATACCGAGCTTCGTGACGCTGGCGACAAAACTCATTGGCCGACTTGGCAGATTGATCCTGACGATGATTTTGCCATTCTATATTCATCGGGTTCAACCGGGATGCCGAAAGGGGTGGTTCAGACCCATAGGAACGCTATTTCTGCAGTGCATTCTTGGTCGATGAGTCGAGAAATGGCTCCGTTACTGGATGGCGCGCCTAATCCCACAGGTCGCAGGCCTTCGTTGCTCGTTGTTACGCCCCTGTTTCATGTGACTGCCCTTCATTCCAATTTTCTTTTGGGTTTAGCGACAGGGTCAAAGATTTCGCTCCTTTACAATTGGGATGTCGAGGAAGCCATACGTGTCATAAAGGCAGAATCAGTGACCCGCTTTGTTGGTGTGCCACTGCAATCGAAAGACCTGATGGAAAGAGCAGTTCTCCTTGAGGAGAAGCTGGAAACGCTGGAATCGATTGGCGGCGGTGGAGCAAAGAGGCCGGCATCACAGGTCGGAGAGCTGGCAAAGGCGTTTCCGGACGCCAGTATCAGTTCGGGGTGGGGCATGACTGAAACTAATGGGCTCGGTATAACGATTGCTGGTCCCGATTATTTAAATCATCCCGAAGCGGCAGGTAGGCTAACGCCACCCCTTCAGGAAGTCCGTATCGTCGATGAGGGGGGTGCTAATCTCGTAAATGGCGAGATTGGAGAGCTTGTTGTTAAAAGTCCGGCCAATATGCGCTGTTACCATAATCAACCTGAAGCAACATCCAAAGTTCTGCGGGACGGCTGGCTATATACAGGTGACCTGGCCCGGATGGATGGTGACGGCCTGATTTATATTGTTGATCGCAAGAAAAACATCATCATTCGCGGCGGAGAAAATATCTCCTGTCTGGAAGTGGAAGGAGCGATGCATCGTCATCCCGACGTCATCGAAGCCTGCGCCTTTTCAATACCGGATCAACGGTTCGATGAAGTCGTAGGCGCAGCCGTATATTTGCGATCAGACGCCGATTTGACAGAGGGTCAGTTAGTTGATTTTCTCTCCTGCCATATCGCTCAATTCAAGCTTCCGGAGAAAATATGGTTTTGGTCGCAGCCTCTTCTCCGCGGCGCAACTGGCAAAATCGACCGGCGTTTGCTACGAGAGGAATGCTTGATTATCAAGGATGTAGGCTTGCCAGTTGCTGGTCTTGCCGGGAAAAGTAAAGAAGAAATAGCGCTACAGTGAATAAAGGAAACTAGAATATGGCAATATACTTGCGCCAAATCTGTCTCGTGGCTGAGAAACTCGCTCCTGTAGTCGATGATTTGAGCGAGGCTTTATCTATCGCGCCTTGCTTTGTAGATCCTGCAGTCGGCAAGTTTGGTCTGGAAAATACATTGCTGGCTGTGGGGAGCAAATTTATCGAAGTTGTTGCCCCTGTAGAGCCCAACACGGCTGCAGGTAGATTTTTGGAACGCCGCGGTGGAGACGGCGGCTATATGGTCATCTGCCAATCGCCGACACTTCAGGAACAAGCACAGCTACGCCAGAGGGCTCAACAGGCCGACGTTCGGATTGCATATGAATCTGACCGGAGTACGTGGAATATTATGCAGTTGCATCCGGCGGATATGGGAGCCTCCTTTCTGGAATTTGACTGGGATGAGGAAGAAGATGTGACGGGCAACTGGCATCCTGCCGGGGGTAAGGCTTGGAAGAACAAGGTAAATTTGGATGGAGCCTTCGAGATTGTTGCGGTGGAGTTGCAGGGCTCGGATCCATTAGGTCTGGCCCGCCGTTGGGCGGATATTATGGCACTGCCTTTGGAAAGCCTGAACGGCATACCGACAGTAAAGCTGGCCAATGCAGAGATACGATTTGTGGCGGATCAGGATGGCCGCGGTGATGGATTGTCGGCACTTGACTTCAAGGTTCGCAACCGCGAGCACCTGCTGGCAAAGGCTGAAAAACGGGGTGTCCAGGTTTCCGGGACTCAACTGACAATTTGTGGAACGCGACTGAACCTGACGTCGTAATATATATCGAGACTAAAACTAAAAGCTCAAATAAGGAGAATACTGTGAGCCACTTGAACCAGAATGATGATCTGAATAATCTAGCAATGTCTGAAGAGGCGCGCCCTCTACTGGATGCGGTGAAAAAGCATATCTACGAGAATGTCGATCCGATTACGGAAGAGTTTGAACGGCTGGGTGCGGGGAGGGCAGAGCGGTTCAGTTTCGCTCCGGGGCAGTTGGAGCTTCTGGAGGAGGCAAAATCCAAGGCGAAGGCTGCCGGGCTCTGGAACTTCTTCCTGCCGAATGCCGAGACGGGTGAAGGACTGTCAAATCTGGACTACGCCTATATTGCGGCTGAGCTTGGAAAAAATCCTTTGGCCTCACAAACTTTGAACTGTTCGGCGCCCGATACCGGAAATATGGAAGTTCTGGAGCGCGTTGGCACACCAGAGCAAAAGGAAAAATGGCTTAAACCATTGCTGGCTGGGGAAATCCGTTCTTGCTTTGCTATGACTGAACCTGATGTTGCGTCCTCCGATGCACGGAACATTGAAACCAGTGCTGTGCTCGATGGAGATGATTGGGTCATAAACGGCGAGAAGTACTATATCTCTGGCGCGGGCGATCCGCGTTGTAAAATAATGATCTGCATGGTCAAGACCAGTCCTGAGGCAGAGCCTTTCCGCCAGCAATCACAAATCTTGGTTCCTATGGATACACCCGGCGTCACTGTTCTTGGCCCCATGAATGTATTCGGTCACGATGATGCCCCGCATGGTCATATGCATATCAAACTCGAGAATGTTCGCGTTCCCAAAGAGAATGTCCTGTGGGGGGAAGGCCGCGGGTTTGAGATTTCCCAGATCCGCCTCGGGCCGGGCCGGATCCATCACTGCATGCGGTCGATTGGTGCCGCTGAAAAAGCGCTGGATCTTCTATTGCAACGCGGAACCACAAGAGAGGCATTCGGCAAGAAGATTATTGATCTGGGTAAAAACATGGAAACAGTATCACGGGCCCGTATCGAGATTGAAGCGATGCGTATGATGGTATTGAAGGCGGCAAAAGCCATGGATATTATGGGGAACAAGGAAGCGCGCATATGGGTGTCCATGGCTAAGGCGATGGTTCCGGAAAAATGCTGCCAGATTATTGATCAGTCTATGCAGGTTCATGGTGCGACTGGCATAAGCCAATGGTCGCCGCTATCCGAAATGTATATCAAGCAGCGGGTTCTACGGTTTGCCGATGGCCCGGATGAAGTGCATCACAATGTTATAGCGAGGGCAGAAGTGAAATCCTTCTATGCTTCAAACACACGTGGAGCTGTCTGAGCAATGGTTAAAACAAAACATTTTGACTTAACAGGAAAAGTGGCTCTGCTGACCGGCGCGTCTAAAGGAATGGGGAGGGCGATGGCGGAAGCCTTCGCCGCCCACGGCGCGTCTGTTGTGATTTCGTCGAGAAAACAGGATCAGTTGGATGAAGCAGCAGCTGAGATTAACAAAAGTTGCGGCGCTCAGAGAGTCCATGCAGTCGCGGCCAATGCCGGACGCAAGGAAGAGTTGGAGGCGCTTGTCGAGCGGACCCGCCGCGATGTCGGCCCGATAGATATTGTGGTCGGAAATGCTGGCGTCAATATTTTCTACGGCCCGATCTCTGAAATACCGGATGAAGCCTACGAGAAAACAATGAAGACGAACGTTCAGGCAAACCTATGGCTCGCCCGGCTCGTTGTCCCTGATATGATCGATAAGGGATCTGGTTCAATGATGTTTACAGCAAGTGTCGGGGCCTACAAGCCCTCTTCGACACTTGGGTTATATGGCACGTCCAAGTTGACGCTGATCGGGCTAGTTCGAAATCTGGCACTAGAGTACGGCCCGAAGGGAGTCCGGGTGAACGCGATTTGCCCAGGAATAGTTAAAACGGATTTTGCAAAGGCACTTTGGGATAATCCGGAAGCAGAGGAACGGGCAAATTCCCAAATTCCCATGCGCAGATTAGGCGAGCCTGACGATTTTGGAGGTTTGGCTGTCTTTCTAGCCTCCGATTCAAGCAGCTACATGACTGGTCAGGCGCTCACCGTGTGTGGTGGAACATATATGTGGTCGTAAAAACTACCAATACCAACGAAAGGTCTAGATTATGGATATAGAGAGCCGCGTTGTGGTTGTTACAGGGGCTGCCGGCGGTATTGGAAGGGCTTTGGCAATTCGTTTCGCGAACGCCGGTGCCAAATGTGTCGTGTGCGTTGATGTTGACGGTGCGGGTGTAGAGGTTACTTCGAAAGAGATGGGCGGCATCGGCCGCCAGGTGGATGTCACTTCCGAGAGCGAGATCAGGACCCTGATTGAGGACGTGGAATCAACGATAGGTCCTATCGATTTGTTTTGTTCCAATGCCGGAATATCTGTACGAGGCGGTCCGGAGGTTTCCGATCAGGATTGGCTGCGTTCCTGGGAAGTGAATGTCATGGCGCATATTTATGCAGCACGGCATCTGGTGCCTAGAATGATTGCGCGAGGGGGCGGTTATCTTCTCAATACTGCTTCGGCCGCAGGACTTTTGTCACAAGTAGGATCGGCGCCATATGCGGTGACAAAACATGGCGCTGTTGCTTTTGCCGAATGGCTTGCGCTTACCTATGGTGACGATGGCATCAAAGTATCCGTCCTCTGCCCGCAAGCGGTTCGTACTGCTATGACGAAAGGTAAGGAAGACGGCGTCGCCAGCGTAAATGGAATGCTTGAACCCGAGCCTGTTGCCGATGCCTGCTTGAAAGCCATTTCCGACGAGACTTTTCTCGTTCTACCCCATCCCGAGGTTTTAACTTACATGCGGCGGAAAACGGATAACTATGACCGATGGATTGGCGGCATGCGCAAGCTCAACCGCCTCTATAGTCCACTCAAGAAAAGCAACTGAACGAAATTGGTAGTATTTATATGAAAGTCATCCAAAAAATAACCGGGAAGAACAACAATGGATCTTCAGTATAGCTCGGAACAATTGCAGCTTCGCGACAGTGTGGAGCGGTATATTCGCGAGAACTACACATTCGATGAGAGAAGGAAAATTCTGTCGGAGACCGGATTTAGCGAAGCGCACTGGAATATTTTTGCCTCCCTTGGTTGGCTGGCAATTCCTTTTCCTGAAGAGCATGGCGGCTTAGGGGGAACATATGTTGACTTTGCTATTCTGATGGAAGGATTTGGAAGAGGACTGGTTGTGGAGCCGGCTTTACCAACTGTTTTGGCTGGAGAAGCGATTTCGCTAGCCGGAACATCTGAGCAGAAAACTGCTTGGCTGCCTCCTCTGATCGAAGGGAAGACCAAACTGGCACTTGCCTGTTTAGAAACCTGGAGTGGCGGTGCTTTCACGAATTGTAAAACCTCTGTGACAAGAACGGATACAGGTTGGCACTTGAGAGGAGAAAAATCAGTCGTTATAGGCGGCGCAAAGGCGGACGCATTCATTGTCAGTGCCGTTTTGGAAGGAGAGAAAGAAGCCGAACGGCGCCTCTGCATATTCCTTGTCCCTGCCGGGTCGCTCAATCTGAGTATTCACAAGTACGATACCTATGACGGGCTTGCCGCCGCTGACCTTTATCTCGAAGGCGTCGAAGTAAGTCCAGATGCAATATTGGGACGTGATAGTGATGCTGCGGAGACGTTGGAGAAAGTGTTTGATGCTGGCAATGCGGCGATTTCTGCTGAAGCCGTTGGGGTTATGGGCGTGCTATGCGACATGACGCTGGAGTATCTCAAAACCAGAAAACAGTTCGGTGTGACCCTTGGCTCAAATCAGGCTTTGCAGCATCGTATGGTTGATATGATCATCGCGTTGGAGGAAGGGCGTTCTGCGGCGCTGTCAGCGGCTCTTTCGATGCAAGAACCAGATCCTTTGAAGCGGGCCAGGGCCATTTCGCTTGCAAAAGTGGAGCTAGCTCGTACTGCAACAAAGGTGGGACAGGAAGCTGTCCAGCTTCACGGTGCAATTGGTGTTACCGATGAACTGCCCGTTGGGCATTTTTTTAAACGCCTGACCGCTATTACGATGACTTTTGGAGATTCAAACTGGCACCTAAATCGGATTGCTAAGCTGGATGCTGCAAGCCGCAAGGCTCCAGAAGTTCCGCGATAAATCATTCAGCGTAAAAGGGGAACCGTGAGATGGAATTGGAGCTGAATCCTGAAGAGCAAGCGTTTTGCGAGGAGGTCCGCAGTTTTATTAAAGAGAACTTACCTGAAGACATAGCGCTACGGGTGCGGCGTAACGAAAAGCTGGGTAAGGACGATTATATGCGCTGGCAACAAATGCTAGGGCAACGTGGCTGGCATGTTTGCACATGGCCAAAGGAAGTCGGAGGACCTGGATGGTCTGTGGTACAACGCTATCTGTTCGAAGTAATCTCGGCAGAAATGAATTGTCCGATCATTCAGCCCTTTGGCCCGCGCATGGCCGGACCGGTTATTTTCACATTCGGGACGGAAGAGCAAAAGGAACGCTTTCTCCCTGGCATTCGGGATTCCAGCATATGGTGGTGTCAAGGGTACTCCGAGCCTCAGTCTGGTTCCGATCTCGCCACTTTATCCACGTCGGCTGCAGTTGCGGGCGAAGACTATCTCGTGAATGGGCAGAAAATCTGGACCAGCTACGCGCATTACGCAGACTGGATGTTTTGCCTTGTACGTACTGCGAAAGAAGACAAACCGCAAAAAGGTATCTCATTCCTACTCATCGATATGAAGAGTCCTGGCATTACGGTCAGCCCAATCATTGGAATGGACGGAAACCACTCATTCAACACTGTTTTCTTCGACAATGTAAAAGTTCCAAAGAAAAATCTTATTGGGGAAGAGGGCAAAGGCTGGACCTATGCAAAGTTCCTGCTCGAGCATGAGCGGGTGGATAATGCTGCAATCGGGGTAACGAAACAAGCCTTGCAGCATGTCAGGGACATTGCGGCTGTGGAATGCGTTGACGGGACACCCTTAATTGACGACCCGCTGTTCCATGCCAGGCTTACGCAAGTTGAAGCTCAATTGATGTCCCTCGAGATGACCGCCCTTCGGGTTCTGTCGGACGTAGCCACAGGGGCTTCACCAGGGTCTGCTTCCTCTCTATTAAAGATCCGGGGAACTGAAGTTGCTCAGCAGATAAGCTTGTTAGGGATGGAGGCAAGCGGTCAATATGCCTTGGCCTACCAGCAGGGTAGGGCAAGTTTACCGGAATATCAGTTTATGGCCGGGCCAGAGTATGCTGTCACAGCCACCAGTAATTATCT
Organism: uncultured Sneathiella sp.; assembly: GCF_963973085.1. Classification (GTDB taxonomy): domain Bacteria; phylum Pseudomonadota; class Alphaproteobacteria; order Sneathiellales; family Sneathiellaceae; genus Sneathiella. The sequence continues at coordinate 67,788 of NZ_CAXAXA010000010.1, forward strand.
GTGGAAGCGATGTATGTCGATCTATGGTGGAAGCAACGAAATTCAACGAAATATTATTGCCAAACGGATGCTTAGCTTGTGAATTAATCTGAGCGCACTAATGGTGTTGTTACATTTACTTTTAGTAGACGCAGAGGTACTGTCATGTGTGGACGGCTCCGGTTTTTCGTCAATTAGCTTTCGGGCATGAGAAAAAGAACCCCTTCCGGTATTTTAAAACCTCACCTGCGATCATCCACCTGGCGGTGGTGATGTATGTCTAATTTCCCCTCTCGCTTCGCAATATCGAAGACCTACTTCACGAACGCGGCATCGATATCTGCAATGAAACAGTTCGATATTGGTGGAACCGGATTGGTTCGTTGCTGGCAAGAAAGAACAGCAATGCCGCGCTGGCCGAGTGGCAGAAATTTGGTGCGGCACAATAGAGGCCCTTTACCATGCTATGATAAGTTCACATTAGTCTGACAAACACCTAGTTGGGGCCCTATGACCTTGCAGCGCCCGCTGAAGATCGTTTGCGGCGCAATTAATGTAACCAAATGCGCTGCATCAATCTCAAGGATCGTCCGCACTTGCCTCAAATGCGCCCATTACAGCGAGCCTTGAAAGCCATTCTTCCAACGACCGCGGATGTTCCAGCGCCAGCCGTTTGAGGCAGTCGCGCAGTTCCGGGTCGGAGCCGCGGGCTGAAAAACCCCGCCACAGCAGCTTAGCCATCTTCGGGCGGGATCCCGTAGCGGCCTTCAACACCGATAGCGCGGGCAGCAGGAGTTGTTCGATTTCAGTGAAATCGGTACCGAACGGAAAGACCGGCAGCGATCCATCTTTCATAAAGGGTGAAAGCCAGGTCTGCAGTTGCTGAGGAATGTTCGCCCGATGCTGACTCGGCACCTGAGCGTCCTTCGGCAATTTGCCGGCTCCCTTTGCTCGGTCCATTAATTCGGGCTGAAACCGACTATCGGCGATCGAGATCATCGCCATGACGCATTCGGCATCCGAGCGCCCACGCAGATCGGCGATCCCGTATTCCGTGACGATGACATCGCGGTAATGGCGGGGGATTGTCTCGTGCGGGTGATCCCAGACGATGTTCGACGTCACCTTTCCCTTGCTCTCGCGAGTAGCGGGCAGGGTGATGATAGCCCGTGCATCACGCAGCGCAAAAGCCTGGTCGATGAAATTGAACTGTCCGCCGACGCCGCTGACGATCTGGCCGCTATCTGTCACGTCCGAGATCACTCCGCCAAGCGCGGTCGCTTTCATCGCGACATTTACGAACCGTGCGCTGCGCCGCGCCGCACGCTTGGTGAATTCGTCACCGTATAGCTGATTGGTGAACGACACTGGCATCATCTGGATTCGCGCGCGCTCTTTCTCGGGCATCTCGCGCAGGCTGCGATAGAAGTCGTGGCAATCGAGAAAGAAGCCCGCATGAATAGCGGCGCCGTCCACCTCGCGGTGGATCACCCCGGCTTTCAGCAGTTCGACAATGCCCTGCACCAGCATTTCTGTGACGCTGTAGAGCCCAACCTCGAAGCGACCCGTTTCTGCGGAGTCAAGACCGGGAAAGGGAGAGGCGGCCATGATGGCGCGCATATCCTGCGGCCTGCGATGCCTCAGGATCAGCGACGATGCCACGGCGTCGCCGACCGACCCGATGCCAATCTGCAGCGTGCCACCGTCCGGCACCAGTCCCGCCACATGCAGGCCAATTGCGTGGTCGGGCGGCATCACGGGGCGTTTGGGCACTGAGAATAAATCGAATTGTGAAGCGGGGTCGTCGAGCAAACAATCGACCTCCGCACGGGCCAGTTCTCCGGAGCCCGGCATGAACGGCAGCTGGGGATTGATCTCACCGGCGAGGATGAAGTCCTGCTCCCTCTTCGCGCGGGCGCGCAGTAGATCGACGGTGATGTCGGTATTGCACGACAGGCTGAGCCGGTCGCCGTCCCGGGCCAACAGCTGCGCAATCACGTTGGGGCGGCGGGCCATCAGAAAGTGCAGTGCATGGGTATAGTTCGCCGCAATATAGCCCTGTTGCGCCTCGGCATTGCCGAGCCAGTTGCCCGCCTGAAAAAAGAACTCCTGCACCTCGATGTTCTCGGGCAGCGTGCCGTTGCCAAGTCGCACCGCATATTTGAGAGGCGTGTAGGCCCCGAAGAGCCGGTCCATCGCGGAGTCAAGAAACCGTGCCTGAATATCACTGGTCGGACTGGGTTTTCGCAGTGTAAGTGCAGTGAATATTTGCAGATTTATCGAGCTGTCCGCGAGTGCCAGATCGGTTAAGGCGTTGGCGATCGTATTCGCCTTGCCCAGCCCCAGCGGTAGGGCGAGCCGGACATCTCCGCCGTTCCGCTCGACAATCCATTTCGCGACCGCTGCCGCCTTGTTCAGAAGGATCGGCCCGTCGGCCATCTCAGCGCAAGCCCTGCCAGCCGGGGTCGGGGCGGAAACGCGGGCCATGAGCTTCAGCAAGCTCTTCCAGGCGCGCAACGATGTCGTCGGTTCCGCGCGATACTGCATAGTGCATCGGTCCGCCCCGGAAGGGTGCAAACCCGGTGGCGAAGATCATCGCACCGTCCACCTGATCTCTGTCACAGGCGACACCAAGGCGCAGGCATTCAACGCAGGCATCCAGCATTGGCAAGATCAGCCTGTCGGTGATGTCGTCCTTCCTGCTCGCATGGCCTGCGTCTGGCACGTCGTCCTTTTGGGCTTCGCCGTCCTTCCATTCGTAAAAGCCCCGCCCGGATTTTTTGCCGGTATCGCCGCTTTCAACCTTCTCGCGTAGCCAGTCAGGAATGCCGGGCATTGGCTTGTCCAAGCCTGATCTCAGGCTTTCAGCAACATCGAGGCAGATGTCGAGCCCGACTTGATCGGCGAGTTCCGCCGGCCCCATCGGCATTCCGAAGCTTTTGGCAGCGGAGTCGATGAGTTGCTTGTCATGGCCTTCCTCAATCATCTGGATCGCCTCCAACAGGTAGGGTGTCAATGCTCGGTGTCCGTCGTCAGAACATTTGTCACTGAAGGCTGCGTAAATTAACGGAGCATTG
>NZ_CAXAXA010000011.1:0-40419 GCF_963973085.1 uncultured Sneathiella sp.
CTTCTTAAGGGCGATTCATCTTAGCAACTGGTCCGATTTTCCGCGACCACCTCTCATGAGCTATTTTATTTTCTGAGTCATCAACGTTTCTAACTCCATCCTCAGCCAAATCGGGAAGAAAACGCGTCGTGATCGCGGATGGCAGCCACAGGTGCGACGGCTAGTGGATGGACCCAAAAAACATTTTCAACGTGATGACTGCCATCGTTGAAATGCTTGTAGATAACGTCACCTTTCCACTTGCAACGCGTACGCACTAACCGCTGCCGAGTGGTTCTCTCTTTTCGTCATTTTGGATCGTCTTTCTCCTAAGTCGATCCACCTTAAGGTGTCATTTAGCGCTCAGCCGGATCAGACCCCATGTTGGCACTGCCGAACCCACTTGGTTACGGTCGAGGCCCCAACGCCCAGACCCAAAGAAACCTGCGGTCTGGTTAAGCAACTTGCTGAAGCGATGCGTACTGCATCACGGCGAAACTCTTCTCAGTATCCCATTGCCATTGCTTATCTCCTTCATTGCAAACTCGCTCGAACGAGATCGGAACTAATGTGGGACAGGTACATGAACTGGAGGTGAAAAATACTGGAGACAAGTCATAATCATTTACATCAAAAACACCATCCCCAAAGTCCCAAACCTAAAATCCCCGTCGTGGGATTGACTTTCACAATTAGCTCCAACTCGCTGCATTAGATTCAATATCTCATCCCTTTCCGAGGCCCAATCATTTTCTTTTAACAATGCCCGTCATTGCGCTGCCAACGCGGTACGCTGAGAAATCCGGTGCGCGTTTTTCGTTAAAGGCGGTGTTGCCTTCGCGGGCCTCTTCGGACTTCACGAACATGGCAAGACCATCGCCTGCCATTTTCGCCTGCCCAAAGATGGCCGCCGAATCCGCGTTAAAGGAGTGCTTCAGGAACCGGAGCGCACCGGGGCTCAAGGCCACCGCATGCTGGGCCATGGCGCGGGCTTCTTCCTGCAGTTTGTCTGCGGGCACCACCTTGTTGACCAGGCCCCAGTTCAATGCCTGTTGCGCCGTATATTGCTGGCAGAAGAACCAGATTTCCCGGGCGCGTTTCTCACCGACGGTTCGGGCGAGATACGCCGTTCCCCAACCCGCATCAAATGAGCCGACTTTCGGTCCGGCCTGACCAAATTTGGCATGCTCAGCCGCGATGGTGATATCGCAGATTACGTGCAGTACATGGCCACCGCCGATACAGTAACCGTTAACCGCTGCGATAACCGGCTTTGGAATATCGCGGATGACATTATGCAGATCGTCAATTTCCCAAAGGCCGTTTTCGCTGGCGCCATAGGTACCCTTTTCTTTCATCTCCTTCTGATCACCGCCGACGCAAAAGGACTTCTGTCCCGCCGCCGTCAGGATGACAACCGCCGCGCCCTTGTCCGCCCAGGCCCGCTTGAAGGCATGCAGCAATTCTTCGATGGTCCGTCCGCGAAAGCAGTTAAAGCGATCCTCGCGATCGATGGTGATGGTGGCGATACCCTCGCTCACTTCATATTTGACGTCTGTATAATCCATTGTTCTTCTTTCTTTGTATTAGGCTTATCAGGAAAAGGATTTCACGATCTCGCGGCTGAGAATATGCCGCTGGATCTGGTTTGAACCGTCCAGAATCTGGAAGGCCTTGGCGTCGCGCATCATGCGTTCGACGTGATATTCGCGCATATAGCCGTAGCCACCGAGGATCTGTACGGCGTCTGTTGTGACCTTCATCGCGGTATCGGTTGCCTGGATCTTGGCCATGCCGACCTGCGAGAGTGTCTGATAGCTTACAGTCGGGAGTTCTCTATCGACCCGCCAGTTCGTATCGCGAACCAGGAGCTGAGACGCCCGAAGTGATGTCGCCATATCAGCGAGCATAAAGCCGATCCCCTGGAAGCGGGCGATGGATTGCCCGAAGGCCTGGCGTTCATTCGCATAGGCGGCAGCAATGTCATAGGCCGCCCGACCGATCCCGAGCGTGATAGCGGCCGCGCCCCAGCAGCGCATCGCGTTGGCGACGCCGTCGAGAATTTTCCAGCCGTCACCAACCTCACCGATCAGGCATTCGTCGGGAATCAGGACATCTTCAAATATGACGTCGCAAATCGGGCCGCCCTTAAGACCCATCTTCTTTTCCTGCTTGCCGAAACTGAGGCCTTTCGTATCCTTATGGACAACGAAAACAGCAAAATCATTTTTGCCTTTGCCTGTCCGTGAGAACAGCAGATACCAGTCGGCGACACCGCCGTTCGTGATCCAGCGTTTGGTGCCATTGATCTGCCATTGATCGCCTTTTTTCACCGCCATGGTCTTCATGGCGCGGGCGTCGGACCCGCAATGAGGCTCCGACAGGCAGAAGGCGGCAATCGACGGTTTTGAAGTCATCGAGTTGAAGAAGGCCTCTTTCTGATGCGGCTTTCCAGCTTCTGCGACAATTTTCAGCGGCGAGTAGGTGGACAGCAGTACCGGCCCCATCGTCGCGTAGGCATAGCCCATTTCTTCCAGTACGACAGACAACACTTGCGCACTGGCATTGATCCCGCCGTATTCTTCCGGCATCGGCAAGGTCAACAACCCGGCTTCGCTCAAAATGGGCAGTAATTCGGAGGGGAAACGGTCTTCTGCGTCGCATTCTTCCGCTAAGGGCGTTATATGATCGGCCGCCAGACGTCGCACCATCTCCCGAATTTCGCTTGTGGTTTCATCAAAATAGATTTCATCGAGCATGGCTTAATCCACCATCGTCAGGCCGCCGCTGACGCTCAAAACCTGGCCAGTGCAGAAGGAGGAACGTGGGGAAGCAAAGAACAGGACGCCATCGGCGACTTCACTTGGCTTGCCGACGCGTTTTAGAGGAATAGCATTGGTCAGAGCTGTTTTTAGCTTGTCCGGCTGCGACGCAAACAGAGGAGTGTCGGTTGGACCGGGGCATATGCAATTGACATTGATATTGCTCCGGGTCATTTCGCGGGCAAGCGATTTCGTAAAGGCGATGATGCCGCCCTTGGCGCCCGCATAAACCGTCTCCCCGTAGCTTCCGACACGTCCGGCATCGCTGCTCACCATAACGATCTTGCCGCCGCCTGCCTCGACAAGTAATGGGATAACCGCACGGGTCAGCCTGACCGGCCCCATGAAATTGAGAGCCATGATCTTCTCCCAGTATTCCGGCGTGTTTTTCATGAAAGGCTCGATGATGTCCCAGCCGGCCGCGCTGACAAAGATATCGAGCTTGCCATGCTCTTTTTCGATACTGGATGCGGCCTTTTCAATCGAGGCTTCATTCGTCACGTCGAGTTTGAGAAATTGTGCCTTACCGCCACTTTCGACAATTGATTTCGCGATTTTCTCGCCGCCCTCAACATTGATGTCCGCGACGATGACATGCCCTCCGGCTTTCGCAAAGGCCTCGCAGGTTGCGGCCCCGATACCAGATGCCCCACCGGTGATCAGAGCGATTTTTCCTGTAATATCCATGTTTTTCTCTTTTGCTATTTAGAGTGAAGTTTCTACCTAATGAAGAACGCGGAAATCCGGTCCTTTGCCTCCTGGGAGCGCATCGTCGTTCTTGGTTTCTCGAGCTCAAGCTCATAGCCATTGATGGTATTATCGGAATAGGCCAATATACATTCCTTGGAAGCAAGTAGTGCCGGCCTTGCCAGACTGGCAATCCTGGACGCCCATTCCCGGCTGGCCGTTTCGAGGTCCGCGAGCGGACAGTGCTTTTCGACAAGTCCGATGCGCCCCGCCTCAGCGCCATCTACTGTTTCACAGCCGAGAATGATCCGGCTGGCGGTCCCCGGTCCGCATAAGCGCGTCAACCGCTGAGTCCCGCCAGCGCCGGGAATCATCCCGACCTGCGCTTCTGGCAATCCAAGTTTCGCTTCATGTGCAGCGATGCGCAGGTCACAGCTAAGAGCCAGTTCCAATCCGCCACCGAGCGCCGCACCATTGATCGCCGCCATGGTCACCGCCGGAAATTGTTCAAGGCGATCAAAAAGCTTATGCATCAACCGGACATAAGTGATCATATCGTCGACGCCGGTGGTGGACTGGAAAAGCTGCTGGATGCCCCTCAAATCCGCGCCCGCGCAAAATACCTTCTGGGTGCTCCGGATCAGGACCACCGTCGGGGAAATTTCCTGGACCGTATCAAGGGCCGCATGAAAATCAGATATGAACCCTTCATTAATGGCATTGACGGGCGGATTGCTCATGACAATCTCACACATGCCTCCGTTATCAAAAATCTCTATCACTGAGCCTGCTCCCCGTCTTGTTTACTCTCGGCCAGCATTTTTTGTATTTTGAACTTCTGGATTTTGCCGCTTGGGGTTTTCGGTAGTTCATCCCAGCATTCGACGCGCTCCGGAATTTTGAATTTCGCGACACCTTGGGCAACAAGCAGGTCATAGACCTCCTGAACGCCGACCGAATGGCCGGGCTTCATCACGAGAACCGCACCGCCGGTCTCACCAAGACGGTCATGCGGGATACCGACAAGGGCGCATTCGATGCAACCTGGTATCTTGATCAGGAGTTCTTCGACTTCTCGCGCGGCGATATTCTGGCCGCCGCGGACAATCGTGTCCTTAATGCGCCCGGAGATCCGGATCGAGCCGTCAGGGCGCTGATAGGCAAGGTCGCCCGAATGATACCAGCCGTCAGCATCCAGTGATTTCGCCGTAACCTCCGGCGCGTTCAAATAGCCCAGAAAGGTGTTTGGACCGCGCGACCATTCCTCGCCAACCTCGCCGGGAGGGCATTCATGGCCGCTTTCATCGACGATTTTAATCTCGACACCCGCGCCTGCTGCACGGCCATCGGTCGTCCAGGCATTTTCCGTTGGATCGGAAGGCCAGACCACAGTATGTGGCGGGCTTTCCGTGGATCCGTAAACACTCAAGACCCTCATACCGGTTTCCATCGCCTGCCGGACAACCGCTTCAGGCAGCGGCGCGCCACCGCAAAGATAATAGCGCAAAGACGGCAGCTTTGCCTGCCGGACTTTAAGCATATTGGCGGTTTCGACCAGAAAGGGCGTCGCGCCCATGGTCCATGTTGCCTTGTCCCTTGTCATCTGGTCCACCGCCGCGGCGGCCGTAAAAACATCGAGAATGGAGAGCTGCCCTCCAGTGGTCAGCGTCAGGATCACGCCATGGAGAAATCCGCTGGCATGGGTGATCGGCGACGCCATGAAGCAAATATCTGTGTTATCCAGGCCCAGAGTTTCGACGAAACAGCGCTCACCGAACAAAATGGTGTTATGACTGTGAACGACGCCTTTTGGTTTGGATTCTGTCCCCGACGTAAAGAGAATGGCAGCGACATTATCGGGCTTGGTCGGAAGCGGAACCGGGCAGTCTCCAGCGTTAAGCAAGTCGTTGAAGTTCTTTCCGACCTGCCGTTCACCCTCGCCTATCTGGATGACAATTCTATCATTATAGTCTGGACCCAGTATATCCTCCAGATGCACCGTGTGAGCGGTACTCCGGAATTTTCCGGCAAGAATAAGGGCTTTGCTCTGGCAGGTATCGACGACGAATTTGATGTCTTTCCAGCCGTAGGTCATGGGAACCGGGTTTATTGCCGCGCCAACCCGGAGTGTCGCCAGAATGCAGACAACGGCCTGCCACCAGTTCGGCGCGCAAATCGTGACGATATCGTTCTCGCCGATGCCCGATTTTGTGAAAAAGCTTGCCACGCTCTCGACATGCGCGCGCAACTCACGATAAGTGAAGGAATTCCCGCCCGCATCCGACAGCGCGATACGTTCCGAATAACTGTACGCCATATTGTCGAACAACTGGGAGGTTGTGTTCAAACGCCAATAGGCTTCGGTATAATAACGTTCCGCAACTGCCGGATTTGGGGGAGGAAACTCCATACCCGTCAGCCCTTTGTCGCTGGCCGACCGGCAATTTTCGCCTGGATCGAATCAATAAGGCCGCCGTCTACGACGATATTCTGCCCGCAAAGATAGGTCGACCGAGACTGGATAAGGAACTCGATGACACCGGCCAGATCATCCGCGGGATCACCGATACGACCCGCGGGCACCATGGCTTCGCGCTGTTTTTTTGTGGCTTCGTCGGAATAGACCTTTTCCGTTAGCGCCGTCCGGAACAGCCCCGGTGAGACTGAATTGACACGGATACCGTCGGCGATCCATTCCAGCGCAAGCTGTCTTGCAAACATGATCGATGCCGCTTTCGAGGCGCTGTAGGGCCCCATTCCCGGATAAGGCTGCACCCCGGACATTGAGGCAATGAGAACGAATGCGCCCTGGGACGCCTTCAGCGATTCGTAGACAGATTGCGCAAGCAGCATCGGCGCGCGGACATTGACCGCAAAAACCCGGTCCCAGTTTTCCACACGAATTTCATTTGCAGGTGACGGAATTGAAATTCCGGCATTGCTGATAACGTTGTCCAACCCGCGGAATGCATCAATTGTTTCAACGGCGATTTTCTTCGGCACATCTGGGTCGGAAAGATCGCCAATCACAGGCAGAGCTTCCGCTCCTCTGGATTTTACTTCAGCAACTATATCCATTAGTTCGTCACTACGTGTCGAGGCTCCGAGACCCAGCTTCGCGCCCGGGACCGCCAGCCGAAGCGCGACGGCCCGGCCAATTCCCTTGCTTGCACCTGTTACAAGAGTTCGCATTGTTATTCTCCCGCCCGTCCAGCCGCCAAACGGTCGTGTAACTGACCAAACGGCATCAGGCTATATCTTAAGCCGCGGAGAACCTGAACCAACATAATTTTTTACCTCTAAACCTTTCTCTTCCGGGTTCAAATCCATTGGTCTGGGATGGCCGGAAAATGATCTGACACCAACCTTGTCTACTCAATTATAGCTGGCTGGATTTTGTTGTTTTCTTTAAATGAATGATTAGTCATTCAACAAATTTTGTCAATCCATTTTTTCACAACGCGGCGCCTGAATACTGCAACAGAGGCGATTTCAAAGATTTTGTGTCGATGGTTATATTTTTTATATATATTAACAGCTAGTTATGGTAATTTTCAACTCATCGTCTTGCTATGGTGAGGCCCTTTGGAGAGCATGCCATTGATGGACTCAGTGTTGTCTGAATGACTCAAAAATGCGATACTGTTTTAGAATGAACAGTCGGTTTTATTCAGAAGCAGATTTAGGGGCATTTCTGAGTAATTTGATTCTATTCAGCAAACAAGTTGTCACTCGCTATATTACTATTAGTGGTACCGGAGACTACAGTGGGGATAAAAGAGATGAAGGAATCAAAACTTTCAGATGGATTGCAGGCGAAAGTTACGAATACCGAACTTGTAGAAGAACGCCGCGGACAAATTGTCAAGACGGCCATCAAGCTCTTTTCACGCCAAGGTTTTTATAAAACGACCATTCAGGATATCGCGCGGGAAGCGGGGTTTTCGCAGGGGTTCATCTATCAGTATTTTAATAGCAAAGAAGAGTTGCTGCTCTACTCTTTGCGGGTCGTCCTCGATTCATATGAAAATGACATTCCCCCGCGCCTTCGCGGCATTCACCATCCGGTTGATCGACTATGCGCGACAATCGCCGCCTTTTGTTCTTCCGTTGACGCCCACAGGGCCACCACGGTACTCGCCTATCGCAGTTCAAAATCTCTGAAGCCTGAAATGCAAAAGCTGGTGATGGCGGACGAGACCCGGACCAACCGGCATATTCGTGAAGCTCTCGACGTCTGTTTCAATGAAGGATATATGATTGAGGTCAACCGCGATATCATGGTCTATCAATGCCTCATGTTCGCCCATAGCTGGGCACTAAAAAGCTGGGTCTATAGAGATAAATTTACAATTGACGAGTATATTCAGGAAGGCTTGAAGATCCTGGTTCGCCCACTCCTGACCCCAAAAGGCGCTGAGTTCTGGTCTAAATATTATTAGACAATAGCGTCCCTGAAACAGGTTCAGGAAGCGGCTTGCTTGATCATTTCTCCAGCAATGATCAATTGCTGGATCTGGCTGGTCCCCTCGTAGATCCGAAGAAGGCGCACATCCCGGTAAAGCCTCTCGATCGGATATTCCTTGATATAGCCGTATCCACCATGGATTTGCATGACACGGTCGGCAATTCGGCCGAGAGCTTCTGTCGTAAAGTATTTACAGCAGGCTGTTTCCTTTATAACCGGCAGCCGCTCATCTTTCATCTTCGACACTTTTTCAACCATCGCCCGGGATGCCAGGGCTTCGGCTTCACAATCCGCAAGCATCGCTTGGATCAACTGGAAATTGGCTATCGGCTTACCAAACTGTTGGCGTTCATTAGCGTAAGCGACGCCTTCATCGATCAGGCGAAGGCTTAAACCGGTTGCGAGAGCCGACATATGCAGCCTCGCATGGTCAAGTGAGCGCATCGCCGTCTTAAACCCCAACCCTTCACTTCCTCCAAGTAGGGCAGCAGCCGGAACCCGGCAATCCTCAAAAATGACGTCTGCAGTGTGAGATCCCCGAAATCCCATCTTACGGTTTTTCGGACCAATCGTAATGCCCAGCGTATCGCGCTCGATCAGAAAAGCCGAAATGCCTGCGGACCGGCTTTCTTTCGGACCAGTACGGGCGAATACGGTAAATAGCCCTGCATGCGGAGAATTGGTAATGAACCGCTTCGTACCATTGAGAACGTAATGATCACCGTCGCGGGTTGCTCGTGTGGTAAGCGATGCCGCGTCCGAACCAGCGCCGGGCTCCGTCAGACAGAAGGAGGCAATCAGATCGCCTTTTGCAATATGCGGCAGGTAGCGCTCGCGTTGTTCTTCGGTGCCATCGATGATGATGCCGAGAGTGCCAACCCCATTGCTTGTACCGAAATAGGAGCGGAACGCAGGTGCAGCGTATCCGATTTCTATTACCACACTCGCTTCTTCATACATTGACAGGCCGAGACCGCCATACTGCTCCGGGATAGTCATGCCAAAGAAACCAAGCTCTTTAATTTTTGCAATTATTTTGGGCGGGATTTCATCGGTTTCCTCGACATGCTCCTCGGCCGGGACAAGGTCTTCACGGGCGAAGCGCCGGGTCTCATCGACCATCGCTTTCAGAACATCGCGATCTATCATGTCTCACTCCTTGTTGTCCTTCCGCAGCTTGATTGCCGTGCGGTATGTTTCTTACAGTTTCGAGAGCTCCATCCAACAAAAAAGCCCTTTTACCGGCACCCCTTGTTTGTAAAACAGTAACGAACGAAGGGTGCCGGTGACAGGGAGGACTTAATTCATCATATGATTAGGGAGATAAAGAACAACCTCTGGAAACGCCACCAATATTCCTATGATAACGGCTTCCCCGATCAAGAAGGGAGTGACACCGCGAAAGACTTCTTCCAGTGGAATATCTGGGCGAACGCCATGAACCACGTAGCAGTTCAACCCGACCGGCGGAGTAATCATCCCGACTTCTATCAGTTTTACAAGCAGGACACCAAACCAGATCGGATCATATCCAAGTCCGATGATCGCTGGATAGATAACGGGGAGCGTGAGCATCATCATGCCCAGCCCGTCCAGGATCATTCCCATCAGGAGATACATGACAATGACACCAAACAATATGGCAAGAGGCGGCACGTCGAGACCCGTTACAACCGCTGTGATTTCGGCCGGCAAGCCTGTAAATGCAAGAAAGCGGACAAAGATCATTACGCCCCAAATGACCATGAATATCATCGCTGTGGTCTTGATCGTATCGAGCAGACCTTCTTTCAAGTTGCCAAGGCTCATTCTCTTGAACATCGCCATGCCCAGAATAATCGCCGTGCCGACCGCGGCTGATTCCGTAGGCGTCATCCAGCCCAGATAAATCCCGCCGAGGATCACGCCGACAACCGCAAGAACTCCCCAAACCTGGGTAAGGGACTTTAATTTTTGCATCATTGATGTGCGTTCCAGCCGCGGCGCAAGCGACGGATTAAGCTTCACCACGATCGTGATAACGGCAATATAAACAACGATGGAAATCAGGCCTGGAACCAGTCCGGCAAGCAATAGTCGTCCAATCGATTCCTCAACAATGATTCCATAAATCACCAGAATGGCGCTCGGCGGTATCAAGGCGGCCAGCGTTCCGCCGACCGCAACCACGCCGGCGGCAAGCGTCCGGCTGTACCCTCGCTCTTCCATTTCCGGAATGGCGAGACGGGTAAAAACGGATGTGCTGGCTGTGCTAGCTCCGGAGACAGCAGCAAAGCTCGCGCTGGCAAATATCGTTGCTGTCGCAAGGCCTCCAGGCGCACGGCCAACCCATATTCGGGCCGCTTCAAAAGCCCCGTTCGTTATTCCGGCATAGAGCGCAAGAAATCCGATCGCAATAAAAAGAGGTAAAACGCTAAATGAATATGATGCCGAGTTCGCATAAGGAATAATTCCGGCAAGACCAAAAGCCGTCAATGATCCGCGCATCAGAAGCAGCCCGCTGATACCGATGAATGCCGTCGCATAAGCAACAGGAACGCCCATGAAAATAAACGTAACCAGAAGGATAATCCCGACAATACCAAGTGTTAAGGGGTCCATTATTTTTTCCTAGCTTTAGAAAGTCGGTTGCTATTCTTGCGCCAGCTCGATTTGCTGGGTTGTGAATGACCGCGCGTCAGGGTTTGTTACAAGTCGAAGAGCCTCAACGAACTGCAACAACAGACGAAGAAGAAGGAGGCAAAGCGCGACGCAAACGGCCAACATACCGATCCATAGCGGGATATAGATATTTGGCGTATTCCCGCCGATTTCCCATCCCCGCATAAAGTTCCCCCAGCTTCCCTTGACAAGTACGGCAACAACAAAGCTGGCAATCAGAAGCGAGAAAGCCTCAAATGCCCAGCGGGCCCTCCCCTTCAGACGTGAGACGACCAGCGTCATACGGACGTTGCCCCAGTTCGCCTGGCAATAGGCAATGCCGAAGGCGGCAACGACGACCATGAGCTGCTCGACCATATCTAGGCTGCCATGGATCGGCGACCTGAAAGCAGTACGGCCTACAATTTCCGCACATCCGAGGGCCATAATCCCCAGAACTACCGCTCCGCCGGCCAAAGCAAAGAGAATTTCGACCCGTCTCAAAAAGCCGTGTGCGAGTTCAATAAAACGTCCCATAGTATTTCTCTCCCTAGTGCCTTTCGACTGAAAAAAATGTGACCGCCATTTTAAATTTTTGCCGATCACATTAATTCCAGGATTCGCGTCTCCTATTTATTTCTTAGACGCTATTTGCTTTTTTTCGCTTCTTCAGCAAGGGTAAGCACGCTATCAAGCAACGCCTGTCCGTCCAGCCCCTCCGCGTTGCGGGCCGCTACCCAGGCATCCCAGCTCGGCTGCACTGCCATTTCCTTGATTTTCGCAACATCCGCGTCCGAGAAATGTACTTTTTTGAGACCGCGCTCTTCGAAGAGCTTTTCATTCTTCTTGTCAATTTCGACATAGGTGTCGATCTGACGTTGGTAGGCGATCGGCTTCACGCGATCGATCAGATCTTTATATTGCTGCGGGAGAGCCTCATAAGCCTGTTTACTCGCGGCGACAACACATGTCAGAGAGCCCAAAGAGGATTCCTCAGTTCTCCAGGTCGACAATTCATGCAATTTGTAGGCAGCGAACGCATAAGTGTAAGGGAAGGCAACGCCATCCATCACTCCCCGTTCCAGAGACTGATACATTTCCGGCGCGGGAACCGTCGTTGTTACGACGCCAATGGTTTTCATCAAATCGCCGATACCACCCGACGCATTCACGCGAAGACCCTTCCAGTCCGCCAGGCTCTCCGGCGCCTTTCCTTTGCCCATAACCTCATAATTGGGCATCAGACCCGTCATGAGAGGATAGGCATTCCAGCGGGCAAGCTCATCAAGTACGACAGGATTGTGAAGATAGGCTTCATGAACCTTCACGCGCGATTCCAGATCGGTTACAGGGAGGAAGGCGAGGTCAAGCGCAGTAATCGCCGGGGTCTTTGAAGGATGATAAATCGGGCAGAACATTGCTGCTTCGAAAGCACGGATCTTGAGCCCATCCAGATTTTCCTTGGGATCGGAGAGGACACCCCCATATTGCAGCGAGATTTCAAAATTTCCATCCGTTGCCTTGGAGATCTGCTCTGAGAAAGATTCCATTCCTTCCATGATCCCGCGGCGCTTGCCCCAGGTCGAAAGCAGCCATTTAACTTTCGGGCCGTCAACTTCCGCGGCCTGAGCCGTCGTCGCAACCGTTCCACCTGAACCCCAATTCAGCGTCATGGCGGTGACCATGCTGCAGGCCGTCAAAAGCGCAATTTTCCTAAGTTTCATCTCGATATCTCCCTTGAAGAGTAGTTTATTATCGTATAATTATTAAAACTGACTGATTATTCATTCACTTTACTATATTATCAAACCTACTACAAACATTTTTTTGCTATCTTGATCCCCGGCTTTTTCCCGGCAAAGTCGAAATTTGCCGTCGTCCGATACCGGGGACGCCAAAGTTCGGTTATTCTTTTTGAAACTTAGGCTGCGGAAATCCCACCATTTACACTAATGCCCTGCCCCGTGATTTTAGCGGCGCCCGGTCCTGCGAGAAAGACTGCCAAAGGCGCGATATCGGCCGGCGTTACAACCCCGAGCTTGGCCTTCTCTTCCGCCTTCTTGAAAAGCCGTTTGGTGAATTCATTGCCCATCAATCGGTCATAGGCATCCGTGCCGGCAACAATGGACGGCGTGATGGCATTGACGCGAATGCCGTGCCGGGACTGTTCCAGCGCCATGGTGCGTGTAAACATTAATGTTCCTGCCTTGCTTCCGCCGATGACGGCTTCACCCGGCGTCGCTATTTTCGCGGCATCGGAAGAAAGATTAATGATGACCCCGCCTTCGCGCTCAACCAAATGCGATAACGCCGCATGACAGGTATAGATCACGCTCATGAAATGAGCGCTGACAAGCGCGTCAAGCGCTTCGGGGCTGTTCTTGTAAAATGGCATTGGCATGTGATTGCTGGGCCCAGGTATGCTCGTGACGACAATATCCAGCTCCCCAAAGGCAGCGATTGTCGCATCGACAATCTGCTTGGCACCTTCGTATTTCGTCGAATCCGCCGCGACGAACCGGACGTCAGCCTTAGGCGCACGTTTTTGCAATCGCGCCACCGCGTCAGCGCCGCGTTTCGCATCCCGCCCGTTCAGCATGATGCGCGGTACACCGGCCTCCGCAAGCTGCGCACCGATTTCGAAGCCGATACTTGACGTTGAGCCTGTCAGCATCGCTGTGCATTCACTTAGTTGTCTGACCTTCATCCTGTTTCCTTCCTCAATCTGAATTTTTTTCTGGCGGTTTCCGGCACTTATTTCCTATCCGAAAATAAGATCATCCTGATCTTTCAATGCCGAAATTTTTCTGGCATCAAACCCCGCAACGGTCCGTAGCACCTCCTCCGTGTGCTGCCCGAGGCGCGGCACAAATTCGCGGACGTGGGAAGCGGTCCCGCTCATCTTGTACGGCGGATTGACGACACGGAATTTTCCGGCCGTATCCTCGACATCGACAAAACTTCCGCGGTGGATGGCTTGCGGATCCTGCATTGCCTCACCGACACCGAGATAGCGTGATGCCGGAACACCGCCGTCAAGCAGTATCGTCTCACATTCAAGTGCAGTCCTCTCCGCCGTCCAGAGCCCGACACGCGCCATCAGTTCATCCCAGTTCCGCACCCTGTCGCCTGGTGTCAAAAACAGCGGATCCTCCATCCATTCCGGATGCCCGACCACATGGCAGAGATTTTTAAAGTTATTGGCGTTTATGGGCACGACAATGATAAAACCGTCGAGGGCCGGCAGCGGACCGTAGCGGGGCCTGCGTGCAGGAGAGGGTTGCTGCTCGAACTGGATCTCATAGATCAGGAGATTGAGCATGCATTCCATAAGGGTTGTATCGATTTGCTGGCCGATACCGCTTCGCTCGCGCTGAAATAATGCCGTCTGGATTGCCGAGGTGCTGTAAAGCCCGCCCAGGATATCGGCAACGAAGACGCCGGTGACAGCCGGTTTTTCCTGTTTCTCCTGATACTGCAGAAGCGTCATATCATAGCCACTTGCGGCATGTATCATCGGCGCATAGGCGGGTTTTTTCGATTTTGGGCCATCCTGTCCATATCCGGAAATCGCGCAATAGATGATCCGCGGGTTGATCTTGTCCAGGCTCTCATAGTCGAGCCCCAATCGCGCCATGACGCCGGGGCGGAAATTTTCGACAACAACATCGGCGGAAGCAACCAAAGCACAGACGACGTCCAAACCCACTTCGCTTTTAAGATCAAGCGCGATGCTCTTCTTGCCCGCGTTAAGATGGCCAAAATACCGGCTGCTTCCACCGTTGAGCGGCGGCTGGTAGCGCATGTAGTCTCCTTTCAGAGGTTCGATCTTGATCACTTCCGCCCCGAGATCGGCAAGCAGTCTTGTGCAATAAGGGCCTGCCATCATCGAGGTGAAATCAAGGACGCGCACGCCATGAAGCGCATCTGTTTGCCCGGTTTTCTGATCTTTTTTATTCATTAATATGTTCCTCTGAATTCAATTCCCTCATCCGCTCGGCAGGGTTTCAATAGCCATCCGCAAAATCGAAGCGTCCGCTGGCTATAACCACTACACCGCGTTCAAGGGCGCGGCAGCGAAAAAACGCCCCTTCCTCGCCATTTCGCCAGATCTCGACGCGAATGGTATCGCCGGGGAAAGTCGGTTTGGTGAAACGAACGCTCAATCGCCCAAACCGGGCAACGTCGTACTCGCAGACCGATTTCAATAGCGCGTGCCCCGCGATACCGTAGGTGCAAAGACCGTGCAGGATCGGCTGCGAGAATCCTGCCTGTTCCGCGACATCGGGATCAGCATGCAGGGGATTGAAATCCCCATTCAAACGATAGAGCAATGCCTGCTGCCCGGTTGTCGGCAGATCGACAAACTGATCTGGCGCGCGGTCCGGAATCACCGCCGGTGCCGGGACCGATCTGTTCCGCCCCCCAAATCCACCTTCTCCTGCGAGAAATGCAGACCGGTTCACAGTCCATACCGGGTGACCAGTGGAATCTTTAACCAGACACTCGACCTCGATAACGGCGCCTGCGCCGAGCCCCTTGTCAATCATATCGGAAACCCGCGTATGACCAACAAGCTCCTCGCCCACCGGTATCGGCTTATGTAAGGTTATGCTTTGTTCACCGTGAAAAATGCGTGTCAGGTCGATCCCCATACGCGCGTCCTCAACCCAAAAGCCAGGCGTGCAGACTACCGCCGCCATCGTCGGTAGAACCCTGATTTCCGGCCCATAGACAAAGGGAAGTTCTCCCCGGTCCAGGGGGTCGCGTCCCATACCAACGGAGAGCGCGTAGAAGAGGCAATCCTCGGCCCGTATCGTCTGAGCAGCCAGTGCGAATTCCCAGTTTTCTACCAGGTCATGAGGAAAAGCCATTTCGATTCCTGTTTGGCATCTGTTTAATTTTATATAATGACTGATTATTCATTCATTAAAATATTCACGTTGTCAAGCACACTGTCCGCCAAAGGTGAAACAGAAGCGGAACGCGCTTTTAGCAGGGTTGACAGTGCTCAGTTCCCCTTAAATTTCGGTGGCCGTTTTTCAAAAAAAGCGGAGATTCCCTCGTCCACATCATTACTGTCGAAGAGGACCTGGATCGCGCGGGTTTCAAGCGCGAGCCCGCTAGCAAGCGGCGCGTCCGCCCCAAGCAACGCAGCTTCCTTCGCAAGTTGAACGGCAAGCGGAGCTTTGGATGCGATTGCTGCCGCAAGGTCGACGGCCGCCTCTTCAACTTCTTCATCTTCAACGCAGCGGCTGACAATGCCGAAATTGAGCGCTTCGGAAGCTCTCAGGACACGGCCCGACATCAGAATATCCATGGCGACATGCTTGCCGGCAAGCCGGATCAGCCGTTGCGTTCCCCCGCCTCCGGGTATCAAGCCAAGAGTTACTTCCGGAAGCGCAAAGCGGCTCTTGCTGCCGGCGACAATGATATCGGTGCTCATCGCGAGTTCAAATCCACCGCCGAAGGCCGCGCCGCGCACTGCCGCGATCAGGGGTTTTCGGAATCCGGCGATGGCCACCCACATCAGGTTGGTCGCCCGCTGCATCATGCCTATGGGCGTCATTCCCTTAAGCTCGGATATATCGGCACCGGCCGCGAAAACTTTCTCCCCTCCCGCCAGAATGACCGCGCGTACTGCCTTATCCGCGTCAAGACGGGCGAGCTCGGTGACGATCTGTTTGCGAAGGTCCACAGACAAGGAATTACGCGCCTCAGGCCGGTTTATACGGAGCCGGACAATGCCTTCGGCGGGTTGGTCAATCGATAGATCCTGCATCCTGAAACTCCTTTTTTATGGTATTGGCAATGCCGTCAGTTCGCCAACGATAAGTATGATGATGGTGCAGATGGTCAGCGTAATGATGCCGAAAAGGCGGTTCCAGACCAGGGTAAGAGTGGTCGATTTGACACCAAACATGCCCGCTGTGACCAGGGAAACTCCGGTAAAGGGGGAAAGTTCCGATGCGACGGCCCAGGCCGTGAGAATTGACATAGCGAGAAAAACCGGATGAATGCCGAGGGCGATCGGATCGGCGATCACGCCGAGGACAATCGTGACAGAAATCAGCGGATTAACTGCCACTACTCCTCCGACGACAATCGCGAAAAAGCTCGCCAGCACGATCAGTCCGGGCCAGACATGATGGCTATGCAAAAAAGTGACAATCTCTGCCGACGGCATAAGCGAGACGAGAACCGGTCCCATGAAACCGGCAACCATCAAAATCCCGACCTCGGAGGATTGCAGTGGCAGGGTGCGAAAGATCATGTTCGTGACCGGACCACGTAGGCACGCACCCAGGTCTCCGCCGGTCTGAACCAGCAACCAGATAAAGGCGATAAACGGGATCGCGAGTGTAACCGCCACAGCGATCCCGACGGAGGCCAGCATCGACAAAAATGTAATGGCGGAAAATATTGTCACGACAAGCAGGAGAACGCGTACCAGAATTTTAAGGAAGGAGTTTGCTTCAGGTCGGCTCACCTCTGGTACCACGGCAATTTCCTGCCGCCGCCGCAGCCAGATCTCGAGCTGGCTGACGACAAAACTGAGAATAAATAACAACAGAGCCCCGATTAATCCCAGCGAGATAATCGTTGACGATGTGAGCCCCGGCATCAGCGAGACGACGACGATTGGCGCGAGCGACAAGGGCGACCACATCAAGGTTGAGACAAAGCCCTGAATGATCGCCAGCGCTGACTGACGCTGTGCGAAATCAGGCTCGTCAGCTCCCTCCTTCTTGTTATGCGTCGATGCGATGGAGCCGAGCAGAACGACGGATCCCATATTCATCATTAGGCCGAACAAATGGCTTCCGAGCAGCAGCAACAGAACCCGGCGCATTTGTGTCTGTCGTACAATGATCTTTCCGGCTTCCTGCAAGAGCGGCGAGCGGAAGGCCGGCTCGCGCAGCACCATGATTGCTGTAAAAAAGGATAGGAACAGCTGGGCACGAACCGTTCCTTCATTTATGACCTGCCAGGCATCGTCAACATAGGTAAAGGTAAGCGGAATGCAGATCAGCCCGAGCAGCAGGAATATCCGGACGACCCGGGTGCCGGAAAGGGTAATCATAATACTGTAGAGGATCATGCCGGCAAGTACGGGCATCTTCAACCATGTCATCCCAAAGATGCCCTGACAACCGGAAGCGATTGCCATCGTGATAAGCAACACTCCCTTCACGGAGGTGATATGGCTATCCCAGCGCTCCGGCAAAAGCCGCATCGGGCCACCAGCATTGGAAGGGGTGGCCATGGTAAGACTGCTCCCCTTGCCGTTACGCGATCGAACCGGATTTATGAAGGGCGGCCAGTTGTTCTACTGAAAAGCCCCAATCAGACAGGGCCGCATCGGTGTCCGCCCCGTCGGCATGGGGAGGACCCTGAATTTGCGACGGCGTACGGCTGAACCGCGGTGCCGGCGCCGGATGAGTAACGCCATCCATGGCCGTGAAGCCACTGCGCTTCACATATTGCGGATGCTGACTTGCTTCCTTCAGGCTCAGTACCGGCGCAAAACAGGCGTCATAGCCCGCCATTGCCGCAACCCATTCATCCCGGGTTTTGGTGGCGAAGACATTAGCAAAAATCTTCTTTGCCTCTGGCCATCCGGCGCGGTCGAACTGAGCCGGTAATTCGGCGCCCTCCAACCCCATGGCTTTCAGAAGTTCGCGGTAGAATTTCGCCTCCACCGCGCCAACGGAAATGAATTTCCCATCGCTCGTCTCGTAAACGTTGTACCAGGGCGCACCGCCGTCAATCAGGTTGTGCTCACGCTCTTCATTCCAAAGCCCGCCGCTCGAATAACCATAGAAAGTGGTCAGAAGAGAGGCTGTGCCGTCGAGAATGGCTGTATCGACCACCTGCCCCTTGCCGCTGCTTTTCGCCTCAAACAACGCCGCAACAACGCCAAGCGCGAGATACATCCCGCCACCGCCAAGATCAGCAACCAGATTAAGCGGTATGGAAGGCGGCTGTCCTTGCCGCCCGATCATGCTCAAGGCGCCGCTGATTGCCAGGTAATTGATGTCATGGCCGACATGATTGGCAAGCGGGCCATCCTGACCCCAGCCTGTCATCCGCCCATAAACAAGCTTCGGGTTATAAGCGAGGCAGTCATCCGGACCGAAGCCAAGCCGCTCCATCACACCGGGACGGAACCCTTCGATCAGGCCGTCGGCCTGATCGATAAGGTTGCGGACAACTTCCCGGCCGCCTTCGCTTTTCATATCTACCGCAACGGACCGGCGCCCGCGGCGCGTGGTATCAAACCGGATTTCCTTCTCAACCCCAAGCCCGCTCGGCGACGTGCGATCAACACGAAGTACCTCCGCGCCCATATCAGATAAAAGCATGGCGCAAAAGGGTCCGGGACCAACGCCCCCGAATTCAACGATTTTCACCCCTGTGAGCGGTCCCATGATTTATTCCTTTTGTTTTCTTATTATACCTTCACTGACATTCCAGGAGCAGTATGGCAGGGTCTACAACTCCATCAGTTTGGCAATGATGTTGCGCTGAATTTCGCTGGTGCCCGCACCGATGGGGCCGATACGCGCATCCCTGAGCATCATTTCGATATCATAGGCGGTGGTATAGCCGGCGCCTCCGAAAATCTGCATTCCCATATTGGCAACCTCGAAATTATTTTCGGTCGCAACAACCTTCGCCATCGAGGTTTCCATCACCGCATTCTGACCATTGTCCAGAAGATCGGCGACCCGATAGAGGAACAGCCGGTTTGTCTCCGCCTTGATCCGCATATCCGCGAGCTTGTGCTGGATGACCTGGAATTTGCCGATTGCGCGGCCGAACTGTTCGCGTCCTTTCGCGTAATCGAGGGTGTAGTCAAGGATCTTGAAAGTGTTCCCCGCCCCAACGGCAGCGATGCACATCCGCTCCACATTCAGGCAATCCATCAGGTTCTTCCAGCCTTCGTTCTCCTCGCCGATCATCCAGCTCGCGGGTGTACGGACATTATCAAGGAAGACTTCGTTTGCATGGGTCGTATGGCGGCCCAGCATGTCGAGCGGACGAATGGTGACACCAGGCTGCTTCGCATCAACCAAGAAAATCGTCATGCCCTTATGGCCGGAGCCCGGCCGTGTCTTCGTGACGATGATCAGATAATCTGCAACATGCGCGCAGGTCGTATAGAGCTTTTGCCCGTTGATGACATATTCGTCCCCGTCTCGCACCGCTTTGGTCTGGATCGAGGCAGCATCGGAACCGGCGCCGGGTTCGGTCAAGCCAAGGGCAAGCTTTGCCGTGCCATTGATAATCTTAGGCATGAGTTCTTCACGAACTTCCTTGGAAGCATGGCGACAGATGTGCATGCCCGCATAGACGATGGTCGTATTGTAGGCGGTTGCGATGCCGCCATAATGATAGGCCATCGCCTCGATCAGGACGGCAAGATCCTTGTTACTGCCGCCCGCTCCGCCAAACTCTTCCGGATAAGCGAGGCCCATCCAACCGGCGTCAGCGAGCGCCTGATAGGCTTCGAAAGGAAACTCACCCGCTTTATCGAGTTGCTTGATTTTCTCCCGCGGCATAACCCGCTCAAGAAGATCAAGAACGTTCTCGCGGATCATTATCTGTTCTTCGGACAAGCCAAAAAGATTTGTCGTTTCCATTTTTATTTCCCTGCTTGGCTGGCGGCTTTGGCTGCCGCTGTCATGACCATCGTATTGTGGATGCCGCTTTGGACGACAACGCCGTCCTGATTGAGTATTTCCATTTTCCGCCGCAGAACGCCGCGGTCGGGTTTGGAAGTGGGCCGCGCTTCGATAACCGTGCTGCGCAAGTAAATCGTGTCGCCGAAAAGGACGGGTCCAATAAACCGCCATTCATCGATGCCTAGGGCCGCAATTGCCGTCCCGTCAAGATCGCCGATACGGGCGCTGAGACCGGTCGCCAACGACAAGACCAGTGCACCATGGGCGATACGCTGGCCAAAAGGGCTTTTCGCCGAATGCACCGCATCTGTATGGGCGGGGTTCGTATCGCCGGACAGGCCCGAGAACATGACGACATCGGTTTCGGTGACGGTGCGGCCGGGGCTCATTGCCACGTCGCCAATTTTGAATTCCTCAATAGCTTTTCCCATGGGTTCCCTCCTACCTTTTCGGATTAACGGCGATGAGTGCATCGACGCAAACCGCCCTGTCGACGGTCGCAATGACCGGATTAACATCTACTTCAGTTATATAATCCGGCAAGTCTGACACAAATTCCGAGAAACGGACAATCAGGTCAGTGACCGCGTCCAGATTAACCGGCTTGCTGCCGCGGAAGCCCGTCAATAACGGATAACACTTCAAGCCTTCCAGCATTTCGCCAACGTCCGCCGGCGTGAGTGGCGCGAGACGGACTGCCGTATCCTGCAGAAGTTCAACCATCGTACCGCCGAGGCCGACTGCAATCAACGGCCCGAACTGCTCGTCAATCGTCGCACCGACCACCAGTTCAACGCCGTTTGGCGCCATTTCCTGGACAACAACCCCGTCGATCTTCGCTTTCGGCAATGACGCGGAAATCGAGCTCATCATGTCTTCAATCGCGGCCCGTAACGCAGCTTCATCGGTCAAACCGAGCCGGACGCCACCAACTTCCGTTTTATGGAGAATGTCCGGTGAAACTATTTTCACCGCCACGGGAAAGCCTATCTTCCGCGCTTCACTCACCGCATCTTCCGCCGTTGCCGCGAAAGCTTCTTTCAGCGGAGCAATCCCGTATTCAGCAAGCAATTGCTTTGCCTTCGTTTCATCGAGGCTTTTTTCGCCAGGCTTCATCGCCTCAATAATTTTTCTCGCACTTTCAGCCGCCGTTTTTGAACTAAGCCGACGCGTACTCTTGTTCTTCGGCGCCTTACGGCCGCGATGCCATTCCTGCCAGAGAGCAATGGTCTCAAAACAACGGTCGGAGGAGCGGAAAATGCAGGCCCTTGTATCGGCATCCAGCACTTCACTGCCGGGCCCTTCCAGCCAGTCATTCATCCAGATGCCGACGATCGGCAGGCCTGTCCGCTTGGCCATTTCGCACATGATCGGTGTACGGGCGCCGGAGCTTTCCGGGCTCGCAAAGACCAGGGGCACGATGATCGCATCGAAAGACGGGTCCTCCGCGAAAGCGTCGAAGCAACCGATAAAACTTTCCTTCGTTTTGAGGACTTCGGCTGTGAGATCAGACGGATTGGCGACCGAGCCGAAGCCGGGCACGATCTTGCTCAATTTGTCGGCGGTTACTTTTGCCAGCGGCGGCAGCACAACGCCATGTTCTTCCGCCTTGTCCGCCGTCACCACGGCGGCGCCGCCGGAGGTCGCCATAACACCGACACCTTTTCCGGACCGCGGCACACCGGCGCGGGCGAAGAAATTCGCGGCCTCCAAAAGCCCATCGAGACGATTGATGGCAACGGCCCCGGTTTTGGCAATCGCGGCATCGAATGCCTCTCGGGAACCAACCATTGTTCCGGTGTGGGACATTGCCGTCTTCCGGCTGAGTTCCCCGACGCCCATCTTATAGACCAGCAACGGCTTACCGTGATCATAGGCTTTCTGCGCGGCCTCGACAAAGCGAGCGCCGTCTTTCACGCCTTCGAGAAGGCAAACAATGACGTTGGTTCCGGGATCTTCCGCGAGAAAGGAAATATAGTCGCAGACATCGACATCGCAGGAATTACCGGAGGCAAGATATTTGCTAATACCGACGCCGCGCTCCATCCCCTGAAACAGCGTGTAACCAAGTCCGCCGCTTTGGGATATAACGGATACAGGCCCGTCGATGAGCTTGGTTTTGTAAAAGCCGGGCATGAAATTTAGGCCCGCTCCAAGCGTCGTGTTCACCAGACCAACACAGTTCGGTCCGACAATTCGCACGCCCGTTTCCCGTGCGAGGTCAACGATGCGCTGCTGCGCCGCCATATTCTCCGGCGTTCCCGTTTCCGCAAAACCGGAGGCAAAGACGATGACGCCGCCGACATTGCAAACGGCGCATTCGCGAATGACATCCTCAACAAACGGAGCCGCCAGCGCGACAATCACGCAATCGGGAGAAACCGGAAGCTCTGTGATCGACGGGTAGCAGCTAAATCCAGCGGCTTCCTTATATTTCGGATTAACGCCGAAAACCTGCCCGGAAAATCCGCGCATGTTGGACAGTGTCCGCTCGCCAAAGGATCCTGGCGTGGAGGACGCGCCAACGACGGCAACAGTCTCCGGGGCGATCAGCCGGCGTAAATCTTCATATCCGTAAACTGACCGTTCAACAGCCTTATGCATTGGCGCATTATCCCTTGTTATTATTTCTTATGCTCAAGCATCACATCGAAATTAAATGAACAATCATTCATTTCAAAAAATATGTCAAGCAGCTATTGTTGTCGGAACTGATAAAATATCCATAAGAATCGAACGCTCTTTCGCGCAATCAACACATACGACAAGCACTCAATAAAGCGACAACGGCTCCGTCCCTCCGCCTGTCTAGTCGGAGCTTCCCATTACTTGCTTTTCACGAAACCAAGGTCGCGATAATGCTCACGTCCTTTATCCGTAAATAAGGCCGTCAGGAACAAATCGAGATTCCCTTCAATATATTCCTCAACACTATGAAGTTTCCCAAGACGCCAGCTTTTGAGAGCCCATCCATGAGCCAAGAGCACGGCGCGGTAGGAAATAAGCTCAACATTTATCTCTCGAAAGTAACCGGCAGCGATGCAATCGCTTATGCATTCAGAAATGATCCTGTTCGTCTCGATCTCCAGTTGCTTGATCTGGTCACGCATTGACGGCGGAAGTATCGCGGTGTAACGATAAGCCAACAGTGTCGCCTTCGGCTTGTTTGCGACTACCTCTATATAGGCCGTGAGCGCTGCAGAAAACCGTATAATAGGGTCACTTTGGCCATTTACGGCCTTTGGAACTTCCTTTTTATAACTCTCGAGAACTCCCATGATCGCCAGCAGCAAGAGCTCTTCCTTATCCCGCACATAGTTGTAAACCAGGCCGGGACTGGCCCCCGCTTTCTCAGCGATTTCCTTGACGGTTGTTTCGTGAAATCCCTTGTTGGAAAAGAGGTCCGTGGCGGCGTTGACAAATTGCCGCCGCCGTACTGCTGAATTGCTGCCTGTCGAATTTGTCCTCTCTTGGGCCGTTTGGATGTTTTTCATTAATGCTTACCCGATCCAAATTTGCCTGTGATAATTGACCGCACAGTCATCCGGGACAGAGCTGCCGGACCGTTCAATTCAAAATTCCATAGAATTGAACCAGGCACTAACGGCCATCTGATCATTCCTTAATGCTGCATGCGTCAGCATAGCATTGAACATCTATTGACTCCAGCAATAAACTGAACCATCATTCATTTTAAATTGATTATCCAGTTTCTGTGCAGGAAAAAACCCAAGGGAAAGCAAGGGATAAAATGAAGAAAAATGTAGCAATTCTCGGCATGGCTGCCACACCTGTTGGGAAATTTCAAAGCGAGGCCAAGGCAGAGGTCCATACGCTGGAGCACGAAGTCCTGGCACAAATGGTCATTGACGCAATGAATGACGGCGGGCTCCCGAAAGAAGAGATTGATAGTCTCGTCCTAGCCCAGTGCCGTCCCTATACACAGCAGAAATATTTTGCGACCTTCATGGCCAATTATCTGCGCATGCCCTGCGCGGCTTCGGTGATGGAGGTGCTCGGCAACGGCATGACGGGCGGCATCGCCCTTGAACAAGCGATCCGCGATATCGAAAGCGGTCGCGCGGGCGCCGCCCTCGCCCTCGGCGTCAACTTTGAAAGCGCGACACCTTCAGCCGAACATATGAACAGCAGCATGCGGGCGACCGGCGATGTCGATTTTCATACCCCCTTTGGTCTCACGCCGATCGCCTGGTACGCCATGGACGCCAACCGCTACATTCACGAACACGGCTCATCGCGACGGGAACTTGCAAGCGTCGCCGTCAAGAACCGCTATCACGCATCACTTAACCCTATCGCACAATATCAAAAGCTGATCACGCTGGACGAGGTCATGGCGCAGCGCGAAATTGTTGAACCGCTCGGGCTCTACGAAGTGCCGCCGCGAGGCGATGGCGCGGTTTGTATCCTGCTTTGCTCAGAGGATATCGCCAAGGCGTCCGGCCGGCCCTATGTTCTGATGCGCGGGCGGGGCTTTTATCATGAAGGCGTTCACCAGATCAGTGAAATTCCGAACGATATGATTGCCTTCAATTCCCTGCAGAGAGCGAGTAAGACCGCTTATGAGGATGCCGGCATAACGGCCAAGGATCTTGATTTTGCCGAGATCTATGCCCCCTGCACTATTGTTGAAGTGTTGGCGAGTGAAGCAATGGAGCTTGCACCGCGCGGCAAAGGCGCCCGCATGGCGGCTGAAGGAGAGACAACCCTTGGCGGCCGCATTCCAATTTCGACTTCAGGCGGATTGTTATCGCGCGGCCATCCAGCCTATGTAACGCCACTTTACAATATGTATGAAGCAGTGGAGCAGCTTCGCGGCCAGGCAGGAAAGAGGCAGGTTTCAAATGCGAGGTTGGGAGCTACGAGTTGCGAACTCGGTAACTATAACGCCGCGATGGTGCAAATTCTGGAGGCTGTAAGATGAGCATTGAAATTGTCGATATTGATCGCCCGCGCGCCTATCCGCCAAGGCCAACTGAATGCACAAAAATATTCTGGGATGCGCTGGCAGAAGGCTTGTTTCAAACGACTATATGCGATGACTGCAATCGATTTACCTTTCCGCCAAAGCCGATCTGCCCGCATTGCTGGTCAAAATCGGTGAGCTGGAAGGAACTCTCCGGAGAAGGGACACTCTATTCTCGAACGGTAATTCATGCGGCACCGGCGGCATTCAAAAATGAAACGCCGGTCCATGCCGGGATTATCGATCTAAAGGAAGGCATCCGCATCGCAACGCAGCTTCTGGAGGATGACCCCATTCCTATCGACAGTACCGTTGAAATCGTCGTCGTCCGTTATACGGATGGTCCGCTCTACGGCGCCCGAAGGTCGGAGTAATTAGGCTCAGGGCCTATAAACAGGGTTCACTAAACAGATAATTTATGATTCACTTGTGATGATAAGGAGATTTCATTGTGAGCGATTTATTCTGGTTATCGAAATCACAGGTAAACACTATAAAGCCTTATTTTCCGCCTTCGCGCGGTGTTCCGCGTGTGGACGATCAGTGGGATTCTTCATGCTCTCAAGCGCGGTGTACAATGGCGGGATGCACCCAGGGAATACGGGCCGCATAAGATACTATATAATCGTTTTATGCGCTGGAGCCGCATGGGCGTGTTCAATCAAATATTTGCCGAACTGTCGGCCAAAGCCAGTAAGCTTGATGGTCTGATGATCGATGCCACGCGTCTTAAAGCGCACCGCACCGCGCGCTTCCTTTCAAAAAAGGGAATGTTCCCCGCCGTATCGGTTGGACGAAAGGCGGCTTGAACTCAAAATTGCATGCTGTGTGTGATAAGAACGGCGGACCTTCAATCCTGCTGTTATCCGAAGGGCAGATGAACGATTACATAGGCGCTGACGGGGAGCAGTCGGAAGTATGCTTTCGGCTTGCCTCACGGTCGAAGAGCTATGTCGAGTATGTTATAATACGGCCTATTTGCTGGTTGTTCAATGGGTGCCCTTTGGTGCGATTCTAGCGGGTGGAAGTGATGGTCTGAAAGCACGCTATCTTCCTGGTTTAGCGTCAGGCGATTTGCGTGCTGCCTTTTCGACAACAGAACCTCAGAGTGGCTCTGACGTTGCGCGGATTCAAACACGCGCAGAACGGTGCACAGGAGGCTATCGACTAACCGGATCAAAGATATGGCGCACTAATTCTTCTATTTCTGATTTTGTCCTGGTTGCCGCAAAAATTTCAGGCGGTGAGAACAAGGATGGCCTCAATATGTTCATTGTCGAACGCGATACGCCTGGCTTTGAAATCGGCCCGAAGGAAGATAAAATGGGAGCACGCGGTATACCTTCATGTCCCCTCTATTTTGACGACGCCCTTATACTAGAAGAAAACCGCCTCGGACCGGAAGGCCTTGGTTTCAAGATTGTCACGGAGGTATTTAATAAATCTCGCCCTATTATTGGTGCGCGAGGGGTTGGCTTGGCGCAAGGTGCAATGGATCATACAATTTCGTTTGTCCAGGAGCGAATGGAATTCGGCGAGTCTGTGGCTGATTTTCAAGGAGTTCGGTGGATCATTGCAGATATGGCCGTACAGATTGAAGCTTCTCGGCAATTAGTTTACAACGCTGCTGCAGCGGTAGATGATGGATTGAGTGGCAATAGTCTCGCCACGCTCGCCTCCATCGCAAAATGTCATTCAAGCGGTACTGCTATGAGGGTAGCAACTGACGCAGTCCAATTATTTGGCGCTGCGGGTATCTCAAATGATTGACCAATAAATCGTTACTTTCGGGACGCGAAAGTTCTTCAAATCGTTAAGGGCACCAACCAAATTCAACGGAACATAATTTCTAATAACGTGATGGGTTATTCCAAGCGCAGTGTTCCCCGTCAGCACTGTTCCCCGTCAGCACCTTATATCCGGTGGGATCATGTTTAGATCCGCAACCAAAATCCCGCATGCACGGAGGGACCGGCTTCAGGGGGGCAAGGATCAATCTGTTAAAGCGGCGCATTTCAGGCATGCCGGACAACGATCACATTGCCACCCTGGTTCGTATAGGATGAGCATGTTCTGCTTACCCTGTTCCTTTGTTCCTCCTTACACTTTCATTTTTAACGCCTACATACCGGGAAGAAGGCCGTTAACCGGATGTTCCTTATTTAGTT
The DNA here is from genome assembly GCF_963973085.1 of uncultured Sneathiella sp. Taxonomy (GTDB): domain Bacteria; phylum Pseudomonadota; class Alphaproteobacteria; order Sneathiellales; family Sneathiellaceae; genus Sneathiella. Next base: position 27,441 of record NZ_CAXAXA010000011.1, read on the forward strand.
TGATAAATTCTTCGCGACTCATATCACCATATTTGTCGGAGAGCTTTTGCATTTCCGCTAGAAACTCCTTGGCTGGATAGCCCGCGTCTGTATGTTTTTTGACAAAGTCATCATAAACAGGCTGCATTTCTCCACGAAGTTTTTTGCGATCTTCATCTGTTAGTTTGACAAAATCAACACCATTTTCGCGCAGTGCATCCAATGCCGCCTTCGTCCCTTTCTCCACAAAATCTGCATAGAGAAGGCTACCATAATTCACGCCTTCCACTATGACCTTTTTGAGATCATCGGGCAACCCAGTGTAAAATTTACGGCTGAGGGCGAAAGGAAGGCCGGCACGGCCAAGATCGAGCGGCACATAGTATTTGGCAATTTCCTGAACGCGGAAGGTGAGAATACTCTCTGCCGGAACCATCACACCATCGATAACGCCTTGTTGAAAAGCCGTGTACATTTCGGGTGCCTGTATTGTCACTGGGGTTGCACCAAATCCTTCAACCATACGATTAACGAGCGAGCCAGCCCCACGGATTTTCATACCCCGTAGGTCAGCAAGACTTTCCACTTTTTTGGTAGTTAATAGATCGTAAGGCGCGCTGCCGCCGATAAATGCCAACTCCACGCCCATGGCCTCATACTCGTCCTTCAGATATTTTGGATAAAGTTCCTGGGCAACACGAATAGCCGTATAAATGCTTGAGAAAGCACCCGGTAGATAGAGGCCGTGCGTCAAATGAAAGCTGTTGGGTACATAGACCGGATAGGCGGGGGCTACGTCGGTGATATCCGTCAAGATGGCCTTGAAACCGTCCCGCGGACCATGCAGAACACCATCTGGAAAGGTTTCCACCTTAATACGCCCGCCGCTTTGCTTCTCGATAAACTCAGCGTATGGTTTCGTGACCGTATTGACCAAGGCTGAGCTAGAAGAATGATGCTGCGATACACGCAGGGTGAATTCTTCGGCCGATGCGCTTGCGACACCGAGCAATGCTATCAGCGTGACGACTGACACTGCAATCATTTTTTTCATTGGATTTCCTCTCTTTTTTCTCTGCTATTGACTTCCGCTTGGCTGCGAAAATGTTTTTTTTATTCGTCTTTGGGTGAAGGTTTTTCCCTTTTCTTCCCTATCGCGGCTAACATTCTATATGAAATCGGCGATTTTCACAAGATACATACCATACAGATAGTATTTATATTTTAAAGCGATTGCTAATCCTATGTTTATTGGCATCTTCAACGATCTAATGAAATGCAAACTACCCTGTCAGCCAATTCCGGATAGTCTCTTCATCTTTTTCAGGTGTTTGTTTGACCGGCGGGCGTATCGGATCAGGACTGGAACGACTGAAGCGCGGGGCTGGCGCAGGCTGCATCACCCCGGCAACATCAATAAATGTACCGCGAGCCCGGTTATGTGGATGCCGAGCCGCGTCTTCCAGGGACAGCACTGGTGCGTAGCAGCAATCCGTGCCTTCCAAGATCTCATTCCACTCCGCCTGGGTTTTCTCGGCGATGCGCGCCGCGATTTGCGCCTTCAAACCCGCCCAGTTCTCCCGGTGATAGGTCGCATCCAGATCATCATACTCAATTTCTAGCGCCGCCAGCATGAGTTTCTGGAATTTAGGTTCGATCGGCCCAAGAGAAATCCATTCGCCGTCCAAGCATTGATATACGTCGTAAAAATGGGCACCGGAATCAATAACATTCTTGCCACGCTCATAGGTCATCAAGCCCTGCTTATACATGCCGGCGAACACCGTCATCAATGACGCCGTACCGTCAACAATGGCGGCATCGACAACCTGCCCCTTCTCTGATGTGCTGCGTTCATAAAGAGCGCTTAGTATACCAAAAACCAGATACATTGAACCACCGCCGTAGTCGCCGACAAGATTAAGCGGAGGTGTCGGCGGCTGATCCGCTCGACCAATTCCATGTAGTGCTCCCGCAAGGGCAATGTAATTCATATCGTGGCCTGCCGCTTGTGCGAGTGGCCCCTCCTGCCCCCATCCCGTCATTCGGCCATAAACGAGGCGTGGATTGCGTGCGAGGCATTCATCCGGGCCCAAACCAAGCCGCTCCATGACGCCGGGCCGACCTCCTTCCAGTAACACATCGGCCTTTTCCACCAACGGCCATATTTTCTCGAATTCGTCCGTATCTTTAAGATTTAGCGTGACGATTTTCCGATTGCGCAATGTCAGATCAAGATGGCGCTCCCGGGGCAGCCCAACATCCGTTCCACCCGGCCGTTCGATGCGCAATACACTAGCACCGAGATCGGCGAGCAGCATCGCCGCGAAAGGCACGGGCCCGATGGCCTCCATTTCCAGTATTTTAAGTCCGTTAAGTGGGCCCATTATATTCTCCCTTTATCCTCGTTCAAAACAGTCTTACCAGCCGCCGAATGATAACCCGCCATTTACACTGACAGTTTGTCCGGTGATTTGCGCGGCCTCATCAGAGGCAAGAAAAACTGCTACCGCCGCAACTTCGTCCGCAGTTGGTGCACGTTTCTGCGGAAATCTCTCCAGCGCCTTGGAGAAGACTTTCCACTCAAACTCGTCATTGTTAAATATCCGGTCCCATGAAGGTGTAGCTGAGGTCAAGGTCATGGCTACGGAATTTATCCGTATATTGGCTTTCGAAAATTCTCTCCCCAACGTTTTCGTCATAAGGATTATGGATGCCCCGACAGCGCCAATAACGGATTCTCCCGTGGTTGGAAATCGCGCCGCATCCGTGGTGATAAGAACCACGCACCCTTTGCTTACTTCCAACGCGTCAGCAGCGGCATGCACGGGAAAGATACGCGGGAAAAAGCGCGACGCGAAGCTCTCCTCAAGCTGAGCGGGAGACATTTGCCGGAACGGCTTTGGTCCGAAAGGGCCTTCCGCACCCGCGCTAACCAATATGTCGACACCGCCATGCTCTTCCCGGGCCCTCGCGACAATACGTTTACAATTTTCATAGTCGCCTGAATCACCCTGGACGAAAGCAGACTTCGCGCCAAGCATTTTGAGTTCCTCTACCGCTTCAGCGCCTCGCGCCTCCGTTCTGCCGGAAACAACTAGATTACAACCACTAGCTGCTAGGCGCTTGGCGATGGCGAGGCCCAAGCCGCCGGACCCACCGGTAACGATCGCGGATTTGCCCTTCATATGCGTATATTCCATTATTTTTTTCTCCCAAATCCATTATTGGCCTTCCCAATGAGGTGACGGATATCCACCGATCTCCTTAAGCATTGACCGCGTGTTCTCTATTGACACAGGGGCGCGCAAATAGCATACCATCTGGATAGTATGCGTCAACCGAAACAAATAACGTAAGCTTGGCGCATACATATTTGGCGGTTCCTCCGGCCCGGGCTATTCCGGCATCTAGAGCGTCGCCTGGGTAGCAAAGAAGCCAAAGTAAAAGGACAAGAAAAAATGACCTATCAGGATATTACTTTTGAAAAGCGCGACGGGGTTGCACGAATTTACATCAACCGCCCGGACAAGATGAACGCATTCCGCGGCCAAACCATTGTTGACCTGATAAATGCTCTTAATGATGCTGGCTGGGACGACGAGGTTGGCGTTATCGTCCTCGGTGCCCACGGTGATCGGGCATTCTGTGTTGGCGGCGACCAGTCCGAACATGACGGGTTCTACGATGGGCGCGGCACTATCGGTCTGCCGATTGAAGAATTACATACGGTTTTGCGCGATATTCCAAAACCGGTCATCGCCCGTGTTCAGGGTTATTCCATTGGTGGAGGAAATGTCCTGGTTACTCTTTGCGATCTCGCCATAGCCTCTGACAAGGCAAAATTCGGGCAAGCCGGACCGAAAGTCGGTTCCGTTGATCCGGGCTGGGGGACGGCTTATCTCGCGCACGCGATTGGTGAAAAGAAAGCACGGGAAATCTGGTATTTATGTCGACAATATTCTGCAGAACAAGCGCTCGAAATGGGGTTATGCAACGCTGTGGTACCCCATGATGAACTGGACGAGGAAATTGACCAATGGTGCAAGGAGATCCTGCAGAAAAGCCCGACAGCGATTGCGATTGCAAAGCGCTCTTTTAATGCCGCGACTGAGAATATCCGGGGTGTCGGCAACCTTGGCATGCAGGCACTGGCATTGTTCTACCAGTCCGCTGAATCGAAAGAAGGTGTGAACGCATTTAATGAAAAGCGGAAACCGAATTTCCGGCAGAAATTCTAGACGTTTGATTTGCCCAAACGCCTGTTTTCCGTTATGCCTTAAGTTGCAAAGCTTCAGTGGGAAGGGTTGCGAGAAATTCAGTGACGAGAATGTTTGTCAATGAAGATTACTGAGGCCGGAATGACGAAAACAATAGCGCGGAACGGGAACGACACGACCGGGAAACAAAGTTCCCAGGCGGACAAACCCGTCGCGATAAAAAAGCGCAAAACAAAGAAGCAACAAAGCCAGGAGAGTTTCGAAAATCTCATGGTCTGCGCTTGCAAGTTGTTTATAGCCAATGGATACAAAGCAACAACCCTGGAAAACATTGCCGCTGGCGCCAAGCTTACAAAAGGGGCAGTCTACTTCCATTTCGGCACCAAGGAGGCATTGCTTCATTCCCTGCTTGATCGTACCAAGGAACGAATTGTCGACCTGATTATCGAAGCCCTCGGCACAGATTGCGACTCCGTCAAGGCAGCGCTTGTCCATTTTATGCATGTTCACGCCGGTCTCGGTTTGACAAACCGCGACGAGATGCTGTTGCTTATTACAATGTCGATGGAATTCGCTGGCCAAAAAAACAAAATATCCAAGCATATTAGGGAGATCTATCAGCTACTCTATACTCATCTGGAGGCAACCATTGCGGCAGGACAAAAAAATGGTGAAATCAAGCTTATCGTTCCAACCCGCGAACTCGCATCTATTGTAATTGCTCTACATGACGGTATTTTTATTGAATGGTCACGTCAGGAAATGAAGCTGTCCGGCGATGACTTGATCCGGGCGGCACGAAGCCTCATTGTCAATGGTCTTTTCAACACGCAACAATAAATTTTTATCATTGGCTAGCCGCCCTGTTTGTTTCTTACCCTCTCTTCAAGTCGGGCAAGAAAGTCCGGCTGCGCGACGACTTGTAAAAAGGGCTTCCCGCTCGCGTTCAAGGCAGGAGGAAACGTAACTGCTGTCCAACTCCAACAGCATCCGCGCACTACGGATTGAGCTGGAAGGCATCGCCGCATTACGATTAGCCATCGCGCGCGCACCGCATTTGCATACTTCGACAAAGAGATCAGGGCCGGAAATCAAAAACATTGACGACACAAAAAGGGGGAGCGCAAGGTTTGGAAAAGTCGTGATCCATATCCGGCTAACACAAATTATAATAGAGGTGGAGCAGCTAATTCGGTCTATTTTTCCTGTCTTGCAGCGTCCACCAGCAAACGGCCAATGATGTTGCGCTGGATTTGATTCGTGCCTTCCACGATCTGCAGCATCTTCGCGTCTCTCATATAGCGCCCGATCGGAAAATCATCTGAAATGCCGGACGATCCGTAGACCTGCACTGCATCTGTGGCGACTTTCATCGCGACGTCAGTTGCGAACAATTTTGACATGGCAGCAAGCGATGCCAGTTCGTTGCCTGTCGTCCCGGCGTCAACCTCGCTCGCAGCCCGATAAACAAGGTTGCGGGCCGCTTCGATCGAGGTCGCCATATCGGCGAGCATCCAGCGCATTCCCTGAAAGTCGATAATTGGCTGGCCAAATCCTTCGCGTGTCTTGATGAAATTAACAGCCTTGTCCAGCGCACCTTGCGCAAGCCCCACGCCACGCGCGCCGACAATTGGCCGGGAGGCGTTAAAGGTCTGCATGACGATCTTGAAACCCCGGCCTTCCTCGCCCAGCCGGTCTTCTTCCGGCACAAACACATCGTTGAGATAAAGCGGATGGGACGGCACTCCACGTCCGCCGGCTTTTTTCTCTTTGGGACCGATTTCCAGTCCTTCAGCGCCAGTCGGGACAATGAAGAGGTTCAGGCCGCCGCGTTCTTTGTCGTCGCGAGAGATGCGGGCAGCAACCAAAATGAAATCTGATTTACTGGCATTTGTACACCAGGCCTTGGTGCCCGTTAGTCGATAACCTCCCGGTACGTTCTTCGCCCGGCAGACAACACCGGCGACGTCCGAACCGCTTTGTGGTTCGGTTACCGAGATGGCCGCGCGCGCGTCACCCCTGGCAAGTGGCGGCAGGTATTTATCGCGTTGCGCCTGAGTACCTCCCTCAATGATTGCGCCAATCGGCACCCATTGAACAACAAGGATATAGGCCGTGTTAAAGCAGATACGGGAAAATTCCTCCACCGCGATGCATGAAGAAAGCATGCTGTTGGTACCGCCATATTCTTCCGGAAAGGGAAGCAGAAAGAGCTCCAACGACTTCAACAGTTCAAACATATCCTGAGGATATTCGCCAGTTGCGTCAATTTCATCAGCACGCGGCGCCAAACGCTCGAGCGCAACACGGCGAAAATGCGCCTGCAGTTGCTTTTGCTCGCCTGTAAGTGCAAACATTTTTTCCTCCCCTTCTTGCCATCTGTCGCGGCATTTCAGCTAGATCTTCCTCACACTGACATGGTCGGCGGCGAAAGGCAGACGCTATCTATTTTAAATAGAAACCCTGTTTCAGACCGCACAAATTTACATCCGTATGGACTAGCTTGAAATCTATTTTACATTCTATCCAGATAGTTTGTCAATTCAAGGATTACTTCCGGCGCCGCGCCTGGAATGCGCCTACCCGCTCCTTGAATGCCGAGCTATCTTCGAGAATGGCCATATGGGACGAAATCATGTCGAGATGAGAATCCAACGTTGTTGAAAAACTTTGAACGGCCGCACGTTTCATCATCCGAACTGCTTCTGTGGGTTGTTTCGCAATACGTTCAGCAAGCTTCACCGCTTCGGCAAGTGCCTGCCCATCCTCGACTGCACGCGATATCATGCCGATTTGCGCGGCCTCTTCACCACTTATAGCATCGCCCGTCCAAAGCAATTCCAATGCCTTGGAAAGCCCGACAAGACGTGGCAGGAAATAGGAACCGCCGTCGCCAGCCATAAGGCCCATGGCAATATATGATTCCGCAAAAACCGCAGAACGATCCGCGATACGGATATCACACATCAGCGCCATATCAAGCCCGGCACCGCGTGCGGTGCCATTGAGAGCGGCAATTATCGGGATGTCCATACTATGGACCTGGCGCATCACCCGATAGACATTGTCAAAAAGAAATGACTTACGCTCAGACATATTCATTGTGAGAAAGCTATCCAGCTCATCCATGTCGCCGCCGGCACAAAAGGCCTTTCCCGCTCCTGTCAGGACCATCGCGCGAATATTTTTATCCGACGTGATATCGATCAGCGTATCAGCCCACAGATTGACCATTTCCCGGTTAAACGCATTAAACTGATCGGGTCTGTTCAATGTCAGTATGGCAACACCCGATTTATTGTTTTTTTCAAGCAGAATGCTTTTATCCGTCATTACATGTCCTCACGCTGAAATTTGCACCAATATCCAATCATTTTACCCGTTCCGTCAGGCGTCTGGCCGTTGCATAAAGCGGGCAATACGCTTTTTTGCCTCGCCGCCTGCGACCAGCTTCTCAATCCCGATGATTTCCAGCGCGAAACCGTCAGTATCGGCCGCGTCCTGCCCTGCAATACAGCCTTTGACAATACCAAGGGCTTCCCGTGGCATTGCAGCAATACGTCCTGCAATTACCGCCAGTTCTGCTTCAGCCTGATCATTTTCCCACAGCATTTCAACCAAATTAACGTGGACCGCTTCCGCTGCGGAAAGAATGTCCCCCACCAGCATTATTCGTGTTGCCACCCCGCGACCGCATTGTCGCGTCAGCCGCTGCGTACCGCCTGCGGCTGGAAGCAATCCCACTTTGAGCTCCGGCAGACCAAATTTCGCCTTTGCCGTGGCAATCCTCAGGTCACAGGAAAGCGCAAGTTCCAATCCACCGCCCAACGCGGCTCCCTCAACAAAAGCAATGGTGACTCCCGGAAGGTTTTCAAACCGCGCCATAAGTTGCTGAACGCGGTGTGCATAAGCCGCCACTCGCTTGTCGGCGTCCGCAGCGCTCATCCAGGACAACATTCCCGCTAAATCACCGCCTGCCGAAAATATCTTGAGATCGCTGCGAATAATTACGACGTTCCAGTCGTCGCGCGTCTCCAGATCGTCCACCAACAGCTCCAATTGCTCGACGAAAGCAAGTGTCAGCGCGTTAACTGGCTCGTTGCGCATTGAGACCGTCGCGACTCGGTCTTTCACAGAAAAATCAAACATAAATTACCCTTCGATCCGCGAAAAGAGGAATGGGTCCCCCGCGAGGCACCCACGAAACTTTGACCATGCCTACATCATCGTATAGCCGCCGCTGACGCTCAACGTCTGACCCGTAACAAAACTAGAAGCATCGGAGGCCATGAATAATACAGCGGAGGCAATATCGTCCGGCCTGCCGATGCGGCGCAGCGGATATGCTTTCGAAATACGCTCCCGCATTTCCGGCGTATTCCATTCCTTCATCTCATTGATCCAGATGCTATTTTCACTCACTTCTTCCGCTGAATCCGGCATTGTCGTTCCGGGGCACACAACGTTAAAGCGAACACCAAAGCGGCCATTTTCCCGAGCCAACGATTTCATCAGAGCGATAACGCCCGCCTTGCATGCGCCGTAGACAGCCTCACGGAATTCACCCATACGACCAGCATCCGAGCCGATGCTGACCACAGAGCCCCCACCGCCCTTGATCATGCCGTCAAGCACCGCACGTGTGCAGTTAATCGTGCCCCACAAATTAAGGTCGATTTCACGTTGCCATTCCTCTCGCGTCTTCTCCGTAAAGACGGCATCCCGCGTCCAGCCCACATTATTTACCAAAACATCCACCTTGCCGTGCCGCTTTTCCACCTCAACCACCATTGCCTGCACGCTATCCCAGTTGGCGACGTCGGCTTTTATGGGGTGCGCGGAAGCAGCCCCCAGCTCAAGTGCTTGTGTGGCAACCTTGCCCGCCTGCTCCTCGTCCAGATCAGCAATGGTCAGATGGGCACCTTCAGCAGCAAAGGCCAAGCTAATGCTACGTCCAATATTCGAAGCACCACCCGTGACGATGACACTTTTGTTATTGAGTTTTATATCCATGTCCTTAATTTCCTGATTTGTTTTCGTTGAAGTGAATGAGCTTAAAATTGGATGATACCTCGTACTATCGGTTTTAACGCCAGGCACCAGGCAGCACCTTCCCATCCTTGTCGATAACATCGCGGGTATGCTCACCGAGCATGGGTGGAGGGAGTTCATAAAGTGTGTCACAACCTGAAATATTTATTGGGTTAGCGAGCAAATTGATCGTACCGAGCTGGGGATGTTCAACCCCAATCACCATATGATCACGTACCTCCGGATCGCTGAATACTTCGTCCAATGTTCGCACAGGCGCAAATAAAACACCGGCTTTTTCGAAACACTCCAGCCACTCAACCATGGGCCGCGAGCGAATGAGCCTCCCGACCCATTCGTCAACAACATCTCTGTTTTCAACGCGCAAAGCATTCGTTGAAAAACGGGGATCAGCAGCCAGTTCCGGGTCAGCCAACGCATCGGTGAGCGTGTGCCAGAATTTTTCCTGATGCGCTATGATCTGAATTTGCCGGTCATCTGCTGTGGAATAGCTTTCGCAAGGCACGACCTGATAATGTTTGTTGCCCATACGGGCAGGCGTTTCGCCTGTCATAAAATAGTAGCCTTCGCGCGGGATCATACCAAAAATAGCGGCATCCATCATGGACATGTCCACTCGCCCTCCCTCCCCCGTCAGGTCACGACGACGCAGCGCCGCCATAATGCCTATGGTAGCAAGCGTAGGTGAGAAAACATCGACGAAAGGAAAGCCGGTACGCATCGGACCCGATTCCTCTGAGCCATTGAGTTGCATCAGTCCGGAGAGAGCCTGAATAACCTGATCGAGAGCGGGTCTCTTGGCATATCTGCTGTCTGGCCGAAATCCCGCAACAGCGCAGAAAACAAGGCGCGGATTGCGCTTACTCAATTCATCATATCCTAACCCGAGTTTATCCATGGTACCCGGGCGGAAATTTTCGACAACAATATCCGCCTGGGCGGCCAGATCCAGTGCAGCCTGCTTACCAGCAGCACTCTTCAAATCGAGGATAATACTTCGCTTGTTGCGACTTAAGCTGAGAGAAGCCTCGCTCTCCACCAATCCCTCGACGGCGGTGTTGCCCGTGCGCCGCATGGCATCTCCCTCTGGCGGTTCGATCTTGATGACATCAGCCCCCAGATCGCCCAGCAACATGGTCGAAAGCGCGCCGGCGACCATCTGGGTAAAGTCAAGTACTCGTATTCCTTCAAGCGGCAACATTGGGCCTCCCAATTCTTGGCCATAAATAGCGATATGTCCGGAACACATATGGCGGATGGCGGTTATTTATATTTTATGCCATCGGCAACATGTTTCTCATCTTGCATAATAAGATACTATCTGTATGGTATGTATAATGTCAACCATCTAGACAATAGTGTAAACTAACATATAGTCGTCAGGTCCATCGCACAAAAAAATGGAGAGCCAGTACGTAAGACAGGATATTTAAATTCCCAACGCTTTAAACAGTAACAATAACTAATGTGCGAAAGGAATTGGCCATTATGGCAGGGAACATAGGGAGGGAACAATGACGAACCGGCTTCTCGGTGGCTATTCACTTGATAGCGCCCTGGTAACGACATGATTGTTGAAAAATTCGCCAACGCGCTGAGATGGTTAATAAATTTGATCCATCTTTTCGCCTCATTTGTTGCCCTGCCAGCCCTCGCCCTGGTGATTGCGGCTGACGTCACGATGCGCTATTTTGTCAATCAACCTATCCTGGGTGCAGTCGAAGCAAGCCAGTTTCTTCTACTCCTGGTATTCACATTAGGCCTCAACTTCACGACATTAACGCAAAAGCATATCCGTATGGATCTGTTTTTCGACATGATGCCGAGATGGATGCAACTCGGCATAGAGGTTCTCTCCATGTTCTGCGGAATAATCCTGTTCGGCGCACTCGCGCGTCAGTCATTCGATGACTATCACTTTTCAATTATGATTTCGGACGCAACGGAAGAACTCAACATTCCCATATGGCCGTTCCAGTTCATCATGCTGATCGTCTTTTCACTATTATGCGTCCAATTGGTTGTTACAACACTTCTGAAACTGATGCCTGCATCGAAAACTGCGGAGCGCCAGCGGCCAGATGTCATTGAAGAAACCGGAGTAGAGTAAAATGGAGCATATTGTCATAGGCTATCTCGGTCTCGCTATCATGATTGTGCTGATTTTTGCCGGCGTACCCATTGCTTTCGCCCTTGGTACTGTCGGCATTGGCGGGATCGTCATGGTCATGGGCGTTCAACAGGCGCTTAGCCAGTCCACCCTTGTTTACTTTCATGAAGGTACGAATTTTGTACTCATTGCTGTTCCGATGTTCATGTTAATGGGAAATATCGCTAATCATACCGGAATTGCCGCCGGGTTATTCAGAGCAACCGCCAACACGCTGGGCCGGTTCCCCGGTGGGCTCGCAATTGCCTCTGTTTTCGGCTGCGCCGGCTTTGGCGCTATTTCTGGATCAAGTACCGCAACTGTCCTGACGATGGGCCGTATCGTTATGCCGGAACTAAAGCGATATGGCTACGACCAGGAACTGGGAGCTGGCGCATTGTCTGCAGCCGGCACTTTAGGTATTCTCATACCACCGAGCCTCATTCTAATTTTTTACGGCGTTCTAACGGAAAACTCTATTGGCGATCTTTTTATTGCGGGCATCGTCCCCGGTCTGCTGACCGTCGTCCTTTTCAGCGCCCTGATCATTATTATTGCAACACTCAACCCTGAAAAAGCTCCGCCAATTCCAAGGCCCGCCGCAAAGGAAACGGCGCTTTCTCTGATCGAAGCCTTGCCCATCCTTGCCCTCTTCACACTTATTATCGGCGGCATTTATTTGGGTGTCTTCACACCGACGGAAGCCTCCGGTATCGCAGTTGTTGGCGTAATTTTTTATGGTTTGATTTCACGAAAACTGACATGGGGCGCAATGCGGGAGGCGCTAACGGAAACCATCACCACCAGCGCAATGCTGTTCACAATCATCCTGTCCGGTTATATCGTCACCCGATTTATTGCGGTAACCGGCATCACCCAGAATATGATTGATTTTGTTCAGGCCATGAATCTGGGCCCCTATCAATTCATCATTGTCATCACCATACTATATTTGATTTTGGGATGTGCGCTTGACGTTTTCGCTATGTTGATCCTGACAGTGCCCTTTATCTATCCGATCATCCTGCACTATGGAATAGACCCAATATGGTTCGGAATTTATATCGTCGTAATGGCCGAAATCGCTTTAATTACGCCGCCGTTGGGCCTTAATATTTTTGTCATGAACTCCATTGCGCCGGATATTACGCTTATGAGAATTTTCAAGGGAGTTATGCCATTTGTGCTTATCGAGCTGATGGTCGTTGCCTTGCTAACCGCTTTCCCCATAATAGCGCTTTATCTGGTCAAATAAGCAGCATTCATTTGGTATTGACGGAGTTGCTTCGCTGACGCCATCTACAACGTCTGAAGTGGTCCCATAAATTCGGACAGTTTGTTAAGGTGTATCCCAACGGGACGAAGGGATGCAAAAATGACGAAACGACGGAAGTTTTTGGATCAGTTTAAGGCCAAGGTTGCGCTTGAGGCGTTACGTGGAGATCGGACAATTCAAGAAATTGCGGCGAAGCACAGGGTGCATCCAAACCAGGTGAGTATGTGGAAAAAACAGGCTGTGGAAGGATTGTCCGGGGTGTTTTCCAGCGGCGGTAAGGCGGAAGGTCTGTCTGAGGCTGAG
>NZ_CAXAXA010000012.1:0-20377 GCF_963973085.1 uncultured Sneathiella sp.
TTGGCCGGCCTTCAACCTGGCTGATATTGCAATTGTCCTCGGTGCCTTACTTTTTGTTTCCTGCAGCTTGTTGGGTAAAAAAGCAAACACCAATGCCAAGTCGGAAGGATCCGGCTGACACCTACACCAATGCAACGACATGACCGAACTTCCCGACAACATCCTTCACCTGCCGCGATACCCAGTACTGGGTTGCAAATCAACCGACAGCCCTAGGACAAGAACCGTGAAAGGCGTGGTTACTCTTTCGAGGAGATGTGGGCAAGAATGCTCTACACCAAGAAGCACAAGAAGAAGGCACCGACTGGGAAGATCTCTCCGTTCCACAAGAAAGCCATCGGTTACGGACTGCCGGACTTCGCGGAGGAACTCAACTATGGGGTCGATCTATCAATCATCTGAAGGTGGCATCAGATTGATGGGGTGAAGGTGCCCCATCAACCATTAATTCCGTATACCCGAATATTAATGATGATCTAATCTCCACCGATGCAAAAGATTTCCTATTCCCGACATCGCTTTTCCTCTCACATCATTCGACATGCCGGTTGGCTTTATACTCGGTTTACATTGAGTTATCGGGATGTGGAGGATTTGCTTGCAGAAAGAGGACCGGATATCTCCTACGAAACTGTCCGAAGATGGTTTTGAAGGTTGGTGAACCAATCACCAGAAACCTGAGATCATCACGCCCTACTCCTAACGATATCTAGCACCTCGATGAAATGGTCATCATCATTCGTGAAAAACGGCACTGGCTCTGGCGAGCAGATGACAATGAGGGAGAGGTCCTGGATTTTCTCGTACATCAAAACGAAATACAAAAGCTGCCTTGAAATTGATGCGGAAAATATTGACAACAAACGATCGAACAATCGCGCGGAGAACTCGCATCTCACAATACGACAAAGAGAACGAAAAATGCAGAAGTTTAAATCACCATGATCAGCCCAGAGATTTCTCAATATCCAGTCAGCGGCTTACAATGGCTTTTACGTCCAACGTCACCTACTAAATCGGCCTCACCTCAAGCAATGTCGTGCTAAAGATTTTGGCATTTGGGTAACTGCAAGCGCCGCTGCCTGAGATTTTGTAACCGAGGAATAACTGTGCCTATTAGAAGTTAATGTAACAACACCATTGAAGCGCCAGTAGTGTTTTAAGTAAAGTGCATTTCCGCGTCTTTTCGTCCTTCCGTATCTCTGTGGAATGTTTGAAAGCACCACAACACGGTGATCTCAGACCCACATATTTCAATATTCAAGGTGCCATTATATTAAAACCGGCATCGATATAAACAATGCTGCCGGTTACAAGATGCGCTTCATCGCCAACTAAAAATCGGGCGTATGCACCAACGCAATCAATGCAGACTAATTCATGCGCTGGAGATTTTTCGCGCGCCACTTCTAACAAATCATCAAAATGCGCAATCCCTCCGGCGGCGCGAGTGGCCACAGGTCCTGGTGACAAAGCATTGACGCGGATTCTCTTTTGGCCCAGTTCTGAGGCCATGTATTTTACCATCCCTTCCAGCGCAGCTTTGACAGGCCCCATGACACCATAGTTTTCGACCACCTTCTCACCACCGTAATAGGTTGTGGTTAGCAGGCAACCGCCATCCTTCATTAATGGCTCGGCGAAACGGGCTAGGCGCGCGAAGGAATGACACGAGATATCCATGGCAGTCAGAAATCCGTTTTTCGAAGAATCTGTTACGCGTCCGTGCAGATCCTCGGAGGGTGCGTAGGCTATTGCATGGAGAAGAAAGTCAAGGCGGCCCCATTTATCACTGATCAAGTGAAACAGCTTCCGCATTTCAGTTTCGTCAGTTACGTCCAGAGGACGAATAATCGACGCACTAATTTGTTCTGCGAGAGGGCGCACACAGGGTTCGGCCTTTTCGTTTAGGTACGTAATAGCCAACTCCGCACCCGCCTCACGAAAAGCGCGGGCACACCCCCAGGCAATCGATTTTTCATTTGCGATACCAACAATCAAACCTTTTTTCCCCGCGAGCGTATCTATTGACATTTCACTCTCGAATCCTTGGTGTTCGTTGTATTAGTTGATGAAAGCCGTATTTCTGGACAGAGGAAAATCATACCTGTTTGCTGTACTATATTCTTCCAGAAGTCTTTATTTTCTGGAAAGTTACTAGGTTTTTTGCTGAAATTCATATTTTTTCAATTCCTATTTATTGTTCTTCATTTCACTTACACAAAAACTTCGTTTCTATGCCATGGGTCTCCCACATTTTCTGAATGGAAAAATAGGTGAAAGCCGCCGACCAGGTAATCAACAGAAGCCCGTTAAGGGCCTCAATTCCAGTGAGGAAGCGCATGGCATCGACGGGGAATACGTCTCCTACACCAAGTGAAGAGTAACTGGTGGCAGAAAAATACAGATAGGTGGGAAAATGATCTTGTACATTGCCGGATAAATCCGCGAACCCCAGAAAGTGAATAAGTATCCAGTAAATCGTGGCATATATGAAAATGGCTGCGCCATGAGCAATGAAAACTCCCGTCACCATGATGTACATGATAGGTCTAGGGCCGGCATTTGTCCTGGAGACAACATGCGAAATGAAACACAAGCATTCATAAAACAGTCCCGTGACAATGAAAATAGCCACGATACTGGCAATTGAAATTTCCAATAGCTGTTCCATTATTGACCTCTCATTTTCCTCCGCCCAGTAACGCCGTTCTTTCCCATTTCACCGGCCAGTTAACCAGTAAGATACCCAAAACTGTCAGGCCGATACCTACTGCCGGTAAAATCCCAATACTTTCTTGAAAGAAAACCACTCCTAAGGTTAGCCCGAAGACTGGTACTAGAAAGCTAAATGCATTGGCGCGGTTAAGTTGCACTTGTCCTAGCACGCGGCACCATAACCAATAGGCTAATGCCGTTCCTGGCAGAGCCAGACCCAGGAGGCTTAAAATAAAAGGTGTATTCCAGGTTATATGGGTATCTTCGGTAAAGAAGGCGATCAGTGCGAGAAAACAACTCCCGAGGACGAGTTGCCAGCCCATAGCACTAAGGGCGTCTATTCGATGTGCTAAGCGCCGGATTAGGACGTTACTGACTGTAATGCCGGCTGCCGCCAAAACAATGTAGAAAATTCCGAGGGTGTAATTGCCGTTCATGTTCGACATAAGAGAGGGAAGTGCAATCAGCACGATACCAAAAAATCCCAACAGGAGTCCAATTTTCCCAAATCTACTCAGACGTTCTTTTAGGACCAGAGAGGCCAGCACTGCCGCCATAAGCGGTTGAGTGTTTGCGATAACCGTCGCTACGCCGGGCGAGATAAATTCCGAAGCATGGAACATGCCGAAAAACCCTAACGTCGTCGCCCCGAGACCAATTGTGCCAAGCATAAGCCAAGTTCCTATATCTCGTGGTTGAGGGCGTTTCATAATGAGCGCAATAGCAAGCAAAGTTGCCCCCGCTAAAAACGCGCGGAGCGCGGCAAACGTCAGGTGCGGCGCGTATGATAAACCCAATACAATCAATGGAAAGCAGATTGCCCAAAGAAACATGACTAAAATAATCTGAGCCGTATTAAGCATGGCTATTTTCCTGAACTCAAAGCTTTTGCACCTCTCACTATTTTGGTCGCCGTTGATAAGCGGATCACGGTCAATCCTGCACTTGCGGAAAGTAAGGAGCCGATAAGGATAGAAAGCTTAGCCGACGAAATGAGTTCAAGATCATCGAATGCGAGCGTTGCGACGAATGTGCTCATGGTAAAACCTATCCCGGAAAGAAGTGCAACGCCATATAATTGCATCCACGTAATGCTCTCGGGTAGTTGCGCGAGGCCTGCCGCAACAGCCGCACGGGAAGCACAAAAAACCCCAATTTGCTTTCCAACACATAGGCCGGCTATGACACCTAGGGATACCGTTTCTAGGGGCCAAGAGTCTGCAGCGGAATCAATTGTGATTCCGGCATTAAAAAAGGCGAACAGTGGAACGACCAGCAAGACATTCCAAGCGTGAAACCGACGTTCAGTATGACGAAGAGGGGACGAAACTTTGCTGTCGGACACATGCAAGGGAACAGCCAGTGCGATGAAAACGCCTGCGAGCGCGGCTTCCACGCCGGATTTGAGCATCGCTACCCAAAGCACCAGGCCAACGACTATATAAGCTGCCGGCAGTACAACGCGGAACCTGTTAATTAAAATAAGAGCGAGGATTGCTAGGCCTGCAACGAGAAGAGGCATGACGGAGAGCGGCTCCCCATAAAAAAAACCGACAACAATGACCGCTCCTATGTCATCAAAAATAGCGAGGGCTGTAAGAAATATCCTAAGGCTCACGGGAACTCGCGACCCTAGCAGGGACAGCACGCCGAGCGCCAAAACAATGTCGGTTGCAGTTGGAATTGCCCAGCCACGGAGTGCAATCGGATCTGCCCAGTTCAGGCTCGCATAGATAACTGCCGGAAAGGTCATACCACCTAACGCAGCAAACACCGGCAGTGCCGCGCGCTTGTAGCTTGCGAGATGGCCTTCGAGAAGTTGCCGCTTGATCTCCAATCCGACGACCAGAAAGAAAATTACCATCAGACCTTCATTGATCCATTGCACTAACGGCTCATCAATGACGAGGGGGCCAAAGCGAAAATGAACCGGAGTGTGATGAACAAGGGCATATATCTCTGCAAGCGGTGAGTTAGCTGCCACCAACGCCAACAATACAGCCGCAATCACTATCAAACCCGACGTTTGTTCATATCGGAAAAGCCTGGTTATTCTTCCCACGGCTAGCTCGCGGGCGGTAGTTGACAGAACCCCTGTGCCGGCACGTCAAGCGCACTGTTAAACTTGCTTGACAGATTTTGAAAGGCAATTAATCCGGTGAGTTCGACAATTGTGTCGTCGTCGAAATATTTCTGTAGTTCGGCGAATATTTTATTATCCACACCCCGGTCATATTTCGTGACTGCATCGGCATAATCCAGCGCCGCCTTCTGAGCCGGCTCGAACAAATCGCTTTCTCTCCAATTTGGCAGTGCCCCAACCATCCCTTCAGGGACGCCACGTTTCAACAGGATAGCGGAGTTCAAGTCGACGCAGAAGGAGCAGCTATTAATCTGTGATACCAGAACGGTGACGAGTGATCGCAAAACCGGACTAAGAGGCGAGCGTTTTCGGTCTATCATTCCATAGAGTATGGCCACGCCAAGAAACAGTTTCGGTGAACGAGCCCACAGAAGCGCCGCCTCCAGTACAACTCCATATTTACGCCTTTGATTCCAAAAGAAGGGGCGCAGATACCAAGGATAATCTGGATGTTCTTTGGGGTTTATTCGCAATGTTCCATCCTCATTTTTTCACATGCCAAACGTAAGTGATTTAATTGGTTACATTTTATGTGGACGAGACGTGATTCCGTTCGCGACTTGAAGCTCGCGTACATACTTCAAAATTGCCTCCAAATCGGCTTCGCTCACCTGCGGTTGTGGGGGCATGTTACCAAAGGGCCAATGATGCTGGCGGACGCCATTTTTCGCTGCAAGATAGAATGCCACATCAGCGTGATGTCCGGGGTTATATATATCGTGGACAAGCGGCGGCCCCTTGTCGGTCCCTGCCGCATTGACGCCATGGCAGGCAGCACAATTCGCAGCAAATGCTTTTTCTCCCTTTTCTGCAAGTGCGGTCAGTTTCGGAATGGATATGTCTGTCCGAGTACTATCACCCCGAGGATCGATCAACTGGAAAAGGAAAATGACGGCACTGCCGACCAACAAAACCAATACCGCTATTTTCGGCCAATTCGTGCTTATCTTCATGGGTTTAATTCACTTCCATCAGGAACGGGTATCGTTTTTTAATTTGGGTTAGATCTCATTCCTCAACCAATCCGGAGCATTTCATCAGCAAGGAATGCATAAGGGGGAACGACAAGATTCTTGGGTGCAGGGCCTTTGCGAATTCGGCCGGAGGTATCATAGTGAGAACCATGACACGGGCAAAACCAGCCGCCCCACTGTCCGAGCGGATCGCTATTGCGTTGACCAAGCGGCACGCACCCAAGATGCGTGCATATGCCAATGACGATCAACCATTCAGCACGCTGAACCCGCTCGTCGTCGCGCTCAGGATCGATCAGGTCCGCAGTGTCATCCATGCGTGCCCGGGCGATCTGGGCTTCGGTCCGATAATCGATAAATACCGGGCGTCCGCGCCAGGCGACGGTCACGCGTTGCCCCTTTTCTATTTGGCTAATATCAATTTCAACAGACGACAGGGCGACAACATCGGCCGACGGATTCATATTGTCAATAAACGGCCATATCGCGAAGGCACCGCCAACGGCCACCATCGCTCCAGCCGCCACATAAAGAAAATCCCGGCGGCCACTTTCACGCTCTGGATGCGACGAGTCCAGCAATTCCGGAGCGTCAGTCTTTAACGCCATAATGGTGCTCCCCGGTACTGGAATGATCCATCAATTTCTTCATTCTTTCAGGCACATCTGCAATGGAAAAAATCGTCTGTTCCTTGTGACTGTGAACGAAGGCGATAATGTCTGCCAGTTCCTGGCCGGTCAGTTCAATCGTCTCGTCAAGCTCTTCACGTTGCAAGGCGACCATCGCTTCCGCGCCCCTCCACATCTTGGCGGCAAACTCAAACGGGTTCATCATCAGTGGCATGGATGAAGCGTCAAGAGCGGGAGCGTCATCGCCACCGATACCATTAACGGAATGACAGACAACGCAGCCTTTTGACGCGAAAAGGGCGCGTCCGCGGGCTGGATCCATTTGAGGCATCGCCAGCATACCCTCGCGCATCATTCCCGGCATATTATCGTCATTCATCTGCGGCATCTGATGTCTTTTCGTGCCTTCGTGACCAGTATCGGTCCAAGCGATGCCTGGAAAGGACACGAGCGCCATAATCATAATCATCTTCCAACGAAAATTTTTCATGAATATCTCCAGTTCAGATTAGCTGCATCAAATTCACAAATTAATTCCATGGCTCCCGGATGAAGATTTCGAGCCACGCCCGAAGGCCGGAATAAACCTGGGCGTAACCTCCGCGTAATCCCGGTAGACATCACCAAACGTCACCTCGGCCTCACGTTCTTCACTCAACGCCAAACGCCAATACATGACCAATAGGATCGGAAACATGGCAAGAGTTAGCAATGTCGGCCATTGGAAAAGAAATCCAAGCATGATAAGCCCAAAGCCGACATATTGTGGATGTCTGATCCGTGCATAAGGGCCGGTCGCGGCCAAATTGCCCGACTTTTGTGCCTGATACAGGACTTTCCATGCAGCGGAAAGCAAGATAAAGCCGCCGCCAATAAATGCGAAGCTCAAGATATGAAACGGTCCGAAATGCGGGGAGGATTTCCAGCCAAAAAGCATCTCAGGCAAGTGGCCGGAGTCATGCGCGAACCAGTTGACATCGGGGAAATTGCTTTGAAGCCATCCGGATAAGAAATAGATGGTCAGCGGAAACCCGTACATCTCCGTGAATAATGCGACGATGAAAGCACTAAATGCACTAAAGGTCCGCCAATCACGCGGGCTATTGGGTTTAAAGAAACTGAAGGCAAAGATAATGAACACTGCGGAATTTATGATCACGAGTGACCATAGTCCATAGTTTACCGGTTGATCAGTCATGTTTTTTATCCGAATGAGATGAAGGGCCATGCTGAGAGTCATCGCCGGAACCATGGCCGCCATGACCATGATGCATGAACAGATGCATCAGAACGCAGCCCCCTAGCAGTAATATCAACGGAAGGTAAGTGATGATATGCGCTGTGTGTTCCACCCACAAAAAATAGCCGGC
Source organism: uncultured Sneathiella sp. (assembly GCF_963973085.1). GTDB lineage: Bacteria > Pseudomonadota > Alphaproteobacteria > Sneathiellales > Sneathiellaceae > Sneathiella. Next base: position 7,835 of record NZ_CAXAXA010000012.1, read on the forward strand.
GACGGCAATAAATCCGATAAGCACAATACCGGTTTTGGAAAAGAAAAGATCTCTCACGACTTACGCTCCTCCTTGAATTAAGAACCTGGCATCACAACCATCTGATGCCCTTTTCCGTCGATCGTGATTTGCCCCAAAAGCTCAAGGCTTTTTTGGTCGACGACCCAGATTTTGGTCTCGTCAGAACTGGAAACGTAAATCTTGCCCGTCTCTGTAATTGTTGCCAGATGATAGGGCGCTGGTGATAACTCGGCAGTCTGTAGGGATCCTGATGCAAGATCGACCTTTGCTATCTTGTCATCCCCAAGTGCGGCCACAAACAACGCGGTGCCGTCCTCGGAAAGATCAATACCGTGAAGTACCGATCCCAATTTCATCGTGTTTGTTTCTTGCATCGACTTTGTGTCAACGACAGATACGGTTCCGTCGTCTACATTATTGACGAAGAGAGTTTTACCATCCTTTGAGAGCACGATATGTTCCGGGCTCATTCCAACTGGAATAACCTTTTCAACGTTCCAGTTCTTACTGTTGATGGTGCTTATGGTGCTGTCACCTGCATTGCTTACAAATAGCCGCTCGCTATCCGGGCTGAAGACGGAATAGTTGGGAAATTCGCCGGTTGAAATGTTGCCGACAATCTCAAAATTCGTCAGATCAATCACCGAAATTTCACTTTCGTTTGGACGGGTGACAGCCGTGTATCTACCGTCAGGGCTGACCGACACATGATGGACCGCACCTGGTACATCGATCGTCCGTATGACCTCCCCTTCGCTGATTTGAATCACGGAAACAGTACTCACCGATGCAATATCTGAATTTTCTGTCTGCACGGATGACGCCTTATGATGAGCGGCATGTTCGTCTTCAGAAATACCCTTCGGTTTTGCCGGTTTAATGTCGACAGAGCGCTCTGAATAGCTACCGGCGATTAGAAATCGTCCGTCCGGAGTTCCCGCCAATCCATGAACAGCCTGTAGTCCATCTATGATACCAATGATCTGATCTTTCGCAGCATCTATAACGGCAATTTTACTCTCACTCCCTAGCGGCACGTAAACAAACGGTTCCGCACGAAGAGACCGTGCTCCCACTAGCAATATGCCGCTGACAATCCAGGCCGTAGCCAAAAAATTTAAAATCGTTCTCACTATCCAATCTCCTGTTGCGTTAGCACTGAGTTCTTTTGTAAAGACCCCGTAAAAACCCTTTGCATCTATTTATCCAAAGCGCGTTTGCGGTTTTCAAACTCCTCCGGGTCAATTTCGCCACGAGCAAAACGCTCGTTGAGAATATCGACCGCTCGATCTCGCCGATTGCCTGATCCGTCCGCAATACCCATCCAACGGAGAACAAGAATGACTACGCCCACAATTAAGGCGATCATTAAAATCATCATCAAGGGACCGAATATCCATCCGCCCGCCCCCATGCCGTGCATGGAGTAGTTTTCACCGGAATCAGCGAGCGCAATCGGCGCCGATAATGCCAACATTTAGATAGCTGACATGATAGTAAGTTGTGCTCGATACATTTTCATTCTCCTTGACTTGCGAAATGATTTCAAAATTTGCATTACCGTTCCTAGATTTTGACGGACCTCAGTCTCAACGCATTAAGAATGACTGAAAGTGATGAAAGACTCATTGCAGCCGCAGCAAAAATTGGTGAAATCAGGATATCGAAAAATGGGTAGAGCACCCCTGCCGCTACCGGCACGCCAGCGCCGTTATAGACCAGCGCAAAGAACAGGTTTTGCTTGATATTGCGCATAGTTGCCCGCGATAAACGGCGGGCCCGGATAATGCCGTTGAGGTCGCCCTTCACAAGGGTGAAACCGGCACTCTCAATCGCAACATCAGCACCAGTGCCCATGGCGATGCCTACGTCAGCCTGCGCCAGGGCCGGCGCATCATTCACGCCATCACCGGCCATCGCGACCTTGCGGCCCTCGGCCTGCATCTCTTTAATAATGCGCGCTTTGTCCTCAGGCAGTACATCGGCCCGAATTTCGTCTATACCCAATTTGGCGGCAACAGACTTTGCCGTGCGCTCGTTATCACCGGTCGCCATAACGATCCGAAAACCTTCGGTATGCAGCGCTTTGAGTGCCGCAGGTGTGGTTTCCTTCACGGGGTCGGCGACACTCACCAGCCCGGCGATCTCACCGCCCACGACCACGAACATAACTGTTTCGCCCTGATCGCGTCGGGCGTCCGCGATATCACTAAAACCTTTCGTGGCTACACCAAGATCGACAACCAGTCTGGCGTTTCCGAGAGCAACGGATTTGCCGTCCACAACGCCTGTGACGCCCTTGCCTGTGACAGCCTCAAAATCCTCAGCCTTTGCCAACGTGATCTCGCGTTCTTCGGCGCCGGCAACTATCGCCTCTGCCAACGGGTGCTCGGAACCGCGTTCGAGGCTGGCGGCAAGTCGAAGGACTTCCGCCTCTTCATGCCCGTCTTCAGCAAGTACGGCGATGAGCTTCGGCTTACCGACCGTCAGTGTTCCGGTCTTGTCGACGATAAGAGTATCTATTTTTGCAAACCGTTCCAGCGCCTCTGCGTTCTTGATGAGCACGCCAGCTTGCGCACCGCGTCCGGTTGCTGTCATTATTGAAATAGGCGTCGCAAGTCCCAACGCGCAAGGGCAGGCGATGATTAGTACAGCAACGGCGGAAACCAACGCATATGCATAAGCCGGGTTCGGTCCCCAAATTGACCAGGAAATAAATGATAGGATGGCGACAAGGATCACGGCGGGCACGAATTTACCGGCGACCGCATCTGCTAGCTTCTGAATCGGGGCACGGCTCCGTTGCGCACTCGCAACCATTTCCACAATCTGGCTAAGCATTGTGTCAGCGCCGACGCGCTTCGCTTCAATAATAAGGCTACCGGTGCCATTGATAGTAGCCCCCGTAACCGTATCACCAGCTACCTTCTCTACTGGAAGAGGTTCTCCAGAGATCATTGATTCATCGACAGATGAGCGGCCTTCCGACACTATCCCGTCCACGGGAACTTTATCGCCGGGGCGTACACGCAGCCGATCACCAACCGCAACTTCTTCGAGCGGAATTTCCTCTTCGCTGCCATCATTGCGGATGATGCGGGCTGTCTTTGCGGCGAGATCCAGGAGCGCCTTAATGGCGGCACCGGTACGTTCACGTGCGCCAAGCTCCATCACCTGACCCAACAGCACGAGGACGACGATTACTGCGCCCGCTTCAAAATATACCCCGACATTGCCTTCAGCGTCCCGAAATCCTTCTGGAAATATTCCAGGCACCAAAACAGCAACAACACTGAAGAGATAGGCGGCGCCGACGCCCATGCCTATGAGTGTGAACATGTTGAGGCTCTTGTTGATAACCGACTTGACTCCACGGACAAAAAATGGCCAACCCGCCCAGAGAATAACCGGCGTACCCAAGACAAGTTCAGTCCAGAGAGCAGTTCGTTCTCCAATCATATCGCGGATGAAGCCAAGTCCAACGAAGGGTCCCATTGTCAAAATGAGTAGCGGGATTGTTAAGACAGTGCCGATCCACATGCGCCGCCTGAAATCTAGCAATTCAGGATTGGGACCTTCATCGCCCGTCGGCACGCCCATAGGCTCGAGAGCCATACCGCAGATCGGGCAATCACCGGGCGCATCCCGAACAATTTCGGGATGCATTGGACAGGTGTAATTTGCGCCAGAAACAGGTTCTTTCGTTTTCTGCTTGTGCGCACCTGAAATATAATGCTCTGGATCGCCAGCAAATTTGTCATGGCACTTCTGCGAGCAGAAGTGATAGGTGGTTCCTTCATGATCAAACCGTGGTTTGTCTTTATTTAAGTCCACCGTCATGCCGCAAACAGGGTCTTTACTAATTGACCCGGCATCGACGACATTGTCGCCATTTTTAGGACGGGTATGTGAGTGTGATTTGTTCATGAACTTTTTCCTGTCTCTTCAATTCCCTTGTTCGTCTCAAGGAAATTGTTTGCCAAATCCGGAACCCCGTATTCAATATTGAACATCCGTTCATAGGCGGTATCGCGAGACTTGCGGTTGTTCTCCATCATCTGGGAAACTTGAGCAATGAAGTCCCGTTCCTTTAGGAGCATTGGATGGTTGTCGGTAAGCGGTTTTCTGATTTCGTTAATTTTTTTGGCAACATCCGCCAGACCCTGCATCCAAGGATTAAATGCCTCTGAGAAAAGGTATCGACTGGTACGCATTGGATGCATCCATTTCATAACTTCAGCAGACCAGGGATTTGACACCGCCTGGACCCATGGGCTAATGAAAGTGCTATAGAAAGCCTCATTGGCTTCGGACACTGTACGTGCCCGTTCAAATGCTTCATCTTGCCGGGGAAACTGTATGTCTTCAACCTGCCGCTCCTCAAATCTGACGGCAAATTGCGGCTTATGACAATCCGGATCACCTGTGGGGTTATCGATTTTCATCTCGTATAGCCCCGGCACAAGCGCCTCGATCTCATCAAGGCTTTCGAGAATAGCCCGATGTTCCAGCCGGGCGACGCTGGCTGAAACAAAGATGCCCAGATGTCCAACGTGCGGATTGGTCAGATATACAATACGCTGGCCTGCCGATTTGAGGTCTTCCGTATCTTCATAAACTGCAGGGATCCAGCCAAGTGCTTGATGGGGAGGTGTAATATTGTCACCATAAGAGGCGAAGATAATGAGTGGATTGCGGATTCTCCGCAAATTGACAGTGCAACCGTCGCAAATGCGGAATTCACCTTTCTCCAGCTTGTTGCCGATGAAAAGATTTTCCGCAATTCCAACCATTTCCTCGCGGCTCAGGAAGTAAAAACCGTTCCACCACCGTTCAAATTCAAGAAACCGGTCTCGCTCAGTATCGACCTTATTGAACAGGCCTGCATATTTCTCCCAGATCGCTTTTTCAGGTTTGAGATTCTCGAAATTTTGCGCAAGCCAGGCACCGTCAAAGCGACCGTCGCCAAGATCTGCTGTGAAATGGGTCATCCAGACGCCGCCGAGTAATCCCCCGGCTATGCGCATCGGATTTATGCCTGCGTCGCCCGCCCAATAAGATAGGGGCGATCCATTCAAGATTGTTGGACCGATCGTCCCTTCGCAGTCCGCAGCCAGAAGAGTGGCCGCCCAGCCCGCTTGGCAGTTTCCATAAAGAACCGGTGGCTTTCCAGTGTGCAATCTAGCCACTTCGTCGACGAACCGCCGCAAGGCGTGATGTACATCGGCAAGAGTTTGTCCCGGTGAAGGCTCTGGAAAGAAGATAACAAAATAAACTGGATGACCTTCGTGGAGCGCCATTCCCACTTCAGAATCGTGTTTAAACCCTCCAATTCCGGGCCCATGTCCAGCACGTGGATCAAGGACGATGACCGGCGGCTTTTCCAGATCGACGCAATCGTCCCAGCAGTCATCCCCTATTTCGACGATCCGCAGCAAAGCGTAGTTGACGGGCGGCTCAAAAGTTCGAGCATCGAGGATCGTCTCATACTTGAAATCCAGCAATGGCGGCAAACCAGCACGCTCGTGCTCCAGCATATTGTCGGCACGCTGTCTGAGCGTATCCCAGAAAAGGATTGTCCGTTGCCAGACGTCAATTTGATAGTCCAATAAATCCCGGCCATGTGGCACTAATCTCTCAGCTGGGGCAGCACCGTCCAATGTGCTAGCATTGTCCTGGTTCTGCTCAACGGAAGGAGACGGAATGTTCTTCACTACTTCGATAGTGGAAATTTTTTTCACAGCTGAGTGGGTCATGAATGATTCCCCGACCCGAGAGCGGCAAAGAAGTTAAAGAGCGGTCCAAAGATTAGGGCGACATACCAGCCATAAGCAAAGCTCTCGCCGAGTCCCAGAAAGAAACTTGGCCAACTCAGCCAAGTAAACCCGGGCAGTAACCCGAGCCATGTTTTGTACATTGCCTGATCAGGGAAAAGCAGATCAAAACTCACACATAAAATGAATGTGACGGCAAAGAACAATCCGAGGCTCATCCCGAGTGCAATAACCGGTAGACGGAAGCTGGTCCGGCTTCTTATGTAGAGTTCTTGGCGTGCTTCAGAAGTATTTTCTTTTACCAGATCAGGCATGCTTAGCCTCCGTTTCAGGGGCTTGTATTTTCAAATTCTCGACACTGAGATACTCTTTCGGATTTGCTTCAAAGATTTCACGACACTCTCGCGAACACAGGTAGTAGACTGACCCATTGTAGACGCTTGATTTGGCGGTTTTTGTGTTGACCTGTGTGCCGCACACCGGATCGATATCACGAGGTGGAGCAACCCAAACCATGTCATTGGAGTTTTCCGAAGCCGCGGGCGGACCACCTTTAGAATGCTTGTGCTTTGATTTGTGACCCATCACATGTGCGCCACAGCCAAATCGCATCATTAGAAAAATAAGGCCTGCCCAAAAAAGGAAATAGAAAAGTGAGCTCATCTCATCGACTTTCAGTGCATAAATTAGAGATCTTACGCAACGATACTTATGTAGTCGGGGTGAGATGTCGAGGCGGCAACCGATCATTTCGGTCACATTTAGTGACAGATTACCACGCAGTTACAAAGTGTTACAAATGAGTTGATCGAGCCCGAATGAAGGTCGGTCAGAATGGCAGATACGCTTCAACTCTCAGGCCGCCTTCTGCGCGGTTTCGTATGGTAACGTCGCCACCGTGACTGCGGAAAGCTGATCGCGCAATTGACAGGCCGAGACCGGTACCCCCTGTTTCCCGGCTTCGAGAGCCTTCCAGTCTAAAAAACGGCTTGAAAACGTCTTTTATGTTTTCGGGAGCGATTCCTGGGCCGTCATCATCAATTGTGATTATGAGCTTTCCGTCAGCAATTTGTATATGAATAGAGGCCCATTCTCCGTATTTCGCCGCATTTTCAATCAAATTTGAAAGGGCGCGGCGTAATAGGTCTTTTTGCCCCTCAAGACTGATGGGATCAGGAGGAACCCATGAGATCGAAAAACCTAACGTGCTCAAATCCACAACGACGTCCGAAATAAGTTTTACTATATCGAATCGATCATTTTTCTTCCTTCCCGCATCTTCGGATGCAAAGGACAACGTTGCCGTAACAATCTGATTCATTTCGTCAATATCTTCGCTAAATTTTCTTTTTAACTCATTGTCATCCAAGAGTTCGCTGCGAAGCTGCATTCTCATAAGAGGTGTTCGCAAATCGTGAGCGATTGCTGCAATCATTTGTGTGCGGTCCTCCACGAAGCGGTAAATTCTTGCTTGCATTTTATTGAAAACGCGAACTGATTGTATAACCTCCAAAGGTCCCTTCTCCGGTATTGGGCGCGCTGTTACGCTACGCCCCAGATCTTCTGCAGCAATACTCAATTTTTTTAGAGGATCGGTCAGATAGTGGGCAGCCCAGGCAGAAAATATTGCAGTTGCGATCATCATCACAGCAATCGATAGGACAAATCTAATAGACCAGGGCATCGTTGCTTCAACATCAGGGGCTTGATAGTTTAGCCAGCTGTTATCTCCAATTTCTATTGAAACCCGGATTAAAGGGCCCGTCCGAATTTCGTTAACAATGTGCTCGAAATGATCAGTAATAGAAATATGTTTTTCGGTTGATTTGCCAGAAAGATGTCTCCATATGCTATCCTCGCCCGAAACCGTCTCCGCGAGAATTGGCATTCTTGAATCAAACGAGGTCAGTTCCGAAAGCGCCGCTGAAAAGCGTTTAGCTACGAGGGGGTCGTTATTTTTAACTGTACTTGTAGTGCCCAAATCTAGCTGAAAAGTAGAGCTATTGGCAAAGCTGATGATTTTTTCTCTTTCCTCTGGCGGCGCATTTTTTATTATACCGGTTATTGTCGTTATGCGCTCCGTTAATTGTGCTCTTCCAATCAGATTTACGATCTCCTCGCGATCAAAATTGTAAACACTCAAACTGATTACATGTGAAAGACCGAGCCCAACCAGGAGCAATAATACAATCCGGGCCGCCATAGTTTTCGGCCACAATGAACGATTGAATGTCATGTCCGCGCCGTCATGGATTGAGGGGCAAATAAATACCCGCCACTGCGAACCGTTCTAATAATCTCCGGATTCTGGGGATCGCTTTCAAGTTTCCGTCGCAGTCGGCTTATTTGCATATCTATGCTACGCTCAAATGGACGAGACCAACGGCCTTTAACGAGATCCATAAGTTGGTAACGTGTCAACACTCTACCGGGATGACTTGCAAGAGCTGCGAGCAACTTAAACTCACCGGTTGTTAATTCTACATATTCTGAAGTGGCGGATTTCAAACTATGACGGACCAGGTCAAGCTGCCAGCCATCAAACTCAATAATTGTGTCTTGCTCGATCTCAATTGCAGCAACTTCACCTGCACGTCTAAGCACAGCACGTATTCTCGCAAGTAATTCTCTTGGATTACAGGGTTTTTGAATATAGTCATCCGCGCCAATTTCAAGTCCCAGAATTTTGTCTGAATCTTCTCCAAGTGCCGTCAGCATTATGATCGGAATATTTGATTGTGCCCTAAGATCACGGCACAAAGTTATGCCGTCTTCGCCCGGAAGCATAAGGTCCAAAATGATCAGATCGATCTTCCAATCTCTCAACGCGACGGTCATTTCGCGACCATCATTAACGGCTGTGGCGCGGAAACCGTGCCTCTTCAAAACACGGGTTAGGAGATCTCGTATTTCCCGATCATCATCGACTATCAGGATATGCGGTGATTCATTCATTACATATATCCAAGCGAAACACACATAGACGCTTCAATCCGAGGCGGGTTCGCCTATAATTAAATCCGCACAAAGCTAGTTCAATTGTCATTGTCCCGACGGCGGTCAGCCTATTTTCTGTAACAAAGTCCTATGAGTTGTTCAACGTCGCCATTCTATAATTTGTAACACTCTGTAACGATTTGCTTCGCTGTTGCAGAACGTGACTATTCCTTATTTGTAGCGCTTGTAAGTAGAGATCTACACTGAGTATTCATCGAACTAGACATAAAGATTTGAGCTTAATCATGTTTGTGGAAACCCAGTTTGAAGGAACGGCGTTCAAAATGAATCGCAGATCAACGATCACCTTTGGATTGAGTCTAAGCGCTTTCACATCTTTTAGTTATATTTTTTGTATATTATTCGATCTATGGTTACCGAGTTATGCTATGCATGAAATTTGGCAAAACTTGCTGCCAGGCTTTGTTTGGTTGACATGGCCCAGCTTTTTTCTAGGCTTGATAGAATCTTATGCATATGGTTGGTATATCGCATTGGCTTTCAGTTTAGTCTCGTATTTCCTCTTTTTTACGGAAAGAGTTATTGTTACAAAAATTCGCTAATGCGGCATATCTAACCTACTAGCGTAAAACCCGGCCGTTTTGTTTGTGATTTCACTCCAGCAAAATACAGTCAATCGTCCTACATTGCCCCGCAATTCATTCCGATCAGCCTATCAGCGACTTTTTTTTGCTCGTCATTTAGGGCCGCATACAACTTATCAGTTACGGGTTTGACGGATTTCATGGCATCCAGCATTGCCTGCATTCCGGAAATTCGGGCATCCATCCGGGCGATTGCATTACCGTCCTGCATTGTCCTCGTCATCTGCGTCCGCATGTCCTGCATACCGGCCATACCGTTCCTTACGGCATCGGAATATTCTTTCCAGACGCCTTCCTGAGCTTCCTTGATCTGAAGTTCCGATTTCAAAAAAGCAAGGCGGCCTTCCGTCATCGAATTCATTCGCGCGGGTCCCATGGCACTGCCTTGCACCATGCCACTCGGCTTCATGCCTCCTTGCATTCCGCCGCTCTGTATTGAGTCCTGCACCATATTGTCCTGGTCCATCATATTCATCATCGAGCATCCTCCGCCCATCATGCCCATCATCTGTCCGTTTTGCATATTTGAATGCGCAGAAGCGGGAGAAAAGGCGAAGGCGCTTAGAGCAAGTGAAATTACAGATATCTTGAGTATTTTTTTCATAGTGATGCTTGGTCCTTTATTTTATCTGGAGAAACAGCATTGAACTCATTGAACGATTGGAACATTCCATGCCAGAGTTTTTTTCACACAGCTTCCTCAATCATGGCGATAATGGCATTTTCGACTTCCTTGGCGATCTTTGCCATCTTGGGTGCATCCGACAATAGCCCCAGCATAGCAGTGGGCCGGATCATGCCTATTTTGGTCATATTGTTCTCGGAATAAACAGAAACACGGCAGGGAAGCGCCATGTTTAGGTCCATATCCATGACGAGGACGTCCTTGGCAGTTTGTGGATTGCAGATTTCAAGAATCTGGCAGGCATTGAGAAAATCCACGCCTTTTTTCTCGAGCGTTTCCTGAAGGTTATGAATATGCAACACACCAAATTTGTGACGTAGCACGGCCGCCTGTAGATCCGCGACCGCTTGCTCAACTGGTTTCGATGTTTCTTTAATATATTTCATAACAATTCCTGAGTTTATATGGGTTAATTGTCCGCTACGGCGCATATTTACAGACATAGGAATCTTCAGGGCAGTGCACGCATAATTCATGTACGCGAAGCACCATCAGAAAGATTGACGGCGCATAAAGTCAAAGAAATTTCAAATAATTTGAGTATTGTCTTTATAGCGATATTCAATTCCTCATCTGATCTAAAGAAGTGAAAATGGTACGCAAAACGGAAAAAAAAGCATTGATCGCAATCAACTTTAGGGCAGCATGCTGATCAATTCCACGTGATGCGGTAAAGATTTAATAGGTGTTTTGGCTGCAGAACACTCCTAATTCTCCTCGTCTTCGTACCACTTAAGGAAAAATCTCTCACCAGTGAAGATTACAGTGACCCCGATCAGTGCAGCATAGATAACCATCATGTCAGAGGAAGCTTTCACGATCAGGAATGCACCAAGCACGACGACATCGAATACAATTGCGGCCATTACGACAAATCCATTGGCGCCAATTTCCTCGCGTAGATAGCGGAACACACCCCAGTGGACCGCGATATCCATGATGATATAAAAAATTGCGCCCAAAGAGGCGATACGGCTCAGGTCAAAAAATATGGTCAGGAAAATGGCGATGACAACCGTATAGACCAGCGTATGCTTCTGGATATCGCCCGGCATGCCGAAATGGCTGTGCGGAACTAGCTTCATGTCGGTAAGCATGGCCAACATACGGGACACAGCAAATACGCTGGCAATCAGCCCGGATATCGTCGCAACTATCGCCAGCCCAACTGTAAACCATAGGCCGTAGCTGCCGAATGCCGGGCGCGCGGCCTTTGCCAGTGCAAAGTCTTTTGCGGCGATTATTTCTGCTAAGGTAAGGTTTCCCGCGACAGCTAATGCAACCAGCACGTAGATGACAATACAGATCAAGATCGAAATAATAATCGCCCGCCCGACATTCTTATGAGGGTCGACAATTTCCGATCCGCTATTGGTAATGGTCGTAAATCCCTTGAACGCGAGAATTGCCAGCGCCATTGCCGCGAGAAACCCCGTTATTGATGCATCCGGAGCCGGTTTGGGAAGAACGCTCTCAAGAGAAATACCCGCAATCCACAAACCACCGGCCGCGAACACGACAATGCCGCCGATCTTTATAAAAGCCATAAATAACGAAAATCCGCCAATCAGGCGATTGCCCGAAATATTCAGCAAAAAGGCGAAAACGAGAACGCCAACGCCCAACGCCGTCACAGCCCAACCGGCGGGTTCGGCATCGAATAATTGCATGGTGTAGGTGCCGAATGTCCGTGCGACCAGACTTTCGTTGATGACCATCGAAAAATACATGAGCAAGGCTCCGCCCGCCGTCACAGTTCCGTGACCATAGGCTTTTTGCAGGAACATGCCGATGCCACCGGCGGACGGATAGGCATTGGACATTTTAATATATGAGTAGGCGCTGAAAGCCGTTACAACCGCCGCTGCAAGAAAGGCAAGCGGGAATAGTGAGCCCGCCAGTTCGGCGATCTGCCCTGTGAGCGCAAGAATGCCGGCGCCAATCATCACACCAGTGCCCATTGAGATCGCGCCAATGAGTGTCAGGCTGTTTTTCTTATACTGCGTTGATCGGCTGTGCTCTGAATGATCTGTCATGGCTTCCTTCGCAAGTTTTTGGTCGATAATTCATTTTTATAAAAACGTCCTGTTTCAATAGGAGCATTCGCCCGGGCCAACATTTTCTGGCCGCGCCAGATAATTATTATTTTGACGGCGCTATGTAAAGCCCCAATGTTATGTACCATTATTTGCTAGAGTTTCGGGAACGGGCGGTTTCATGTTGAGGGTCTGATGAGGTCTGATGTGATTATACTGCCTGCGCCACTTGTTGATGACAGTTTTGGCCTGATCAATGGTTAAGAACCACTCGGCGTTGAGCACTTCTCTGCGGAGCGTTCCATTGAAGCGTTCATTGTAGCCATTCTCCCAGGGACTGCCTGGAGTGATACGGATTGGTTTAATCCCCACTTTGGTGAGCCATGTCTGAAATGTCTTTGCAACGAACTCCGGGCCATTGTCGG
>NZ_CAXAXA010000013.1:0-16926 GCF_963973085.1 uncultured Sneathiella sp.
TGTTTGGCGGTAATACGACTTTGCGTCTGACGGTCGGTGAGTGCGATGCGCGCTTCGATTTCCTCGCGGCGGCGGGCAATTCCGGCGAGTTGCGCGTCAAGCTCCTCGACGCGGAGGCGGCTTTCCCGGTCGTCGATCCGGATCAAAACCCTGCCTCTCTGCGCGGTATCCCCCTCGGTCACTCCGAGCGCCGTCACCCAACCGGGAACCCGGCTGCTTATAGCAATGATGTCGGCGGCGACACGGGCGTCCGTCACAAAGACATGGGTGAACTGCTGATACAGCCACCAGCCGCCGCCTCCGAGAACGATCAGCGCCGCCAGGATCGCGCCATACAGTCGCCATGGCCGGGTGCGGGCAGGAGGTGAAGCCGCCTCTGAGCCAGCCTCCGTCTCCTTGTCGGGGGCTGTGCGCAGATCGGTTTCCGGATCGTCGCCCTGGTGCTCCATGCGGCTCACGCGCTGGTCCATGGCTCACCTGTCCATCGGGATTTCGTGCGTAGGCCGCACCGTCGTTTCCGCGCCACCCAGCTTGCCTGCGATTTGCTCGAAAACCGTCAGACAGGTCGTTACCTCGGCATGAGATATGCCGGTAAATATTTCCGCGCGAACCGCCGCTGTGGCTGCTTCGATTCGTTCCAGGATGGGGGCGGCTTCCGCGCGCAGGTGGACCGATTTGGTGCGACGGTCGGCGGCTTCTGCCCGGCGCTCGATCAGTCCTTCAGCCTCAAGCCGGTCCAGCGTGCGCACCAGGGTCGGCCCCCGTACCCCGACCGCCTCGGCCAATTCCCGCTGGGTTGCCGCTTCGGGCAAGCGAGAGAGATGTAACAGGGTTAACCAGCGGGATTCGGTGAGGCCGAACGCCGCCAGCCGCTGGTCGATCTCGGCGCGCCACAGCCGGGCGACCAGCCCGAGGCGGAGGCCGAATTGTTCCTGATTGTTGAGAGGCTTCATCATCTCATTGCCTGACTGGTTGCGTTGCTATATTATAATAGATAGCCATCTATCGAATGTCGAGAAATAAAGCCCGGATGGCTGCCCCGTCCGTAGAGCCGGGCCGGGAAAGGTGTTCCACCGCGATCACGAAAAGGAGAACCACGATGTACCGGACGATCCTCCTGGCGGCACTGTCATGTGTGGACGTATATGGACACCTGCCTGATTGCAACGGTGCTCTTGGTTTGGATGGCTGAGCTGCAACTGCTTTCGTATATTCGGCTTCCAATGTTTTACGCGGTATCGATGCGTAAAGAGCCACAATGGTTTTTCGCACGCCTTTCCCTCAACGGCTCCGAGACATGATCTGTTGATCTGCCGGTCCACACAACAGGTTCAAAAGGCGGCGGTGCAACCGCTTCTCCATTCCTTGATGCCACGTTGCAATAGCGGTGGGCAACCTCCTATTCAGACTTTTTATGCGACTGCCGACACTGTTCGGCTCTGATCGTAGTCTTCGCCGTGTCGCAGCAAGGCCTAGACAATGCGGGCATTCTTGTTGGCGAGCGCTACATCGGTCACATTATAAGGCCTGCGTTCGCACAGTTTCTGCAGCAACCGACTTCGCGGATCCTTTTTGTGGCGAATTCGCCCAAGAGCGGATCTGGCACCGTGGATCAGCAACGTCCGGAGATATCGATCGCCGCGTTTGGAGATACCAAGCAGGCGTGTTTTCCCGCCACTCGAATGGTGCCTTGGCACCAGCCCGAGCCAAGCCGCGAACTGGCGCCCGTTTCGGAACGACGACGCGTTACCGGCTGCGGCCACTAGCGCTGTGGCTGTTACCGGACCAATCCCTTCGATGCGTAAAAGACGCTGACACACCTCGCTATTACGGCAAAGCTGCCTGATCTGTCGATCATAAACGCGAACCCGATCATCCGAGACCAACAGTTCTTTGTGAAGATCATGCATAAGTGAACGGAGCAACGGATCTAGGTCAATTTTTTCGGAAGCCAAAATCTCGGGCAGCCGTCGTCGCAGGCTGGCAAGGTTCCGGGCCACAACAATGCCAAACTCCGCCAGGATGCCGCGGATCTGATTGGCCAGTGCGGTTCGATTTTCGACCAGTCGCGTGCGAACCCGATGCGTCGCCTGAATACTCAACTGTTCACCGGTTTTAATTGTAACAAAACGCATGCTGGGTCGACTGGCCGCCTCGCATATTGCTCCTGCATCATTCGGGTCGCTCTTGTTTGTTTTGACATAAGGTTTGACAAATTGAGGACTGATTAAACGGGTTGCATGGCCCAAGTCAGCAATCTCGCGAGCCCAATAATGCGCGCCAGAGCATGCTTCCATGGCAACCAGGCAGGGCGATATATTGGCGAAAAAAATACCAACCTGATCACGTCGCAGAGTTTTTCTTAGAACCGTTTTATCCCGCTCATCAACGCCATGAACTTCAAAAACATTCTTTGCTAAATCCAATCCAATACGAGTCAAGGCCATTTCTGTTCTCCTTTAAATATGGGTTATACCCACACTCGAGGATGCCATAAAACTCAAGGGCGGGTGTCCATACCATTGGCTCCGTTTTTGCAAGGGATAAATTGAAGTAATTCTGATCAAAGCGGGTTGCGGTCATGATGTATGCGAGATTTCCTCTTTCACTTCATAATGTCGAAAACCCTCTCCATGAACGAGGCATCGACATGGTACCGTCAGAAGAAAATAGCTTGAGGGGCGTTTGATCGTCGACTAGCTTCCGAGTATGACAAAACTGAACCCTTTCCGCTATTTCAAGACATCGCCCGAGATCATCCGCTTGGCCGTGATGATGTATGTCAGGTTTCCGCTTTCACTTCGCAATGTTGAAGATTTGCTTCATGAACGCGGCATCGATATCTGTCACGAAACAGTCCGATATTGGTGGAATAAATTTGGTCCAATGTTTGCGGGTGAGATCCGTAAGAACGACTTCATCCTCCCCGGAATCATTCCAACTGGCGATGGCATCTGGATGAAGTTTTTGTCAAAATCAATGGCGAAACACATTACCTGTGGCGTGCCGTCGACCACGAAGGAGAAATGCTGGAAGCCTTTGTTTCCAAGCGACGCGACCGCAAAGCAGCAAAGGTTTTCCTTAAAAAAATAATGAAACTCTACGGTCAACCTCAAGTGATTGTAACGGATAGATTACGTTCATATCGTGCCGCTATGAAGATCATCGGAAATGCTGAAGTTCAAGAGGTTGGTCGGTGGAAGAACAATCGCTGTGAAAATTCACACCTGCCATTTCGACGACGAGAGCAGGCGATGCTGAAATTTCGGCACCTCCGAAGTCTGCAGAAATTTGTCTCAATCCATGTATCCGTCCACAACCACTTCAACCATGAGCGCCACCTAAACAATAGAGAAACATTTAAGCTTCAAAGAAATGCCGCACTGGTCGAGTGGCAGCAACTTAGCGCGACATAGTAGGGGCACCGTTACACCATTTTGCGCCATATAGAGACTACGTCGCATTCGTCTGATGTTGTGGATGGCGCTTCGCCGCGTCATTTGATGTATCCTGTACGGGTACATATAACCTCTAACCGGAGCCACGATCATGAAGAAGATCACAACAATTGGACTTGATATAGCAAAGAATGTTTTTCAGCTTCACGGCATCGACGAGAACGGCGAGGTGGTCTTACGCAAATCCGTCCGACGGAGACAAGTGATAACATTCTTCAGTAATCTATCCGCCTGCCTATGTAAAGCCGTACCTGCGTCGACAAAAGAATGATGCGGCTGATGCTGCGGCAATATGTGAAGCCGTTACACGACCTTCCATGAGGTTCGTCCCCGTAAAGAACGAAGAACAACAAGCAACACTGATGTTGCATAGTGCCCGGGAACTGCTGGTCTCGTAGCGGACCGCTTTGATCAATGCCGTGCGCGGACATTTTGCTGAATTTGGTATGGTTGTTTCTCAAGGGGCTCGCAATGTTCACCTCCTCATTACCATTATTCTTGAAGAAGATAATGATGATCTTAGCGTGAGCGCCCGCTCGGCACTTCTGCCTTTGGCGACAGCATTGCTCGATTTAGACACACAAATTAGCAAACTGAGTAAAGCCATTCTCATAGCCCATCGCAGAAGCGAGGTGAGTGTGCGCCTCGCGACCATTCCCGGTATTGGTCCGATTGTCGCCTCCAGCCTATTCAAATGCGGACGGGAGTTTGCAGCTTATCTGGGCCTGGTTCCCCGGCAGCACTCAACGGGCGGCAAATCTCGACTGGGCCGCATCACAAAAATGGGGAACCGGCATTTACGAAAGTTGCTTGTTGTTGGCGCCCATGCAGCCCTCTACAGCATCAAGTCAGGCAAAACCAACACGCCGCTTGCCATATGGGCTCGATCGCTTTTGGCTAAAAAACCTTTCAAGCTCGTTGCCGTCGCACTGGCCAACAAGATGGCCCGTATCGCATGGGTGGTTATGGCACAAGAGACGACATACAACCCGATGTTCAAGGAAGCGTCCTCACAAAGGACTTAAGGAAAAGTAATATTTAGAATTTGCCCCTATTGGGCATTATAGTTGGCGGAGTGATTACGTGATGATGTGAAACAAAGGCGACATGGAAATCGTCAGGACTGAAAAACCCGAGGTGCTGTCTTGCGCCACTCAAGCGCGATAGTCTGATAGGGATCAGGTCCAGCGAAAAACATCAGGGCCGGCGGTTGTAAGATAAAAGCCGCGTTTAAAGGCCGGAGACATGACTGCACCCAGCCGCCGGAAAACATCACATTTTTACCTTGCCATAGGAGCGCCATCCAGACATGACAGCACCGTCTCAGTTCACACATCATTCCATAACCATTTCAACCTTGAGCGCCACCTAACCAACAGAGAAACATTCAAGCTCCAACGAAATGCCGCACTGGCTGAGTGGCAGCAACTTAGTGCGGTGTAACAGAAGCACTTTAGTCCTAATACTACTTCATGCGGAGGCGAGTTCGCACTCGCCTGACAGCACCTATAGATGACAACACCTGTCAGCGATCGACTGCAAGTTCTAACGCGGGGCGAGTTTTGTTATTTCATTAAACCAATCCACCAAATTCTCATCATTTTTCATTTGTAATATTAGGTCGTTCGCTTTACTTGCGGCCTTTAGAATTATGTTAACGATTAGTTTTTCGTTTATAAGTTCAAAACGCGAAGCAGAAAATATCATTGAAAGGCTACCAGGCGGATTGGTTGCCAACGCCGCCGAGATGCCAACATATCCCTGATCCAATTCACTTTTTGAAATGGCATAACCATTGCGCCGGATCATTTTGATCTCAGCGTATAGGGTCTCCCAATCGGGGCTAAAGGCCGAACTTTGAACCTGTTCGATGTTCTCTTCAAAGAGCCGGCGTAACTTCGCTTTTGGCAACGATGCAAGAATGAGCTTTGACGGTGCTCCCAGGAACAATGGCATGCGCCGACCTCTGCTGTAACTCAGGTATAGATGCTCTTGACCACGCTCATGATGGCTAACTACCGTCCGTCCCTGATAATGGTGCTGTCAGAGGAAAACTGCTTGATGGGGATTTGCTCGTCGACTAGCCTCCGAGCATGACAAAAAAGAACCCATTTCGCTATTTCAAAACCTCTCCTGAAATCATCCGCCTTGCGGTAATGATGTACGTCAGGTTTCCCCTTTCTCTTCGCAATGTTGAAGACCTTCTTCATGAACGGGGCATTGATATTTGTCATGAAACAGTCCGCTATTGGTGGAATAAATTTGGTCCAATGTTTGCTGGTGAGATCCGGAAGAAACGACTTTATCCTTCCCAAAATCATTCCAACTGGCGATGGCATATGGACGAAGTATTTGTGAAGATCAACGGAGAAACTCATTATCTGTGGCGAGCCGTTGATCACGAGGGGGAAGTGTTGGAATGCTTTGTTTCTAAGCGCCGCGATCGTAAGGCAGCCCTGGTGTTTCTTAAGAAAATTATGAAACGGTACGGAAAACCATCTGAAATAGTAACGGATAGATTACGTTCATATCGTGCTGCGATGAAGGTAGTTGGTAATGAAGCATCGCAAGAAACAGGCCGTTGGAAGAACAATCGCTGTGAAAACTCCCATCTCCCATTCCGACGAAGAGAACAGGCGATGTTGCAATTCAGGCGCCGGCGAAGTTTGCAGAAATTCGTATCAGTCCACGCATCAGTCCATAACCACTTCAACACCGAACGCCATCTCAACTCAAGAACCACATTTAAAGTTCAACGCGACGTTGCTCTTGCTGAGTGGCGACAACTTGGTGCTGCATAATTGAGGTACTTTTTTATGCCATTTTATGCCAAACAGAGACTACGTCGCATTAGTCTGACAGCACCCGCGAAGGTTATGAAGTTGAAGAGTATGTGCGACAGCTTCTTGTAAAAAATAGTCTGGGGAATATTGATTTTCAGAAGGCCTTTGAAACCGAAGACGGATTATTTGCAAGGGCGGATGCCTTCGAGATCACTAAAGACGAACGAGCTATACTTTGTGAGGTGAAATCGTCAACTCGCATTAAAACGGATAATATCCATAGCCACCTAAAAGATGCGTGTTTTCAATTGATAACAGCCGAAAGGTCCGGGCAAGCAATTGAGCAGGTGAAAATAATTCATCTTGATGGCTCTTATATCCGAAAAGGAAACATCGTACCGCAAGATCTCCTGCATATCGAGGATGTGACTGAGAGGGTGAGAGAAATTTATGATGAAACTGAAATCGAGATTAATCAGGCGATAACATTGTTGAGAGAAGAGGAAATTGACCGAAAAGGATGTTCTTGTATTTCTAAATCCCGAGCAAATCACTGCGATACATTTAAATATTTCAACCCTAATGTTCCTAAACAGTCGATTTACATACTACCACGCCTTAACGACAACAGGCGTCGCGAACTGATTGATAAGGATGTCTTTGACCTTCAGGATGTTAAAACTGATTTTCCGCTTTCAGAGTTACAATCTGTCGTATTACGGGCGGCCCAAACTGGTGAGCCACAAATTGATCGAGCTGCAATTCGAGGATTTTTAAATACTTTTCAATTTCCCCTCCACTTCTTTGACTTTGAAACATTTGCTTCTGCCATACCGTTGGTTGATGGTAGCAGTCCCCATAAACATTTCCCGGTGCAGTATTCTCTGCATACATTGGATGAGGACGGCACTCTAAATCACAAAGAATTCCTTCAAAGAGAACTGCAATTGCCGGGTAATTTGGTTGCTCAAATGCAACAAGATTTTGGTGAGGACGGGAGCGTAGTATCTTGGCATGCGTCTTTCGAGAAAACGCAGAATAGAGAAATGGCAAAGTGGTTTCCCGATAGCGCCGATTTTCTCAAACAATTGAATGATCGAATGGTTGACCTGAAAGACGTTTTCAAGATGTCTTACGTGGACGCTAAGTTTGGTGGATCGACCTCCATTAAAAAAGTTCTGCCTGTCGTGTGCCCACATCTAGGATACGATGATTTAGATGTCCAAGATGGCACTTCCGCGATGGACGCGTGGCAAAGAATGATCAATGCAAAAGGTGAGGAAGCTGATCAACTTGCAGCCAATCTTCTTGAGTACTGCAAACTTGATACATTTGCGATGGTTGAAATCCACCGCTTTTTAATGGCACTTTCAAATGACTAAAGAAGGCACAGCTTATTCCTGATTGTTACTAGTTGTAATGCGCAGAAAGCCGTCCGCCGAAATTTGCAAAGGATTCGGTGTGTGAACAACTGAAAAATTGGATGGTTGGTAAGCCTGTATAAATAAATTTAGTCGGAATAATTTGGATTTTCCAGCCAACGTCAAAAACGCATTGGGTGAAGAAATGCTCCGAAATACATTGCTGCATATCGTTAACAACTATGATGCGGCTACAATAGTGCAATACAACTGGGGACCAGGGCACCGAGCAATGCTAAGAAACGAAAATTCGCACTCCTTCTATTTGAAAATGGGCGAACCAATTAATCGGTAGAAATATGATTGTTAATCGTCAAGCTTGCTGACTATGTCAATTGACGTATCAATCTTCTTAGTCATTTTTCTTAATGGTTCACAATCGACATAGGCTTGCTGCAAAGCTCTCTTGATGTCATTCAGCAGCTCGATATTTCCTTTAACAGTCCGAGCCTTTAGCACATAAGGATCATCATCTGAAATGCCTCCATAGTAAAACAGATCATACTTGTCTGTTTCTTCTCGGCTACGCTCTGCAAAAAACCAATCTTCGAGTTTGCTTCTAATAGAACTTAGCCTCGTATTAACGGCCCACTGTTTTTGGCCAGACTGAAGGACAGCTTTTATCATCCTTGCTACATTTTGATGAGCAGCAATCGGCATGATTGCATTTGGCCGGCGATCATTGAAAGGAGACTGTAATTGCATTGGAACAGTTTTTTTACTTGATAGCCGCCAAACTGTTCCCTTCGCTTTAGCCCGTCGTTTGTCTTTGGATGATTTTGCCTGAGGACTAACGAATGTGTCATGCCCTTTAACGGAGACTCCATCCCAGACATCTTCCGTAATGGGTTCAGGCAGAGCATCAATCTTAGACATGAGGTTTTGAAAATCGTATTTGGTCGAAGCGTCTGTAGCTACAAACAAACTGCAATCATGTGGGTAGTACATTCCTGGCCATTTTGATGCTTGCAAATGCCAGTTGTGTTTTTTAGCCCAAGCAACCCGATTGCTCTCAACCGTAGCAGCCAGATAAGGCTCATCAATTAGAATAAACTGACCCGTTTCGGGATCATACCAGTCAGTCGAATGATCACTCTTTGGGAGTTTGTTGTTGTGATCCCTTTTTGGGTAAGCTGCATAAGAGTCTCTTGATGGTTTCAGACCTGTAGCTTCCATAAAACGAAGCGCTCTGACAGCTTTACAAATTGCTTTTCGGGCCACTTCCTGTGAGGGAATTACATCGTCATTCACAAGGTGATCTCGTGCTGCCAGCCTAAACCACCCTAATCCCCTTACGATTTTCAGCTCCGACTTGGTTGCAATCTCGTGTAGAGGTTTGGAGATTTCTATTTCAAGCGTTTCTCGTCCAATTGAAAAATAATTTCTATCGTACCAATAGACTGTGAGGAAAAGCTGGCCTTCCTTTGCTGCAGTATCAGGTCGATCTTGAAGCTGCCTTCGTGCATGCGCGTAGTTCTCAAACGATGCCACTTTGGCAGCAACGTCTAATGCTTCGTGATGTGGTAGACCCTTAGCTTTTTTGAGCTGTTTTGCGAAACGTTTAATGCCATCAAGAGAGGATGGCTGAATATTCTCATTCAACATTGTCGTTCTCCTGGCCTGTAGATAAGCGTCGCCCGTCAACCACTTTTCAAGCCAAAACAATAACATTGAAAAGAGAAATATTTATAAAGTAGTGCTGTCTACAGCTTTGCAATGACGGGCGGCCAGCTTCTACCAAGAGCAGAAGAAGCCTATTTCAATAACAACGAAAATGCAAGTATCTTGCTTGAAGTTATTCACTTCAAACAACATGATAATGCCTTTCTACGAACTGTCTCATAGGAACTGCCAGAGTAAAATGACCAAACGCTAAAATGAAGAGCGGAGTAAATGTTCAGGCAGCGAACTGACGCTAATCTGCAAGGGCAGTTTCTCGATTGGGTTTGAATTGTCGTCGGCTAGTGAGGTGGCGTTCCAAATTAAAATGAATATGAACTGAAGAATGGATCTAGACAAATTTCTGCAATGACTTTGTACTTCTGAATTTGATCATTGTTCGTTCCCTTCGTCGGAAGGGTTGATGTGAGTTTTCAGCCCGATTGTTTAACCATCGCCCTGTTTGCTGTTGATCAGTGTCGCCTATTTCTTTCATTGCCGCTCGAGATGAGCGAAGCTTATCTGCCACAATAACCTTTGGACCGCCATATCGCTTCATTGCTTTCTTCAGATACTTCAGCACAGCGCTTCGATTGCGGCGCTTTGTGACAAAAGCTGCTAGAGCTTTTCCTTCATGATTAACGGCTCTCCAAAGGTCAAATCAAAGACAAAACGCAAGCATATTTTAGTACCAAATGTTCCCTGAATGTTCTATGGTGCAAGTATGTCGAAGACTATTACACCGAACCAAATACTTGGAGAAATTGGTGAAACGGCAGCGCGCCTGCGATTTCTGAATATCGGCTTTCAGTTTGACGGCCGCTCGCGCCTTGAAGCTGGGATTGATGGTATTGCCGAGGTGATGGACGACGGCCGACCGCTGGCGCGGATGATCGCTGTCCAGGTGAAGGCCGCAGAGTCTGGAACATATTCTTCGGAAGATGACCAAGGCTTCACATACCTGCTGAGAAGCAAGGACTTGGAATACTGGCGCGGATCAAATCTGCCGGTGATCATCGTTCTCTATCGCAAGTCAGATGAATCATTTTACTGGCAGGAGGTGCCCAGCGGTTTCACTGAGGGTGAGCGCCGACTTCGATTTAGCAAAGACGGTGACGTTCTTAACCGAGACGCAGTCGATCGGCTTGCCGCCCTTACAGTTTCCAAGACCGGATTTGGATATTACGTTCCGCCGCTGGGTGGCGGCGAAGAAGCGCTCGTCAATATTCTGCCCGTCAAACTGCCATCGGAAATCTTTGTGACCTCAACACCCCATACCGGGAAGAAAGCGGTAGCGATGCTGCTCGAAGGTGATGAGCCGGCGCGCTTCGATTGGGTTATACAGGGTGGTTCATTCTGGTCGTTCCATGATCCGCGAACATCTGTGTGCCGCAACATTATCGATGTTGATCAAGTCGAGGCGGTTGAGACGAACTATCTGGCGTTCCACGAAAACCCCGATGAGCAAAACAACTTCGCGTTTCTTCTGAAAAACACCCTCAAGCACCAAGTTTGGGAAGATCTGGGCTGGCACAAGGAGAACAGGCTATTCTATTTCAGGGCGCTTCAGCCCAATCAGTCACGCACTTACTCCTACGAGTCGTCGAAAAAGAAGACGAGTGCCGACGTCGTCAATGTCATCACTAGTAAGAAGGAAGAGGGGCGCGTGGATTTTGTGCGTCACCATGCCTTCGTTCCGCGGTTCGAGCTGCTTGATGACCAGTGGTTCCTAGTAATAACACCAACCTATTTTTTTACAACCAACGGATTTACACCGCATTCCTATCCTCAAGCTCTCCTTTCCGGAAAAAAAAGGATGGATAACAGTGCCTCGCTGCGCGGGCAGGTAATCATGTGGCACCGCTTCCTCACCCAGTCTGACGGCGCCATAGATGACCTCTTCGGGCAGGAAGCAGGGTCCGAACCATGCCTGCGCTTCGGTGAGTCGCCACAAGTCGCTCTCGAAACGCGGGTGCCTGAAGATGTCTGGGGCTCGCCGAAGAAAAAGGCTGAAGAGTCTGATGATCAGCAAAGGCTCGCGGTGTGATGGATTTCGAAAGCAAAATATTCGAAGAGCCTGAGTTGGAGTTTGGTGACAAGCATCACCACCCGGACCCGCGGCTGGGCCTTGTTGAAGCTGGACCACTGCAACCTCCTTTGGGAGATGTGATCCGGATTGCTGTCGTCGGTAGTGCCAAGACTGTCGAGGATACGCAAAAGTTCCTAGTCGATGCTGCGGCTGGCTTTCAGGGTAAAACCGAGAGGCATCCGAACCTACACCCTGATTTTCCGGGGCTTGGCAATCTCAATCCCTTTCGTTGCCGGTTCGAGATGCAGGATGGCGCTACTGCGGCCCTTTCTCAAAGCAAAATCGAGAAGATCAGGAAGGAGCCGGACCATCGCAATGCTGTGGAGATGGCTGTCGAGGAGATCGTCTCGGAATTGCAGACTCTCGACGAGAGCAGCCATCGCCCGGACGTGGCGATCGTCGCACTTCCCGTCGCTTTGATTGAGCGTGTCTGGAACGCAAAGGTCGATTCAAAAAGCACAACGGAGAAAGAAGATAGTAGCGGTTCCGATGCCCCAAATTTCCGCGGCTTGCTCAAAGCGCGAACCATGGGGTTGAGCTATCCGGTCCAGATTGTCTGGGAGGATGTAATCGACGAGAAGGCCTCCATTCCCCGTAAGATCAAGGAAAGCCGCGATCGTGATATACAGGATTTAGCCGATAGAACCTGGAACCTCGTGACGACGCTTTATTACAAAGGTAGCAGCCGTATTCCCTGGCGCCGCATGCCTCGTGAGGGCGAATATGCGGCTTGCTATGTCGGGATCAGTTTTTACCGGGAAGCAGGCGGCCAGCAGCTTTTCACAAGCGCTGCTCAAATGTTCGATGAACGCGGCCGTGGTTTTATTCTAAAGGGTAAGCGCGCGCAGACCGAAAGCCGCGGTCGTCATCCCTATATGACCTCTAACGATGCCTACGATCTGACTTCTCAAGTGCTCTCAGCGTATAAAAATCACCATAAGCATTTCCCAGCGCGGGTCATTATCCTGAAGACCTCTCGTTTCAGGGGTGATGAGGCAGAAGGTATTTTGAAGGCGCTTGATGAAGCTGGTACAGAGTTCCGGGACTTGGTCTGGGTTCAGGAATCTTATTCGGTGAAGATACTTCGCGACGGCAACTACCCGGTTCTTCGCGGCACTTTTGTCAACCTTGCCGGTAAGGGTCTACTATACACAAATGGCAGCATTCCCTACTATGGCACGTATCCAGGCCTTTACGATCCCCGGCCATTACTGCTTTGCCCCCATGAAAGCTGCGATAGCACGATTTCACAGATAGCCGAGGAGATTTTTTCGCTGACTAAGATTAACTGGAATTCGACTCAGATGAATCAACGCCTTCCTATTCCGATCAGGGCCGCACGCAAGGTCGGAGAAGTCTTAAAATATATGGATGAAGGCCAAGCTGTCAGCGCCGATTACCGCAGATACATCTGAACCTATTTTATCGAACCATCACGCATTGTCCTGTTATCAGACATGTCCGGCATTTCAGGAGCCGTCCATAGATGACAACGCCTTTCCATAGTCACGGTGGCGACGTTATCATACGAAACTGTGCGGAAGGCGGCCTGAGAGTTGAGGCATATTTGCTGCTCTGATCGGCTTTCTTCTTTGTTTGATCGACGCATTTGTAACAATTTGTAACCGCCCCTTAGCCTGTCATCAATTGTGACCGAAATATGCGGTCTTCGCCTCGACATGTCATTCCGGCTAGATAAGTATAGTTGCGTCAAACTATAAATTTTAATGCACGGATAGCTGACAAAATGAGTTCACTTTTCAATTTTTTTGATGATGCGATTTTCTTGTGGCGCGCATAATCATGAGCCATAAATCAAAGCACAAGCATTCTGAAGATGAACAGATATCCCCTTCGAATAAACCGCAGGAAATGCTTTGGATCGCTCCAGAACGCAATATAGATCCTGTCTGCGGAACACAAGTGATCACAAATAAAGCGAAATCGGCTGTTCACAATGGTTCAGCTTATTATCCGTGTTCGCGAGAGTGTCGGGAAATTTTTGAGGTAGGCTCAGAAACGTATCTCGGTATCGAGAACTTACAAATTCTATCCTATGGATCGGGGCCGACATATGCTTGGCTTAGTCGCAGAAAATATTTCTGAAATGCGTCACGAATTCCGCATAAGAAGCCAATACAGTTTCCGACTGCCGGTTGTGGCGCTCGGGAGGAGCCTCGGGTTGTTCTTTGTCATCACGTTTATTGGGTGGGCGACGCCAGCTTCAATCCAATGCGTGTCCGATTCGGACAGCGATGTGCTGGATCCGAGCCAGGTAAGCCAAAGGCAAAAAATTGGCTGGATTACTAATGGATCAAACCATGAATGAATCTTTTAACCACGCTGGAACCTGGGGCATCGCACTGATCGTTGTCGTCTTGGTGTCTTGGTTTTTCTATCGCAATTTCGCGCCGAAGAACTGGCGGGAATGGGTCGGCGCCGGGGCGGTTCAGGCCTTTATCATCGCGCTTTATGCAGAAATGTATGGCTTTCCGCTCACCATCTATCTGTTGGTGCGTTTTTTCGGTCTGGATAGCGAATATGTCAGCGCCAGCCTATGGTCGACCCTGGTAGGGTTCGGCGAAACCGGCATGTTAATTTCAATGCTGCTAGGCTATGCGCTCGCCTTTATCGGGATTGGTCTCTTTATTCAGGGGTGGCGTCAGGTCCACAAGGCACGAGGCGAAAACCGTCTGGTGACAGACGGTTTGTATGCGTATGTGCGGCATCCGCAGTACACAGGGCTGTTTATTGCCCTGTTCGGAGAAGGCGTGGTGCATTGGCCAACGCTTTTCTCGGTCGGCCTTTTTCCGGTGATCGTGCTTGTCTACACATGGCTGGCTCTGCGAGAGGAACAGCAGGTACTCAAGCAGTTCGGCGAAGCTTACCGCGCCTATCAGCGGCAGGTGCCAATGTTCATCCCTCGTTGGGGCCGCTGGCGTCAACTGGCGGCCGCTTCACGAGACAGCAAAGATGACGAGGCAACGTGAAGCATTATCTTATGCAGCACGATCATTGCTTGGACGGGTAGACAACATATCCGCTGGTTATGCGTGCGCCATCCAGACATGACAATGCCGTTTCATAGGCAGATATCCAGGCCTCGTTCGGCCATTAGATCCTCAACATCTCGATATCTCAGCGTAAATTGGGCGTAAAGCTAAACAGCGTGCTGAATTATTTGAGGAGAAAAACGATGGCGGAGATAGGAGATAATATTCATCGACTGAGATTAGATCTGCATTAATTTCATTGCTACAAAGTTAATGTGACAACGCCTACAGCGCGCATGGCGGAAAAACACCCTATGAATCCCTCAGGGAAAAACTACATTATGAACAGGAAGGGTTCGATGAGTCGGCGCCTATTACAGTTAGTATGCTCAGCGGATATCCCATGGAGTATGACGGACATGCTTAATTTCTAACGCTAGAAGAGAAAACGAAATACGGATATTTAAATTTTTGTATAAAGGATTGCTTCGGCGTAGTGCTATGAAAGCGCTACAAGGACGATTATTGCAGCCTGAAAGCCCTGAACTGGGAAGATGGTTACATGATGATGTAGAACAAATGCTTGAAGCGACATGGAGCCGAGTCGCAGTTTTATTGCATACAGCTAATCTCGAACGAATTCCAACGTTGGGAAATCGTCATAATGTATTTCTTGCCGTAGTTACTACAGCTGCTTTTCAGGCTTTAGTTGAGAATAATCAGACGAAACAGCATGCAAGTGATCTTGTCGCAGATGTGGGTTGGAAAGTATATGAATTGGGTATCAAATTTGTCTCTCTTCCATTTCGGCTAACGACGCGCAATCCTAGAAAACGGATGGAAAGAACTATCAGGACACTGCTTAAGTTTCCATTTAATGCACCCGGCCGCCCCGGATATGAAGTCAAAGTTGAGAGTCAGGATTCCCAAATTTTAACTTACTGGTCCTCGTGTCCACCTCAGACTTTCGTTCGGAATTTAATCGAACGAGATGGTGATAAGGGAGAGCTGGAAGCTTTTTACAGATCCTGGTGCCTGTATGATTGGCCCGGTGCTGACATCATTGCAGGCGATGACGAGCGCGGACATTACCATAGGACTTCGACTTTATCAAAAGGCGACCCTGTTTGTAACATGTGCTGGAAGTACAAAATTATTACACAAGCACAGGACCATACTAATTAGTGTCCGTCTTCAGAACATTTGTCAGTAAGAGTTGCTTAAACGAAGTGAGGGCTTTGTCAGAGGAAAGTCGGCAAGCAATGAAAAGTGCTAGGGCGCCATTTTTTATGCGGCAAGCTGACGCTATTTTGCAAGTGCAGCTTCACGTTTGAGTGCGAAGTTTATGTGGTTAATGAGATGCCGCTCGTGATTGAAATGATTGTGAATTGAAGAATAAATTGAGACAAACTTCTGTAAAGACTTTGCGCTTCGAAATTTGATCATCGCTCGCTCTCTTCGGCGTCCATAGATGACAATGCCAATGAAACAATCCAAAAGGTGTCACTACAACGAACAGTGGACGGCTGTGAAGTGGCGCGCGCCGCGCCTAATATTGGCAAACGATTATACGAATGACATTACGGGCGGAACAATGTATGTTGACGCAGGCTTTCATATCGAAGGAATGGTGGTTCACCGATCGCTGACCTGAGACTCACAGATTACGGGGTGAGCGATGATCTAGGAGGTAAAGTTCAATGCAAGTAAAAGATATAATGACGACGACAGTCGCGACTGTGCAACCTGACACGGGCATACAAGAGATCGCAAAGCTATTGTTGGAGCGTAGAATAAGTGCCGCCCCTGTCGTTGATGCAAATGGCCAAATCCTCGGCATCGTAAGTGAAGGCGATCTTATGCGACGTTCTGAGACGGGAACCGATCGTCATCCGTCCTGGTGGCTGAGCCTTGTCGCCAGCCCGGAAGAAAGGGCGATAAACTACATCAAATCTCATGGTGGTCATGCAAGAGATATCATGACGAGCGATCTTATCTCCGTCAATGAAGATGCTTCGCTGGAAGAGGTGGCCAAAACGCTTGAAAAACACCGCATCAAGCGTCTGCCTGTGCTTCGCAATGGTAAGTTAATTGGTATCGTTAGCCGCGCCGATTTGTTGCGAGGTCTTATTGCCTTCCGAGCAGGGCGTAGTAGTTCAACGGATGATGAAGCGATCAGAGCGGCGGTCGAAGCCGAGCTATCAGAAGCTGATATCCGCCGAGAGTTCGTGAGTGTCGTAGTCTCCGGCGGAATCGTCCATCTGTGGGGTGCTGTTGAGTCTGATGCGGAAAAAAGGGCGGCCAGCATTGCGGCCGAACGTGTGTCAGGTGTGACGGATGTACAAGACGAAATCGGTATACTGCCGCCAAGTGTAAGATCCACTCTTTGGGCGGAATGAACAGCTGCTGTTCCTACTGATTGGTCAAAATAATTGTTGCATAAAATTGACGGTATCCGTTTATTGAGACCGCAATCATCTCGACGACGAACATACTCGCATTAATGCCAATGACGACCCACAA
>NZ_CAXAXA010000014.1:0-10888 GCF_963973085.1 uncultured Sneathiella sp.
CCAATGCTCCGTTAATTTACGCAGCCTTCAGTGACAAATGTTCTGACGACGGACAGGTAACGAGACTGCGCACGGTCTCCGGATCCACATCAGGAGCAAACCGGACCCGGCGCCCGCCGACAAGCTCCACCTCAATCCCGGGCGCAACGCGGTCGATAATAACGGGTGCTGCCGGCCCTGCTTCCAGTCCAGGCTGCGCACAGCCATCTGATGCCGCCGGTACATCACTAACCGTGACAGGCAGGACGCATGTCTCGGTTTGGGGTAAGGGTACCGCGAACTTCTGCTTCCAGCGGAATAGCATTTGGGTATCGAGCCCATAGCGGCGGGCAACACTCAATACAGAGCCTCCCGAATGACAGGCTTCCTCGACGATGCGGCGCTTGTCGGCCTCGCTGAAGTTACGGCGCGCCTCTGGCAAGGTTGTTCGGCCTGAGGGGATATAGCCCGGTGTCACCGGGCCCGTTTCCCTGTCAACCATATAGTCAGCCATATGGTTGAGGCGGCTGCGGGGTCGGTAAAGCAGTTTGCCCTTGGGCACCGACCCGTTATCACCGAGCTTTGCCCGCCAGTTCCCGAACCGCTTCAACGGCAGGCCGTGAAGCTCACAATATTCCCGCTGGTTCAGCGCGCTGCGCTGCTAGTCCTCCAGGTGAGACCGCCAGAAGGCCTCAAGTTCCAACGACTTCGCTGCTGATACCCGTGCCATAATCATTTTCTCCATTCATCCGTAAACCAAAGAAAATGATCACATTCAAAGCCCGAAAAACAAGTGTGTCACAAATGGACGCTTACCCTCAAAAAGACTTCTTGCATTATCACCGGCAACCACAGAAGGGCCAGCGGTCATCGTACCGCAACGAAAGGCCGGATACATGACTGCAAACCCGTCCCGCCGCCAAATCAGAAATCTCTTGCAATTCAGGAGGCGTCCATACATGACAGTGCCCTCTTTCACGTTGAAGATACACCTTAAACCACTGCTCGGATTTTCTGGATCACTTCACTACGCCATACACAACATCAGGCTAATGCGCCCTCGTCTCTCCCTATTTCCCCTAAAAAAAGTGGGGAAATGGGGAAATTATTATGGGGTGCCTAGAAACCTATTCTCCGAGCATTCTGTCCATGCGTTCTTTTGATTCCAGCAACTCATTGATGAAATCATAAACAACTTCCTTGACGCTGGTTTCTTCTTTCATATCACCGACAATCTGGCCAACCGGATAGGTCAGGAAGTCTTTTGCGCGGACCCGTTCCACTCTCGACCGCCCCTCTTGCCACCAGAGATAGTTCTGAAGAGGGGCAGGAAGCATTGCGGGCGCGCCCGGTGCATTCCAGGCTTGAGAAAACTTGTTGTTAAGCGTCCGGCATGGCTTGCCCGTGACACTCTTGGTCAAGATGGCATCATCCGCCGATGCTTCAAACATCTTTGCCTTGATTTCCGGCGGAACCTCACTCTGAACAGTTTTTAACCAGATGGACCCACACCAGACGCCCTCACAGCCAAGGGCAAGCGCCGCCGCAAGTTGTCTGCCCCGGCCAACACCGCCGCCGCCCAAAACAGGCATGGGATCGACCGCATCGACAATACTCGGCCATAACACCAGAGAAGAAATGTCGCCGGTATGACCGCCCGCTTCTGTCCCAACGGCAATAACGAAATCACAGCCGGCTTCTTTATGTTTGATAGCATGCCGGGGCTTGCCAGCCAGAGCCGCTATTTTAATTCCTTTGGAATGAGCCGTTTCAATCAGATGGGCTGGTGGCGTTCCCAGCGCATTGACAATCAGTTTTATCGGATGGCTCATGGCCCGCTCAATCATATCAAGACTTTCGCGCGGGGTGAAATTCATACCCTTGACGATATCCCGCATAATCTGTTTCTCTTCGGCTTCGGGCAACGGTGGCACGCCCGCTTTATCCAGCATATCCCGGACAAACCGGATATGTTCCGCCGGCAACAGTTTCTCCGGTTCATATTTCAGATCACCTGAATCTTCGACATTTCCCGACATCAGCACATCAATGCCATAAGGCCGCCCATCTATATGCGCATCAATCCAGCTGAGTTCTTCCTCCACGCGATCCGGATCCATCCGCGCCATTCCCAGAACACCCATGCCACCCGCTTTAGAGACTTCAACAACGACGTCTCGGCAATGAGAAAAGGCAAAAATCGGCACATCGATACCGAACATTTCGCAAAGTTTATTCTTCATCTTGATTTTTCCTTCTCACTTTCAAAAAATGATTGTTTCACCCCGTCGTATATCGCGCTTCGGATCCTACCGAACTGTCTCTGGCAGCCAGGTTACGATTGCAGGGAAAATGACCAGCAGGACGATAATCAACAAATGGGCGACAACATGCGGCGAAACACCAATGAAAATGTCTTTCACCTTGACATTGGAGTAGGCGGAAACGACAAACACATTCAATCCAATGGGCGGCGTAACCAGACCAATCTCAGCAGTTATGATAACGACAACACCAAACCAGAACGGATCATATCCCAGAGCTAGAATTATCGGCAGGGTAATCGGAACCGTCAAAAAAAGAATGGCAATCTGGTCCATGAAACAGCCGAGCACGAGATAGAGCAGTATAATTAGCGAGAGGATGACCCAAGCCTCTACATTAAGGGCGGCGACTACTCCAACCAGCTCCTGCGTAACTCCCGTTAGGGTAAAATAGTAGCTGAAAATATGGGCGCAAATTATAATCATGACGATCATGCAACTCGTCGCCGCAGCCTTGCGCACGGCCGTATAAAAGCTCTGGAAGGAAAGACGGCCGCGTACTAAAGCTATGCACATTGCACCAAAAGCCCCAAGGCTAGCGGACTCAGTTGGCGTTGCAATTCCGAGATATATGCAGCCGGTCACCAGTGATATCAATACAACCATGGGACCGATAACCGCCAATGACTGGATTTTCTCTACCATACTGTAGGCGCGGCCTGCCGGCGCGAAGTGGGGGAATAGCATGACTAACAAGAGTGATGTCAAAATGATTACACAAGTGACAAGAATACCGGGAATTATGCCAGCAATCAGCAGCTTGCCTATACTGATATCCGCTATTAGGCCATAGAGAATCAACGCAATGCTTGGCGGGATGAGCATCGCTAGTGGGCCCGAAATTGCGACAACTCCCGATGCAAAACGGGGATTATAACCATTCCGCAACATTGCCGGGATTGTCGTCGCCGATAATGTCGCTGCAGACGCTGTGCTTGATCCTGAAATTGCACCAAAGCCGGCGCCTGCAATTGCTGTCGAGATGGCAAGTCCCGCGGGTGTTCGCCCTATCCATGTTTTGGCGCAATCGAAAAGTTCGTCAGCTATGCGACTAACGATAATAAATTCCGCCATCAAGATAAACATCGGAATCGTCAGCAATTCATAAGACGAGGTCGTTGCAAGCGAAACCGTCCGCAGCACGCCTTCTACCATTGACAAACCACCAATCGTGAAAAGGCCAACCATCCCAGCAATCCCAAGTGCAAAGGCTACCGGCATACCGAAAACAAGCATAAGCAACAAGACGAGGGTTCCAAAAAACATCATATCGCTATCCACCTATTCCAGATTTTCAACTGAGCGGAAAATCGGCTGCCCCGTCACAATAACTTGTATACGTTCTGCAATAGTGAAAACGATACGAATGGCGAGCAACCCAAAGCCACAAGACGCCATCATATATGGGATCCAAGTTGGCCAGGCGATTGCGCCACTGATCACATCACCGCCGAATAAGCTCTTCACGGCATCCTCGAGGCTGACCTCGAACATAACGTAAAACATAACCAGTGCTGAAATAAATCCGATCACTTCAAATGCTGCGCGCACCCGGGTTGATCCAAATTTGTTAAATAATTCAATTCTCACGTGGCTGCCGCGTCGGAAAGAATCGGAAACAGCCGCAAAAAACAGCAATGTGGCGAGGTACATGGAAATTAAATCGTATGACCAACTGAGCGGTGACGAAAACAGGTATCGCAATATGACGTCAACCGTTACAATTATCATAATTCCGAACAGGCAGACACAAGACAACGTCAGAACCGCTCGTTCAACCAAGCTGATCAATCGATCAATCTTCTCCATCATGTCGAGTCTCCTCGCCTACGCGCCACTTTTACTTTCCTTGCCATTTCGGCGACCTCTTTTCGCCGAAAGCCCGTGGACCCTCGAGAGCATCTTCGCTCCGATAGACTGGTTCAAACAGATGATATGCGGCCCTTAAAGCCGCGGATCGTCCCATTTCCGACGAGAGATAAACAAGCTCCTTGGCAGCCGTGACTGTCAGTGGCGCATTCGCCGCAATTTTCTTGGCCATCAAAATTGCTTCGGGCAGTAGCTCTGCACTCGGTACGACCTTATTGACGAATCCGATCTCCAGTGCACGTTGTGCCGAAAGGGGATCGCCCGTCAGCAATAACTCCATCATCACCCGTGGGGGAATCATGTTGCCAAGCGGGGCCGCCCAGGGCATTCCGCGTCCGACCTTTGCCTCGGTAATCCCGAAAACCGCATTTTCCGATGCGATGCAGAGGTCGCACATCTGGGCAAACAACCATCCGCCAGCAAAAGCGAGCCCATTGACAGCCGCGATAATCGGCTTGGTCACAGTTACACTGTCGCCAACAATGGGAATGAAATCGCGCGCCGGAACCCCCAGCATCATGTCGGCCGCTTCCTTCAAGTCCATTCCCGCGCAGAAGGCTTTTTCTCCGGCTCCTGTCAGAATGGCGACCTTCAGTTCGGGCGTTTTTTCAAACCGTTCCCATGCTGCCAGCAGACCCGTTCGAACATCCTGATTGATCGAATTCAATTTTTCGGGACGATTTATGGTAATGACGACGATGTCATCCTTCTCGTCAAACAGTATGGCATCTGTCATTGTGGATATTCCTTCTCTTTATCGATAACCAGTATCCGGCCAGCGGGCCGCCCATATTTTGCATTTGCTGTTCCATTACATCATTTCGCCCTTTTTCGCTTAGGCGCTTAATTTCAGCAAATCATAGGCTTCGCGTTCCAGTCTTGCGCGATGCTCAGGCGGTGCGATGGAAATCATGGCCTTTACCCGCCGGGAAAGGGGGAGACCTCTTAAGTCCGCTGCCCCTAATTCCGTTACCACAACACCGACATCACTTCGCGGCGTTGTGACCGGGCCGGAGAGCTGAGAAACGATTTTACTGACGGCACCGCCTTTAGCTGAGCTTCGCAGGGCGATAAGAGAGACCCCGCCCGGTGAAAGACCGGCTGCGCGGACATAGTCCACCTGCCCACCCACGCTACCAAAATATTTTGCGCCGATGCCTTCCGCGTTCACTTGACCGGTCAGATCCACCTCAAGGGCAGAATTCATAGACACAAAGTTGGAAAGCTGCGATACGACTCGAATATCATGGGAGACGGATGCTGGCACCATACGCAAGGCGGAATTATTATCTGCAAAATCATAGAGCTTCTTTGTTCCGATAAGAGCACCTGTCACGATAATACCAGGGTCAATCTCTTTATGCTCATTAGTGATGGCTCCGGAATTTACAAGATCGACCACACTATCTCCGATCATGCCGGAGTGAATTCCGAGCCCACGACGGGAACTCAAATCCGCCATCAGCGCCTCTGGCACGCCGCCGATGCCAACCTGAAGCGTCGCTTTTTCCGGAATGAACGGTTGGCAAAATGCAGAGATTTTGCAATCAATCTCCGTAACGGGTGCAGGCTGCATCTCGACGACGGGACGATTGGAATAGATGCAATAATCGATATCATCCGCCGTCAGCGGCTGCGAACAGAAGGTCCGGGGCGTTTGACTGTTGATTTCCGCGATAACGATCCGGGCCTTTTTTACCGCAGTGTATATAAAGTCACTCGTAACTCCCAGGCTATATTCGCCGCGATCATTGGGCGGGCTGAGCTGGACAAAAACGACATCACAGGGAATTTTCCCCGTTTCGATATAGCCGGCGACCTGAGACACATGACAGGGGATTACATCACAAGCCCCTATTTTGGTCAGGACACCAGCGGTTCCGACCCCGCCAGTCGAGATAAATGTCAAATCTTCGGCATGTTCCGGCGAAAAAGTATTGGAGAAAGCCGAGGCCATGAAGATGATAACGCTATCTAGGCTTTTGCGCTGTTCGACTAGCGCTTCGGTCAGGGTTAGCGGTTCTGCGCAGGCATTGCCCCACATAACCGTTTCCGATTTCTTGATAAGGCCGGATAAATCCAGCTCCGCGACGGTCAGTTCCCGCATCACGCACTCTCCCGGTTCTTGATGATCGCGGAAATAGCCAGAGTTGCCTCGGCGCGCTTGAGAAGAGGCCCGTCAATCATCTTGCCCTTGAAGTCAATCGTTCCAATCCCCTTGGACATTGCTTCCTTATATACAGCGACGACCTCCTCAGCTTCCGCAACCTCTTCGTCTGTTGGCGCGTAGACGCTATTGCAGATATCGATCTGCCGGGGAATGACGCATATCTTGCCCTCATAACCGAGATCGCGCCCTTTACTGGCATCCGTGCGGCACTGCTCGTCATTTCGGACATCGATGACCGCCTGATCGATCGCGACGATACTGGCAATTTTCGCCGCCAAAACGACGCGGGAGCGGGCGTAAAGAACCTCGTCCCCTTCTTTTGTCCGGCGCGCGCCCATGTCCGACGCCAGATCTTCGGCTCCGAAGAAAACCGAGCTCATCAAATCATTCGCACGGCAAAGTTCATTTACATTAAGCACGCCCAGCATGGATTCGATACCGCCCATAATCTTCACGGGCCGCTTATCCGCATTTGCTTTTTCAGCCGCCGCTACAGCGGAAATAATAGGATTGCACTGCTCCGGCGTCTCCAGCTTGGGAATGATAATTCCGTCGATGTCGCAGTTCACGGCGGCGGCGATATCGTCGAGAAAGAGAGACGAACCCGGCTCATTCACACGCACATAAACTAGCCCTTTAACATCGGCCATTCTCAGCATGTCGATATTGTCCGCAAGCGCTTCACGCGCCACAATCTTGTCATCGGGCGGGGTTCCATCTTCCAGATCTATGGCGTAGCAATCCGCCGAAAACCGCGGAAACTTGGCCAGCAGTTCAGGTCTGTTTGCCGGCGCAAAGAATAAACTCCGAAACAACATTTACGAACCTCCCTCATCTCGTTCTCTGATCATCAAAATGACGCATTACCCTCGCGGAAACAAAGTGCTGAACTGTAAAAGGCTGCCGCGCTAGTGAGTTAATATTGCAACTCATCAATTCCTATTTGTTCTGATATCAGAATTTTGTTCTTATTTAAGACCAAAATATCGAGACCGACATATCCTGTCAAGCCGCATTTTCCTCAAACGATAATTTATCGCAGTGTATAAATGCGGTCAGAAGCAGTGGATGTCACTTGCTGCATATATGATTGTGGGAGAGGGACCCGGATCCATCCCGGTCAGAGAACCGCACATAGCCCGAACTCAGAAATGCGCGGGCGGTAATCTACTCTTTCGATCCGGGATAAGGCATGGAATAACCCATAAATTGCGAGGCGCGCTTACCTGCGGCATGCGCCAACTCGCTGTATTTCTTCAAATTTGCGTTCAGCCGATCCAAGGGGGCGGCAAGTGTAATACATCCCATGATCTCGCCGTCCGAACCGAACACCGGCGACGCGACACCGCCCGCTCCTTCAACTGAATCCCCCATGGTCACACTAATTCCGGTTCTTCGGATGGTGCTAAGATCCTCAAGTATCTCGTCTTTTGAAAATCTTTCGCCCGTCAAGGGAGACACCGGATCAACGTCCGCCATATAGCTATGGATAAAATTGATACTTTGGAATGCGAGCAAGGCTTTCCCGAAAGACGTACAATATAATGGACGCCGCGCGCCGATAACAGAGGCAAGATAAATAGTACCGTTGCCTTCGATCATATCTATAAAAACGCCGTGGTCCTTTTCCTCCCCCATAACACCGGATAAAGCCGTCTCACCACTTTCTCTTGATAATGCCAGCAAAAATGGGCGGACAGCGGCGGGGAAGGACGACCAGGCTTTCATCTTCGCACTGATAAGATTGCCGAGGCGGATCGTCTTCGCTCCCAAGCGGTAGGCCTTATTATTTACCTCGATATAATCTTCCGTCTCCAGGGAGCGTAGAAGGCTGAGCAGACTGGTCTTGGGCGTATCGAGGCGCGCGCTCAATTTAGCGAGCGTTAAATCCTCTGTATCGCTCGCGAGCTCTTCCAGTAGCTGCATGACGCGCGCAGGTGAGCGCGGCCCTTTTACGATATTTTTGCTCAAGATCTTCCCCTTTAGCTTGATTTGTTCTCAATATGGTATATTGTACCAATAACGGAACAATCAAGGTCCGTATTCAGAATAAGTAAGCGCCACTATACAGCGGTGCCAGTCAATTGGCACATTCAATAATAAATTCAGGCGCATTGGAAAGGGAGAAAAATGAGAAAAATCGTTTCAAAGTTTATATTTACGGCTGCGACGGTGCTGGCGATGAGCGCGCCTGTAAAAGCGACATTGGCGGATGACGCAATAAAGCTTCGGTTTGCGCATTCCTTCCCGACCTCGCATTTTATTCAGAAACAAGCGATTGAGCCGTGGATGGCGGATGTTACGAAACTGACCGATGGGAAGGTTACTTTTGATCACTTCCCGGCTCAGCAACTTGGCAAATCGAAAGATATGCTGGCGCTCACCCAAAATGGCGTGACCGATATCGGCTATGTTGGGGTTTCCTATGTTTCGGATAAAATGCCGCTCTCCGGTGTGGCCCAATTGCCGGGCAGCTTTGCCACATCATGCCAGGGCACAAACGCCTACTGGACAGTCTCCAATGAAGACCCTATAAAAACTCAGGACTTCGGGGACAACAAGGTCCGACTGCTGTTCTCGTTCGTGCTGGAGCCGTATCAGATTTATACGGCTAAGAAAAAAGTGACGAATGCCGCGGATGCCGAAGGTCTTAAGCTGCGCAGCACAGGCGGTGCTATGGATATTTTCGCCCGTAAAATTGGTGCCGTTCCAGTTCGCATGACAGCAACGGAAACGCGAGAATCCCTCTCGCGGGGAACATTGGACGGACTCATCTTCCCCAATCAGAGTGTCATTTCCTATGACTTGGTGCCATTGCTCAAATACGGCACTCGAGGTGGTAATTTCGGTAGCTTTATTGTAACTTTCGTCATCAATGAAGACGTATGGGGCAAGCTTCCTGCCGACGTGCAGTCCGCCATGACCAGCGCGAGCGAAAGTATGGTACAAACCATGTGCAAAAATATCGATGAAGGTGTCGGTAAGGCCATTGCGGAAATGGAAAAGGCGGGGATTGAATATTATACCCTTAGCAAATCCGACAGTGAATCCTTCGCAAAACATTCGGATGAAGTTGCCGCCGAATGGGCAAAGGATCTCGATGGCCGCGGGAAGCCCGGCAGCGAAGTTCTAAAACAATTCAATGAGGCGTTGAAGCAATAAACGGTGCAGTCCTGTCTGGACGGCGCTCCAATGGCAAGGTAAAAACATGATGTTTTCCGGTGGCTGGTTGCGGTCATGTCACCGGCCTTTAAACGCCGATCACCATACCGGCCCGTGGCTTCTGAAATGGCCGCAATTCAAGGCCTCACAGAAGGACCAGCGGTCATACGCACCGCGCAAACAGGCCGGATAAATGACTGCAACCCGCTTCGATCAGAATTACTTCAATTTATCCCTTGCAAAAAACGGAGCCGTCCACACATGACAGTGCCCTGTCAACACATAAAAACGTGTCACAAATGGACGCTTACGTATGAAACAGGGTAATCTATTTTACTAATTTGCAACAAGATCACGAAAGAATTGACTCAAAAATAAATGCTCAAAGTTTTAACAAGCAACCTAGTGTGAGCGCTTTAATCGGCGTCGCAGCACAACCTTCCTGTCAAATAAGATATGGTCAACACCCCCAATCCCGCAGTATTTTCTCTGTATGCTGGCCTGGTTGCGGCGGCGGACCCTGTATTTCCTGTATTGTCCGGCTAAAGCGTGGGGCAGGTGCGGGTTGAACGATACCATCACGCTCAATGAATGTGGCACGCGCCTTGTTATGCGGATGATGGGGCGCCTCACTTATATCCAAAACCGGTGCGAAACAAATGTCTGTTCCTTCCATAACCGCGCACCACTCATCTCGGGTTTTCGTTTGAAACTTTTTTGCAAGCTTTTCTTTAAGTTCAGGCCAATATTCAGAACTCATCTGATTTGTAAACTGTGGATCGTCAATTTCGGCTTTTTTCAGTAATTCAGCATAGAATTGAGGTTCAATCGAGCCAAGGGATATCCATTTTCCGTCGGAACATTCATAACAACCATAGAAATGCGCCCCTCCGTCGAGAAGATTACTCGCTCGAGTGTCGGTCCATTTTCCAAACTGATTAAGGTTAAATATAAGCGCCATCAAATGGGATACACCATCCGTCATTGCAACATCAACAACTTGTCCTTTGCCCGATGACTTTGCTTCAAGTACGCCGCAAACCATCCCAAAACCGAGATAAAGTGCTCCGCCTCCAAAATCACCTATCAGGTTGAGCGGCGGCACGGGTCCACTTTCTTTCGATCCGATTGCATGTAGGGCGCCGGTGAGCGCTATATAGTTGATGTCATGCCCAGCGGCTTTCGACAGGGGGCCGTCTTGCCCCCAACCCGTCATGCGTCCGTATATCAGTTTCGAATTCCGCTTGTAACAAACATCTGGACCGAGGCCGAGCTTCTCCATAACGCCGGGCCGGAATCCTTCAATAAGGCCATCCGCTTTTTCAACAAGTGTCCGTCGTCAGAACATTTGTCACTGAAGGCTGCGTAAATTAACGGAGCATTG
>NZ_CAXAXA010000015.1:0-9533 GCF_963973085.1 uncultured Sneathiella sp.
AAATCAACGCCCGTATCCGTCTTGGTCTCGGTTCCTCCACTATCACAGACCGCATAAATATCCGCCGCTTCATCCACAACCAAAAATCCAATCTGGTTGTTTGTTGCAAACGGAACGCCCGTTGCCAGGGTGCCATTCTCACAAAGACCGACGAAGATATCCATCTGATCCGCATCAGTCGAAACAATACGCGTCTCAAAGTATAACTTCTTGCTGGCCTGCGCCTGCCATATCTCATTACCCTGGAGGGATGCGCCCGTATTGTCCGAACCTGTCCCGGCAATCTCATACCAGCCATCAATGGCATCAGCGAGAATAGCGCCCGTGCCGCTGGTAAGCTGCGAATAAGTCCAGTCGTTCGTGCCATCAACGGCAATGCCGGTGAAGTCGTCAAACTGAACCACATAATCGGGGTTCAGTTGCAGCGGCAAGTTCTTGAACCAAGTGCCACTGGCTACGGCGCGGCCCTCACCGCTGTACATCATCGGGCCGGAGAAACGTGTCGTTCCCATAAAACTACCTCCTTACGAAAGGATTTGCCCTGGAGTCTTCGTAAGCGTCCGCTGGGCCGGTCGCCAGGGCTGTTGCTCCCAGTAAAATGGGAGGGACGCGAACGCCCCTCCCGGTAACATTACGCGCCAGGAGAACTGAAGATTCCCAGCGGATCACTGACACCAAACGAATAACGCTCGCGAGCCTTGTAGCGCACGTTGCCCGTATTGAAGTCGCCGTCCATGGACGTGGTCATGGCAGCACGCTCAAAGTGCTTCATGCCATTCGGCACATCGGTGATGATGAACCAAGCATTCGTGTCGGTCAGGTAATGGTTTACCTTATAACCTTCAGGAATGGTGCCATTGTTCTTGATGGCGTTGATGTCGTTATCCGCCGTCGCTGGACGCAATTCGCTATCCAGAATACGGCTTGCCACGAACATCAAGTCCGGTGGAACAATAATCCGACGCGGACGCGCCGCGATCAGAAGGCCCCGTTGGTCCGTCCATTTGGCGATCTGAATGACCGCAGACTCAAGTGAAGTCTCGTTCAAGTCAGTAGCTGTTGACGGGGTATTGGAATTGGTCCCGCCAGAAGCCAAGGGATGCGAGGTGTTAAATAGCGTTACACCATCGCCAGACTGATAGCTGCCGGTTGATTGCCCGTTATTGAGCGGGTAGGCAGCCTTGGTCTGCTTGGTGTAGGCCATCGCACGGGCGAGCGCCTTGGTATAGCGGGCACTGAGACTGTCATAGAGATTGTCCTCCATGGCCTCCTCGGTGATCGCAAATCCCATTGCAATCGTCTCGTGGTTATACCTTGCGGTGAAAGTTTCCTGCGCATTGTCATACGAAATGGCCGAACCCTCGTTCTTGACGGGAGCGGCATCGAAACCGGCCAGAGCAACCTCTTCTTCAAAAGATCGGTCGGAAGATTCCGTTTCGTAGATTTCTGCATCTTCGCCTTCGTACTTAGCGTACTCCAGACCGAACAATGCATTAATCCCCGGCAGGAGTTCTTTAAGCATTTGCGCTCTTGATATAGCCATAGCTCAACTCCTTTCTATATACCGGTTGAATCTTGTAGCTGATGCGCAGCACAAGAATCGCCCGTGGCATCGCCAGGACCGTTGAACTTGCACAGAACATCCGTGTAAGTATCGCCAACGACCGAGTTCGGACCATCGACAAAGCCGATGAGCTTTACTGGCAAAGTCTTGGTTGTCGCAAGGGAGCTTCCATCGATAGCATTCTTGCTGGTGCCAATCGATGTTGACCCTGCGGTTTGAACAACCGCAAAATTATTACCCAGGCCGGTTTGGGCAATCGCCTCATCACTTTGCGCCTGGAAAACAATATTCGGGTCATCAACCACATACGCCTTGATGTCGGTGGCCGACGTGCTGGCCGTCCACATCTGGGAATAGGTCGGTTGATTGGTGCCGGGGTCAGTGTAACTGCACCCGACAAAAATCCCTACGGGAGTCAAGGTCGATGTGCCGGTGTCTTTCTCGACAGTACCGGTACTAACGATTTTGACGACATCCCCGTAGAAGATACTGGTTCCGTAACTGTTGGTAACCTTGTATTGCCGTGTGGCACCAGAAAAGGTGCCAGAGCCAAGAACACCAACGG
Organism: uncultured Sneathiella sp.; assembly: GCF_963973085.1. GTDB lineage: Bacteria > Pseudomonadota > Alphaproteobacteria > Sneathiellales > Sneathiellaceae > Sneathiella. The sequence continues at coordinate 2,130 of NZ_CAXAXA010000015.1, forward strand.
GACGGAAACCATAAGGGGCTTCTGTAGTAGCCATTTAGGTATCCTCCTTCCAAAGGACAGGGTTAAAGCACACGGGCAACGCCTATGTAGGCTTTGCGCCGCCGCCGAAAGTCACCCGCGTAGACGATTCATTAAGTTTCGGCATACGCGGATCATCTTCCCGCATGAAGTTATGATTAACCGATTCGTGCTGCTGACGAGCCAGATTGGCAAAATACTCTGACCGCGCCTTGTAGTTCTCCTCACTTGTCTTGCACAAAAGAAGACCACCTACTTCGATGTTCCCGGCATAATCACTGCCTCTATCAGAGGCCATCATCATCTCCGGATGATCTTCCGCCCTCACAGGCTCCCAACCTTCACGGAATCTCTTGGACGCATTTACGTTGTCCTGATTTCCCATGATGGAAGTTCTGATCCAGCGAAAAACCCACCCGTCCTGCGGTGCAGGATCGGGCAATACCTGGGGTGGTTCCCAAGACTTTTCTCTCTCACCAGCTTCGCGAGAATCGGTTTCTCTTGGTGTGCGCTCATCTGCCGCTATGTCAGCCATTGGCCATCTCCTTCACAACCTGTGCCGCATATTGTTCCGGCGTTATCCCAAGTTTACTGGCGAGGCGAACCTGGGAGGAAGATAACTCCACTTTGCTCGGCTTCTTGCCGCCGCGACCTGCGGGGGCGACCACCGGGGTCTTTCGAGAAGTCGGAGTCCCACTTCCAGAGGATGCTTCCTTCTCAAAACTTTCGGGGAACTTATCCCTAAGCTCCTTGTCCACGATCTCATAATATTCATTATGGACCAGTGGATTGTATCCTTTACGAACAAGCTGTTCATGCACCCCTATGGCAAAGCCCGTCAACTGCTCGTAGCCGGGTCTTTGAAACCAGGGGTTTTTCTGCAACCAAGCAACCGCCTTCGGGTCCGGAGGCGGCACATGCTGTTGCTGCTGTGACTGATCCGGAACCTCCTGCTGTACCGGCTGTTCATTATAGGCATCGGGGGCTGCCACATTATAATGTGAGCGCTCCGCATGTAGGCGCGACACCTCCGACTGCGCATCGGCAATGGCGTCGGCATCGCCAGTCTCATAGGCTTCCTTGAACCTCGCCTTGGCGGCGTCAAGCTCGACATCGTTCTTCGCGGAAACCTGATCGTACAACAGCCTGCGGCTGTTTGATAACTGGTCCTTTAGCGCCTTGTTTTCCGACTGCACGTTCTGCGCATAGCGGACTGCCTCGTTGTTCTCGCGCAGTGCCGTTTCCTTGTCACGGCGCTCGTTGTGAAATTCATAACGCAGCGTGTCCATGCGAGACTTGACGCGCTCGGACAGGCCGGGAATGTCCTCATCCAAATTCTCCGACACCTCTCCCCTCGGAGGCCGGTTACGGTCCTCTTCAGGGGTATCGTCTATTACCGAAACCTCTATGTCAGGGGCATCTTCCGCAAGAACGTCGATGGGATCGGTAAAGTTTCCGGACTTCTCTTCGGTGAAGAGATCGTCCTGGGCTTCTTTGGCTGCTTCCGGTTCGATGCTCATGCCCGTATCACTCCCAGTGGATTCTCGACAATGGCCTGGGGCACATCATCGGTGATAAGCCTGAACTTCTGGCCATGAACTTCGATGCGGGTTCCTGAATATGACCGCATGACAATCCAGTCGCCCTCCTTGCAATAGGCCCCGCTGGGAAATTTCCTTTGAGGGGTTTCCGCATAACAGTCGGGACCCAGCGCCATGACATAAGCCGTGATGCTGGCCGTCTCCTCACGGTCCCGCGCATTGTCCGTAAGATAAATGCCGCCTTCCGTCTTCTCCTCCTGTTCAGGCAGCGCCACCAGAATGTGATAGGAGCAGGGTTGCGGCAGCTTACTCGCCGCCTTCTTCTCCTTCTCCTCGCTGAGTTCAACAACCTTTTTATCGGACACAGGTCTCTCCTTGCGTTTTCGCTCTGAGCGGGGGTAACGCTCCCCCTGCGCATTTGTTAGCCAACTGGCGGGCAGTGACGATCTGCCCCGATGTTTCATGTGAAACATTCACCATTCATCCCGATCCGTCTTCGGCCCTTCTCTGTTTTTCCATCAGGTCCAGCATTTCCCTTTCGGCTGTCGCCAGTCCTTCTATGATGCCAACCATCTTCTGGTATTCATCGAAAGACTTGGCACCGCCCATTGCAAGATCGTCGGCCCTTTCGTTCATCAGGTTCCGCAATATCTTTCGATAAGCCGAAAATAAAGATTGATCAAGCAATATTAACTATTCCTGTTTCTCTTCGTGTCGTCGTCCAGCAGGGCCTTTGCCACTTCCGTCGAGAGCCGCGCCCTCTCCAGAACCGCCCTTTCCTCTGCTTCGGAAACTTTCAGGGCCGCATCTTCCTGGGTTTTCGCGATCTCAATGCCCAGCTTGACGCCCTCAAGTTCAGCATCCTGGGCCATCTTCTCGCGCTCAAGCTCCTGGGAAGAACGCTCCTTCTCGGCATTGAGCATGAGCCTTGCCCTGTCGGTCTCGGCCTTCCTCTGAATGTCTGCCTGACGAAGCTCAAGCTCCTTCTGCTGCAACTGGAACATCGGGTCTTGGGCCTGCTGCTGCGCCTGCTGCTGCTGGGCCTCGGCAACATTCTTGTTGAACAGCCTCTCAGCCGCTTCCGCCACCAGCCGCGACAGCTTGACTTCGATGTCTTCGGGCAGCGGTTCGTTCGGCGGCGGCAATTCCACACCAAGCTGCTTTTCGATCTCCCTGCGATACTGGAAGCCAAGATGCTCCTGTATATGTGACGCCATGGCTGCGGCAATGGTTCCGGCCATCGGGCTTTGAGAGACAAGCTGCTGTATCTTCGGGTCCTGTATGGCTGCCATATGCACCTGGATATGGGCCTCATGGTCCTGATAAATGAAGGCCTTCAATGGCTTGCCGTTCAGCACATCCATGTTCTCGCTGACCGGATCACGCGGCTTCATCTCCTCGCTGAGAGGAATGATCTTCTCGGCGTCCTGAATGCCCAGAACATCCAGCATCTGCCGGTGCAATTCTGGCAGATCGTACATCTGCGGTGCCGACTGGGATAGCTGGAGAGCAGCCTGATACTGCATGATGCGCTGGCTCATGGTCGCAGCGTTCGGATCGGACACCGGAATGACATCCACGCGGCCATCAAAGTCGTCGCCCTTTATGGCCTCCTTGTCATCGGCCTTGTATTCGTATTCGTCTTCCGCGTAGTCGCGGACGATACCGGCAATCAGGGTGAACTCCTTGCGCATGGCATCGTGGAGCCTCGCCTGAATGGCCGACATGACTTTCATTGACCGCTCAATAAGAGCCAGGGTGGTGCCAACCGGGGCGTCCTGTTTCATATCCGCCAGCTTCAGATCGGTGATCGAAGCGAAGCGCCTGCCTTCCTCGACAATCTCTCCCAACAGGGCGTGCAGAACATTGCTCGGTTCCTTGTAGGGCAGGAAGGTGATGTTATCTCTTATGGCTCCGCCAGGAACATCAACGTCCCTGAACTCACCGGGCATGATCGGAGAATCATCGCCCTTGATGCGCAGTCCCCTGGACTTCAGGCCTCCCGGCAGGTTCGACAAGGTTCCGGCATCGACAAGCTGCCTGAGAAGCGAGGTTGCCGACTTGGCAATGCCGCCAATCAGGTGGATCAGGCCAAAACCGTAGAACCCAAGACCGGGCATGTACTGATAATGCACGAAATGCAGGCGCTTCATGCGCAGCACATCGTCCTCGTACCAGTTGCGCCGGATCGACAGGACGGAACTGCCCCCCCTGGCCATGGTCACCACATAAGGCAGGGCGATACCGGTCTCGTCGCCGTCATCATCGGTATCCTCGTAGCCTTCAAGGTCGAGATCGACGTGCATCTCCAGCAAATCATAGCGGTCATCATGCTCGTAGGTGGGATTTTCCCCTTCAAGCTCGTCGTATTTCTCCTGAATATCGGAATAATCCGGCGCATTTGGCGACAGTTCGATGTCGCGATACAGGCCAGCGACCTGTAACTTGCGGATATCGTTGTGGCTTTTCCGCATCACATGGGTGTAGCGGGAGGCCGTCAGGAGATCGGACGCCCCGTAACTGACAACGAAGTCCTCTGCCGGAACGAAATGAGAACAGACACGACCCATGCTGGGATCGTAATAAACCTTCTTGAAGGAGGAACCGGCCAGGGGCAGGGAGAACAGCATCTGCTCCGTTTCCGGCCTGAACTCCGTCATCTTCTCGGTCAACAGATAGTTCATGTGCTGCTGGATACGCTGCGCCTGCTCTTCCTTCTGGTCCGTTATCTCGCCAATAATTTTGGTCTTGACGGGACCGGAGGCAGGGAATAGCTCCATGATCGCCTGTGACTGGAAGCGGACCACGGCCTCGGTCAGGATCGGGTGATAGACACCGCAGGCCCCCGGCCACGGGGTTGTCCTGTCGTCGGCCTTCAGGCCAAGCAGGTCAAGCCCCCTGGTATAGGTCCGCGCCCAGTCGGCGCGGGAATTACGGTCGCCTTCAAACTCCCCGTTCAACTGGGAGGCCAGCCGCCCCAACACGGTGTCCTCCATATGCTCGGCCAAGTTGGAATCGAAACCGTCATCACCGCCGGTCTCTCCGGAGCCGGGATCAAAGTCAATGACGACACCGCCGTCATCGGTGGAGATCGCCACCGCTTCTGGATTGACAACAGCAACCTCAAGCGCGGACCCCTCGGCGTCCACGTCAAGACCCCGAAGCTCTTCCTCCGTGACCGTACTGTCGGTGCGCGTGGGAGCCTGGGCGATGCTCTTGTCAATTGCCATTAACTAGACCTTCTTGATGGTCGATACCCAGTCAGCCGGGGGCTTCTGGGCGGTATCGGTAATCTGGTCCGCATAGGCATAGAACTTGGTGCCCTTGGTGGCAGCGCCGGTTCCCTTGATGGGTATCTGCTTGCGGGGAACCTGCTCGCCTATGGTGCGGCCTATCACTCTTGGTTTGTGCATTTCCGTCTCCTAATAATACTCCGCCCTCTGCACGGGCATTTCCTGGTCCTCGTAATCCGAGGCAACCCTGATGAAACCGCCCTGCCGGAAGCGCAGCAACGCCTGGGTGCTGCTATCGACAAGGTCGTCGTGGGCACCCACCGGAAAGGCGGCGAACTCCTCAATAACTTCTTCCGCCCAGTTCTTGTTCGGTGCCCAGACAATGCCGGAAGCGAACAGGTCGCTGACCGCATTGACCCTGGCAATCTTGTCATTACCCCTCGACGGGGTGAACTCGCTGACCGGAATACCCATCTGCCGCAATTCAAAGATCAGCGGCGAACCCGCCGCCTTTGCCTCAACGATGCAGGCGTCCGGCTCCCACCGGTCGTAGGCCTTCTGGGCCACCTTCTTCAGTTCAGGAAACTCCATCCTGTCCTTGAAGGCGTCCAGCAGGATGATGTTCGCGGTGTCCGTGCCCAGATCATTGGGCTGGTAGAAGACACCCCATGTGGTGCAGGCCGAATAATCCGCCCTCTGGGTTTTCAGGAAGGCGGTATCCCAGGACTGGATGATGAACTCACAAGACGGCGGGTCATCCTTCTCCCACCTGCGCCACCAGTCCCGCTTGATCATGGCCTGCTCTTGCGCCGTGGGGTCCTGCTGATATTGTGCAGACCACTTGGCGGCAGGCAGTTCGGCCTTCAACCTTTCCAGTTCGTCCTTCGACCAGTATTCCGGCCACAACGAGTTGCCTGATGGCAATATAGCGGGAAGCTGAATGACCTCCCATTCGTCGGAACCGTCCCGCTGCTGCGAGGACTTTAACAATTGACCGGTCAAATCCCGTTGATGCCAGCGGGTCATCACGACAACGATGGAGCCACCGGGCTGCAACCGCTGACGGGGACCGGAGGTGTACCACTCGTAAACCGGATCGAAGATCGCCGGATCAAGCGACTTGGCTTCCTGTTCACTATGCGGGTCGTCGATGATCAGCAGGTCGGCACCCTTACCGGTAACCGCACCGCCAACGCCGATGGCAAAATACTCGCCTTCCTCATTGGTGTTCCAGCGGCCTGCGGCCTTGCTGTCCTGGCGCAGCTTCACGCCTGGAAAAGCGGCCTGAAAATCTTCTCTGCCGACGAGGTTCCTCACCTTGCGGCCAAAGCCCACCGCCAGTTCGGCGGTATGGGCGGTCTGGATAACCTTCCTTGACGGGTCTCTGCCGATAAACCATGCAGGCAGGAGATAGGAGGCGAACTCCGATTTGGTATGACGCGGCGGCATGTTGACAACAAGCCGCTTCAACTTGCCCTCGGCCACCCGCTCAAAGGCGTCGGCCATGATCTTGTGATGCGGGCCTTCGATGAAGGCGGGCCACATATTCTTCACGAACGGCAGAAAGCTCTTCGCTATCTTCTCGCGGGTGGTGGCCTCTTCAAGGCGCTCCAGCAGGGCGAGGATTTCCTTCTGATCCTCGTAGGGAAGGGCAGCCGCTTTCTGGATATAGGCATCAAGCTGCGGATCGGATGTCGCCAAGAGGGAGACCTCTCCACCAAATATGGTATACGTTTCCGTGTTTGTACCATAATGTGCCGATTGACACCGATCTGTCAATATTGGCCGGTCAACTTTTATTTATGGAACTGCCCAGGAAACAAAGGGATGTTACGCCGCAGCATCATGGCAGCCGTTATCCTGCTGGCTGCACTCCCGGCCCAGGTTCAGGGTCAGGTGCCCTGCCTGGAAAAGCAACAGATGCGCAGCGTGCTGGAGCAACGCCACGGAGAAGCTGCGGTGGTGCGCGGCATCGCCGCTCAGACCATGGTGTTTGAGCTTTTTATCAACCCGAAAACCAGGACATGGACGGTTATTCTCACCAGCCCCAACGACATCTCATGTCTGGTCGGGCAGGGCACCGGGATAGAATTTCTGGAGGCGTCGGGATGCTACCGGCGCTCGAAGGACGTGAAGTCAAACCTGGGATACACGTCCGCCTCCCGCGACCAGACCTCGTACCGACAGATATGTGCGCAGGGTTCCTCCCAGATGGCGACCGCGAGGGCGCGATCCGGTTTGCCTTTTTTGCCAAGATAGTCTTCCCGCCAGTCCATCATGGCGAACCGGCTGGGCCGGTACTTCAGGAACTGCGCCCGTCCCTTCTGGCAGGCCCACAACCGCTCCGAACAGACCAGGGCCATGGACATCACGCCGATACTGAAGGCATGATCTATGAACTGCCTTATTTTAGAAAACGGCGGGTTGGTCATCAGGATTGGCGACATCGGGGTGTCATAATCAAAGAAGTCGTTACCGGTGGTGATGTCGGTCTCTATGGCCTCCAGGCCATGTGAACGAATCGCCCCGGCAATCCGGCCATCCCCGGCACAGGGTTCCCAGATCGGGATCGGCGGTCGGGCATTGCCCAGCCTGATGGCGTTGATCTGCAC
>NZ_CAXAXA010000016.1:0-6565 GCF_963973085.1 uncultured Sneathiella sp.
TTGTGGGTCGTCATTGGCATTAATGCGAGTATGTTCGTCGTCGAGATGATTGCGGGCTCGATTGCCGGTTCACAGGCGCTGAAAGCGGATGCGCTAGATTTCTTTGGCGACTCTCTGACCTACGGCATCAGTTTATTCGTTCTGGGAATGTCTGTTCGTGTTCGCACCACGGCGGCACTTCTCAAGGGGGTCAGTCTGGCTCTTATGGGGCTTTGGGTTTTCGGATCAACGGCCTATCAGGTTCTTGTGCTCGGTCTCCCGTCGGCACCGGTTATGGGGGCTATAGGCGTGCTCGCGCTTGCGGCCAATCTTGCCAGTGTCGGTGTGCTTCTGCGCTATAAGGACGGCGATGCCAACGTTCGGTCGGTGTGGCTCTGTAGTCGCAATGATGCAATTGGCAATGTCGCCGTCATGCTGGCGGCGGGCGGTGTCTTTGTCACTGGCACGGCATGGCCGGACCTAGCCGTTGCCGGGTTGATGGCCGGTCTCTTTCTGTGGTCGTCTATACAAATCATCGCGCAAGCGCTCAAGGAACGCCAGCATACAGTTGAAACCGTGGCTGCCGAGTAGACGGGTAATCGGATGTGCACTGAAACCCAGAAAAATGCCCTATTTCTTGCGTGGCTGATTGCACTCGTATCGACGCTCGGCGCGTTATTCATCGGCGAGATTATGGAACGAACGCCATGCGTCCTATGCTGGTACCAACGTATAGCCATGTTTCCACTCGCGCTAATTCTGGGTATTGCATCTTTCTCATCTGACATGGCAGTACGCCGTTACGTACTACCGATCGCAATAATAGGTGCCGTTATAGCCATTTGGCATAGTCTTCTCTTTGCCGGAATAATTCCAGAATCAGTCCAACCCTGCACGAGAGAGGGACCGTCCTGCACGGGCGACGAACAGACCTTGTTTTGGGTTTTGCCTCTGCCATTCCTGTCCGCTGCCGGTTTCATAGCAATTATTCTGTTACTCACCATTCCTTTTAGAAAGTCTTCGATATGAGCCGCCGAATCGTCATAGGAGCCACAGCCTTGGTAGCTATCGCAATTTTTGCGTTCGGCGCATTTCTTTATCAGCCCATTGGCGACAAACCGTCCGATATGTCATCATCCAATACTTCAAATAATGCAGAGCTTGTTCGGCCACATTCGCCTGTACTCGGCACTGTCGACGCACCTGTTACTATTGTCGAGTTTATTGATCCTGCATGCGAGGCTTGCCGAGCCTATTACCCTGTCGTCAAAGAAATCATGACAGCTTATCCTGACAAGGTACGCGTAGTACTTCGTTACGCCGCATTTCATCCAACATCAGAGGAAGCCATTCGCATCCTTGAAGCATCCCGTTTGCAAGGCAGATTCGAACCGGTTCTCGAACGGCTCTTTGAAACACAATCACGATGGGCCCCGCATGGACGTTCAGCAGACAGTGTCTGGACAGTTCTAGAAGGCACAGGGCTTGATATCGAGAAAGCGAGATCGGATGTAAAGATGCCGGATATCGTGGGCACTATGAATTTGGACGCGTCCGATGTAAACGCAATCGGCGTGAACAAGACACCAACGTTTTTTGTTAACGGAAAACCGCTAACGGACTTTGGAGCTCAGCAATTGCAAAGTATGGTCAAGGCGGAGGTGGCAGAGAATTGAAGACAATTCATCTTATTCTTTGGGGATCAGTCGCAGTTGGTTTGATCCTCTTTCTTTGGCTAAATATCTTTCAGGATGCTAGCCATCTTATAGAGGATGGCACATCGCAGAACACGGCAACTACCTTCATTCCGACCTTCTCTCTGACCGATCATCAAGGAAATGTCGTCACGGAGCAAACTTACCGGGGCAAATGGCTTCTGGTCTTTTTCGGGTTCACCAATTGCCCGGATATCTGCCCGACGACGCTCGCTGATCTTGCCAGCGTGATGGAGCAACTCGGGGCGGACGCAAAAGCAATAAAGCCACTATTTATTTCTGTTGATCCTGATCGCGACCAGATGGAAACCATGGCGCAGTATGTCTCCGCCTTTCATCCGGCCATTGTCGGATTGACAGGAACGGGCTCGCAGATAACTGAGACAGCGGAGTCATTCAAGGCCTACTTCGAAAAACAGCCGCAGGAATCTGCTCCAGACGGCTACATTATGGGGCACACCTCTGCGGTGTATCTTATTTCTCCCGATGGCGTATTCATCCGGACATACAGTTATGGGATGTCGCCGGAGGAAATCGTTGCGGACCTTCAACAGAAATTATGAGATTCAATATGTCAAAAGCTTTACCTTCACTTTTATTAGCCTTTTTCTTTTTTGCTTTTGCATTTCCAGCGTCGGCTGAGCCTACTCGGGTTGGAAATCTGGTTATCGAAACTCCATGGGCGCGCGCATCGATCGGCATGTCCCGTCCGGCCGCCGCTTACGTAACTATCAGGAACGAAGGTCAAACTGCTGACATCCTTACCGGAATTGAAACAACCGTCTCCGCCATGCCGGAAGTACACAAGATGGAGATAAAGGACGGCGTTTCCACCATGGGGCCGGTCGGCCCTCTGGAAATACCAGCGAATGGTTCCGTCACACTGGCGCCCGGAGGCCTGCATGTCATGCTCATGAAACTGCAGCAACCGCTGACAAAAGGCGGACAATTCTCGATGACGCTGATCTTCAAGAACGCCGGACGAGTCGACGTATCCGTTCCCATCTACAGCGTGGGCGCCTCCGGACCCGAGCAATGAAGCGCAATCAAATGTATGGACTTATTGGGATTGCGGGTGTCGGAACGGCTATAATGCTTTCAGTCGGTTCACTTTTAGGAAGTTCCGATACCAAGCCATTGGTGGAAGTGGTATCCGCACCGGTGTTTCTTGAAGCTGGCGATTACGAGCGGAAAAGCAAACGCGCAAATTTGTCTGTTCGGCGTAAAAAGAGCGAGCAGACAATTGAACTGCTACTTGAGCCGGGGGACACGCTGCTGGGTGCCCTCGTTAGGGCTGGCGTCTCCGGCAGTGAGGCCCGTGCGGCCAGCGACAGCTTAAAATCGATGATCGATCTCCGTGCGCTTAAGGTGGGTCAGGAATTGAAATTGAGTTTCCGGGCAGGTGACGAAGCAGCCACGGAGCGCCGTCTCGAAAGTCTTGCGTTGGTTCCGGAGATTGATCGCCTCGTCGCTATAAAACGCTCCGCCGACAATAACTTCGAGGCTCAAACCCAGCTGATCGAACACAGTATTGGCCTGATCTCGGCGTCGGGCAAGATCACAGCCAGTCTTTATGAGGCCGCACGCAATCAGGACACACCGATGCCTGTTCTGCTGCAAACATACAGTCTTCTGGGTAAAGCCGTCGATTTTCAGCGCGATATCCGCAAGGGTGATCGCTTTGTTTTAGGTTATGAAAAGTTCGATGATGGAGATTTTGGGGGAGAACATACGGGAAAACTCGTTTATGTCTCGCTTACACTGGCCAACCGTACGCTTAGCTACTTCCGCTACAAGGCTAGTGACGGTTTTATCGGATACTTCGACGCTTATGGCAATAGCGTTCAGACCAGCCTGACAAAGACTCCAGTCGATGGAGGGCAACTCTCTTCGCTCTTTGGTAACCGCGAACATCCGGTCCTCGGCTACGCAAGAATGCACAAGGGGCTTGATTTTGCCGCCCCGCGGGGCACACCGGTGTTCGCAGCTGGCGATGGTGTTGTTACCCGTCGGACACGCAACGGCAGCTATGGAAAATACATCAGCATCCGCCATGACAACCAATATGACTCGGGTTACGCCCACCTCAGCAAATATGCCGACAACCTTGAAAAAGGGGATCGCGTCCAGCAAGGCGAGGTTATTGGATATGTCGGCGCTACTGGCCTGACGACCGGTCCTAACTTGCATTACGAGGTCCTGCAGGATGGCGAGCAGGTAAACCCCATGACAATCAATTTACCTCCACAGCGCGTGTTGACTGGCAACGAGCTTGTACGATTTCGGGAGGCAACAACCAAGCTGCTATTGGCACTGAAACTCAACGCATCAAAAAGCGAAGCGCTAAGTAAGCCCAACCACGTGAAAACAGGGCCAAGCAATGGATAGAGATTGCAAAAGGAGGAAACATATTCGTAATTTCTCCTACGCCTTGGCAGCCGCCAGTCTTCTGTCAATTGCTGATCTAGCGGTGAAATGGGTAGTGATAACAATCGTCATGAACCCGCCTCGTCGAATCCCTGTCCTGCCATTCTTCGATATCGTACTTGTTTTCAACAGCGGCATGAGTTTCGGTCTGTTCAGTGACATGGGAGCTTGGGGACCTAAAATCTTGTCAGGGGTGGCCATCGGTATCATAGGATTACTCATTGTATGGCTGTGGCGTGTTGAACGCATGAACGAGGTTATTGGGATCGTCCTAGTCATCGGAGGGGCAATAGGAAACGTCATTGACCGTGTTCATAACGAAGCTGTAACGGATTTCCTTAGTTTATATGTCGGCCAATACCATTGGCCGGTTTTCAATATCGCGGATGTATTTATTACAATCGGCGTAATATGTTTGCTCCTACCCAATTTTGGAAGTGAGCTAGGTGTTGCACATAGTGACAAAGTGGCTCGAAAATAAAGTTCACATAATATTATTATAGGAGGTGAATAAAGATATGGCCGTCTCGCGACGCAATGCGGTCCTAGCTATCGGGGGCACTACCAGCGCCCTTGCCGCCGCATTGCTGTTTGGCTGGTGGCAGACGGACGGACCCGGAGCTTCTCAACGGTCAGATCGTTCCAGTATATTGCCTCTTCCTCTTTATGAGATGGATTTCCAACTGACCGATCATTCTGGCAGAACGGTCAGCCCGGACGACTGGATCGGATATCCGACTCTTGTGTTCTTCGGGTTCACCTATTGTCCCGATGTATGCCCGACGACCCTCACCGACATTACAGGATGGCTGCAAGGACTTGGCGACGATGCCTCCCGGTTTAATGTAGCGTTCATTACAGTTGACCCCGAACGGGACACAGTTCGGGCAATGGCTGACTATGTGAGCAATTTTCATCCCGCCATCATAGGTTACACAGGCGTGCCTGTTGAAATTGCAACTGCGGCCAAAGGATTTCGCGTGAAGTACGAACGGGTATCAACCGAGTATGGTTATACCATAAACCATACTGCTGGCGTATTTGTCTATGACGCCAGCGGAGAGTTTGTCAGCATCATTGATTTTCATGAGCCAAGGGAGAACGCTATTCCAAAAATACAAAGAGCATTGCAATAAACTGACACTGACCAAGCATAGCATCCGACTTGTGCCCGGTCTGCCTGCGGATGGCAAACACTTAACCCGGTCCGAGCGGACTAGTGGCAAACCCGGCACGTAAACTGTGACCGGAGTAGCGGGCTGGATCGGATTGATAGGCTCGACTCGTATTGGATTGGACCGCGTCTTGAACATAGCCTCGAACCTTTTCGAAAAGGCTGATTTTAGGGCTCAATCAATAGAGATTCAGCGCTTGGTAAAACTGACCGTCTCATAGGTCTCTGTTGAATTCTGCCGCTTTTGGTACTTCTCATAGACAACGACCTGCTTATTGGCGGGGGCGACGTACCAAGCGTAACGGTTCCAATCATCTTCACAGACCACCTTGAAGGTATCAAAACTGCCAAGCTTCGTCGTGACTCTGGCTTCACTCGGAATGGAGCATTTACGCACTGTCTCCCAGCTTCTTCCTTCGACATTGCTTCCCTTCCGGCTGTAGCTCCAGTGATTGCCGACTTTCAACGGAAAAATAGGCGTATCCTCCAGGCGCTTGATCTCATGGGATCCATCCGGAGAGGAACAGCCTTTCCAGCTTTTCCATGCCGCAAACGGCTGATCCTTTGCCCGGACCCAGGTACAGCCCTCCTGATCCTGCCACGTGTAGGTAGTCTCATCTGCGGCAATTACCTCTGATTTCCACTCCTTCCCATCGTCACCAACAGAGACAATGGTGGATCCCACCGTCCAATAATCCGGCCTCTCCATGGGCGGAAGCGGTTTTGATACAGCGGCTTCCTTCACCGAGGTCGTCTGGCAGGCGGTGAGGGCGAATAGGAGGATCGCGGGGACAGCAAATATTTTGGGGATGAAGGCTGGCATATCGGTTTTTCCATCTGTTAGACACAACGAAGACATTCATAATCTGGCTCTTGTGTTCAACCGGGTGATCAGGGAGAGTGCGTCCTTACTGAAACGATTGAACAGTATGGAACAAACTGTTCAGCGTAGAGACCTACGCAAGCCGTCTGTCTTCCAGAGATTTTCCGCGAATATTCGCTCTTCAGCACCGACCACTTCGGTATAGATTGCCGTTGTCTTGATCGAGGAATGGCCCAGCCATTTTGAGACTATTGTCAGGGGAACGCCTGCTAGCATGGCGTAAACCGCAAAGCCATGTCTGAGGCCCTTAGGGGAGGCTTGAGGGCCGGAAATACCCGCAGCATCCATAACCTCTTTGATCCGTGTCCAGCCTGTTGTTCGCGACCAGGGCCAGAGACGTTGCGATAGCGCTCCCGCACCCTGTTTTGGGATAAAGGCGCTCTTCAG
>NZ_CAXAXA010000017.1:0-6126 GCF_963973085.1 uncultured Sneathiella sp.
TCTTCTTAAGGGCGATTCATCTTAGCAACTGGTCCGATTTTCCGCGACCACCTCTGAAGTTGGGGGCGCTGCTAAAGCCTACCGATACTTTGGCATACCCAGGTCAACTTATTTCAGATGGCGTAAAGCGTATCTTGAACATGGTGAACAAGGGCTCATCAATAAGAAACCAATCCCTGGCTCGCATCCAAATCAGACCCCTATGGAGGTTGTCGAGAAGATCCTGTACTTACGAAAGAAGTACCATCTCGGCCCAATCCGTATCATGTGGTACATGGCACGCTATCATGATATGCGCGTTTCTGACGCAACCATTTCCAGGGTATTGAAGCGACATGGTGTCAGTCGATTGCCGCGTAATGTGGGACGGCGCAAGGTTCATACCAAGAGATATGAGAAGCAGGTGCCAGGCCACCATATCCAGATGGATGTCAAGTTCCTAATATTCAAAGCTAAAGACGGCAGGAAAATCAAACGATATCAATATACAGCAATCGATGATGCAACACGTGTACGTGCCTTGAAAATCTATGAACGACACACACAGAAAAGCGCTATCAACTTCGTCACCTATATCATCCAGAAATTCCCCTTCAGGATCCAGCAAATCAGAACTGACCGAGGGCATGAATTCCAATCACAATTCCATTGGCACGTTGAGGATCTCGGCATTCGTCATGTCTATATCAAAGCCCGAACGCCTCAGTTAAACGGCAAGGTCGAACGTTCACACAGGTCTGATCAGCAGGAGTTCTACCAATTGATGAAATACAAAGATGATGTCGATCTGGAGGCCAAACTCGCTGAATGGGAAGCTTTCTATAACTTCACCAGACCCCACGGTGCGCATGGCGGAAAAACACCCTATGAATCCCTCAGGGAAAAACTAAAATAGAGTTGCGAAGAGTCCCATGAGTCAGTGTCTATTACAATAAGCAATCACTTTTACTTTCGGCCCGATTAAACTAAGGTTTGAAAAACCGCACGGTTGCATTCCCTGGAGTGACAATCTCGAACTTTTCGTTGCGGATAAATATTTCTAGATTTACGATGCCCGATTCTAGATCTATAGCGGTTACCTTGCCGCCAGCGGTAAGGGTTTCGCCAAGATAAGACGCCCGGCGATTGGAATACTCGAAGGTTGCCAGCTCTCCGTCCTCAAGTAGCCAGTCCGTTAAGACCTGAACTAACCAATCTCCTTGCAATGGTCCGTCAATAACAACGCCGGGATGTTTTTCCACACTGGTCGTATAGGCTTCGTCATAATGAATCCGATGCGCGTTCCAGATAGCTGCGTTATAGAGAAACAGGGAAACATTGGTTGGTGTATGTTGACGTTCCTGCAAGGTATTGCCGACCGCAAGGCTCTTTAATCGCGTGTTCATCGAAGGATCCTCGACTGCTGTTCTTCCATAACAAGTTCGCCAGCTTCGGTCTTGACCGTCAGGTCATAGGTGAGGAATAACAACGGACCACTCGATCCCTGCTTCTCCGTAATTCCGCTTAAAGTACGGGTGGCTATCAAAACATCGTTTGGCACAACAGGGCGATGATATTTCATTTTCGTACCGCCGGCCATCAAGCGTTTCAATGGCAAATCAGGGAGGAAAGGGTCTTTGGCAATACCGTCAGATCCGAGCCGATCAATTGACACCAACGGGCGCAGGGCAGCAAATAGAAACATTGGCGGCGCCACATCGCCTTGCATAAATTTTTCAGCGCGTTGCTCCGTTGCGATAGCATATTTAATAATGTCACTACGGTTGACTTCAATGCGTTGAGGTGACGCCGAACGACCGATCCAAGATTTTGCTTCCGAGCTGACAAGTTCGTTCAACAGACTATCCTCAGTATTTTAACGTAATAAAAGATCAGGCGGTGACCCAGCCTTGTATCCTGGCAGCATCCCGACGGCAATGCTCAGGGGTCCCTAACAGTTGGCGGTTCTGTGCAATTCGCTTAAACCAGATATGAAGGCCCAGTAGATCGGTAAACCCCATGCCGCCATGGGTTTCAGTCGCCATACGGGAAATCTCGCGCCCAATTTCGCTAAGATGTGCCTTTGCGTGATGAGCCAATAACGGAGTTTCTTCCTGTTGCTGATCAAAGGCATGCCCCGCATACCAAACTAGCGCGCGACAAGGCTCTAACATCGACACCATCTCCGCACAAACATGTTTCAACCCCTGGAAACTACCGATCACCCGGTCAAACTGTGTACGCTCTTGCGCATAAGCGATCGCAGCATCAAACATATACTGCGCGGCGCCCAGTATATCGGCGGCCACCATCAATCGACCAATTTGCAAAATCTCTGCGGCAGCGCCTTCCAGCCCGGAACTCAGTGATATAAATGACACGTTTTTAAGAGCGACATTTGCCAAGGGACGACTACGATCCAGGCTCTGATAAAGATCGATCTCAACCCCTGCTTGCTGTAAGTCCACCAAAGCAGCACGACCATCAGATCGTTGTATCAGCAAATGGCTCGCGCCAGCGCCATCAAGAACCCCTTCAAGGCGCCCGCTTAGTGTATCATCCACTTGTTGAAGCGTACTGTTGACGTTCGTTCCCGGAGCGGTTTCAAACGCGAAGGCTGCCCGCAAATCGCCGTTGACAAATTGTGGTAAAATTTCTTCCTGCTGCATCGGATTACCCAGGCGCTTTACCGCGAGCGGTGCCATGACCATTGTCGATAGAAACGGCGTTGGCAAGGCAGCATGTCCCATTGCCTCTGCTACAACGACGCAATCCAGAATACCAAGCCCCGAACCTCCATAAGATTCTGGAATGATCAGGCCTGACATCCCGATATCGCACAAGGCCTCCCATAGTTCAGGGTCAAATCCATCACCCTTTTCACAAGCAAGCCTCAGGCGTTCCAACGGCAATCGATCCCGCAGCATGACCCGCAAAGACGAATCAATCAATCGTTGTTGGTCGTCAAGATCAAAATCCATCGGCTCGGCTCCCCCCCTTATTCATTGGCTTGGGCTCCTTCGGCAGTCCCAGACCTCGCTCGCCAATGATGTTTTTTTGTATTTGGGACGTACCGCCACCAATAATCAAACCGATGTCATACATATAATCAATCTGCCAGGTGGTCGCGTCGTCATCTTCCGTCATTTCGCCTTGCGGACTATACCGCAGGCCTGCCATACCTAACACATCCACGGCCAGAGCCGACAACCGATGCCCCAACATCGTGCCTTGATATTTGACAATCATCTGCCGTACTCCGGAATTGACCTCCTTGATCCGGTCCGAAAGCAGTCGTAGACCATGATATTTCGAAGCAAGTACTTCGCCTTGCAATTTTAACAGACGCTCGCGGAATTCTGGCATATCAATAACCCGTTCATTGTTGATACGGGTTTCCTCCATCATAGTTTTTATACGGTTCAGCCGAAGCACCAGCTTGTTTGGGTCACCCAGTAGTAAGCGTTCATATTTCAACGTGACGTTAGCAACGCGCCACCCCTCACCTCGCCCCATAACAATCTGATCCATGGGCACGCGCACGTCGGTAAAAAAAGTTTCATTGAATTCAGCGCGTCCGGTCATGGTCTTCAAAGGCCGGACTTCGATACCAGGACTCGCCATTGATAAAAGTAGATAGGAAAGACCTGCATGTTTTCCGGCACCAGCCTCCGTACGACAGAGGAGGAACATCATGTCGGCAAAGTGGGCCGAGGATGTCCAGATTTTCTGGCCATTTATGACAAAGTCATTCCCATCCACTATTCCAGTGGTTCTGGCAGCGGCGAGGTCACTACCTGATCCCGGTTCAGAATAACCCTGACACCAGATAACTTCTCCTCGAAGGGTTTTCTCAATCCAGATTTCGCATTGCTCTTTCGTACCGACCTCCAGCAGTGTAGGAACCAGCATACTGATACCCTGATTCATGATGCCCGAAGAGAGACCCGCCTTAGAGAACTCCTCAGAAATGATAGCCGTTTCTAGGATATCCGGTGCCGCCCCGAAACCACCGTAAATTTTTGGAATAGTACGGGCAAAATATCCTCTTTCCAGCAACAGGGCTTGCCAATCGAGGGTCGCTTGACCCGGTCGCTTTCGACCGCCGCCTGGCTTTGGTGACTGTTTACCGTGTTTAAAAATAAAATCACGCACATCTTCGCGCAAAACCAAATGATGACTAGAATAAGACAAATCCATAAGCTCTATCCTTTGGTCACATCGGAGAAACGAACAATTGGGGTGGCCAGATCTTCTTCAAGGAACTCCACACCGATTGAAACTTCCCGACCAATAGCGAGATCTTTCGGATCGCCATCGCGTAACGGCGCGCAAATCCGGACACCCTCAGGTAGATCCACTGTTATATAAGCCGTCGGAAGGTCCTTTTTGAACGCGAAATGATATGCGTGACAAGAAACCGTCCAGCTATGGACCGTGCCGTTGCCCGAAATTTCTCGCCAATCAAATGCCATCGAATGACATTCAGGACATACCGGGCGAGGGTAGTGGCGAAAAGTAGAGCAATCGGCACATTGCTGAATCAAAACGTGACCTTCCAACAAACCATCCCAATAGGGCTTGGTATCTTGCGTCGGAGAAGGCCTCAACCGGTCAATTTTTTGTTCTTGCATTGTTATCTCCGCAAAATCGCAACGGCACCATCACCCATATCGCCGTAACCGGTGACGAGACCGATTTCAGCATCCTGCACTTGCGCCCGCCCGGCCTGCCCGCGCAGCTGCTTCACCAACTCGACGACATGATTAAGGCCTATCATATGGGCCTGTGATAACAGACCGCCGTGAGTATTGACTGGCAGCTCGCCGCCCAATCGAATGCGGCCATCCTGGACGAAAGCCCCACCTTCGCCCTTCTTGCAAAAGCCAAGGTCTTCCAATTGGCAAAGCACAATATAGCTAAAGCAGTCGTAAATTTCCGCAACGTCGATTTCGCTATGTTTGACTCCGGCCATCTCAAAGGCTACTGGCGCGGCCTTGGCAGTCCCAAGCGTTGTCATATCAGGTCGCTGCGTGATGGTAGACGGGCTGTCGGGGTGGCCCTCGGCGATACCCATTACATAGATCGGTGTCTGCGCCATGTCCTTTGACCGCTCGGCGCTGGAGACGATTATGGCAGCTCCTCCATCACTCTCCAGACAACAGTCATTTAGTCGCAGCGGATCCGAGATTATACGGGAATTCTGATGATCGTCCAGTGTCATTGGCTTCGTCATGATCGCATTGTCATTGAGCAATGCGTGTTGACGTATCGTGACGGCAATTTCGCCTAGTTGCTCACTGGTTGTGCCGTAAATTTCCATATGCCGTCTCGCCATATGAGCATAAAGCTGTGCCGGGGCGATTTGACCTAGCGGCATTTCAAATTCACCGACAACCCGGAACTGCGGTAAATGCTGCACCCGATTGCCAATGCGGCCACCAACGCCAGAAGCGCCGTTGCGACCGATCGGGATTAACACATGATTGGCGACGCCACAATCAACGGCGCAGATCGCCGCCTGCACTGACGCCAGTACACTGGCCCCACCCAGCGGTGTAGTGGCGGAAAACCTTAGATCCGGCAGGCCAAAATTAGTGATAAAGTCTTCCGCCACGGTATCGCCAGTGGCATACGGTATTACCCCATCAATATCTTTTGGCGACAATCCGGCATCAGATATGGCTTTTAGAGAGGCCTCCATTTGTAAAGCCGTGCTACTACGGCCTGAATTACGGCTATATTCTGTTTCCCCAATTCCCGTAATCGCGCCATTTCCCGACAAAGTCCCCATAGAACCTCCTTTTACAAATATGCGGCGGATCAAACCGATTTGCGATCGTCTTGTCGCACTTACGGTCACAAAAATTCAACTCGCCTAAATTCATACCTTCGTCTGTTACGGCCAACGTGATTGGAAGTCCAACACTCGGCGCCCCTCCGGTCACGGTTATCGGCTTACCATCTAGGCCACGATTTATAAGCGGCTCCCATCGTATTTTTAACTAACGCCATAAGTTTTCGGAGCCAAAGGATTGCTCGCCTCCATTTTCTAACGAATGATAGTTTGATTGCAAGTCTTTTATGTTATTATTGTCCGGGGTGTTTTCCAGCGGCGGTAAGGCGGAAGGTCTGTCTGAGGCTGAG
>NZ_CAXAXA010000018.1:0-4845 GCF_963973085.1 uncultured Sneathiella sp.
CCGCAATCATCTCGACGACGAACATACTCGCATTAATGCCAATGACGACCCACAAAGCTCGACGGAACCCTTTTGTCGCTCCGTCAAACTTGGGTTCATGTTGGCAACAACCAGCAGACATAGTCTTCTCCAATATTGTTGGTTACATCTCAATGCTACATATATACAGTCTACAGTAACTATAGGTTCAAGGAGAAAATTAACATGTCCAATGAGCTCACCATCGGTCGCGTAGCCAAAGGTACTGGTTGCAACGTGCAAACGATCCGGTATTACGAGCAAATCGGCCTCTTGCCATTGCCACGGCGCTCAGAAGGAAATCAACGACTTTACGACGACTCGGCTGTACAGAAGCTCAGTTTCATCCGCCATGCACGGGAACTTGGCTTCCCTCTGCAAGCCATCCGAGACCTGATAAGTCTGGCGGACAGGCCGGATAAGTCGTGCGAGGCAGCAGATGCGATTGCTAGAGAACAGTTGGAGGACATTGGCAAGCGACTCCAACGTCTTCAGGCGCTTCGGAGCGAGCTTGAGCGTATGGTTGAGCAATGCAAGGGAGGGCGGATCGCTGATTGTCGGGTAATTGAGACACTTGGCGATCATAGTCTCTGCGAGACGGACGATCATGTTTTACCGAAGGTCCGTCCTTGATGATGACCATCAGCGCGACGACCACCACCTATGGGCTGTATTTCGCGGCGGCGCTAGCCGAGATCGCAGGATGTTTCGCGTTCTGGGTCTGGCTGAAGCTGGACAAATCAGCTTGGTGGAGCGTACCAGGCGTTGCCAGCCTGATAGTTTTCGCTTGGCTTCTGACTCGGATCGACAGCGATTTCGCTGGGCGCACCTACGCGGCCTACGGTGGCATCTACATAACTAGCTCGCTTTTTTGGCTCTGGGCGGTGGAAGGTCAGAGACCTGACCGCTGGGACAGCATAGGCGCTCTTATCTGCATTGTTGGCGTCGGATTGATCATTTTCGGGCCACGCGGGAACTGATCGAATATTTGAGGTCAAGTCGGAGAGCCTGTGGTGTATACAACAGGCCTTCGACTAAAGACCATGGGGACCGACTTAGGTCGGTTTATTAACTCCCCGACTACCAAAGTTCTGGAATACCCGACAAGCGTTGCTTCTTTCGGTCTACAAACATTGGTTTAAAGTTTCCAGATTGTTTGTTGAAATGACTACTATCAGAGTATACATAGGGTTCAGGCGTTTTTATTTTCTGAGAGAAACAGTTGGCAGAAATTCGGAAAAAACTGAACTGGCGCAGAATAAGCGTGAGCATTTTTATGGCTCTTGCTATTGCGATTAATGTTTTTGCGATCATACCCTCTGCTGAAAGTCACGAAGCTAAAGAGAGCGTATCTCATATTATGGTTTCGGCGGCGGATGATTTGTCTAAAAGTCACGAAACCGACCGGCATAATCATATCGAAAAATGTGGCATGATCTCTTGTGCATTTAGCTTGCCCGCAAATTTTCAAGTAATATCGACAGCGTTTGGTACGAAAACGCCGTTTGATGTCATTGCTGTGCAAGTAGCATCTATTGCTTTTGCACCACCAAAGCACCCCCCAAAGATTTAGTTCCTCTTTTAGGCCATTTCTCAAGACAGCCATGATTGCTGTCAATGCGGTTATGCGCCTTTCCCAAACTTCGACTATTGAAATTTGAATCTGTCTCCCTGCCTGACCGAGGTGAGGTCTGCGCTAGATGGAGGCTGGAATAGGAATTGATAACATGAAAATTAAGCGTACTTTTTTGTCCGGTGTTGCCGGTGTTACCCTTGCGGCGGTATTAGCCGTCACTTCTGCAGTTGCTTTCGCTGCGGGCAGCCATGATGGCGGCCACGGCGGAAAATCGGGCATTGGTGTCCCTGGTAACGCTGCAGACGTCACCAGAACCATTGAGATTAAGATGGGGGATAATTTTTACGAACCGGAAGAGATTTCCATCAAGAAAGGTGAAACGGTTCAATTCAAGATCATCAATGCCGGGGAATTCGTCCATGAATTCAATATCGGAACAGCCGCCATGCATGCCGCACATCAGGAAGAAATGATGATGATGATGGAGCACGGGGTACTGGAGGCCGACAAGATCAATCGGGATATGATGAAAATGGATATGGGAAATGGCAAGACCATGGAACATAGCGATCCGAATAGTGTGTTGCTGGAACCGAACGAAACGGCGGAAGTTATCTGGAAATTTGCAGATGATGCCGAGCTGGAATTTGCCTGCAACGTTCCCGGCCATTATGCCTCCGGCATGATGGGTGAAGTTCACTTTGAGTAAATGTTTTGCGCAGCCCAAAGAGGCTGCGCATTCCAGCTTTTCAAAAAATGAAAGGAACAGCAGGATGAGAATTTCATTCATGCAAAAGGCTTGCCTTGGTCTTGCAATGGCCGCAGGAGTTGCACTCCTACCAAGCTTGAGTGTCGCGAAAACCTATAACCTGACCGTCGACAAAGTTATGATTGATACAGGAGACTTCCAAAAGGAAGGGATCGGTTATAACGGAAAATCACCCGGACCGGTTCTCCGGTTTCAGGAAGGAGAAGACGTCACGATCAATGTGACGAATAATCTCGATGAATCCACATCTATCCATTGGCACGGTCTTATCCTCCCCTTCCAGATGGACGGGGTGCCTAAAATCAGCTTCCCTGGAATCGAACCGGGAGAGACCTTCACCTATAAGTTTCCAATCGTGCAATCCGGAACATACTGGTTTCATAGCCATTCCGGTTTTCAGGAGCCTGATGGCGCTTACGGATCAATTGTTATCGAGCCAGAGAAGCGAGATCCGTTTCGTTTCGACAAGGATTATGTTGTTCAGTTTACGGACACCCATCCCCATTCCGGCAAGCGAATATTGCGGAACTTGAAAATGTCGGCGGATTATTACAATCGCCAGCAACAAACTCTCGGGGATTTCTTTTCAGATGTCAGCAAGAACGGTTTTAAAGCAACCGTCGATGACAGGATGGCGTGGGGCGACATGCGGATGATGCCGACAGACATTGAGGATGTGCAGGGCTTCACACCGCTTATCAATGGCAAAGGGCCTGAACAGAACTGGACCGGATTGTTCGAGCCGAAAGAACGCATTCGCCTGCGGTTCATCAATTCCTCCGCTATGACTTATTTTGATGTCCGCATCCCGGGGTTGCAGATGACGGTGGTTGCTGCGGATGGAAACAATGTGCAGCCTGTTACGGTCGATGAGCTTCGTTTGGGTGTTGCCGAAACCTATGATGTTATCGTCCGGCCCATGGACGATAAGGCCTATACAATTTTCGGGGCAAGCATGGGAAGAACAGCCTATGCACGGGCCACTCTCGCGCCGCGCCAAGGCATGGTTGCGGAAATTCCGGAAATGACAAAGGCACCGCTTCTTACCATGGCAGATATGGGGATGGACCACGGCAATATGGAAGGAATGGATCATTCAAACATGAGTGGAATGGATCATTCGTCAATGAAAGATATGGACCATTCCAAAATGAAGAGTATGGACCACTCCAACATGAAAGGAATGGATCATTCGAGCATGAAAGGCATGGACCACTCAAATATGATGGGTAAGGAACAGGAGAAGGATAGCTTCTATGCAACCGGCAGCGGGCTTGTCCCGACGGCGGCAAATGGCGGCAAGTTCCTTTCTTATGCGGATTTGAAAGCACAGAAACCTCTTTATGAAGATCGGGACGCCACGCGGGAGATCGAGCTGCGTCTGACCGGAAACATGGAGCGCTATATCTGGTCCATCAATGGCGTGAAGTATGAAGACGCTGATCCGGTTATTCTTCAGTATGGCGAGCGGGTCCGGTTCAAGTTTGTCAATGAAACCATGATGACCCACCCAATGCACCTGCATGGTATGTGGAGCATTCTGGATGTCGGTGCTGGGAAGTGGGACCCGATCAAACACACCATTAGCGTTGCTCCCGGAACAACCGTTTATTCCGAAACAGAGGTTGATGCGCCGGGTCAATGGGCGTTCCATTGTCATTTGTCTTTCCATATGGATGCCGGAATGTTCCGGAAGATTGTCGTTGAAGGCGGTCCGAAATCCGCGAGTATCGACTTAATTGGAAATGGAGGGCTGCAATGACAGGATTAAAGAAATCACTTCTGACGGCAGTAATCTCCTTGTCCATCTTGGCACCTGTTACCGGTTATGCCGCGGAAACGTCGAACATCTATTATGGCGTTCAAATGGAGGAGTTTGAGTATCGGTATGGAGAAGGCGGCGAAGAGCTTTTTGCTTTTGACGGTGATGCGTTTATCGGGACGGATGAATTGAAACTCCGGTGGGAAGGAAGCGGTGAACTGGATTTGAATGTTAATCGCTTCGAATCCCTCTCCAATCAGCTCGCCTTGCAAACACCCATATCGGATTTTTGGGACATTAAGGGAGGTGTTCGGTATTCGAGCCCGCAAGGACCCGATCGTTGGTACGCTGCCGTTGGCTTGAGTGGCCTTGCTCCGCAATGGATCGAAATCGATACGCATCTGTTCCTGAGTGAAAAGGGGAAACTCTCGGCTGACCTCGATATCGAGTACGAGATTCTTCTCACCAATTATCTGACCCTGACGCCTTCCGCGAATATCGATGCGGCCTTTTCAAGTGATCGGGAAATTGGTGTCGGCTCCGGTATTAACAGCGTAGAAGCAGGCCTAAGGCTCAGCTATGACGTCTGGGATAGAATTCTCTCGCCTTACGTTGGCGTCGTCTACGAGCGTAAGTTCGGTCAGACAGCAAATTTCGTCGAAGCAGAGGGTGAAAGTGCCGATATCTGGTATGCCGTTATTGGCGCCAAGCTGATGTTCT
>NZ_CAXAXA010000019.1:0-3411 GCF_963973085.1 uncultured Sneathiella sp.
CGATGTGCCGCTGCCTGCGCATCCATCCGAGCGGTTTTTACGCCTGGCTCAAGAACCCACTCAGCAAACGAACCCGGGAAGATGCTCGTCAGACAGAGCTCATCCGCAAAGCATGGCGGGAGAGCGGTAAGGTGTATGGTTATCGCAAGCTCCACGATGATCTTCTTGATCAGGGCGAGATGTGTTGTCCGAACCGCGTCGCACGACTGGCCCGTCTGGCGGGCATCAAGGCGCAGATCGGATACAAGAGAAGACCCGGCAGTTATGGCGGCAAACCCTCTTTTATTGCCGACAACAGGCTGGATCGACAATTCGATGTGGGTGTCCCTGACAGGGTCTGGGTGACGGACATCACCTATATCAGGACGCAGGAAGGGTTTGCCTACCTGGCGGTCGTGATTGATCTCTATTCCCGTCGCGTCGTCGGCTGGTCCCTGCAGAACCGGCAAACGACAGATATGGTGTTACAGGCGTTGCTCATGGCTGTATGGCGCAGAAAACCAAAGGGTAAGGTCCTGATCCATTCCGACCAGGGCTCCCAGTTCACCAGTATGGATTGGGCTTCTTTCCTCAAGGCTCACAATCTGGAACATTCCATGAGCCGGCGCGGGAACTGCCACGATAGTGCCGTCGCGGAGAGCTTTTTCAATCTGCTCAAGCGGGAAAGGATACGACGCAAGACCTACAAAACCAGAGAGGATGCCAGACAGGATGTGTTCAATTATATTGAGATGTTCTACAATCCGAAGCGAAAGCATGTAAGAAACGGGATGCTGTCACCCGTCCAGTTCGAACAGCAGCAGATAATGAAACCCGAAAGTGTCTAGGAAAGTCGGGGCTATTCACTTTATATAAAAAAGGAGACAATGAGGATTTAAAGGAAAACAACGATAGAGATAATGATGGATCTTACAATCTTCTACGGAACAATATAAGAAAGTACCTAAAAGCGACCACCTTTTCATTGATAAAATTTTCAATAGAAAATGAAGATTTGAAGTCCCGTGTATTTATGTACAACTTCCTGTATGGACTGAGTAAGGAATTCTTTTACACAGACTTCCATAAATTCCCTAGTTTTGCCGATATTCGCCATCTTAGTTCCAGATATCGGGAAACAGAGACAACTGAGGAATACAGAAAGCTTCTGAAAGATAAGGTTATTTTTTATTTAAACCAGAACAAAAGATATTTCGTAAACGAAGAAAAAAGATACACAAAAGAATATAGAGCTGAATCAAATATTTCTTATATTGAAAAATATTGCCAATTCATTGAAAAAACAGCGACAAATTTTTATAACGATGACATCGTCGCATTTGATGATTTCTGTGCCGGCATGGATAATATCAAGGGTGACTATCTTAAAGAGCAAATAACCATCCGGATCAAGCAGGAATTATTAAACAAAACAACGATGGATGACGGCGATTCCAAAATTGACGAAAGCCGCCGAAAACGCAAATCCGCGCAGAAACGGAAACAGCCGCAAATAATAGAAGAAAAACAAGTTCAACAGAATAAGGGCGGATCCAAGGCTCAAAAGCAGCCCCCCATTCCGGCCTCACTGAATGATGGGGGCACAAACGAGCGAGACGATGACGAGGATAAGTACGATGTACAGGAGAACGAGCCGCAATCGCGGAACATTTGGGATGAGGAAATTGACACGCTGCCCCCTGAGGATGACATCGAAGAATATTATAGCAACCTCATCAACAGAAAGAGAACGGGTTCCATCAGCACAACCCAGCTGTTTTCCAAACCCTCCCAATTTATTGTGCTCAACAACATAGAGCTGCCGGATGACTTGGATACGGAGATCTCCCGAAAATATTCGGACAAGGAGTTTATCTGGAAGTTCAAACGGCTGCAGGATGCCCTGAAAAAGAGTAACAAGAAGGGTAAAGTTACCCGGGAGCAGAAGGACCTGGCTTCTTTACAGGGTTTGCTGGTCGAACAGCATTTCAGCGAAAGGGTGGCGGCGCTCTACGAGTTTGTGAAAATATGGTTGGGCGAGGGCGCCGGTTATAAGATCATCCCGGCCGAGCATGTGGACCTCGATGTGGCCCAAATGCTGTCCATCCTGATTTATGAGGAAATTTCGTTAAGTGACTTCAAGGATGACGCCAATCTAGGGTCCGACGCACCGGATCCCTTCATCACGTCGGCAAAAAAACTGAAGAAAAAAATATATGGCTTCACGACAGGCAGGTTAAAAAATGTGTTAAAGCATAAAGAAAGCGCTAAAAAAAGTATATTCGATGTCATGTATTAAAAGATTGGCGAACTGGAGGCATCGTCTCTGAAGACTTTGGCGCAGGAAATGGTCACTTTCCAACAATATAGCTTGCTTTCCAACGCAGACGACTACATCAAGGCCCTGACCATGGTCAATAGCAACGCCCAGTATCTATTGGCGCAGAGCAATCAGCAGTCTTACGGGATCAGGTCCAATGTTTTTTTCGACAAGATCATCATGGATATGCACGAAAATTCCGCTCTGTTAACGTTAATCAGAGAGAAGAAATTGCAATCTATCCTCACCCTCACCCTCACCCTCACCCTCACCCAAAAGCGGCTGATGGAACGGCTCCGCGATCAGAAACATCACCAACAGCACACTGAAACTGTTATTGATTTGTCTAATTCACCTCCGTGGCAGGAAATGATCATGGGCGTTCCCCTGTACAAAGTCTTTAACCGTAATAAGGCCGCTCTCGACAAATCTGAATACTGGCAGGCCTATGAGATAGCCTGCGCCAAGACTCTCTCCGGTCACAGCTATCTCAATGATTATGGATACAAGCCGGTCGCGGTGAAAATTGATAGGGAAGAATGTGTTTTCAGCCTTGTGGAAATCAGGGAAAACCGGCACGCGAATAATCGCTTCTTTGCCTTGAAGCAAAGGGATACGGGACAGTTCATGATTTTCTGCGAAACCAAAGCGGTGCATAATATGTTCGAATATGAAACGCTTGCTCTGAATAAACTGAAAAGTATAACCTTTTCCTAACGAAAGTCAGGGTCCATTTATTCACTCTAACGGCTCCACCGACCTCTCCTCTAAAAAAACTCAGCCATTGCAACCTTCAATGGCTGAGTTACAGAAGATTATATGCTGCGGTTCAAAATATGTTCGCTTACCGTCATCACCATTGGTCTGCCTTGACCTTCTGTCAGGACGTATTGATCCATTGGGAAGCTTTTCACGCAGCATATTCTGGAGGCAGCGC
This sequence comes from uncultured Sneathiella sp., assembly GCF_963973085.1. Lineage (GTDB taxonomy): Bacteria > Pseudomonadota > Alphaproteobacteria > Sneathiellales > Sneathiellaceae > Sneathiella. The sequence goes on from NZ_CAXAXA010000019.1 coordinate 3,237, forward strand.
AATTCACAGCATTAGATTAATTATTTTCCAACCTGCATCCGCTATGCTTCCATCAATGATTTATTGGGGAGTGCTGTTAACATAGAAACGCCGCTATATAGTTGATATAACGGCGTTTGTGTTGGTTGCGGGGGTAGGATTTGAACCTACGACCTTCAGGTTATGAGCCTGACGA
>NZ_CAXAXA010000020.1:0-2762 GCF_963973085.1 uncultured Sneathiella sp.
GACACCTATCAACACACTCTATGAACCGTCAGTGCAGGCAGGTCGGACGCTTACGATTGATCCGCACTGGACGAGACATGAAGGATTGTTGTGTTCAGCGTTTGAAGGTGCGTCAAACACGCGAAGATTGCCCTTTGGTTTCCAAAGGATCAGAACGTTCGCCGACCGCAGTGGAATGTCGGCTTTCTGCATGCTGTTGAACAGCAAGACTCTAAGACCCGGACGGCAGCTAAGGGCCGTTCGCTGCCCGCAACGCTAAGGGGCGGAAAGCGGTCGTTCGCTGCAGGTGCGAAGCATGGGGAAGACAATGGTGAAAGCGGACGTATCACGAGCGGCTAAGACTTCATTGTCTTTCTAAAAAGCTGGCCTGCCCAAAGTCGACAGATCCACGTTCCGGTTTGTTCGATCTGAGAAAAGCAGGCGGATGCACGATACAGGAGCTTGCTATTTTCTTTGCCAGTGGACCGCGATCGCTTGAATGTGGGATTAGAACCATCTTTCAAACGACCGCGGCACTGCGATTACTTCCCGGTGAAAGTGTATTTGCCTTCTGCCCGCACATACAGCATGCAATCATCTTCGATCTGGCAAGACAGATCATATGATCCGCCTGTTTCAGAGCCGAAATAGCTGCCGGGAGCCAGATCGCTTTCTGTGGAACCCTCCGGGACGGTTAGGTCCGTTTTGCCGGAGATTGTGACAGCGCGGAGCAATCCAGCATTGCTTTCGAGCGTGCCGGAAGTTCCTGCCGGAATTTTCAGGAATGTTGCATTGTTTGCGCTGGTCTCTCCCCAAAGGTAGGCGAGTTGTGGGGCGGCGGTGTTGTCCTTGGCGGCAGGCTGATCGATCCATGTCACATCATCCGTGCTTAGCCAGACAACGTTGCTTGAATCCAAATTCACTGGAAGTTCGTGATTGTCAAAAGCCTCTTCGGTCGGCCGGACCAGATATGGCCCTTCGAGGATCTCCAAAAAGATCGTTGCGCCGCCCTCTGCCGCCGCAGATGTGATGTGAGGCTCACCCGCCGGCTGTGACCAAAAAGAGCCCGGCCCCATCCACATGTTTGCGGCATCGGGATCATCATTGTGGACTGCACCTTCGATAACGATGCCCCGATAGGTAATGTTGTGAATATGGGGCGGCGAAGAAAAGTTCTCTCCGAATTTGATAATGGCACCGGTGGGCACGTCTTTGGCGATATCCCCCCAGAGCACGCCGGCCTGAGGTGCTGCGTCTCCGCGTGCTGGGTTGAGCGGCTGATAAGTAACATCCGAAAATTTCACGATCTCGGTGGCTTCTTGTGCAAAGGATTGCTGCGAACTTAGCGCCAGGGCTATTGCGGCTATGGGCAGAACGGAGTGTTTCATCATGTCATATACTTTCGTGGTGAAGTGTCTTGGCTCGTTGCCGGGAGTGAGATACTATGAAACCAACGAATGATAATGACTTCAAAGAATAATGCACTATTTGGCTGTGGCAAATAATGATTAACGATCTGAAATTGCTGGAATTGTTCGTTCGGGCAGCGCGGTTGGGAGCTATCGGTAAGGCCGGTGCAGAGTTTGGTTTGTCGCCGACGAGCGCGACGCAACGCATTCAGGCACTCGAATCCGAAGTGGGCGCGCAGCTTTTGCACCGGACAACTCGAAGCGTCAGCGTGACGCTTGAAGGGGAGCGCTTGCTGAAACATGCAGAGCGGATTTTCGAGACGGTGCAGGACGCCATGCTTGACGTAAGTGGCGAAAATCAAGTCCTGCGCGGCACTCTAAGGTTGGCTGGCCCTGCCTCATTCGGGCGGAAGTACATTGCGCCATTTGTGACGGAATTCTTGTCGATGCATCCGGGTTTGACCGTGCAACTCCATCTTAGTGATACGGTTTTTGACATCGTGGATAACGGGTTCGATTGTGCTATCCGGTTGGGTGCTCTGGAAAGTTCGAGCCTCAAGGCGCAAAAGCTTAGTTTATGTCCACGTATTCTGGTTGCTGCGCCAGACTACCTAAAAGCAATGGGCACGCCACAAACGCCACAGGACCTGGTTCATTTTGACTGCGTAATTCGCGATGCATTGCAGAATTGGAAGTTCAAAGGGCCTCATGGGGAGGAAGATGCCGTCAAAGTCGCGGGCCGTTTTGTGACCAATCTTGCGGAGGGTGTTACCGAAGCTGCCATTTCCGGCTTTGGCATCGCGCGCAAATGTACGTGGGAAGTTGCCGAGCATCTTGAAAGTGGTGAACTGGTAACTGTCCTGGACAGATATATCGTCGCGCCGGAGTGGAACATTCACTTCATGCGCCCGCCCGGCGGGATCGAGCCGCTTAGGGTCCGGCAATTCAGATCGTTTATCAAACAAAAGATGGCGCAGGTGCCGACTTTGAGGCAGTGAAGCGGTTTTTACAATGACCGGTAACTTGCGACCCACGACCGAACGGCGCCGTTTTGGATTATGGTGCCCGATATACTCAGCAGGGCATATATGGCGGCCGGATTTGATTGGACTGGGCGTGAGATTGACCTCAAGGCGTTCGCCAACAAGGGTCTCATTATTTCACAAAATGATACGCTTACATTTGTGAAAATGTTCGTGTTTCGCTATGCTTTATAAGCCTAGTTCAGCACGTCAGCCCATTCGGGGTGTTTCCGAAATTCTGAGGCGGCGAAAGGGCACAGCGGCACGATCTTTTTGCTTTGCTCTCGCATGTCAGCGAGAGACTGTGCAGAATTTTGTGCGTGACGCGTTTTCTTACGCCATCGGGAAGCGG